>NZ_JAPVBO010000006.1:0-488620 GCF_026967995.1 Modestobacter sp. VKM Ac-2979
AAGTGGAAGCGGCGCAAGTCGTGGAGCTGACCGGTACTAATAGGCCGAGGGCTTGACCACATACTCATCCAGCCCATTTTGCAAGACAATGTCGCGTCCACTGTGCAGCTCTGAAGGTACGGAACCCTTGTGTTCCGCTCCTCCTCAGACACCGTCCCGGGTAGCCGGGATGCGTGTCGGGGTGGGGTACATCTTCACAGTGTTACGGCGGTCATGGCGAAAGGGAAACGCCCGGTCTCATTCCGAACCCGGAAGCTAAGCCTTTCAGCGCCGATGGTACTGCCCGGGGGACCGGGTGGGAGAGTAGGACGCCGCCGGACATAACTCCCAGGACGGGGTCACAGCTACGGCTGTGGCCCCGTTCCTGCATTTCCGGCAGAGGCTGACGTGGGCACCCTGGCCGGTGCTCTCCGTAGCGGGAACACGTCGGCTCCCGACGATTCCACTGCACCGACGTGTCGACCGCGGCCGAACGCCGGCTGTCGTCCCGAGCGAGCTCCGGGACCTCGCCCTTGGGGACGTAGCCGAACTCGAGGCCGTCGCTGCAGGGTGCGATGCCCGGTGGTGTCGGTCTGATTCGTCAGGCCACTTATCGGCCGCGCAGGACGCCGACGGCCGGCGCGCCAGGAGCGGGCCGGCCGTCGGATGTGCCTGCGTGGTCAGGGGACCGCGCGTCGCAGCCCCAGGTATGCCAGCGCGGCGAGCGCGAGTGCGGCCACCGCGGGCAAGCCGATGGCGAAGGACTCCACCGAACGATCGGTCAGCCAGGCTCCCAGGTCGTCCCAGGCCCGGCGCCACGTGAGCAGCACGACGAGGGCGCCGGTGCCCACGATCAGCGCGGCCGTCAGCGCGTAGATGCCCGTCGCCCCCCAGCGCTTGTAGAGCACACCCAAGCCGATCCCCATGAAGGCGAAGGCCATCATCGGGACGGCGAAGACGACGACCTGCAGGGCCGGGTTCCCGACGTCCACGGCTCCGGGGGCCCAGAACTCCAGTCCGGCGCCCCAGCCGTTCGTGGCGTTCTCGACTGCGGTCAGCGCGGCCAGGGCGATGCCGAAGACGACCGCCTGCACGACGGCGACCAGCGCCGTCCCCAGGTAGAAGACCCGACGGCTGAGGCTGAGCCCCATCGCCAAGGGGAACACCATGGTCACCGCCTGGATGTAGGTCACCAGCACCGTGATGTACAGCGCGGCCAGACCGCCGGTGTTGGAGTCGCTTGCGCTGGTGTCCAGGTCACCGACGCCCCAGATCGCCAGGTTCACGACGAAGGCGAGCGCGACGATCGCCCAGCCGATCCCGACGGACAGGAGTGGGTTGATGAGCTGGAGGCGGGCGGCGCCGAGGACACGGTTCATCGGTGAGCTCCCTGCAGGGTGGCGCGGTCGAGAGTCGAGGGTGTGGCGGGCTGCGCCGCGGCGAGGCTCATGGCGACCACCAGCCGCTGGATCGACGTCTGTTCGACGGCCAGGCCGAGGGCCTTGGCCTCCTGTCGGGCCGTCGCCGTCGCCGTCCGGACGATCGCTCGCGTCTGGCCGGCCATCGACTCCTCGTGCAGGACGGCGTGGCCGGCGCCGAAGGTGGCCACCTGGGCCGCCGGGCCGGTGACGGTCAGCGCCGTGGACCGCAACGTCTCCGCGTCCGCATCCAGCAGCACCCGGCCGCGGTCGATGAGCAGGACGTGCTCGAGCAGGTCGCTGATCTCCTCGATGAGGTGTGTGGAGAGCAGGATCGTGCGGGGGTGCTCGGCGTAGTCGGCCAGCAGGCGGTCGTAGAAGAGCTGGCGCGCGACGGCGTCCAGGCCCAGGTACGGCTCGTCGAACAGCGTGACCGGTGCCCGCGAGGCCAGGCCCAGGATGATGCCGACGGCCGAGTTCATCCCCCGGGACAGCTTCTTGATCGGCCGCTTGCCGGGCAGGTCGAAGTCGGTGAGCAGCTGGTCGGCCAGTGGCTGGTCCCAGTGCGGGTAGAGGTGGGCGGCCGCGGAGACGGCGTCACATACCCGGAAGTGGTCCGGGTACCGCTGGCCCTCCTTGATGAAGCACATGCGGCTCAGCACACCGTCGTTCTCGTACGGCGCTGCACCGAGCACGGTCACCTGGCCTGCGGTGGGCAAGCGGTGACCGGTGAGCAGTTGCATGAGCGTGGTCTTGCCGGCACCGTTCCGGCCGAGCAGGCCGGTGATCGTCTCCGCCTGCAGCGTGGTGGAGACGTCGGTCAGTGCGGTGTGTCCCCGGAAGCGCATGGTGACGCCCTCGAGCGTGGCGGCGGCGGTCACGACCGGCCTCCCCGCTCGCGCAGCAGCTGGACGATCTCGGCGATGCTGATGCCGACCTTGTCGGCCTCGGCCAGCAGGGGGGTGAGGTACTGCTCGGCGAACTCGCTGCGGCGCCGCTTGAGCAGCTGCTCCCGTGCGCCGGTGGCGACGAACATCCCAACTCCTCGTCTCTTGTAGAGGACCCCGTCGGCCACCAGCTGGTTCAGGCCCTTGGCGGCGGTGGCGGGGTTGATGCGGTGGAAGGCGGCCAGCTCGTTGGACGAGGGGGCCTGGCTCTCCTCGGCGAGGGAGCCGTCGACGATCGCGTCCTCGAGCTGGGTGGCGACCTGCCGGAAGATCGGGCCGGCGTCCTCGTTCACCGAGGCACACGACCCAGCAGGCTCGCTGGTTCGTTACTCATGTAATGAACCATAGAGCCGAGGAATCGCAGTGCACAAGTCCCCGCAACGGGACCGTCACACGGGCCAGCTACGTTCCTGACTCCGCCGGCTCGCCGACGTCAGGAGGACGACGCCCGTGTTGCTGTCCCCGCACGAGCAGGAACGGCTGATGCTCAGCTACGCCGCCGAGCTCGCCCGCCGCCGTCAGGCCCGGGGCCTGAAGCTCAACCTCCCCGAGGCGACCGCGATCGTCACCGACCACGTGCTCGAGGGCGCCCGGGACGGCGAGCTGGTCACCGACCTGATGCAGTCCGGCCGCACCGTCCTGACCCGGGACGACGTCATGGACGGCGTCCCCGAGCTGCTGGAGGAGGTGCAGGTGGAGGCGACCTTCCCGGACGGGACGAAGCTGGTGACCGTCCACCACCCGATCTCGTGATCCCCGGCGAGGTCATCACCGCCGAGGGCGTCATCGAGACGCTGCCCGGCGTGCCGCGGGTCGAGCTGGCGGTGCACAACACCGGCGACCGGCCGGTCCAGGTCGGCTCCCACTTCCACTTCGCCCAGGCCAACCGGGCACTGGCGTTCGACCGGGCTGCGGCGCACGGTCACCGGCTCGACATCGCCGCCGGCACGGCCGTCCGGTTCGAGCCCGGCATCCAGCGCACCGTCACCCTCGTCCCGCTGGCCGGCGCCCGCGTCGTCCCCGGGCTCACTGCGGAAGGTGGGCTGGCCTGATGGTGCAGCTGTCCCGGGAGCGCTACGCCCAGCTCTACGGCCCGACGGTCGGTGACCGGATCCGGCTGGCCGACACCGACCTGCTCATCGAGGTCACCGAGGACCGCTGCGGTGGTCCGGGCCTGGCCGGTGAGGAGGCGGTGTTCGGCGGCGGCAAGGTGATCCGCGAGTCGATGGGGCAGGGCCGGGCGACCCGCGCCGAGGGCGCTCCGGACCTGGTGATCACCGGCGCGGTCGTGCTCGACCACTGGGGGGTCGTCAAGGCCGACGTCGGCGTCCGCGACGGGCGGGTCGTCGCGCTGGGCAAGGCCGGCAACCCGGACACGATGGACGGCGTCCACCCCGACCTGGTCATCGGTCCGGGCACCGAGGTGCTGGCCGGCAACGGCAAGATCCTCACCGCCGGCGGCATCGACTGCCACGTGCACTTCATCTGCCCGCAGATCGTGCCGACGGCGATCGGCTCGGGCATCACCACGATGATCGGCGGGGGCACCGGTCCGGCCGAGGGCTCCAAGGCCACCACCATCACCCCGGGCGACTGGTACCTGGCCCGGATGCTCGAGGCGATGGACGGGATGCCGGTCAACGTCGCGCTGCTGGGCAAGGGCAACACCGTCTCGGTCGACTCGCTGGAGGAGCAGCTCCGGGCCGGCGCCAGCGGGTTCAAGCTGCACGAGGACTGGGGCTCCACGCCGGCCGCGATCGACGCCGCGCTCACCGTGGCCGGGCGCAACGGCGTCCCGGTGGCCCTGCACTCCGACACCCTGAACGAGGCCGGCTTCGTCGAGGACACCCTGGCCGCGATCGCCGGCCGGAGCATCCACGCGTACCACACCGAGGGCGCCGGGGGCGGGCACGCGCCGGACATCATCACCGTCGCCGGGCACCCGAACGTGCTGCCCAGCAGCACGAACCCGACCCGGCCGCACACGGTGAACACCCTCGACGAGCACCTCGACATGCTCATGGTCTGCCACCACCTGGACAGCTCCGTGCCCGAGGACCTCGCCTTCGCCGAGAGCCGGATCCGGCCCACGACCATCGCCGCCGAGGACCTGCTGCACGACCTGGGCGCGATCTCGATGATCGGTTCCGATGCCCAGGCGATGGGCCGGGTCGGCGAGGTCGTGATGCGCACCTGGCAGACCGCGCACGTGATGAAGCGCCGCCGCGGGTCGCTGGCCGGCGACGGGGCCGCCGACAACCTGCGGGCCCGCCGGTACGTCGCCAAGTACACGATCTGCCCGGCCGTGGCGCACGGGATCGACGGCGAGGTCGGCTCGGTGGAGCCGGGGAAGCTCGCGGACCTGGTGCTCTGGGACCCGGGGACCTTCGGCGTCCGGCCGCACGTGGTGCTCAAGGGCGGGATGATCGCCTGGGGGCAGATGGGCGACGCGAACGCCTCCATCCCGACCCCGCAGCCGGTGCTGCCGCGGCCGATGTTCGGCGCGTACGGCCGGGTGCCGGCGCAGACCTCGGTGCACTTCGTCGCCCCGGCCGCGATCGAGGGCGGGCTGGCCGACCGGCTGGCGGTCGACCGGCGGCTGGTCGCGGTCGCCGACACCACCCGGCTGGGGAAGGCGGACATGCCGGAGAACACCGCGCTGCCGGAGATCCGGGTCGACCCGGACACGTTCACCGTGTCGGTCGGCGGCGAGGTCTGGGAGCCCGAGCCGGTCGCCGAGCTGCCGATGGCCCAGCGCTACTTCCTTTTCTGATGACGGCTGCGCTGCTCACCCTCGCCGACTCCCGGCTGCCCGCTGGGGGACACACCCACTCCGGCGGCGTGGAACAGGCGATCGCGGCCGGGGTGCTCGCCGACCCGGGCTCGCTGGCGGTCTTCCTGCGCCGGCGGTTGGCCACCTCGGGAGCGGTGGCCGCCGGGCTGGCCGCGGCCGCGTGCCGGGCGGTGGACGACGCCGATCCGGTGGCCGCGCTCGACGCGCTGGACGCGGAGGCGGATGCCCGTACGCCCTCCCCGGCACTGCGGGCCACCTCCCGGCAGCAGGGCCGGGGGCTGGTCCGGGTCGGCAGCCGGGCCTGGCCGCACCCGGCGTGGGCCGCGCTGCGGGCCCAGCCGCACCACCCGCTGGCCCTGGGCGTCGCCGCGGCGACCGGTGGGCTGACGCCGCGGGACGCCGCGCACGCCGCCGCCTATCTCGCGATCAGCGGCCCGGCCACTGCCGCGCAGCGGTTGCTGGCCATGGACCCGATCACCGTGGCCGCGGTGACCGCCCGGCTGGCCCCCGAGGTGGACGAGGTCGCCGAGGCATCCGCCGAGGACCTGCCGGCGGCCACCGACCCCCTCCTCGACCTGCTCGCCGAACTGCACGCCGCACGCAAGGACCGGTTCTTCGCCTCATGACCAGGAGTGCCCATGCCGCCTGACCACCGGATCGACGACTACGTCGACCCGTACACCCCCGAGCACCGGCACGGCGGCCCCCTGCGGGTCGGTCTCGGTGGCCCGGTCGGCTCGGGCAAGACCGCCCTGGCCGCCGCGCTGTGCCGCACGCTGGGCGCCGAGTACGACCTCGCCGTCGTCACCAACGACATCTACACGACCGAGGACGCCGACTTCCTGCGCCGCAACGCCGTGCTGCCCGACGACCGGATCGAGGCGGTGCAGACCGGCTGCTGCCCGCACACCGCGATCCGCGACGACATCACCGCCAACCTCGACGCCGTGGAGCTGCTGGAGTCCCGGCACCCCGGGCTGGAGCTGGTCTTCGTCGAGTCCGGCGGTGACAACCTGACCGCCTCGTTCAGCTACGGGCTGGTCGACGTCCAGGTCTTCGTGGTCGACGTCGCCGGCGGGGACAAGGTGCCGCGGAAGGGCGGGCCCGGGGTGACCGCCTCGGACCTGCTGGTGGTCAACAAGACCGACCTCGCGCCGCTGGTCGGTGCCGACCTCGGGGTGATGCGCCGCGACTCCGACGCCGTCCGCGGGGACAAGCCGACGCTGCTGATCTCGCTGCGGGAGGACCCTGCGGCGACCGAGGTCGCCGAGTGGGTGCGGGAGCAGGTGCGCGCGAGGGCGTTGCAGACGGCGCCGTGAGGACGCGGGTGGAGGTGGTCGCTCGGTGCGACGCGCGGGGGCGCACGACCCTGCCGATCGTGCGCGCCAGCGGGCAGTTGGCGGTGCGGCGCACCGGCGCCGCCTCCGTGCACCTGGTCGCCACGGCGTTCGGCCCGCTGGGCGGGGACGACGTGGAGATCCGGCTCGTCGTGGAGGCAGGCGCCCGGCTCAGCGTCCACTCGGTGGCCGCGGCCGTCGTGCTGCCCGCCCGGGGGGAGTCCCCGCCGTCGCGGCAGGTGGTGCGAGCCGAGGTCTCCGGCGTGCTGCAGCTGGCGCCGGAGCCGACCGTGGTCACCGCGCGCGCCGATCACCGGGCCGAGCTGCACGCGCAGCTGGCTGACGGCGGCGAGCTGACCGCCACCGAGCAGGTGCTGCTCGGCCGGGTGGGCGAGGAGCCGGGGCGCTGGACCGGCACGACCCGGGTCGAGCGGGACGGCCGCCCGCTGGTGCACACCGCGATCGGCCTGGGGCCCGGGGCGCCGGCCTGGCTGCCGCCGGTCGCCCCCCGGGCCTACGTCTCCACGGTGTCGATCGGCGACGCGCGGCCCGAGGTGGCGACCGGGGGCGACGCCGTGCGGCTGCCGTTGCCCGGCGGTTGGGTGGGGACGGCGTGGGGCGACGAGCTGCACGACGCGGTGACCCGGTTGGCGTCGGTGTCGTCGCGACCGGTCGACGAGCTGGCGGAGGTGGCGCGGTGAGCGGGTCGTTCGTCGTCCGGGCCCGGCGGGTGGTGCTGCCCGACGGGGAGCGGTCGGCCGCGGTGCACGTGCAGGACGGCGTCATCGTCGCCGTCACCGGCTTCGGCGAGGTCGACGGCCAGGTGGTCACCCTCCCCGAGGACGAGGTGCTGCTCCCCGGGCTGGTCGACAGCCACGTGCACGTCAACGAGCCCGGGCGCACCGAGTGGGAGGGCTTCGCCTCGGCGACCCGCGCGGCGGCGGCCGGGGGCATCACCACGATCGTCGACATGCCGCTGAACTCGGTCCCGCCCACGGTCGACGTCGAGGCGTTGCACGTGAAACGCGCGGTGGCCGAGGGGCAGGTCAGCGTGGACGTCGCCTTCTGGGGCGGCGCCGTGCCCGGCAACGCCGGCCAGCTCCCACGACTGCTCGCCGCCGGGGCGGTGGGCGTGAAGTGCTTCCTGCTGGACTCCGGCGTACCGGAGTTCCCGCCGCTGGACGACGCCGGCCTGCGGGCCGCGCTCACCGAGCTGGCCGCCGTCGACGGGCTGCTCATCGCGCACTGCGAGGACGACGACGTGATCACCGCCGCCCCGCAGCCGGGTGGGCGGAGCTACGCCGACTTCCTCGCCTCGCGGCCGGGTGCGGCGGAGGAGACCGCGATCGGCCGGCTCATCGCCGCCGCCCGGGACACCGGCGCCCGGGTGCACGTCGTCCACCTCGCCGACGCCGGTGCGCTGCCGATGCTGCGGGCCGCCCGGGCGGAGGGGGTGCGGATCACCGTCGAGACCTGCCCGCACTACCTGACGTTCAGCGCCGAGGAGGTCCCCGACGGCGACACGTCGTTCAAGTGCTGCCCGCCGATCCGGGAGGCCGAGCACCGGGAGGCGCTGTGGCGCGCGCTGGCCGACGGGGACGTCGACCTGGTGGTCAGCGACCACTCGCCGTGCACGCCGGAGCTCAAGCGGCTGGACGTCGGCGACTTCGCGCTCGCCTGGGGTGGCATTGCCGGGCTGCAGGTGACCCTGCCGGTGGTGTGGAGCGGGGCCCGGGCGCGGGGGTTCTCCCTCGCCGACGTCGTGCGGTGGATGGCGGCCGCGCCGGCGCGGCTGACCGGGCTGACCGGCAAGGGCGCGATCGCCGTGGGCAAGGACGCCGACCTGGTGGCGTTCGCGCCCGACGAGCCGTGGCGGGTGGCGCAGCTGCACCACCGCAGCCCGGTCACGCCGTACGCGGGGCGGGAGCTGACCGGGGTGGTCCGCCGGACCTGGCTGCGCGGGCAGCCGCTGGTCGACGGGGCGGCTCCCCTCGGCCGGTTGCTCGAGCGATCGGAGGGGTGACGGGCCCGCGCCGTGTCACAGTGACCCGCGTCCGTCCCGATCCGTCTGGAGCCCGATGACCGACCCCGCCTTCCTCGCCCTCCCCGACCTGGCCCGTCGTGACCTCGGCGGCGCCGTCGTCGCTGCGAACGACGAGTTCTTCGCTGCCCGGGAGAACCTCGTGCTGCCGCACCCGGCCGTGCCGCGCACCGAGTTCGGGCACAAGGGCAAGGAGTACGACGGCTGGGAGACGCGCCGCCGGCGCAGCCCCGGGCACGACTGGGCGATCGTGCGGCTCGGGGCGCCGGGGATCGTGGCCGGCGTCGTCGTCGACACCGCGTTCTTCACCGGCAACTACCCGCCGCAGGCCTC
This sequence comes from Modestobacter sp. VKM Ac-2979, assembly GCF_026967995.1. Classification (NCBI taxonomy): domain Bacteria; kingdom Bacillati; phylum Actinomycetota; class Actinomycetes; order Geodermatophilales; family Geodermatophilaceae; genus Modestobacter; species Modestobacter sp. VKM Ac-2979. The sequence goes on from NZ_JAPVBO010000006.1 coordinate 8,850, forward strand.
GCTGGACGGCGCCGCGGTCGAGGGGCACCCGTCGGTCGAGGAGCTCGCGCGCGCGGACTGGCAGCCGCTGCTGCCGCTCGTCGACCTGGCCGGCGACACCGCCAACGCCTTCCCGGTGGAGTCCGACCGCCGGTACACGCACGTGCGGCTGTCCATCCACCCCGACGGCGGGGTGGCCCGGCTGCGGGTGCACGGCAGCGTCGTCCCGGACCCGCGACTGGTGGACGCCGGGCCGTTCGACCTGGCCGCCCTGGAGAACGGCGGACGGGTCACCGGCGTGAGCAACGCCCACTACGGCAGCCCGCACCAGCTGATCGGCCACGGCTCGGCCCGGTCGATGGGCGAGGGCTGGGAGAACGCCCGCCGCCGCGGCACGGGCAACGACTGGGTCGACGTCGACCTGGCCTGCGAGGGCGTGGTCACCCTCGCCGAGCTGGACACCTCGTACTTCCTCGGCAACGCCCCGGGCACCGCGTCGCTCACCGGGCGCACCGCCGACGGCGCGGAGGTCGTGCTGCTGCCCCGCACCCGGCTCCAGCCGGACACCCGGCACCGGTTTGTGCTCGACGGGGAGACGGGAGTGAGCAGCGTGCGGCTGGACGTCTTCCCCGACGGCGGGATGGCCCGGCTGCGGCTGTGGGGGCGGCCCACCGCCGCCGGCCGCGCCGCACTGGGACGCCGCTGGTTCGACGCGCTGCCCGACGTCCCGGCCCTGGAGGTGCTGGGCTCGCTCGGCGTCGACCCGAGTGAAGCTGGCCGGCTGGTCGGGCACCGCCCGCTGACCGGCGAACTCCCGCCCGCCGTCCGCTCCCTGCTCGACGGTCGGGCCGGCTGACGGGGCTGGTCAGGTCCCCGTGATGTGCTCCGGCCGCACCGGCACCCGGTTCAGCGGGAGGCCGGTCGCGGCGCGGATGGCGGCGAGCACCGCGGGGCCGGAGGAGATGTTGGGTGCCTCGCCGACCCCGCGCAGGCCGTAGGGGGCGTGCGGGTCGGCGTACTCCAGGACCTCGATGCGCATCGGCGGCATGTCCAGGATGGTCGGGATCAGGTAGTCGGTGAACGACGGGTTCCGCACCTTGCCGTCCTTGATCAGGATCTCCTCCATCACCGCCAGCCCGAGGCCCTGCGCGGTGCCGCCCTGGATCTGGCCGACCACCGCCTGCGGGTTGATCGCCTTGCCGACGTCCTGGGTGCAGGCCATCTCGACCACCTTGACCAGCCCGAGCTCGGTGTCGACGTCCACCACGGCCCGGTGCGCGGAGAAGGCGTACTGCACGTGCGCGAAGCCCTGGCCGGTCTCCGGGTCGATCGCCTCGGTGGGGCGGTGCCGCCACTCGAGGGTCTCCTCGAGGACGTCGTCCCCCAGCAGGTCGGCCAGCGGGACGGTGATGTCCTCGCTGTCGGACACCACGGAACCGCCGGCCAGCCGCAGGTCGGGAACGGTCCGTCCCACCAGTCGCTCGGCCCGGGCGAGCACCTGCTCACGCACCTTCTCGCACGCGGCCTTGACCGCGCCGCCGGTGACGTAGGTCTGCCGGGAGGCCGAGGTCGAGCCGGCCGACCCCACGCTGGTGTCCTTGGGGTGCACGACGACGCGCTCGACCCCGAGCTCGGTGCGGGCGATCTGCTGCTCGACGGTGACCAGCCCCTGACCGACCTCGGCCGCGGCGGTGTGCACGGTGGCGGTCGGCTCGCCACCGACCACCTCCAGGCGCACCCGGGCCGTCGAGTGGTCGTCGTAGCCCTCGGAGAAGGCGACGTTCTTGTACGCCACGGCGTAGCCGACCCCGCGCCGGACGCCCTCCCCGTGGGTGGTGTTGGAGACCCCGCCGGGCATGTCGCGCAGGTCGACCTCGCCGTCGCCGGACGCGGCCGGCAGCGGCATGGCCTCCAGCCGGCGCAGCAGCTCCGCGACCGGGGCCGGGCTGTCGATCACCTGGCCGGTGGGGGTGGCCGACCCCTCCTCCATCGCGTTGCGGCAGCGCAGCTCCACCGCGTCCATGCCCAGCTCGGCGGCGAGGGCGTCCATCTGCGACTCGTAGGCGAAGGCGGTCTGCACCGACCCGAAGCCGCGCATCGCCCCGCACGGCGGGTTGTTCGTGTACGCGCCGTAGCAGTCGACGTGCACGTTGGGGACGACGTAGGGGCCGATCCCCATCGTCCCGCCGTTGCCCACCACGGCCGGGGTGCTGGAGGCGTAGGCGCCACCGTCGAAGTAGATCGCCGCCTTGACGTAGACCAGCTCGCCGTCCCGGGTGGCGCCGTGCTCGTAGCGCATGGTCGCCGGGTGGCGGTGCACGTGGCCGAAGAAGGACTCCTCCCGGTTGTAGGACATCTTCACCGGGCGCCCGGTGCGCAGCGCCAGCAGGCAGGCGTGCACGTGCATCGACAGGTCCTCACGGCCGCCGAAGGCGCCGCCCACGCCCGCCAGCGTCAGCCGTACCTGCTCGGGCGGCAGGGCGAGGGCGGAGCAGATCTGCTTCTGGTCCACGTGCAGCCACTGGGTGGCGACGTGCAGCTCCACGCCGCCGTCCTCGGCCGGCACGGCGAGGCCGGCCTCCGGACCGAGGAAGGCCTGGTCCTGCATCCCCACCTCGTACTCGCCCACCACGACGACGTCCGCGGTCGGGGCCGGGTCACCGGTGCGGACCTTCAGGTGCCGCACCAGGTTCCCCTCCGGGTGCAGGTGGGCGCTCTCCCGGCTCAGCTCGGTGACCTCGGCGGTGGTGTCGTGCACCTGGTTCCAGGTCGGGTGCCCCAGCGCGGTGCGCGCGTCGGTGACCGGCTCCAGCACGTCGTAGTCGACGTGGATGCGGGCGGCGGCCAGCCGGGCGGTCTCCGGGTGGTCGGCGGCGACCAGCGCCACCGGTTCGCCCTGGTAGCGGACGACGTCGACGGCCAGCACCGGCTGGTCGGCCAGTTCGAGCCCGTAGACCTTCTCGCCGGGCACGTCGTCGGAGGTGAGCACGGCGGAGACGCCGGGGGTGGCCAGCGCCGCGCTGGTGTCGATGGAGCGGATCCGGGCGTAGGGGTGCGGGCTGCGGAGGGTGACCCCCCAGAGCATGTCCTCCATCCAGAGGTCGCTGCCGTAGGCGAACTCGCCGCGGACCTTGAGGACGCCGTCGGGCCGCTGGGCGTCGTCGCCGACCCCGCCGCTGCCCGGCCCGGTCAGGTGCTCCGGTGCCCCGGTCGGCGTGCGGGTCGGCGTGCTCATCGGTCTCCCCCTGCCGTGGGCTCGGCCATCCGGTCCGCGGCGAGCCGGACGGCGTCCAGGATCTTCTCGTAGCCGGTGCACCGGCAGAGGTTGCCGGCCAGCGCCTCGCGGGTCTCGGCGTCACTGGGCCGGCCGTGCCGGGCGATCAGGTCGTGCGTGGCCACCAGCAGCCCGGGCGTGCAGAAGCCGCACTGGACGGCGCCGGCGTCCAGGAAGGCCTGCTGCACCGGGTGCAGCGCCTCGGGGTCGGCCAGCCCCTCGACGGTGCCGACCTGCCGGCCCTCGGCCTGGCCGGCGGCGACCAGGCAGGCGCAGACCGGCAGGCCGTCGAGGTAGACGGTGCAGGAGCCGCACTCGCCCTGTTCGCAGGCGTTCTTCGACCCGGGGAGGCCCATCCGCTCCCGCAGGACGTAGAGCAGGCTCTCGCCCTCCCAGACGTCGTCCACGTGCTGCTCGGTGCCGTTCACGGTGCAGGTCAGACGCACGTCAGGCCTCCTGGTTCGCGGAGCGGTGGTCGGCCCAGGCCCAGGTCAGGGCGCGGCGGGCCATCACGGACAGCGCGTGGACGCGGTAGCGGGCGCTGCCGCGGACGTCGTCGATCGGGGCGGCCGCGGCGGCGACCAGCTCCCCGAAGCGGGCGATGGTCGCCTCCGGCAGCTCGGCCCGGGACTCCCACAGGCCGCTGCTGTCGAGCTCGCCGGCCAGGAACTCCTCGGCGGCGGGGGCGCGGCGCGGGGTCGGCGCGGCCGAGCCGATGCCGGTGCCGACCGCGCGGCGGTCCGGGTGCAGGGCCAGGCCGAACGCCGCGACGGAGATGACCATCGCGTTGCGGGTGCCGATCTTGCTGTACTGCTGCGGGCCGCTTGGCGGGACGACGTGGACGGCGGTGATGAGCTCGTCGCCGTCCATCGCGTTCCGCTTTACCCCGGTGTAGAAGTCGTCGATCGGGATCCGGCGGGTGCCCCGGACCGAGGCCACCTCGACCTCGGCCCCCGCGGCCAGCAGCGCGGGGTGGGCGTCGCCGGCCGGTGACGCGGTGGCGAGGTTGCCGGCGACCGTGCCCCGGTTGCGGATCTGCGGGGACCCGATGGTGCGGGAGGCCATGGCCAGGCCCGGCAGCCGGTCGCCGAGCTCGCTGATCACCCGCGCGTAGCTGACCCCCGCCCCCAGTCGGACCGCGCCGTCCGTGATCGCCCAGTCGCGCAGGTCGGCGACCCGGGTGAGGTCGAGGAGCAGCGCCGGGCGGAGGTGGCCGAAGTTGAGGCCCACCATCACGTCGGTGCCCCCGGCGATCGGCACGGCGTCGGGATGGGCGGCCTTCGCCTCCAGCGCCTCCGTCCAGGTGACCGGTTGCAGGAAGTCCATGGGGCTCCTCATCGGTGGGGGACGGTCACGGTAGCCCCGCAGTGTCACGGGGCGATGACGGCCGGGCGCCAGGGCGGGTCAGGACGGGTGAGGACGACGAGCTGCTGCGTCGCCCGGGTCATCGCCACGTAGCGGTCGACCGCGCCGCCGATGCCCGCGCCGGACCCCGCCTGGTCGACGAGGACGACCAGGTCGAACTCCAGGCCCTTCACCAGCGCCGGGGTCAGCGACCGGACGCGGGGTCCGGCACGGAACGACGGGGCCCCGATGACGCACGCCGTCCCCTCCTCATGTCCGGCGAGCCAGTCGTCGACGATCGTCCCCAGCTCGGCGAGGGACCCATACCGGACCGGGACGCCGGTGCGGCGGACCGACGTCGGCACGTTGGCGTCCGGCAGGACGGCCCGGATGACCGGCTCGGCGGCGGCCATGACCTCCTCCGGGGTCCGGTAGTTGAGGGTCAGGGGCGCGACGCCGACCCGGCCGAGCCCGACCCGCTCCAGCCGCTCCGGCCACGACTCGGTGAACCCGTGCCTGGCCTGGGCCCGGTCCCCGACGACGGTGAAGCTCCGCGACGGGCAGCGGAGCAGCAGCATCTGCCACTCGGCGTCGGTGAGCTCCTGGGCCTCGTCCACCACGACGTGCGCGAACGGGCCGGCGAGCACGTCCGGCGTGGCGGCGGGCAAGGCGGCGTCGTCGACCAGGGCGTCCTGCAGGTCCTGGTGGCGCAGGGTCGTCATCAGCAGGAGCTCGGAGTCGTCGGCGGCGATCAGGTCGTCGATGACGGTCGCCATGCGTTCCCGTTCCGCGGCGACGGCGGCCACGTGCCGACGCGTCCGGTCGAACGCCTCCGGGTCGCCCAGCCGCTGCCGGGCGGCGTCGAGCAGCGGCAGGTCGGCCGTCGTCCAGGCGCGGGCGTCGGCGCGCTGCAGGGCCCGGACCTCGTCCGGGCCGAGCCAGGGGGCGCACCGGCGCAGGTAGGCGGGCACCGACCACAGGTCGCCGACGACGTCGGCCGCGTCGAGCGCCGGCCACGCCCGGTCGAAGGCCCTGCGCAGCTCCCGGTCCTGCTCCAGTGACCTGCGGAGCAGGTCGGCCGGCACGTCGTCGTCGTGCGCGTCCACCAGGACCCGGAGCAGCTCCGCCCACACCTCGCCGCGCGCCTCGTTGTGCGGCGCGCCGGGCTCGGGCGCGGCGAACGCCTCGGCCCAGTCGGCGGGGCCGAGCTCGACCTCCGCCCAGGGCGTCTGGACCGTGAGCCCGCGTCGGGGCGGCTCCTCGTAGAAACCGACGGCGGCCTCGATCGCCGTCACCAGGTCCGCGGTCGACTTCAGGCGGGTGACTTCCGGGTCGGTCTCCACCGCCGCCGTCGCCCCCTCGGGCACGAGGTCCCGGAGGGTGCAGGTGCGCACCCCCTCCTCGCCCAGGCTGGGCAGGACGTCGGCGACGTAGGACAGGTAGGGCTGGTGCGGGCCGACCACCAGCACCCCGCCGCGGCGGGAGCCGACGTTCGGGTCGGACCAGAGCAGGTAGGCCGCCCGGTGCAGGGCGACGACGGTCTTGCCCGTCCCGGGCCCGCCGTCGACGACCAGCGTGCCGGCGGACCCCGCGCGGATGATCGCGTCCTGGTCGGCCTGGATGGTGCCGAGCACGTCGCGCATCCGGGCCGACCGCGTGCCGCCCAGGCTGGCGAGGAAGGCGGACTGGTCGTCGAGGGCCGCGTGCCCCTCCAGCGCCTCGGCGGTGAACACCTCGTCCCAGTAGTCGCTGACCCGGCCGCGGGTCCAGCGGTACCGGCGGCGGCTGACCAGCCCCATCGGGTCGGCGTGGGTGGCGCCGAAGAACGGCTCGGCGGCGGGCGAGCGCCAGTCGACGAGCAGCCGGCGACCGGCGCCGTCGGTGAGGCCCAGCCGCCCGACGTAGACCGGCTCGGGGTCGGCGGCGCGGACGACGCGCCCCAGGCAGAGGTCCAGGCCGAAGCGACGCAGGGTGCGCAGCCGGGCGGAGAGCCGGTGCACCTCCAGGTCCCGGTTCAGCGCCGCCTCACCCGTGCCGCCGGGCGCGCGCCGCTCGGCGGCGAGGCGGTCGGCCAGGTCGGCGATCGACTCCTCGAGGCTGGTGGCGATGGCGGCGAGGTGCCGCTCGTCGGTGGCGATCAGCGCCGGGTCGGCCTTGGCGGTGAGGTGGTCGGGGAGGTCGAAGGCACTGGTGCTGAACGGGGGCATGCAGTCGGCTCCGTCCTGACGGCTGCGGCATACCTGCAGGTCAGGGCCGCGGTCGACGATCTTCCGGCACCCCCCGGGTCTTGCCGCAAGCCCCCGGGTGCGCTATAGCTTGGAGTTGGCGGGGGAGGCTCGTACACACGCCGGACACGTCCACGGGGCAGGATGCGCTGGGTGCAGACCGCTGACCTGCTCGTGCACGACGCCGAGCTGATCGCCACCGTCGACGACGCCCGCCGCGAGCTGCCCGGAGGCTGGGTCGCGATCACCGACGGCGTGGTCAGCGGCCTCGGTGGCCCGGGCGACCCGCAGCCGGCCGCCGTCCGGCGGGTCGACGCCCGTGGCTGCCTGGTCACGCCCGGGCTGGTGAACACCCACCACCACCTGTACCAGAACCTGACCCGCGCCTACGCCCCCGCGCTCACCGGTGGGCTGTTCGACTGGCTGGTCACGCTGTACCCGCTGTGGGCCCGGCTCGACGAGGAGGCGGCGTACGTCAGCGCGTACGTCGGGCTGGCCGAGCTGGCGCTGTCCGGCTGCACCACGTCGACCGACCACCTCTACGTGCACCCGCGCGGCGCCGGCGACCTGATCTCCGCGGAGGTGGCCGCGGCACGGGAGCTCGGCGTCCGGTTCTCACCCACCCGCGGGTCGATGTCGCTCTCCGTCAAGGACGGCGGCTTGCCGCCGGACTCGGTGGTGCAGGACGACGACGAGATCCTGGCCGACTCGCAGCGGCTGGTGCAGGCCCACCACGACCCCGCACCCACCGCGATGACCCGGATCGCGCTGGCGCCCTGCTCCCCGTTCAGCGTCACCCCCGACCTGATGCGCCGGACGGCGGAGCTGGCCGAGTCCCTCGACGTCCGGTTGCACACCCACCTCGCCGAGACCCAGGACGAGGACGCCTTCTGCCTGGCGACCTTCGGCCGGCGACCGGTCGACCACCTGACCGACGTCGGCTGGATGACCGACCAGACGTGGCTCGCGCACGTGGTCTGGCCGGACGCCAAGGAGGTCACCCGGCTCGGCGCGGCCGGGGTCGGGGCAGCGCACTGCCCCTCGTCGAACATGATCCTGGGCAGCGGTCTCGCCCCGGTGGCCGAGCTGCGGGCGGCCGGCGCGCCGGTCGGGCTGGGCGTCGACGGCTCGGCGTCGGCGGACTCCGCGTCGCTGTGGCTGGAGGCCCGCACCGCGATGCTGCAGGGCAAGCTCCGGCACGGCGCCGCGGCGATGTCGGCCCGGGACGCGCTGGAGATCGCCACCCGCGGGGGCGCCGCCTGCCTGGGCCGGTCCGGCGAGATCGGCGAGCTGTCCATCGGCGCCTGCGGTGACCTCGCGATCTGGTCACTGGAGGGCGTGCGGTTCGCCGGTGCGCTGTCGGACCCGGTGGAGGCCTGGCTGCGCTGCGGTCCGGTGTCCGCACGGCACACCGTCGTGGCGGGGCGTTTCGTGGTCTCCGACGGCGCCGTCGTGCACCCCGGGCTCGAGGAGCAGCTCGCCGTCCACCGGCGGGTGGCGCAGCGGATGCAGGCTCCGCTCGGCTGAGCGGGCGCCGGGGTCAGGTGGAGAGCTCGCCGCGGACCACCGAGACGCCGGAGTGCGTCGGGTTGCCGTCGAGCGGCTCGACCGAGACGTCGACCAGCGGGTAGGCGGCGAGGTCGATGCCGTCGGGCAGCCGCAGCACGGTCGCGCCCTGCCGGACGATGCCGACCGGCACCATCCGCTGGGCGTCGGCCTGCAGCAGCCACACCTCGTAGTAGGCGTCCTGCAGTGCGGGCACGTCGAGGTCGACCTGCAGCTCGCGGATCCCGCCGCGCTCCCGGACCTCCGCGTTCCCCGACGCGATCTGCTCCGGCAGCGGATCGAGGCCGGCCTGGGCCACCACGGCGCCGCCGGGGCCGTCCTGGGTGACCGCGACCGCCCCGGCGCCGATCAGGCCACCCACGAGCACGGCGGCGGCCAGCGGCAGCCACCGGGTCGCCGGCCGGCGAGCGGACCGCGACCGGAAGGGCATGACGGTCGCCCCTGCCGGAGGGGAGTCAGTCGATCCGGGAACGTCCGTTTCGACCTCGGTCGGCCCGGGCATGGGGACCTCGCGCGACAGTCCGGCCTCGATCTCGGCCGGGCGGGGGGAGGCAGCGACCCCGGTCGCGGCGGCGATGGCGGCCCAGACCTGCGGGGGTGGGGCCATCGCCTGGCTGGGCGCGGCCAGCGCAGGGACGGCGAGGACGTCGACGCTCCGCCGGAGCGAGGCGACCTCCTGCTCGCACTCGGCACAGTCGGTCAGGTGCGCGGCGCACTCGGGCGACGGCTGCTCGCCGAGGGCGGCCAGCGCCAGCTCGTCAGGATCGCAGTGCTGCACCGTCCACCTCCAACCGGTCTCGCAGGCGCTCCAAGGTGCGTCTGATGTGGCTCTTCACGGTGCCCAGCGGGATGCCGGTGCGTGCCGCGATCTGTGCATGGGTCAGGTCTTCGAAGAACGCGAGCTCGATGATGCTTCGTTGCGGCTGGCCGATCCGGTTCAACTCGCCCAGCAGGAGCACCCGGTCGGCCACCTCGGTGGCCAGCTCGCTGCCGGGGCCGGCGGTCGGGGCCGAGCGGGCCTCGCTCGCGGCCGCCTCGGTCGACCGACGCTGCCGTTCCCGCTTGGCCCAGGTGTCGGCGATCTTGTGCCGGCACACCCCCACCAGCCAGGCCGGCAGTGCCCCTTGGTCGGGTCGGTACCGAGCGCGCCCGGTCCAGGCCGAGATGAAGGTCTGCTGGGTGACGTCCTCGGCATCGGGGCCGGGCCCGAAGGCCCGCACCGCCATGCCGTGCACCTGCGCCGCCCATCGCTCGTAGGCCCACGCGAGGGCCTGCTCGTCGCCGTCGACGAAGCGCCGGGCGACCTCGACGTCGTCCGGCTCGGCGCTCTGCTGCACCGAGCCCTCGGTGGTGGGCACGTCAGCGACCGTACCCAGTGGTGGCCGACGGACGGCCAGGAGGCTCATGGGAGCGGTTCGGCAACGACGACCACGTTGTCGCGATAGCTGCGGATCTCGGGCATGAACGGACCACCACAGGTGACCAGCACCAGCCGGGGCGGACCGTCCCGGCCGAAGATCGTGTCCAGTGGCAGGACCTGCTTGGTGATCAGCTCGCGGGAGACCACCTGCCAGCGGGTCTCCTCGCCGTTCGCGCCGGTGACCACGACGACGTCGCCGACCTCGGCGCTGCGCAGCGGAGCCAGGGCGCCCAGCCCCTGCTCCCGGTCGTCGACGTGCCCGGCGAGCACCGCCGAGCCGTCGTCCCCGGGCGCGGGACCGAAGCGGTACCAGCCGACCCGGTCCACGTCCTCCGGCAGCTCCATCTGGCCGTCCGGGGAGACCCCCACCGGGTCCAGCGGGGCGTCCACGCCCCGGGCCGGCAGGCTCAGCCGGACCGGAGCCGGGACCGGTGCGGCCACGGTGGGAGCCGCGTCCCGGGTGGTCACCGGCGGGAGGTCGAGTGCGGGCGCCGACGGCGGCACCGCCCCGGAGGGCGGTGCCGCCGACGGTGACGGCGCCGTCGTCGAGGACGACGGCGTGTCGATCGCCTGCTCCACCGTGGTGCCCGCCGTCGTGTCGGGCCGGGTCAGCGCCCAGGTGACCGGTGTCCCGATCGCCAGGACGAGGCCCAGGACCAGGACGACGACGGAGCTGCGCACGGTGGTGCCTCTGTTCCCGGTCGGGTCAGACCCGGCTGGTGGCGTACTTGCGGCCGGCGAACGCAGCAGCGGCGAGGCCGGCCACGGTCAGGCCGACCAGCGGCGCCGGCATGCCCTCGTCAGCAGCCAGGCCGGCCGAGCCACCGGGGACGCCGGTCGGGGCGGAGGCCCCGGCCTGGACCGTCTGGGTGGCGAGCTCGTAGCCGGCGTCACCGGAACCCCACGCGTAGACGACCGTGTTGGCGCCCTCGGCCACGGTCAGGTCGGCCGGGCCGATCGCCACGGTGTCGGTGCCGGCGAGCACCACGTCGGCGCTCACGTCGCCGGCCGGGACGGTCAGCGACTCCTCGTTCGGGTTGACCAGGCCGTCGATGATGACCTCGCCACCGGCCCGGACGTCGACGGCGGGCGCCGCGGCCACGTGGCGCACGGTGAGTCGGCCCTCGCCCGCGGGGACGGCGGAGGTGTCGTTCACGAACGGGGTGAGCTGCGGGGCGCCGGCCTCGGTGAGGTGGGCGACCACGGTTGCGTCGGCGCCGGCCGGGATCTCCACGTCCTCCAGGCTGACCGCGACCTCGGCGGTCTCCGGGTCGGCACCGGCCGGGTACACCGTCAGGTCGTACTCGCCGCCGGGCAGCGTGAGCGGGCCGGCGAGGGTGCCCGGCTCGAAGTCGGCGATGAGCTCCTCGCCGTTGGCGTAGACGTCGACCGGGGTCTCCGGGATGGCGTGCAGGACCGAGACGGTCGCGGTGTGCGAGTCGGCCAGCGCGGGGGTGGCCGCGAAGAGCAGGGCGAACGCGCCGGTGGCGCCGGCGGTCAGGGCGATCGGGCGGGTCTTGTTCACGGTGACGTTCCTTCCGTTGGGGTGGACTGTCATCTCGTACTTCCTGCCCATCCGCAGCTGCGGATGCACCTGTTCCGGATCTGCGATCGATCCGATCAGCGCGGCGACCAGACCGTGGTGCCCGCCGTCGTGTTGGGCTGGGTCAGTGCCCAGGTGACCGGTGTCCCGATCGCCAGGGCATGGCCCAGGACCAACACGACGACGGAGCCGCGCACGGTGGTGCTGTTACCGGTCGGGTCAGACCCGGCTGGTGGCGTACTTGCGGCCGGCGAAGGCAGCAGCGGCGAGGCCGGCCACGGTCAGGCCGACCAGCGGCGCCGGCATGCCCTCGTCAGCGGCCAGGCCGGCCGAGCCACCGGGGACGCCGGTCGGGGCGGAGGCCCCGGCCTGGACCGTCTGGGTGGCGAGCTCGTAGCCGGCGTCACCAGAACCCCACGCGTAGACGACCGTGTTGGCGCCCTCGGCCACGGTCAGGTCCGCCGGGCCGATCGCCACGGTGTCGGTGCCGGCGAGCACCACGTCGGCGCTCACGTCGCCGGCCGGGACGGTCAGCGACTCCTCGTTCGGGTTGACCAGGCCGTCGATGATGACCTCGCCACCGGCCCGGACGTCGACGGCGGGCGCCGCGGCCACGTGGCGCACCGTCAGCCGGCCCTCGCCCGCGGCGACCTCAGAGGTGTCGTTCACGAACGGGGTGAGAGCGGGCTCGCCGGCCTCGGTGAGGTGGGCGGCCACCGTGGCGTCGGCGCCGGCCGGCAGCTCCACGCCCATCGCCGACAGCAGCGGCTCGCCGGAGCCGTCCGCGGCATCGGCCGGGAACAGCGCCAGGTCGTACGAGCCGGCGGGGAGCGACAGCGGGTCGGTGAGGGTGCCCGGCTGGAAGTCGTCGATCAGCCGCTCGCCGTTGGCGTACACGTCGACCGGGAGCTCCGGGACGGCGTGCAGGACCGAGAGGGTCGCGTTGGTGTGCGAGTCGGCCAGCGCGGGCGTGGCCCCGAAGAGCAGGGCGAACGCGCCAGCGGCGCCGGCGGTCAGGGCGATCGGGCGGGTCTTGTTCACGGTGACGTTCCTTCCGTTGGGGTGGACTGTCACCCCGTTCTTCCAGCCCACCTCCGCGCCTGGATGCAGCCGGCCACGATCAGTGGGCCAGGGCAGTGGCCAGCAGGTCGAGCTGCTCGACGGTGGAGTCCAGGTGCGGGGAGACGCGGAGCACCGGGCCGGCGAGCTCCCGGGGTGCCCGCTCCCGGCCGGCCGCCGTCGTCAGCAGGCCGTGCTCGGTGCGGAGCCGGGCGACGACCTCCCGGACGTCGACGCCGTCCGGGGCGCGCAGCGTGGTGATCGCCGTCGGCTCGTCCAGCGGCTCCGCGACCTGCCACCCGCCGCGGCCGTCGAGCCGTTCGCGGGTGGCGCGGCCCAGCGCCGCGAGCCGCGCGCGGACCCGCTGCGGGCCGGCGGCCAGGTGCTCGCCGACGGCGACCACCAGGCCGACCCGGCCGGCCACGTGCGCCTCGTGCGACTCGTACCAGTAGGTGTGCCGGGTGTCGCCGGCGGCATCGAACAGCTCGGGACCGACCACCGGCGCCAGCTGCGCGGACAGGGTCGGGCGCAGGACCAGGAAACCGACCCCGCGCGGCCCGGCCAGCCACTTGCGGGAGGTGCCGTAGGCCGCGTCGGCCGCCACGTCGCAGTCCACCTGACCCAGCGCCTGCGCGACGTCGAGCACGAGCGGGACCCCGGCTGCCCGGCACAGCGCCGACACCTCCGCAGCCGGCTGGACGAGACCCCGGTGGCTGGCGACCACGGTCAGGTGGACGACGGCCGGCGGGTCCTCCCGCAGCATCCGTTCGATGCCGGCGACGTCGGCCCGGCCCATGGGATCGGCGGGCAGTGTCGTCGGGACGAACCCCGCGGCACGGATGGCCGCCTCGTTCAGGAAGTACTCGCCGGGGAGCACGCCGATCCGGCTGCCGGCCGGCAACCGCCACCGGGAGAACAGCGTCTGCACCGCGGTGGTGGCGCTCTCGGTGAAGGCCACGTCGGCGGCGGCCATCCCGACCAGCCCGGCCAGCACCGAGCGGCCCTGCTGCAGCAGCCCCTCGGCGGCCTGCTCGGCGACGTAGCCGCCCAGCTCCGCCTCGTGCCGGGCGTGCCGGGCGACGGCGTCCAGCACCTCGGTGCTCTGCCGGCTGCAGGCGGCGTGGTCCAGGTGTACGCCGGCCGGTCGCACACGGGCGGCGCGCCAGGCGTCGCCGAGGTCGTCGTGCGGGAGGCTGCTCACCGCCCGGAGGCCAGCGGACCGGGCACCGACAGGGAGACCGCGACGTCCCCGGCCGGATCGGTCCACCAGTGGGTCATCCGCAGGCCGGCGGCGGCCAGCTCCTGTTCGACCCGGGCCCGGCGGAACTTGGTCGACACCTCGGTGCGCATCTCCTCCCCGGCAGTGAAGGGCACCGTCAACTCGATCGCGGCCAGGTCCACGACCTGGTCCCGGGTCGACCGCAGCCGCATCTCGACCCGCTCCTGCTCGGCGTCCCACACCGCGACGTGCTCGAACGCGGCCGGGTCGGCGTCGCCCGACAGCTCCCGGTTCAGCACCGCGAGCACGTTCCGGTTGAACGCCGCGGTCACCCCGGCGGCGTCGTCGTAGGCGCGGACCAGCCGGTCGGGGTCCTTCACCAGGTCGGTGCCGAGCAGGAAGGAGTCCCCCGGCCGCAGGGTCGCCGCGAGGGAGGAGAGGAAGGACGCCCGCGGCCCGGGCTCCAGGTTGCCGATCGTGGAGCCCAGGAAGGCGACCAGCCGGCGGCCCTCCTGCGGCAGGTCGCCCAGGTGCACGGTGAAGTCGGCGACCACCGCGTCGACCGCCGTCCCCGGGTAGGCCGCGGTGATCTGGGCACCGGCGGACCGCAGCACCGAGGGGTCGACGTCGACCGGCACGAAGCGGCGCAGGGTGCCGGCCTCGGCCAGCGCGGTGAGCAGCAGCCGGGTCTTCTCCGAGGTGCCGCTGCCCAGCTCGACCAGCGTGTCGGCGCCGGTGGCCGCGGCGACGTCCGCAGCGCGCTCGGCCAGCAGGGCCCGTTCCGCGCGGGTCGGGTAGTACTCCGGCAGCCGGGTGATCTCGTCGAACAGCTCGCTGCCGCGCTCGTCGTAGAACCAGCGGGGCGGCAGCGTCTTCGGGCTCGCCGTCAGGCCGGCGCGCACGTCGGCGGCGAGCGCAGCGCCGGCGTCGACCGGGCCCAGGTGGTCGGTGAGCGTGAACGTCATGCGGGCTCCGATGCATCGAGGGGGGTCAGGGTCAGGCCGTCGGGGGTGACCTCGACGAGCGTCCGGTCGGGGACGTCGGACCAGCGCGGGTCGTCGTCCCACGGTTCGCTGGCCAGCGCCGTCCCCTCGTCGGTGGCCAGCACCGACAGGGTGTCGCCCCAGGTGGTGGCCAGCAGCCGGGTGCCGTCGGCGGCGAGCAGGTTGAGCCGGGCGGCCGGGTCGGCGGCCCCCACCTCGCGGACGGTCTCGCCGAGCGCCGCCATGCCCCGGGAGAAGACCAGCGCGGCCAGCAGCGCGCTGTCCACCACCGACTCGGCGTCCCGGGCCGGGGGCAGCACCGCCCGGTCGACCCGGCCGTTGTGCGAGAGCAGCCAGCGGCCGTCGGTGAACGGGGCGGCCGCCGCCTCCTCGATCGGCATCCCCACGGTCGCCGAGCGCACCGCGGCCAGCACGCAGCGGGCCGAGACGGCGGGCGCGACCGAGGCGAAGGACGCCGACCCCCACAACGGCTGCGCCGACCGCCAGCGAGCCGGCTCCGGGCGGCCCTCGGCCCAGAAGCCCACGCCCCAGCCGTCGGCGTTCACCGTGCCGTACCGCTGCCGGCGGGGGGCGTGCGCCTGCACCAGCAGGGACGACGGCGGGTCGAGCACCAGCGCGGCCAGCGTGCGCGGCTGCCCGAGCCAGGCCAGGTGCCGGCACATCAGGCGTCTCCCGTCATGCGTCGAACGCGAGCCGGATGCCGCTGAAGACCTGCCGGCGCACCGGGTGGTCCCAGTTGCGGAAGCTCGGCCGCGACACCGAGGCGCCCACCGCCCAGGAGCTCCCGCGCAGCACCTTGTAGTCGCCGCCGAAGAAGGGCGCGGAGTAGTCCGCGTAGAGCATCGGGGTGAAGCCGGGCCACGGGCGGAAGTCCGAGGAGGTCCACTCCCACACGTCGCCCATCAGCTGCTCCACGCCGCAGGCCGAGGCGCCGGCGGGGTAGGCGCCCACCGGGGCGGGGCGCAGCGCCGAGCCGCCCAGGTTGGCCAGCTCCGGGGTCGGGTCGGCCGAGCCCCACGGGAACCGCCGCCGGCCCCCGGTGGCCGGGTCCCAGACGGCCGCCTTCTCCCACTCCTCCTCGGTCGGCAGCCGCCCACCGGCCCAGGCGGCGTACGCCTCGGCCTCGAAGAAGGTCACGTGCTGGACCGGTTCGTCCGCCGGCAGCTCCTCGACCACGCCGAACCGGGTCCGGGTGCCCTCGGCCCCCCAGAACGCCGGTGCGGTGAGGCCGGCGTCGCAGTGGTGCTGCCAGCCGCGCGCGGACCACCAGCGCGGGTCGGTGTAGCCGCCGTCGGCGACGAAGGCGGCGTACTCGGCGTTGGTGACCGGCACCCGCCCGATCCGGAACGCCGGGACGTCGACGACGTGCGCCGGCCGCTCGTTGTCCAGGGAGAACGGCTCCTCGGTGCCGTCGACCCCGAGGCGGAAGGGCCCGCCGGGGACCAGCACGGTGGTGCCGGCCAGCCCCGGCCGGCCGGCCGGGAGCGGGGAGCCGGTGCCGAGCAGTGGTGGGCCGGCGCGCAGCTGCAGGGTCTGCAGCATCGTCTCGTCGTGCTGCTGCTCGTGGCTGACGACCATCGCCACGTCGAAGGGGTCGTCGTCCGGCCCGGACCGGTCGAGCCGGTCCAGCACCCGGCCGCGCACCTCGGCGCAGAACGCCCGGGCCTCCACCGGCGGCAGCAGCGGCAGCCGGACCCGTGCGGCCCGGGGGTGGGTGAAGGCGTCGTACAGCGACTCGACGTCCGGCGGGAGCACCCCGGTGCACCGGGCGTCGCCGCCGCGCAGCAGCCACAGGTCCTCCTGCTGGCCGACGTGGGCCAGGTCCCAGACCAGCGGGCTCATCAGCGGCGAGTGCTGGCGCAGCAGCTCGGGCTCGTCGTGCTCGGTGAGCAGCAGGGTGCGCTCCCGGGCGCGGGTGAGCTCCTGGGCGAGGGTCTCTCTCAGGTCGGTCACGTCTCCTCCTCGGCGTCGTGGGTCGCGGCCAGCAGGGCGGCTGCCGGACCGTGGATCCGGGCGGTGTGCAGCAGTGCGTCGCCGGGGCTGGCCCGGCGCTCGACCAGCTCGGCCAGGGCGGTGACCTGTGCCCGCAGGCCCGCCGGTGCCCGGCGCACGGCGACCTCGAGGCAGGCGGCTGCGGCCGCGTGCAACTCCGGGTCGGCGAGTCCGAGCCGGGTGGCCGACTCCCAGCGGCCGGCGACCGGCTCGGTCGCGGCAGCGGCGGTGTCTGCGGCCACCGGGTCGTCGAGCAGGGTGCCGGCCACCGCCGACAGCGCCGGCCACCACGGCTCGGGCGCGGCGTCGAGGTACCGCAGCTCCAGGTAGCCGCGCAGCCGGACCGGCGGGAAGAGCGTGGTCAGGTGGTACTCCAGGTCGGCCACGGTCGGCCGCCGGTCGGTCGGCCCGGCCCCGCGGACCCAGTCGGCGAACGACGTCCGGCCGCGCACCGGGACGGCGTCGCCCGTCGGTTCGCGCACCAGCATCACCGGCGCCGCCAGGGCGAACGCGGCCCACTCGTCGGCCGGGTCGGACCCACCGGGCAGGGGCGCACAGCGAGCGGCGTCCAGCTCGGCCCAGATCCGCTGCCGGCCGGAGCGCCAGCCGGTCTCGCTGCCGGCCAGCAGCGGGGAGCAGGCGGAGACCGCCACCAGCACCGGACCGAGCGCCTGGGCCAGCCGCACCCGTGCGGCCCATCCGGACCGGGGTCCGGCCTCCACGTTGACCTGCAGCGCCGCGGTGCTGGTCATCATCGTGACGCCGGCCGCCCGGTGGCCCAGTGCCTGGAAGTGCTCCTCCATCGCCACGTAGCGGGAGCCCGGGTTCACCCGCTGCGCGGGGCGACACGGGTCCGCGCCCAGCGGCGCCAGCCCCAGGCCCGCCGTGCCCAGCAGGCCCCGGACGGCCGCGAGGTCGGACCGCAGGCCGGTGACCGCGGCCGTGACGTCGGGGGCCGGTGGGCCGGACAGCTCGACCTGGCCGCCGGGCTCGAGGGTGACCCGGCTGCCGCCGTCCAGCGGGGGCAGCGCCGCGACGGCGGCGGTGACCCGGTGCCAGGGCACCCGGGTGCCGGGTGAGGCCAGGTCGACCAGGTGGGCCTCGAGCTCCAGCCCGATCGGCCCGGTCGCCGCCGGGTGCAGCGCGCGTAGGCCGACGTGCTCCCGGGCGGCGTCCAGGTCGGGCAGGACGTCGTCGGCGGGATGGTCGGCCAGTGCTGTGGACGTGGTCATGCTGCCCCCTCCAGGTCCGGACCGGTCGAGTCGACCGCGGGTCGGTGCGGGGGCGGCGTGCCGGGTGGCGGCCGTCCTCGCTGACCATCTTCCACGCTTGCGCCAACCCGGCAACCCCCACCTCCCGGTCGTCCGGTCAGCTCACGGCCGGCCGTACGCCTAGGTCGCCGGGGAGCGGGTAGGGAGCCCGTGGACACGGCTGCCAGGACGGCGGCTCCGCATTAGGGCAGGACGGGGACCAGCACGCATGGACGGGGCAGCCGGGTCCGGCAGACACCGGGCGTTGATCGGCGCGTCGGACAGCGAGTTGGTCGACGGCACCGTCGCGTTCGTCTGCGCCGGGCTGGACGCCGGGGAGCCGGTGGTGGTCGTCTGCAGCGACGAGACCACCCAGCTCCTGCAGCAGGCGCTCCCCGACCGTCCGCAGGTGGTCTGGACCGCGTGGTCCGACGTGTACGGCAACGGGCCGGCAGCGGCGATCACCGCCGTCCGCCGTCTCGGCGTGCGCCACCGGGTGGCGGCCAGCCCGGTGGTCCGCGTCGTCCTCGAGCCCCTGCCCGGGTCCGAACCGGAGACCTGGCGGGAGTGGCAACGCTACGAGGCCGTCCTGGACCACCAGCTCGGCGAGGCGGACCGCGCCGGGGACGACCGGCTGCTGGTGCTCTGCCTGTGCGACACCCGCCGGGTGCCGACCCCGTTGGTGGACGCCGTGCGGGCCACCCACCCGATGCTCCAGGTCGACGGCCACGAGCAGGTGAACCCCGACCACGTCGACCCCGAGGAGTACCTGGCCTCGCTGCCGGTCCCGCTCGAGCCGCTGGAGTCGACCGAGCCGCTGGTGCACGCCGACTCGGTGCGTGACCTGCGCGGACTGCGCCGTGACCTGGCCGCGCGCGCCGCCGAGGCCCGGTTGCCGTCCGGCTCGCAGCCGGCGCTCGAGGACTTCCTCCTCGCCGTCGACGAGATGACCACCAACGCCCTGCGTCACGGCCGGCCGCCGGTCGACCTGCGGCTGTGGGCCGGCGGCGACCGGCTGGTCTGCACGGTGACCGACCACGGCGCCGGGCTGCAGGACCCGTTCATCGGCTACGGGCCGGCACACGGTGACGACCTGTCGCTGGGCGGCATGGGGCTGTGGCTGGCCCGCCAGCTGTGCGACCACGTCGACATCACCGTGGCCGGCGAGGGCGTGCAGGTCCGGCTCACCACCGTCCTGCGCTGACGTGCCCGGCGCCCCCCGCGACCGGGACGACGCCGGCCGGGCCCGCAGTGCCCGGCCGCGCGACGCGCTGGGCCGGCCACTCCCGTACGGCTCGCCGGGGGAGCCGCGGGCGCCCGAGGGACTGGTCCGCACGCCGGACCAGACGCTGGTGGAGGCCCAGGAGCTGCTGGACGCCGGCCGGCCGTTCCACGCCCACGAGGTGCTCGAGGACGCGTGGAAGACCGGCCCGGACGACGAACGGGACCTGTGGCGCGGCCTGGCCCAGCTCGCCGTCGGCCTCACCCACGCCCTGCGCGGCAACCTGCCGGGTGCGGCCACCCTGCTGACCCGGGGCGCCCGGTCACTCGGCACCGCCGGCCCGGCCGCCGCCCGGCACGGGGTGGACCTCGCCGGGCTGGTCGCCTGGGGCACCCGGCTCGGGGCGGATGCCGAGGCCGGGGTGCCGCCGGACCCGGCCCCGCCGCGGCTGGCTCTTCCACCGGAGAGTGACGGGGAGCACACTCGGTCCCGATGAGGAGCTACGAGGCGGCCACCCGCATCGACGCCGGGGCCGAACAGGTGTGGTCGGTGCTCGTCGACGTCGGCGGCTGGCGCGACTGGCACTCCGGGATCGACCGGGTGGAGGGGGTCGTCCGGCTGGGCGCGCCGCTCCTCCTGGTGGCCACCGGCACCCGGCGCCGGCCGTTGCGGGTCACGGTCACCGAGATCCGGCCGGCGGAGTCGATGCGCTGGCACAGCGGCCTGCCGCTGGACCTGTTCGTCGCCGAGCGCACCTTCCGGCTCGACCCACAGGGCGACGGCAGCACGGAGTTCACCGTGCGCGAGCAGTACCGCGGCCCGCTGGCGCCGCTGATGATGCGCACGGTGCCGGACCTGAACCCGGCCTTTCGCCAGTTCGCGGTGGGGCTCAAGGCCCGGGCCGAGCAGCGGGCGGCGGAGTTCTCCGCCTGACTCCGCATGGCCCTCCCCGCGCGACCTGATTCCGCATGGTGGGAAGAGTGACCCGGCAGGTGGAAATGTCGCGGTCGGGATGCCACGATGGGAAGGTGACGTCCCTCACTCCTGACTCGGCGCCCGCACCCGTCGTCCACCGCGGTCTGGTGACGTCGGCCTCCTACTCGATCACCGTGCGGCTCACCGCCGACGGCGACCCGGCCAGCGTCGGCCGGATCGCCACCGCGGTGGGCAACGCCGGGGGTGCGGTCACCGCGATCGACGTCGTGGAGTCCCGCCCCGACGGCCTCACCGTCGACGTCACCTGCTCGGCTGCCGACGCCGAGCACTCCGAGGAGGTCGTCGCCGCACTCGACGCCGTCGACCAGGTGCACGTGCGCAAGGTCAGCGACCGCACGTTCCTGCTGCACCTGGGCGGCAAGCTGGAGGTCGCCTCCAAGGTGCCGTTGAAGACCCGCGACGACCTGTCGATGGCCTACACCCCCGGCGTCGCCCGGGTCTGCCTCGCGCTGGCCGAGCACCCGGAGGACGTCCGCCGGCTCACCATCAAGGGCAACACCGTCGCCGTGGTGACCGACGGTTCGGCGGTGCTCGGGCTGGGCGACATCGGGCCGGGCGCCTCGATGCCGGTCATGGAGGGCAAGGCGGCGCTGTTCAAGCGGTTCGGCGACATCGACGCCTGGCCGATCGCGCTGGACACCCAGGACGTCGACGAGATCGTGCGCACCGTCGAGCTCATCGCCCCCGGCTTCGGCGGCATCAACCTGGAGGACATCTCCGCGCCGCGCTGCTTCGAGATCGAGGCCCGGCTGCGGGAGAAGCTGGACATCCCGGTCTTCCACGACGACCAGCACGGCACGGCGATCTGCGTGCTCGCCGCGCTGCGCAACGCGCTGCGGGTCGTGGACAAGCAGCTCGAGGACGTCGCCGTCGTCGTCGCCGGCGGCGGGGCGGCCGGGACGGCGATCGTCACCCTGCTGCTGGAGGCCGGGGCCACGAACGTGCTGGTCTGGGACCGGGAGGGCGTCCTCTCGCCGGACGACGAGCGGCTCTCCCCGGCCAAGCTGGACCTGGCCCGGCGCACCAACCCCGCGTGCCGGCGGGGCGAGCTGGCCGACGCCCTGGTCGGCGCGGACGTGTTCATCGGGGTCAGCGCGGCCAACGTCATCCAGGCCGAGGTGCTGGCCGGCATGGCCGACCAGGCGGTGGTCTTCCCGA
Source organism: Modestobacter sp. VKM Ac-2979 (assembly GCF_026967995.1). Classification (NCBI taxonomy): domain Bacteria; kingdom Bacillati; phylum Actinomycetota; class Actinomycetes; order Geodermatophilales; family Geodermatophilaceae; genus Modestobacter; species Modestobacter sp. VKM Ac-2979. The sequence goes on from NZ_JAPVBO010000006.1 coordinate 30,101, forward strand.
TGGCCAACCCCACGCCGGACGTCGACCCGGTGCGGGCCCGGCAGTACGCCGCCGTCGTCGCCTCCGGCCGTTCGGACCTGCCCAACCAGATCAACAACGTGCTGGCGTTCCCCGGGGTCTTCCGCGGGCTGCTCGACGCCCGGGCCAAGGAGATCCGCCCCGGCATGCTGCTGGCCGCCGCCGACGCGCTGGCCGCGGTGGTGGGCGACGACCAGCTCAACGCCAACTACATCATCCCCAGCGTCTTCGACCCGGCCGTCGCGCAGGCGGTCGCGGCCGCGGTGGAGGAGTCGGCCCGCGCCGAGCCCGGGGCCACCGCCGACGTGCCCGGCGACGCAGACTGACCGGGTGGGCACCTCCTTCGACGCACTGACCGAGGACGCGCTGCGGTCGGCCGGCAGCCTCAAGTGGACGAGGTACGGCGACGCGCTGGGCGCCTTCGTCGCCGAGATGGACTTCGGGACGGCGCCGGTGGTGACCCGCGCGCTGCACGACGCGGTCGACGCCGGGGCGCTGGGCTACCTGCCCATCCCGATCGCCACCGCGATGGCGCAGGCGTGCGCCGGCTGGCAGCGCCGCCGGTACGGCTGGGAGCTGCCGGCTGAGTGGATCACCCCGCTGGCCGACGTCGTCGCGGGGCTGCAGGCGGCGATCGAGCACTTCACCCCGCCCGGTGCCCCGGTGGTGCTGCCCACCCCGGCGTACATGCCGTTCCTGAAGGTGCCGCGGCTGATGGGCCGCGAGCTCGTCGAGGTGCCGATGGTCGTGGACGACGGCCGGCTCACCCACGACCTCGCGGCGCTGGACCGGGCGCTGACCCCCGGGGCCCTGCTGGTGCACGTCAACCCGCACAACCCGGTGGGCCGGGTGTTCACCGCCGCCGAGCAGCTCGCGCTGGCCGACGTGGTCGCCCGGAACGGGGCCCGGGTGTTCGCCGACGAGATCCACGCACCGCTGGTGTACCCGGGCGCGGTGCACCGGCCCTACGCCTCGCTGTCGCCGGTCACCGCCGAGCACACGGTGACCGCGACCTCGGCGTCCAAGGCGTTCAACGTGCCCGGGCTCAAGGCCGCGCAGCTGCTGCTGTCCAACCCCGCCGACGCCGCGCACTGGGCCGAGGTCGGCGAGCTAGCCGGCCACGGCGCCTCGACCCCCGGGGTGCTGGCCAGCACCGCCGCGTACGACGAGGGGGAGGAGTGGCTGGACGACGTCCTGGCGTACCTGGACGGCAACCGCCGGCTGCTGGCCGAGCTGCTCGCCGAGCACCTGCCGCGGGTGCGGTACACCCCGCCGGAGGGCACCTACCTGGCCTGGCTGGACGGCCGGGAGCTGGGCATCGAGGAGCCGCTGGGGGAGTTCTTCCTCCGCGAGGCCGGGGTGGCCCTGGTCGACGGCCCGGAGTGCGGCGCCCCCGGGGCCGGGCACGTGCGGCTGAACCTGGCCACCCCCCGCCCGGTGCTCCGCACCATCGTCGAGCGCATGGCCGCCGCCCTCAGCTGACCACCAAAATGGCCATTTCGGTGGTCAGCGGGGTGACGGAGGACGACGGGGACGGCGTCCGGCGTGGATCATGTGCGGGTGCCCGAGTTGCCCGAGGTGGAGGCGCTGGTGGCGTTCCTGCGGGAGAACGCCGTCGGCCGAGTGATCACGCGCGTCGACCTGGCGGGCGTCCAGGCGATCAAGACCTTCGACCCGCCGCTGTCCGCGCTGGCCGGGCTGGAGCTCACCGGGGCCTCCCGGCACGGCAAGTTCCTCGACCTGGACGTCTCCGGGCTGCACCTGGTCGTCCACCTGGCCCGGGCGGGATGGCTGCACTGGCGGCAGAACCTGCCCACCGCCCCGCCGAAGCCGGGGAAGGGCCCGCTGGCGCTGCGGGTGCACCTGGAGCCGCGCGAGGGTGAGCTGCCCGAGGGCTTCGACCTGACCGAGCAGGGCACCCGGAAGGGGCTGGCCGTCTACGTGGTCCGCTCGCCGACCGAGGTGCCGGGCATCGCCCGGCTGGGCCCGGACGCGCTGGAGCTGGACGCCGAGACCCTCGGGGCGCTGCTCGCCGGCCGGCACACCCAGCTCAAGGGCACCCTCACCGACCAGACCGTGCTCTCCGGCATCGGGAACGCCTACTCCGACGAGATCCTGCACGCCGCCCGGCTCTCCCCGTTCAAGATGGCCGACAAGGTCACCGACGACGAGCTGCTCCGACTGCACGCCGCGATGCGGGAGACGCTGACCGGCGCGCTGGACCGTCAGCTGGGGCAGAAGGCGGCGACGCTCAAGGGGGAGAAGCGGGCCGGTCTGCAGGTCCACGCCCGCACCGGGCTGCCCTGCCCGGTCTGCGGGGACACCGTGCGCGAGGTGTCCTTCGCCGACACCTCGCTGCAGTACTGCCCGACCTGCCAGACCGGCGGCAAGCCGCTGGCCGACCGCCGCATGTCCAAGCTGCTGCGCTGAGCCGGCCGGGCCACGATGGGCCCATGGCCTTGGTGACCTTCGACCTGTTCAGCGCGCTGATCGACTCCCGGACGGGTGGCTCGGCGACGTTCGACTCCCTCGCCCAGGGGCACGGCTGGGAGATCGCCGGCACCGAGCTCTACGACGACTGGGACGCCCGGAACAAGGCCTCGCAGAAGGACCTCACCGACTGGGTGCCCTTCGCCGAGCACTGCCGGCGCGCGCTCACCGACACCTACGCGGCCCGGGGCCTGGACGCCGACGCCACCGCGGACACCCTCGCGCTGCTGGCGTCCCTGCCGGACTGGCCGCTGTGGCCCGATGTCGGCCGGGCGCTGCCGCTGGTCGCCGAGCAGCACCGGGTCGGCGTGCTGTCCAACGTGGACGACGACCTGTTCGCGCGCACCCGCGCGGCCGGCCTGGTGCACCCGGACGCCGTCCTGACCAGCGAGCGGCTGCACGCCTACAAGCCGCACCCGGAGATCTACCGGCGGGCGGCCGACGCCGGGGCCGCGGTGCACGTCCCCGCGTCGGCGCGGGACACCCGGGGCGCGCTCGAGGCCGGCCTCACCGTCGTCCGGGTGCACCGGCCCGGGCACCGGGTCGACCCGGACGGGCCGCAGCCGCAGCACGAGGTCACCGATCTCCTCGAGCTCCCCCGGGTGCTCGCCGCCCTCGCCGGGTAGCCCTCGCCGAGGACGTGGCCGACCCGGTGGCCGCGCGCGGACGAGGAGGAACCGATGCGGGACACCCCCCGGGTCGTCGCGGTGGTCGTCGCGGCGGTCGCCCAGATCGTCGGCAGCCCCCTGGGCGCGGCGCTCGCCGGCCGCAGCGTCGGCGACGTCAGCGACGCCGACCGCTCCCTGGTCACCCCGGCCGGCTGGGCCTTCAGCATCTGGGGGGTGATCTTCGCCGGGTCGCTGGCCTGGGCGGTCTACCAGGCGCTGCCGTCGCAGCGCGGGCGCGAGGTGCACCGCCGGACCGGCTGGCCGCTGGCCGTCGCGTTCGCCGGGAACGCCGTCTGGGAGGTGGTCTACCCGCAGGGCGGCGTGTGGCAGTACGTCGCTCAGGTGCTGATCTTCGGCATCACCGCCGCGGCCGCCGTCGCCTACGTCCGGCTGCAGACGGTGCCGGCCGACGGGCTGGCCCGGGTGCTGCCGCGGGCCACCGCCGGGCTCCTGCTGGGTTGGCTCACCGTGGCGCCGGTGGCGAACGTGGGCAGCACCGGGGTCGCGCTCGGCATCTCCCCGGACACCCTGGCCGCGCAGGCGTGGGCGGTGGCCGCGCTGGTCACGGTCGCCGGGATCGCGGCCGCGGTGCTGCTCGGCTCCTACGTCGCCGCCGGTCCGTTCGCCGTGGCCGTCATCTGGGGACTGCTGGGCATCGCTGCCGCGGAGGGCCCGCGGCAGGTCGCCGTGGCGGCGGTCTGCGCGGCCGGCGTCGTCCTGGTGGCGCTGGCCGGCCGGGCGCTGACCCGGGCGGACCGGAGCGCACTGCTGGTCGGCTGAGCGCCGCCGTCAGCCCCGGGAGCCGGCCCGCCGGGCGGTCAGCCGCCGGACGCGGGCGTTGGCGGCCGCCGCGCCGCTGGGGGGCAGGTCGTCGACGGAACCGACCGCCGTCCACCAGTCGCGCAGCGGCGGCGGGGCCAGCACGTCGACCCGCTCACCGGGCTGCGGGACGACGACCTGCACGTCCCGGGCCTCGGCGGCGGCGAGGAGCCGCTGCACCGGCTCGGCCCACCGGTGGAAGGCCAGGTTGAACGTCGCCCAGTGGATCGGCACCAGCACCCGGCCACCCAGGTCACCGTGCGCGCGCACGGCCTCCTCCGGGTCCATGTGGATGGCGTGCCAGGCGTCGTTGTAGGCGCCGATCGGCTGCAGCGTCAGGTCGAAGGGCCCGAGGCGGGCGCCGATCCCGGCGAAGGCCGGGGTGTAGCCGGTGTCGCCGCCGAAGAACACCCGGTGCCGGGGGCCGGCGACGACCCAGGACGACCACAGCGTGGTGTCCCGGGCGAAGAACCGGCCGGAGAAGTGCCGGGCCTCGGTGCAGGTCAGCGTCAGCCCGGCGATGGTCGTGGCGCCGTCCCAGTCCAGCTCGACGATCCGCTCGTCGGGCACGCCCCACCGGCGCAGGTGCGCGCCGATGCCCAGCGGGACGACGAACGGGGCCGACTGCTCGCGCAGCAGCGCCCGCACGGTGGGCAGGTCGAGGTGGTCGTAGTGGTCGTGGCTGATCAGCACCGCGTCGACCGGGGGCAGGCTCTCCACCGGTGCCGGGGGCTCGTGCAGGCGGGTGGGGCCCAGCAGCGGGGACGGCGACACCCGCTCGCTCCACACCGGGTCGACCAGCACCCGCCGGCCGTCGATCTCGAGCAGGGCGCTGGAGTGCCCGAACCAGGTGACCGCCAGCTCGGCGGCCCGCTCGGGCACGTCCGGGGTGGTCAGCGGGATGGGGCCGCCGGGGAGCCCCTTGTGCCGGTCCTCGTGCCACTGCCGCAGCAGTCCGTCGCGCGCGTTGGCGGGGGCGAGTGCGGGGGTGGGCAGGTTGTTGTGGAACTTCCCCTCGGAGAACTGGGAGGAGGCGGTGACGGTCGGGCGGAGCCGGCGCTGGCTGGCGCCGAGGGCGACGGGCAGGCCCCAGGCGGCGCGGGCGACCCAGCTCACGCCGCCCAACAGGGCGGTGGCAGCGGTGGCGGTGGCGACACGACGGAGGAGCGGCACGTCCCCAGCATCCCCCGTCGCGCGGTGTCCGCGCCGGGCGGGCGCTGACCTCAGCTCTCGCTCATGCTGTGCAGCTCGCGGGCGAATGCCTCGGCGCTGGGCGTCAGTGGCCGTTCCGGGGCGCGCACCAGGCTGATCCGGCGCTCCACCGTCGGCCGCAGCGGGGCGTGTTGCACGCCGGCGAAGGCCATCATGGGGAGGACGAGCTGCGGGACGGCGGTGACCCCGAGGGCGGCTGCCGTGAGGCCGGCCACGGCCCCGACGTTGCGGGCTTCGAGAACCGGGCCGGGCGTCGCACCGGCGGCCCTCAGGGCCAGGTCGACGGGGCCTCGGATGCTGCTGTCGGCGCCGAAGGTGATGAACGGCTCGTCGGTCAGCTCTGCCCAGTCGACCTCGGCGCGCCCGGCGAAACGGTGTCCCGGGGCGAAGGCACAGGAGAAGGGGTCCAGCCGCAGCTGTTCGACGGTCAGCCTGGCCAGCGGGGCGGGGGCGGCGGTGACGGCCAGGTCGACCGAGCCACTGTGGACGGCGTCGAGCACGTCGGCGGCCAGGCCGTCGCGCACCTGCACCTGGACATCGGGGAACCGGGCGCGGAAGGCGACGACGACCGGCGGGAGCAGGGTGGCGGCCACCGAGGGCAGGCACGCGATGGTGACCCGGCCGCGCTGGCCGGCGAGGTACCCCTCCAGGTGCCGCATCCCGGCGTCGAGGTCGGCGAGGACCTGGCGGCTGAGGGCGATGATCTCCCGTCCCTGGCTGGTCAGCCGGAGGCTGCGGGTGGTCCGCTCGAAGACGCGGACCCGCAGCCGGCGTTCGACGTCGGCGACCGCCCGGCTCAGCGAGGACTGCGCGGTGCCCAGCTGCGCGGCGGCCGCGGTGAAGCCGCCGGCATCGGCGACGGCGACCAGCGCACGGAGGTGGGACGGCGGGATGTCGATGACCACAGCGCATCAATCTATCGCCAATTGATGTTGGACTGAGTGAAGTGGCGTCCACCACACTCGCCGTCGACCAAAGGAGGTCGACGTGACAGCCCTGCTCGGGTACCTGACCATCGCCGCGATCCTGGCCCTGCTGCTCAGTCAGCGGATCAGCGCGGTCGTCGCGCTCGCCGGCGTCCCGATCATCACCGGCCTGCTCGCCGGCTTCACCCCCACCGAGGTCGGCGGGTTCATCGCCGAGGGGCTGTCCGGGATCGTCGGCATCACGGCCATGTTCGTCTTCGCGATCCTGTTCTTCGGGCTCATGCGCGATGCCGGCCTGTTCGATCCGGTGATCCGCCGGATCGTCCGCTGGGCCGGGGACGCGCCGCCCACCGTCGCCGTCGCGACCACCGCCCTGGCGCTGGTCGCCCACCTCGACGGCGCCGGCGCGGTCACCTTCCTGATCGCCGTCCCGGCGATGCTCCCGCTCTACGACCGGCTGGGCATGAGCCGGCTGACCCTGACGGCCTGCGTGGGCCTGGGCGCCGGTGTGATGAACGTCGTGCCGTGGGGCGGTCCGACCGCCCGGGCGGCGACGACGCTCGGGGTGGACGCCAACGAGATCTGGGTGCCGCTCATCCCCGCCCAGATCGCCGGCGGGCTCATGGCCCTGGGGGTCGCCTGGTTCCTCGGCAAGCGGGAGGCGCGACGGCTGGCCGCCAGCGGCGCAGGCACCCCGGCCACCGCCGGCTCCCGCACCGCGGTCGCCACCGGTGGATCGGGGAGCTCGTCGGCCGACCGGCCCGCCCCGAGCGCGCCCGCCGGCACCGGGACCGACGCCGAGGAGAGCGGCGCAGCCGGGGACCCGGCGGCGGCCGACCTGCGCCGTCCCCGGCTGCTGTGGGTCAACGCGGTGCTCACCGTGGCGGTGATCGGCCTGCTCGTCGCCCAGGTCGCCTCACCGGAGATGATCTTCATCGTCGGCGCGATCATCGCGCTGTTGCTCAACTACCCGGGCATGGCCGCGCAGACCAGCCGGATCCAGGCGCACGCCACCGGCGCGATGCTGATGGCCAGCACGCTGCTGGCGGCCGGCGCCTTCCTCGGCGTGCTCAACGGCACGGGGATGATCACGGCGATGGCGGAGTCGGCAGCCGAGGTGGTGCCCGCGGGCGTCGTCCCCGCGCTGCCGCTGATCGTCGGGGTGCTGGGCGTCCCGCTGAGCCTGCTGTTCGGTCCGGACGCCTACTACTTCGGTGTGCTCCCCGTGCTGATCGAGATCGGTGAGCAGTTCGGGGTCAGCGGGATGGACCTGGCCCGCGCCTCGGTGCTGGGCGAGGAGACGCTGGGCTTCCCGATCAGCCCGCTCACCGGCGCGTTCTACCTCCTCGTCGGGCTGGGCGGGGTCAACATCGGGGCGCACATCCGGAACCTCATCGGCTGGGCGACGGCGGTGAGCGTCGGCATGCTGGTCGTCGCGGTGATCACCGGTGCGATCCCCCTGTGGGCCTCATGACCGCGCCGGCCACGCTGCGGCTCGGCGCCGGGGCCGGCTTCGCCGGTGACCGCATCGACCCCGCGGCGGACCTCGCCCGCCGCGGGGCGCTGGACTACCTGGTCTTCGAGTGCCTGGGGGAGCGCACCGTGGCCACCGGTCAGTCGCGCCGGCTGGCCGACCCCACCTCCGGCTACGACCCGCTCCTCGCCGCCCGGATGCGCGCCGTGCTGGGCGCCACCGCGGCTGCGGGCACCAAGATCGTGACCAACTCCGGGGCGGCCAACCCGCTGGCCGCGGCCGACGTGGTCGCCCGGGTCGGCGCCGAGCTGGGCCTGGCCGGGCTCCGGGTCGCGGCGGTCACCGGGGACGACGTGCTGGCAGCCGTCCGCGCCGCCGACCCGACGGTCTGGGAGACCGGGCAGCCGCTGTCGCGCCATCCGGAGGAGCTGGTCTCGGCCAACGCGTACCTGGGTGCCGATGCCGTCGTGCCGGCCCTGCAGCAGGACGCCGACGTCGTGGTCACCGGCCGGCTGGCCGACCCGTCGCTGTACGTCGCGCCGCTGGTGCACGCCTTCGGCTGGTCCTGGGACGACCCCGAGCTGCTCGGGGCGGGCACCGTCGTCGGGCACCTGCTCGAGTGCGCCGGCCAGCTGACCGGCGGCTACTTCGCCGACCCGGTCACCAAGCCGGTGCCGGACCTGGCCTGGCTCGGCTTCCCGTACGCCGACGTCACCGCGGACGGCCGCGCCGTGTTCGGCAAGCTGCCCGGCACCGGCGGCGTGCTGGACACCCGGACCTGTGCCGAGCAGCTGCTCTACGAGGTGGGTGACCCGGGCGCGTACGTCACCCCGGACGTGGTGGCCGACTTCGGCGCCGTCCGGTTCACCCAGCTGGGACCCGATCGGGTGGCGGTGCAGGGCGCGACCGGCACCACCCGCCCGGACGAGCTCAAGGTGACCCTCGGCTTCCGCGGCGGCTGGCTCGGGGAGGGGCAGCTCAGCTACGCCGGTCCGCGCGCGCTGGCGCGGGCGCAGCTGGCGGCCGACGTGGTGCGCACCCGTCTGCGGGACCTGCACGGGATCCCGGAGGACGCCGTCCTGGTGGAGCTGATCGGGGCCGGGGCGGCGTTCCGCGGGCTCACCGACCCCGGGGACCCGTTCGAGGTGCGACTGCGGGTGGCCGCCCGGGTGCCGGACCGCGAGCTGGCCGCCGTGGTGGGCTGGGAGGTGGAGGCGCTGTACACGAACGGTCCGGCCGGGGGCGGGGGCGCGCGACGGTCGGAGACCGAGGTGATCGCCATCCGGTCCTGCTCGCTGCCGCGGACGGCAGTGCACCCCGAGGTGCACCTGCAGGAGGTGGCCCGATGAGCCGGACTATCGACGAGCTGGCCGACGTCCGGACCGGTGACAAGGGCGACACCCTGATCCTGGCGGTGCTACCGCGGAGTGCCGAGGCCGCCGCACTGCTGGAACGGGAGCTGACCGCCGAGCGGGTGGCGGCGCACTACGCCCCGCTCGTGCAGGGCGAGGTCGGCCGGGTCGTTCAGCCGCACCTGCCGGGCCTCGTCTTCACCCTGCCGGGTGCTCTCGGTGGCGGCGTGACCGGGTCGCCGGTGCTCGACGGCCACGGCAAGGCGCTGAGCTACCACCTGCTCAGCCTGGAGATCTGAGCGCCGGATCGGTCACCGAGGTCCCTGACGCAGTTGAGCTCTGCTCCAGATCTGGAGCAGAGCTCAACTGTGCGTGGGCCCCCTGCTGCGCGGGTCGGGAAGGGGGCCTTCCTCAGCCGGCGATGGCGGCCACCGGCGGGGTCTTCGCCGCACGCCGGGCCGGCAGCACCGAGGCCAGCAGCCCGGCCACCGTGGCGACCAGCACGATCGCGCCGACCTGCAGCCACGGGACGGCGATCACCACCTCACCGAACCCGCTCAACATCGCGGCGGTCCCGACCAGCCCGTACGCACTCCCGACCAGGACGCCGAGCACCGCGGCGACCCCGGCGACGAGCACGGCCTCCCAGGCCAGCAGCGCGCGCAGCTGGCCGCGGGTCAGCCCCAGCGCGCGCAGCAGGCCGCTCTCCTGGCGCCGCTCGACCACCGAGAGGGCCAGGGTGTTGCCGACCCCGATCAGCGCGATGAGCACTGCCACACCGAGCAGCCCGGTCACGATGAGCAGCAGGGCGTCCACGATCTGGTCGAGCATGGCCCGCTCGCTGGCCAGCCCGGTGACGAACGCGGAGGGCAGCCCGTTCCCGGTCACCTCGGCGATCTCGTCGATCACCGCGGTCTGGTCGGCGTCGTCGGCCAGCCGCAGCCACATCGTGTCCACCGCGGCCTCGGGCACCAGGGCCTGGAGATCGGCGTCGTTGACCAGCCAGTCGTTGGTCCCGCCGACCACCGGCGTCAGCGTCAGCGAGCGGTCCTCGCTGGTCAGCGTCACGGGGCCACCCCACACCTCGGGTGAGTTCTCGGGGTAGTACTCGGGCACGACGATCTGGCCCACCTCGGGCAGGGTGGTGGAGGTGGAACGCAGCACCGGCCGCGCCGCCGCCGGGTCCACCCCGGTGATCCGCAGGTCGTAGCCCTCCGGGTCGGTGACGACACCGGTGGCCAGCGAGGTGGTGGCCACCACACCGTCCACGGACGCCAGCTGCTGCTGCAGCGAGCTGGGCACCGCATCGCCCCAGGTGTTGATGGTCACGTCGGTCGGGTACTGCGCGGCCAGGCCCTCCTGGGCAGTGGCCCGGGTGGAGCTGGCGCCGACCACCATCGCGGTGGTCAGGGTGACGCCGATGAGCAGGGCCGTCGCCGTGGCCGCCGTCCGGCGGGGGTTGCGGGTGGCGTTCCCGGTGGCCAGCCGGGCCGGGAGGCCGCCGAGCCGGCCGAGCAACCGGCCCGCCGCGGCGACGATCGGCGGCACGGCCCGCTGGGCGAGCAGCAGCAGCCCCAGCGAGCTGAGCACGATCCCGCCCAGCGCGACCAGCACCTGCGCCTCCGTGACACCCAGGACCATGAGCGCGATGCCGGCGACGGCGAGCAGCAGACCGGTCACCAGCCGGGCCACGCCGCCGCGTGAGCGGAGCGGGGCCGGGTCGGTCGGACGCAGCGCGGCCAGCGGGGCGACCCGGGTGGCGGCCCGGGCCGGGGCCAGCGCGGCGATCAGCGTGGTGACCGTGCCGACGGCGAGACCGATGAGCACGGTGGACGGCGGCACCGAGAGCCCGGACAGCGGGATGGGCGAGTCCATGCCGGAGACCACTGCCGAGATGGCCGCGGCGAGCCCGATCCCGGCCAGGACGCCGAGCACCGAGGCGGCCAGCCCGGTGAGCACGGCCTCGCCGAGCACGCTGCGCCGCACCTGGCGGGCGGTGGCGCCGACGCAGCGCAGCAGCGCCAGGTCACGGGTCCGCTGGGCGAGCAGCACGGCGAAGGTGTTGGCGATGACCAGCCCGGCGACGAGCACGGCGATGGTGGCGAACACCAGCAGGAAGGCGGTGAGGAGGCCGGCGTCACCGGTGATCGTCGCGACGGACGCCTCGGCCTGCTCGGTGCCGGTGCGGACGGTGACGTCCGCACCGGACAGCGCGGAGCTCACCGCGCCGACCAGTGCGTCGGGATCGGTGCCGGTGGTGCCGGCGATGCGCAGGTCGACCGGCTCCTGCGCGCCCCAGGCGCGGGTCTGGTCGGCGGTGGCGTAGGCCCTGCCGGTGGTCGCTGCGGTCGGGTCGCCGCCCAGGTCGACCACGCCGGTCACGGTCGCGTCGGTGGTGGTCTCGGTGCCCTCGTCGTCGTAGACGGTGATCGCGACGACGTCGCCGACGGCGGCGTCGACGCGCTCGCTGACCGCGATCTCGCCCGGGCGCACCGGCAGCGCCCCGGAGGTCAGCTGCTGCCAGCGCAGCTGCGGGTCCCCGGCGACCGACTCGATCTCCAGGTACTGGGCGCCGGTCTGCCCGTAGGTCTGCCAGGTCGGGTCGACGGCCTGCACGCCGTCCAGCGCGGTGAGGGTGTCGACGTGCTCGACCAGCCCCTCGCCGGTGTCGGAGGTGACCACCGCGTCGGCGTCGACGTACTGGGCGCCGACCGCCTCCAGGACGGTGGCCTTGGTGGTCGCGTTGAGCACGAGGGTGGCGACCACGTAGCCCACGGCGATGACGATCGCCAGGGTGGAGGCGATCAGCCGGGGCAGGTGCGCCCGGATGCTCGCCAGCGTGACTGCTCGCATGACGGTCAGCCCCCCAGTCCGCGCAGCGCGTTGATGATCGAGTCGGTGGTGGGCTGGTGGACCTCGCCGGCCAGCTGGCCGTCGGCCAGCAGCACGACCCGGTCGGCGTAGGCGGCGGCCACCGGGTCGTGGGTGACCATCACGACGGTCTGGCCGGTCTCCCGGACGCTGGAGCGCAGCAGGTCCAGCACCTCGGCGCCGGCGTGGCTGTCCAGGTTGCCGGTGGGCTCGTCGGCGAAGACGACGTCGGGGCGGGGGAGCAGCGCCCGGGCCACGGCGACCCGCTGCTGCTGGCCGCCGGAGAGCTCGTGCGGGCGGTGCTGGAGCCGGTCGCGGAGGCCGAGCCGGCCGATGACGGAGTCCATCCACGCCCGGTCCGGGCGCTGCCCGGCCAGCTGCATCGGCAGCAGCATGTTGTCCTGGGCGTTGAGCACCGGCAGCAGGTTGAACGACTGGAAGACGAAGCCGATCCGCTCACGGCGCAGCCTGGTCAGCTGGTCGTCGCGCAGGCTGGTCAGCTCGGTCTCGCCGAGCCACACCTTGCCGCTGGTCGCGGCGTCCAGGCCGGCCAGGCAGTGCATCAGGGTCGACTTGCCCGAGCCCGAGGGGCCCATGATCGCGGTGAACGCCCCCCGGTCGAACGCGACGTCGACGCCGGCGAGTGCGTGCACCGCGGTCTCACCCGAGCCGTAGGTCTTGCGCAGGTCGGTGGCGTGGACGGCGGCGGACTGGGTCGCCGCGGGCTCACCCGGGACGGTCATGACGGGGACGGACACTTCGGCCTCCAGGAACGTGGTCTTCGACTGAGATCACGTTCTCCCGGAGCGCCCCCCGGCCGCGTCGCCGCAGGGGCTGGTCTCCACGGAGGCTGTGGTGCACCTGTGGGCTGACCCGGGGTCATCCCCCAGGTGCATGCCCCACCCCGGTCGGCGCCGAGTGCTGCCTCGTCGACGCCTCGCCGGGCCGGCAGGCGTCGACAGCCCCGCACTCGCCGGACCGGCCCCCTTCAGGGGCCCGCCGCGGGCTTGCGAGGGGTGGGGAGGAGGGGGTCTCCTTCGTCAGGCGGGGGCGTCGCGGAGGAGGTCGGCGGGGGCGACGAGGCCGGTGCGGTAGGCCAGGACGACGGCCTGCACCCGGTCCCGGGAGCCGGTCTTGAACAGCACCCGGCCGACGTGGGTCTTCACCGTCGCCTCGCTGACGAACAGCTGCGCGGCGATCTCGGTGTTCGAGGCGCCGTAGGCCATCTGCACCAGCACCTCCCGCTCCCGCGGGGTGAGCTCGGCCAGCGCATCAGGGTCGACCTGGCCGGTCCCGCCCCCGTTGCCGGCCCCGCGCAGGATCGGCGCGACGTGCTGCAGCAGCCGGCGGGTGGAGCTGGCCGCGATCACCGAGTCGCCGGCGTGCACGGTGCGCACCGCGGCGAGCATCTCCTCCGGCGGGGCGTCCTTGAGCAGGAAGCCGCTGGCCCCGGCGCCGATCGCCGCGACCACGTACTCGTCGAGGTCGAAGGTGGTGAGCACGACGACCCGGGGCGGCTCGGGGAGCGCCGTCACCAGCTCGGTCGCGGCGATGCCGTCGGTGCCGGGCATCCGGACGTCCATCAGGACGACGTCGGCCGGCGTCCGGCGCAGCAGCTCGACCGCCGCGGCGCCGTCTCCGGCCTCCCCGACCACGGTGAGGTCGGGCTGGGAGTCGATCACCATCCGGAACCCGGCCCGGACCAGCTGCTGGTCATCGACGAGGACGACGCGGATCTGGCTGTTGTTCATCGTGGTGGACCGTAGGGCAGGGACGCGTGCACGCCGAACCCGCCGCCGGTCCGCGGCCCGGCGGTCAGCCGCCCGCCGTGCAGCGCCGCCCGCTCGCGCATGCCCAGCAGGCCCTGTCCCTGCCCGTCGGACTCCACGATCGCCGCCGATGCGCCCCGGCCGTCGTCCAGCACGGCCAGCTCCAGCGCATCGGGCCGCCAGTGCAGCCGCACCCACGCCCGGCCGGCCGGGCCGGCGTGCTTGAGCACGTTGGTCAGCGACTCCTGCACGATCCGGTAGGCGGCCAGCTGCGCGCCGGCCGGCAGCGGCCGCGGGTCGCCCTCGACGATCAGGTCGACGGCCAGGCCGCTGGCCCGGACGTCGGCCACGAGCTGGTCGATCGCGGCGACGTCGGGCTGCGGGGCGTATTCCTCGCCGTCGCCCTCCCGCAGCACCCCGAGCAGCTTGCGCATGTCGGTCAGCGCCTGCCGGCCGGTGGCCGAGATCGCGTCCAGGGCCCCGGTCGCGGCCGCCGGGTCGGTCTGCCCGGCGTACCGGCCACCGTCGGCCTGGGCGATGACGACCGACAGCGAGTGGGCGACGACGTCGTGCATCTCCCGGGCGATCCGGGCCCGTTCGGTGGACGCCGCCAGCCGCATCTCCTGCTCCCGTTCCAGCTCCAGCAGCCGGGCGCGCTCCTCCAGGCCGGCCACCTGCTGCAGCCGGGCGCGGCGCAGGTCGCCCAGCGCCCAGCACGCCACCACCAGCACGCCGATGACGCCGGCGGCGAAGACGAAGCCGAACCACGTGCCCGCGCCGAAGTAGACGGCCGAGGCGAGCACGGCACCGACCAGCCCGACGACCAGGCCGGCCCGGCTGGCCCAGCGGGGGGCGTAGGCGGCCAGCGCGTAGACCATCACCGGCGCGGCGATGTTGGCCGGGAGGAAGTAGCCCGGCACGAGCACCAGCTCGAGCAGGCTGGCGACGGTGACGACCGCCGCGGCACGGACCGGTCGGCGGCGGCGCCAGGCCAGCGGGACCAGCAGCGCCAGCGACAGCGGGATCGCGGCGAGGCCGGGCCCGGGGTAGGCGATGTCCGTGGAGGCGGTGACCAGGACGAGCACCGCGACGCCGGCGAGGACGGCGTCGACGCCGAACGGGTGGTCCCGCAGCCACCCGGCGGCGCGCTCCAGCAGCGGCTGGTCCGAAGCGGCGGGGACCCGGCCCGGCCGCGCGTCCTGCCCGCGGGTGCGGCGCAGCGCGCCCAACGCCCAGGCGCCGACGACCAGCGCACCGATCAGGGTCGCCGTGCTGACGACGAGGCTGATCGACTGACCCCGGTTGAACGAGACGGCGGCGAGCACCGCGCCGAGCAGGCCGGCGCCCAGCCCGGCCCGGCCGGCCCAGGCGGGACCGTGGGCCGCCAGCGCGTAGACCATCATCGGGGCGGCGACGTCGGCGAGCAGCAGCTCGTCGGAGAGCACGACGAGCTGGACCAGACAGACCAGCACCACGACAGCGGCCGCGGGGACCGGGTTGCGGCGCCGCCAGGCCAGCGGCGCGCACAGCGCCAGGCCCAGCAGGACGGAGACCTCCGGGCTCGACTGGCTGTAGCCGGACAGCCCGGGCACCGGGACCGTGACCAGCGCGACCAGGCAGGCGAGGGCGACGTCCACGCCGAAGGGGTGCCGTCGGAGACGTGTCGCCGCACGTTCGAGCAGCGACCGGACCATGCTGACGACCCTAGGCAGGGTCGCGCCGCCCGTCGTCGTCCCGCGGGGTGAACCGCGTGTCCGCCTGCGGGATGAGCTGTCGGACGGCACTGGCAGGGTGCCGGTCGTGTCCTCGCCCCTCGGTCCGGCGTTCTGGCGGCTCTACTCGGCCAGCGCCGCGTCCAACCTCGCCGACGGGGTGAACCGGGTCGCGCTGCCGCTGCTGGCCGCGACGCTCACCCGCGACCCGGTCGCGGTCGCCGCCCTGACGTCGCTGGCCTTCCTGCCCTGGCTGCTGTTCGCCCTGCCGGCCGGTGCCTTCGTCGACCGGACCGACCGCAAGCGCGCGATGGCCGCCGCCAACGTCGTCCGGGCAGGTGCGCTGGCGGCACTGGCGGCCACGGTGCTCACCGGGACGACGTCGCTCGTCGTGCTCTACACCGTCGCGTTCGCGGTGGGGGTCGCCGAGACCGTGTACGACAGCGCGGCCCGGGCGATGCTGCCGCAGGTGGTCCGCCGCGACCAGCTCGACCGCGGGAACGGGCTGCTCACCACCGCCGAGGAGGCCAGCCAGGGGTTCATCGGCGCGCCGCTGGGCTCGGTGCTGTTCGTCCTCGCGGCCGCCGCGCCGCTGCTCACCACCGCCGGGGGTTTCCTGCTCGCCGCCGTCCTGGTGGTCGGCATCGCCGGCACGCACCGGCCGGTCCGCGGCGGGGGCCCGCCCACGACGATCCGCCGGGACGTCGCCGAGGGCGTGGGCTGGCTGTGGCGGCACCGCTTCCTCCGCGGCCTCACCCTCGTCTCGGCGAGCACCGCGCTCACCTCGTCGATGACCACCGGCGTCTTCGTGCTGTACGCCCTTGACACGCTGGAGATCGGTGCGGCCGGGTACGGGCTGCTGCTCACCGCCGCCGGGGTGGGCGCGGTGGCCGGCGGGCTGACCGCCGCGCCGCTGGCCGCCCGGATCGGCCGCACCGCCACGCTGGTGGCCGGGTCGGTGCTGGCCGCGCTGACCCTGGGCGCCATGGCGTTCACCGAGAACGGTGTCGTGGCCGGGGCGCTGTACGGGATCGGGACGGCGGGGGTGCTGTTCTGGAACGTGCTCACCATGTCGCTGCGCCAGGCGCTCATCCCCGAGGCGCTGTTCGGCCGGGTCCAGGGCGGCTACCGGACGCTGGTCTGGGGCGGGATCCCGCTGGGCGCGCTGGCCGGTGGGCTGCTGGCCGACGCGACGAGCGTGCCCACCGTGTTCGCGGTGTCCGGCGCCATCCAGCTGCTGCTCGCCGGGGCACTCTGGTGGCTGCTCGCCGCCCACCGGGACCTGGTGGCCAACGCCTTCGCCGCGGACGAGGAGCCGGCTGCGCCCTGAGTGGGCCGGGACGGTCAGGGCACGACGGTCACCGGCCAGCGGCCGACCCGCACCAGCCGGACCGCCACCGACCCGATCACCCGGTGGCCGGCCTGCTCGGACGCGCCCACCAGCACCGCGTCCGCCGGCAGCTCGTCGGCGATCCGGGACAGCTCGGTCACCGGATCGCCCTGTGCGGTGCGCAGCTCCACCGCGATGCCCAGGTGCTCGGCCGCCGACTGCAGCTCACGGCGCAGCTCCTCGCCCACCTGGGCGGCGGCCTCCTGGGCGATCGCCTGGGCCTCGGGCACCCAGCCGATCATCGACGGCGGCTCCCCGACGTAGACCGCGACCAGCCGGGAGTGCTGACGGCGGGCCAGCCCGGCCGCGTAGGCCGCCGCACGCAGCGACGTGGGGGAGCCGTCCACCCCGACCAGGATCACCCGCGGGCCGTCGGTGCCCCGCTCGAACTGCCCCGCCGCGGTCATCGGCCCATCCTGCGCGACCGGAGCGTCGCGCGATCATGCGGTGGCGCGCCGCTGCAGCTCCTCGGTCTGCCCGGCGGCCGTACGGTCGGCGACGAAGTCGGCCAGCGTCCGGCGGAGCGCCACCCCCAGCCGGTCGGCCCGCAGGTGCAGCTCGTCCCGGGGGAGCAGCGGCAGCCCGGCGCTGCCCCAGCGCGCCAGCAACGCGAGGTCCTGGTCGAGCACGGCGGCCGCGGACGCCATCGCCGCCGTCAGGGCGCCGGGGGAGACCGCCCCGTTGGTCCGCTGCACCAGCACGCGGGTGTGCACCCGGGTCGAGTCGGCGTCCTCGGGCTGCAGCAGCCGCACGACCGTGGTGACCACGCCCGTCCGCAGGTCCTCTTCCCGTCGCACCAGCTGGAACGGGGCCCGGTGGACGGCGGTGACCCGCCGACCGCCCTGCTGCTCCTCCTGCACGCCGGAGAAGCCGCCGCACTCGTACGTCAGCTCCGGGACGGTCAGCTCCGGCGTCGGGTGCCGGGGGCGACGCGAGGTGTCGAGGAAGGCGTCGGCCAGCGCACCGGCCGAGGCGGGACTGCGGGCCGGGGGGAGCCAGCCGGACGCGGCCAGCGGGTCGGTGGTCTCCGGGACGGCGAGCAGTTCGGCCCACGGCTCGGCCGGGGCGATCCAGACGGCACCCAGGTGCTCGACGACGCCCCACGCAGGGGGATCGGCGTCCAGCACGCCGTCGGCCCGGCGGTGCACGGTCCAGGTGCGCCCCAGCAGCCGGGTCTGCAGGTAGCCGCCCGCGCGGAGGTCGGTGGACAGGGCGACCGGGTGCCAGGCGTGCTCGAGGGCAGCGTGCAGGTTGTCCAGCACCGGGCCGTCCGGCGGTGGCAGATCGGGCACCGGTTCCGGCGACGGCGTCGTCCCGCCGGTGCGCGGTGGCCGGGCGGTCGGCGTGGGGTCGGGGGCCAGCCACACCCAGCCGTCCCGTTCCTCGACCGCCCAGGGTGCGGACAGGTCGGCCCGCGGGGGTGGGGTGCCGACCGGCCCGAGTGACGGGATCTCCACGCAGCGGCCCTCCGCGTTGAACTCCCAGCCGTGGTACGGGCAGCGCACCCGGCCATCGACGACGGTCGCCGTGGTCAGCGGCACCAACCGGTGCGGGCAGCGCGCTGACAGGGCGGTCACCTCGGCCCCGGGCCGGGTGCGGAGGACGACGTAGGCCTGCCCGCCCGCGCCCACCTGCCGCGGAGTCGTCCCCACCTCGTCGGAGCGGGCGACGGGGTACCAGCCGGTGGGGGTCGCGGGCCGCCCGCCGGTCCGCGGTGTACCGGTCCGGGAGCTCGTGGTCCAGGAGGAGGCCATGCACCCATGGCACCAGCCGGCCGTTTCCCCGGCGTTGCCCCTGCGTGGACTCCAGGCGTCCTCCGAGACCGTTTCGATAACTATCGGGACACCCTGGCTGCCATTGTGAGTGCGGACACCCTAGGGTGACCGCGATCACCCGACAGGCGACACACAGTGAGGTGCCATGTGACACCCCCGAATGAACGCAAGCTGCTGACCCCGGAGGAGTACCGCCAAGCGCAGGACTCCCCGGAGTTCACCGAGCTGCGTCGCCGGTTCCGCAGCTTCGCCGTGCCGATGACCGTCGCCTTCCTGGTCTGGTATGCGCTGTTCGTCCTGCTCTCCACGTACGCCGGTGACTTCATGTCCACCGAGGTCTTCGGCAACGTCAACCTCGGGATCCTGCTGGGGCTGGGTCAGTTCGTGAGCACGTTCCTGATCACCCAGCTCTACGTGCGGCACGCGAGCAAGAACACCGACCCCATCTCGGACGAGATGCGCACCCGCCTCGAGGCCCACGAGTTCGCCTCCCCCCGGAACGAGGAGACCCCCCGTGGCTGACGTGTTCGCCGCCGAGAGCGCGACCATCGGCGAGCCGGCGATCAACATCTCGATCTTCGGCGCCTTCGTGGTGGTGACGCTGATCATCACCTTCCGCGCCAGCCGGAACAACAAGAGCGCCGCGGACTACTACGCCGCCGGCCGCAACATCACCGGGACGCAGAACGGCCTGGCGATCGCCGGCGACTACCTGTCGGCGGCCTCGTTCCTCGGCATCGCCGGCGCGATCGCCATCTACGGCTACGACGGCTTCCTGTACTCCATCGGCTTCCTCGTGGCCTGGCTGGTCGCGCTGCTGCTGGTCGCGGAGCTGATGCGCAACACGGCCCGGTTCACCATGGCCGACGTGCTGGCCTTCCGGATGCGGCAGGGGCCGGTGCGCACCGCGGCGGCCATCTCCACGCTGTTCGTCTCGCTGTTCTACCTGCTCGCCCAGATGGCCGGTGCCGGCGGCCTGGTCGCCCTGCTGCTGGGCGTCAGCGGCGCCGCGGCCGAGGCGATCGTCGTGGTCGTCGTCGGCGCGCTGATGATCTTCTACGTGTTGGTCGGCGGCATGCGCGGCACGACCTACGTGCAGATGATCAAGGCGACGCTGCTGATCGCCGGTGCACTGGTCATGACCGTCTGGGTGCTCGCCGAGTACGGCTTCAGCCTCTCGGCGCTGCTCGGCGGCGCGGTCGCGTCGGAGGGCGGGCAGGTCCTGGAGCCCGGCGCCCAGTACGGGGTGTCGAACGCCACCCGGCTCGACTTCATCAGCCTCGCGCTGGCCCTGGTGCTCGGCACCGCCGGCCTGCCGCACGTGCTGATGCGCTTCTACACCGTGCCGACCGCCAAGGACGCGCGGAAGTCCGTCGTCTGGGCCATCTGGCTGATCGGCGCCTTCTACCTGTTCAGCCTGGTCATCGGCTACGGCGCCGGTGCCCTGGTGGGCTCGGAGACGATCCTCGCCGCACCCGGCGGGGTCAACGCGGCGGCCCCGCTGCTGGCGTTCGAGCTCGGTGGCACCGTGCTGCTGGGCATCATCGCCGGCGTCGCCTTCGCCACGATCCTCGCGGTCGTGGCCGGCTTGACCATCACCGCCTCGGCGTCCTTCGCCCACGACGTCTACGCGTCGGTGCTCAAGAAGGGGCAGGTGGACCCGAACGCGGAGGTCCGGGTCGCCCGGATCACCGCCGTCGTCATCGGCGCGGTCTCCATCGGCCTGGGCATCCTGGCCCTCCAGGCCGGGATCAACATCGCCTTCCTGGTGGCCCTGGCCTTCGCGGTGGCGGCCTCGGCCAACCTGCCGACGATCCTCTACACGCTCTTCTGGAAGAACTTCACCACCCAGGGCGCGCTGTGGTCGATCTACGGCGGGCTGATCGTCTGCATCGGTCTGATCATCTTCTCGCCGGTGGTCTCGGGGTCGGAGACGGCGATGTTCTCCAACTTCGACATCGCGTGGTTCCCGCTGCGCAACCCGGGCCTGGTCTCCATCCCGCTGTCGTTCTTCCTCGGCTGGCTGGGCACGAAGGTCTCCAAGGAGAAGCCGGACATCGACAAGTACGCCGAGCTAGAGGTCCGGTCGCTGACCGGCATCGGTGCGGAGAAGGCGGTCGCGCACTGAGCAAGGACCCTCCTGCCCCCCACCGCTCGCACGCTCGCGGCGGGCCCCTGCAGGAGGGCCGTTCCAGCACGTTGCGTTAGCGCGCGAGGCGCGTCCCCGGTGG
The DNA here is from genome assembly GCF_026967995.1 of Modestobacter sp. VKM Ac-2979. Taxonomy (NCBI): domain Bacteria; kingdom Bacillati; phylum Actinomycetota; class Actinomycetes; order Geodermatophilales; family Geodermatophilaceae; genus Modestobacter; species Modestobacter sp. VKM Ac-2979. The sequence goes on from NZ_JAPVBO010000006.1 coordinate 50,808, forward strand.
GGGCGCGCCTCGCGTCGTCTCCGGGTGCCTCAGGCGGCAGCCGGGGCGGTGGCCGGTTCGTCCCGGGCCGTGCCGGGCTTCGGCAGGACGGCGTCGACGGCGACGGTCGCGACGCTGACCGCGCCGGCGGCGGTGCGGCGCCGGCGGACGACGGAGCGGCTGACCAGCCCGGCCAGCACCACGAGACCGGCGAGCACGTGCTGCCCGGGGGCGGTGAGGGCGACGGCGATCGCCGCGACGTAGACCACCGACAGCAGCACCGTGGCGGCGGGGAGCCGGCCGGTCAGGTGCAGGGCTGGCAGGTGGGGGAGGGCGAGGTGGGGGGTGGGGACGGGCAGGTGCACGGCGTACCTCCAGCGAGAGCTCGGGCGCCCGCCGGGCCGGCGTCCCAGGTCCGCTGGGGAGCGGAGCCGGGGCGCCGGCACGGCGACGGCGCATCGGGCGTGCCTCCCGTGGCAGATCACAGGAGGCGGCGCCTCACTTCAGGGCGTCCTTGGCCTTCTGGAGCAGGCCCTGCATCGGCACCGGCGGCGTGCCGTACAGCCGCGGGTCGCCCGGGGGCAGGATCGGGGCGTCGGCGTTCGCCGCGATCGGCCGGGCGGTCAGCTGGTTGTCGGTGCCGTCCAGCGCCGGCCCGTTGGCCCAGCGGCCGTTGGCGGCGTCCGGCCCGTCGGAGGCGTCGAGGAACGCGTAGGCGAACTCCGGCAGCTCCTCGTCCAGCGGGAACGCCTCCGGCACCGGGATGCCGTCCAGGCCGTCGGCCTTGAGCTCCTCCATGGCCGCCAGCCACTGCTGCTGGTGCATGTGGTCCCGGGTGATCAGGAAGCGGAGCAGGTCCTTGACGCCCGGGTCGTCGGTCATGTTCCACAGCCGGGCGACCTGGAGCCGGCCCTGCATCTCGGCGGTGGCGTTGTAGGAGAAGTCCGCGTAGAGGTTGCCGCTGGCGGTGACGTAGGCGCCGGTCCAGGGGTTGCCCATGCTGTCCATGTAGGACGCGCCGCCGCCGTTGGCGATGGCGTGCTGCGGGTTGAGCTGGCCGTAGCCGGCGGCGGCCTCCTTGGTGCGGTCCGCGGCGTCCGGCTTGAGGGGCATGTGGTCCAGCAGCCGGTCGATCATCGTGACGATCATCTCGACGTGGGCCAGCTCCTCGGTCCCGATGGCCAGGAGCATGTCCTTGTACTTGCCGGGCAGGCGGCAGTTCCAGCCCTGCAGCAGGTACTGGGTGGCGACGGTCATCTCGCCCCACTGACCGCCCAGCACCTCCTGCATCTTGCGGGCGAAGTCGGCGTCGGGGCCGTCGGGCTTGGCCTCGAACTGGAGTGCGTGGGTGTGCGTGAACACGGGCGTTCTCCCTCTGCGTCGTCGCTGTCGCCGCCCTCGCGGTGACAACAGACAGATGCCCCCTCCCGGTGTCACCCCCGTGCCGTCCGCTGGCCCCCAGGGGCCGACCTTTCCGCCGGCCCGGCGCCGGGAGCTCCGCACCTGCTCTCCGTGCACGACCGGGCCGACCGCAGGGGCGTGCGGTGTCGACGGGGAGCGGACGGGAACCGTGGGACGGGGAGGAGCGGGCGGATGACCGCCGAGGTCAGCGGTCACCGCCGGCCTCGACCCGGTCGATGATCGCGTCGATGCGGTCGTGTCGCTGTGCCGGGTCCGGCACGAGTCCGTAGGGCGGGTCTCCCTCGGTGGTGCCCCAGGGGACGAGCACGTCGAAGTCCAGCTCGCGGACGAGCGCGAGGCTGTCCAGGTAGTCGCGGCGGAGTCCAGAGCTCAGCACGACGGCCTTCCACTCGCCGTCCTCGATCCAGATGAAGTCGCCGGTGAAGAGGAAGCGGTGGGTGCCGTTGTCCCAGAGGTAGGAGGTCGTCCCCGCGGTGTGGCCGGGGGTGGGGATCACCTCGAGGTCGTCGTCGATCATCCCCGGCCCATCGAAGGTGCCCGTCACGTCGAGCGACGTCGCGAGCTCCGAGCGGTCGTCCCGGTGGACCCAGATGGGCACGTCGAGGTCGGGCTGCCCGTACATCGACTCGTGGCCGTGGTTGACCAGCAGGCGGGCCGGTGCGCCGAGCGCGAGGATCGCCGCCGCCGACTCGCTCACTCCGGGGGAGTTGTAGACGACCAGGTTGCCCTGAGGGCGCTCGAGCACGTACGAGCGCAGCAGCACGTTGTGCTGGTAGGGGAGCCGTGACGTCGGGGTGGCGAGCAGCCCTTCGATCGGCGTGTCCAGGGGGTGGTCTCCTGCTGTTGTCATGGTCGTCCTCCGATGAGTGGTCCGGGCCGGCGTGCGTCGTCGTCGCCGCCCCGGGGGGTCGAGCTCCAGTGGTGCTGCCGTCGTCCCCTCGAGGTCGGTCGGCCGCGCCGTGACTCACCACGAAGCTAGAACCTCAAGTAACGTTGAGGTCAAGAGCCAGGGAGGTCGGCATGGCGCAGTGGCACTCGCTGAGTGATCGACTGACGATCGGGGAGCTCGGTCGGCGCAGCGGCGTGGCGGTGTCGGCCCTGCGGTACTACGAGACGCTGGGGCTGATCGCCGCGGAACGTACGAGCGGGAACCAGCGGCGCTATCCGCGGCACATGCTCCGCCGCGTGTCGCTGGTCACCGTCGCGAAGCGGCTGGGGGTGCCGCTCGCGGACGTACAGGAGGCGCTTGCGACGGTGCCGCTGGACCGGACTCCGTCGCAGGCCGACTGGCAGCGGGCGGCGCAGGTGTGGAAGGCGACTCTGGCGGAACGCCGCCGCGCCATCGAACGGCTGGAGCGAGAGCTGACCGGTTGCATCGGCTGCGGGTGCCTGTCGATGCGCTCGTGCGCCCTGATGAACCCGGACGACGCGCTGGGTGCCGTCGGTCCGGGAGCGCGACGCCTCGCCCCCGAGGCCTGAGGACGGCGGCATCCAGCGGACCTGCTCTTCCCGACGTCAGGGCCGCCTGACGTCGGGATCGGGCGGGTCAGCGGTCCGGGAGGCGAACCCACAGCGTGAAGGCGCCGTCGGGGCCCTCGGACCAGGCCAGCCGGCCGCCGAGCTCCCGGGTCTGGCGCTGCACCGACCACAGGCCCAGGCCGCTGAGGTCCACCGGCGGGGTCGGCCGGCTGAGGTGCCCCAGGACCCGATCGGCCGGCACGCCCGGCTGGGTCACGGCGAGGTCGACCCACCCCTCCCGTCGCTCCACCCGCAGCCGGACCGGCCGGCCCCGGCCGTGCCGGTGGGCGTTCTCCAGCAGATTGGTCAGGATCCGCTGGACGCGGGCGTCGGCGACGGTCACGTCGGCCGCCTCGTCGCCGAACTCGACCCGGAGCTGGTGGTCGGGCAGGCCGGAGGCGGCGACGGAGGCGCGGACGACGTCGGCGAGCTCGCGGGTGCCCGCCCGCTCCGCAGCCCCACCGGTGGCGTTCGCGGTGCGCAGCATCGAGGCCAGGTGCTGCGCTTGGGCGCGGGCGAGGTCGAGCAGTTCCGGTCGGCTGTCGTCGTCCTCGAGCCGGGCCAGCACCGACTCCAACGCGGCCAGCGGGCTGCGCATGTCGTGGCACAGCGCCCGCACCAGTGCGTCGCCGGTGCTCACCGGGTCAGCGGCGGGACGGGGGAGGTGACTGCGCACCACACGCAGCAGATCGGTGAACAGTCCGGGCAGCGTCGCAGGGTGTGTGTCGGCAGCGAGGGTCACGGGCACCTCCGGGGAAGCGGTCGGTCAGCCACGCCGGGCGCAGCCGATCTGTGGGAGTGACGTGGAGGGACTCGACGTCGGTGCCGCTGCTGAGCACCGTCCCCCCGTGGACGTGGTGGTGATCGACGACCACCCGTTGTTCAGCCGGGGCCTGGAGCTGTTGCTGCCCCCGGAGAGCAACGGGCGGGTGCGTGTCGTGGGAACGACGGATGACGCCTCGGCGGGTGCCGCGCTGGTGCGCAGGCACAACGCCGACGTGGCGGTGGTCGACCTGCACATGCCGCCGCCCGGCGGCACCCGCGCCATCGCGGCCATCCGGCGCACCGAGCCGATGACCCGGATCGTGGCGCTGTCCGGGCTGGCCGAGGCCGACGCGGCCCTGGAGGCGCTGCGGGCCGGGGCGAGCGCCTTCCTGCCCAAGACCACCAGCCCGGAGGCGCTGGTGCGCCCGCTGCTCGCCGTCCTCGACGGCTGGTCGGTGATCCCCGAGTCGCTGCTGCGCCAGCTGCTGCACGACGCGGCGCCCACCGCGGACCAGGGCATCGCGGCTCAGCTGTCCGCCGACGACCGGCGGCTCTGGCGGCTGGTGGCCGCGGGCACCAGCACGGTCGACATCGCCACGACGCTGCACGTCTCCGAGCGCACCGTGAAGCGGCTCGTGGCCAACCTGCTCCGCCAGCTGCGGGTCTCCACCAGGGTGGAGGCGGCCGCCCTCGCCGGCCGGGTCGGGCTGGAGTAGACCCGGGCGGTCGCAGCGCACTGAGTGGGACAACAGGGCGGGCATCACGCCCCGGCTACCCGACGCGGAGCGGCGCACCCGCGGACCAAGCAGTTCCGGTTTGCTCCGGCGCGTCGTGGCTAGGGTCCGACCATGCCTGCACGGATCGTCCTGCTCGGTGCCACCGGCCACACCGGCGGCCGGACGGCGGCCGCCCTGACCGCCCGCGGCGCCCGGCCGGTGCTCGCCGGGCGCGACCCGGCCCGGCTCGTCCCCCTGGCCGACCGGCTCGGCGGGCCCGCCGGACCACTGGAGACCGCGGCCGCCGACGTCACCGATCCGGGCTCGGTGCGCGCCCTGCTCGGCGCCGGTGACGTCCTGGTCACCACGGTCGGGCCGTTCCAGCGGCTGGGGGAGGCCGCTGTCGCCGCGGCCACCGACGCCGGCGCGGTCTACCTGGACTCGACGGGCGAGCCCCCGTTCCTCCGCCGGGTGTTCGAGGAGTTCGGGCCGCAGGCGCAGCAGTCGGGCGCGCGGCTGCTGACCGCCTTCGGCCACGACTACGTGCCCGGCGTCCTGGCCGGCGCGCTGGCGCTGGCCGAGGCGGGCGACCGGGCACACCGGCTCGACGTCGGCTACAGCCTGGACGGCGTCCGGGGACAGGGCTTCTCCCGCGGCACGTTGGTCTCCCTCTTCGGGGTGCTGCTGGAGCAGGGGCACGCCTGGCGCGACGGCCGCCTGGTCGAGGAGCCGGCCGGGGCGCGGGACTGGCGGTTCGACGTCGCCGGCCGCACCCGCCGCGGGCTCTCGGTGGGCGGCTCGGAGCACCTGACGCTGCCCGGGCTGTCGCCGTCCCTGCGCGAGGTCGGCGTGTACCTGGACTGGTTCGGCCCGGCGACGCCGGTCGCGCACCGGCTCGCCCCGCTCGCCCCGTGGATCGGCCGGCTGCCCGGGGCCACGGCGCGGGTGGAGCAGCTCGCCGACCTGGTCGGCCGCCGGTTCGCCGAGGCGCCGACGACCCAGGGGGAGGCCCGCACGCACGTCGTGGCCGAGGTGCGCGACCGGTCCGGGGCGCGGGTCGCCCGGGTCCGGCTGCTCGGCCCGGACCCCTACGAGCTGACCGCGGACCTGCTGGCCTGGGGGGCGGTCCGGGCCGCGGAGGGCGGGGTCACCGGCGCCGGAGCGCTGGGGCCGGTGCAGGCCTTCGGGCTCGACGAGCTCACCGCGGGGGCGGCCACCGCCGGACTGCGGCCGGCGTGACCCTGCTCGCCTGCGTCGACGTCGGCTCGACCTGGACGAAGGCGGCGCTGGTCGAGCTGGACACCGGGCGGCTGGTCGAGACGCGGCAGGCGCCCACGACCCCGGCGGACGTGGTGGCCGGGGTGCTGGCCGCGACGGAGGGCTGGGGTGCGCCGGTGCGCGCGTGCTCCAGCGCCGGTGGCGGGCTCCGGCTGGCGGTCGTCGGCTACGAGGAGCTGATCAGTGCCGAGGCCGGGCACCGGGCGGCCCTGTCGGCGGGCGCCCGGGTGGTGCACGTGGCCGCGGGCCGGCTGGACGCCGCCGCGCTCGGGCAGCTGGCCGACTCCGCCCCGGACGTCGTCCTGCTGGTGGGCGGGACGGACGGCGGGGACGCCACCGTGCTGCGGCACAACGCCGCCGCGCTCGCTGGTACGGACTGGTCCGTCCCGGTCGTGGTGGCCGGGAACGTCGACGTCCGGGCGGAGGTCTGCGCCGTCCTCGCCGCGGCCGGCACCCCGGTCACCGCCGCCGACAACGTGCTCCCCGACATCGGGCAGCTGGCCCCGGAGTCCGCGCGCGCCGCGATCCGGGACGTCTTCCTGACCCACGTCATCGGCGGCGCCCGGCTGTCGGCGGACCCGCGGCTGCGCCGGTGGGTGCGGGCGGTGACGCCGGACGCGGTGCTGGACGGCGTGGCGGTGCTGGCCGAGCTGCGGGCCGGCACCGACGCCCCGGGCGTGCTGGTGCTGGACGTCGGCGGGGCCACGACCGACGTGTACTGCGTGCCCGCCGTCGACGCCGAGCAGGCGTCGCTGCACCGTGCGGCGGTCGGGGTGCCGGCCCGCCGGCGCACCGTGGAGGGCGACCTCGGGGTGCACGCCAGCGCCGACGCGCTGCGGGAGGCGGCCGCGGACGAGGGGCTCCGCACGCCCGGGAACGACCCGCTGGACCTCGGCGAGGCCGCGGCGGTGGTGGCGCTGCGCCGGCACCTGCGGGCCGAGGCCGCCTACGGTCCGGGCGGGGCGAGCGCGCGCGGCGCGGGGCTGGTGGTGCTCTCCGGTGGGGTCTTCCGGCACGCGGCGCCGGCGGCGACGGCCGCGGTGGTGCAGCGGGTGGCGGCCGACCGGGGCGGGGCGGGGAGTGTGCTGGCCGGCGCGCGGGTGGTCGTCGACGACCGGTACGTGCTGGCCGCGGCCGGGCTGCTCGCCGGGGACGCACCCGCCGCCGCGGCCGGGCTGCTCACCGGCCTGCTGGCGGACTGACCGGGAGTCGCCTCAGCCGACCCGGATGCCGAGCTCGGCCGCCATCCCGGCGGCCCAGCCGGTGAGCTGGGCGGTGCTGATCGTGCAGCCGCGCAGGTCGGCCACGCCGTCGAGCCGGGTCACCTCCGCGCCGCGCAGGTCGACCGAGCGGCTGCGGGCACCGCTGAGCACCAGCGACTCCACGGTGCAGTCGACCAGCCGCAGGTCGCGCAGGTCGGCGCCGCCGAGGTCCAGCTCGCCGACGGTGCACCCGGTGAGCGTGACGTCGACCAAGGTGGCGCCCCGCAGGTCGAGGAAGTCGACCTTCACGTCCTGCAGGGCCACCCGGGTGAGCCCGGCGCCGTGCGCGGTGACCGCGCCGAACCGCCCGCCGACGACCACGACGTCCAGCAGCGTCGCGTCGACCAGCGACCAGCCGGCCGCGCGCAGGTCGGTGAGCAGGCAGCTGGACAGCCGGGCGCGATCGAAGGGCACGCCGGCGAGGTCGCACCCGGTCAGCACGCACTCGAGGAACGAGGCGTCGGTCGCGTCGCCGGTCAGCTCCGGGCCGGCGAACCTCAGGCCGTCGGCCGTGCCCGCGCCGGCCAGCTCCGGTCCGGGTGCGTCCGCCAGCGGTGGGAGCAGGGCCTCGAGGTCGGTCGCGTCGATCGGCACGGCACCATCCTGGCGGCGCGGCAGGGTGCGGGGGAGGGTCAGTCGTACGGCGTGAGGGTGGCCGCCCACCCCCCGGAGGCGGCCCGGGTGAACTCGGCCACCTCGTCGGCGGCCATGTCCCGCGCGGTGTAGCCGCCGCTGCCGGCGCCGACGCAGGCCAGCACGGTCGCCAGCCCGGCCCGGCGCTGGACCACCGACTGCCGGACCTCCCACCCCACGACGGCGCGGTCCTGCAGCACGGTGTGGCTGCGCACCAGCCACCCCGAGCGCAGCGCGAACGACCGGGGGCCGGCGACGTGCCCCAGCGCGTTGTAGCGGGCCAGGCCGAGGGGCACGCCGAGCAGCACGAGGGCGGCCCCGGCGGCCAGCACCGGCCACCAGCCCGTCAGCGCGAGCACCACCCCACCGGCGGCCGCCACCAGCAGCCCGGGCGTGGTGCCCCGCGCGATGCTGCGCCGACGGGCGGCCGGGGGGTGCCGCCGCAGCGGACCCGGGTGGTCGACGAGCTCGGTGGAGAGCGCGCGGGCGAGCTCCACCGGCCCGAGCGGCAGCACCTGCCCCCGTCGCGTGGCGTCACCGAGGCCGGTGACCAGGGCGCTGACCCGGGCCGCGCCGACCAGCCGCATGCCCAGCCCCTCGCTGATCGTGCAGCCCCGGATCCGGTCGATGTCCAGCTCGGTGTGCCGGCGGGTGACCAGGCCACGGACGGCGACGAGCGCCCCACCGCGCCGGAGCAGCCGGAACCGCCAGTTCACCAGGGCGCTGCCGATGATCGAGCCGAGGATCAGCAGCAGCAGCGCGCTCACCACGAGCCGGACGACGATCCGGGTGTCCGAGACGTCCGGCGACCAGAACTCCGACCAGAACTCCGGCAGGAACTGCTCGGGCAGCTCCTCGGCGGCCCGGAGCAACGCGCCCCCGGCGGCCAGTGGGACCGCCAGGTAGCTGCCGACCAGCGGGGCGTAGACCAGCCACCGGTAGTCGAAGCGGAGCAGTTCCTCCTCCGGTTCGGCCGCGGCGTGCCGGCCCGCGATCAGGTCCTGCGCGGACGCGGCATGGGTGAGCAGCCGGTTGCGCAGTCGGTCGCCCTCGGCGCGGGTGACGCCGTCGATCACCAGCTCCTCCTCGCTGGTCACCGAGCCGGCCGCCGCGTCGATCCGCACCCGGACGAGGCCCAGCACCCGGTGCAGCGCCGGCGCCTCGACCTCGACCCCGCGGATCCGGTCGTTGGGCACGGTGCGCGCCGAGCGGGTGAGCAGCCCGCGGGTGACCACGACGGCGGCGTCCCCGTCGATGTAGCTGAACCGCCACCAGGTGATCGCCGCGCCCAGCAGCGACAGCAGGGTGATCCCCGCGACCAGCGCGATGATCGTGCCCGGGCCGTCGCCCAGGCCGCGGGTGACCCCGAGGGCCAGCACCGCCGGCACCAGGGCCCGTGCCTGGCGGAAGGTCACGGTGTGCAGCACCAGCACCCACGGCGACGTCCGCCGCCCGAGGACCTCCGGGCCGGTCACGTTGCCTCGTCGCGGACCAGGTCCGCCCGCCGCGCCAGGTCGTCGGCGACCCGCCGGGCGACGTCCACCTCCAGGTGCGGCACCCGGACCGTGCCCTGGGAGGACGCCGTCAGCACCGCGACGGTGGCCAGGCCGAACAGCTGCTGGAAGACCCCGCGGTTGACGTCGACGGTCTGGATCCGGGAGATCGGCACCAGGGTCCAGGTGCGGGTCAGCCAGCCGGTGAGCGTGTAGACCGCCTCGGCGGTGACCTCCCACCGGTGCACCCGGTAGCGCAGCCGCGGGCGCACCCCGATCGTCACGATGCCGTAGAGCAAAACGAAGGCGGGGCCTCCCCAGCGCAGCAGCGGCACCCACCAGCCGGCGTCCACGGGCACGAGGACGATCGCGGTCGCCACGATCACCGCGTACACGACCGTGCCGAGGACCGCCTGCGTCACCCAGAGGCCGATCGCGGAGCGGGACAGCGACCAGGCGGGTTCCCGGACGGGCGCCGGCGGGGGAGCGGACATCGGGACCATCCTCGCAGTGCCCGGCCGGTCGAGGGGTGCACCGCCGGTGGGGTGGCGCACTGCGTGCCACGATGGATCGCGTGATGATGCCCCAGCAGGTGCCGACCGTCCCTGCCGCCGAGGTGCCCGACGACGCCGTCGTGCTGGACGTGCGCGAGGACGACGAGTGGTCCGCCGGGCACGTCCAGGGCGCGACGCACATCCCGATGGGCGACGTCCCGGCCCGGCTCGGCGAGGTGCCCGAGGGCGACCCGCTGTACGTCACCTGCCGCAGCGGCGGGCGCTCGGCGCGGGTGACCGCCTGGCTCAACCAGAACGGCTACGACGCGGTGAACGTCGGCGGCGGGATGGGCGAGTGGGACGCGGCCGGCCGGCCCATGGTGAGCGAGACCGGCCGCCCGCCCTACGTCGTGTAGCCGGGAGGGTCTCCCCGGGCGCACGCCGACTTCCGCCCGTCACCGTTCCGCCGCGGGCCACCCGGTGTTCTCCTCGGGTGGTGACCCTGGGGCCCACGGACAGCCACGTGGGCGGGGGACCTCATGACGGACCAGGCGAACGACTCGGCGACGGAGGCGGACTCGGCCGAGGGCATGAGCCGAGGGCAGGTGGCCGGACGGGCCGTCCTGGCGCTCGCGCTGCTCTACCTCTTCCTCGTGGGTGTCGGGGTGGTGGAGGACGGCATCGCCCAGATGGGCGAGGGGTTCAACGACGCGGTGCTCGCGGGGGTGAGCAACCCGCTGACCGGGCTCTTCGCCGGTGTGCTGGCGACCATCCTGGTGCAGTCCTCCTCGGTGTCCACGTCCGCGATCGTGGGCATGGTGGCGGCCGGCGTCATCCCGGTGGAGCTCGCCGTGCCGATGGTCATGGGCGCCAACATCGGCACCACGGTGACCAACACGCTGGTGACGATGGTGAGCATGCGGCGCCGGGACGAGTTCCAGCAGGTCGTCGCGGCGGCCACCATGCACGACCTGTTCAACTTCTTCGCGGTCGCGATCCTGCTGCCCCTCGAGCTGCTCACCGGCTTCCTGTCCTCGGCGGCCCGCTGGCTCGCCGGCCTCGTCGCCGGTGCCGGCGTCGGCGGAGCGGAGTTGCAGAGCCCGTTGGCGCTGGCGACCGACCCGGCCAACGCGGCGGTGGCGTCGGTGCTGGGTGCGGTGGTCCCGGCCGGGGCCTTCCTGGGCACGGTCATGCTCGTGGTCGGGATCGCGGCGCTGTACGTGACGATCCGCTACATCAGCAAGAACATGCGGGCGGTGGTCACCGGCCCGCTGCAGGAGAAGGCGAACCGCTCGGTGAGCAAGGCCGGTGGGCTGGTGGGCATCGGCGTCGGCACGGTCGCGGCGATCCTGGTGGTGAGCTCCTCGATCGTCACCGTCACCCTGCTGCCGCTCGTGGCCGCCGGGGTGCTGACCGTGCGCAACGCCTATCCGATCACCATCGGGGCCAACCTGGGCACCACGGCCACCGCACTGCTCGCGGCGCTGGCCACCGGCCAGCCGGAGGGGCTGGTCATCGCGCTGGTCCACGTGCTGTTCAACGTCTTCGCCGTCGTCCTCATCTACCCGGTGCCGAAGATCCGGTACATCCCGGTCCGGATGGCGGAGGCGCTCGGTGCCTTCGTGGCCAAGCAGCCGTGGGCCATGCCGGTCTATGCCGGTGGTGTGTTCGTCGGGTTGCCGGTGGCCGCCGTCGCCCTGGGCTGACACCCGGCGCGACGCGGGCGGCCTGCCGGCCGCCCGCGTCGCTCGGGTGTCAGCTGCTGGTCGGGTAGTCGGCGAAGCGGGAGCGCAGGTCCTTCTTGGAGAACTTGCCGACGCTGGTCTTGGGCACCTCGTCGATGAACTCGACCGCCTCGGGCAGCCACCACTTGGCCACCAGCGGGGTGATGTGGTCGATGATCTCCTGGCCGGTCACGGTCTCGCCCTCCCTGAGGACGACGCAGGCGAGCGGCCGCTCGTCCCACTTCGGGTGCGGGATGCCGACGACGGCGGCCTCCTTCACCGCCGGGTGGCTCATGATCGCGTTCTCCAGGTCGACCGAGGAGATCCACTCGCCCCCGGACTTGATCAGGTCCTTCGTGCGGTCGGCGATCCGGATGTTGCCGTTCTCGTCCATCGCCGCGACGTCGCCGGTCTTCATCCAGCCGTCCGGGGTGGCCAGCTCCACCCCAGCGTCGGGCCGGTAGTAGTCCTTCGCGCACCACGGGCCGCGGACCTGGAGCTCGCCGGTGGCCTTGTCGTCCCAGGGCTGCTCCGCCAGGGTGTCCGCGTCGACGATCCGGGCCTGCACGCCGAACAGCGGCAGGCCGGCCCGGGCCCGCCGCTCCGCCTTGGCGCCCTCGTCGGCGTCGGCCCAGCGAGCCGACAGCGTGCCGCCGGAGGCGACCGGGTGCGTCTCGGTCATGCCCCACGCCTGGTACAGCGGGAGGCCGACCTGCTCGCGGTAGGCCTCCGACAGCGCCTTCGGCACGGCCGAGCCGCCGCAGCCGATCTTCCGCAGCCGGTGGGTGCGGCCGGCCAGGTGCGGCAGCGCGCCCTGGAAGATCGTCGGCACCCCTGCGGTGAAGGTGACGCCCTCGTCGATGATCAGGTCGGCCAGTGCCTGCGGCTGCATCATCGCGCCGGGGAAGACCATCGCCGCACCGGACGCGGGGGCGGCGTGCGCGATGCCCCAGGCGTTGGCGTGGAACATCGGCACGATCGGCATCGCGACGTCCTCGACGCCGATGCCGAAGCCGTTGGGGGAGACCACGGCCATCGTGTGCAGCACCGTCGACCGGTGGCTGTAGACGACGCCCTTCGGGTTTCCCGTCGTGCCGCTGGTGTAGCACATGGAGGCGGCTGCGCTCTCGTCCGTGGTGGTGAACTCGACCGGCTGCGCGTCGGCCAGGAGCGTCTCGTAGTCGAGCACCCGCGGGTCGTCGGGCACCTCGTTGTCGCCGCCGTCGTCCATCACCACCACGTGCCGGACGGTGGTCATCGTGTCGATCAGCGGCCACAGCAGGGGCAGCACGGTGCGGTCGACGAAGACGACCTCGTCCTCGGCGTGGTTGGCGATGTAGGTCAGCTGCTCGGGGAACAGGCGCACGTTGAGCGTGTGCAGCACCCGCCCGGTGCAGGGGGCGGCGAAGTACAGCTCCAGGTGGCGGGCCGAGTTCCAGGCGAACGTGCCGACCCGGCCGTCGGCGCTGATGCCCAGGGTGTCCAGGACCCCGCCCAGCCGCCGGGTGCGGTCGGCCCACTCGGCGTAGGTGGTGCGCACCTTGCCGCTGGGGTTGTTCGTGACGATCGGGACGTCGCCGTGGTGCTGCTCGGCGTGCCGGAAGATCGTGTCGATGGTCAGGGGGACGTCCTGCATCAGCCCACGCATGGCCGCATGGTGCCAGTGACCGAGCTCACGTTCTACCCGTGGACGCCGCCCGCCGACGACACCCCGGTCCACCCCCCGGACGGGGGAGTGGGCCATCGCCTCGGCTCGGGGCGGATGCGGGGTGAACGGCCCGTTACGCGACCGTGACGATCCAGTTCGGGTGACGGGCTTGACGGACCGGGGTTGTTAGCGCTCACACTGTCTCAGCCCGCAGCGGCGGGCCTGCGCCATCAGGGGGCAGATGTCTCGAAGGAGAGATGTGGCAGTGAACAAGAAGCTCGGACTGACCGCCCTGGGCGCCTCGCTGGCGCTCACCCTCAGCGCATGTGGCGGCGAGGGTGCCGGCAGCAACAACAACACCGCGGACGCCGACCCGTCGGACCTCACCATCGGCGTCTCGATGCCGACCGAGACCTCCGAGCGCTGGATCGCCGACGGCGCCAACGTCGAGGACCAGCTCGAGTCGGCTGGGTACGACGTCGAGCTCCTGTACGCCGGTGACGACATCCCGACCCAGTCGCAGCAGATCGACCAGATGATCGCCCAGGGCGTCGACGCACTGATCGTCGCGGCGATCGACGGCACCGCGCTCAGCGCGCAGCTGCAGAACGCGGCCGACCAGGACATCCCGGTGATCAGCTACGACCGGCTGATCCGGGAGACCGAGAACGTCGACTTCTACGTCAGCTTCGACAACTTCAAGGTCGGCGTCGCGCAGGGCACCGCCCTGCTGACCGGCCTGGGCATCACCGACGAAGAGGGCAACCCGACCGGGGCCACCGGGCCGTTCAACATCGAGCTGTTCGCCGGCTCGCTGGACGACAACAACGCTGGCTTCTTCTTCGACGGCGCCATGTCGGTCCTGCAGCCCTACATCGACAACGGCACGCTCGTCGTCAAGTCCGGCCAGACCAGCATCGAGCAGGCCGCCACGCTGCGCTGGTCGCAGGAGACCGCCCAGCGGCGCATGGAGGACCTGCTCACCTCCAGCTACAACGACGGCTCGGTCGTCAACGGCGTCCTGTCGCCCTACGACGGCATCTCCCGCGGCATCATCACCGCGCTGCAGAACGCCGGGTACGGCCCGACGCAGGACGCGCAGCCCAAGCCGATGCCGGTGATCACCGGTCAGGACGCCGAGATCGCCTCGGTCAAGCTGATCGCCGACAACGTCCAGGACTCCACGGTCTTCAAGGACACCCGGCTGCTGGCCGAGCAGGCCGTCGCCGCCGCCACCGCCTACCTCGAGGGCGAGGAGCCGGAGGCCAACGACACCGAGACCTACGACAACGGTGTCAAGGTCGTCCCGTCCTACCTGCTCCCGATCGAGACGGTCTACCAGGACGACATCCAGTCCGTCCTGATCGACTCCGGCTACTACACGGCCGAAGAGGTCGCCGCCGGTCAGACGGACTGACCTCCGTCCCCCAGTCCCGGCCGGACGCCGGCCGGATGGGGTGTCCGCAGGCGCACACACCCCGAGTGGTCGACACTCGGCCCACCCATCCCTTGTGAACGACGAGGACGACGGAGTCCATGGACGACAACATCCTGGAGATGCGCTCCATCACCAAGACCTTCCCCGGCGTCAAGGCGCTGGAGGACGTGTCGCTGACCGTGCGACGCGGCGAGGTCCACGCGATCTGCGGTGAGAACGGCGCCGGCAAGTCCACGCTGATGAAGGTGCTCTCCGGCGTCTACCCGGCCGGCAGCTACGACGGCGAGATCGTCTTCGACGGTGACGTCTGCAAGTTCTCCGGCATCCGCGACAGCGAGCACGTGGGGATCGCGATCATCCACCAGGAGCTCGCGCTGGTGCCCTACCTCTCGATCGCCGAGAACATCTTCCTGGGCAACGAGCGCCGCGGCCGCGGTGGCCTGATCAACTGGCACAAGGTCAACGCCGAGGCAAGCGAGCTGCTCGAGTCCGTGGGCCTGCACGAGAACGCGATCACCCCCGTCGGGCAGCTCGGCGTCGGCAAGCAGCAGCTCGTCGAGATCGCCAAGGCGCTGTCCAAGGACGTGAAGCTGCTGATCCTGGACGAGCCCACCGCGGCGCTCAACGACACCGACTCCGCGCACCTGCTCGGTCTGATCCGCAAGCTCCAGGAGCGCGGGATCACCTCGATCATCATCTCGCACAAGCTGAACGAGATCACCGCGATCGCCGACAACGTGACGATCATCCGGGACGGGAAGACCGTCGAGACGCTGAGCCTGCACGCGGGCGAGGTCACCCAGGACCGGATCATCCGCGGCATGGTCGGCCGCGACCTGGAGTCCTACTACCCCGAGCGCGAGTCGCACCCGGGCGAGGAGGTCCTCCGCGTCGAGGACTGGACGGTCAAGCACCCGACCCAGGAGCGTCTGGTGGTCGACCACGCCAACTTCTCGGTGCGCGCCGGTGAGGTCGTCGGGATCGCCGGGCTGATGGGCGCCGGGCGCACCGAGCTCGCGATGAGCATCTTCGGCCGCTCCTACGGCCGGCTGGTCTCCGGCACGGTCTTCATGCACGGCAAGGAGGTGAAGACGCGCTCGGTCACCGAGGCGATCGACAACGGCATCGCCTACGCGACCGAGGACCGCAAGAAGTACGGCCTCAACCTGATCGAGGACATCCGGCGCAACATCTCCGCCGCCGGGCTCGGGAAGCTCTCCCGCCGTGGCTGGGTGAACAGCAACGAGGAGACCAAGGTCGCCGAGGCCAGCCGGAAGAGCATGAACATCAAGGCGCCCAGCGTCTCGTCGATCGTGGGCAAGCTCTCCGGCGGCAACCAGCAGAAGGTCGTCCTGTCCAAGTGGCTCTACACGGACCCGGACGTGCTCATCCTCGACGAGCCCACCCGCGGCATCGACGTGGGCGCCAAGTACGAGATCTACACGATCATCAACGACCTCGTGGCGGCCGGGAAGGCCGTCGTGGTCATCTCGTCCGAGCTGCCCGAGCTGCTCGGCACCTGCGACCGCGTGTACACGCTGTCCGCCGGCCAGATCACCGGTGAGGTGCCGGTGCGTGAGGCCACCCAGGAGAGCCTGATGGCGCTCATGACCAAGGAGAGGGAGCTCGCAGCATGACCAGGACCGTTCCCCCAGAGGCGGGCCAGACCCCACCGAACGCCGACTTCAAGCCCACCCCGGGCGGGCAGAGCGGTTCGGGCAACATGCGCGACCTCCTCCGCAGCAACCTGCGGACCAGTGGCATCTACGTCGCCTTCGTGGCGATCGTCGCCCTCTTCGCGTTCCTGACCGACGGCACCCTGCTCAGCGCCGGCAACATCACCAACCTGGTCCTGCAGTACTCCTACATCCTGGTGCTGGCCATCGGCATGGTCATCGTGATCATCGCCGGGCACATCGACCTCTCCGTGGGGTCGGTGGTCGCGCTCACCGGCGCGGTCTCCGCCGTGCTGGTCATCCAGCAGGGATGGCCGTGGTGGGGCGGTGCCCTGGCCGCGATCGCCGTCGGCCTGGCCGTCGGCGCCTGGCACGGGTTCTGGGTCGCCTACGTCGGCATCCCGGCGTTCATCGTCACCCTCGCCGGCATGCTGCTGTTCCGCGGGCTGACGCTCCAGGTGCTGGACAACGTCTCGCTGTCCCCGTTCCCGGCGGAGTACCGCGACGTGGCCAGCGGGTTCCTCAACGGCCTGCTCGGTGGCTACGGCTACGACACCTTCACCCTGCTGATCGGCGCGGTCGCGGTGGCGGGCTACGCGGTCAGTGGCTGGCGCTCCCGCGCTGCCCGGGCCCGCTACGGGCAGCCGGTCGAGTCGTTGGCGCTGTTCATCGCCAAGGTCGTCGCCGTCGGCGTGGTCGTCATGGCCTTCGCCTGGCAGCTGGCCAACGCCCGCGGCCTGCCCATCGTGCTGATCATCCTGGGTGTGCTGGCGATCGCCTACGGCCTGATCACCAAGAACACCGTGTTCGGGCGTCAGGTCTACGCGATCGGCGGCAACCTCTCGGCGGCGACGCTGTCCGGCGTCAAGGTGCGGGCCGTCAACTTCTGGATCTTCGTCAACATGGGCTTCCTGTCCGCGGTGGCCGGGATCATCTACTCCTCCCGGTCCAACGGGGCCCAGCCGGCCGCCGGTGAGATGTTCGAGCTGGACGCCATCGCCGCTGCCTTCATCGGTGGTGCGGCGGTCACCGGCGGTGTCGGCACCGTGGTCGGGGCCATGGTCGGTGGTCTGATCATGGCGGTCATGAGCAACGGCATGTCGCTCCTGGGCGTCGACCAGTCGATCCAGTCGGTGGTCAAGGGCCTCGTGCTGCTGCTGGCCGTCGCCTTCGACGTCTACAACAAGCGGCGCGCCGGAGCCTCCCGCTGACGTAGGTCGCGGAGCCACCAAGTCGAGGGCGGCACCGGCGCCGTCCTCACCTCGAGGACGGCATCGGCGCCGCCCTCTGCTGAAGGGGGGAACCGTGCTGCCCGATGGAGCGCCGCGCGCGTTGGCACTCTCCGACGTCGCCGTGCACGCCGGCGTCTCGCACCAGACGGTGTCCCGGGTCGTCAACGGGCACCCGAACGTGGCGCCGGCGACCAGGGAGCGCGTGCAGCGGGCGATCACCGAGCTCGGCTACCGGCCGAACGCGGCGGCCCGCGCCCTGGTCACCGGGTCCACCCGCTCGTTCGGGCTGGTGACCTCGCACATCAACCAGTACGGGCCGGCGCAGACGCTGCTCGGGCTGGAGAAGGCCGCCCGCGCGGCCGGCTACTCCCTCGGGGTCGCCATCCTCGACGACGACAGCGAGGCGGCGATGCGCGAGGCGGTCGACCGCTTCGTGGCCCAGTCCGTCGACGCGGTCGTCGCGCTGTCCACCTACGGCCAAGCGGTCGAGGCGCTGCGGCGGTTCGAGGCGCCGGTGCCGCTGATCGCGGTGCAGGTGGGCCGGGACGAGTCCCGGCCCACCGTGTGGGTCGCCCAGGAGGTCGGGGCGGAGCTGGCCACCCGCCACCTGCTCGAGCTCGGGCACCGCACCGTGCACCACGTCACGGGGCCGCCGGACTCGCTGGAGGCCCGCGGGCGGATGGTCGGCTGGCGCCGCGCACTGCAGGACGCCGGCGCACCGGTCCCCGAGCCGCTGCACGGTGACTGGTGGCCCAGCTCGGGGCACGCGGCCGGCCGTGAGCTGGCCGCCCGCGTGCGCGCCGGACAGGACGACGTCACCGCCGTCTTCGTCGCCAACGACCAGATGGCGCTCGGCCTGCTCAGCGCCCTGGCCGACGAGGGGCTGTCGGTACCGGGCGACGTCAGCGTCGTCGGCTTCGACGACGTCCCCGAGTGCGCGTACTTCACCCCGCCGCTCACCACGGTGCGGCAGGACTTCGCCGAGCTGGGCCGCCGCGGGGTCGAACTCGTGCTCGCCCGACTGCGGGGGGAGCCGCTGGAGTCCCAGCCGGTCCTGCCCCAGCTGGTCGTGCGGCGGTCCACCGGACCAGCCCGGCAGACGGTTTGACGGAGCTCGTTGTTAACGCTAACAATCCATCCGGTGCCGCGGCCTGCGGCGAACCGGTTCGCTGGGACCAGGCCCGTCACGGTGGGCGGAAGGGGCTCCTGACATGACGATGGACGCCGGAACGGCGATCACCTCGGGTCGCACGGCCTTGGGGATCGAGTTCGGATCGACCCGGATCAAGGCGGTGCTGATCGGGCCGGACCACACCCCCCTGGCCGTCGGCAGCCACGACTGGGAGAACCAGTTGGTCGACCGGCGGTGGACGTACGCACTGGAGGACGTCTGGTCGGGTGTGCAGCGCAGCGTCGCAGCCCTGGCCGAGGACGTGCAGCGGCGCCACGGGGTCGAGCTGTCCGGGGTCGGCGCGCTCGGCGTCTCCGCGATGATGCACGGCTACCTCGCGTTCGACGCCGAGGGTGAGCTGCTCACGCCGTTCCGCACCTGGCGGAACACCAACACGGGGCAGGCGACCGAGCGGCTCAGCGCGGAGTTCGGGGTCAACATCCCGCACCGCTGGAGCGTCGCGCACCTCTACCAGGCGATCCTGGACGGGGAGGAGCACCTGGCCCGGCTGGACCACCTGACGACCCTGGCCGGCTACGTGCACTGGCAGCTGACCGGCGAGAAGGTCCTGGGCATCGGGGACGCCAGCGGCATGTTCCCGGTCGACGCCGGTGGCGGGTACGACGCCACGATGCTGGCCCGGTTCGACGAGCTGGCGGCCGAGGCCGGGGTGGAGCTGACCCTCGCCGGGCTGCTCCCCGCCGTCGCCCGCGCCGGCGAGCCCGCCGGCACGCTCACCGAGGCGGGTGCGAGGCTCCTCGACCCGTCCGGGCGGCTGCGCGCCGGCGTCCCGCTGTGCCCGCCGGAGGGCGACGCGGGCACGGGCATGGTGGCGACCAACTCGGTCGCTCCGCGCACCGGGAACGTCTCCGCCGGGACGTCGATCTTCGCCATGGTCGTGCTCGAGGGCGCGCTCTCCCGGGCGCACCGCGAGCTGGACCTGGTGACCACGCCGGCCGGTGACCCGGTGGCGATGGTGCACTGCAACAACGGGGCCAGTGAGCTGGACGCCTGGGCCGGGTTGTTCACCGAGTTCGCCCGGGCGCTGGGGTCGCCGGCCGGCACGTCGGAGGTCTTCCAGACCCTCTTCACCGCGGCCCTGGGCGGTACGAGCGACGGCGGCGGGATGCTCGCGTACAACTACCTCTCCGGTGAGCCGATCACCGACTTCGAGGAGGGGCGGCCGCTCTTCCTGCGCTCCCCGGACAGCCCGCTGGACCTGGGCACCTTCGTCCGGACGCACCTGTTCTCCGCCCTGGCCACGCTGCGGATCGGCATGGACGTGCTGCAGAAGACCGAGGGGGTGCGCCTGGACCGGATGTTCGCGCACGGCGGCCTGTTCAAGACCGAGGGCGTGGCGCAGCGGTTCCTGGCGGCCGCGATCGACACCCCGGTCGCCGTCGGCGACGTCGCCGCCGAAGGCGGCGCCTGGGGGATCGCCGTCCTGGCTGCCTTCGCCGCCGGCCGCCCCGCGGGGCAGAGCCTCGCCGAGTACCTGGACACCGCGGTGTTCGGTGACGCGAGCCTGACCACCGCGGAGCCCGACCCCGCCGACGTCGCGGGCTTCGACGCCTTCATGCAGCGGTACGTCGCCGGGCTGCCGGTCGAGCGGGCCGCCGTGGAGCACGTCGCCATCGGCGACCGGCCGGCCGAGCCGCACACCGACGAGACCCCGACCGCCACCACCGAGGAGCAGCCGGCATGACCTCCACCCCGACCCGCACCGAGCAGGGGACGCTGCGCGCCCAGCGCGAGCACGTCGCCCACCTGCACACCTACCTGACCCGCTACGAGCTGGTCACCTGGACCTCGGGCAACGTGTCCGAGCGGGTGCCCGGCGAGGACCTGTTCGTCATCAAGGGCAGCGGCGTCGAGTACGACCAGCTGACCTGGGAGGGCATCACCGTCTGCGACCTCGACGGCAACGCCGTCGACGGCGTCCGGGCCCCCTCCAGCGACACGGCGGCGCACGCCTACGTCTACCGGAACATGCCCGAGGTGAACGGCCAAGTGCACACGCACAGCACCTACGCCGCGGCCTGGGCGGCCCGGCACGAGGAGATCCCCTGCGTGCTCACGGCGATGGCCGACGAGTTCGGCGGGCCCATCCCCGTGGGGCCGTTCGCGCTGATCGGTGACGACTCCATCGGCCAGGGCATCGTGGAGACGCTGCAGGGGCACCGCTCGCCGGCGGTGCTGATGAAGAACCACGGCGTCTTCACCATCGGGCCCTCGGCGAAGGCCGCGGTCAAGGCCGCCGTCATGACCGAGGACGTCGCCCGCACCGTGCACCTCTCCCGCCAGCTGGGTGAGCCCGTCCCGATCGCGCAGGCGGACATCGACTCGCTGTACGCGCGCTACCAGAACGTCTACGGACAACGATGAGCACGAAGGAGCAGCAGGTGGCATTCGAGGGTTCGGAGATCTGGTTCCTCACCGGCAGTCAGGGGCTGTACGGCGAGGAGACCCTCCAGCAGGTCGCCGAGCAGTCGCAGCGGGTCGCCGCGACGCTGGACGGCGCCGACGCCGTCCCGGTCCGGGTGGTCTGGAAGCCGGTGCTCACCGACGCCGGTGCGATCCGGAAGATGATGGGCGAGGCGAACGAGGACCCGAACTGCCTCGGCGTCATCACCTGGATGCACACCTTCTCGCCGGCGAAGATGTGGATCTCCGGGCTGGACGCGCTGCGCAAGCCGCTGCTGCACCTGCACACCCAGGCCGACGCCGCCCTCCCGTGGGCGACGATCGACATGGACTTCATGAACCTGAACCAGGCCGCCCACGGCGACCGCGAGTACGGGTTCATGCTCACCCGGCTGCGCACGCCGCGCACCACCGTCTCCGGCCACGCGGGCAGCCCGCGGGTGCAGGCCCGGGTCGGTTCCTGGGCCCGCGCCGCCGCCGGTGCGGCCGCCGCCCGCGGCCTCAAGCTGGCCCGGTTCGGTGACAACATGCGGAACGTCGCGGTCACCGAGGGCGACAAGGTCGAGGCGGAGATCCGCTTCGGCATGTCGGTGAACACCTGGGGCGTCAACGACCTGGTCGAGGTGGTCGACGCGGTCGCCGACTCCGCCGTGGACGCGGTCGTCGCCGAGTACGGCGACCTCTACGAGATGGACGCCGACCTGCGCCCGGGTGGCGAGCGGCACTCTCATGTCCGCTACCAGGCCCGGATCGAGGTGGCCCTGCGCCAGTTCCTCACCGAGGGCGGCTTCGGTGCGTTCACCACGAACTTCGAGGACCTCGGCGGCCTGCGCCAGCTCCCCGGCCTGGCCGTGCAGCGGCTGATGGCCGACGGCTACGGCTTCGGCGGCGAGGGCGACTGGAAGACCTCTGCCCTGCTGCGGGTGCTCAAGGTCGCCGCCCAGGGGCTGCCCGGCGGCACGTCCTTCATGGAGGACTACACCTACGACCTCGCCTCGGAGACCCCGAAGATCCTCGGTGCCCACATGCTCGAGGTGTGCCCGACGATCGCCGGGGACAAGCCGCGGCTGGAGGTGCACCCGCTGGGCATCGGCGGCCGCGAGGACCCGGCCCGGCTGGTGTTCACCGCTGCCCCCGCCGCCGGCATCATGGTGGGCTGGTGCGACCTGGGCGACCGGTTCCGCTGGGTGGCCAACGAGATCGACGTCGTCGAGCCGTCCGAGCCGCTGCCGAACCTCCCGGTCGCCCGGGCGGTCTGGGAGCCCCGGCCGGACTTCGAGACGGCGACCGAGGGCTGGCTGACCGCCGGCGGGCCGCACCACACGGTGCTGTCCACCCAGCTGGGGGCCGACGAGCTGACCGACCTGGCGGAGGTGTTCGACACCGAGCTGGTGCTCATCGACGCCGACACCACCCGGCGCAGCCTGGCCAAGGAGCTGCGCTGGAGCGCGGCCTACCACCGGCTCAACCAGCGCCTCTGAGGACGGACGACGCCCCGGCCGGTTGCCCGGCCGGGGCGTCGTCGTGCCGGTGGTCCGGTCGCCCGGACCACCGGTGCGGGTCGGTCAGCGCGGAACCGCGCCGACCGACCCGTCGCGCTGGTCGATCAGTACCAGTTGTTGGCCTGGAAGTGCGCCCACGCGCCACACGGGGTGCCGTAGCGGTCGCTGATGTAGCCCAGGCCCCAGGTGATCTGGGTCGCCGGGTTGGTGCGCCAGTCCGGGCCGGCCGAGGCCATCTTCGAACCGGGCAGCGCCTGCGGGATGCCGTAGGCGCTGGAGTTCGGGTTGTCGGCCGTGGTCTCCCAGTTGCTCTCCTTCTCCCACAGGGCGTCCAGGCAGTCGAACTCGCCGGGGCCCCAGCCGCGCTCGGCGACCATGGTCCGGGCGATGGACCGGGGGTCACCGCTGGCGGTCCGGTCGGCGCTGCGGCTGGCGGGCTGCTCGACCGGGCGGCTGGGTGCCGGGGCCGCAGGTGCGGCCGCCCCGCCGCCGAGGGTGAGGGTCTGGCCGACGCGGAGCACGTTCGGGTCGCCGCCGATGGTGCCGCGGTTGGCGGCGTAGAGGGCCTGCCAGGTGGTGCCGTGCTGGGCGGCGATCTTGCCGAGGGTGTCGCCGGAGCGCACCACGTAGGTGCCGGTCGCCGCCGCGGGTGCGGCTGCCGGTGCAGCCGCCGGGGCCGCCCCTCCGCCGATGGTCAGCACCTGGCCGACGCGCAGCACGTTCGGGTTGCTGCCGATGGTGTCGCGGTTGGCGGCGTGGATGTCCTGCCAGGTGGTGCCGTGGCTGGCGGCCAGCTCGTTGAGCGTGTCACCGGGGCTGACGGTGTGGCTGCCGGTGTGGGCCGCGGCCGGTGCGATGACCCCGAAGGACATCGCCGCGGCTGCCGCGACGACCATGGCGGGGCGTGCCGCCGAAGCGAAGGCGGAGCGCTCGGTGGAGCGGTCGCGCCGTGCCGTGAAGCGATTGAGCATGGGTGTGTGTGCCTCTCGCCGCCTGCGGAGTTAGCTGTCGGGTTCGGGCGAGAGCTGCCCGGCCGCGTGCTGCGGCTTCACCCCAAGGCCCGGAGGCCTGGTCCTGCGAGGTGGGTCCCCCGCGCCTGCCCGTGGTCTCGTGACGTCCGGGCGACGGTGGGCAGGTTCGGCGGTGCCGTCGTCCGGAGCCCGCCGTGCGGCGGACGGAGACAACGGTAGGCAGGCCGTCGGCCGGGGGAGCCGGTCGGCGACGAGCTTTCCCGGGCTCCCCGACGCGGTCAGCACGAGCTGTGACGGATCATGGACGCGGCGTGCGCCGGTGCCCCGAGGTCGTCTCCCGGCGCAACGGCTCAGCGGCCGGTGAGCACGACCGGCAGGTCCTGCAGCCCGCGGATGACGAACTCCGGGCGGCGCCGGGCCGGGCGGGCCAGCTCCAGCCGGGACGTCCGGCTCAGCAGTGCACCGAAGGAGGCCTGCAGCTCCACCCGGGCCAGCGGGGCACCGATGCAGAAGTGCACCCCGGCCCCGAAGGAGATGTGCGGGTTGTCCGCGCGTCCGACGTCGAGAGTGTCCGGGTCGACGAAGACGGCCGGGTCGCGGTTGGCGCTGCCCAGCAGGGCGGCGATCTTCTGTCCCCGAGCGACGGTGACCCCGCCGATCTCGACGTCCTCGGTGGCGGTGCGCTCGAACAGCTGCAGCGGTGAGTCGTAGCGCATCAGCTCCTCGATCGCCGTCGGCAGCAGGGCCGGGTCCGCGCGCAGCCGGGCGAGCTGGTCGGGGTGCTCCAGCAGCGCCAGCAGGCCGTTGCCGCTGACGTTGACCGTCGCCTCGTGGCCGGCGTTGAGCAGCAGGATGCAGGTGGTCACCAGCTCGTCCTCGGTGAGCCGGTCGCCCTCGGCGTCGCGCACCGTGACCAGGTGGGTGAGCAGGTCCTCGCCCGGTGCGGTCCGCCGCTCGGCGGCCAGCTCGCGCAGGTAGGCGACGAACTCGGCGGCGGCCCGCTCGGCGTCGGCCTCGATCTCCGACGTCCGGCCGTACTCGTACATCTTCACGATCGCGTTCGACCACGGGCGCAGCAGCGGCCGGTCGACCGCCGGCACCCCGAGCAGCTCGGCGATGACTGCGACCGGCAGCTCCTCGGCCATGCCGGACAGCACGTCGACGCCGGTCGCGCCGGCGGAGCGCTCGACGAGGGAGTCGACGAGCGAGTCGGCCAGGTCCTGGACCCACGGTCGCAGCCGCTCGACGTGGCCGCGGGCGAACGCCGCGCTGCTCAGCCGGCGCAGCCGGGTGTGCGTGGGCGGCTCCATCTCCAGGATGGCGTTGCGGTGGATCAGGTTGAAGCTCTCGAACCGCTCGGTGGGGGTCCGGTCCGACCAGATCCGGCCCAGCCGTCGATCCCGGAGGACGGCGTTGGCCTCGGCGTGGCCGAAGGCCAGCCACAGGCCCTGCCGCTCGTCCCACTGCACCGGCGCTGCGGCGCGGGCCACGGCGAACGCGGGATAGGGATCGGCGACCAGCGCGGGGTCGGTCAGGTCGAACGGGACGGGAGCCGGTGTCACCGGAAGAGCCTACGGGCGGCAGCCGGACGGGACGCCGTCCCCCGGTCGCCGACGGCGCCTCCTACGCTCGCAGGCATGGCCCGCTCCACGACCCGCCGCCGCCCCGCCGCCCCTGCCGCGACCGACGGTGAGACCAACCCGAAGGCGCCCTGCCCCTGTGGCTCCGGTCGCCGCTACAAGCACTGCCACGGCTCCGGCTACGGCCAGCCGGTGCTCCGCCCGTTCGAGGGCCTGCCCGGCGAGGTCGACTGGGTGGCGCTGCGCGAGCTCGTGCCGGCCGCCACCGCCAAGCTGACCACCACGGAGGGCCGGTCGGTCACGCTGGCCAGCGTGCTCCCCGGCGGCACCCCTGCCCTGGTGCGGGCCAACGGCGAGATCCTGCTCGGCGTCCAGCTGCAGACCTCCTCCGACGACGTCAGCCGCGACCTCGGCACCGCGCTCGCCGCCGCGCTCGAGGCGCCGGCCGGCGCCCCCGTCGACCCGGGCCCCATCGGTGCCGCCGGCTCGGCCGGGCCGCGGCTGCAGGAGCTGCTGGACCTCTCGGCTCCGTTCGAGGTCACCGTGCACGACGACTTCGAGTTCTGGCTGGAGGGCGCCGACGTCGACGCGACCGCCCGCGCGAGCCTGCAGCAGGCCAACGAGATGGTGATGCCCACGGTGCGGCTGGACGGGCTGGAGGCCGCCTACTGGTGCCGGCCCACCACCGAGCGCGGCCACGTGCGCTGGGTGCGCCCCGAGCCGGAGGAGGCGCTGCTGGACGCCCTGGCCCGGCTCGGCGCGGCCGAGCAGCTGAGCCTGGGGGAGGGCACCCGCTACGCCGGCGCCTTCCGCGCCCTCGGGCTCGTCGTCCCGGTGTGGGACGTGCCCGGCGCCGTGCCCGGTGCCGAGTGGGCCGGCCCCTCGGCCGAGCTGCACTCCCGGCTGGACGCTGCGCTGGCGGTCACCGAGCCGCTGGACGCGGACGAGCGACGGGCCCGCGCGGGGCTGCTGTCCCGGCAGGTCACGCTCCGCTGAGCCGGCGGACCCGGCCCCCTCGGCGACTGCGGCGAGAGGGCCGGGCCAGGCCTACCGTGGGGGCCGCACAGCAGAGCTGAGAGAGGACGAACGTGGGCCACGAGCACGGCGGCATGGGTGCGATGCACGTCCCGGAGCTGCCGCCGACCCTCGGTCGGGTGCTGGGGCTGGACCTGGCCGCCGCGTCGCCGGTGGCCTGGCTCGCCGTGCTGATGGCCGCCGGCTACCTGGTCGGGCTGTGGCGGCTGCACCGCCGGGGCGTCCGCTGGGCGCCGTCCCGGACGGTCGCGTGGCTGCTCGGCTGCGCCACCCTGTTCCACGTCACCGCCAGTGGCCTGCAGAGCTACGGGATGGCGCTGTTCAGCCTGCACATGGTGCAGCACATGGTGCTGAGCATGATCACGCCGCTGCTGTTGCTGCTCGGCGCACCGGTCACCCTGATGCTGCGCGCACTCCCCGCGGCCCAGGGGCCCGCCGGGATGCCGCGGCGGGCGCTGCTCGGGGCCCTGCACAGCCGGCTGGGCCAGCTGGTCTCCTCCCCGCTGTTCACCATCCCGCTGTTCATCGCCAGCCTCTACGGCGTCTACTTCACCCCGCTGTTCGACGAGCTGATGTCGACGGTGCCCGGGCACACGTTCATGCTGCTGCACTTCCTGGTCACCGGGCTGCTGTTCTTCGGCCCGATCATGGCCATCGACCCCTGGCCCCGGCGGTCCGGGCACGGCGCGCGGATGCTGGAACTGCTGCTGCCGGCGCCCTTCCACGCGTTCTTCGGCGTGATCGTGATGATGAGCAACACGCTGCTGCTCACCAGCTACACCACCCCGCCGGAGTCCTGGGGCATCGACCCGCTGTACGACCAGGGGGCGGCCGGCGGCATCGCCTGGTCGTTCGGGGAGTTCCCCACCGTGCTGGTGCTGGCGGTGGTCTTCTTCCAGTGGACGCGGTCGGAGGACCGGGCCAACCGGTCTGCCGACCGGGCGCGCGACCGGGCGATCGCCCGCGGCGAGAGCGGCGAGGACCCCGAGCTGACCGCCTACAACGAGCGACTCCGCCGCCTGGCCGCCCAGCACCCCTGACCGTGGGCTGACCGGACGCGCGCGGTCGGGTCCCCGTCGGCCGGGTCGGCGCGCCCTACCCTCCCCGCGTGCCGTTCACCCTCGTCCACCCAGCGGTGGTGCTGCCGCTGCTGCGCACTCCCCTGGTGCCCTCCGCGCTGGTGGCCGGCGCGATGGCCCCGGACCTGCCCTACTACGTCTCGCTGCAGTGGATCGGCGGTGACTACAACCTCACGCTGACGCACGCGTGGTCGTCCGTGCTCTGGTTGGACCCGATCATCGGGTCGGTGCTGCTGGCCACGTTCCAGCTCCTGCTCAAGGGCCCGCTGCTCGCGCTGTTGCCGCCGTCGGCCGGCGGGCGCGCGGCGCCCGCGGCCCTGGGCTTCCGCTGGCGCAGCTCGGCGGCGCTGGCTCTCATCGCCGTCTCGCTGGTCGTCGGCGCGGCGACCCATCTGGCGTGGGACGAGCTGACCCGCTCCCCGGGCCCCCCGTGGGCGGTGCGGCTGGAGGTCGCCTTCAGCGTGCTGGGAGCGGTCGCTCTGCTGGGGTGGCTGGTCCGCTGGTGGCGGGCCACGCCCCCGCAGCCGGTGGCGGCCGGCGTCCTGTTGCCCCGTCGCCTGCGTACCGGCATCGCCGCGCTGCTCGCCGCGGTGGCGGTGGGGACGGGAGCGGTCGCCGCGGTGCGGCGGCTGACGGAGATCCGCGAGGCCTACCGGGTGGACGGGGTCGTCGACCGGGTCGGTGTGGCCGAGGCGGAGCTGCGGACGTTCCTGGTCGAGGGCGGTACCGCGTTCATCGTGGCACTGGTGGTCTACGCCGTCGGCTGGCACGTGCACCGTGCGTTCACCCGCCGCCGCGCGGAGCAGCTCACCTCGCCCTGACCGTCAGGGGCCAAGATCGCGCTCTTGGCCCTAGGAGGGGCGGCGGGTGCGGGGGTGGTCGGCGGCGACCAGCGCCTCGACCAGGTCGGCGCGGGCCCGGGCCACGCGGGAGCGGATCGTGCCGATCGGGCAGCCCACCACCTCGGCGGCCTCGGCGTAGGGCAGCCCGATCAGCTGGGTGAGCACGAAGGCCTCCCGGCGCTCGGGCTCCAGCCGGTCCAGCACGTCCTGCGCGGCGACCGACCCGCCCACCTCGTCGTCCGGCACGTCGCGGACCAGGTCGGCCAGGTCGGTGTCGTCGGAGACCAGCACCAGGCCGCGCCGCTTCCGGGCCCGCAGGTGGTCGGCGCAGACCCGGCGGGCGATGGACAGCAGCCAGGTGCGCAGCGACGACCGGCCCTCGAAGCCCCGCAACGCCGGCAGGGCCCGCAGGTAGGTCTCCTGGGTGAGGTCCTCGGCGGCCTGGCGGTCGGCCAGGTGCGCACACAGCCGCCACACGTCGGTCTGCGTCTCCCGGATCAGCGCGGCCTGAGCCAGGCTGTCGCCCTCGGCTGCACGGGCAGCGAGACGTTCCAGCTGCCCCACGTGGACCCTCCGGGAACTCTGCGGTCGTCGGCGGCGACTATGCCACCGTGAGCTGTGCAGCCTGTCGTGAGGCGGTCTCCGCCGACCTGGACGGCGAGTCCCCGGGCGCGCCGCAGACCTGGGTCGACGAGCACCTGGGTCGGTGCCCGGCCTGCCGCGGGTGGGCCGAGGCCGCGGCGGAGGTGACCCGCCGGGCCCGGCTGACCCCGGTCGCGGCGGTGCCCGACGTGACCGCCGCGGTCCTGGGCCGGCTGCCGGCGGTACAGCCGGCGGCCCGCTCCCGGGCGTGGCTGGACGGCGCCCTCCGGCTCGCCCTGCTGGCCGTGGGCGCCGGTCAGCTGGCGGTCAGCCTGCCGGCGCTGCTGGGGGCCGGCGGTGCGGCGGCCGCCCCGGTGCACCTGGCGCACGAGACGGGTGCCTGGAACCTGGGGCTGGCTGCCTGCTTCCTCGGCGTCGCCGTGCTGCCGCGGCTGGCGGCCGGCGCCCTGCCCTTCCTGCTGCCCTTCACCGCCGTGCTCGCCTGGGTCACCGTCGGCGACCTGGGGACCGGCCACGTGCACCCCGGCCGGGCGGTCGGGCACCTGCTGCTGCTCGGCGGGGCCGTGCTGGTCAGCTGGCTCGCGCTGCGGAACCGGGGTGCCCGCACCGGTCCGACCGGAGAGCGGGTCGCCCGGCCGGTGACGAGGTGGGCCGTCGCCCGGGGAGCGGAGCCCGGGCGGTGGGCCGAGCGTCCTGCGGCGCCCGGCTGGCGGGCCGCCGGCCCGGCCGCGCGTGCCGCGGTCGGGGTCGAAGGCGGGGGCGAGCGCGCGGCCGCCTGACCGCGTGCCCCTGGTTGACTGCCCGCGCTGACCAGCCGGTGTGACCGGCAGCGAACACGGAGGAACCCCATGGACCGTCGCCTGGCTCTGGTGCCGCTCGCCGTCCTGCTCCTGGCCGGTTGTACCGGGGACGGCGAGGACGACGGCGCGGACGCGGCGGGGACGGCGTCGACCGCGGCGGCCCGTGAGGCCGAGTGGGGCGCCTGCGACTTCGACGTCCCGGCCGGGGTCGACATCGAGTGCGGCACGCTGGAGGTGCCGGCCGACCGCGACGACCCGGGTGCCGGCACGGTCAGCCTGGCCTTCGGCGTCGTCGCCGCGGCGGCCGAGGACCCGGCCGAGGACCCGCTCGTCTACCTCTCCGGCGGCCCGGGCCAGGGTGCGCTGGAGTTCGTGCCACTCGCGTTCGGGGAGCTGTACGAGCCGCTCGCCCAGGACCGGGACCTGGTCCTCCTCGACCAGCGCGGCACCGGGCTGACCGAGCCGTCGCTTGCGTGCGAGGAGTACAGCTCCTGGGTGCGGGAGTCGCTGGGGTCGGAGGAGCCGGTCGAGGAGCTGGCGGCCCAGGCCGCGGCCTCGCTGGAGGAGTGCCGGCAGCGGCTGGTCGACGAGGGCGTCGACTTCGCCGACTACGACAGCGCGGCCTCGGCGGCCGACCTCGAGGACCTGCGCCGGGCGCTGGGCCACGAGGAGTGGAACCTCTACGGGATCTCCTACGGCACGCGGCTGGCGCAGACCGCCATGCGCGACCACCCCGAGGGCATCCGGTCGGTGGTGCTCGACGCCGCGTACCCGATCGACGCCGACCTCTACGAGGAGACACCGGGCAACGCTGCCCGGGCGCTGGAGGCGCTGTTCGCCACCTGCGCCGCCGACGCCCGGTGCGCCGAGCGGTACCCCGACCTGGAGCAGACGGTCACCGACCTGGTCGCGGAGCTGGACGCCGCGCCCGCCTCGGTCACGGTCCGCGACCCGACGACCGGCGAGCGGGTGGAGAGCCCGCTGGACGGCGCCGGCCTCGTCGGGTTCCTCTTCCAGAGCATGTACTCGACCGAGCTGATCCCGTTCCTCCCGGAGATCGTCGAGGCCGCGGCGAACGACGAGTTCGGCTCGATCGGCCTGCTGCTCAGTGCCTTCTCCCAGCAGCTGGACCTGGTCAGCGTCGGCCAGCAGCTGGCCGTGCAGTGCGAGGAGGAGATCAGCTTCAGCGACCCGGAGGCCGTGGCGGACGCGACCGCCGAGCACCCGCTGGTCGAGAGCTTCTTCGACAGCACCCCCACGATGGGGCCGGGCGTCTTCGACGTCTGCGCCGACTGGGACGCCGGTGAGCCCGGTGCGGGGGAGGACGACGCGCTGACCAGCGACCTGCCCACCCTGGTGCTGGCCGGTGAGCTCGACCCGATCACCCCGCCCCGGTGGGGTGCGCAGCTGGCCGAGCAGCTGGGGAACAGCGTCTACGTCGAGTTCCCCGCCACCGGGCACGGCTCGGTGGCGACGCACGAGTGCGCGGTGCAGCTGACCCGCGACTTCCTCGCCGACCCGGACAGCGAGCCGGACGCCTCCTGCGTCGACGACGTCGAGATCCCGGCCTTCACCGTGGAGGGGGTGCAGGTGGAGATGACGGCCTGGGAGAGCGAGGAGCTGGGCGTCGCCGGGGTCCGGCCGGAGGGCTGGTCGGAGGTGGTCCCCGGTGCGTTCCAGGAGTCGCCGCTGGTCTCGCTGGTGCAGCAGGTGGTGCCCGGTGCGACGGCCGACCAGCTGCTCCCGCAGCTGGCCGCGCAGCTGGGCACCGGCGAGCCCCTCGAGCCGGTGGGTCAGCGCGAGACGGGGTCGGCCACCTGGGACCTGTACCGGCTCGACGACCTCGGCCAGCGGGTCGACCTGGCCCTGGCCGACACCCCGGCGGGCCTGGCCGTGGTGCAGCTGACCTCGAGCCCGGAGCGCATGGACGTCCACCGGGAGCAGGTCTTCGACCCGGCCGTGGAAGCGTTCGACCCCGCCCCCTGACCGACTACGCGGGGACGGCGTCGCGCAGCACCGGGCAGCTCATGCAGCGTGGGCCACCCCGGCCGCTGCCCAGCTCCGAGCCGGCGATCGCGACGACCTCGATCCCGGCGGCCTCCAGCGCGGCGTTGGTGACGGTGTTCCGCTCGTAGGCGACGGTGAGCCGCGGGGCCAGCGCGAGGGTGTTGTTGCCGTCGTCCCACTGCTCCCGCTCGGCGGTCACCGGATCGAGCCCGGTGTCGATCACCCGCAGCCGGTCGATCCCCATGGCCTGCGCCGCGGCGATCAGGAAGGGCTGCGGGCCCCGCACCGACAGCTCGGCCGTGTCGGGGGACGCGTCCCCGGCCGTCACGGTCCAGGCCTGCAGGTGGTCGGCGATCGCCGGGTACATGACCATCGCGTCGACGTCGACCATGGTGGCGACGGTGTCCAGGTGCATGGTCGCCCGCTGCTGGGCGATCGGGACGACGAGCACCGTGTGCGCCAGCCCCCGGTCGAGCACCCGCCGGGCCAGTCGCTCCGCGCCCCCGGGCGTGGTCCGCTCGCCCACGCCGACGGCGACGACGCCCGGGGCCAGCAGCAGCACGTCGCCGCCCTCGAGGTGCTCCAGGTGTGGGCCGTAGAGCTGCTCGACACCGGCGAACCGGGGGTGGTGGGTGTACAGCGCCGCGGTCAGCGCGCTCTCCCGGTCCCGGGCCGGCATGGCGAGCGAGGTGACGGCGACCTGCCCGCCGACCCACACCGAGGAGTCGCGGGTGAACATCAGGTTGGGCAGCGGCGGGACGACGAAGTCCCCGCGCCCCATCAGCTCGTAGGCCAGCCCGCGGCCGCCGCGCAGCTCGTCGTGCGCCACCCCGGTGATCAGGGCGGTGGCCAGGTCCTCGGGTGCGAGACCGTCGAGGTGGGCGGTGGTGGCGTGCTGCAGGGTGGCGCCGAGCCGGGGGTCGTCGACCGCGGCGGCGATCACCTCCGCGCGGGCGGCCGGCACCGCCATCACCTCGGCCAGCAACCGGTCCAGGTGCAGCACCTCGACCCCGCGGTCGGTGAGGGCGGCGGCGAACGCGTCGTGCTCCTCCTGCGCGCGGGCCACCCAGGGGACGCCGTCGAAGAGCAGCTCGTCGTTGTTGCGCGGGGTGAGCCGGCGCAGCTCGGCGCCGGGGCGGTGCAGGAGGACGGTGCGGAGCCGACCGACCTCACTGGTCACGCCGGGGGTCGTGGAGTTCGCGGCACGCATCCCCTGAGCCTGCTGGATCTTGCTCGGGTCAGCCAGCCCGGAAGGGGTGAGTTCGCGCCGTCCCATGCACTGGCCAGGGCAGCCTCTCCTGGCTGGCGAGCGCCCCGCGGAGCTGTCAGCCTCGGGTCATGACCCAGATGCTGGACATGCCCCAGGTGCAGGACTGCTCGGTCGACAGCTGTTCGTACAACGCCGACCATGCCTGCCACGCCGGCGCCATCACCGTCAGCGGCGACCACGCCCACTGCGGGACCTTCGTGGAGATCTCGTTCCGCGCCGGGCTCGAGCGCACCGGCGTCGTCGGCGCCTGCCACCGCTCGGACTGTGTGCACAACGAGGCGCTGGAGTGCCGCGCGTCCGCCGTGCAGGTCGGCTCGGCCGCCGACGCGGCGGACTGCCTCACCTACACCGCCCGCTGACCCCCGTCGGCGGCCCGGTGGGGCTGCCGGCTCAGCCGACCAGCTGCTCCAGCTCGTCGGCGTCGGCCACCTGCTCCAGGGCCAGCGCCGGGGTGCGCAGCACGGTGTCGGCCACCGACAGTGCCGCGATCGGGTCGCTGTCGTCGACGAGGACGGCGCGGCCCGCGGTCGCGACCGGCCGAAGCGCGGCGAGCACCGTGCGTCGGTCGTGCGCGGGCAGGCCGTTGGTCAGGCGGTCGACCAGGACGACGGACGCCGTCCCGGTGCCCGCCTGCGCGACGGCGGCGAGCCGCTGCTGCACGTCGTCGCCGGGTGCCGCGGTCAGCCGCAGCACGGAGAGGGAGGCGTGCCCTCCGGCGCACCGGGCGCTGCCCGGGTCCAGGGCGGCCATGGTGTCCGCCCGCGCGCCCGCAGGACCCAGCAGCACCGTGACACCGCCGACCGGCAGTCGCAGACCCATCCCACCCACCTCGCATCGAGTGAGGCGAGGCTAACCTGATCGATGCGCCCTGCGCCAGTCGCCCCCGGGAGGGTCACCCGGGCGCGGTGCGATCCGGGTCCGCTGCGGCTCCGGACGGCGCGGCACCGTCCCCGGTGAGCAACCGGGACAGCCCGGCCCGCACCAGCGCCGGGTGCAGCGCGGCGGGCACGGCCAGCAGCCTCAGGTGGTGCCCGCGGCGCAGCGGCTTGCGGCTGAGGTGCACCAGCAGCTGCAGGCCCGCGGCGTCGATCGCGGTGACCGCGGAGAGGTCGGCCCGGTCCGGCCAGTCCGCTGGGGTCACCAGCACGCGGAAGCGGCGCACGGCCTCCCGGTCGATGTGTCCGGAGAACCGGAGCAGCGGGCCGGCCCCGTCCTCGGCCCGGACCACCTCGCCGGCGAGAGGATCGGGGCCGCTGGACACAGAGCACCGGTACCCGTGCGGAGCTGCCGAAACGCGATCACCCGCGGCGCGATGCGCCTCGCCCGGGATCGACCGTCCCGGGCGGTCGGGCACCGCTACAGTCTGCCGGTGCCCGAGCCGGACCTGAGGGACGTCGCCCGGCCCGCAGTGCTCGACGCGCGCCGCCGGGCCCGCGACCTCGACCGGCTCGTCACCGAGGGGGTCGACGTCCTGGTCGTGGGCGGTGGGGTCACCGGCGCCGGGGTCGCGTTGGACGCCGCCGCCCGTGGGCTGAGCGTCGCGCTGTGCGAGCGCGTGGACCTGGCAGCGGGCACCAGTCGCTGGTCGTCCAAGCTGGTGCACGGCGGGTTGCGGTACCTGGCGCAGCGGGAGATCGGACTGGCCCGACACAGCGCCCGGGAGCGGGCCGTGCTGATGGGCGTGACCGCGCCCCACCTGGTCGGGCGGCTGCCGTTCCTGGTGCCCGACGTGGCCGGCCGGGACGTCAGCGCGCTGGCCGGGCTCGGCGGGCGGCTGGGCGATGCGGTCCGGCTCTCCGTGCCCGGCGGGCGCCGCTCCCTGCCCGGCACCGGCCGGATCGGGCCGGAGGGCGTCTCCCGGCTGGTGCCCGGTGTCCGCCCGGGGCGCGGCGGCGTCGTCTTCTGGGACGGGCAGCTGGTCGACGACGCGCGGCTGGTCGTCTCGCTGGCCCGCACCGCCGCCGCCTTCGGGGCCGGTGTGCTCACCGGGGTCACGGTCATCGGCGTGGACGGCGGGGCGGTCGCGCTGACCGTCGACGGCGGGTCGACGACGGTGCGGGCCGGGGTGGTGGTCAACGCCACCGGGGCGTGGGCGCAGCGGCTGGCGCCCGGCGTCCGGCTGGTGCTCTCCCGCGGATCGCACCTCGTCGTCCCGGCGGCCCGGCTCGGCTCGCCGACGGCCGCGCTGACCGTGCCGCTGCCGGGGTCGCGGACCCGGTTCGTCGTCGCCCTGCCCCAGCCCGGCGGGCTGGTGCACCTGGGGATCACCGACGAGCCGGTGGCCGGGCCGGTGCCCGAGGACGACCCGGTGCCCAGCGACGCCGAGGTGGCGCAGCTGCTGGACACCGTGAACCGGGTGCTGGCCCGACCGCTGGACCGTTCCGACGTGGTGGGTGCCTACGCCGGGCTGCGTCCGCTGGCGCAGCCGGTCTCCGCCGGGGACGGGCCGGGGGGCGCCCCGGCCGACCTGTCCCGCCGGCCCCTGCTGGCCTGGGACGGTCCGGTGCTCACCGTGGTCGGCGGGAAGCTGACCACCTACCGGTCGACGGCCGCCCAGGCGGTCGACGCCGTCGTGACCCGGCTCGGCCGCGGCGCTGCCCGGTCGCCGACGGCCCGGCTGCCACTGGTCGGTGCCGCGCCCGGGCGGGCGCTGGCCCGGGTGGACGCCGCCGCCCGGCTGGTGCGCCGGTACGGCACCGAGGCCGCGGTGGTCGCCGGGCTGGGGGAGGAACAGGTGGTCGACGGCCGCCCGGAGACGGTGGGGGAGCTGCGGTTCGCCGTCCGGGCCGAGGGGGCGCGGACGGTCGACGACCTGCTGGACCGGCGCACCCGGATCGGCCTGGTGCCCACCGACCGGGAACGGGCCGCGCCACTGGCCGCGGCGGTGCTGGCCGCCGAGAGCTGACCCGTCTCATTGTGCGAGAAGACTGTTCCACTGAGTGGGCTGACGGTGCAGGGTGACGCCGTGGACACCTACACGCACGGGCACGCCGAACCGGTCCTGCAGTCCCACCGCTGGCGCACCGCGGAGAACTCCGCCGCCCACCTGGTGCCGCACCTGCGCCCGGGGCTGGAGCTCCTCGACGTGGGCTGTGGGCCGGGCACGATCACGGTCGACCTCGCCGCCCGGGTGGCGCCGGGGCGGGTGGTCGGGCTCGACGTGTCGCCCGCGCCACTCGCGGAGGCCCGTGCGCTGGCCGAGCAGGCCGGGGTGGCGGTGGAGTTCGGGGTGGGGGACGGCTACGCGCTGGCCGCCGCCGACGACTCCTTCGACGTCGTGCACGCCCACCAGGTGCTCCAGCACCTGACCGACCCGGTCGCCGCGCTGCGCGAGATGGCCCGGGTCTGCCGGCCCGGCGGGCTGATCGCCGTCCGCGACGTCGACTACGCCGCCACCACCTGGTTCCCGGCGTCGGCCGGGCTGGACCGCTGGCTGGACCTCTACCAGCGGGTGGCCCGGGCCAACGGGGCCGAGCCGGACGCCGGCCGGCGGCTGCGGTCGTGGGCGCACGCCGCCGGGCTGCGGGACACGGTGGCCACGACGTCGGCCTGGTGCTTCGCGACCCCCGACGAGCGTTCCTGGTGGGGGCGCTCCTGGGCCGGGCGGGCGACCGCGTCGGCGTTCGCCGAGCAGGCCCGCACGTCCGGGCTGGCCACCCAGGAGGAGCTGCAGGCGATCGCCGACGCGTGGCTGGAGTGGGCCGAGGCCGACGACGGCTGGCTGGGCATGCTGCACGGCGAGCTGCTCATCCGCGTCTAGAACGCCCGGGTCGAGCCACCTCACCGACTGTTGAGCCGCGGCGTGCGGCGGCTCAACAGTCGGCAGTGCGGGTCGACCCGGGCCGCCGGCGGGCGCGTGTCAGGCGGGGGCCGGCGCCAGTTGTTCGTCGGCGTGGGCGATGTGCCGCAGCGAGCGCCAGATGAGCACCACGAAGACGGCCGACCCGGCGAAGGCGAACCAGAACGGCGCGGTCACCCCGTAGTGCTGGGCGAGCACCCCGCCGATGCCCGAGCCGACCACCAGACCGCCGTAGACGCCCACCACGTTGACGCTGCCCACCCGCCCCTGCAGCGCCGCCGGCACCGCCCGCTGCCGGACGGCGACCGACGTCGTCCCCCAGATGAAGGCGTGTGCCCCGAAGACGAAGAAGACCGGCAGCGCCACCCACGGGCTGGAGGTGAGGGCCAGCGCCAGATGGGTCAGCGTCTCGACGACCAGACCGATCCGCATCAGGTCGCCCAGGCTCACCCGGCGGGTGATCCAGCCGTAGGTCAGGCCGCCGACGATGCCCCCGACGGCGCCGACGGTGGTCACCAGCCCGAACCCGATCTCGCCCAGCCCGATCCGCTCGGTGGCGTAGAGCACCAGCACCGACCAGGCGGCGCCGAAGGTGACGTTGAAGATCGTGATGGTCAGCACCAGCGTGCGGACGGCGGCGTGGTGCCGCACCCAGCGCAGCCCCTCGGCGATGTCGTGCCGCATCGCGGTCCGCCGTCCCTCGACGCGCGCCCGGGCGGGCAGGACCACCCGGGTGATCAGCACCGCCCCGAGGGCCACGAGCACCGCCTGGACGCCCAGCGCCCACGCCGCGCCGACGGTGAACAGCGCCGCACCCAGCGGCGGCCCGGCGAGCTGGTTCACCGTGATGAACCCGGTCTGCAGCCGCCCGTTGGCCACCGCCAGGTCATCGCGGGCGACCAGCACCGGCACCAGCGTCTGCGAGCTGTTGTCGGCGAACACCTCCGCGGTGGCCAGCAGGAACAGCGCACCGAGCACCGCGACGATGGACACCCGGTCGGTGGCCACCGCCAGGGTGAGCACGATCAGGACGGCAGCGCGGGCGAGGTCGACGGTCAGCACGATCAACCGCCGGTCCAGCCGGTCGGTCAGCGCACCGGCGACCAGGCCGAACAGCAGCGGCGGCAGCCACTGCACCGTCGCGGCGAGGGCGACCAGGAACGCGTCCCGGGTGAGCGAGGCGACCAGCAGCGGCCCGGCGGCCAGCGCGATCCCGTCCCCGAGGTTCGTCGTCCAGGACGAGGCCAGCAGCCAGCGGAACCCGGTGCCGAGCCGCGCCGGGACCAGGACCTCACCGATGCGGCTCACGAGGAGGAGACCTTAGCCGTGCTCAGGGACGGCGTCGTCCTCATTCCGCTGACGGCGGACGTTCCACGTGCAACCGGCACCGCCCCGGTCGGGCCGGCGTCAGGCGGGGGCGGGGAAGCGGACGTGCGCCTCCAGCGTCTGCAGCGACCGGTGCATCCCGACGGTGACCGCCCCGAGGGCGAAGAAGCCCTCGTCGTCGGCGATCTCGGAGGTGCGCAGCAGTGTGGTCAGCCGGTTCGACGCGGCCACCGCGGTCGCGATCGCGGCGTCCCGGTCGTCGGGCTGGTCCTCGGCGTCGTGGAAGGGCAGCCGCACCACGCCGGCCAGGCCGTCCAGCGCATCGGCGAGGACCCAGCCGGTGCCGTCGTCCACCCGGTCCAGCCCACGCCGGTGCGGCTGGAACTCCACGACCAGGGTGGTGAGGTCGTCGACCAGCACGGCCACGCGATCGAGGGCGCGCGACTGGTCCCGGATGCTGCCGGCCGTGCCCTGCCAGCGGTGGGCGCGCGGGTTGGCCCGCCGGGCCCGCTCGACCTGCGTCTCCGCTCGGCGCATCTGCTCCAGGGCGACGTCCAGCGCCTCGCCCCGGTCCTCCCACTCGTGCGGCGCCGGGAGCTGCCCACTGCGCAGCGCGGCGGCCATCGACTCCAGGTGGGCGGCCAGGGTCTCCCGGGTGCGGGCGATCCGTTCGACGGCGGTGGTCAGCTGCAGGGGTGGGAACAGCGCCGTCGTCACCAGCACGCCGATCGCGGCGCCCAGCAGGGTGAGCCCGGCGTAGCGGACGGCGTACTCGGCCGGGTCCGACGTCCCGACCGTCAGCATGAGGACGGCGGCGAAGCTGACCCAGCTGGCCTGCTCGCGGAACAGCGACCGCCACTGCTCGACCACGATCGCCAGGGCGACGATCAGCGCGATGGTCAGCGCGTTCGGCACCGCCCGGGTGACCTCGTAGACGACGACGGCCAGCGCGAACCCGACCAGGATGGCGGCGCTGCTGCGCCATGCCGCCGAGGCGGAGTCGGCGATCGTCGGGCTGACCGCGATGACCGCACCCAGCGGCGCGTAGTAGGCGTAGTCCGACAGCATCGGCGGCAGCAGCAACGCCACCTGCCAGGACAGCCCGGCCGCCAGCGCCGCCCGGACCATCCGCTGCACCCAGGGCTGCTGTAGTCGCCCGATCACCCAACCCACACGACCAGGATGCGGCCCACCGCCCATCTGGCAGCGCTGGGGGGACGTGACGTCGCTCGCCCGAGGGGCCGTCCCGCACCCCAGGGGCCAAAGTCGCGACCTTGCCCCAGGTCGGGCATGGCTCGAAGTCGGACCCGGTACGGCTCGGCTGTCCGCGGACACCGCACGCACTGCCGGTGAGGGCCGCTCACTTGCACCCGCTATCCATCGTGCCCGAGCTCGGCGGCCGCGCGGCCACCTTCGGGCAGGCCGTCAGCGGGACGACGGCGGATACAACATAACGTCCTCTATCTAAGGGTCGTGGGCCCCCGCTGGCTTCCTGCCCCTTGCGCTCCGGGTGGTGGCGATGCAGCTGCGGATGACGGGGTCGCTGGCTGTTGCGCTGGTCGACGCCGGTTGCCCAGTGAGATCGCAGTGGGTCTGGCCGGGCAGGCCGTCGACGTCGTCCCGACCCACGACATCGGGGGGGCGGGGAGCGATGGATGGCGAGGTGCTGATTTCAGCGCTAGCCCCCCGTCCAACGTCAATGGGGACCGCGTCCGGGAGACCGACCAATGGTCGGCTCCCGGGGCGCGTCACCGCATCGAGAGGGTCAGGCGGGGGTGTCCTCCGGCGTGTCGAGTGACTCGCCCGCGCGCACGGGCGTGGCAGCGTCCCATCGGGCTTCGAGCATCGTGTTCACCATCTCGCGGCTGTCGGGCCACCGAGCGCTCCGCAGCCCCAGACCGCTCCGGTGTCAGAGAGTCCGCTAACGGGCAACCGGGGCCTTCCGGCGGGCCGCGTC
Organism: Modestobacter sp. VKM Ac-2979; assembly: GCF_026967995.1. Lineage (NCBI taxonomy): Bacteria > Bacillati > Actinomycetota > Actinomycetes > Geodermatophilales > Geodermatophilaceae > Modestobacter > Modestobacter sp. VKM Ac-2979. The sequence goes on from NZ_JAPVBO010000006.1 coordinate 90,452, forward strand.
GACCAAGACGTCAGCCGTTGCTGCTCACTTGCTCTCCTCGGCGGAGAAACAAGCGTCCAGCGGGTAGCCCAACGACCCGGCTGGACGACAGGATGTACTGATGACTAGCGACTCCAGTGATGACCTGGAGAATGTGCGGCCGATCGATCGCGCACCGGACAATGAGCAACCCGTGGCTGGTGCCTGGAATACGACGCTCTTCAGGTCGGATCGAGTGCTGATTTCGGCCATCAGTTTTGAGGTGTACAGCTCAGGGATCTCCTTTCTCCTGGCCGTCCGGTTGTCGGAAGGAAGTCCCTTCACGGACAATCCGCACTGGGACGAGGGACCTGAGGGCCTTCATCTCGGCGTGGAGTTCCAGGACGGCCGGCGGGCAGAGCTAGGTTCCCGTCCCGTGGCAAGCGGTCCGCTCCTGCGCTTCTGCGGTGGGCAGGGGGGTTACCGGTCCATGGACAACGAGCTGTGGCTTCATCCCGTTCCGCCATCGGGACCAATGGCGTTCATCATCCGCTGTGGCTTCCTTGGGATTTCGGAGACACGGACGACCATCGATGCCACGACGTTCTCCGAAGCGACCAGCCAGGTCATCGAGGCGTGGCCCTGGGCACCGCCGGCGAGGTCGACGTCGCCTGTCGGGAGCTGGTTCTCCACCTGACCGGGGCACCACCTTGGCAGCAAAGCTGTGTCCTCTCTCCGAGCCGTCGATTGATCTCGCCGCTTCGGTGTATTCGCTCCTTCATCTGGCTGAAGCCGACGGTCTCGGGGTTAGATCGCTCCGTATGAGCGCCCTCAGGCAGTGGCTCTCGGGACACACCGGGTGGACTGATCGCGAAGCGCGCCCAGTGGCATAGGCGCTTCCCGGCTCGAAAACGGTCGGGTATCAGTCAGTCCGTTAACGGGCGGTTTCGGTCAGAGCTGGCTTGCCGGTGAAGGTGGTTCAGCTGGCGCAGCTGTCCTGAAGCTGGTTGCGTCGGGCCACCGTCATGGCCGCGCGATCACCCGGAGCAGGTCGAACTTGTCTGCGTCGGGGGTGTCTGGCGCGGCGGAGTAGACGGTGAGGGCCTGGTCGTCGTGGGGAACGGCGAGACTCTCGCAGTCCAGCGTGAGGCGCCCGACGCTGGACACGTCGTAGCTCTTGAAGTCGCTGTCCCGGTAATCGACGGGGCGCTCGTCCCGCAGTGCGGCGAAGCGTGGAACCCGGGCGCCCAGCTCTTCGACCGTGCGCCGCAGTTGCGCCTCCTCGGAGTACTGCGTTGAGGATCCTCGGGCCTGGGCGACGGTGCTGCGTGCCCGGCGGAGCCGACGCTCGGGGCGAGGTGGCCCGCCGGCGTTGGTCGCTCCTAGGGGGCCAAGTTTACCTGTTTTTTACCATCGATGCCGCATTCCCTAAACGGGCAGAAAGCAGCGATGCGACGCAATTTACAGCTCCCGCACCAGTCAATACTGTAATGGCTTGTGGAATCGCAATACTCCAAGCGAATAACGGGTAGCTATCCCTCAGTAGCGAGACCGCTACAAAGATGGACACGACAAGGCTCGCCGCCAGGCCAACCAAGAATAGTCCCTCAAGCCCGCGGATCAACCCAACCTCGTTTCGTTTGACTCCTAGACTCAGGTAAAAGCCCACCTCGCTGCGACGGACGTCGGCGGGGGCCTCGCGGATCACCTGCAGCAGGTCGGAAAGCACTGGGGTGCCCAGTCCTCGGGCGCTGTGGCGCTCGTCGAGGACGTGCAGCGCCCGATCGAGGATCGACTCCTCCCGGTCACTGGGCGGGGCCTTGCGCAGGATGGTGATCAGGGAGGACACCATCGCGGTGCGCCGGTTGTGCGCGTCGGACAGCAGCTCCCCGCGGGCATCGCCGGTGAGCCGATCAGCGGCGGCCTTGGCTTCGACGGAGTCCAGGACGTTGAGCGACCCCGGCCCAGGCCCAGACGCAGGACCTGCCCGCCGAGGGCTTCGATGAGGTCGACGTAGTCCGGGCGCAGGTCCCCGAGCACCATCGGCTGCACGCGTAGCCGGCCAGCCCCAGGGCCATCCGGCGGACGATGGTCGACTTGCCCAGCCCGGGCCGGCCGAGGACGAACATCGAGGGCTGGGAGATCAGGTTCCCGCGCTGGAACCACCACACCGGGTCACAGCACAGCGTCGACCCCGACAGCATGTTGCGCCCGACCGGGACCCCGACCATCGGGGAGCCGGTGCCGGCGGCGAAGGGCCACAGCCCGCACACCTGCACGGTGGTGCCGCGCCACTCATCAGGTGCCTGCAGGTAGCCGGCCGGTCCGCGGCCGCGGCCAACCCAGCCGCGTGGCCCTGGTCGAGGGCCCAGCCGCGAACTCGGAGCGGTGGTCGATGTGCTGGTCGACGTCGTCTTGCTGCGGCCGATCACAGGGACTCCCGGATCTCGGCCGGCACCCGCAGGTGACGGGGCAGCACCAGGCCGATGGGCAGTGCGGCGGCGAACGCGGAGGCCTGCGACCCGTACACCGGGCGCAGCAGCACCCGGGCGGCGGCGGAGAGGTTGTCGATCGCGGCGCGGGCGTCGGGAAGCCGGTCGGCGCTGGTGACGCTGGCGGTGACGACCAGCCCGAATGCGCCAGGCCGGCGCCGCGGGCCTCTTCCTCATCACCAGGATGCGGCCCGCCGCCCCGACGACGGCACAGGGGGCAACGTGTCGTCGCTCGCCCGAGGGGCCTCGGGGAGGTCAGCTCTGGCGGGCGGCGTTGGCCTGGACGGCGGTGCTCACGTACTGCGCCAGGCCGGGGGCGATCCGCTCGTAGTACGCGGTGAACCGCTCGTCCTCGACGTACATCCGGCCCAGCCCGGCGTGCACCTCCGGCGAGCAGTCGTAGAAGTTGCGGCTGATCTGCTGCCGGTGCTCCTCGGCCAGGTTCTGCGCCGCGGTCGAGTCGGCGGGCACCCCGCCGGCCATCGCGGCGGCGAAGCGGCGCTCGACGTCGTCGCCCTCGGCCTTGACCCGCAGCCAGTCCTCCTTGGTCATCGCCGCGGTGCGTCGCTGCGACTGCGCCCAGGCCTCCGAGTCGCCCCACCTCTCCTCGGCCTCGGCGGCGTACTCCTCCGGGAGCCAGTCGCCGAACACCTCGAACCGTTCCTCCGGGGTCAGGGAGATCCCCATCTGCCGTGCCTCCATCTCCTTCTCCACGGCCGCGACCATCGCCTGGGTGCGCTCGAGTCGTTCCCGCAGCAGCCGGTGCTGCCGGCGCAGGTGCGCCGCGGGGTCGGCCTCGGGGTCGTCCAGCAGGGTCGCGACCTCGTCGAGGGGGAACCCGAGCTCGCGGTAGAGCAGCACCTGCTGCAGCCGGTCCAGGTCGTGCGCGTCGTAGCTGCGGTAGCCCGCCGACGTGCGCTCGCTGGGCCGCACCAGCCCGATCCGGTCGTAGTGGTGCAGCGTGCGCACCGTGACGCCGGCCAGCCGGGCCAGCTCACCCACCGTCCAGCTCATCGCCCCTCCTCTCTCTCGTTGACGGAGACCACGCAACAGCCTGACGCAGGGTCAGGGTCAAGCCCCCGACAGAAATGGCCATTTCTGTCGGGGGTGGTTGGGACGGCGGCCGACCGGGGAGCACCGGGGGCATGGCCGACGACGTCCGCACGCCCGTGCCCGCCGACGACCCGTTCCCGCGCTCGCGGGTGCAGGTCGGTGACCAGGAGATGGCCTTCGTCGACGTGGGGGAGGGCGACCCGATCGTCTTCCTGCACGGCAACCCGACGTCGTCCTACCTGTGGCGCAACGTCATCCCGCACGTGCGGCACCTCGGCCGCTGCCTCGCCCCCGACCTCGTGGGCATGGGCGAGTCGAGCAAGCTGGCCGACCCCGGTCCGGGCAGCTACTCCTTCGACCGGCACGCGCAGTTCCTCGCCGAGTTCCTGAGCACGGTCGGCGTCACGGAGCGGATCACCCTGGTGCTGCACGACTGGGGCTCGGGGCTGGGCTTCGACTGGGCGGCCACCCACCCCGAGGCGGTGCGCGGCATCGCCTTCATGGAGGCGATCGTCACCCCGATGATCTGGGCGGACTGGCCGCGCGCGGCCAAACCGGTCTTCCAGGCGATGCGCGGGGCCGACGGCGAGCGCAAGGTGCTCGACCAGAACGTGTTCGTCGAGAAGATCCTCCCCGCCGAGGTGCGGCGCGGGCTCTCGGCCGAGGCGCACGACCGGTACCGGGCGCCGTTCGGTGAGCGCGCCGACCGCTGGCCCACCCTGGAGTGGCCACGGCAGCTCCCGATCGAGCACGTGCCGCCGGGCGTGCACGACGTCGTCGACCGGTACGGCCAGTGGCTGGCGCACAGCGAGGTGCCCAAGCTGTTCGTCAACGTCGAGCCGGGGTCGATCCTGGTCGGCCGGCAGCGCGACAGGGTCCGGCGGTGGCCGGCGCTGACCGAGGTCACGGTGCCGGGTGGGCACTTCGTGCCCGAGGACTCGCCCGACGAGATCGGCCGCGCGCTGGCGGAGTGGATCCCGACGCTGCGCTGAGGGGCCGGCGGGTCAGCCGTGCCGGCCGCTGCCCTGGCGGTCGTGCCGGATGGAGGTCATCGCCTCGTTGGCCGACGCCACCAGCGACTCCGGCGTCGAGGCCCGGCCGGAGAGCGCGACGCCGACGCTGAGCCGCACCCGGTGCTCCACGCCCGGCAGCGGTCGCAGCGGCTCGTCGAAGGCGGCCGCGATCCGCAGGGCGATGCCCTGCGCGTCCTCGGCGACCTGGATGCCGGGGCAGAGCAGCACGAAGGTCTGGGCGCTGATCCGGGCGACGACGTCCCCCTGTCGCACGGCGCCGACCAGCCGGCCGGCCGCCTCGGCGCGGGCGGCGTCGGCGACGGCGGAGCCGCGGGTGTCCTCCAGGACGGTGATGCCGTCGAGGTTGCAGGAGAGGACGGCGAGCCGGCCGGTGGCCGGGCCCGCGGCGGCCAGGGCGAGCTCCAGCCGGTCGATGAGCAGGCTGCGCACCGGCAGCCCGGTGAGCGGGTCGGCCACGGTCCGCTGCCGCAGCCGCTGCGCGAACTGGCGCTGCGCGGCGACGACCGCCGCCGTCTGCACCAGCACGTCCTGCGACTCCTCGAGCTTGATCGTCTGCATGACCTCTCCCTGCTCCCGTCCGGCCGCATGCCGGCCGTGCAGGGGGAGTCGGCAGGACCGCGCCGGCGCTTGAGCGCCCCGGTCGCCGGCCTGCCCCCTCCGGGTGCGGTCGCCGGCAGGCGGCCAGCTCGGCCCGGCCGCCCTACGCTGGCGCCATGGGAGGAGAGGTGCTGCTGCTGGTGGTCATCGGGCTCGCGCTGCTCGTGCTCGTCGGACTCGGGGTCCGCGCGGGGCGCACCTCTGGCCGCGGGGACGCGGCCGGCCTGCACGGCAACGACCCGGCGCGTCCCGGTGACCCCGCCGGCCCGGACGCCCGCGGTGCCGTCAACAAGAGCAGCTGGATGCTCGGCGGCGGTGGGGGTGGCGGCGGCGGCTGACCGGGGCGCTCAGCCGGTCAGGGTGCGGACGGTCTCCACCACCGCGATGCCGGCGAAGACCAGGAAGAGCCCGGCCGCGACCCGGTGCAGCAGCGTCACCGGGAGGCGGTCGGCGAGCTTGCGGCCCAGGAACGCGGCCAGCCCGGAGATCACCAGCAGCGCTGCCCAGGCCCCGACGAACACCGAGAGCGGCTCCTCGTAGCGGGCGGCCAGCCCGGCGGTGGCCAGCTGGGAGAGGTCACCCCACTCGGCGGCGAACAGCACGCCGAAGGAGATCGCTGCCGCCCGCACGAACGACGTCTGCTCCCGGGCCTGGACGGTCGCCTCGTCCTCGTCGCCGCCCTTGCGGGACTCCCGCCACAGCAGCACGGCGCCGGTCAGGAACAGCACCGCGACCACGGCGCTGACCACCGCCTCGGGCAGCAGCGAGAGCAGGCTGCCGGCGGTCACCGCGATCGCCACCTGCAGGCCGAAGGCCAGGCCCACGCCGACGAACACCGGCAGCGGCGGGAACCGGGTGGCCAGCACCAGGGTGGCGAACAGCGTCTTGTCGGGCAGTTCGACGGGGAGGATCAGCACGAAGGCGGCCAGGACGACGGACAGGACCACGAGTTCTCTCTCTGCTCGCGCCGACCGGCCGGGGCATGCGGGGCGCCTCCGTCCGGCAGCGCACCGATGGGTGGACTGCGGGCGGAAGGTCTCGCCCACCCGCGACGACGCGGGCCTGCTGACCGGGCGCGCGAACGCGCCAGCATGTCGACCAGCAGTCGGGGGGCTACTCCCCTTCTGGGTCCAGGAGCGTAGCCGACGCCCCCGGGTACGCCTGGTGCGCCGCCGCGGTCGCCGCCCGCAGCACCTCCTTGGCCGGCAGCCCGAGCGAGCGGGCCAGCGCCGCCACGTCCTCGAACTCGACGCTGACGTTCACCACCCGGCCGTCGATGTCCGCGACCTTGACGCCCACCGGGCTGCCGAACACGGCCACGCTGCCCTCGACCCGCTGCAGCGCGACCTTCTGCACCGGCTGCACGCGCAACCCGATGGTGGAGGTCGCGGCCACGACGACGTCCTGCACCGCCGCGTGCACCGCCGGCCGGCAGAGCACCGACAGCGTGTGCGCCGGGCGGCCCTTCTTCATCAGGATCGGGGTGAGCCAGGCGTCCGACGCCCCGGCGGCCAGCAGGTCGCTGAGCACACCGGGCCACAGCCGGGGGTCCAGGTCGTCGACGTTGGTCTCCAGCAGCAGTCCGGTGGCCGGCTCGTCCACCGGCTCGCCGAGCACCAGGCGGACGAGGTTGGGCAGCTGCTCGGGGTCGCGGCCGCCGGCGCCCGACCCGACCCGATCCACCCGCATCGGCGGCAGCGTCGTCCACTCCCGCACGTGCGCGGCGAGCAGCGCGGCACCGGTCGGGGTGCACGTCTCCGCCGGCACCGGGCCGGCGACCACGGGCACACCGCGCAGCAGCTCCAGGACGGCGGGGCCGGGCACCGGGACGACGCCGTGCGCCCCGCGGGCCGAGCCGCTGCCCAGCGCGACGGGGGAGGCGGTGAGCCGCTCCAGCGCCAGGTGGGCGAACCCGGCGACCACCCCGACGACGTCGGCCAGCGCGTCCAGGGCCCCGACCTCATGGAAGTGCACCTCGTCGGCGGGCACCCGGTGCACCCGGCCCTCGGCCACCGCGAGCCGCTCGAAGACGGCCAGGGCGCCGTCCCGCACGGCCGGGGCGAGCGCGGCGTCGGCCAGGATCGTCCGGACGTCGACCCAGGTGCGGTGGACGTCGCTGGCCGGGGCGTGGACGTGCACCCGGGTGGCGCCCAGCCCGTGCCGGGTGGTCGGCTCGGCGGTCAGGGTGACCGGCTCGACCGGCAGCGCGGCGACCGCACCGGCCAGCACGGTCAGCGGCACCCCGGCGTCGACCAGCGCGCCGAGCAGCATGTCCCCGGACGCCCCCGCCGAGAGGTCCAACCACCCGATGGTCACGGGCCGATCATGACCTGACCGGGACGATCATCGGCAGGCGGCCGCCCGACACGCCGGGCCGGACCGCCGTCCGCCGATGGTCAAGTCGGCAGGGACGCGGTCCGGCGGGCGATGCGGGCGGCGAAGACGCCGGCGGACCAGCCGTTGTCGATGTTGCTGACCACGACGCCGGGCGCGGCGGAGTTGAGCATGGTGAGCAGCGCGCTGAACCCGCCGAAGGAGCTGGCGCCCTGGCCGGCCGACGTCGGGACGGCGACCACCGGCACCTCGGTCAGCCCGCTGACCACGCTGGCCAGCGCGGCGTCCAGACCGGCGACGACGACGAGGCAGTCGACGTCGGTGAGCAGCGACCGGTCGGTGAGCAGCGGGCGGATCCGGTTGCCGCCGACGTCGTCGACCCGGACCACCTCGGTGCCGGTGACCCGGGCCACGAAGGCCGCCTCGGCGGCGATCGGGGTGTCGCCGCTGCTGGCGCAGAGCACGCCCACCCGGCCGACCGGCTCGGGCACCGGGCCGACGGCGGCGGACATCGCCGCGGCGTCCATCGTCGTGTACGCGTCGTGCTCGGTGGCCAGCGCGACCAGGGTGTCGGCGCTGGCCCGCACCACCACCGCCGGGTGCTGGGGGTGCTCGCGGCGGGCCTCGCGCACCAGGGCGAGCACCTGTTCGGTGCTCCGTCCGGTGCCCCAGATGACGTCCGGGCCCGTCGTCAGGGCCGGCACGTCGATCATCGGAGCGGAGGACGGCGACGGGCCGACCACCGGTGCCGTGGGCTCGGCGGACTCCAGCCGTCGCCCGGCCGACGGACCCCCGACGAGCTCGTCCAGCGGGCTGCCCGTCCGGGCCGGCGGCTCGGCGGCCGACGGCTCGACGTCGGCCCCCTCGACGGCGGGCTCGTGGACGGCGAGCTCCTCCGCGGCCGGCTCGACCAGCAGGGGGGCGAAGCCGCCGGTGGCGTCCTCCGGCTGCTCGTCCTGCTCCTCGGGCAGCGGGGAGGCGGTGACGTCGCGGACGGGAGGCGACGCCGGGACGTGCTCGGTGGCCTCGACCGGGCCCGCGTCGTCCGCTGCCGGGGACGGGTCTATCGCCGGCGGTGCCTCGGCGACCTGACCGTCGATGGTCGTCGGGGCCGCGTCGGCAGCCCGGGTCTGGGTGACCCCGGACAGCCGGACGACCCGGTCCCGCCCGGCCCGCTTGGCGTCGTAGAGCACTCCGTCGGCCGCGGCGAACAGCGTGCGCCGGTCGTCGCCGCGGGCCGCCTGCGCGATGCCGACGCTGATCCGCACCGGCACCTCCACCCCGAGGGCCGACCAGTCGTGCGCGGCGATCGACCGGCGGATGCGCTCCATGGCCCGCTCGGCCTGCTCGGACGTCGTGTCCGGCAGCAGGATGACGAACTCGTCGCCGGCCCAGCGGCACACCTCGTCGGTGTCCCGGCAGCCGTCGACCAGCAGCTGGCCGACCGCGCGCAGCACGGCGTCGCCGGTCGGGTGCCCGGCGGCGTCGTTGATCGCCTTGAACCGGTCGATGTCGACCACGGCCAGTGCGGGCACCGCCCCGGTCGACAGCAGCCCGTCGAGCCGGGCCTCCGCGTACCGGCGGTTGGGCAGGTGGGTGAGCGGGTCCTCGTAGGCCTGGCGGCGCAGCTGACCGGCGGCCCGCTCGGTCTCCAGCAGGCTCTTGCGCCGGCCGAACAGCTCGACCCAGCGGGTGCGCCGCTCGTCGACCCGGTCCAGCTCGTCGGCGAGGTAGGCCTGCAGGTAGGGCAGGGCCCGGGCGGCGTCGTCCAGCTCGGCGTGCAGCGTGCACAGCTCGCGCAGCGCGGCCCGGCGCAACCGCGGCAGCCCGTGCTCGGTCGCGTTGGCCAGTGCGGTGGCCAGGTGGTCGTCGGCGGCCCGGGGGTCGCCCGAGCGGCGCAGCGCGCGGCCCAGGCCCAGCTCGGCGGAGGCCAGGAGGGCGCGGTCCTCCACGCTCGCCGCCGCACTGACGACGCGGGTCAGCAGGGACCGGGCGGCGGCGTGCTCGCCCAGGCCGACCAACGCCCAGCCGTGCACCACCTGCGCGTCCAGCATCCCGGGGAGGCCGGGGGGCAGCTGGCCCAGCGCCCGGACGGCGAGGTCGCGGGCCTCGGCGAAGTGCGGTGCCGCGGCGTCGGCGCCGCCGTCGTCGAGCAGGCCCTCGCCGACCTCGGCGCACAGCGCGGCCAGCCGGGTCGCGGCCTCCCCGGCGAGCGCGTCGACGGAGCCCGCCTCGGAGTCGGTGCCGGCCGCGCCGATCGCCTCGGCGGTGACGTCGGCGGCCCGGCGCTGGTAGTCCAGGGCCAGCGGCATCAGCTCCAGGTCGGCCAGCACGGCGGCCAGGGAGCTCAGCGTGTGCACCAGCAGCGGGCTCGGCGGCAGGGCCGGGTCCAGCAGGCTGGCTGCCTCGACCGCCTCGTCCATCGCCGCGTCGACCCGGCGGGACAGCAGCTCGATCCGGGCGTGCCGGGCCAGGCCGGCGGCGCGCTGCAGGTCGTCGTCCTGGGCGTCGAAGGCCGCGCGTGCCGAGCGAACCAGGGAGATGGCCAGGGCCGCGTGCATGGCCGACTCCGACCGGCTGTCGCGGTCCACGGCCTCGCCCGGGGCGCCGACCGGGCCGTGCAGGTCCAGCGGGCCCTCCTGCTCGGGGCCGCCCTCGACCAGGGGGTCGCCCAGCAGGGAGTAGCCGGCCCGGCGCAGGCGTCGGACCAGGAGCTCGGCCCGGAGCGTGTCGGCCCAGGCGCGGGCCAGCGAGGCGAGCGGCGGCGCCGGGCGGTCGTCGGCCGGGGCGGGGGGCAGCTCGCCGTCGATCTCGCCCAGCAGCGTCTCGGCCGTGTCGAGCTGCCAGTTCGCCAGAGCTGAGCTCACCTGCTGGTGCAGGAGACCGGGTGGCACCAGGGCACTGTGCCCCGGCGTCGGCGGCGTGTCACGCACCGGCGCGTCGGCCGGCCCCTCCTGCCCCATCGGCCCCTCTGGACCACGGATGCGGCGCAGCCTCACGAGGCGACCTCGGTGCCGTCGTCGAAGGCCCAGCCCGGTCGCCGGGGGGTCGTGCCGAGGACCTCGGCCACCAGGTCGTCGACCGAGGCGTCGGCTGGCAGCCCGCCGGGCCGTGCGGCGGGCGCGGGCGCGTGCTGCCCCCCGCCGGAGGCCCGCACCCGGTTGCGGCCGCCGCGCTTGGCGCCGAACAGGTTCAGGTCGGCCCGGTCGAACAGCTCCCGCCAGGACCTCGGCCCCGGCGCGCCGGCCGGCCCCGTGGTGGCGACGCCGATGCTGACGGTCACCGGGGCGGGCATCTGCAGGTGGGCCCACTCGGCGCAGGCGACGGCGCTGCGCAGCCGTTCCGTCGCGACCACGGCCTGCGCCTCGGTGGTGTTCGGCAGCACGACCACGAACTCGTCGCCGGCCCAGCGGAAGACCTCGTCGCCGGTGCGGCTGTGCTGGCGGAGCAGCTCGGCGACCCGGCGCAGCACCGCGTCGCCGTGCAGGTGCGAGTTCTGGTCGTTGACGGACTTGAAGCCGTCGACGTCCACGACGGCCAGCGACACCGGCTCGCCGTCCAGCCGCAGGGCGGTCAGCCGCCGCTCGGCGCTGCGCCGGTTGCCCAGGCCGGTCAGGGCGTCCTCGAGGGCGTGCCGGCGCAGTACGGCGTTCTGCCGCTCGGCCTCGCGCAACCGGCTGCGGCGCACGAACATCTCCGCCCAGAGCTCGCGCCCGCGCCGGTGCGCCCGGCCGGTCTCTGCCCGGTAGGCCTCCAGCCAGTGCAGCGCCTCGGCGGTGGAGCCCATCGCCGCGGTGGCCTGCCCCAGTTCCAGCAGGCACTGGCGGTACCGCCGGCGGTCGTTCACCGCGGCGAAGGCCCCGGAGGCGGTGACCAGCAGGTCGATGGCCTCCTCGCCGTGCGCGCCGGGCTCCAGGGCGCACAGCCGGGTCAGCAGCCTGCCCAGCACGAGGTCGGTGTACCCGGCCAGCCACAGCCCGCCCTCCCCGGCCGACAGGTGCCGGCGCACCCGGCGCAGCGGTGGGAGCGCGTCGTCGAGCCGGCCGGCCAGGGTCAGGGCCCAGGCCTGGACGACGTCGAGCAGGTCGGCGTCGGTGTCGCTCGGGTCCCAGGGCAGCGCGCGAGCGGTGGTCGCGCACTCCAGCGCGGCCTGGGCCAGCTGCTGGGAGCGGTCGAGCTGGCCGCGCCGGTGGACCGTCTGGGCCAGCTCGGCGTGCTGCTGGGCGCACAGCCGGAGCAGCTGCCACTGGTCACCGAGGTCGGGGAGGGCCGCGGCGACCCGGGCGCCCCGCAGCGACTGGGCCACGGCGAGCTCCTCGAGGTCCAGTCGGGTCAGCGCCAGGGACAGCCAGTGGTGGGCCTGGTGCAGGGGCCGGCTGGGCTCTTCCCCGGCCAGCTGGTCGGCGAGCAGGCTGGCGTCCACGGCCAGGTGCATCGCCGCGTCGAACCGGTCGGCGGCCACCTCCAGGTGTGCCAGGTAGGCCAGCGTCAAGGCGTGCTCGGCGGACGGGAGGCACTCCGCGAGCGCGGCCCGGGCCGCGCCGACGGCGTCCGCCGCGCCGTCCAGGTCGGCGTCGAAGAGCGCTGCGCGGGCGGTGAAGGCGGCCGACCACGCGTCCCAGCAGGGGTCGCCGGTGGTGGCCAGGTCGTCCGCGGCCCGGGCGAACTCGTCGGCGAACACCCGGGCGTCCTCGGCGGCGCTGGCGGTCAGCAGCCGCCAGCGGGCGGTCTGCAGCCGCTCGTCGGCGGGGAGCCCTGGGTTCACGCGTCCCTCCACTCAGCTGTCGGGGCACGCGAGATGCGCGTGTCCGGCCGGTGACGAAGCAGCTCCCCCCGTACCGGGGACCCGACGGGAGTCGGTGTCCGGTACGGCCGCACTACCCTCGCCGGATGCCGACTGCACCACGCAGCACAGCCCCGACGGAGTTCGCCTATCTGGGACCCGAGGGTACCTTCGCCGAGGCCGCGCTCGGCACGGTCACCGGGGCGCTGGGAGTGGTCGGCACCCGACCGGAGGCCAGCGTGGCGGCCGCGCTGACGGCCGTGCGGACCGGGGAGTGCGCCGCCGCCCTGGTGCCGCTGGAGAACTCCGTCGAGGGCTCCGTGCCGGCCACGATGGACGGGCTGGTCACCGGCGACCCGCTGGTCATCACCCGCGAGGTCTTCCTCGAGGTGGCCTTCGTGCTCGCCGTCCGGCCGGGGAGCGACGCCGCCGACGTGCGCACCGTGGCCAGCCACCCGCACGCGCTGGCCCAGTGCCGCGGCCGGATCGCCGAGTTCCTGCCGGGGGCCGACGTCGTCCCGGCCGCCTCCACGGCCGACGCCGCCCGCCGGGTCGCCGAGGGGGAGTTCGACGCCGCGGTCTGCGCGGCGATCGCCGCCGACCGCTACGGCCTCGACGCCCTCGTCACCGACCTGGCCGACCACCCGGGCGCGGTGACCCGCTTCGTGCTGGTGGAGCCGCCCGGCGGTCTGCCGGCCCCGACCGGGGCGGACAAGACGACGATCACCGCCGTGGTGCACGACCGCACCGGCGCGCTGCTGGACCTGCTGGCCGAGTTCGCGGTGCGGGGCATCAGCCTCGCGCGCATCGAGTCCCGGCCCACCCGCGAGCGGCTCGGCGTGTACTCGTTCTCCATCGACGTCGAGGGGCACGTGTCCGACCGCCGGGTGAGCGACGCGCTGGCCGCGCTGCACCGGCGCTGTGCGGAGGTGCGCTTCCTCGGCTCCTACGCCCGGGCCGACGAGCAGCCGGGCAAGCCGGTGGAGGAACGGGTGGGCGACCAGGCCTTCGCCGCAGCGGAGGAGTGGGTGGCCCGGGTGCGCGCCGGGACGGCGGTCTGACCGTCCCGCAGCACTGCCCATGATCACACAGTGTGCTCCTCCCCATACCAGATGCACACCCCGGTGGAGGACCGTTCCGTCACATCGATTCGGCGAGCGAGGCTTGCGCTGGAGTGCACTCCAGCTCCTAGCGTCCCCGGCATGAGAGCAGTCACCGGGTTCGCCGCCTCCGGCCCGCACGAGCCGCTGCGGCCGATCGAGTTCACCCGCCGCGACCTGCGGCCCGACGACGTCGCCGTCCGGGTCACCCACGTCGGCGTCTGCCACAGCGACCTGCACGCGGTCGAGGCGCTGTCGGCCGGTGACCCGCCGCTGGTGCCCGGCCATGAGTTCACCGGCGAGGTGACCGCGGTCGGGGCGGAGGTCACCCGCTTCCGGGTCGGCGACGCGGTCGCCGTGGGCAACATCGTCGACTCCTGTGGGGAGTGCGACAACTGCCTGGCCCACCGGGAGCCCTACTGCCGGCAGTTCCCCGCCACCACCTACGGCGGCCGGGACCTGCGCGACGGCACGCCCACCCAGGGCGCGTACTCCACCGAGTACGTCGTCCGCGACGCCTTCGTCTACGCGCTTCCCGCCGGGCTCGACCCCGCCGCGGTCGCGCCGCTGATGTGCGCCGGGGTCACCACCTGGTCGCCGCTCAGCCGCGCCGGCGTCGGGCCGGGCACGCAGGTCGGCGTCGTCGGCCTCGGCGGGCTGGGCCACCTGGCGGTCAAGTTCGCCGTCGCGCTCGGCGCCCGGGTCACCGTGTTCACCACCTCGGCGGCCAAGGCGGACGACGCCCGGGCGCTCGGCGCGCACGACGTCGTCCTGTCCACCGACGCCGCGGCGATGGCCGCGGTCGCCGGGCGGCTGGACTTCGTGCTGGACACCGCCGCCGGCGCCCACGACCTCGGCCCCTACCTCGGCACGCTCCGCCTCGACGGCACGCTGTGCGTCCTCGGCCTGCCGGAGAGCTACACGGTCTCGCCGATGAGCCTGCTCGGCCGCAGCCTCTCCGTCTCCGGCTCCGGCGGTACCGCCGAGACCCAGGCGATGCTCGACTTCTGCGGCGAGCACGGGCTCACCGCCGACGTCGAGGTGCTGCCGTTCGACGAGGTGAACACGGCGTTCACGCGGCTGGCCCGGGGCGACGTCCGGTACCGCTTCGTGCTGGCGGTGGCCTCGTGAGCGGGGTGGACTGGCGCGGGCAGACGACGCTGGTCACCGGCGCCAGCGCGGGCATCGGCGCCGAGTTCGCCCGCCAACTGGCCGCCCGGGGCTCGCACCTGGTGCTGGTCGCCCGTCGCGCCGACCGGCTGGAGAGCCTGGCCGCCGAGCTGACCGCGACCCACGGAGTGACGGTGAGCGCCGTCCCGCTCGACCTGGCCCGGCCGGCGGCCGGGCGGGCGCTCGCGGCGGAGGTCGACCGCCGCGGGCTGCCGGTCACCAGCGTGGTCAACTGCGCAGGCTTCGGCACGTACGGCCCCTTCGTCCAGGAGGACGCCGACCGGCTGGCCGAGATGATCGCCGTCGACGTGACCGCGCTGGTGGACGTGAGCCGCGCGTTCATCGACCGCCTCCGGGCGGCGGGCAGCGGCGTGCTGGTCAACGTGGCGAGCATGGCCGCCTACGCCCCGAGCCCGGAGATGGCGGTCTACGCGGCGAGCAAGGCGTTCGTGCTCAGCTTCACCGAGGCGCTGTGGCAGGAGTCGCTGGCCAGCGGGCTGCGCGTGCTGGCGCTGTCGCCCGGCGCCACCGACACGGAGTTCTTCGACGTCGTGGGCGACGACGCGGCCGACGGTGGGCGGGGACGGCAGGCCCCGGGCCAGGTGGTCGACACCGCTCTGCGGGCGCTCGACCGGCGCAACCCGCCGCCCAGCGTGGCGGTCGGCCGGCTCAACTCGGTGGCGGCCACCGGGATCCGGCTGCTGTCCCGGCGGCGGACGGTGCTCGCCATGGCCGGCGTCGTCCAGCGGGGCGCCGTCCAGACGGCGGACAGGTGAGGGTGCTGGCTCCTAACCTCGACGTCATGGACGTGGGAACAGCTCCGGCGCTGGGCATCCGGCAGGTCTCCGAGGAGACCGGGCTGAGCATCGACACGCTGCGCTGGTACGAGCGCGAGGGGCTGCTCCCGCTCGTGGAGCGCACCGCCGACGGACGACGGCGCTATCCGCCGGGCGCCCTGCGGTTCATCCGGCTCGTCCAGGCGCTGCGGCGCACCGGGATGCCGGTGGCCGAGGTGCGGCGGTTCATCGAGCTCGGCGGCGGCGAGCTGGCCCACCACCCGGAGCGGATGGCGCTGCTGGAGCGGCAGTGCGCGGCGATCGAGGAGCGGCTGGCCGAGCTGCGGGACGACCTGGCGGTCGTCCAGGCCAAGATCGAGACCTACCGCGCCCTGATCGCCCGCGGCCTGGACTGCGAGGACGAGCTGTCCGAGGACCTGGTCGACCAGCTGCGGAGCGACGAGCTGCTGGCCGGGACGCTGCCCGAGGCCCCGTCGCAGGGGCGCGCCCCGAGCGAGCGAGGGGTGCGGAGCGAGGCGGTCCTCCCTCAGAGGTAGAGGCCGGTCGACTCCTCGATCCGCTCGGCGGCGACGGCGTGCACGTCGCGCTCGCGCAGGATGACCAGGTCCTCGCCGTGCACCTCGACCTCGTGCTGGTCCTCGGGGGAGAACAGCACCCGGTCGCCGACCTTGATCTGCCGCACGTTCGGGCCGATGCCCTTCGCCTCGCCCCAGACCAGCCGCTTGGCGACCTGGGCCGTGGCCGGGATGAGGATGCCGCCGCTGGACCGGCGGTCGCCGTCCTCCTTGCGGAGGGAGACCAGCAGCCGGTCGTGCAGCATCTTGATCGGCAACCCGCCGGCGTTCGCGTCGTCCTCAGGCACGCTCGCCAACGCTACCTGCCGGCCTCGTTGCAGGGGCCCGGCCCGAGCTCGCGAGGGACGGGGGGCAACGAGGTCCTTCATCAGCCCCAGCCGAGGGCGTGCAGCTTCTCCTCGTCGATGCCGAAGTGATGGGCGATCTCGTGGACGACGGTGATCGTGACCTCCTCGGCCACCTGTTCCTCGTCCTCGCAGATGTCGCAGATCGCCGCGCGGTAGATCATGATCCGGTCCGGCAGGGCGCCCGAGTGGTCCCAGCCGCGCTCGGTCAGCGCGTACCCCTCGTAGACGCCCAGCAGGCTCGGCTCCTCGGGGTTCCGGTCCTCCACCAGCACGACGACGTTGTCCAGCAGCGCCATCAGCTCCTCGGGCACCTCGTCCAGGGCGTCGGCGACGAGCTCCTCGAAGCGGGGGAGCGGGATCGCGTCCATCAGCGCCGGGTCACCAGCTGGTCGGCAGCGGGCGGCCCTCCTCGTAACCCGCTGCGCTCTGCACGCCCAGCACCGCACGCTCGTGCAGCTCGTCGACCGTGCGCGCCCCGGCGTAGGTGCACGACGAACGGACGCCGGCCACGACCTGGTCGATGAGGTCCTCGACGCCGGGCCGGGCCGGGTCCAGGTACATCCGCGAGGAGCTGATCCCCTCCTCGAACAGCCCGGCGCGGGCCCGGTCGAAGCCGCTCTGCGTCGACGTCCGGGCCCTCACCGCGCGGGCCGAGGCCATCCCGAAGCTCTCCTTGTACCGGCGGCCGGTGCCGTCCTCGTACAGGTCGCCGGCGCTCTCGTAGGTGCCGGCGAACCAGGAGCCGACCATCACGTTCGCCGCGCCGGCGGCCAGCGCGAGGGCGATGTCGCGGGGGTGCCGCACGCCGCCGTCGGCCCAGACGTGCTTGCCGAGCTCGCGGGCGGCGGCGGCACACTCCTCGACCGCGGAGAACTGGGGGCGGCCGACGCCGGTCATCATCCGGGTGGTGCACATGGCGCCCGGGCCGACGCCGACCTTGACGACGTCCGCCCCGGCCTCGATCAGGTCGCGGGTGCCCTGCGCGGTCACCACGTTGCCGGCGACGACCGGGACGGACCCGGCCACCGAGCGCACCGCGGCCACCGCCTCGATGGCCTTCTCCTGGTGCCCGTGCGCGGTGTCGACCACGAGGACGTCGGCCCCGGCCGCGAGCAGGGCGCTCGCCTTGCCGGCGACGTCGCCGTTGATGCCGACCGCCGCGGAGGTGAGCAGCTGGCCGTCGGGCCCGGTGGCCGGGGTGTAGATCGCCGAGCGCAGCGCGCCCTTGCGGGTGATGACGCCGACCAGCCGGTCACCCTCGACCACCGGGGCCGCGCTCACCCGCTCCCCGGACAGGACGTCGAAGACCTTGGGCAGGTCGGTGCCGGCCGGGATGGTCAGCGGGTCGCGGGTCATCACCTCGGCCAGCTGGGTGAACCGGTCGACGCCCTGGCACTGGCCGTCGGTGACGATCCCGACCGGGGCACCGGCCTCGACCACCACGACGATGCCGTGCGCCCGCTTGGTCAGCAGCGACAGCGCCTCGCCCACGGTGGAGGTGGGGGAGAGCGTGATCGGGGTGTCGTAGACCGGGTGCCGGTGCTTCACCCAGGACACGACCTCGCCGACGACGTCGACCGGGATGTCCTGCGGCAGGACGGCGAGGCCACCGCGCCGGGCCACGGTCTCGGCCATCCGCCGTCCGGAGATCGCGGTCATGTTGGCGACGACGATCGGGATCGTCGTCCCCACCCGGTCCGGGGTGGTCAGGTCGACCTCCAGCCGGGAACCGACCGTCGAGTGCGCCGGCACCATGAAGACGTCGGCGTAGGTCAGGTCGTGGGCCGGGCGGGTGTCACCGAGGAACCGCATGCCCCCAGTGTCCCTCGGGTGGTCCGTCGCCGCGGGCCCCGGCACCTACGATCAGGGCGTGATCGACCTGCGCCTCGTCCGCGAGAACCCCGACCTCGTCCGCGCCAGTCAGCGTGCCCGGGGTGCCGACGAGTCCCGGGTCGACGCCCTGCTGGCCGCGGACGCCGAGCGCCGGGCCGCCGTGAAGGCCGCCGACGACCTGCGCGGGGAGCAGAAGGCGGCGTCCCAGGCGGTCAAGAAGGCCAGCCCGGAGGAGCGTCCCGCCGTCCTGGAGAAGGCGAAGGCGCTGGCCGCCCAGGTGAAGGAGGCCGAGGAGGCCGAGCGCACCGCCGACGCGGCGCTGCACGCGCTGCACCTGCGGATCCCCAACGTCGTCCACCCCGACGTGCCCCCGGGCGGTGAGGACGACGCGGTCGAGATCCGCACCGTGGGCGAGGTGCCCGTCTACGACTTCGAGGTGCGCGACCACCTGCAGATCGGTGAGGCCCTCGGCGCCATCGACATGGAGCGCGGCGCCAAGGTCTCCGGCGCCCGCTTCTACTTCCTGACCGGCCCGGGCGCGCTGCTGGAGTTCGCCCTCGCCCAGCTGGCGATCACCCGCGCCGTCGCCGCGGGCTTCATCCCCGTCATCGCCCCGGCCCTGGTCAAGCCCGAGGCGATGGAGGGCACCGGCTTCACCGGCGAGCACGACGAGGAGATCTACCGGGTCGAGCGCGACGACCTCTACCTGGTCGGCACCTCGGAGGTGGCGCTCGCCGGGATGCACGCCAGGGAGGTGCTCGACCTCTCCGCCGGGCCCCGCCGCTACGCCGGCTGGTCGTCCTGCTTCCGCCGCGAGGCCGGCTCCTACGGCAAGGACACCCGCGGCATCATCCGCGTGCACTGGTTCGACAAGGTCGAGATGTTCAGCTTCTGCGCGCCGGAGGAGGCCGAGGCCGAGCACCGCCGCCTGCTGCAGTGGGAGGAGGAGTTCCTCCAGCTCCTCGAGCTGCCCTACCGGGTGGTCGACATCGCCGCCGGTGACCTGGGCACCAGCGCCGCCCGCAAGTTCGACATCGAGGCATGGTTCCCCAGCCAGGGCGCCTACCGCGAGCTGACCAGCACCTCGGACTGCACCACCTTCCAGTCCCGCCGGCTGCAGATCCGGCACCGGGACGCCGACGGGAAGCCGCAGCCGGCCGCCACCCTCAACGGCACCCTGTGCGCGATCGCCCGCACCATCGCCTGCCTGCTCGAGGTGCACCAGCAGGCCGACGGTTCGGTGCACGTGCCCGCCGCACTGCGCCCCTGGCTGGGCGGGCACGCCGTCCTCACCCCCGGCATGTCGCTGGCCGCGGTCGCCGCACCGGGCCTCCCCGCATGACCGGGGACCAGCCCGGCGGTGGTGGCCTCACCGCGCCGGCCGCGGCCGGCCGCGCACAGGAGCTGGTCGACCTCGGCGACCTCGGGGCACGGCTGGGCAGCTGGCGGCCGCGGCTGGTGGTCAGCGACATGGACGGCACCCTGCTCGACTCGGACGGCGAGGTCAGCGGGCGCACCGCCGCCGCGGTCGCCGCCTGCCGCGCCGCGGGCATCCCGGTCGTCGGGGCCACGGGCCGCGGCCCCCGCCTGCTGGAGAGCGTCCGCGCCGCGCTGGGCGGCCAGGGGATCGCCGTCCTGGCTCAGGGCGGCTACGTCGTCCGGTTCGGCTCCGACGGCGCCGCCGACGAGGTGCTGCGCACCGTCGGGATGACCCGCGAGGTCGCCACCGAGGTCATCGCCGCGATCGAGGACGTCGCCGGTGAGCTGATCGTGGCCGTGGAGGACGCCGCCGAGCAGGCCGAGGCGCTGCGCCCGCTGCGGGTGCAGCACGGCTTCGACTGGCCCTACCCGGAGCCGGCCCACCTGCTGCCCCGGCACGAGGTGCTGCCGGTCGGGGCGGTGCTCAAGGTGTTCCTCCGCTCCCCGCGGCTGGCTGAGGACCAGTTGGTCGCGCTGGCCCGCTCGGTGGTCGACCCGGCCGACGCCGAGCTGACCCACGCCGGGCTGGGCTTCATCGAGGTGCTGCCGCCGGGGGTCACCAAGGCCACCGGGCTGGCCGTCGCCCTGGCCGAGCTGGGCATCGGCTTCGGTGACGTGCTGGTGTTCGGCGACATGCCCAACGACCTCCCGATGTTCCAGGCGGTCACCGCTGCCGGGGGCCGGGCGGTCGCGATGGCCAACGCCCACCTGACCGTCCGGGCCGCCGCCGGTGACCGGACCAGCGGCCACGACGCCGACGGCGTCGCCCGCTACCTCGAGGCCCTGCTCGCCCTGGAGGGCACCGATGTCTGACTGGCGGCCGAAGCTCATCGTCAGCGACCTGGACGGCACGCTGCTGCGCAGCGACGAGACGATCAGCGACGCCACCCTGGCCGAGCTGCACCGCTGGGCCGATGAGGGCGTCCCGCTGGTGCTGGCCACCGGCCGCCCGCCCCGCTGGATGCTCGGGGTGCGGGACCGCCTGGGCGGCGGCACCGCGATCTGCTGCAACGGCGCGGTGCTGCTGGACCTGGGGGAGTTCCGGGTGCTGGAGGAGCACCCGGTCCAGCCGGAGGTGCTCCAGCAGGTCACCGGGAAGCTGCGCGAGCACCAGCCGGACACCTGGTTCGCGGTGGAGTACGGCGACCAGTTCCGGCACGAGCCGATCTACCGGCCGCGCTGGGACCGGGACGCCCCCGGCGTCGCGGTGGCCACGCTGGCCGAGATGGTCGCCCAGCCGGTGGCCAAGCTGCTGGCCCGGCACGAGCGGATGGGCCGCGAGGAGTTCGTCGCCCTGGTCGCCGAGGTCGTGGGGGACACCGCCACGGTCACGTACTCCTCGTCCGACGCGATGGCCGAGATCTCCGCCGTCGGGATCACGAAGGCCACCGGTCTGGCCCGGCTCGCCGCCGAACGGGGGCTGACGCCGGCCGACGTCGTCTACTTCGGCGACATGCCCAACGACCTGGCCGCCTTCGACTGGGTGCGCGAGGGTGGCGGCCGCGCCGTGGCGATGGCGCACGCCCACCCGGACGTGCTCGCGGCGGCCACCGACGTGACCGATTCGAACGACGCCGAGGGCGTCGCGACGCTGCTGGCCTCCCTGCGCGCCTGACCGTCCACCGGGCGACCGATTCGTTTCGTTATCGGATCTCCGGTCGAGTCGGTCGCCCATGGTGCCGATCCCATGGGCGAGGGGCGCGCTCGTGCGCCCGCGCGACGAGAGGCACGCCATGGACCCGACGACCCACGACTCCGCGACGCACGTCCCCGACCCGACGGACGAGCGTGCAGGCAACCCGCTGGCCCGGATCGGGCTGCGCGGCAGGTTGCTCGCGGCCTTCCTGACCGTCGCGCTGATGACGCTCGTCGTCGGCGGCCTCGGCATCTCGCGGATGTCCGCGCTCAGCCACCAGGCGGAGGTGGTCTACGAGGAGGGCGCCGTCCCGCTCCGCGACATCCTGCTGCTCCGTTCCACCTACTGGCAGTACCAGGCGACCATCTCCCGGTCCACGGGTGCGGGCCTCTCCCCGGAGATCGTGCAGTCCCTGGAGGAGCAGACGGTGGCCATCCGGGAGACGCTGGACGGGCTGCGCGCCGGCCTGGACGAGGTGGCCCTCCGGCCCGCCACCGAGGCCGCGTTCCAGGACTTCCAGACCGCGATCGCGCTCTACGACGACGCCAGCGCCCAGATGGGCGAGATCGCCGCGTCCGGGGGCGACCCGATGTCCGTGCTGCCCACGCTGATCGAGGCCGAGACCAACGCCATCGATGCACTCGCGGCGGCCAGCGACGCGCAGATCGCCGCCACCGAGGCCACCGTGCAGGAGGCCCGCGACGCGTACGCCGCCGCCCGCACCCTGACGCTCCTCGGCGTGGCGATCGGCTTCGCGATCTCCGTCGCGCTGGCCGTGCTGGTCGCACGCAGCGTCACCCGGCCGGTGGACCGGATCCGGGAGGTGCTCGCCCAGGTGACCGCCGGTGACCTGCGGGTGCGCGCCGGCGCCACCGGCGGTGCCGAGCTCGGCCAGGTCGCGGAGTCGCTGGACGAGACGCTGGACGCGCTCAGTGGCGTGCTGAGCCTGGTCAACGACTCGGCCGGGCGGCTGGCCACGGCGTCGCTGCAGCTGAACGCCGGTGCCGAGTCGATGGCGCAGAACGCCCGGACGGCGGCCGGTCAGGCCGACGTCGTGGTGGCCTCGGCCGGTGAGGTCGCCTCCAGCGTGGACACGGTGTCGACCGGGTCGCAGCAGATGGAGGCCGCGATCCGGGAGATCTCGCAGAACGCCAGCGAGGCGTCGCGGGTGGCCGGGCAGGCGGTGAACGTCGCGGAGAACACCACGCGGACGGTCGGCAAGCTGGGTGACTCCTCGCAGGAGATCGCCACGGTGGTGAAGCTGATCAACGGGATCGCCGAGCAGACGAACCTGCTGGCGCTGAACGCCACGATCGAGGCCGCGCGTGCCGGTGAGGCGGGCAAGGGCTTCGCGGTGGTGGCCAGTGAGGTGAAGGAGCTGGCGCAGGAGACCGCCCGGGCCACGGAGGACATCTCCCGCCGGGTGGAAGCGATCCAGGCCGACACCGCCGGTGCGGTGGACGCGATCGGGGAGATCAGCAACGTCATCGGTCAGATCAACGACTTCCAGGCCACGATCGCCGCGGCGGTGGAGGAGCAGACCGCCACCACCAACGAGATGAACCGGAACGTGGCCGAGGCGGCGGGCAGCTCGCGCAGCATCGCCACCGCGATCACCGGGCTGGCTGCCGGGACGGCGGAGACCAACCAGCGGGTCGAGGACGCCCAGCGGTCCGCGGTCGAGCTGGCCCGGATGAGCGACGAGCTGCAGGACGCCGTCCGGCGGTTCACCGTCTGACCGATCGGCACGAACGGCCCCGGCGCGGTGCGTCGGGGCCGTTCGCGTTGTCCGGCACCGGATGGCGCCCACCCGGTCACGCCGCATCTGCGGCCTGCCGATGAGGTCCGCGTCACCGGTCCAACACCCGGCCGCAGGCGACGACGCCACGTAGCAACCGGAGGCCCCCATGCCCGCAGCCACCACCAAGGGATCCACCCCGATCCCCGCCCAGCTGCACGAGTACGCGAGCCTGGTGGCGGCGCTGGACCGGGCGCAGGCGGTGATCGAGTTCGACCTGACCGGTCACGTGGTCACCGCGAACCAGAACTTCCTCGACGTCATGGGGTACGAGCTCGACGAGGTCGTCGGTGAGCACCACCGCATGTTCTGCGACCCCGCCCACGCCGACACCCAGGAGTACCGGCAGTTCTGGGCGGCCCTGGCGACCGGGGCGTTCAGCAGCGGGGAGTACCGCCGGCTCGCCAAGGGTGGCCGCGAGGTGTGGCTGCAGGCCACCTACAACCCCATCCTGGACAGTGCCGGGACGCCGGTGAAGGTGGTCAAGTTCGCCAGCGACGTCACCGCCGTCAAGCTCGCCGCCGCCGACTCCGCGGGCAAGGTCGCGGCCATCGAGCGCTCGCAGGCGGTCGTCGAGTTCGACCTGGCCGGGCACGTGCTCTCCGCCAACCAGCTGTTCCTGGACACGATGGGCTACGCGCTGGACGAGGTCGTCGGCGAGCACCACCGCATGTTCTGCCAGCCCGAGCACGCCGCCACCGAGGAGTACCGGAGGTTCTGGGCCGACCTGGGCACCGGCCGCTACACCTCCGGTCTCTACAAGCGGGTGGCCAAGGGCGGCCGTGAGGTGTGGCTGCAGGCCACCTACAACCCGATCCTCGACCTGGCCGGTCGTCCGGTGAAGGTCGTCAAGTTCGCCAGCGACCTCACCGAACAGCGCGCCCACAACGCCGAGTCGCGGGGGAAGGTCGCCGCCATCGAGCGCTCCCAGGCGGTGATCGAGTTCGGCCTGGACGGCGTGGTGCTGGGCGCCAACCCCAACTTCCTCGAGGTCATGGGGTACCGGCTCGAGGAGGTCGTCGGCCAGCACCACCGCATGTTCTGCGACCCCGAGTACACCGCCACCGACGAGTACCG
The DNA here is from genome assembly GCF_026967995.1 of Modestobacter sp. VKM Ac-2979. Classification (NCBI taxonomy): domain Bacteria; kingdom Bacillati; phylum Actinomycetota; class Actinomycetes; order Geodermatophilales; family Geodermatophilaceae; genus Modestobacter; species Modestobacter sp. VKM Ac-2979. The sequence goes on from NZ_JAPVBO010000006.1 coordinate 114,515, forward strand.
GCAGTTCTGGGAGCTGCTGGGCCGGGGTCAGTACGCCGGCGGCGAGTACCGCCGGGTCGGCAAGGACGGCGGTGAGGTCTGGATCCAGGCCACCTACAACCCGATCCTGGACGACGACGGCCGCCCCTTCAAGATCGTGAAGTTCGCCAGCGACGTCACCGACGCCAAGCTGCGCAACGCCGACATCGAGGCGCGGGTCAACGCCGTCGACCGCGCGCAGGCGGTCATCGAGTTCGACCTCGACGGCAACGTGCTCGCCGCCAACGACAACTTCCTGCGCACCATGGGCTACTCGCTCCGCGAGGTCACCGGTCAGCACCACAGCCTCTTCTGCGACGAGGAGTACCGCGTCTCCCCCGAGTACCGGGACTTCTGGCTGCGGCTGGGCAAGGGCGAGCTCATCGCCGGCCGGTTCCACCGCAAGGGCAAGTTCGGCCGCGACGTGCACATCCAGGCCACCTACAACCCGGTGCTCGACCTGTCCGGTGCTCCGGTCAAGGTGGTGAAGTACGCCTACGACGTGACGAACGAGGTCGAGCGGGAACGCCGGGTGTCCGACGGCACCCGGGACATGACGGCCTCGGTCCGCAAGCTCGCCACCTCGATCGACGAGATCGCCCGCAGTTCGGCCGCCGCGACCGGCCTGGCCGAGAAGACCCACGGGGACGCCGCGGAGGGCGTCGAGGCGCTCCGGGCCTCGCTCGAGGCGATCGCGCTGATCCAGCGCTCCTCGGTCTCGATCTCCGAGATCGTCCGGGTGATGGGGGAGATCGCCAACCAGACCAACCTGCTGGCCTTCAACGCCTCGATCGAGGCCGCCCGGGCCGGCGAGCACGGGGTGGGCTTCTCGATCGTGGCCGGTGAGGTCCGCCGTCTCGCGGAGCGGTCGTTCGACGCCGCGCAGCAGATCGGCAAGCTGATCGAGGAGTCGGCGGAGCGGGTCGAGCAGGGGTCGACGGTCTCCCAGCGGGCCGAGGCGGCGTTCGCCCGGATCGTCGACAGCGTCGGGCAGACCAACGAGGTCATCAAGTCCATCTCCTCGGCCACCTGCCGGCAGCAGGCCGCCTCGCAGGAGGTCGACGCCCTGATCACCCAGTTGACCTCCGCCGACCCGGCCCGCTGAGCCGGCCCGGCGAGGACTGGGCGATGACCGGGGTGCAGCCGGCCGCGTCGACCGGGGCGGCGGCCGGTGAGGTCTACGGGATGATCCGGCTGGCCGGGGTCGACGTCGCGCTGCCGCTGGCGGTGCTGCGCGAGGTCGTGCCGTGCCCGGCCGAGCTGGCCGGCCTGCCGGCCGATGCGGTGGGCCTGCTGGGGGCCATGGACCTGCGGACGACGGTGCTGCCGGTCGTGGACCTGCGGCTGGTGCTCGGCCGCCCGGCGGCGCGGCACCCGGGCCAGGTCGTGGTCGTCGTCGCGGTGGACGGGCAGTCGCTGGGTCTGCTGGCCGACGAGGTGTGCGGGGTCGCCAGGGTCCCGCACACCGCGCTGCTGCCGATGCGGGTGGCGGCCGGGGAGCTGCTGTTCTCGCACACCTTCCAGCACCCGGAGACCGGCCGGGCCACCAGCGTGCTCGACGCGGCGGCGGTCGTGTGCCGGCCGGGGCTGCCCACCGTGGCCGACGTGGCGCGGTCGGCCTCGTCGGTCGGCGCCGGCGGTCCGGTCCCGTCGGGCGACCGGACGTCGGTCACCCTGCTGCGGTGCGGCCCGCACGTGCTCGCGCTGGACGTCGCCCAGGTGCACACCACGCTGCCGAGCCCGTCGCCGCGGCCCTCGGTGCTGTCCGGCAGCCTGTGCCCCGGGGTGACCGGGTTCGCCGGGCAGGACGTCGCCGTCGTCGACCCACTGGCCCTGCTCGGGCTGGGCAGCCTGGGCACCGCCACCGCTGAGGCCGGGGTCGTGGTCGACACCGGCAGTGGTCACGTCGTCCTCGCCGTGGACGCGCTGATCGCGCTCACCGACCTCGCCGAGGGCGCCGTGCTCCCGGTGCCGGCCTTCGCCGTCCCCCGGCCGGAGCTGCTGCGTGGCCTGGCCGACGTGGACGGCACGACCTGCCTGGTGCTGGACGGCGCCGCGCTGCTGGCCGATCCGCGAGTGCTGGCGCTCGCCGCGATGAACACCCCGGCGGCCGGTGCGGACCCCGGCTCGCCGGGCGGCAGCGGGCGGGCGAGCGCCACCGGTGCGCCGCCGTACCTGACCTTCTCCGTCGGCATCGACGTCACGACGCCGCTGGAGCAGGTCGGCGAGATCGTCCCGTACCCGGCCGAGGTCACCGGGACGTCGGTCGGCCAGGGTGTGCTGGGCGTCGTGGTGCACCGCGGCGCGGCCGTCCCGGTGCTGTGCCTGGCCACGTTGCTCGGGCTGCCCCAGCTGCAGGTGACGGCGGCCAGCTGTCTGCTGGTGGTGGACGTCGGCGAGCCGGTGGCGTTCGCCGTCGACGCGTTGCGCAGCATCGACCCGCTGACCTGGACCGACCCCGACCAGCCCGGCCGGCCGGGCGCGGACCGGCTGGCGGACCTCCTGCGGCGTTCGCCCCTCGTGCAGGTGGGTGCCGACACCCGGCTGCTGCCGTGTCTGGACCTGCAGCACGTGGCCCGCACGATGCACGGCCGGTCCGCCGTGCCGGCGCCCCGGCCGGCCCTGGACGAGGAGCTCCTCGTCCACTGAGCGGGACCGGCTCCGTGGTCAGTCGATGAGCAGTCGCGCCCGGCGGGCGGCCACCGCGGCAGACCGCGGGTCGGCCGGCGGCAGGAGCTCGGCCAGCCGGTCGTGGACCGCGCCGTCGTGCTCGCCCAGGGGGTGCGTGCTGAACGTGTGGAGCAGCTCGGGATCGTCGGTGGCGAGCACGGCGCGGCGCAGGCCCGCGGTGAGCTCGTCGCTCAGCTGCCGGATCGTCGGCGCCTCCGACCGGGGCAGGACCGGGCCGCGGCAGGCGCTGAGGGCGGCGCCCACGTGCCGGGCCGCCAGCGCCCGACCCGCGGTCCCGACGTCGCTGGCGACCTCGGCCACCAACCGGTACGGCCGGGTCTGCAGCAGGTCCGCGCCGAGGACCGCACGGAGCCGGCGGATCTCGCCGCGCACCGTCGTCTGGTTCCCGCGGTCGCCGTACAGCAGCCGGGCGAGCTGTTCCCCGGTGAGGCCGTCGGGGTGCCGGGCGAGGAGGAGGAGGACCTCCGCCAGTCGCAGGGGCAGCGGGATCCAGCGGCCGTCGACGACCACCGTGGGCGTCCCCTCCCCGGTGCACCGCAACGACAGCGCGTGCCCAGCCGGGCGGGGTGCCGGCCGGGCGCGGCGGACCGCGGTCCGGAGCAGGCAGCCGTCCGGGAGCCGCTCGACCTGCGCCTCCCGGCCGTCGGGCAGCCGCACCTGGTCGGTGTCGTCCAGCTGGACCCGCGCAGGCCACCGCCCGTCGGGCTCGGCGGCCAGCACCCGGCCGCTGGGGGTCACGAACGCCGCTGCCTCGCCGTCCCGGCGGGGCAGCGAGAGCCGGAGCAGCAGGTTGTGGTCGGCGATGGCGAGCCGGACCCGCAACTGGTCCTCGGCGAGTCGTGCGGTGGCCGCGACCAGCTGCGCCAGGGCCGGGTGCACCGTCTGCAGCGGGCCGCTCACGTCGAGGACGCCGATGACCGCCCCGGTGTCCGGGTCGTGCACCGGCGCCGCGACGCACGTCCAGGAGTGGTACGTGCGGACCAGGTGCTCCGCCGAGTGGATCTGCACCGGCGCCCCGACGGCGAGCGCCGTCCCCATCGCGTTCGTCCCGATGGCCCCCTCGCTCCAGTCGGTGCCGGGGAAGAGGCCGACCCGGTCCGCCCGCCCGAGGAGCTCCCGGTCGCCGTCGCGCCACAGGACGTGGCCGGCGCCGTCGGTCACCAGGACCAGGTGCGCCACCTCGTCGGCGACGCCCGCCAGCGCGCTGCGCAGCAGGGGCATGACCACGTTCAACGGATGGGCAGCGCGGAGGTCGTCCAGCTCGTCGGGTGCGTGGACCACCGGCGGGGTCCGGCGCTCCGGGTCGACCCGGGCGGCGAGGCTCCGCTCCCAGGACGCGGAGACCACCGGACGGGGGGCGCGGCGGACGGTGTCCTGACCGAGCACCGCGTCGAAGGTCTCAGCCAGCGCCCGGGCGCGCTCGCGGGGGTCGAGGTGCTCGTCCTCGCCGGCCAGGTGCTCTGCATCGCACGACATCGCACCCCCGAGCGGCCTCGCAGCCCAGACGCCGGCACTGGCGTCGGTGCGGATCATCGCTCACGCCCGGACCCCGGGCAACCAGCCGCGGGAGGTCGCTCCGCGCTCCCGGGCCTCAGCTCAGCGGGAGGGCGCTGCCGCGCCTCAGCCGAGGGCCGCTGCCGCGGCTCAGCCGAGGGCCGCTGCCGCGGCGGTGGCGACGTCGACGTCCTGGGCCACCGAGCCCGCGCTCACCCCGACGGCACCCACGATCACGCCGTCCCGCTCCAGCGGGATCCCGCCGCCGAAGGCGACCATCCCACCGGCGGTCTGCTCCAGGCCGTAGAGCTCGGCGCCCGGCTGCACCAGGTCGGTCAGCGCGGCCGTGGGCAGGGCCATCAGCACCGAGGTGACGGCCTTGCGGGTGGAGATGTCGATGCTCGCCTTGATGGCGCCGTCCATCCGCCCGAACGCGAGCAGGTGGCCGCCGTCGTCGACGACGGCGACGTTCATCGGCTGGCCGATCTCCTCGGCCCGGGCGAGGCCGGCGTCCAGGACCCGGCGGGCGTCGGCGTGCGAGAGCGATGTGGTCATCGTCACACCCAAGCAGTCCAGGTGGCCGTCGGTACACCCCCGTCCTCGAGCCGTCGGAGGCAACGAACAGGCAACGTGTCCTGTGTCACAGTCTCGGTGAACTGGCGGACGAGGAGGGAAGTCCCGATGAGCACCTCGCAGGACACCAGGCTGGGCACGGGGGACTACCCGCTGTCGGTCAACCGACCGGAGCTGCTCCGGACCCCGACCGGCAAGCCGATCACCGCGCTGACGATGGACGCGGTGCTGTCGGGGGAGCTGTCGGCCGAGGACCTGCGGATCGCCCCGGAGACGCTGGAGCTGCAGGCCCAGCTGGCCGACGCGAGCAACCGCCCGCAGCTGGCGATGAACTTCCGGCGGGCGGCGGAGATGTGCGCGATCCCCGACGCCGAGGTGCTGGGGATGTACAACGCGCTCCGCCCGCGCGCTTCCACCGCCGATCAGCTGGCCTCGATGGCCGATCGGCTGGAGGGGACCTGGTCGGCGCCCGTCTGTGCGGCCCTCGTCCGAGAGGCGGCCGAGGTCTACGCCCGCCGCGACCTGCTCGCCCGGCCCGCCGCCGGGTCCGAGAGCTGAGAGGACACGTCCATGACCACCACCCAACCGCGGCGCTCGCCTGAGCCACGGCACTCGCTGCGCACCGACGTCCTCGAAGCGCGGCCGGTCAACCTCGACGGGTTCGTCGAGGAGTGGCCCGAGAAGGGCCTCGTCGCGATGGAGAGCGCGTACGACCCGGCGCCCAGCGTGCGCGTCGAGGACGGGCGCATCGTCGAGCTGGACGGCCGGCAGCGCGCCGACTTCGACTTCATGGACACCTTCATCGCCGACCACGCCATCGACGTGGCCTCGGCCGAGGAGTCCAACGCCCTCCCCTCCGCCGAGATCGCCCGGATGCTGATCGACCCCCGGGCCTCCCGGGACGACGTACTCGCGGTCACCCGGGGCCTGACCCCGGCGAAGGTGCTCGACGTCCTCAAGCTGATGAACGTCGTCGAGATCATGCAGGGGATGCAGAAGATGCGGGCCCGGCGGACGCCGGCCAACCAGGCGCACTCCACCAGCGCCCGGGACAACCCCGTCCAGGTCGCCGCCGACGCGGCGGAGGGAGCGCTGCGCGGCTTCGCCGAGCTGGAGACGACGCTGGGCGTGCTGCGCTACGCACCGCTGGTGGCCATCGCGCTGCAGGTGGGTGCCCAGGTCGGGCGCGGGGGCGTGCTGACCCAGTGCGCGCTGGAGGAGGCCACCGAGCTCGAGCTCGGCATGCGCGGCATCACCGCCTACGCCGAGACGATCTCCATCTACGGCACCGAGTCGGTGTTCATCGACGGGGACGACACCCCCTGGTCCAAGGCGTTCCTCGCCTCCGCCTACGCCTCCCGCGGGATCAAGATGCGCTTCACCTCCGGCACCGGGTCGGAGGTGCAGATGGGCAACGCCGAGGGCAAGTCGATGCTCTACCTGGAGATCCGCTGCATCCTGATGGCCAAGGGCGCGGGGGTGCAGGGGCTGCAGAACGGCTCGATCAGCTGCATCGGGGTGCCCGGTGCCGTGCCGGGCGGGTTGCGCGCGGTGGCCGCGGAGAACCTGGTCGCCAGCATGATGGACCTGGAGTGCGCCTCCGGGAACGACCAGTCCTTCTCGCACTCGGCGATGCGCCGGACCGCCCGGATGATGCCGCAGCTGCTGCCCGGCACCGACTTCGTCTGCTCCGGATTCTCCGCGGTGCCGAACGCGGACAACATGTTCGCCGGGTCGAACTTCGACACCGAGGACTACGACGACTGGAACACCATCCAGCGCGACTTCCAGGTCGACGGCGGGCTGCGGCACGTGCGGGAGGACGAGATCCTGCTGGCCCGGGGCAAGGCGGCCCGCGCCCTCCAGGCCCTGTTCGCGTACCTCGACCTGCCGGCCGTCACCGACGAGGAGGTGGAGGCGGCGACCTACGCCAACTCCTCCGCCGACTACCCCTTCCGGGACGTGCTGGCCGACCTCAAGGGCGCCCAGGCGGTGATGGACCGCGGCATCACCGGCCTGGACATCGTCAAGGGGCTGGAGGCGAGCGGGTTCCACGACGTCGCCGAGAACCTGCTGACGGTGCTGCGCCAGCGGGTGTCCGGTGACCTGCTGCAGACCTCCGCGGTGCTCACCGCCGACTTCACCCCGCTGTCGGCCATCAACGACCCGAACGACTACGCCGGCCCCGGCACCGGCTACCGCCTGCAGGGCGAACGCTGGGCGGAACTGAAGAAGCTCCGGCACGTCACGTCGGCGACGGACCCCGAGACCGAGGTCGGCTGACCATGACGCTCTCCACGCCCACCCGCACCGTCAGCCTCCGCGAGCTGTCCCCGGCGACCCGCGGGACGCGGCCCGACGAGGTGGTGATCGCCGTGTCCCCGGCCTTCGCCGGGCACTTCACCAAGACGATCGTCGACGTCCCGCACGCCGAGGTGCTGCGCCAGCTGATGGCCGGCATCGAGGAGCAGGGCGTGGGCGTCCGGCTGGTCCGGGTCCGGGACACCGCGGACCTGGCGGCCATCGCGCACATCGGGGCCAAGCTCTCCGGCTCCGGCATCTCCGTCGGGATCCTGTCCCGCGGGACGACGATGATCCACCAGAAGGACCTCGCCCGGCTGAGCAACCTGGAGCTGTTCCCGCAGTCGCCGCTGCTGGACCCGGCGGTGTTCCGGATGATCGGCTCCAACGCCGCGCAGTACGCGAAGGGCGAGTCGCCCCAGCCGGTGCCCACCCGCAACGACCAGATGGCCAGACCGCGCTGGCAGGCGAAGGCCGCGCTCCTGCACCTCAAGGAGTTCGAGTGCATCGCGGCAGGTCAGGGCCCGGTGGAGGTCGAGGCCGTGTTCGAGCTGACCGACGCGGGCTGAGGTGGGTGCGCCCGGCCACGACCCGTCGTCGGCCCGGCTGGTCGTCGGCGTCGACATCGGCAACTCGACGACCGAGGCGTGCCTGGCCGCGCTCGCCCCGGACGGGTCGCTGACGTACCTGGGCGCCGACCTGACCCGGACCACCGGGGTCAAGGGCACGCCGGACAACACCGTCGGCGCGCTCCGGGTGGTCCGCGAGGTGCTGGCCCGGGCCGGCCGGCGCCCCGACGAGGTGCACACCGTGCTGCTCAACGAGGCGACCCCGGTGATCAGCGGCCTGGCGATGGAGACCATCACCGAGACGATCATCACCGAGTCCACGATGATCGGGCACAACCCGACGACCCCGGGCGGCGAGGGGCTCGCCGTCGGCACCACCGTGTCGATCGCCGACCTCACCGCGCAGCCGCCGGGCGAGCCGGTGGTCTGTGTGGTGCCGGCCGGATGGGACTTCGACGACGTGGCGCGGGCGGTCAACGCCGCCGTCGCCGGTGGGGTGGCGGTGGTGGCCGCCGTCCTCGCCGGGGACGACGCCGTGCTGGTCACCAACCGGCTGGACCGGGCGGTGCCCGTCGTCGACGAGGTGCGGGCGGTCGAGAAGGTGCCGCTGGGCATGCTGGCCGCGGTCGAGGTGGCCGCACCGGGGCGGACCATCCGGACCCTGTCGGACTCCTACGGCCTGGCGTCGGTGTTCGACCTCGACCCGGACCAGACCCGGGCGGTCTCGCCGGTCGCGCGTGCGCTCACCGGTAACCGGTCGGCGGTGGTGGTGCGGACCCCGTCCGGGGACGTCACCGACCGGCGGATCCCGGTGGGCGAGCTGGTGCTGCGCGGGGCGGGGCGGGAGCTCCGCATCGACGTCGACGCCGGGGCCGAGGCGATCATGGCCACCGTCGCCCGGCTGCAGCCGCTCGACGACGTGCACGGGGAGCCCGGCACCCACGTGGGCGGGATGCTCGCCCAGGTCCGCGACACCATGTCCGACGTGCTGCGCGGCGCCGACGGATCGACGCAGCCGGCGGCCGAGATCGCCATCCGCGACGTCCTGGCGGTCGACACGTTCGTCCCGGCCGAGGTGCGCGGGGGACTGGCCGGTGAGATCGCGCTGGAGAACGCCGTCGCGCTCGCGGCGATGGTGCGGACCAGCCGCAGCCGCATGCAGCTGGTCGCCGACCAGGTGTCCGCGGAGCTCGGGGCGCGGACGGAGATCGGCGGCGTCGAGGGGGAGATGGCCGTGGGTGGGGCGCTGACCACCCCCGGCGTCGACCGGCCGGTCGCGGTCCTGGACCTGGGTGGCGGGTCGACCGACGCCGCGCTGATGACCGTGGACGGCGTGTGCACCGCCGTCCACGTGGCCGGCGCCGGGGAGCTGGTCACCAAGCTGATCGACTCCGAGCTGGCGCTGGGTGACCGGGAGGTCGCCGAGGGCGTGAAGTGGCACCCGCTGGCCAAGGTGGAGAGCTTCTTCCACCTGCGGCACGAGGACGGCACCGTCCAGTTCTTCGACCAGCCCTTCCCGCCGCACGTGTTCGCCCGGGTCGTGGTGCTCACCCCGGACGGCCCGGTGCCCGTCGACACCCGGCACGGCCTGGACCACGTCCGCCGGGTGCGCCGGGCGGCGAAGAGCCGGGTGTTCGTGGTCAACGCCGTCCGGGCGCTGCGGCAGGTGGCACCGGGGGGCGACCTGCGGGCCCTGGACTTCGTGGTGCTGCTGGGCGGCTCCGCGCTGGACTTCGAGATCCCCGAGCTGATCGCCGACGAGCTCGCGCCCTACGGCATCGTCTGCGGGACCGGCAACGTGCTGGGCACCCAGGGCCCCCGCAACGCGGTCGCGTCCGGGCTGGTCCGGGCGCACGCCGCTGCGTCGTCGCCGTGCCCGGCCGGGTGACCGACGCCCGGCAGCGGCCGGCCGTGGTGGTCCACCGTTCCCCCGGGGCGCCGGCGGCGGTGCTGCGCGAGGTCTGCGCCGGCGCGGAGGAGGAGGGGGTGCCGACCGACGTCGTCGACGTCCCGGATCAGCCGGAGGACGCCGTCGGGCTGGCGCACGCGGCCGCCCGGGACTCCCCGCTGGAGGTCGGCGTCGGCGTCGACGCCGCAGGGGCGGTCGCGGTGCACCACGGCAAGCTGCCCGCTCACCGTCCGGCGACGACGACCGGCCCGGACGCCGGCCCCCGGGACTGGCGCAGGACCGGCCGGACGGCGGCCCGGATCGTCAAGGGCCTGCCGCTGGGCTGAGCCCGACTAGAGGTACTGGCCTCCACCGGGGCGCTGCTCCTGGGCCGGTGCACCGGGTGGGAGGGCCTTGCGGCGCATCTCCTCCAGCTGCGCCCGGGCGGCCATCTGCTGGGCGAACAGCGCGGTCTGGATGCCGTGGAAGACGCCCTCCAGCCAGCCGACCAGCTGCGCCTGGGCGATCCGCAGCTCGGCGTCCGAGGGGGTCTCGCCCTCGGTGAAGGGCAGCGTGATCCGCTCCAGCTCCTCGCGCAGCTCGGGGGCCAGCCCCTGCTCCAGCTCGCGGATGGAGGAGGCGTGGATGTCGCGCAGCCGGTTGCGGCTCGCGTCGTCCAGGGGCGCCGCCCGGACCTCCTCGAGCAGCTGCTTGATCATCGTTCCGATCCGCATGACCTTCGCCGGCTGCTCGACGAGGTCGCCGACCCCCGCCATGCCGCCCTCGTCGCCCTCCGGCAGGTGCATGCCGCCGACCGGCTGCCCGTCCGGGCCCACGACGAGGACCTGCTGGCGGCCTGGCTCACCGGTGCCTGGTGCTGTCATGCCCCCCATCCTGCCCCGGTGTCGTCGGGGTGCCTGTCGAGGGGCCGCGCCGGTCCGGCGCGGGCGGCCGACTGGCTACGCTCCCCGCATGTCGTCGGGGGAGGGCCAACTGGACGTGGCCCGCGTCCGGGGCCTGTTCCCGGGGCTGTCCGACGGCCTCGTGCACGCCGACGGGCCCGGGGGCGCGCTGGTGCCGGAGAGCGTGGTGCGCGCCGTCTCCCAGGCCATGCGGGTGCCGATCGCCGGCCGGGGTGGCGTCTTCGCCTCCTCCGCCCGGGCCGAGCAGCTGGTCGCAGGTGCGCGGTCCGCGGTGGCCGACCTGGTGGGGGGCGCACCCGGCGGGGTCGTCCTGGGGCCGAACATGACCACGCTGACCTACGCCGTCGCCCGGGCGCTGGCCAAGCACTGGCGCCGCGGCGACGAGCTCGTGGTCAGCCGGCTGGACCACGACGCCAACATCCGCCCGTGGCTGACGGTCGCCGACGAGCTCGGCCTGGCCGTGCGGTGGGCCGAGGTGGACATCGAGACCGGGGAGCTGCCGGACTGGCAGTACGACGAGCTGGTCACCGAGCGCACCCGGCTGGTCGCCGTCACCGCGGCCAGCAGCGCCATCGGCACCCGCCCCGACGTCGCCTCGATCGCCGAGCGCGCGCACCGGGTCGGGGCGCTGGTCGTCGTCGACGCCGCGCACGCCGCGCCGCACGCCCCGCTGGACGTCGACGAGCTGGGTGCGGACTTCCTCCTGCTGTCGGCCTACAAGTGGTGCGGTCCGCACGTCGGCGCCCTGGTCGCCCACCCCGGGCTGCTCGAGGAGCTGTGGCCGGACAAGCTGCTGCCCGCGTCGGAGCGGGTGCCCGACCGGTTCGAGACGGGCGCGCCGCCGTTCGAGCTCTACGCCGGCGTCGCGGCCTCGGTGGACCACCTGGCGGCCCTCTGCCTGGAGGCCACCGGCACCCGGCGGGAGCGGCTGCGCACCTCGATGGCCGCGGTGAGCCGCTACGAGGAGCAGCTGTTCACCCGGCTGGACGCGGCGCTGCGGTCGATGGGGCACGTGCAGGTGCTGGGCGACCCGGCGTGGACCACGCCGACGCTGTCCTTCACCGTCGACCGGTTGCGCCCCCGGCAGGCGGCCACCGAGCTGGCCCGGAGCGGCGTCTGCGCCTGGGACGGCGACTTCTACTCCCGCGAGCTGTTCGACGCGATCGGGGTCAACGAGACCGGCGGCGCCGTGCGGCTGGGCCTGATGCACTACAACACCGACGAGGAGGTCGACCGCCTCGTCGAGGCCGTCGCCGACCTGCGGTAGCCGTCAGGCGTCGGGGACGAGCAGGACCTTGCCGATGTGGGCGCTGGACTCCAGCAGGGCGTGCGCCTCGCCGGCCCGGGACATCGGCAGCCGCCGGTCCACGATCGGCCGGACGACGCCCCGCTCGACGTCGGGCCACACGTCGTGCCGCACCGCCGCCACGATCTCGGCCTTGCCGCCGGGCCCGGTCGCCGGCCGCGAGCGCAGCGTGGTCGCGTGCACCGACCCGCGCTTGCGCATCAGCTTGCCGAGGTCGATCTCGGCCTTGGTGCCGCCCTGCATGCCGATGCCCACCAGCCGGCCGCCGGTGGCCAGCACGTCGAGGTTCCGGGCCAGGTACTTGGCGCCGATGATGTCCAGGACGACGTCCGCCCCGTGCCCGTCGGTGGCCTCCCGCACCACCTCGACGAAGTCCTGCTCGCGGTGGTCGACCAGGATGTCCGCGCCCAGCTCGCGACAGAAGGCCAGCTTCTCCGGGCTGCCGGCCGTCGTCGCCACCCGGGCCCCGGCGCGGGCGGCCAGCTGGATCGCCATGGTGCCGATGCCGCTGGAGCCGCCGTGCACCAGGAAGACCTCGCCGGCCCGCAGCCCGGCGAGCATGAAGACGTTGGACCAGACGGTGCACACGACCTCGGGCAGCGCCGCGGCGGTGGCCAGCTCGACGCCGGCCGGCCGGGGGAGCAGCTGCCCGGCCGGGACGGCGACCCGCTCGGCGTACCCGCCACCGGACAGCAGCGCGCACACCTCGTCGCCCACCGACCAGCCGGTGACGTCGGCGCCGACCTCGCTGATCACGCCGCTGCACTCCAGGCCGAGCACCTCGCTGGCGCCCGGCGGGGCTGGGTAGTGGCCTTGGCGCTGCAGCGTGTCGGCGCGGTTCACCGCGGTGGCGGCCACGTCGACCAGCACCTCACCGGGCCCGCAGACCGGGTCGGGCACGTCACCCCAGCCGAGCACCTCGGGGCCGCCAGGGGAGGAGATCGTCACCGCACGCATGCCTCGACCCTAGGAGGACTCGGTCGTTCCCACCCCTCGCAGGGCCCGGGACGGGGCCGCAGACGTGCTCGCGGCCCCGTCCCGGCCGCCTCAGCGGTTCTTGAGGTCCTTGCGGAGGATCTTGCCGGCCATCGACTTGGGCACCTGCTCGATGAACTCGACCAGCCGGATCTTCTTGTGCGGGGCGACGTGCTCGGCCATGTAGGCCTTGATGTCGTCCTCGGTGATCTCCGAGCCGGGGGCGCGGACGACGAAGGCCTTGGGCAGCTCCTCGCCGCTCTCCTTGTCCAGCACCCCGATCACCGCGGCGTCGGCGATCTGCGGGTTGTTCAGCAGCACGGCCTCCAGCTCGGCCGGCGCCACCTGGTAGCCCTTGTACTTGATCAGCTCCTTGACCCGGTCGACCACGGTGTAGCGGCCCTCGTCGTCGACGATCGCCACGTCACCGGTGTGCAGCCAGCCCTCGTCGTCCAGCGTCTCGGCGGTGGCCTGCGGGTTGTTCAGGTAGCCCTTCATCACCTGCGGCCCGCGCACCCACAGCTCACCGCGCTCGCCGGGGGCGGCGTCCTCGCCGGTGGCCGGGTCGATGAGCCGGCACTCGGTGTTGGGCAGCGCGTAGCCGACCGTGCCCTTGGGGGTCTCACCGGCGCCGGCCGGCTCGAGCCCGGCCTCGGGGGTGGTGTGCGAGACCGGGGAGAGCTCGGTCATGCCGTAGCCCTGGCCCACCGCGGTGCCCTCGGCGGCGCCCTTGCGGAGCCGGTCCTGGGCGGCCTGGGCCAGCGACTCGTCCAGCGGGGCGGCGCCGGAGGTGACGCTGCGCAGCGAGGACAGGTCGAACTGGTCGACCATCGGGTGCTTGGCCAGCGCGAGCACGATCGGCGGGGCGACGAAGGCCCGGGTGATCTTCTGGTCCTGGATGGTGCGGAGGAACTGCTCCAGGTCGAACCGGGGCAGGGTGACGACGGCGCCGCCCCACTGCAGGCCCTGGTTCATCAGCACGGTCAGGCCGTAGATGTGGAAGAACGGCAGGACGGCGATGATCCGCTCGTTGCCCTCGTCGACGCCGGCCAGCGGGCGGGACTGGCTGACGTTGGCCACCAGGTTGCGGTGGGTGAGCATGACGCCCTTGGGCAGGCCGGTGGTGCCGCTGGAGTACGGGAGCGTGATCAGGTCGTTCGCCGGGTCGATGTCGACCTGGACCGCGGGGGCGTCGGCGGTGATCAGGTCGCGCAGCGAGGTGTGGCCCTCGGCGCCGTCCATCACGATGACCTCGTCGACGGGCGCCTTCTCCACCGCGGCCAGCGCGCGGTCCAGGAACGGCGAGACGGTGACCAGCACCTTGGCGCCGGAGTCCTTCAGCTGGAAGGCGATCTCCTCCGGCGTGTACAGCGCGTTGACCGGGCTGATCACGCAGCCGGCCGCGGCGATGCCGTGGAAGACCACCGGGTACCAGATGGTGTTCGGGCTGAAGACGGCGACGACGTCGCCCTTGCGCAGGCCCCGGGCGTGCAGCGCGGCGGCCACCCGCTCCACGTAGAAGGCGAGCTCACCGTGGGTGATCGTCTCGCCGGAGAGGCCGTCGATCAGCGCCGGGCGGTCGGCGCGCTCCGCGGCACCGCCCAGCACGAACTGCGGTACCGACAGCTCGGGGATCTCGACATCGGGATAGCGACTGGCGAACGCCACGGGGTCCTCCTCGACTCAGGTGCGGTGACGCCAGTCTCACATTCGGCGTGTCGCGCGCCACAGCCGGGGCTACCCGCCGGTAGCTCCGCGGTTCAGCGGGGCCAGAGGACGGACTGCGTGCAGCGGAACAGCGCGAGCGTCTTCCCGGTGGCCTCGGCGGTGACCACGGCGTCCCAGACCTGCGTCGTCCGGCCGGCGTGCACGTTGGTGGCGACGACGGAGATGCGGCCCTCCCGGGCGGTGCTCAGGTGGTTGCTCTTCAGCTCGATGGTGGTGAAGCCGCTGGACCCCTCGGGCAGCAGGGCCCGGGTGGGCAGGCCGCAGCTGGTGTCCGCGAGGGTGACCACGGTGCCGGCGTGCAGGTAGCCGTTGGGCGCCAGCAGCTCGGACCGGACGTCCAGGTGGGCGGTGAGCCGGCCCGGCTCGTGGGTGTCGACGACGATGCCGAGCAGCCCCGGGAAGGTGCCCGGCAGCAGGTCGTTGAGCTCGTCGGCGGTGTGGAACCCGGTGGCGGCCATGCCGGGCAACCTATCCCCGCACCTCCGGGGTCCTTCCTCAGGCCAGGCCGCGGGTGGTGCGGGCCGGCGGCCGGTCGCCGCGGATGGAGGCCACCATGTCCAGCGTCTGCCGGGTCGCGGCGACGTCGTGCACCCGGAACACCCGGGCCCCCAGCCACGCGCTGACCGCGGTCGCCGCCAGGGTGCCGGTCAGCCGCTGGTCCACCGGCAGGTCGAGGGTCTCTCCGACGAAGTCCTTGTTCGACAGCGCCACCAGCACCGGCCAGCCGGTCGCGACCAGCTCGTCCAGCCGCCGGGTCGCCTCCAGCGAGTGCCGGGTGTT
This sequence comes from Modestobacter sp. VKM Ac-2979, assembly GCF_026967995.1. Lineage (NCBI taxonomy): Bacteria > Bacillati > Actinomycetota > Actinomycetes > Geodermatophilales > Geodermatophilaceae > Modestobacter > Modestobacter sp. VKM Ac-2979. Next base: position 129,761 of record NZ_JAPVBO010000006.1, read on the forward strand.
CTTGCCGAAGTCGTGCCCGGGGTCGATGAGCACCCGCTCGCGGTCCACGCCCGCGGCCACCGCGGCCTCGGCGAGCGCCGTCGTCCGCCGCACGATGTCGGCGACGACGTCGTCGTAGGTCACCCGGTGCGGCCGGGTGCGGGGCGGGAGGCCGCCGGCGTGGGTGCAGACGATCCCGGCACCGGCCTCGGCGGCGACGTGTGCCAGCTCCGGGTCGACCCCGCCCCACGCGTCGTTGACCACGTCGGCGCCGGCGGCCAACGCCTCCCGGCCGACCTCGGCCCGCCAGGTGTCGATGGAGATGGGCAGCTGCGGGTGTGCCGCGCGGATCGCCGCGACCAGGTCGACGGTGCGGCGGATCTCCTCGGCCGGGTCCACCTCCGCGCCCGGCGCCGCCTTCACCCCGCCGACGTCCACCATGTCCGCGCCCTCGGCCACCACCCGCTCCACCCGGGCCAGCGCGGCCCCCAGCGCGAAGGTCGCGCCGCCGTCGTAGAACGAGTCCGGGGTGCGGTTGACGATCGCCATCACGACCAGCCCGCCGTCCGGGACGTCCAGGGGACCGATGCGCAGCACGGACCCACTCAACCAGCCCGGTCGGGCGCGCCGTGACACCGTCCGGGGGTGTCCACGACCCCCGATGACGTGCCCGACGACCTCACCGACGTCCTCGACCAGGTGGCCGCCGAGGCCCGGCCGCTGGCCGAGGACGACGAGGTCGCCTCACCCGGGGCCGGGCCCGAGCGGTTCGCGCTGGCGATGTGCGAGCTCGACGGCACCGAGCACGTCGCCGGCGACGCCGACGTCGGCTTCCCGGTGCAGAGCGTGGTCAAGGTGTTCGCACTCACCGCGGCGCTCCGCTGCGTCGGCGAGGACGTCTTCCAGCGGGTCGGCCGAGAGCCCTCGGGCGACCCGTTCGACTCCCTGGTCCAGCTCGAACGCGAGCGCGGCCTGCCCCGCAACCCGTTCATCAACGCAGGCGCGGTCGTCGTCTGCGACGTACTGGTGGGCGCCACCGGGTCGGCCGAGGCAGCGGTGGACGCGGTCACCGACCTGCTGTCCGACCTGGTCGGCGAGCGGCTCGAGATCGACCCCGAGGTGCTCGAGGAGGAACGTGCCAGCGCCGCCATGAACACGGCGATGGGCCACCTGATGAGGTCGTTCGACAACTTCCACCACCCGGTGGCCGAGGTGGTGGACGCCTTCGCGCAGATGTGTGCGCTGACCGTGACCACCCGGCAGCTGGCACGGGCCGCCCGGTTCCTGGCACACGACGGGGTGGACCCACGGACCGGTGACCGGGTGCTGACCGAGCCCCTCGCCCGGCGGGTCAGCGCGGTGATGCTGACCTGTGGCACCTATGACGCGGCCGGGCAGTTCGCCTACGACGTGGGCTTCCCGTGCAAGAGCGGGGTGGGTGGCGCGGTGATGGGCGACGTGCCCAACCGGTTCGGCGTCTGCGCCTGGTCCCCGCCCCTGGACGCCGCCGGGAACTCCCGGGCCGGCCGGGCCGCGCTACACCTGCTCAGCGAACGGTTGGGGTTGTCCCTGCTGTAACGCCCGGCCCGCCATGATCTGCGGTCATGGACGACTTCGTGGACGCACCCGAGCGCGTGGAACCGCCCTACCTCGATGGCGAACGGGCCGCCGTGCGGGCCTGGCTGGAGTACCAGCGGGGCACGCTGCTGACCAAGTGCGCCGGTCTCACCCCCGAGCAGCTGGGCGAGCGGTCGGTACCGCCGTCGTCGCTCAGCCTGCGCGGGCTGGTCCGGCACATGACCGAGGTCGAGCGGGGCTGGTTCCGCCGGGTGCTGGCCGGCCAGGACGCCCCGGACCAGTACTGCACGCCCGACGACCCGGACGGGGACTTCGACGGCGTGGGCCGGGACGCCGACGAGCCGGACACGGTGGCCGGGGAGTTCGCCCGGTTCGCCGAGGAGTGCCAGGTCAGCCGGGAGATCGCCGACGGGTTCGGGTCGCTGGACGACCTGGGCCGGGGCCGCACCAGCCGGAGCCGGGAGCAGGTCTCGCTGCGCTGGGTGTACCTGCACATGATCGAGGAGTACGCCCGGCACAACGGCCACGCCGACCTGCTCCGCGAACGCATCGACGGCGCCACCGGCGACTGACCCCGCCCACCACCAAAATGGCCATTGTGGTGGTTCCGGGGGGCCGGAGTCGCGTTTTTGGCCCCCCGGTTCGCGGCGATGGCGTTTCGGGGGACGGTCGGCCCGGCAGACTGGTCGGGTGACCGCGTCCCCACCTGCGCCCACCCGGGTCGACCCGCCGTTCACCGACGGCGAGCGTGCTGCGGTGGAGGCCTGGCTGGACTTCCACCGGGCGACGCTGCTGACGAAGTGCGCCGGCCTGACACCGGAGCAGCTGGGTGAGCGGTCGGTGCCGCCCTCGCGTCTCAGCCTGCGCGGGCTGCTCCGGCACATGACCGACGTCGAGCGGTACTGGTTCACCCGGGTGGTCGCCGGTCGCGAGGCGCCGACGGTCTACTGGGCCGACGAGGACGACGCGGAGTTCGACGGGGTCGGGGCCGACGGCGACGACCCGACCACCGCCGTCCCGGCCGAGCTGGCCGCCTTCACCGCCGAGGTCGAGGCCAGCCGCGCGATCGCCGCCGAGCACACCTCGCTGGACGACGTCGCCGCCGGGCTCCGGTACGGCGAGCGGGTGTCGTTGCGCTGGGTGTACCTGCACATGATCGAGGAGTACGCCCGGCACAACGGCCACGCCGACCTGCTCCGCGAACGCATCGACGGCGCCACCGGCGACTGACCCGACCACCAAAATGGCCATTTTGGTGGGGGACCAAAGTCGCGATTTTGGCCCCTCGGGTCAGCGGATGGCGCCCCAGGGGAGGACGGCGTGGACGCCGACGACCTGGTTGACCACCTGGGTGACCCGCAGGTCGACCACCACGCTGGCCAGGGCGAGCGCGTCGGAGCGGCCGATGCCGTGCAGCGCGGCCAGGACGTCGAGCATCGCGTCCAGCGCGATCGCCATCGCCTCGTCCAGGTCTTCGGCCACGCCCATCGTCACCCAGCCGGCGGGGGTGCGGGCGACCGGCGTGGTGACCGGGGCGCCGAAGAGGTCCGGCAGCACGTCCAGGGTCAGGTCGACGGCGTCCATCGGGCACTCGATCGCCGTCCCGGCCACCTCGCCGTCCCCCTGCGCGGCGTGCCCGTCGCCGACCGACAGCAGCCCGCCGGGCACGGTCACCGGCAGGTAGAGCGTCGAGCCGGCGACCAGTTCGCGGCAGTCGATGTTCCCGCCGTGCCAGTACGGCGGGATGGTCGAGTGCTGACCGGGCTCGGCCGGCGGCACGCCCATCACGCCCAGGAACGGCCGCAGCGCGACCGAGTGCCCGGCCTGGTTGCGCCCGATCCCGGCGGTGCCGTCCAGCGTCCAGCGGTGGACGACGGGCGCCGCCGTCACCCCGAGTCGCTCGTTCAGCGCGGTGGACCGCAGCCCGCAGTACGTCGTCCCGAAGGCCCCCGGGACGACGTCGTCGATGCGGACGGCGAGCACCTGCCCCGGCTGGGCGCCCTGGACGCAGACCGGGCCGGTGAGCGCGTGCCCGGCCGCCGGGTCGTACGACGGGTGCCGGGGCCGTTCGGCCAGGTCGGCCGCGGTGTCGGCGCCGGTGTACGGACCGGTCGACCAGCCGGAGTCCAGCGTCCCGATGCGCACCGTCGTCCCCGGCTCGACGGTCAGGGCAGGCGGGAGCGACGGGTCCCAGTACCCGTGCAGCGTGCGCTCGTCGGGCAACAGGACGTGACCAGGCTCCATGCCCTCATCCTGCCCGCGACAGAAATGGCCATTTCTGTCGCGGGGTCCTTCTTCAGACCAACGCCTGCTGCACCAGGGGGCGGAGGTGGTTGCGCACCGGCAGGGTGCTCGAGGGGAGCAGCTGCGTGTAGAAGGTGACCGTCAGGTCCTCCACCGGGTCGACGTAGAACTCCGTGGACGCCGCCCCGCCCCAGCTGTACGTGCCCACGCTGGACACCCCGCCGTAGCGCACCGGGTCCAGCACCATGGAGAACCCGAGCCCGAAGCCGACGCCGCGCAGTGGGGTCTCGGCGTACAGCGGCCGGCCGGCGGTCTCCAGGTCCAGCCCGCCGGGGAGGTGGTTGCGCACCATGTGCGCCACGGTGCGCGGGCCCAGCACCCGGCCGGCGTCCGGGTCGTCACTGACCGAACCCCCGCGGCGCAGCATCTCGACGAACCTCAGGTAGTCACCCGCCGTGGAGACCAGCCCGGCGCCGCCGGCGAGGAAGGTGGGCTTGCGCAGCGCCGCCTGGGCGAACGGGGCCGGCAGCAGCGTCACCCCGGGGCCGTAGAGCTGGGCGAGGGAGTCGACGTCGTCCTCGGGGCGCAGCCCGAAGGAGGTCTCGGTCATGCCCAGCGGCCCGAACACCCGCTCGGCGAAGACCTCGTCCAGCGGCTTGCCGGCGATCACCTCGACCAGCCGGCCGAGCACGTCGGTGGAGACGCCGTAGTTCCACTCGGTGCCCGGCTGGAACAGCACCGGCATCTCCGCGAACTGGCGCACCACCTCGGCCGAGTCGGCGCCGGGCGGGGTGCCCCACTCGTGCCCGCGCAGCCGGTACAGCCCGTCGACCGGGTGGGCGTGGTGGAAGCCGTAGGTCAGCCCGGAGGTGTGCGTCAGCAGGTGCCAGACCCGGATCGGCTCCAGCAGCGGCACGGTCACCGGCTTCTGCGCCGGGCCGGCGGTCCAGACCCGGGTGTCGGCGAACTCGGGCAGCCAGCGGCTGATCGGGTCGGTGAGCTCGAAGGCGCCCTCCTCGTACAGCGACATCGCTGCGACCGAGGTGACCGGCTTCGTCATCGAGTAGATGCGCCAGCGGGTGTCGTCGGTGACCGGCAGGCCGGCCTCGACGTCGCGCTGCCCGTGCCGGCCGACGTGCACCAGCCGGCCGTGCCGGGCGACGGTGACCAGGAACCCGGGCAGCCGGCCCTCGTCCACGTAGCGGGCCAGCCGGCGGTCCAGCCGCTGCAGCCGGCCGGCGTCCAGCCCGACCTCGGCCGGGTCGGTGGTCACGGACAGGTCGGTCTGCACAGCCGTCACGCGGCACTCCGCTCGTCGCGGGCACCGCTCCCCGATGAGCGACGCCCCCGCCGGGCATCCTGGCACGGGGTGCCAGGAGCGCGACGGGGGCGTCGGGTGGTGCTCGGTGCGGCCCCGGGACGGGGCCTCAGCTCACTGCACCGGGACGGCGGCAGCAGCCTTCTTGAGGTTGGAGCCGGCGGTCACCTTGGCGGTGTGCGCAGCGGCGATCTCGATCGACTCGCCGGTCTGCGGGTTGCGGCCGGTGCGCGCCGAACGCTGCGAGCGCTCGACGGTCAGCAGGCCGGGGACGGCGACCTTGTCGCCCCGGGTGATGGCCTCGACGAGCTCCTCCTGGAGCCCGTTGAGGACCGAGTCGACGGTGGACGCCGGGACGTCGGCGCGCTTGGAGATGGCGGAGACGAGTTCGGCCTTGTTCATGGTGTTCCTCTCGCGTGGGTGGAGCAGCCCACCCCGGTGCGGGGTGGGCGCAGACGTGGTGTCACGCCTGGTCGACCGGGTGCGTTCCCCGGTCGTCCTGGTGGACCTCCGAGTCTCCACCGTGCCAACTCGCTGGACACCAGGTGTGCAGCGGGGGTCCGGTGGGCGGATCTGGCCGACCCCGTCGTCGACCAGGAACGGCGGGCACGTTGCCATGCCGACCTGGGTGTTGGCGAGCGGTGACCCCGGATTTCCGGGGATTTCCTGCTCGTTGGTCACAACCGTCACGTTCCGTGGCCCTCCCGCCCGGCGCGCGACCCGCCCACGGTCGTCCTAGCGTTGGAGCCATGCCTCAGCTCCCCGGGACCGATCTGACCGTCAGCGACCTCTGCCTGGGTGGCAACGTGTTCGGCTGGACGGCCGACGAGCCGACGTCCTTCGCCCTGCTCGACCGCTTCCTCGACGCCGTCCCCAGCACCCAGTCGCCGTTCGTCGACACCGCCGAGATGTACGGCAACGGCGTCTCCGAGACGATCCTCGGCAACTGGATGGCCGAGCGCGGGGTGCGCGACCGGCTGGTCGTGGCCACCAAGGCCTCGCCGGGGGAGAAGGAGCACCCGCTCTCGGCCCCGGAGATCCGGGCCGCGGCGGAGCGTTCGCTGCGCAACCTGCAGGTCGACAGCATCGACCTGTACTACGCGCACTACGACGACGAGACGACGCCGCTGGAGGAGACGCTCACCGCCTTCGACGAGCTGGTGCAGGCCGGCAAGGTCCGGTACGCGGCGGCGTCGAACTACTCGGCGAAGCGGCTGACCGAGGCACTGGACACCGCCAAGCAGCTCGGCGTCACCGGCTACGTCGCGCTGCAGCCGCACTACAACCTGATGGAGCGTGAGGTCTACGAGGCCGAGCTGGCCGGCGTGGTGACCGAGCGCGGGCTGGGGTCGATGCCCTACTTCGGGTTGGCCCGCGGCTTCCTGACCGGCAAGTACCGGGCGGGGGAGACCATCGACTCGCCGCGGGCCAAGGGCGCCGCGAAGTACGTGGGGGAGAAGGGCGACCGGGTGCTGGCCGCGCTGGCCGAGGTCGCCGATGCGCACGCGGTGACCGGTGCCGCGGTGGCGCTGCGCTGGCTGGCCGACTCCCCGGCGGTCACCGCGCCGATCGCCAGCGGCCGCTCGGTCGAGCAGCTGGCCGACCTGCTGCCGATGCTCGACCTGGTGCTCACCGACGAGGAGCGGCAGCGCCTCACCGACGCCAGCGCATGAGGTCGGCTCCCCGGCCCCGGTCCAGGGGCCGGGGGAGCTGCCTCTAGACGGCGACGATGTGGGCGCGGACCTGCTCGACGAGCTCGGGCGGCACACTGCCCAGCCCGTGGTCGGCGGTGGCGTGCGCGGCGACCTGACCGAGGACGGCGTCCTCGTTCGGGCCGGTGAACGTCATGGTGCAGCCGGGGACGACGTCCCCGCAGGCGAAGGCCTTCATGTGGGCTCCGGTGCGCAGGTGGTGGGGGGACCCGGCCGCCGGACGACGGTCGGGGCAGTGCGCCGGGGCTGGGGCAGGGCCCCGGGGGCTCAGCAGGTGGCGGCCGCCGCCGCCAGGTCCTCGACCCGCAGCAGGCCGAGGACGGCGCCGTTGCGGTCGGTGCACAGCACCGGGTCGAACCGGTGCACGGGCGGGCGGGTGAGCGCGCGGTGCAGGGTCTCGGTGACCCCGGCCGACGGGTGCACGCGCAGCGACACCGGCGCCCGGTACGGCGCACCGGTCCGCGGGTCGGCGAGCACCAGCTCGGTGGGCACGTCGGTGCGGTCCAGTACGACGTAGGGCGGCGGGCCGTCGTCGGAGTCGCAGGCCTCCCGCTGGCGGATCGGGCGCAGCAGGCTGGCGACGCTCTCGGCCAGCTGGGCGCGGGCCACCTGGCTGCGCACCAGCTGGGTGACCTCGGGGGTGAGCGGGGCGAAGTGCGGGGTGGGGCGGCCGAACAGCCACCCCTGGGCCAGCGGGACGCCGAGCCGGGCGAAGACGGCGAGCTCACCTGCGGTCTCCACGCCCTCGGCGAGCAGCCAGGCGTCGATCCGGCTGGCGAAGGTGCCCACCATCTCGGCGAGCGCGGCCTTCACCGGGTCGGTGTCGGCGCCGGAGACGAGGGCCCGGTCCAGCTTGACCAGCTGCGGCCGGACCTCGGCGAGCTGCTGGAGCCCGGCGTAGCCGGAGCCGGCGTCGTCGATGGCGATGAGCGCGCCGCGGCCCCGCAGCGCGGCGGTCTGCTCCCGCAGCGCCGCCAGGTCCGGGGTGGGCATGTGCTCGGTCAGCTCGACGACCACCCGGCGCAGCGTGGCCGGCTGGGCGAGGGCGGCGGCGACCGGCGCGGTGCCCAGCAGGTGCGGGCTGACGTTGACGGTCAGGAAGGTGTTGGGCGGCAGGTCCGGCAGGGCGGCCAGGGCCTTCCGCAGGGCGAGCGCCTCCAGTTCGGCGCCCAGGCCGGCCTCGGCGGCGGCGGCGAACCACACGTCGGGGGAGGCGGTGCCGGGGAACCGCGCGAGCGCCTCGTAGCCGGCGACCTCGGCCGAGGCCAGGTCGACGATCGGCTGGAAGACGACGGTCAGGTCCTCCTCACCCGCGAGCAGCGGGCGGCAGTCCCAGTGGTCCGGGAGGGTCGACGTCACCCCTTCTGGATCGGCCGCACCGCCCAGCTGCTTGAGGCCGCCCACGATCCGGCAGCGGACACCGCGACGGCCGTCGGTGCCGGGCTCGGTGGGCCGGACGTGCCAGCATGGGGCAGCCCGCTCCGAGTCGGGCGTGTCGGCGGCCGCCGACACCCGTGTCCGGCACCGCCGGCGCCAGCAGGGGAGGCTGCCAGCCGTGCCCCCACCGAGCACGCCTGCCGAACCAGACCCGCTGGCCGTCCCGGCCCGCGTCGCGGTGGTCCGCCGGCTGCTCGCCGCGCTGGACGGGAGCGCGCCGTTCGACCGGCTGGCCCACCTGGCCACCCGGCTGCTGGGCGTCCCGACGGCGCAGGTCGTGCTGCTCACCGACGTCGCCGTGCGGGTGGGTGGCTTCGGCCGGCCGACGGCGATGGGGTCGGCCACCCCGTTGGACCAGGTGCCCGGCAGCGTCGCCGCGCGCCTGCGGGCGCCGCTGGTGGTGCCCGATGCCGCCACCGACCCCCGGGTCGCCGACCTGTCGGCGGTGGCCTCCGGCGAGGTGTGCGCCTGCCTGTCCCTGCCGCTGGTGCTCACCGGCGGTGACGTGGTGGGCGCGCTGACCCTGCTCTCCCCGGAACCCCGGTCCTGGAGCGAGGACGACGTCGCCCTCGCCGGGGAGGTCGCGGCCACCGTCGTCACCGAGTTGGAGCTGGTCGCCGCATCGATCGCCGTGCAGTCCTCGCTGAGCCGGTTGGAGGTCGCACTGGAAGCCAGCGAGGTCGGCAGCTGGGAGCGGGACCTGCAGACCGGGGTGGCGTCCTGGGACGAGCGCAACGCGGCGATCTTCGGGCTCCGGGGCCCCGTCGAGCTGCCCGGCGACGAGCTGATCAGTCAGCGGATCCACCCGGACGACCACGGCGTGGTGGAGCAGGCGATGCAGACCGCCCTCGCCGGCACGGGGGAGTTCGTCGTCGAGATGCGGGTGCTGCGCACCGACGGTGAGGTGCGGTGGACGGTCTCCCGCGGTCGGCTGGAACGCGACCAGTCGGGCGAGCCGGTCCGGCTGCTGGGTACGACCGTCGACGTCACCGAGGCCCGCCGACAGGCGCAGCTGAGGCTGGCGGCGGTCCAGCGGGCCGCGGTGATCGCCGAGGTCGCTGCTGAGCTGGCCAATGCCGACCGGATGTCGCAGCTGGCGGAGGCGGCCCTGCGGGGCGTGGCCGTGCTCGGCGCCGACGCCAGCGCGCTGGCCGTCTTCGCCGGCGGGCGCGGGCCGCTGCGGCTGCACATGACCCGCCGCCTGGTCGACGCGGTCGAGTCGGGTACCGACGCCGTCCTGTCCGACGAGGGCGTGGAGCTCCCGCTCGACGACGAGCTCCCCACCCAGTACGTGGCCCGGTACGGGGAGACGGTGCTGCTGCCCGACCGCGCCTCGGCGGTGGCCCGGTTCCCCAGGATGGCCCATGTGGGGGACCTGGTCGGGGTCCGCGCCCTGGCCGCGCTGCCGCTCCGGCTCGAGGGCCGGGTGCTGGGGAGCTTCGTGGCGGTGTGGGCCGAGGACCACCCGTTCAGCCCCGAGGACGTCGAGCTGCTGGGCGCGCTCACGGCGCAGATCGGGCTGAGCGTCTCCCGGTTGCACGCCGACGCCCAGCGGGACGCCGCGGTCGCGGAGATGGCCGCGGCCAACGCCCGGCTGGAGCTGCTGGCCGAGACCGGCCGGGTGCTCTCCGGGACGCTGGAGATCACCGAGCAGCTGGGCCGGCTGGCCGAGCTGGTGGTGCCGGCGCTCGGCGACTGGTGCTGGGTCGTCGTCACCGACGAGCAGGGCCGGATGCACCAGATCGCCTCGGCGCACCGCGACCCGGCCAGGTCCGGCGAGCTGGCCGACTACGTGCGCGCGATGGTCGGCGGGATGACCGAGCACGCCGCCGCCCGGGTCGTCACCCGCACCGGGCGACCGCTGCGGGTGCCCGGCCTGGACGAGGCCTACATCGCGCGGGCACTGCCGGACCCGGTCGCCCGTGAGCAGCTGGCGCGGCTGCACCCCGACTCCGGCATCGTCGTCCCGCTGGTGAGCCGGGGGCGCACTCTCGGGGCGTTGGGCCTGTACGTGAGCGCCGAACGGGGCCGGCACAGCGACGCCGCGCTGGAGACCGCCCTGGAGCTCGGGCGGCGGGCCGGGGTGGCGCTGCAGCAGGCGCGGTTGTTCGGCCAGCAGCGGCAGCTGGCGGAGACGCTGCAGCGGAGCATGCTGACCGCACCGCCGTCGCCGGACCACTGCGAGATCGCCGTCCGGTACGTGCCGGCCGCGGCCGGGGCCGAGGTCGGCGGTGACTGGTACGACGCGTTCGTCCAGCCCGACGGCGCGACCATGCTGGTCATCGGGGACGTCGTCGGGCACGACAGCCGCGCCGCGGCGGCGATGGGCCAGCTGCGCGGGCTGCTGCGCGGCATCGGGCACCACACCGGCGGCACCCCGGCCGAGGTGCTCACCGGCCTGGACCGGGCCAGTGCCGGCCTGGACCTCGACGTCATGGCCACCGCGCTGATCGCCCGGCTGGAGCAGGACGACCCGGAGCTGTCGGCCGCGCAGACCCGGGTGCGGTGGGCCACCGCCGGGCACCCGCCGCCGGTGCTGATCAGCGCCGACGGCGAGGTGACCGTGCTGGACGGCGACGACCCCGACCTGCTGCTGGGGGTGGAGCCGGGCACCGCGCGCAACGACCGGGTCGCGGTCATCGGCCGCGGCGGCACCCTGCTGCTCTACACCGACGGGCTGGTGGAGCGGCGCGACCGGGACCTCGACGCCGGGGTCGCCGAGCTGTGCCGGGTGCTGACCGGGCTCACCGAGCTCCCGCTGCAGGCGCTGTGCGATCGGCTGCTGCAGCGGATGTACCTGCCCGACACCGAGGACGACGTCGCGTTGCTGGCGGTCCGGCTGCACCCGCAGGACGCGCCGCGGCCCCCCGAGGCCGGCCCCCAGCGGGTCCCGCCGGGCATCGAGCCGTCCCCGGACGTCAACCCGGCGGCAGCCGGCTCCAGCTGACGGAAGGGACCACCAAAATGGCCATTTTGGTGGTCCCTTCGGCCCCCTGCAGGGTCCCGCCGCGAGCTCGCGAGGGGTGGGGGGCAAGGGGGTTCTCTTACTGGGCGGGGGTCATCTCCAGGGCGGTCGCGGTGGCGTCCTGCTGGGGCTGGGCCCCGGCCGACCGCAGCGCGGCGTCGTGCGCGGCCATCGCCTCCTGCCGGCCCGGCTCCTCGGCCACGATCGCGCAGTTGAGCCACGACTCGGGGATGGCGAAGCCGTCGACCAGGGTGCGCATGTGCGGCCGCAGCTCCTTGAGCAGGTCGTTCACCACCCCGGTCAGCGCCTTGGCCCGGGTGGGGGTGAGCCGGCCGTGCTCGAGGAACCAGCCCTTGTCGGCCTCGATGGTGCTCAGCGCGTAGAGGTCGCAGACCCTCGCCAGCAGCGCCTTCGCGGCCGGGTCGGTCGTGCGCTCGATGCCGGCGACGAAGGCCTCCAGCACGACCCGGTCGATGTGCGCCTCGGCCATGGTCAGCACGTGGTCCTGCACGTCGTTGAAGATCTCGAACGGCCGGTCCTTCTTGGCCGCCGCGCCCCCGCGGAGCCGCCGGATGGCGCTCTCCAGGAGGTGCTTCTCGCGGTCCTCGAAGGCGGCCAGCTGCCAGCCCCGGTCGAGCATCGAGACGTCCTCGTCCCGCCCGGGCACGGCGTCGACCAGCCGCTGGATCAGCCCGCGGGCCGCCGTCCGCTCCAGCATGGTCTCGCGCACCTGCTCGGCGACGAAGGCCGCCCGGCCCCAGCCGTCGAGTGAGCCGAAGGCGTCCCGGTAGCCGGTGAGCAGGCCCTTGGCGACCAGCTGCATCAGCACGGTGTTGTCGCCCTCGAAGGTGGTGAAGACGTCGGTGTCGGCCTTGAGCGTGGGCAGCCGGTTCTCGGCCAGGTAGCCCGCCCCGCCGCAGGCCTCACGGCACAGCTGGATGGTCCGGGTGGCGTGCCAGGTGCTCACGGCCTTGATCCCCGCGGCGCGGGACTCCAGCTCGCGCTGGGCGGCCTCGTCGAGGTCGGCGGCGCCCAGCACGTCGTGCATGGTCGAGGTCAGTTCCTCCTGTGCGAAGCTCAGGGCGTAGGTCTTCGCCAGGGCCGGCAGCAGCTTGCGCTGGTGCACCAGGTAGTCGTTGATCACGACCTCCCGGTCCTCGCCGGGGGCGGAGAACTGGCGGCGGGTGTCGCCGTAGCGGACGGCGATCTCCAGGGCCACCTTCGTCGCCGACGCGGCCGATCCGCCGACGCTGACCCGCCCGCGCACCAGGGTGCCGAGCATGGTGAAGAAGCGCCGGGTCTCGTTCTCGATCGAGCTGGTGTACGTGCCGTCGGCGGCCACCTGGCCGTAGCGGTCGAGCAGCATGTCCAGCGGCACGGGGACGTGGTCGAAGGTCAGCCGCCCGTTGTCCACCCCGAGCAGCCCGGCCTTGGGGCCGTCGTCGCCGATCGTGACGCCGGGCATCGGAGCGCCGTCGTCGTCCCGGATCGGGACGAGGAACGCGTGCACGCCCTTCCCCTCGGCTGCCTGGCCCTCGCGACCGGTGACCAGCTGGGCGAAGACGACGGCCATCCGGCCGTCCTTCGCGGCGTTGCCGATGTAGTCCTTGCGGGCGGCCTCGTGCGGGGTGTGCAGGTCGAAGGTCTGCGTGGCCGGGTCGTAGGTGCAGGTGGTGCGCAGCTGCTGGACGTCGGAGCCGTGGCCGGTCTCGGTCATCGCGAAGCAGCCGGGCAGCGCGAAGCTCATGATGTCGGGCAGGTACCGGTCGTGCTGGCGCTTGGTGCCGAGCGCCTGGACCGCCCCGCCGAACAGCCCCCACTGCACGCCGGCCTTGACCATCAGCGACAGGTCGGCGTAGGCGAGCATCTCGATGGAGGTGACCGAGCCGCCGGCGTCGTCGGCGCCGCCGTACTCGACGGGGAAGCCGTAGGCGACCCGGCCGGTGGAGGCCAGCTCCGCAGCCAGTGCGGTGACCCGCTCCCGCGCCTCGGTCATCGACTCGCCGTACACCGGGGCCCATCGCGGGTCGTCGAGCTGTGCGCGGCTGTCCCGGCGGACCTGCGCCCAGCGGCCGTCGAGGACCTCGGTGAGCCGGGCGGGCTCGACCGGCGGCAGGGGGGTGGGAGTGCTGGTCATGATTCCTCCATCGGACTCGCGGGTGCAGGAGTTGAGGGGTCGGGGGTCACGACGCCGCGCAACCCCGTCCAGGCCAGGTCGGTGAGGTGGGTCGCCAGTTCGGCCCGCGGCATGGGGCGGTCGGCGCGCAACCACCAGTCGGCGGCGGCCCGGACCAGCCCGATGACGCCGTGCCCCCACGGGGCGGCCGCGGCGGTCCCCTGTCCGGCGCTGGTCAGCGCGGCGCCGACCAGCGCCCCGACCTCGTCGCCGACCAGGTCGGACAGGCTGCTGATCGGGTCGGCATCGACCGGGCGGTCGACCAGCGCCTGCCCGACGACGAACCGGTAGACCTCCGGGTCGGCCTCGATGAAGGCCAGGTAGGTCTCGACGGCGGCGGTGACCATCTGCCGCGGGTGGTCGCTGCTGCCCATCGCCTCGCGCAGCTTGCGGGTGAGCTGCTCCGCCACGCGCGCGCAGACGGCGACGTACAGCTCGCTGCGGTCGGCGAAGTGCCGGTAGACGACGGTCTTGCTGGTGCCGGCCTCGGCGGCGATCTCCTCCATGCCGACGCGGGCGCCGTGCTTGCCGACCGCGGCCAGGGTGGCGTCGACCAGCTGCTCGCGGCGGGCCCGACGGTGCTCGTCCCACCGGGAGTCGCGCCGGTCGCGCGGGCTGGCCGCCGTCTCCGTGTTCACGACACCGACGGTACCTGATACTCTCGGTATCGGAATCGCGACTGGAACACCCCCCCACCAAAATGGCCATTTTGGTGGTGACCACCTCCTGGAGGTCCCCATGGCACCGCAGACCCGGAAGGCCGCGATCGTCGGCGGCAACCGCATCCCGTTCGCCCGCTCCAACGGCGCGTACGCGCGGGCCAGCAACCAGGACATGCTCACCGCGACCCTCGACGGGCTCGTCGCCCGCTTCGGGCTGCAGGGGCAGCAGGTGGGCGAGGTGGTCGCCGGCGCCGTCCTCAAGCACGCCCGCGACTTCAACCTGACCCGGGAGAGCGTGCTCGGTTCCCGGCTGTCGGCCGCGACGCCGGCCTACGACGTCCAGCAGGCCTGCGGCACCGGTCTGGAGGCGGCCGTCCTGGTCGCCAACAAGATCGCCCTGGGGCAGCTCGAGTCCGGCATCGCCGGGGGCGTCGACACCACCTCCGACGCGCCGATGGCGCTGAACGAGGACATGCGACGGGCGCTGCTGGCGGTCAACAGCGCGAAGACGCTGCAGCAGCGGCTCAAGGCGCTGTCCGGGATCCGGCCCGGTCAGCTGGTCCCGGAGATCCCCCGCAACGCCGAGCCGCGCACCGGCCTGGCGATGGGCGACCACGCGGCGATCACCGCCGCCGAGTGGGAGATCGGCCGCGAGGAGCAGGACGAGCTGACCGTCCGCTCGCACCAGGCCCTCGCCGCGGCCTACGACCGCGGCTTCTTCGACGACCTGGTGACGCCGTTCCTCGGCCTCACCCGCGACCAGAACCTCCGGCCGGACAGCTCGCTGGAGAAGCTCGCGACGCTGAAGCCGGTGTTCGGGCAGGGTGCGGACGCCACGATGACGGCGGGCAACTCGACCCCGCTGACCGACGGCGCCTCCGCCGTCCTGCTCGCCTCCGACGAGTGGGCCGCCGAGCACGACCTGCCCGTGCTGGCCCACCTGGTCGACGCGCAGACCGCCGCCGTCGACTACGTGCACGGCGGCGAGGGGCTGCTGATGGCCCCGGTCTACGCGGTGCCGGTGCTGCTGGCCCGGAACGGGCTGACCCTGCAGGACTTCGACTTCTACGAGGTCCACGAGGCCTTCGCCTCCACGGTGCTGGCGACGATGAAGGCCTGGGAGGACCCGGCGTTCTGCAAGGACAAGCTGGGGCTGGACGCGCCGCTGGGCTCGATCGACCGGGCCAAGCTCAACGTGCACGGCTCGTCGCTGGCGGCCGGGCACCCGTTCGCCGCGACCGGCGGCCGGATCGTCGCGACGCTGGCGAAGACGCTGCACGAGGCGGGGCCGGGCAAGCGCGGCCTGATCTCGATCTGCGCCGCCGGCGGCCAGGGCGTCGTCGCGATCCTCGAGTCCTGATCCCCTGCCCGCGCGCACGTCCCTGAGGAGAGCCCCATGAGCGACTGGTACCGCGACTTCGCCAACTCCGGCCTCGGCACGACCATCACCAAGCAGCTGGGCCTGCCCCGGCCGGCGGAGCTGCGCCGCTACGAGCCCGGGCAGCCACTGCTGCCGGGCCCGGCGGTGGTCGGCTCGGCCGCTGAGGGCCGGCTGCGCAAAAAGGTGACCGGGCTGCTGCGCGACGCCGGGGTCACCGTCGTGTCCCCGGTGGCCGCCGACGGCTCGACCGACGGGGAGCGGCTGGCGGCGGTCCTGCTCGACGCCACCGGGCTGACCGGGCCGGCCGACCTGGCCGGGGCGCACGACTTCCTCGCCCCCGCGCTCAAGCGGCTGCGGCCGTCGGGCCGGGTGCTGGTGCTGGCCGACCCGCCCACGGAGACGTCCTCCCCGGCCCAGGCCGCCGCGCGGCAGGCGCTGGAGGGGCTGGTCCGTTCGCTGGCCAAGGAGCTGCGCAGCGGTTCGACGGCGAACCTGGTGCACGTGCCCCTCGGCGCGGAGGGCTCGCTGGCCAGCCCGCTGCGGTTCTTCCTCTCCGGCCGCTCGGCCTACGTCGACGGCCAGGTGCTCGCGGTCACGGCCGTCGAGCTGCCCGCCGCCGCGGACGCCGAGCA
The DNA here is from genome assembly GCF_026967995.1 of Modestobacter sp. VKM Ac-2979. Classification (NCBI taxonomy): domain Bacteria; kingdom Bacillati; phylum Actinomycetota; class Actinomycetes; order Geodermatophilales; family Geodermatophilaceae; genus Modestobacter; species Modestobacter sp. VKM Ac-2979. The sequence continues at coordinate 145,845 of NZ_JAPVBO010000006.1, forward strand.
GCCGCTGGCCGGCAAGGTCGCCGTCGTGACCGGTGCCGCGCGCGGCATCGGTGCGGCCATCGCCCGGGTGCTGGCCCGGGACGGCGCCCACGTCGTCGCCGTGGACGTGCCGGCGGCCGGCGAGCAGCTGGCCCAGGTGGCCAACGAGGTCGGGGGGACGGCGGTCGCGCTGGACATCACCGGGGACGACGCCGGCCCGCGGCTCGCTGCCCAGCTGGTGGCCCGGCACGGCGGGGTGGACGTCGTCGTGCACAACGCCGGCATCACCCGGGACAAGCTGCTGGTCAACATGGACGCCGCCCGCTGGAACTCGGTGATGGCGGTCAACCTGCAGGCCCAGCTCGACCTCACGCAGGCGCTGCTGGCCACCGACGGGGCGCTGAAGCCCGACGCCCGGGTGGTCTGCGTCAGCTCGCAGTCCGGCATCGCCGGCAACCGCGGGCAGACCAACTACGCGGCGTCCAAGGCCGGTGTCATCGGCATGGTGCGCAGCTGGGCACCGGAGTTCGCCGAGCGCGGGGCCACGATCAACGCCGTCGCGCCCGGTTTCATCGTCACCGAGATGACGGCGAAGATGCCGCTGGGCACCCGCGAGGTCGGCTCCCGGCTCAACTCGCTGCAGCAGGGCGGCCTGCCGGTCGACGTCGCCGAGACGATCGCCTGGCTGGCGCAACCGGGCAGCGCCGGGGTGAACGGCCAGGTCGTCCGGGTCTGCGGCCAGTCCCTGCTGGGGGCCTGACGTGACGCGGACGGTGCTCGACGCCCCGCCGGCGCTGCCGGCGTTGTTCGCCCGGGCCGCGCTGACCGCGCGCGGCCGGAGCGGAGACCTGCCCGACACCCGGCTGGCCCGGCTCGGGGTCGAGGTCGACCCGGCGTCCGTGGCGGCCTACAGCCGGGTCTGCGGGTTCCCGCTCGCCGACAGCCTGCCGGTGACGTACCCGCACCTGGTCGCCTTCCCGCTGCAGGTGGCGCTGATGACCGAGCGGGAGTTCCCGCTCGCACTGCCCGGCCTGGTGCACGTCCGCAACCAGGTCGACCAGCTGCGACCGATCGGCGCCGGTGAGGCGCTGGACGTCGAGGTGTGGGCCGAGCGGTTCTCCGCACACGTGCGCGGGGCGACCGTCGACCTGTGTGCCTCGGTCGCCGCGGGTGGTGCGGAGGTCTGGCGCAGCCGGTCGACGTACCTGGCCCGCGGGGCCACGGCGCCCGAGGGCGCGCCGGAGGCCGACGTCGGTGTGTCGGTCGGGGCGCTGGACCGGGTCGGTGCGCAGTGGCGGGTGCCCGGCGACACCGGCCGCCGGTACGCAGCGGTCTCCGGGGACGTGAACCCGATCCACCTCTCCGGGGTCACCGCCAAGGCGTTCGGGTTCAAGCGGGCGATCGCGCACGGCATGTGGGTGAAGGGCCGCACTCTGGCGGCGCTGGCCGGCCGGCTGCCCGACGCCGTGAGCGTGGACGTGGCGTTCCGCAAGCCGCTGCTGCTGCCCGGCACGGTGACGCTGTCGACCGAGCCGGTCGAGGGTGGCTGGGACGTCGCCGTCCGGAACGCGAAGGCGGGCACCGAGCACCTGCTCGGCAGGATCCGTCCGTCCTGACCACCCGCGCGGCGCACGGCCACGGAGCGTTCGGCCCCTAGCATCGGTGCGTCATGGACACGCAGCCGATCCAGCAGGTGGTTCCCCAGCGCGCCCTGCCGCCGCTGTGGGACGAGTCGTCGTTCGACGAGCCCGAGTTCGACGAGCCCGAGTGGGACGAGCCCGAGTGGGACGAGCCCGCGGCGGAGTCGCCGGCACGGGAGCCGGTCTGGCGGGTGCTGACCCGCGGGTTCGGCGAGCTGATGGTGACGGCGGGGCTGGTCCTGCTGCTGTTCGTCGTCTACGAGGTCTACGTCACCGACCTGCTCAACGACCGCCGGCAGGACCAGCTCACCGAGGAGATCCGCGACGTCTGGGCGGACACCCCGACGTCGGGCCCGCCGCCGGTGCTGGTCGAACCGGCGGCCGGCGAGCCGATCGCCGTGCTGCGCATCCCCCGGCTGGGCGAGGACTACCAGCAGGTCGTCCTGCAGGGCACCGAGGAGGCCCAGCTCGCCCAGGGGCCGGGTCACTACGCCGGGACGGCGATGCCCGGGCAGCCCGGCAACGTCGCGCTGGCCGGGCACCGGGTGGGCAAGGGGTCGCCGTTCCTCGACCTCGACCAGCTCCGGCCCGGCGACGCGATCGTGGTGGAGACCGAACAGAGCTGGTTCGTCTACCGGGTGCTCGGCGACCCGGCCACCGGCGACGCCACCACCGACCCCAGCGGGATCCCCGGCCAGCACATCGTCACGCCGGCCGACATCGACGTCATCGCCCCGACGCCGGGCGCAGCCGGTGCGCCGCCCTCGGGTGAGTACCTGACCCTGACCACCTGCCACCCGAAGTACTCCGCGCGGCAGCGCCTGATCGTGCACGCCCGGCTGGACGGTGCCGCGATCTCCAAGGCCGAGGCGCCCGACGGCCCGCCGGCACTGCGCGACGGCGGAGGGGAGGCCTGATGTACGGGTGGCTCTGGCGGACCCTCCCCGGTGGACGGGCGAGCAAGGCGTTCCTCTCCCTGGTCCTGGTGCTCGCCGTCTGCGCGCTGCTGCTGCTGGTCGTCTTCCCGTGGGTCGAGCCGATGCTCCCGTTCAATGACGTGACCATCGACCAGTGAGCTGACGCGGCCGCCGCCGCCCGGACGCCCCGCAGCTCACACGCTGCGGCGCACCTTGAGCCGGGGCGGGCGGCCGTCGGGGTCGATGGCGTAGCGGTAGAGCGGGACGGCGAGGACCCGCTGCCACAGGGGCGGGCGCTCGACGACGTGCGCGCGCAGCCGGCCGGCCGGGCGAGGGCCGCGACGTCCGCCGGCGTGCCAGGCGTCCAGGGCGGCGGCGACGTGCCGCACCGCGGCGACGGCCTCGTCCGGGTCGAGCAGGTCGGCGTCGTCGCCGTCGGCCCGGCCCAGGTGCTCGCGCATGAGCCGCAGACGGAGGTCCCGGGCGAACCGACGGGCTCCGTCCCCGTGCCCGCCCGGGTCGAAGGGCTCTCGCAGGTCGCGGTCGCTGTCGACGACGGCCGCGGTCAGCTCCGAGTCGTGCGTCCAGGAGCGCCGGTTGAAGTTGTCGCTGCCGACCGTGGCCCAGACGTCGTCGACGATGCACACCTTGGCGTGCACGTACACCGGGACGCCCTGCTCGTTCTCCACGTCGAAGACCTGCACGCGGTCCCCGCCGGCCTCGCGGACCATGTCCAGCGCCCGGGCGTGCCCCAGGGCCACCGGCACCACGCTGACCGGGCTGTCCTTGTCCGGGTGGCGGGGCACCACGACGACCAGCTGCAGCCGAGGTCGCGCGCGCAGCGCGTCGGCGAACACCCGGGCGACGTCGGTGGACCACAGGTACTGGTCCTCCACGTAGACCAGGCGCTCGGCCCGGGCCAGCGCCTTGGCGTAACCGCGGGCCGCGCTGCGCTCGCCGTCCGGTGCGAACGGGTACCCGGGCCAGCGGTTGGGGTAGGTGCGCAGCAGCTGCACCGCGCACGACCCCTCGCCGGGCGGCGCCGGCCGCGCCTCGGGGAGGGAGGAGGGCGCCCGGTCCTGGCCGCGGAACAGGTCGGGGAGCACGTGCCACGGCATCCGGGACAGCGCAGCGGGGTCCTCCCAGCGCTCCCGGAAGACCGCTTCGACCTCGCGGACGACCGGACCGCGCAGCTCGACCTGGACGTCGTGCCACGCCGGGGTGTCGCCGTAGGCGTCGGCGAACGGCCGGGGCTGCGGGTCGCCCTCGTGTGCCTCGCCGTCCCGGCGGCTGTGCGCGACGTCGATCCCGCCGAGGAAGGCGACGTCCTCGTCCGGGCGGTCGCGGTGCCGCACGACGACGAACTTCTGGTGGTGACTGCCCATCGGCCGGACCCGTTGGTCGAGCAGCACCTCGCCGCCGGTCTCGTTGACGTCGCGGGAGAGGTCGCGGTTCTGCTCGGCGGAGAACGCCATCGACTCCAGGTGTGACCGCCAGATCAGCCCCTTAACCAGGGCACCGCGACGGACGGCGTCCGACAGGGCCTTGCCCACCGTCGGGCCGTCGTCGGTGAGCAGCTCGTCGGTGTCGCCCCGCCAGCCGGCGAGGTAGACCAGGTCGCCGCGTCCTGCGTCGGCCAGCACGTCGGCCAGGACGGGGAGGTAGCTGCGGCCGTGCACGAGGGGCCGGACCCGGTTGCCCTCGGTCCACGCCTGGAGCCGGGTCGCGTCGTTGCCGCGCTCGGTGGCGGAGAGGAACCATGCCTCCAGACCGACCGGGGCCGCGGGTGGCAGGTCGAGCGCGCCGTCCAGGTGGGCGGCCAGCTGGGCGCCGTCGGGAGCCCGGACGACCGGTACACCGTCGACGTCGCCGTCCGGCTCCGCAGCGTCGGCCGGGTGCACCTGGCGCAGCGCGATGGCCTCGACCCGGTCGGGGTGCTGGCGGGCGAAGTCGCGGTAGATCTCCGGGTCGTGCTCGCCGTCGTCCCCCACGAGGACCCAGCGGATGCCGGGCAGATCGGTGGTCAGCCGCTCCAGGGCGCCGCGTTTGTGGGCCCGGCCGTCCCGGAACCAGCCGCGCGGCGTGACCCCCCAGTCGGTCATCAGCAGCGCCCCCGCCGGGAAGCGGTTCCGGTCGAGGAAGCGGGCCACCGGCCCCGCCAGGTTCCACGGTCCGTTGCTCAGGTACACCACGGGGGCGTGCGGATGGTCCTGGACCAGCCGGGTCAGCAGCCCGGCCATCCCCGGCACCATCGTGCGCCCGCTGCTGGACCGGGCGAGGGTGCGCCAGGCGGCCCGCAGCGGGTGCCGCAGCCCGGTCACCCAGACGGTGTCGTCGACGTCGCAGACCACCCCCCGGCGCACGTCCGGGCCGGCGACGTGCACGGTGGCCCGGACGGGCTCGCGCCCGGGCACGACCAACTGGGCCTCTGCCCGGCCCGGGGGCAGCTCCACGTCCAGGGTGACGTCCACGAGCCCTGCCGCGTCGGAGCGGGCCCGGTGCCGCACCCCGCCCAGCTCGATCTCCACCTCGCCCTGCGGCTGCTCGAGGGTGAGCAGCCGCCGCCAGCCCGGGATGTCCCGCCGGGCCCCCGGGTCGGTGCCGGCCGGGGCGAGCAGCAACCGGCCCAGCACCCGTGCGCTGCCGCTCGCCCCGTAGCCCGGGTAGCTGAGGGCCGCCGGGTGCCAGCCCCGCCGCCGGGCGACCCGGGCGAGCTGGTCCCGCAGGCCGTTCTCCAGCCGGTAGGCGATCCGGACCAGTCGGCTGGGGGCCTCGTCGGTGAGACTGCCCGGGTCCGGCACGGCGTGCTCGGGGCGGGGCTGTTCGGTCATCCAGGCGGCTCCCTACGTCATCGGTGCTCCCCGGGCGGTCCCGCGCGCAGCGGTGCCGGCCGGTGTGGGCCAGTCCTCAGTCCTACCGTGGAACCGGCTGGTCCGCGCGGGCGTTGCGCTCGCTGATGTCCTCCGCCATGCGTGCGGACGCCGCGCGCTGGGCACCCACCTGCCGTGCGGCACCCCGGACCGCCCCTCGAGAGGAACACAGCGTGTTGACGCACGGCTCACGGACCCACGTCGCAGGGAACGGCAGCCGGTGATCGAGTGGTTGCTGCTGTTCGCCGCCGTCCTGCTCGTCGCCGCCAACGCGCTCTTCGTCGCCGCTGAGTTCTCGCTCATCGCCGCCGACCGGGTCACGCTGGAGCGCGAGGCGGACGCCGGCGACCGCCGGGCGGCCGGCGTCGTGGCGGCGATGCGGTCGCTGTCCACCCAGCTCTCCGGCGCCCAGCTGGGCATCACGGTGACCAGCCTGGTCGTCGGGTTCATCGCCGAGCCGTCGCTGGCGACGTTGCTGCGTGGTCCGTTGGGGCTGACCGGGCTGGGCGACGGGGCGGTGACCGCGATCTCGGTCGGGCTGGCGCTCGCGGTCGCGACCGGCGTGCAGATGGTGTTCGGCGAGCTGGTGCCGAAGAACTGGGCGATCGCCGAGCCCACCCGGGTCGGCAAGGTCGTGGCCGGGCCGCAGCGGGCCTTCACCACCGCCACCCGACCGCTCATCGCCTTCCTCAACGGGTCGGCCAACCGGCTGCTGCGCCTGATGGGCATCACCCCGACCGAGGAGCTCGCCTCGGCCCGGGCGCCCCAGGAGCTGGCGTCCCTGGTCAGCCGGTCCGGCCAGGCCGGCACGCTGGACGTGGGCACGGCCGACCTCGTCGCCCGGTCCATCCAGTTCGGCGACCGGACGGCGGCCGACGTGATGACGCCGCGCCCCCGGGTCCGGTTCCTCAGCGCCGACCAGTCGGTCGCCGAGCTGCTGCAGCTGGCCGCGTCGAGCGGTCACGCGCGGTTCCCGGTCGAGGGGGAGAGCGTCGACGACGTCATCGGGGTGGTGCACTTCAAGCACGCGATGAAGATCCCGGCCGCGCAGCGGGCGACCCGCACGGTCGGTGAGGTGATGGTGCCGGTGCGCGCGGTGCCCGAGACGGTGGAGCTCGACCCGCTGCTGGAGACCCTCCGTGAGCCGGGGCTGCAGCTCGCCGTGGTGGTCGACGAGTACGGCGGCACCGCGGGCATCGTGACCCTGGAGGACCTCATCGAGGAGATCGTCGGGGAGATCGACGACGAGCAGGACGCACCGGTCACCCGGCAACGTCGCGCACCGGACGGGTCGTGGGTGCTCTCCGGGCTCCTCCGGCCCGACGAGGCCGGCGACGCCGTCGGTCTGGAGCTCCCCGAGGGCGAGGGGTCGGAGACGCTGGGCGGACTGCTGACCGAGCGGCTCGGCCGGCTCCCGCAGGTCGGCGACCGCGTCGTCCTCCAGGCCCACGACGTCGCCCACCCCGACCCCGACGGCGTCCCCGTCCCGACGGAGGTGGCGGTGACGGTGACCCGGCTCGACGGGCACCGGGTCGACCGCGTCCGATTGCGGCGGACCGGCGGCGCGACCGCTGCCTCCCGCACGGAGCACGCACTGACGACAGAGGAGGTCGGCCGATGAGCGACACCGTCGCCATCCTGGTGGGCCTGGCCCTGCTGGCCGGCAACGCCTTCTTCGTCGGGGCAGAGTTCGCGCTCGTCTCCGCGCGCCGCACGCAGATCGAGCCGCGTGCCGCCGAGGGTGCACGCGGCGCCCGGACGACGCTGAAGGCCATCGAGCACGTCTCGCTGATGATGGCCGGCGCCCAGCTGGGCATCACGGTCTGCTCGCTGGGGCTGGGTGCCGTGGGCGAGCCCGCCGTCGCCCACCTGCTGGAGGGACCCTTCGCCGCGGCCGGCATGCCCGAGGCGCTGGTGCACCCGGTGGCGTTCGCCATCGCGCTCACCGTCGTGGTCTTCCTGCACATGGTGTTGGGGGAGATGGTGCCGAAGAACATCTCGCTGGCCGGCCCGGAGCGCGCGGCGCTGCTGCTCGGGCCGCCGTTGTACTGGGTCGTCCGCGGGCTGCACCCGCTGATCTGGCTGCTCAACCAGGTCGCCAACCTGGTGCTCCGCGTCCTGCGCGTCACGCCGCAGGACGAGGTCAACTCCACGTTCACCCGGGACCAGGTGACCGGCCTGATCGGGGAGTCCCACCGCGAGGGGCTGCTGGACGAGCGCGAGCACCAGCTGCTCACCGGCGCCCTGCAGTTCGACGAGCAGCGGACCGCGGACGTCGCGATCGCGACGGCGGACCTGGTCACCGTGCCGTCCCGGATCACCGTGGGCGAGCTCGAGGAGGTCTGTGGCGCCACCGGCTACTCGCGCTTCCCGGTGGTGGACGGCGACGGCGACCTCGAGGGCTACGTCCACCTCAAGGACTTCCTCGCCGTCCCGGTCGAGCAGCGGGACTCACCGGTCGACCCCGCGCTCATCCGCCCGCTCGCCGGGGCGACGACCGACCAGGGGCTGCGGGAGGTGCTGGCGACCATGCAGCGGGAGGGCGCCCACCTGGCGGTCGTACGCGACGCCGACACCGGCCGGACCGTGGGTGTGGTGGCCCTGGAGGACGTGCTGGAGGAACTGGTCGGCGAGGTGCGCGACGCCGCGCAGACCGTGGCGGCCGGGCGCCGGTAGGGGGACCCCCACCGGCGACCACGGTCAGCTGTGGCGCGACCCCCGGGACGAGCGGTTGCGCCGTCCGGCGCCCCCGCCGGTGTTCGCGGTCGGGGCCGGGCGACCGTCGGAACGGCCGCGACCGCCACGACCCCCCGCCGGCCGGGAGCGCTCGGCGGCACCCCGGCCGGACCGCGGGCCGCTGCACGGGCGGCAGGTGGTGAACCAGGGGGCGATCGAGGTGCCGCACTCCGTGCACGTGCCCGAGCGGCCGATGGCGATCGCGTCGGGCAGCAGCTCGGTGATGGTCTCGGCGCACGCCTCCTCGAGCTCGGCGGCGTCGTCGCTGTCCAGCCCGGCCACGCCGGGGAACTGGCGGAGCAGCGTCTGGGCGTCCCGCGCGGCGGCCGCGGCCTGCTCGTACTCCTCGACCGAGCCCTTGACCGGGTACTCGGGGAGCACGGTCGCCACCGGGACGGGCAGGCCCACCGCGTGCTGCAGGGCGGCCCGGGCCAGCACCAGCCAGCGGGTACGCCGCGGCGGGTTGTAGTCGATGGCCAGGTTGATCAGCCGCCACACCGTCTGCAGGTCGCCGGCCTCGCCGAGCGGCCCGCGCAGCATCGGCAGCAGGGCGTGCACGCGCAGCACCAGGCCGGTGACGTCGTCGGCGGTCATGCCCTCGCCCTGGGTCGCCACCCGCGCCCAGGCCATCCAGCGGGTCAGCGCCTCGGGCAGGTCGACCGCCTCGTGGGCACCGAGGTCCTCCAGCTCCGGGCGGAGCCGGGGCCGGCGCTTGGGCAGGTCGCTCATCTCGTCACCCCGGGCCACTGCGGCACCGGCACCGACCAGCGCGCCGACCGGCTTGAGCCCGGCGACCCCGATCAGGATCCCGGTCTGGCCGTGCCCGGTGAGCCCGTACCGGCCGGCGCGCCCGGCGATCTGGGCGACCTCCCAGGTGCGCAGCGGGCGCAGCTCCTGGCCGTCGAACTTGGTGGTCTCGGCGAACAGCACCGTGGTGGCCGGCACGTTGATGCCGTGGCCGATGACGTCGGTGGTCACCAGGACGTCGAGCTCGCCGCGGGTGAACCGGTCGATGACCTGGCGACGGGTGGCCGGCGGCAGCGCGCCGTAGAGCACGCCGACCTTGCCCGGCCGGTGCTGGTCGAGCTCGGCGGCGACGGCGTAGACGGCCTTGCGGGAGAAGGCCACGACCAGCGTCTGCGGGCGGACGGCGTCGGTGCGCACCGGGGCCTTGAGGACGTCGAGGCGGGAGAGCCGCTTGTGGTTGACGACCTGCACCTGCTGGGCGTCGGTGACCAGCGGCTTGAGCACCAGGTAGGCCTCGGCGGCGGAGATGAGGTGCATCTCGCGGTACTCGCCGGTCAGCAGCAGCCGGGCCCAGTGGTGGCCGCGGTCGGGGTCGGTGACCCAGTGGGACTCGTCGAGGACGAGCAGCTCGCCGCGGTCGGGGGCCTTCTCCACGGTGCAGCAGACGATCGCCGCGTTGGGGTCGATCTCCTCCTCGCCGGTGGACAGGCCCACGGTGCCCGGCGGGAGCTGGGCGGAGAGCTTGGCGTAGGCCTCGTGGGCCAGCTGCCGCAGCGGGGCGGCGTAGACGCCCGAGCCGGTGGCGGCCAGCGCCTGGAGCGACTCATAGGTCTTGCCGGAGTTGGTCGGGCCGAGGTGGAAGACCACCTTCTCCGGGCGGGTGGCGCGGGTGGGGAGCTCGGGCGCGGCGCCGTCCACCCAGATCTGCTGGGCGCGCTTCTCGTCGCGCGCGGCCACCCGGTCGGCGTCACGGGAGGCGGTCTCGCGGGCCGCGCTGCGCTCACGGCGCCGGGTGGGGGAGTGCTGGGGGCCGGTCACAGGCAGGGAGTGTCCTTCGCTGAGGGATCAGGCGGTGGGAGGTCGACGCGCACGTGCGCGGACCGTCGCTGGGTGGAACACCGCCAGCGCGCCCATCATGCCCTATTGCGAGACTGGAGACCATCGTGCCGTTTCACTGGCACAACTTGGGGTGAGCGGCAGTGAAGCGGCTCCACATTGAGCGAGTCTCACGTCTGATGATGCCGACGACCGGCACATTCGTCAGCAGATAACGATCAGGTAACGCGACGCACCATCGGCTCGGCGGCGCACAGTCGGCTCCCGGGTCGGTGCCAGGTTCCGTGCAGCGCCCGGACCTCCGGGTAGACGCGCCCGGCGTTCCGGGCACCCTCACCTGGAGTTCGACGTGCGTCTCACGTCTCCGGCCCGTCGTGCGGCCGGCCTGCTGGCCGTCACCACGATCGGCCTGTCCACCGCCGTCCTCAGCGTCACCGGCGTCGCCTCGGCCGCCCCGCTGGAGCCCTTCGACTTCACCACCGACACCGACGCCACCTACAGCCAGGACGAGCTCGCGTCCCTCACCGTCCCGGACGGGTACTGCAGCATCGACTGGCTGGTCTACGGCGCATCCGGTGGCTCCAGCGAGAACTCGTTCGGTGTCGACGGGGGCGGCTTCCAGACCATGACGACCGTGGTCGCCGGCGACGTCTTCGCCTTCACGGTCGGCGAGCAGGGCGGGGACGCCGAGCCCGGGACCCCGGAGACCTACGAGCAGGACGGCGTCACCGTCCTGCAGCCCGCGGTCCCCGGCACGCCGGGTGCGGGGGGTGCCCCCGGGGGCGCGGCCGGCACCGGCAACGACGCCGACGGCCTGGGAGGTGGCGGGGGCGGGCTCACCACGGTGACGAAGAACGGCGCGTCCTTCATGAGCGCCTTCGGTGGCGACGGCGGGTCCGACGCGGGCAAGCCCGCCAACGGCGGCGCCGGCGCGGGCAACGAGGCCGACGTCTTCCCGGCCGACCCCGACGCCGATGACACCGTCGCCGGCAGCGGCCCCGGCGCCGTGACCGGCATCGTCATCCCCTGTGCCGTCCCCGCACCCCCGGCGCCCGTGGACACGCAGGTCACCGGCGCACCGCAGGCCAAGTGGGTGTACGGCGTCAAGAACGGCCTGGACTTCCAGCTCACCACGTCCACGGTCGCCTCCGACGACCTCGTCAAGGGCGTGGAGTACAGCCTCGACGGTGGCACCACGTGGACCGCCGTGACCACGGTCAACCAGGGCGACTACCAGTACGAGGGCACCATCACGGGCCTGACGACCGGCAAGACGTACTCGGTCACCTTCCGCTTCGCCACCGCCAAGGGCCACACCGCGGCCTCCTCGGTGCTCACCGGGTCGCCGGCCGTGCCGGGCCCGGCTGCCGTCACCGCCGTCGCCGGCGCGTCCCAGATCAAGGTCAGCTGGACCGCACCGGAGAACGCGACCGGCGTCGCCGGCTACCGCGCCTTCGCGGGTCCGCAGGGCCAGCAGTCCTCGGACGGCAGCGTCTTCTGCATGCCGACGACCGCGCTCGGCACCTCCTGCGTCCTCGGCGCCACCCCCGGTGTCGTGTACGTCGTCGGTGTCGAGTCGCTGGACGCCGACGGCAACCGGATCGGTGTCTCCGACCGGGTGACCACCGAGGCCGTCCCGGCCACTGCGGTCGCCGCCTCGCTGCCCAAGGCCGATGGCACCCTGACCAGCGACGACGCCGACGGCAAGGTCGTCGCCGGCGAGAAGGTCACCATCTCCGGCAAGGACTTCCTGCCCGGCTCCACGGTCCAGCTGCTCGTCTACTCCGACCCGGTCTCGCTGGGCACGGTCACCGTCCTGTCCGACGGCACCTTCAGTGCCACGGTGACCCTGCCGAAGGACCTGGCGAACGGCGTCCACCACCTGGTGGCCACCGGTGTCGACGTGAACGGCAACGTCCGCAACCTGGTCGTCGAGGTCACCGTCTCCGGAGGCACCGCCGTCCTGGCCTTCACCGGCTTCTCGCCGCTGCCGTTCGTCGGCGCCGGTGTGCTGGCCCTCGGGGTCGGTGGCGGTCTGCTCGTCGCCTCGCGCCGCCGCGCGCAGTAACCCGCTCCACTGCACCACTCCGGCCCCGTCCCGCATCCGCGGGGCGGGGCCGGACCCGTTCCAGGCCGGGGCGTTAGCCTCAGACCGCCAGGAGGGCTCGCCTAGTGGCCGATGGCGGCGGTCTTGAAAACCGCTAAGAGTTCACAGCTCTTCGTGGGTTCGAATCCCACGCCCTCCGCTGACCTGCGCGTCCGCGCGTGGACTGGACAGCGCTGACGTCGCTCGGACATTCGCGCAGCCAACATGCAGCCATCGCAGCGGGTGCGGCTCCTCGTATGCCTCCACGCAGCTCAGCCGTCGATCACGGAGAGCGACGCCCGCCCGGAACGTGTTTCGGAACCCCCTTCTGGTCACTCGCAGCGAGCCGGCCGATTTCCGCTAGTCGCGTAGCCGACGGTGCGCCTAGAACATCGCTTGCCGGAAGAAGCCATGTGGCTGGCCGTCGACTCGATGAGCAAGACGCCTGGGCCCTCGCCATCGGGAGGCCGACTGCAACTGCTCTGCGGCGGCATCGGTTGCTGGCTGTTCCGAGCGCCGGATGCGCGGTGGCCGGTGGGTTGGGTGCAAGCTCGGCTTGGTGGCGAACTACACGGTGACAATCACCTACATCGTCGAGGTCCTGGACGAAGAACAGCTGTCGACCGCTGGTGCTGCTGCCTGGAATGGGTCAGCCGCCGAAGGGTGGGCGGTCCGGTCCGATGGCGAAGCAGTAGCCGAGGGTGCCTCAGGAGAGGCCGACGATGTGTCGCTGACCCCGGAGGCGTCCCTGGCCCTCGTCACCGGCCAGTTCGCCTATCCCTCAGTTCCCGGCGTCCGCTTCATCGGCATGTCGACTGACGCCCAACCGCGCTGAGTTACCGGTCACCCGCAGCCACCCTCGGGCGTTGGATGCGTACGAGGCGCTCGCGCCGCCCCCTGGGTACTGATCGGCCCGAAAACGGTTCGGTATCGGGCAGTCCGGAAACGGGCGATCTTGATCAGCGCCCTAGCCGAGCCGTCCGGTTCTGGCAGGCGCACCTGGCGCGCGCTGAGGTAGCGCATGATCTTCCCTTCGATCTGGTGGCGTGTGAGGACATCGCTCGATTCGATCGGTGGAGAACTCGCTCAGCAGGGCCCGTTTCCTCGTCAGGGCGTGGGCTCGGCGGCTGTGGTGAGCCGTTGGGCCAGCGCCCGCAGCATCGGCCGGAGGGCGTCCGGGCCCTCGACGTGGAAGGGCAGGTCCATCGCGGCGAGCAGTCCGGGCACCCAGTCCAGCCGCTCCGCCCGGATGAGCACGCGGACCCGGTCCGAGTCGTCGGGATGCTCCTCTACGGTCGCCAGCGTGGCGGGCAACGACCGGCGCACCTGCTCGGCCGTGCCGTCGACGATCAGGTAGACCACGTGCTGCCGGGGCGCCTCGGCGATGGCGGTCACGACCGCGGCCGCCCCGTCGAAGCCGGCAGGGACCTCGAACGTGCCGGGCAGCAGCTCGATCGCCGCGACCCGATCCATCCGGAAGGTGCGCGCCTCCCCGGTCGATGCGTCGGCGCCGGTCAGGTACCAGCGTCCGGCGTGCGCCACGATCCCGTAGGGGTGCACGGTGCGCCGGCTGGCCCGCCCACGGCCGTCGACGTAGGCCAGGTCGACCGCGCGGCGGTCGCGCGCCGCCTCGGCAACGGCCAGCAGGGTCGTCGTCTCGGCCACCTGCGGCCCCGGTGCGGAGGTGGACCCCGCGGTCTGCAGTACCGCCTCCAGGCGGTACGACAGGGCCGTCGGGAGCACGCGCCGCAGCTTGGCGGCGGCGCTCTCGACCGCCAGGACCGACGTGCTGACGAGTCCGGCGCGGCGGCCGGCGACCAGCCCCAGGACGACGGCGAGCGCTTCCTCCCCGGTGAGCATCAGCGGCGGCATCCGGTACCCGGGGACCAGCCGGACGCCGCCGTAGCGGCCACGCACCGTCTCGACCGGTATCTCGAGGTCGACGAGGTGGCCCACGTAGCGGCGGACGGTCCGCTCGTCGACACCCAGCCGGGCCGCCAGATCGCCCACCGTGTGCATGCCACCGGTCTGCAGGATCTCCAGCAGGGCCAGCACCCTGGCCGTGGGACGGGTCACGCAGACATCGTCGCCCAAACCGGGCGGATCTTGTCCGGTAGCGCTCCTAGCGTGCCGGACATGACGCAGACACCGCCGCCCCCCGCCCGCCCGGCCCTGGTCTCGATCCGGGTCATCACCGACGACGTCGCCGGCCTGGCCGCCTTCTACGAGCAGGTCACCGGCGCCCCCGTCGCGTGGTCGACCCCCGACTTCGCCGAGCTGCGGACCCCCATCGGGACCGTGGCCATCGGCAGCACGCGCACCGTGGCCTTGTTCGGGGCCGGGTCGGCACGGCCGGCGGACAACCACACGGTGATCGTCGAGTTCCTCGTCGAGGACGTCGACGCCGAGTACGTGCGCCTCCAGGAGTTCGCACCCGAGTTCGTCAACGAGCCTACGACCATGCCCTGGGGCAACCGCTCACTCTTGCTGCGCGACCCCGACGGCAACCTCGTCAACCTCTTCACCCCGGTCACGCCGGAGGCCCGGGCGCGAGCCGGACGGTGACGGCCCGTCCACTTCGTGGGGACGGGAGAGCCGTGGCGGACCCAGTCCGTCGCCGGGCCTTCAGTCCACGTGTGGGACGGTGGCAGCGCCTGGGCAGTGCGGCAACGGTCACGGTCGGGAGGAACGACGAAGGGCGTGGTGGATGAAGCTCGGGCTGGCTGTCTCCAGGCGACGCTGCGGGGTGCGCCTGACTCCGGTGTCCCCCTCCGCGCCGCCGCGGACGCCGGGCCAAGGGTGCTGGGCGGCCCGAAAACGGTCGGGTAGTGGTCAGTCCGTTGACGGGTGGTTGTGAGCTGCAGTTTCGGAACCCGTTTCTGGTCACGCAGAGCAGGATGGCCGTTTCCGCTAGTTGCTCTCGGCAGAACGGCCAGTAGCCGGCCGGTCGGCCGCCGCAGGACGCAGCGCTCACCTTGGGCCACTGGCGGCTCTGCATGCCGAGAACGCTGATGTACCGGTCAGTCCGCTAACGGGCGTTCGAGCTCGTGGGCGGCGTGGCGAGCTCGGACTTCGTTTGGACGGGCGGACGGTCCCGGCCTGAGACACGCCGGGAAGTTCGGTTAGCAGCTGCTAGACAGGCGCTCTAAGTAGAGGCACTATCAAGGTGTGCCGACCGGACCGCAGCCCAGCGAGTGGCTCCGCGGGGTCCTCGAGCTGTGCGTCTTGCGGGTCATGGCTGATGGGCCCACCTACGGCTATGCCATCGCCGGTCGGCTGGCCGACGCGGGCTTCGGCGACATCAAGGGCGGCACGCTCTACCCGCTGCTGGCCCGGCTCGAGAAGAACGAGCTGGTCATCGTCGACTGGCGGACCGGTGACACCGGTCCGGGACGCAAGTACTTCACCCTCACCGACGCCGGCCGCGCCGAGCTGGAGCACGGCGTCACCCGGTGGGAGGCGTTCTCGGCCCGGGTCGGCGTCCACCTTGCCGCGGGCGGCAACGCCTTCGTCCACTCCACCCACTCCTCGAGGAGTTCAGCATGAGCGAGTCCCCCGGCGTGCAGGCCGCACCGCAGGAGGTCTGGGAGCGTCCGTTCGTCCGGGCCCACAAGGAGTGGTGTAGTGCGTTCGTGCTCGAGCTGCGGCTGCGGGACGTCCCCGGTCCGGTGATCGGGGAGCGCCTGGGCGAGGTGGAGGGCCACTGCACGGAGACCGGTGAACCCCCATCGGCAGCGTTCGGTGATCCCACCGACTACGCCCGGGAGATCGATGCGGAGAGCTCTCCCGAGCGCGTGTCCGGGGTGTGGACCATCGCCGCCCTCGGCGCCGGTCAGGTGCTGGCCATGCTCGTGGGCACCGCTGCGGTCCGAAACTGGGTCAGTGGTGAGCCACTGACCTACAACCTGGTGCAGCTCGGCTGTCTCGCCGTGGTCGCGGCCGCGCTGCTGTGCCTACCTCGAGTGCTGCGCCCGCTGATGGCGCGCCCTTGGGTGTTGGGCACCGCCCTCTTCGCCCTCGTCGCCGTGGTCGCCGCGGCTGGTGTCGGAGCCGCAGCAGCCAGTGGGACTTCGTCAGCGACCGTTGTTCCGGTGTCACCGGCAGTGATCGCGATCGGGCTCTTCGTGGTGGTGCTCGCCCTGTCCTGGCTCGAGTACCGCGAGCTGACTGGTGACTCCGCCGACGATCTCGTCACCTCCCCTCTCGCCCCTGAGCCGCGAGCGAACAGGGCAGCCCAGCGATCAGGCTGGATCGCCTTGGTGCCGGCCCTGATGATCCCCACCTATTACCTTGCGGTGGGGATCCTCTCCTGGGTCTTCGGCTGAAGCACGTGAACCAGTCCGACGGCGTGCCGCGTTGAGGCGACAGCGTTCCGCCGGCAGTTGTCGGACTGGTCTCGATCTGATCGCCTGCCGTCGCTGAGTCGCGCACGACGCGTGCCACCAGCCAGGGCGACACGCGCGAAGCGCCTTCCCATCACCCGCGGGCTCTCGAAGATCGACCCGGCTCTCCCGGCACATCGGGTGAGGCAATCGTGAACCGCACCCGCAGGGGCGCCAGCGCTTATCGTCCCGAAAACGGTCAGGTTTCGGGCAGTCCGTTAACGAGCGGTTTCGGTCAGCCGGGTTGGGACGAGGTCACGCAGTGTGGCCGGTGGTGGGGAGGCCTTCGAATTGCTGTTCGACCGGTACCGAGGCGTGGTGCCTTGTGCTCTGGGTGCCCGGCTGCCACTGTCCGGCCTCCGCTGAAAGAGGCCGATCATGACCGCTCCCTCCCGGGGTTCGTCCGCGCTGCTCGTCGTATCGCTGTCGCTCATTGCCGGCTTCGCCGCCTGGTGCGGCCGGGCGGTGTGGAAGGGCAGTGGGACGTTCGCCGTGGCCCTGTTCGGCGTGCCCCTGCTGCGCGGCCGGTGCCCTCTGGACCGACCGTGCGGGCCGTGGGACGGCCGCCCCGGTCCTTGCCGGCGTGCTCGCGGCTGTGTCGCTCGGGTGGTCGCTGATCGTGGCGCTGGGCTCAACTCAGGTCGGTGCCGTAGCCGCTGCGGTCACCGGGCAGCTCGAACCGGATCCGCGCCTCGGGTCTGCGCTTCCACAGCGATGACCAGACCACCAGGTCTGGCTTTTCGGCTGTGAGGATGTCGGGCTGCAGCTCGTCATCCAGCAGCAGCAACCACGGACGGGCGAGGTCGTGGTTCGGCGTGGTCAGCGCTTCGTAGAGCACGTGCGGTGGCGCCGGCTGGTTGCGCCGGCGTGAGCCGACCGTGATCACGAGACCAGCGAGGGACTGGGTCCGTCGGGTCCGTGCGGCCCGGTCGTCCAGATGGTGAGGGCGGTGCCAGGGGGCGCGGTTGTGCCTGGTGCGGGCCGTTGGGCGGTGATGAGGCCGGTCAGTGCGAGGGGTGGTTCGCCGCTCACGCTCACCAGCGAAAGCCCGAACGGTCCGGCGACCATGAGGGCCTCGGGGACCGTCAGCCCGGTCACGGCCGGCACTGCTACCAGCGCCGCGCCTGCCAGCTCTCGCATGGGCGTTGCCAGCTTGGCCTTGGCTCGTCCTCGACCCACGGGATGGACCTCCTGTGCCGCTGGATGGCGCGGGACCCCGCCGATACGGGGGTACCGGCGGAGGCTGGCTTCAGCGTAGGGCTGGGAGTCAGAAGCGCGGGGTGGTCGCGCCTTCTGGCTGGACGTTCCACGCCGGCGTCCAGCGGCCTACGGCGAAGGGGAATCCGGGCGCGGTCTCGCGGTGGTATTCGACATAGCCGAGCCAGCCGTCGCCGCGTTCCTCGCTCTGCGCCCAGGCGTGCAGCAGCGCGGGCGTGTGCCATTCACGGCCCCACCGGACACGTACGGGCATGGGCGGGTCGAGGATCCGGTCGGCTTCCTCAAGGGCTGTAGCGAGGTTGTCCCAGGAGGTGACTCGCAGGTGCTCGAGCGTCGACCGCCCGTTTCAGATACAGAAACAGCACGGACCGATCAACTCCCTGGCCGTGCCCGCTACGTGCCCGTAGGACGGGCACGGGAGGGTCAGCGGGGGGTGACTGACGGCGAGTCCCATCAGCGCGCTGAGCTGCAGATACTGCGGAAAGAACACGTGAGAGGAGTGCGTCGGAGCGATCTTGAAAATCGCTGAGAATTCACAGCTCTTCGTGGGTTCGAATCCCACGCCCTCCGCATGACCGCCGGCCGTGCCGCCGTTACCGGGCCGATGTGCCCAGGCCATCCGCAGGTCTCGTTCTGCTCACCCGCGCGCCACCCCCTTGACAGTTGTTTGTAAGGACGGTTGCCTAACAAATGTGACCGCCGTCGCAGACACCCCGCAGCACCGACGAGCCCTGCGCTCGACCGCCAAGGTGCTGCCCGAGCACGCCCGGGCGAGCAACCGGTCGATGGTGCTCCAGCTGCTCTTCCACGCCGGGCCGCGGTCGCGGGCCGAGCTGGCCCGGGCGACCGGCCTGACCCGGGTGACGATCTCCGACCTCGTGGCCTCCCTGCTCGCCCAGGGCCTGGTCACCGAGCTGGGTCAGCAGGCCGACGGCAAGGTCGGCAAGCCCGGCACGCTGGTCGGTCTGGACGCCGGGGCCTTCCAGATCGTCGCCGTCGACCTGGCCGACGACGAGCGGGTGCACGGCGCCGTGCTCGACCTGTCCGGCGCCGTCCAGGAACGCCGGACGGCGGCGGTCGGCGGCCGCACCGGCGCCGCGGCGGTCGAGGTGCTGCTGGAGCTGTGCCGGGAGCTCGTCGCGGCGACCACCCGCCCGGTGCTCGGGGTGGGCGTGGGTTCCCCGGGCGTCATCGACCCCTCCGGCCGGGTGCTGCAGGCCCCCAACCGCGGCTGGTACGACCTGCCGCTCGCCGAGCAGCTGAGCGCCGCGCTGGAGCTGCCGGTGCACGTGGCCAACGACGCGGACACCGCGGCCCTGGGCGAGTTCACCTGGGGCGGCGCCTCCGGCAACGGCCTGCTGGTGCTCACCGTCGGCGGTGGGGTGGGCGCCGGGATCGTGCTGGACGGCGCCCTCGTCCAGGGCAACGAGCACGCCGCCGGCGAGCTCGGGCACGTCACCGCCCTCGACGAGCGCGACGAGCACGACCAGGCCCCGCTCGGCCGCCCCCAGCCCTGCGCCTGCGGGCGCCGCGGCTGCCTGGAGACGGTGCTGTCCGTGCCGGCGATGCGCCGGCGGATCGCCGGGCTCGACCCAGCCGCCTCCGACGCCGCGCTGGCCTCGGTCGGGCGCCGGCTGGGGATCGTGCTGGCCCCCGTGGTCAGCGCCCTGAACCTCTCCGAGGTCGTGCTCTGCGGCCCGGAGGAGCTGTTGGGTGGGCCGCTGCGTGAGGCGGCGCTGGCCACCCTGCGCGAGCGCACCATCCCGGTCGTCAGCAGCCACGTCCAGCTGCGGATGACCTCGCTCGGCGAGCACGGCGCCCTGTCCGGGGCCGCCGTGCTCGTGCTGTCCGGTCAGCTCGGGGTCACGTGACGACCCCGAGCCGACCCCTGCACGTCGGGAGAGCACGCCCCCCTGGAACGGCGCTGTCCGGCACCGTCCGCGCATCGGGAAGGAACCCCAACATGAAGAGGGTACGCACGAGAGGCCTGGCTGCTCTGGCCGCCGGGATGCTGGCACTGACCGCCTGCGGCGGCGGCGAGGACGCCGCCGAGGCCGGCGGTGAGAGCGGTGGCGAGCTGCGGCTGTGGCTGGCCGGCTCCGACACCCCGCAGGAGCTCCGCGACCACCTCGTCGAGACCTTCGAGGAGCAGCACCCCGACTCGACGCTGGTGATCGAGGAACAGGACTGGAACGGGCTGGTCCCGCGGCTGCAGACGGCGCTGACGTCGGAGAGCCAGACCCCGGACCTGGTCGAGCTCGGCAACACGCAGAGCCCGACGTTCACCTACGCCGGCGCCTTCAGCGACATCACCGACATGTACGAGGAGCTGGGCGGCGAGGACCTGCTGCAGGGCTTCGTCGACGCCGGCACGGTCGACGACACCCTCTACGCGGTGCCCTACTACTCCGGCGCCCGCGCGGTCTTCTACAACAAGGAGCTCTTCGCCGCCGCCGGGGTCGAGGTGCCCACCACCCTGGCCGAGTTCACCGAGGTCGCGCAGACGCTCCAGCAGGCCAACCCGTCCGGGCAGCCGGGCTTCTCCGGGTTCTGGCTGCCCGGGCAGGACTGGTACAACGGCGTCGCCTGGTTGAACAGCCACGGCGGCGAGCTGGCCGTCGAGGAGGACGGCGAGTGGACCGGGGCGCTGTCCAGCCCCGAGTCGCAGGAGGGGCTGGCCGAGGTCCAGGAGCTGTTCACCACGGCCACCAGCGCACCGCGGGACGCCGACTCCGACGAGCCGTGGATCGCGTTCAACAACGGCGAGGCGGCGATGTTCTCCGCCCCGACCTGGGCGCGCTGGAGCATCGACCTGCCCGAGTGCAACAAGGGCGTGGCCGCCGACGACGAGTCCGAGGCCGCGAAGGCGCTGCTGGACGAGCAGCAGGCGTGCAACGAGGAGAAGACCGGCATCTTCGCCCTCCCCGGTCTCGAGGAGGGCTCGGTCGCGCCGGTGTTCTCCGGTGGCTCGAACATCGGCATCCCGGCGAAGTCGGGCAACCAGGAGCTGGCCCGGGACCTGCTGCGGATCATCTTCAGCCCCGAGTACCAGACGATGCTGGCCGAGAACGGGCTGATCCCGGGCAACACGGAGTACGCCGACGCGCTCGGCGACGACGTCTACGCCCAGGCGGCGCTGGCCGCTGCGGTCGACGCCGAGCTCACGCCGCCGGCCGAGAAGTGGGCCGACGTCGAGGGCGCCCGGATCCTGGAGGACCTCTTCCAGGAGATCGCCAGCGGCACCGACCCGGCCACGGCCGCGGCCGAGGCGGACCAGCTGATCACCGACACGCTCAACTGACCGCCTGACCCCGTCCGCCGGGGGCGCGACCGCGCCCGCCCGCCGTCCGGCGCCCGCGCGCCGCGATCGCGTCCCCGGCCCGGCCCGGTCCTGCCCGGATCCAGGAGCCCGCCATGTCCGCGCCACCCGCACCTGCCGCGACCGCACCCCCTCCGCCCCGCACGTCGCCCCCGGCGACGGGGAGCACCTCCGCGGCCCCGCTGCGCCGCCGCCGTCGGCCGCTCCGCTCCCGCCTCGTGCCCTACCTCCTGCTCGTCCCGGCCCTGGTCCCGCTCGGGGTGGGGCTGGGCTACCCGCTGGTCCGCCAGTTCGTCTTCTCCTTCCAGGAGTACGGCCTGGCCCAGCAGTTCGGCCGCCCGGCCGAGTGGGTCGGCCTGGACAACTACGTCACCCTGCTCTCCGACCCCTACGTCTGGGGGGTGATCGCCCGGTCGATCGCCTTCTGCCTGGTCAACGCCGCGCTGACCATGGCGCTGGGCATCGCCCTGGCGGTGCTGATGACCAAGGTCGGTCGGGGCGCCCGGATCACCCTGCAGGTCGGCATGCTGCTGGCCTGGGGCACGCCGGTGCTGGCCACGATGACCGTCTGGCAGTGGCTGTTCGACTCCCAGTACGGCGTCGTCAACTGGGTGCTGGCCGGGCCGCTGGGGATGGAGGGGCAACGCGGCCACTCCTGGCTGATCGAGCCGCTGTCCTTCTACGCGGTCGCCACGGTGATCGTGGTCTGGATGAGCGTGCCGTTCGTCGTCTTCACCGTCTACGCCGGGCTGCTCCAGGTGCCCGAGGAGTGCATGGAGGCGGCCCAGCTGGACGGGGCGAGCAGCTGGCAGCGGCTGTGGGGGCTGGCGCTCCCGATGATCAAGCCGGTGCTCTTCGTGGTGGCCCTGCTCCAGGTGATCTGGGACCTGCGGGTGTTCACCCAGATCCACGTGCTGCAGCGGGCCGGTGCGCCGACCCGGGAGACCCACCTGCTGGGCACCTACATCTACTCGCTGTCCAAGGAGTTCTCGATGGCCGGGGCGATGGCGACGATCATGCTGGTGATCACGCTGGTGCTGACCACCGCCTACATCCGCCGGATGCTGCGCGAGGAGGAGGCATGACCTCCGTCGTCCCGCCGCCGGCCACTGCGGTGCCGGCCAGGGCCCGGGAGGTGCCCGCCCGGCGTCGGCCGCGTCGCCGGGGCACCGCGGCCCGCCGGCTGCTCGACGTGCTGGCGGTGCTGACCGCGCTGGCCTGGGTCTTCCCGGTCTACTGGATGATCAACAGTGCGTTCCTGCCGACCAACCGGCTGCGCACCCCGGAGCCGTCGTTCCTGCCCTTCGGCGGCACCCTGGCCAACTTCCGCCGGGTGCTCACCGACCCGTCGTTCTACGACGCCGTCAAGGTCTCCCTCGCCGTCACCGGGCTGACCCTGGCCGCCGCGATCCTCTTCGCCTTCGTCGCGGCGCTGGCGATCAGCCGGTTCCGCTTCCGGGGCCGCAAGAGCTTCGTCGTGACGGTGCTGGTCGTGCAGATGATCCCGGCCGAGGGGCTGTTCATCTCCCAGTACCAGATGCTGGACACCTGGCAGCTGGTCAACTCGGTGGTGGGCCTGTCGATCGTCTACGTCGCCGCCGTCCTGCCGTTCACCGTCTGGATGCTGCGCGGCTTCGTCAGCGGGGTGCCGATCGAGCTGGAGGAGGCCGCGATGATGGACGGCCTGTCGCGGACCGGCGCGTTCTTCCGGATCACCTTCCCGCTGCTCGCGCCCGGGCTGGTCGCCTCCGGCGTCTACGGGTTCCTGCAGGCCTGGAACGAGTACACCCTCGCGCTGGTCGTGATGACCGACCCGGACGAGCGCACCCTCCCGCTGTGGCTGCAGGGCCTGGTCGAGGCCAACCGGGCCACCGACTGGGGGGTGGTCATGGCCGGCGCCGCGCTGATCACCGTGCCGGTCATCGTGTTCTTCCTGTTCGTCCAACGGCGGATGAGCTCCGGTCTGGTGGCCGGGGCGGTGAAGGGGTGACCGCGCTCTCGGCAGGCGCGCGCGGGTGCACGGTCGGGCTGGACATCGGCGGCACCAAGGTGCTCGGGGTGCTGCTGGACGACGCGGCGACGGTGCGGGCCAGCGTGCGGGTGCCCAGCCGGCCGGGCACCGAGGGGGTCGTCGGTGCCGCGGCCGAGGTCGTCGCGCAGCTGTGCCGCACCGCCGGCATCCCCCCGGGCGAGCTGACCGGGGTCGGCGCCGGGGTGCCCGGGCTGGTCGCCCCGCTGACCGGCGAGGTCTCCCACGCGGTGAACCTGGGCATCTCCGACGAGCCGGTCGCGCTGGCCCCGCTGCTGGCCGACCGGCTGGGGGGTGTGCCGGTCGCCGTGGAGAACGACCTGAACGTCGCCGCCGTCGGCGCGGCCCGGGTGCTCGGCCTGCGGGGCGACCTGGCCTTCCTCTCCCTGGGCACCGGGGTGGCCGCGGGGCTGCTGCTCGGCGGGGAGCTGCGGCGCGGCCATCGCGGCGGCGCCGGGGAGATCGGGCACATCCCGTACGACCCGGCGGGCCCGCGCTGCCCGTGTGGTCAGCGGGGCTGCCTGGAGCTCTACGCCTCCGGGGCGGCGCTGGGCGCGGCCTGGCCCAGCCGCACCGGTCGGCCCGCCGCCGTGGAGGTGTTCGGGGCGGCCGCTGCCGGGGACGCCGCCGCCGTGCGGGTCCGGGACGCCTTCGCCGGGGCGGTCGCCGCCGCCGTCCGGCTGCTGGTGCTCACCTGCGACGTCGAGCACGTGGTGCTCGGGGGCGGGGTCGCCGAGGTCGGTGCCCCGCTGATGGCAGCGGTGGCGCACCAGTGCCGGCGGCAGGCCTCCGGATCGCCGTTCCTGGACAGCCTGCAGATCGCCGACCGGGTCCAGCTGGTGCCCGACGGGGTGCCGGTGGCCCCGATCGGGGCCGCGCTCGCCGTGCGGGACCGGGTCGCCGCCGGCGGACGCCGCCCGGTGCCCACCCCGTCGTGACCGGTCCGGCGGCACCGCCTTCCCCCGACGAGGAGCACCGCAGCATGGCCACCGAGCACCGCAACAGCACCGACCTGGACCGGCTGGTGAACGCCTGCCTCATGCCGGGCTTCAGCGGCGCGACCCTCCCGGCCTGGGTCGCCGACGCACTGGCCGACGGCCTGGCCGGGGTCTGCCTGTACGGCCAGAACCTCACCGGCGAGGGCCCGCCGGTGGCCGAGCGGGTCGCGGCGATCACCGCGGCGGCCCGGGCCGTGCGCGGCGACGTGCTGGTGGCGCTGGACGAGGAGGGCGGGGACGTGACCCGCCTGGAGTACACGGTCGGCAGCAGCTGGCCGGGCAACGCCGCCCTCGGCGTGGTCGACGACGAGGCGGTCACCTTCGCGGTGGCCGCCGGGATCGGCGCCCAGCTGCGCCGGGTCGGGGTGGACGTCGACCTCGCGCCGTCGGTGGACGTCAACAGCGACGTGGCCAACCCGGTCATCGGCGTCCGCTCGTTCGGTGCCGACCCGGCGCTGGTCGCCCGGCACGGGGTGGCCTACGTGCAGGGGCTGCGCTCGGCCGGCGTCGCCGCCGCCGCGAAGCACTTCCCCGGGCACGGGGCGACCACGGTCGACTCGCACCTCGGCCTGCCGGTGATCGACGCCGACGAGGCCACCTTCCGGGAGCGCGAGCTGCCGCCCTTCGCCGCCGCCGTCCGGGCCGGGGTGGACCTGGTCATGACGGCGCACGTCGTCTTCCCGGCGCTGGACACTGCGCCCGCCACGCTGAGCCGCCGGCTGCTGGTCGACGTGCTCCGCGGCGAGCTGGGCTTCACCGGGGTCGTGGTCACCGACGCCCTCGACATGGCCGGGGTCCGGGCCGCGCACGGGCTGGCCGGGGCCGCCGTGCTCTCCCTGGCCGCCGGTGCCGACCTGCTGCTGCTGGGTGCCGAGGACGGCGCGGAGCACTGTGTGGCGATCCGGGCGGCGGTGCGGGCGGCCCTCGCCGACGGCACGTTGCCCGAGGCCCGGCTGCGCGACGCCGCGGCCCGGGTGACCGCGCTGCGGCAGCGGCTGGCCGACGTCGAGCGCCCCGAGCCCCCGGCGACCGACCCGGACACCGGGCGGGCCGCTGCCCGGGCCGCCCTCCAGCCGCGTGGCGTCGCGCCGCTGACCGGGCCGGCGGTCGTGGCCGAGCTGCGCGCCGAGACCAACCTGGCGGTCGGGGACGCCGCCTGGAGCCTGGCCCAGCCGCTGGCCGAGGACGGCCTGCTGGCCGCGGTGCAGACGGTGACCGAGGGCGGGGTCACCGCGGAGGAGGTGGCCGCCGCGGCGGCCGGCCGGCCGTTGGTGGTCGCCGTCCGGGACGCCTACCGCAGCCCCTGGCAGACCGCGTGGCTCGACCAGCTCCTCCGGGCTCGGCCCGACGCGGTCCTGGTCGCGCTGGGCATGTCGGTCGACGCCGAGCGGGCGACGGGGCCGGCGGTCGCGGCCCACGGCGCCGCCCGGGTGGTCACCCGGGCGGTCGCCGACCTGCTCCGCGGCGACTGAGCCAGGCCGGACGGCCGGGTCCGTGCGGCCCGGGCCCGGCGGAGGTGAACGGGACCTGTTCGTATCGACGACTGACTGCTTTCATGTCGACATCTCACGTTCACCCGAGTGAGTGACAGTCCTCGGCGTCGTACCGATCCGTCGCAACCGGAGGCCACACGTGCCCTTTGCCCACTCGATGACGGCCCGCAGGGTCGCTGTCGTCACCGCCGTCACCGTGGGGGGTGCCCTGCTCGGCGCGTCCCCTGCCCTGGCGGTGGAGTCGCCCGTCAGCGACGACGGCACCACCGAGCTGCAGCTGCTCGGGATCAACGACTTCCACGGCCGGCTGGACGACGCGGTCGCCCTGGCGGGCACGATCGAGGAGCAGCGGGCCCGGGACGACGTCGACGCGACCGTGCTGCTGTCGGCCGGCGACAACATCGGCGCCTCGCCGTTCGTCTCCTCCAGCCAGCAGGACGCACCGACGATCGAGGTGCTGAACGAGATGGGGCTGGACGCCTCGGCCG
This sequence comes from Modestobacter sp. VKM Ac-2979, assembly GCF_026967995.1. Classification (NCBI taxonomy): domain Bacteria; kingdom Bacillati; phylum Actinomycetota; class Actinomycetes; order Geodermatophilales; family Geodermatophilaceae; genus Modestobacter; species Modestobacter sp. VKM Ac-2979. Next base: position 171,803 of record NZ_JAPVBO010000006.1, read on the forward strand.
TGGGCAACCACGAGTTCGACCGCGGCTTCGCCGACCTGACCGGCCGGGTCGGGGTCGACGGCGAGAGCGGCCTGGCCGACTTCGACTACCTGGGCGCCAACGTCTACGGCACCGACGGTGACCCGGTGCTGCCGGAGTACGCGCTGCTGGAGGCCGCCGGCGTCACCGTCGGGGTCATCGGCGTCGTCACCCAGGAGACGAGCTCGCTGGTCTCCCCGTCCGGCATCGAGGGCATCACGTTCGGCGACCCGGTGGAGGCCGCGAACCGGGTGACCGACGAGCTCACCGACGGCGTCGGTGACGAGGCGGAGGTCATCGTCCTGGTCGCCCACGAGGGTGCGCCGGAGGGCGAGGCCACCAGCACGCTGGAGGAGCAGCTCGCCGCCGACACCGCGTTCGCCGCGATCGTCAACGGCGTGGACGCCGACGTGGACGCGATCTTCACCGGGCACACGCACCAGACCTACGCCTGGCAGGCGCCGGTCCTGGGCACCGACGAGACCCGGCCGGTGATCCAGACGGGTTCCTACGCCGCGGACCTCGGCCGGATCGTGCTCAGCTACGACGAGTCGGCCGACGAGGTCACCGCCGCGACGGCGGAGAACCTGGCGCTGACCGAGGTGCCCGAGGAGGAGCTGGTCGTCGCCTACCCGCGCGTCGCCGAGGTCGCCGAGACCGTCGCGGTCGCCCAGGCGGCTGCCGACGAGCTCGGCAGCGTGGTCGTCGGGTCGGTCACCGCCGACATCACCCGGGCCTTCACCACCGGCCCGGACGGCGAGCAGGCCGAGGACCGCGGTTCGTACTCGGCCCTCGGCGGCCTGGTGGCGGACAGCTACGTGTACGGCGCCGCGGACAGCGCCATCGAGCCGGCCGACCTCGGCCTGGTCAACCCTGGTGGCCTGCGGGCCGACCTGCTCTACGGGGAGGACGGTGAGATCACGCTGGCCGAGGCCAACGAGGTCACCCCGTTCGCCAACGACCTGGTCGTCGTCTCGCTGACCGGGGCCCAGTTGGTGCAGGTGCTGGAGCAGCAGTGGCAGCCCGAGGGCAGCTCGCGGCCGTTCCTGGCCCTGGGCACCTCGGAGGAGCTCACCTGGTCCTACGACCCGGAGGCGGCCCCCGGTGAGCGGATCATCGTCGACAGCATCCGGATCTCGGGGGAGCCGATCGACACCGACGGCACCTACCGGGTGGCGACCAACAGCTTCCTGGCCTCCGGCGGCGACAACTTCACCACCTTCGCCGAGGGCACCACGGAGCAGACCGGTCTGATCGACTTCGACTCCTTCCAGGCCTACCTGGAGGAGAACTCGCCGCTCAGCCCGGAGGAGTTCACCGGGCGGGTCACCGTCGGGGACGCCTCCGAGCAGCCGCAGGAGCCGCAGCAGCCGGCGGCCGAGGTGGCGGTCTCGCCGTCGACCTTCGCCCCCGGCGACCTGGTGACCTTCTCGGTGAGCGGCTTCGGCCCCGCCGAGCGGGTCGAGGTCACGGTGGACGGCCGGCGGCTGGGCCGGGTCACGACCGACGCCGAGGGCGCCGCGACGGTCCGGGTACGGGTGCCGGGCTCCGTGGACACCGGCACGGTCGAGATCACGGCCACCGGCGTCACCTCCGGCTCGACCGCGGCGGTCGAGGTGCAGGTGACCGACCGGGCGCGGCCGGTCGACCGCGGCACCCGGGCGCAGGAGCTGGCCTCGTGGCTGCGGCAGCTGTTGGGCACCTGGCTGCGGTGACCCCCGGTGCCTCGGCTCGGGCGCACGACCGGCCCGAGCTGAGGCACTGACCAGCACGACGGGACGACGACGGGCCCCCCACTCCGGTGGGGGGCCCGTCGCCGTCGGTGGCCTGCGGCCGGCGGGACTCACCCGTATGGGGCGGCCGGGGGACGGCGGGAGGTAGTCGACCCCCCTGGCTGCCGATCACCGGAGGGTGCAGATCAACGAGCGGCTGAGGGCGCGAGACCCTCGGACGGCAGCGCGGACCGCGGTCCCGGTGCTGCTGGTCTGTGCGGTGACGTTGTTGATCTTCTCGCTGTTCGGGCCCAACGCGGTGACGACGGGGGGCGTCGTCGCCTCCTGGGTGTGTGCCGCCCTGCTCGCGGTCCTGGCCGTGGCCTACCGGCTCGCCGACTCCGCCCGGGTCGACGCCCGCGGCGGGTACGTGCTGACCGCGCTCGTCGGCGTCGTGCTGTGCTGCGGGATGAACTGGATCACCCGCGACTCCTCCGCCGGTGGCCAGGCCTTCCTCGCCTTCCCGGTGCTCTGGGCCGGCGTGCACCTCCGACGCACCGCGGTGGTCCTGGTGACCGCCGTCGCGCTCGCCGGGAACGCCGTGGTGCTGCTCCAGCTGCAGCCGGCCGGCCACGCGGTCAGCGACCTGAGCTTCTTCGGCACCGTGCTCGTGGTCATGGCGGCGATGCTGGTGCGCGCCGGGGACACCCAGGCCCGGCTGGTGGCCCAGCTGCAGCAGTTGGCCGCCACCGACTCGCTCACCGGGCTGGTCAACCGGCGGGTGTTCGACGCGGCGCTGGGCACCGCGCTGGCCGCCCCGGTCGCGCCGCGGGGCACCTCCCTGGTCCTCGTGGACGTCGACTCGTTCAAGACGATCAACGACGAGCACGGCCACCCGGTCGGCGACGACGCCCTGGTGCACATCGCTGCGGTGCTGCGCTCGGCGGTCCGCGCCGGGGACGCCGTGCTCAGCCGGATGGGCGGTGATGAGCTCGCCGTCCTGCTGCCGGACTGCCCGGCGGACGTGGCCGCAGCCCGGGCCACCGAGGTGCTCGACGCGGTCCGGGCCGCGCCCCTGACGCTGCCCGACGGGAGCCTGCTGGCGATCTCGGTGAGCCTGGGCGTGGCCCACGCCCCGACGCACGCCACCGGGCTGGAGGAGCTTTACGCGGCCGCCGACGCGGCGCTGTACGCGGCCAAGCGCGCCGGCCGCGGCCGGGTCGAGGTGGCGGCCGTCAGCTGAAGGGCGACATCAGCACGACCGGCTGATGTCGTTCGGGTCCGGCAGGTGCTCTGCAGACCGCCCTGGGTCGCCCGTCCTGGATCTGGATTTCCGACTCCGCCTCACGTGCATGATCTGCCGGTAGTGCGGTCGGTGCGGGGGAGGGGGGACGGTGGACGGGACGCTCCTGGTGGCCGGCGGCGTCGTCGTCTTCCTCGCGAGCGTCCTGGCCGGCGGGACGGGCTTCGGCTACTCCCTGGTGTGCGCGCCGCTCCTGCTGCTGGCCGGCATCCCGCTGGCCGACGTCGTCGTCATCAACCTCACGGTCGGCGTGGTGACCCGGTTCGGAGCCGTCCTCCGGCTCCGGCACTCGGTCGACCGGCAACGGTCCACGTACCTGGTGGCGGGCTGCGTCCCCGGACTGCTGCTCGGCCACCTCGCCCTCGACCGGGTGGACGCCGACGCGCTCAAGGTGACGGCCGGAGTCGTGGCGGTCGTCGCCGCGGGGTTCCTCCTGCTCCGGCGGCCGGCTGTCGCAGCCGGTGTCCCGGGGGCGCCGTCCCGCCTCGCACCGGGGGTCGCCGGGGTGCTGGGCGGGTTCCTCGGCATCACGACCTCGATGAACGGCCCCCCGCCGGTGCTCCTGCTCTCCCACCGGAACGTGGCGCCCCGGGCGTTCATCGCCGACATGGCGGTGTACCTGCTCGCCTGCAACGGGATGGCGCTGACCCTGATCGGGCTGACGGGTGGGCTGTCGGTGGACCGGGTGGGGCTGCTGCTGGCGTGCTGGCTCCCGGGCGCGGTGCTGGGCAACCTCCTGGGCGTGGCCTACGGCTCCCGGCTGCCCCTGGCCCCGTTCCGGCTGCTGACGCTCGGTCTGGTCATGGTCACGGGGCTGGCGACCGTGGCCACGTCGGTCGGCAGTCTGTGACGGGGCGGGTCAGCGCAGCCGGCGTGCGGTGGCCGCCAGGGTCCGGGCGGTGAGTCGCCCGTCGGCCAGCCCGAGGGCGACGACGTCGTCGAAGACCCGCTGGTCGGCCTGCGCCGCCCGCACGGCGGCGTCCATCAGCACCGGCCACCGGCTCAGCTGGGAGGTCATCGCGGAGGCGCGGAGGTGCCCGCCGAGCCGGCGGCGCAGCAGCCGCCGGTGCACCTCGCCGGCGCGCGGACCGTGGTCGGCCGCCGCGCCCGCCAGGGCGCCGGAGAGGACGGCGTAGAAGATCCCCTCCCCGGTCAGCGGGTTGATCAGCGACTGCGCGTCCCCGGCCAGCAGCACCCGGCCCCCGGGCAGCCGGGGCTGGCCGGTCGACAGCGGCAGCCGGTGCGCGCGCAGCCCCTCGGGCTGCACGCCCGGCAGCATCCGGTGCAGCCCGGCGATCAGCTCGGTGCGGGTCACGCCCCCGGAGACGAGCTCGCCGTAGCCGACGTTGGCCCGCCCGTCGCCGATCGGGAAGGACCAGGCGTAGGCCGGCCACCGCTGGTCGGTGGTGGTCACCACCTGCACGCCGTCCAGGCCGGGGAGCACCGGCGCGTAGCCGCGGATCGCGATGGCCAGCCGGTCCGGTGGGTTGGGGGCCAGCCCGAGCGCGCGGCGCACCACCGACTCGGCGCCGTCGGCGCCCACCAGCACCCCGGCGCGGACGACGCCGTCGACCTCGACGTGGGTGGGGTGCGCGGTGACCTGGCGGACGGTGTGCCGCCGGAACCGGACGCCGGTGGCCAGCACCTGGGCGAGCAGTCGCCCGTCGAGCACCGCACGGGGCACGACGAGCGAGGGCCGGTGCAGCGCCCGCTCCACCGTCGTCCCGCCCGGGCTCTGCAGGCGGAGCCGGGGGACGGCGGGAAACCCCGCGGTCAGCGCCGGGACGTCGATCCCCAGCCCGGCGAGCACGTCCAGCGCCTCGGGGGCGATCCCGTCCCCGCAGACCTTGTCCCGGGGGAAGTCGGCGCGGTCGAGCACGAGCACGTCGGCGTCCGGTCGGGCCCGGCGGACGGCGGCCGCGCACGCCGCGCCGGCCGGCCCGCCCCCGACGACGACGACGTCCGCGTGCTCCATGGGCAGCAGGCTAGGCGGCCGGTGGCGGGGTCCACTTGCGCGCCGGGTGCTCGTAGCCCGCGACGAAGGCCAGCAGCTCCGCGGCGTCGTGCACCACGCCGAGGGCGTCGAGCCGGTTGGCGGCCAGGTAGCCGTCGTCGACCATCCGGCGCAACTGGTCCAGCAGCGGCTGCCAGAACCCGTCGACGTCGAGCAACGCGGTGGGCTTGGCGTGCAGCCCGAGCATGCCCCAGGTCCAGGCCTCGAACAGCTCCTCGAGGGTGCCGGCGGCACCGGGCAGCGCGACGAACGCGTCGGACAGGTCGGCCATCACCGCCTTGCGCTCGTGCATCGTCTGCACGACCTCCAGCCGGGGCAGGCCGGGGTGCGCGACCTCGTCGTCCACCAGGTGCTGCGGGATCACCCCGACCACCTCGCCGCCGGCGGCCAGCGCCGCGTCGGCGACGACGCCCATCAGCCCCACGTTCCCCCCGCCGTACACGATGCCGACGCCGGCCCGGGCCAGCTCGGTGGCGAAGGTGGCGGCGGCCAGCTGGTGGGACGGCGGCCCGACGTGGGACCCGGTGAAGACGGCGATGCGCACGTCTCCACCGTAGGGTCCGCAGCCGGCCCGCCGTCCGGCCCCGTCCAGAGGCTCACCCCGAGCTTGCGAGGGGTGAGGAGGACGGGGTCCTTCTAGGCGTAGGTGCGGGTGACCCACTCGGCGATGCAGACCGGCTTGTCGCCGCCCTCGCGCTCGATGGTGACGGTGACGGTGTTCTGCAACCCGCCGGCGATCTCCTCGACGTCCTTGAGCGTCACCCGGGCCCGGACCTTCGACCCGACCGGCACGGGCGCGGGGAAGCGGACCTTGTTCAGGCCGTAGTTCACGCCCATCTTCGCGTCGGTGACCGTGTAGGTCTGCGAGACCAGCGGCACGAGCAGCGACAGCGTCAGGTAGCCGTGGGCGATCGGGCCGCCGAAGGGGCTCTCCGCCTTCGCCCGCTCGACGTCGACGTGGATCCACTGGTGGTCGTTGGTGGCGTCGGCGAAGAGGTTCACCGCCTCCTGGGTCACCTCGTACCAGTCGCTGGTGCCGAGCTCCTGGCCCTTCAGCGAGGGCAGCTCGGCGATGGTGGTGGTGGTGCGGGTCATGCGTCCTCCTCGGTTGGCACGTACGTCCGTCGCAGGTCCGGCTTGCGGATCTTGCCCGTCGCGGTCTTGGGCAGCTCGTCCACGTAGCGGACCTCCTTGGGCACCTTGAACCCGGCGAGCCGTTCTCGCAGCGCGGCGCACAGCGCGTCGGCGTCGCGGGGGGCCCCGGGGGCGGGGACGACGACGGCCAGGCCGACCTCGCCCCAGTGCGCGTCGGGCTTGCCGATGACCGCGACCTCCTGCACCTCGGGCAGCTCCAGCATCACCGACTCGACCTCGGCCGGGTACACGTTCTCCCCGCCGGAGATGATCATGTCCTTGTAGCGGTCGCGGATGTAGAGGTAGCCGTCCTCGTCGGTGGAGCCGGCGTCCCCGGAGTGGTACCAGCCGTCGACGATCGCGGCGGCGGTGGCCTCGGGGGCGTTCCAGTACCCGGCCATGACGTTCGGCCCGGACAGCACGATCTCGCCGACCTCGCCCGGCGGGCACTCGGTCCCGTCCGGCCGGACCACTCGGACGTCGGTGAAGAACTGCGACTTCCCGGCCGATCCGACCTTGGTCACCGCGTCCGCGCTGTCCAGCGCCGTCCCGGCCGGGGCCGTCTCGGTCATGCCGTAGGCCTGCTGCACGGTCACCCCGCGCTCCAGCCAGGTGCGCAGCAGCGGCAGGGGGAGCGGTGCCCCGGCCGCGCCGATGGTGCGCAGCGCCGACAGGTCGAGGGTGCCGAAGTCCGGCTGGCGGCTGAGCGCGTCGAGCATGGTGGGGACGGCGAAGAACGACGTCACCCGCTGCTCGGCGATGACCGCGAGCGTCGCCGGTGGGTCGAACCCGCGCACCAGCACGACGCAGCCGCCGCGCAGCAGGGTCGGGTTGAGCGTCCCGTTCAGCCCCCCGATGTGGAACAGCGGGGCGAGGGCCAGGGTCCGCTCGTCGGGGGTGAAGTCGAACCCGAGCACCTGGCTCATGCACGACCAGGTCATGTTCCCGTGGGTCAGCACCGCGCCCTTGGGCCGTCCGGTGGTGCCGGAGGTGTACATGATCAGGCAGACGTCGTCGAGGGTGACCGGCTCGTCGCGTTGCACCGGCTCGGCCTCATCCAGCAGCACCGCCCAGTCCAGCGAGTCGGCGCCGCCGGCCAGCGGCGGCTCCGCGGCCACCCAGTGCCGGACGGCGGGCAGCGCCTCCCGCAGGGTGTCCGCCGTCGCCCCCTGCTCCCGGCCGTGCACGACCAGCGAGGCGCCGGAGTGCTCGAGCACGTACTGCGCCTCGGGCGGGGTGAGCCGGGCGTTGACCGGCACCCAGATCGCGCCGAGCTGGCCGCACGCGTAGAGCGCCTCCAGCCCGGCGGGGTGGTTCGCGCCGAACCACGCGACCCGGTCGCCGCGCTGCACCCCGAGCCCGGCCAGCGCGGTGGCGGCCCGCCGCACCCGCAGCGCGAACTCGCCGTGCGTCGTCGTCGTCCCCTCGAACCAGAGCGCCGGCCGGTGCGGGGAGCTCCGCAGCCGGCGCTCGGGCCAGGAGCCCAGTCCGGCGTTCCTCACCGCAGCCCCAGGGCCACGATCGCGTTCTCCTTCATGATCAGCGGCCGGACCTCGTCCTTGATCTCCAGCGCCGCGAAGTCGCGGATCCAGCGCTCGGGGCGCAGCAGCGGGTAGTCCGACCCGAAGAGCACCTTGCGCTTGAGCATCGAGTTGGCCGCCCGCACCAGCTGCGGCGGGAAGTACTTCGGCGACCAGCCGGACAGGTCGATGTAGACGTTGGCCTTGTGGGTGGCGACCGAGATCGCGGCGTCCTGCCAGGGCACCGACGGGTGGGCCATGATGATCGTCAGGCCCGGGAAGTCGGCGGCGACGTCGTCGAGCAGCATCGGGTCGGAGTAGCGCAGCTTGATCCCGCGCCCGCCGGGCAGCCCGGCGCCGATCCCGGTCTGCCCGGTGTGGAACAACGCCGGGACGCCGAGGCTCTGCAGCTCCTCGTACAGCGGGTACACCGCGCGGTCGTTGGGCAGGAAGTCCTGCAGGCTGGGGTGGAACTTGAACCCCCGCACCCCGTGCTCCTGCACCAGCCGGCGGGCGGCCCGGATGCCGGCCACCCCGCGTGCCGGGTCGATCGACCCGAACGGGATGAGCACGTCGGGGTGCTGCGCGGCGAGGTCGGCGATCTCCTCGTTGGACAGCGTCATCTGCCCGGTGGCCGCCTCGGCGTCGACGGTGAAGACGACCGCGGCCATCTTCTTGTCCCGGTAGTCGGCGGCGATGTCGGGGACGGTCGGGTCGTACGGGTCGCCCTTGAAGTACTGGCTGGCGGCGGCGTTGAGCTCGTCGTCCAGGGCCAGGTGCCCGTGCTGATCGGCGTGCACGTGGACGTGCACGTCGATCGCGACCAGGGAGTCGAGGTCGAGCCCGGTCACTTCGGTGGCTCCGGCAGCTGCTGGCCCACCGTCTGCAGCGACGAGGCGAACTTCTCCGGCCAGACGCCGGCGATGGCGTCGGGTGACCAGCCGGTGCCGTCGGCGAACTCCACGACGACCTCGGTCGGGTGGCTCCACAGCGCCAGCCGGTCACCGCCGATGCCCACGGCCTGCCCGGTGATCCCGGCGGCGGCGTCGGAGGCGAGGAAGGCGACCAGCCCGGCGGCGTCCGCCGGTGAGCCGAAGCCCAGCTCCTGCCGGGCGAAGGCCGGCAGCGGGTCGCCGGCGGCGAGCGCGTCGACGTAGGGCTTGAGGAAGGGCACCGTCTCGGTCATCGCGGTGGCGGCGACCGGGACGACGGCGTTCACGGTGATCTCGGCCCGGGCCAGCTCCATCGCCCAGGTGCGCACCATCCCGACGATCCCGGCCTTGGCGGCGGCGTAGTTGGTCTGGCCGAAGTTGCCGACCTGGCCGGTGGGCGAGCCGATGCAGATGACCCGGCCGCCCTCGCCCTGCTCCCGCATCCGCACCGCGGCGGCGCGGGTGCAGGTGAAGGTGCCGCGCAGGTGGGTGGTGAGCACGGCGTCGAACTGCTCGTCGGTCATCTTCCACAACGTGGTGTCGCGCAGGATGCCGGCGTTGTTGACCAGCACGTCGAGCCGGCCGAACTCGCCCACCGCCCGGTCGACCAGCGCCTGGGCGGCCTCGCTGCTGCCGACCGCGGCGACCTCCGCGACGGCGGTGCCCCCGGCGTCGGTGATCGACTGCACGGCGGCCTCGGCGACGTCGGGGTCGACGTCGTTGACCACGACGGCGGCCCCGCAGCGGGCGAGTTCGGTGGCGTAGGCGAGGCCGAGGCCCCGTCCGGATCCGGTGACGACGGCGACCTTGCCGGTCAGGTCCACGAGAGCTCCTTCGATCGGGACGGGCCAGCGCGGACGCTAGGGCTCGATGTTGGATGATGTCAACGAATGGAGGTCCCATGGACATCGAGCTCGATCGACCCGGACTGACCGACGACGTCGGTTTCCTGCTCTCCCGGGCCAGTGGCCGGCTGGTGCGGGCGAGCAACGCCGTGCTCGCCGGGCACGGGCTGCGGGTCCGCCCCTGGTCGGTGCTGGTGCTGGCGTGCGACGCGGCCGAGGGGATCTCCCAGCGGGAGCTGGCCGACGTGCTCGGGCTCGACCCCAGCCAGATCGTCCTGCTCGTCGACGAGCTGACCGCGGCCGGGCGGGTGGAGCGGCGGCCGTCTCCGGCCGACCGCCGGAACAAGCTGGTCCTCGGCACCGCAGCCGGGCAGGCCGTCCGGACGGCGGCGGCCCGGGACGTCGAGCTCGCCTTGGCGGGCGAGCTCACCGACTTCTCCGCCGGGGAGCGCCAACTGCTGCAGGAGCTGCTGACCCGCTTGGTGTTCGGCGGCGGACCGGCGGCCGGCCGCGGCTGACCGCGGTCGCGACGGAGGGGCTGGCCGTCGACGGGTGTGACGTGCATCATGACCAACGTCAATCGTTGACGTCGTCATGTATCTCATTGGGGAGAGCGCGATGGTCCGGAAGTCGGTCCCTGTCCTGGTCTCGGTCCTGCTGGCGCTCTCCGCCTGCGGAGGGGAGTCCGAACAGACGCCGGATGCCGCGGCGGGCTCGTCCGGGGAGCTGCGGGAGGTCTCCGTCGGGATGCTGCCGATCATGCCGACCGCTGCCCTGTACGCCGGCATCGAGCAGGGGTTCTTCGAAGACCACGGTCTGCAGGTGGCCGTGGAGACCGGTCAGGGTGGGGCGGCGTTGCTGCCGGCCGTCCTCTCCGGTGACCTGGAGTTCGCCACCAGCAACCCGGTCTCCCTGCTGCAGGCCCGGGCGCGCGGGCTGGACGTGCAGGTGGTCGCCCACTGGACCTCCGCGCTGTCGTCCGGGGACGCCGACGTCAACGCCGTCGTCGCCGCGCCGGACTCCGGGATCGACTCGGCCGCGGACCTGGAGGGCAAGCAGGTGGCCGTGAACACGCTCAACGGCATGGGCGGACTGACCATCCGCGAGGCCGTCCGTCAGGACGGGGGCGACCCGGACGCCGTGTCCTTCCTCGAGCTCGGCTTCCCGGACATGCCCGCCGCACTGGCGGCCGGCAACGTCGACGCGGTGTGGGTGCCCGAGCCCTTCCTGAGCAGCCTGCAGGCCGAGGGGAACACCGTGGTCACCCACCCGAGCCTGGAGTCGGTCACGGGACACCCCACTCAGCTGTTCTTCACCTCCGGGCAGCTCGCCGAGTCCGACCCGGAGCTGGTCGCGGACATGACCGCGGCGCTGGAGGAGACCCTCGCCTACGCCGAGGAGAACCCCGACGCGGTCAAGGCCCAGATCCCCCAGGTGCTGCCGCAGTTGCCGGCGGAGGTGGCGCAGAGCGTGCGGTTGGAGGAGTTCGGCACCGACCTGCGCCGCGAGCAGCTCGAGGAGCTGGGCCGGCTGATGGAGGAGGACGGCCTGATCGAGGAGCCGGCGGACCTGGACGGGCTCCTCCCCGAGGACTGAGGCCGCTCGGAGCTGCCGAACGGGGCTTCCGCCACGCGGAAGCCCCATGGTCGGGACGGCGTGATGGGCGTCACCGTGGAGACGTCGAAGAGGACACCAGCGGGAGGAACACCCATGACGTCGATCGTCCGCAACCAGTGGTACGTGGCCGCCTACGGCCGCGAGGTCGGCCGCGAGCTGTTCAGCCGCACGATCTGCGGGGAGTCGGTCCTCTTCTGGCGGACCGAGGCCGGCGAGGTCACCGCGATGAGCGACCGTTGCGTGCACCGCCGGTTCCCGCTCTCCCAGGAGCCCAGCCACCTGGTCGGCGACACCGTCGTCTGCGGCTACCACGGCTTCACCTACGGCGCCGACGGCGGCTGCGTGGCGGTGCCCGGCCAGACCCGGGTGCCGCGCACCGCCCGGCTGAAGAGCTACCCGGTGGTGGAGCAGGACAGCTTCGTCTGGGTGTTCATCGGCGACGCGGAGAAGGCCGAGAGCACCACGATCCCGCGGGCGCCGTGGCTGGCCCAGGAGGGCTGGACGACGGTCAGCGGCATGGAGCCGCTCGCCGCGCGGGCCAGCCTGCTCGTGGACAACCTGATGGACCTCTCGCACGAGACCTACCTGCACGGCGGGTACATCGGAACGCCGGAGGTGGCGAACACCCCGATCACCACCGAGGTCGACGACGCCGCCGGGGTCGTCTACGTCAGCCGGCACATGGCCGACGCGGAGTGCCCGCCCTTCTACGCGAAGAGCACCGGCATCACCGGCCGGATCACCCGCTGGCAGGACATCGAGTTCACCCCGCCCTGCCTGTACAAGCTGCACAGCCGGATCGCCCCGGTCGGGGTGCTGCCGAACGACGACGGCACCGACCCGGACGCCTTCCACGTCGAGGTCGTCTACGCGATCACCCCGGAGACGGAGTCGACCACGCACGACTTCTGGGCCGTCGCCCGCGACTTCGCCCTCGACGACGAGGGGGTCTCGGACTTCCTGCGGGAGAGCAACCGCACCGTCGTCCTGCAGGACGTCGTCGCCCTCGACGTGCTGGAGAAGGTGCTGACCGGCGAGCCGGACGGCTACCAGGAGCTCTCCATCAACATCGACACCGGTGGCCTGGCCGCCCGGCGGATCATCGCCCGGCTGGCGGCCGAGGGCGCCGGCGAGGAGCAGCCCGCCGTCCGCGCGCCCCAGGCCGTGCGCAGCCCGGCGGCGGCCACCCGGTGACCGGCGTCCCCGCGCCGCGGGACGGCGCGCACCCCGAGCCCGGGCTGACGCTGCCCGCGCCGCGCCAGGTGCTCGAGGGCGAGCGGGTGCTGCGGGTCAACTGGCTGCCCGGCTCCGACCGGCTGCGCGGCCTGTGCCACTGCGGCGCGGAGGCCGAGGCGTCGGACCCGGTGGAGATGTGGGAGTGGCTGCTGGCCCACCCCGACCACCCGGCCGGTGGACCGGTCGAGCCCCCGGCGACGGGCCCGCTGCCCACCCCACCCGCCCACCTGGTGACCGACCCCCTGGTGATCATCCGCCGGGTACCGGTCCCCGCCTGACGAAGGACCCCGCTGCCCCCCACCCCTCGCGAGCTCGCGGCGGGCTCCTGCAGCGGGGCCGGGGGGACGGCGCGGGCTGCTGCGGCAGGACCGATGACGAGGAGAGCAGTGCACAGCACGCATGACGAGGTCGACCTGCGGCTGCAGGTGGCCCGGCGGACGACGGGCGCCGAGGGCGTCGTCGTCCTCGAGCTGCGCGACCAGACCGGGGCCGACCTGCCGGCCTGGTCGCCCGGCGCGCACATCGACCTGCTGCTGCCCGGCGGGCTGACCCGGCAGTACTCGCTCTGCGGCGACCCGCACGACCGGGCGGTCTGGCAGATCGGCGTGCTCCGCGAGCCGGAGGGCCGGGGTGGGTCGGCCCTCGTGCACGACCAGGTGCAGGAGGGCGCGGAGATCGATGTCCGTGGGCCGCGGAACCACTTCGAGCTGGTGCCCGCCGCGCGGTACGTCTTCATCGCCGGGGGTATCGGCATCACCCCGATCCTGCCGATGGCGGCCGCCGCCGAGGAGGCCGGCGCCACCTGGGAGTTCCACTACGGCGGGCGCACCCGCACGTCGATGGCCTTCCTCGAGGCGCTGGAGGCCCTGGAGGAGAAGACCGGGCACGGCCTGCGGATCACGCTGCACCCGCAGGACGAGGTGGGGCTGATCGACCTCGACCGCATCCTGGGCACCCCGCAGCCGGACACGAGGGTGTACTGCTGCGGGCCCGAGCCGCTGCTGGCCGCGGTGGAACAGCGCTGCGCCGACTGGCCGCCCGGGGCGCTGCACGTGGAACGATTCGCTCCCAAGGAGCAGGGCGAGCGGGTGCTCAGTGGGGACTTCGACGTCGAGCTGACGCTGTCGGGCGCGACGCTGACCGTCCCGCCGGACAAGTCGATCCTGCAGGTGGTCGAGGAGGCGGGCATCCCGGTCCTGTCCTCGTGCCAGGAGGGGACGTGCGGCACGTGCGAGACCGGAGTGCTGGAGGGGACCGTCGACCACCGCGACTCGCTGCTGACCCCGGAGGAGCAGGAGGCGAACGACACGATGTTCATCTGCGTCTCCCGAGCCGCGTGTCCGAAGCTCGTCCTGGAGCTCTGAGCCCGCCCGGCCCTGCGGGGTCGGCGGCGCGGCGGACGGCGGGCAGCAAGCTGCTGGCCGTGCTCGACGCGTTCACCCGGGACCGGCGCGCGCTGACCCTCTCGGAGATCGCCCGGGCCACCGACGTCCCGCTGTCCACCGCCCACCGGCTGATCGCCGAGCTGTGCAGCTGGGGCGGGCTCGAGCGGGACCCCGACGGCCGGTACCGGGTCGGGCTGCGGCTGTGGGAGCTGGGCGCGCTGGCCCCGCGTGGCCTGGGCCTGCGCGAGGCGGCGCTGCCGTTCATGGAGGACCTCTACGAGGTGACCCACGAGAACGTCCAGCTGGCGGTGCGGGACGGCGTCGAGGTGGTGTTCGTCGAGCGCTTCGCCTCCCGGGACGCGGTGGCGGTCTACACCGAGGTCGGCGGCCGGTTCGCGCTGCCGCCCACCGGGGTCGGGCTGGTGCTGCTCGCGCACGCACCGACCGCGGTGCAGGAGCAGGTGCTGGCCGCGCCGCTGCGCCGGTACACCGCGCAGACGATCACCGACCCGGTGCAGCTGCGCCGGGTGCTGGCCGAGGTCCGCCGTGCCGGGGTGGCGGTCAGCGACCGGCAGGTCACCGACGACGCGGTCTCGGTGGCCGCCCCGATCTCCGCCCGCGGCGAGGTGGTCGCGGCGTTGTCGATCGTGGTGCGGGGCAGCTCGGCCGCCGCCGTCCGGCCGATGGCGCCCGGTGTGCGGGCCGCCGCCCGGGCGATCAGTCGGACCCTCTCCGGAGGCCCCGACCAGGCGTGAGGTATGGCGCGCTGCCGGACGTCGGCTGTTCGCCCGATGATCTCCTCGGGGTCACCCGTTGGTCCGTACCGGCAACGCAGAGTTCCCGCCGACAGATGCACTGCGGACGATGCGGGAGCGCCTCGATGAGCCACGACCACGACCACCCCCACACCCACCACGATCATGGCCACTCCCACGGTGAGGTCTCCGGCGTGGAGGGCACCTGGGCCGACCCGCAGGCCGACGACCCGTTGTCGGTCTCGCGGCGGGCCTTCCTGGCCACCGCCGCCGCCGTCGGTGCCGCCGCCGGGCTGGGCGGCGCCGTCTCCGGCGTCGGCCAGGGAGTCGCTGCCGCCGCCGGCGCAGGGACGACCACCAACGCGTGGACCGGCCGCACCCGCTACTACGCGGGTGACCACCACATCCACACCAAGTACTCGCCGGACGCGCAGTACGACGTGTCGACCCAGGTCATCAAGGGCCGTCAGTACGGCCTGGACTGGATGGTCATCACCGACCACGGTGGCGTCGCCCACCAGAAGCTCTCGATCGACAAGATCACCCCGGAGATCGAGAAGGTCCGCCGGCAGTACGCGGGCACGATGGTCTACCAGGGCCTGGAGTGGAACATCCCCGGCGCCGAGCACGCCACCGTCATGCTGCCCCCGGGCAACGCGACCGTGGACATCCTCAAGGCGTTCGAGGCCGGCTACGACGGCAGCGCGCTGGCGGCCAACGGCATCACCGGCAACGTCGAGCCCTACGCCATCGAGGCGCTGAAGTACCTGGACAACCAGGTGCGCAACCGGCGCACCGAGATCGCGCTGATGTTCGCCAACCACCCGAGCCGCCAGGGCATCGACAGCCCGCACGAGATCCGCAACTGGCGCGACGCGGCCCCGCAGGTCGCCGTCGGCATGGAGGGCGCGCCCGGTCACCAGGCCGCCGGCATCCCGACGTCGCAGGGTGGCCCCGGCAGCGGCCGCGGCTACTACGACAACGCCGGCACCAACCCCACCCGCTTCCTGGCGTACCCGCCGGAGTCCTACCGCACCTTCGGCGGCTTCGACTGGATGACCTCCACCGTCGGCGGCCTGTGGGACTCGCTGCTGGCCGAGGGCAAGCCCTGGTGGGTCACCGCCACCTCGGACTCGCACCGGGTCTTCCGGGACACCCGCATCCAGGGGCCGCTGGACTTCAACGCCAACGGGACCAAGGGCGACGCGGTCGACACCGGCCGGCCGATCACCCAGTACGGCGACTTCTGGCCCGGCCAGTACAGCAGCACCCTGGTGGGGTCCGACAGCCGTTCCTACGTCGGGATCATGCAGGGCCTGCAGGCCGGCAAGGTCGTCGCCGTGCACGGCCGGATCATCGAGGCCCTGGACGTGCGGGTCCGCTCGGCGAACGACGGCGACCCGCAGGGCGCCTCGCTCGGTGGCCGCACCTGGGTGCGCCGCGGTGGTGACGTCACGGTGACCATCACGGTCAAGGTGGCCGGTGGCGCGAACGCCAACGGTGACGTGCCGAAGCTGGCCAAGGTCGACGTGATCAGTGGGCCGGTCACCGGCGAGGCCGGCGACCGGGACCGGTTCACCGCGCCGGAGACCAGCGTCGTGAAGACCTTCGAGGTGGGCCGCGGCCGGGCCCAGTGGCGGTTCGAGCACACGTTCACCAACGTGGAGCGCTCGTTCTACGTCCGCCTGCGTGGCAGCGACGGCAACCAGCTGGACGCCAACGGCAACCCGCCGATGGACGTCGTCGGGGACGCGAACCCGTGGGAGGACCTCTGGTTCTACGCCAACCCGGTCTTCGTCGACGCGATCTGATGACCGCCTCGCTGACGGCGGTCTGGTGGGGCGGGGCGCCGGTGGACGACCAGATCGCCGACGCCCACCTCCTGGCGGCGGTCGACGAGGCGCTGTCCGGCTCGGGAGCCGAGGCGGAGCTGGTCTGCACCCACGTGGACGGCTCCGCCCCGGCGCCCCGGGTCGGCGTCTCGATCCGGCTGACCGCGGAACCCGCCGACCCGGCGGCGACCCGGTCGGCCCTGGCCCGGGCGCTGGCCGGCCCGGTGGTGGCCGGGGACACGGACGACGCCGAGGTCGTCGGCCCGGCCCGGACGGCGCTGCTCGAGGCCGGTGCCGCTGAGGCCGGCCGGGCGGTCCGCTTCCCGGGCTCGGCGTCGGTCACCGGGCGGGTCTCCGTGGCCGACCTGATCGCCACCACGGCGATCGACCAGGTCGTCGGGATCGGCGTGGAGCCGGCCGGCACCGACGTCGTGGACACCGGGCCGAACGGGTTCCTGCGGCCGCGGTTCTCCGGCGGGCGGCTCACGCTGCTGGTCGAGCGGGCCGCCGGGGGCGTGCTCCAGCCGTTCGAGATCGAGGACCCGCACCAGTGCTGCGAGGGCGGCGGGCACTGAGCGACCCGCGGGGGCAGGGACGGTCCGTCCCTGCCCCCGCGGACGTTCAGACGGCGGAGACGGCGAAGCCGATCTCCTTGTCGGCGACGCACGCCGGGAAGGTCTCGAACACCCGGGCCCGCTCGGGGGAGTCGTGGTACGTCTCCTCCACCCGGCGGAACTCGTCCTGGTCACCGTCGTGCGCGACGGCCCAGGTGAACGTCTGGTGCTCCTCGTCGGCCAGGGCGAACAGCACCCGGAACCCGTACTGCTCGCGCACCGGCAGCAAGGTGGGGAACCAGGCCAGGAAGTCGGCCATCCGGCCCGGTTCGAGCACGTATCGGCGCAGCTGCACGGTCTCCATGCCGTCATCCTGCCCGTCGGGACGGCAGCTCAGGACGGTGGCGCGTAGAACTGCAGGTCGTTGCCCTCGGAGTCCTTGAACGGTGCGAGCCGGCCCCACGGGTGGTCGGCGATCCCGCCGAACTCCACGCCCTTGTCCTGCAGGGCGGCCACCTCGGCGTCCAGGTCGCCGTCGGGCTGGAAGGTGATCACCGCGCCGCCGGTGGTGGGCTGGGCGCTCTCCCGCGCGTTGAGCCCGATCATCAGGCCGTTGGCGTCGAACTCGCTCCACTCCTCGGTGGTCTTCCCCTCGGACAGCCCCAGGGTGTCCCGGTAGAACGCCCGGGCCCGGGCCATGTCCGTCACCGGCACCCACACACTCGCCACGCCACTCGCCACGTCAGCACTCCCTCGTCCTCGATCGGTCGTGCCCGACCGGTGCCCCGCGCGGCGGCCGGTCAACCCACGGCAGACTGTCGGCGTGCGCTCTCCGACCGATGGCTGGACGACCTGCGCCCTGGGCCACCGACACTGGGGCCTGGCCGGCGCGGCCGGTCTGCTGCTGCACCGGCCCGGTGCAGGCGGTGTCGAGGTGTTGCTCCAGCTGCGGGTGGAGTGGTCGCACCACGGCGGCACCTGGGGCACCCCGGGCGGCGCGCTGCACCCGCAGGAGTCCGCAGCCGACGGCGCGCTGCGCGAGGCGGGGGAGGAGCTGGGGTTGCGCCCCGCGGACGTCGTCCTGGGCGCTGAGTGGGTCGACGACCACGGCGGCTGGAGCTACACCACCGTGCTGGCCACGCCCGCCGGCGCGCTCGAGCCCGACGACCTGGCGCTGAACGAGGAGAGCGCCGGCGTCGGCTGGTTCGCCCTCGACGCGCTGCCCGTGCTCCACCCCGGGCTCGCCGCGACCCTGCCGGTGCTCGCGCGCGCGGTGACCGGCTCCGACGCCACATGAGCGGACGGCAGATCGCGCGCGGCTACTGGGCGGTGCTGGCACTCGTCGTCGCGGCGTGCCTGGCGACGTCCTTGACGCGCACCGTGCTCGAGGCAGCGGGCGGCCGGACCACCACGGTGACGGAGGTGGTCCGGTGGCTCAGCCTGTTCACGGTCGGGAGCAACGTGCTGGTGCTGGCCGCTGCGACGACCCTGGCGCTCGACCCGGTGCGCTCCGGCCGCCTCTGGCGGGTGCTGATGCTCGACGCGCTGCTGGCCATCACGGTCACCGGGCTGGTCTTCTCGGTCCTGTTGTCGCCGACCGTCGACCCCACGGGCGTGACCGTGTGGACCAACCTCGTGCTGCACTACCTGTCACCGCTGGCGATGGTGGTCGGCTGGCTGGTCTTCGGGCCGCGGCCGCGGATCACCGGCGGCACGGTCGCCTGGGCGATGCTCTTCCCGGTGGCCTGGATCGGCTGGACGATGTGGCACGGCGCGCGGAGCCGCTGGTACCCCTACTTCTTCCTCGACGCCCGCGACCTCGGCCTCGCGATCGCGCTGCGGAACACCGCCTTCGTCGTGCTTCTGGCCTTGGCGTTCCTGCTGGTCTACTGGGCCGCCGACCGGTGGCTGCCGGCCACCGACGGCCGCCGACGCGAGCGCGAGGAGGCCGCCGCGGAGAGCTGACCGTGGGCGGAGGGCGGCCCCGGGGACCACCCGGGGCGCGCGCGGGCTCAGCCCGGGGACACCGACACGGTGACCAGCCGGTG
This sequence comes from Modestobacter sp. VKM Ac-2979, assembly GCF_026967995.1. Taxonomy (NCBI): domain Bacteria; kingdom Bacillati; phylum Actinomycetota; class Actinomycetes; order Geodermatophilales; family Geodermatophilaceae; genus Modestobacter; species Modestobacter sp. VKM Ac-2979. The sequence continues at coordinate 190,708 of NZ_JAPVBO010000006.1, forward strand.
GTCGCCGAGCGAGAGCTGTCGCACCTCGGGGCGCTGCGGGTCCAGCCCGGCCGGGCCGAGCAGGTGGTCGAACTGCACGCGCGGCGCCGGGGCCGGATAGCTCGGCGCGCTGACCAACCGCGTGGCGCCGAACACCCGCGCGGGCACCGGTCCCACCAGGTTGAGGTCGCCGGCCAGCACCACCGGGCCGGGCAACTCGGCGCACCACCGGCGCAGCCGGGTCAGCTGGCGGACCGCGGTGTGCGGCGCGAAGGAGAGGTGGGTGCAGACCACGGTGCAGTGCTCCAGCTCGGCGGCGATCGCCAGCCGCGGCTCGTCCGGGAACCACCACCGGCGGGTCTGCCCGGTGCGCGGGTCGGGCGCCCGCAGCGGCAGCCGGGCCCGCCCGGCGCCCAGCGGGAGCACCGACCAGCGGTGGACCGGCAGCCGACTGAACAGCGCGATGCCGTAGTGCGGGCCGGTCGGCGTCTCCCAGGACCCGCGGAGCACCGGCGGGTCGACCGGCGTCCAGCTGCGGAACGGGTCGGGGGTGCCGGCGACGGCTGCGGCGAACCGCCACTCGGGCGCACCGAGCGCGGCGGCCACCTCGACCGCCTGGTCGACACCGTGCGACCGGGGCTGGCCCACGTCGACCTCCTGGACGGCGAGGACGTCGACGTCCACCTCCGCCAGCGCGGCCCGCAGGGTCGCGGCGTCGAGCGAGCGACCGCCACCGTCCCGGCCGGAGGCGAGGTTCAACGTCCCGATCCGGAGTTCCACACCTCCATCAGACCAGTCCGGGGCCACTCGTGCTCTGCTCACCGGTGGTGAAGAGGCACGAGGCGCCGAGGAGGCACCTGCTCGGCGGAGCGGGGGCATCCTGCTGCGGCTAGGTTCGGCACCGTGAGTGCCCGCGCCGACGTCTCCGAGATCTTCGACCCCACCGCCTGGCGGCCGGTCGAGGGCTTCGAGCAGCTGACCGACGTCACCTACCACCGCGCCGTCGACGCCGGGGTCGTCCGGATCGCCCTCGACCGGCCCGAAGTCCGCAACGCCTTCCGCCCGCAGACGGTCGACCAGTTGCTCGCCGTCTTCGAGCACGCCCGGCTGGCCACCGACGTCGGCTGCGTGCTGCTCACCGGCAACGGCCCCAGCGCCAAGGACGGCGGCTGGGCGTTCTGCTCCGGCGGCGACCAGCGGGTGCGCGGCAAGTACGGCTACGAGGCCGGCGACGGGGCGAACGGCCGGCTGCACATCCTGGAGGTGCAGCGGCTGATCCGGTTCATGCCGAAGGTCGTCGTCTGCGTCGTCCCGGGCTGGGCGGCCGGTGGCGGGCACAGCCTGCACGTGGTCGCCGACCTGACCCTGGCCAGCGCCGAGCACGCCCGGTTCAAGCAGACCGACGCCGACGTCGGCAGCTTCGACGGCGGGTTCGGCTCGGCGTACCTGGCCCGCCAGGTCGGGCAGAAGTTCGCCCGGGAGGTCTTCTTCCTCGGGGAGGAGTACTCCGCCGAGGAGGCGCACCGGATGGGCATGGTCAACCGGGTCGTGCCGCACGCCGAGCTGGAGGCCACCGCGCTGGACTGGGGGCGCCGGATCGTGGCCAAGAGCCCGACCGCCCAGCGGATGCTCAAGTACTCGTTCAACCTGATCGACGACGGGCTGGTCGGTCAGCAGCTGTTCGCCGGGGAGACCACCCGGCTGGCCTACATGGCCGAGGAGGCGGTGGAGGGCCGGGACTCGTTCCTGGAGAAGCGCCCGGCCGACTTCTCCCGCTTCCCATGGCACGCCTGAAGGAGGAGGACACGGATGATCGTCGAGGTGATCGGGGGTGCCGACGAGGTGCCCGAGGTGCGGGTGGCCGACGTCGACGACCTGGCCCGGCTGCACCTGGCCGTGGGGGCGCTGACCGACGAGGACGTCGACCGGGCGTTGCGCCAGGCGGGCCTGGGCCGGCTGACCGAGGGGGACACCGGCCTGCTGGACGTGGCGGCCCTGCGCGCCGCCGCCGAACCGCAGGCGACCGCCGACGACTGGGCGCAGCGGTTCGACGGGATGGTGGAGCAGGCCGTCCAGAAGGGCTGGACGGCGGACGACGGAGCCAGCCTGCAGGTGCACGTGGAGCCGGCCGCGTCGGCCTGAGGGCGCTCCCGGCGTGCCCGGCGGGATGTGATCTCGAAGTGGAATCGCTCGGTTGTTGTGGTCACTCCACTCTCTTGGGCACGATTGCACGGTGACCGCGACCGATCTGCCTCCGCGACCTGCCGGTGCCCGTCCTCCGGGGCGCCCACTGTCCTCGGAGCTGTCCGAGCAACTGGTGGCCGTGGCGGTGGAGATCCTCGCCGATGAGGGCTGGGGGAGGCTCAACAGCGACCGGGTGGCCGCGCGGGCCCGGGCCGGCAAGGCCGGCATCTACCGGCGCTGGCCCACGATGGCCGCACTGGCGCGGCACGCGCTGAACACCGCGCCGCTGGTCGAGCTGCCCGCCGACTCGGGGTCGCTGCGCAGCGACCTCTGTGAGCTGCTGGCCCGCTGGACCCGGCCGCTGGACCGGGCGGAGCGAGCCGCCGCGAGCCTGGTCGGGGCAGCCCGGCACGACGACGACCTGCGCGCCGGCCTCGAGGAGGCGCTGGTGCGCCCGCTGGCCGGTGCCGTGCGCGAGCTCGCGGCGCGGGAGGCCGCCCGCGGGCGTGAACTGCCGCACCAGCGGGTCGCGCTGCTGGGGTCGGCGGTGCAGGCGCTGTGGTGGCAGCGCTACACGGCCTTCGCCCCGGCGTCGATGAGCACCGCACAGGTCGAGCAGCTGGTCACCGACGTGCTGCTGCCGATCGTCGAGCCGGCCCAGCTGCCGCCCGGCTGAGGAAGGACCCCGTCCTCGTCTGGCCGGGGGCAGCGGCGTCCTCCTTCAGTCGATCCGCACGTCCAGCTGGCGGGCGAGCCGGCGCACCCCGTCCTCGAGCATGGCGAGGGTGGCGGCGGTGGTCGCGTGCCCGGGGCCGCGCGCTGCGGCGCCGCGTCCCGTGCCGAGCACCTGCCGGCGGTTCGCGAGCACCAGCACGCGCCCGGCCACGAGGAACAGGTCGGCCGCCAGCCGGCTGAGCAGGTCGACCGAGGCGCCGTCCGGCTGCTCCGCCGCCGCGAGCGCCGTCGCCAGCGCAGCGGCCACCCGCACGCCGGCCTCCTCGACCAGCGTCCGTTCCCGTTCCTGCAGGCTGGTCGAATGCGCCAGGGCCTCCAGGTAGCTGCGGTGCTCCGGCTGCGACTCCTGCTCCAACAACTGGTGGAGGTCGCTCTCCAGGTAGCTGCGCAGGGCGGCCAGCGGTCCGGTGCCGTGCGGCCGGGCCGTGACGGCGGCGGCGACCCCCTCGACCCAGGGCGTCCGGCCGTCGAAGAACAGCGCTTCCTTGCTGTCGAAGTGGTTGAAGACGGTCTGCACCGCGACGTCGGCGGTCGCGGCGATGTCGGCGATGGTCACCGCGTCGAAGCTGCGCTCGGCGAACAGGCGCTGCGCCGCCGCGCGTATCTCCGCCCGGGTCTGCGCCTTGCGGCGTTCCCGGCGTCCCCCCGTCGCCGCGTCCACGGTCGACAATGTAGAGCGCAACCGACCGCTCGCGATGCCGTGTCAGCCGGTCAGGGCCGCGTCCGCGGCGGCGCGCAGCCGGTCGTGCGCCGGTGTCCAGTCCGTCCAGACCGCGTCCGCCCAGGCGCGCACCAGGGCCGGCAGGTCCACGACGTCCAGGTCGGCGGCCAGGTCCGCGACGGTCGTCGTCCAACGCTCCGGTGCGGTCAGGTCGCGGGGAGCGGCGTCGTCCACCCGGCTGCCGAGTGCGGCCGAGCGCGCGTGGTCGACGCTCCGCTCCAGCTCCAGGCAGAGCCGGACCGGTGCGGCGGCCGGTGCGCCGGGCACCAGGTGCTGGGCGTCGTAGGCGTCGGTGGACACCCGGAGCAGCGATGCGGCCCGCACGTCCTGCCCGGCCTCCTCGCGCAGGCCGCGCACCGTCACGGCGAACAGCCCGGCGCAGCTGGCCGAGGCGCCGACGTGCGTGCCGACCAGGCCGGGGACGACGGCGAGCACCGCACCGCAGCCGGGACAGACCGAGGTCTCCGGTGCCTGCGGCGGGCTCGGGGTGTCGGCGCCGGTCATGGCGGTCGATCGTGCCGCACGGGGGCAGGCACCGCCGCCCGGGCGGGGTGGCACTGAGTGCCACCCGACGGCGGGGGGTGACGCCGGACCCCCTAGCGTGGGTCAGGTCACGCTCGAGACAGGAGACGGTGGATGAAGACGCACGGTGCGGTGCTGCGGGGTCCCGGCGACTGGGAGGTCGCGGAGCTCGAACTGGTCGACCCCGGCCCGGGGCAGGTGCTGGTGGAGATGGCCTACGCGGGGCTGTGCCACTCCGACGAGCACCTGCGGTTCGAGAGCCAGCGCTACCCCATCGTCGGCGGGCACGAGGGCGCCGGCGTGGTCCAGGCCGTCGGGGCCGGCGTCACCGGCGTGCAGCCCGGCGACCACGTGGTCACCTCCTTCCTGCCGGCGTGCGGCCACTGCCGCTGGTGCGCCACCGGCCGGTCCAACCTCTGCGACCTCGGCGCGACGATCGGCACCGGGCAGCTGCCGGACGGGACCTGGCCGTTCCGGCTGGACGGCGAGGAGCTCGGCGGCTTCTGCATGGTCGGTGCCTTCGCCCAGCACTCGGTGCTGTCCCAGTTCTCCTGCGTCAAGATCGAGCCGCACCTGCCCCTGGACGTCGCTGCGCTGATGGCGTGCAGCGTCCCGACCGGCTGGGGGTCCGCGGTGAACGCCGGGCCGGTGCGCCAGGGCGACGTCGTGGTCGTCGTCGGCACCGGCGGGGTCGGCTGCAACGCCGTGCAGGGCGCGGCGATGGCCGGTGCAGGCGCCGTCGTCGCCGTCGACCCGGTGGCCTTCCGTCGCGAGTTCGCCCAGACCCTGGGCGCCACCCACGCGGTCGCCAGCACCGAGGAGGCGGCGGGCCTGGCGAAGCAGCTGTCCCGCGGCACCGGGGCCGACGTCGTCATCCTGGCCACCGGCACGACCAGCCCGGAGATCACCGGCGGCGCCTACCGCTGCCTGGGCAAGGGCGGCACGCTGGTGCTCACCGGGCTGGCCGACCACACGATGGCGACGACCGTCGCGCTGCCCGGCAACATCACCACCGTCTACGAGCAGCGGGTGCAGGGGGCGCTGTACGGGATGTGCAACGCCTACCGGGACATCCCACGGCTGCTGCGGCTCTACGAGGACGGCGCGCTGGAGGTCGACTCGCTGATCACCAAGCGCTACTCGCTCGACGAGGTCAACCAGGGCTACCAGGACCAGCGCGACGGAACCGTCATCCGCGGCGTCCTCCAGCACCAGCACTGACCCACCCCTGAGCCACCAAAATGGCCATTTTGGTGGCTCAGGGGGTGATCGTCCGGGTGACTGGGCAGGGCATCGGGCATGGCTGAACCCACGATCGCCGTCCTGGACGTCGACGGCACCCTGGTCGACACCAACTACCAGCACGCCCTGGCCTGGTACCGGGCGCTGCGCTCCTGCGGGGAGACCTTCCCGATCTGGCGCATCCACCGGCTCATCGGCATGGGCGGTGACCAGTTGGTGGGAGCGCTCGGCGGCGACGACGTCGAGGCCCGGATCGGGGACCGGGCGCGGGACCGCTGGGTCGAGGAGTTCGACCTGATGCTGCCGGAGATCGTGCCGCTGCCCGGTGCCCGCGACCTGCTGCTGGCGATCAAGGAGCGCGGGCACCGGCTGGTGCTGGCCAGCTCGGGCAAGCCGAAGCACGTGGACGCGTTCATCGACCTGCTCGACGTGCGGGACCTCGCCGACGCCGTCACCTCCAGCGAGGACGTCGAGGCGTCCAAGCCCGCACCGGACCTGCTCGGGGTCGCGCTGGAGAAGCTCGGGGTGTCGGCGGACTCCGCCAGCGTGCTGGTCGGTGACTCGGTGTGGGACGTGGAGGCCGCGAAGAACGCCGGGATGCCGGCGATCGTCGTCCGCTCCGGTGGCTTCGGGGACGACGAGTTGCAGGATGCCGGTGCCGTCGGGATCTACGACACCCCCGGCGACCTCGCGGCCGCACTGGACGACACCCCGCTCGCCTAGTTCTTCCGGCCCCGCTGCAGGGGCCCGCCGCGAGCGTGCGAGCGGTGGGGGGCAGCGGGGCCCTTCGTCAGCTGACGACGCCGGCGCGGAGCGAGGTGTACTCGTCGACCGCGCACATCGGCGGCCGCTCGTCGACCGCGACGGTGTGGCTGGTCGGTACGAAGCCGCGCCCGTCGTGGGCGAACTGGGTGAGCAGCCCGCCGGGCTCCAGGCGGTGCCGGTCCGACCGGCCGCGCTCGGCGCGGGACAGCACGGTCGAGACGATCTGGCCGGCCATCGTGCCCAGCGCCTCGTCGGTCTGGTGGGAGTGCGTGCGGGTTCCGAGGTCGACCTGGGCCAGCCCGTTGAGGCCGCAGACCTGCAGCAGGTCGACCAGCAGGCCCACCTCCACGCCGTAGCCGGAGACGAACGGCACCTGCTCGAGGGCCGAGCGGCGGCCGGCGTACTCCCCGCCCAGCGGCTGCACGAACCCGGCCAGCTCCGGCCACAGCGCGTTCAGCAGCGGACGGGCGGTGAGCTCGGTGACCCGGCCCCCGCCGGCCGGGCGGTGCTCGCCGTCGACGGTGAGCGGGCGGGTGTAGCAGCCCTTCACGTACTCGACGCGAGGGTCGGTGAGCAGCGGGGTGAGCAGGCCCGGCACGTAGTGGCTGACGTCACCCAGCAGGTCGGAGTCGATGAAGACGACGAGGTCGCCGGTCGTGGCCGCCAGGGACTTCCACAGCGCCTCGCCCTTGCCCGGGCGGTCGCCCTGCCTCGGCAGCACGTCGCCGACCGCGACGACCTCGGCGCCGGCTGCCCGGGCCACCTCGGCGGTCGCGTCGGTGGAGTGGGAGTCGATGACGACGAGCTCGTCGATCAGCGGCACACCCTCGACCCAGCGCTCGACCAGGTCGCGGACCAGGACCCCGACGGTGGTCTCCTCGTTCCGCGCGGGCAGGACGACGCTGACCCGGTGGCCGCCACGGCGTTTGGCCAGCAGCAGCGCATCGGCGTCGATCTCGGCCAGGGAGGTGGCCGACGTGGTGCGGTGCTCGAACCAGGCCCGGGCGTCAGGTCGCATCAGCCCACTGTCGAGCAATCCAGCCACCTCCGGCACGTCGGCGGGGCGGCGTTCACATGAACTTCACGTTCCCCCTGCGAACCAGGGTGACTGCTGTGCGGCCACCCGGCAAATCCCGTGAGACGGCCGCGTCGGGGCACCGGAGGTCGGTCAGGTGCTCTCCCGGCCGGGCTCCACGGCGTCCAGTGCCACGCGGGCGCCGGGGGCGGTCAGCGCCACGGCGGTGGCCGAGCCCGCGGCGGCGACCGCGGCCGCGAACCGGCGGGGTGGCTCGACGAGCAGTGCCCGCATCCGGGCCCGCCAGGGGCTGGGCACCGAGGTCAGCCCGGCGACGGCGAAGGTGCCCCAGTGCACCGGGACGGCGACCTGCGGGCGGAGCAGCGCCACGGCCCGGGCGGCACCGGCCGGGTCCAGGTGTCCGGGCCCGAGCGTGGGGCCCCACCCCCACACCGGCAGCAGGGCGACGTCCACGCCGTCGTCACCGAGGTCGGCCATCCCGGGGAAGAGGTCGGTGTCGCCGGCGGCGTAGACGGTGACGCCGTCCCCGGCGAGCAGGTGCCCGACCGCCGGGGCGTGCGGGCCGTACGTGAGCAGCGGCCCCCAGCGGTGGGCGGCGTGGTCGGCGGGGGTGGCGGTGACGGTGAGGCCGCCGTCGGTGAGGCTCGCGCCCGGACCGAGCTCCTCGACGGCGGTGAAACCGTGCCGGGTGAGCCACCGGCCGGCGCCGCGGGGCACCACGATCGGCGTGCTGCGGCCCAGTCGACGCAGCGAGGGCAGGTGCAGGTGGTCGTTGTGCAGGTGCGAGACGACCACCAGGTCGACGCCGGCCCAGGCCTCGGGGGCCAGGCGGGGGACCACCCGCCGCAGCGGGCCCAGCCGGTGGGTGAGCAGCGGGTCGGTGAGCACCGTCCGGCCGGCCAGCTCCACCCGGACGGTCGAGTGGCCGAGGAATCGCAGGGACGGCGCGGTCACCGGGCCAGTGTCGCGCCCACCACCCGCCCGGTCATCACACCCCGGCACGCGCTCGCGGCGGCGGCGCGGGGGTGGACAGGGGCGCGACCACCGCGCCCTCGGGGCGGCGCAGCAGGGCGGCCACCTCGGCGGCGGTCAGGCCGGTCGGCAGCGCCGGGCCGGAGACGGCGACCACGCCCTGCACGCGCAGCTCGTGGAGCAGCTGCGGGGAGGTGATCTCCTTGGCGACGGTGGACACCTCGAAGTCGCGGGCGCTGCGGCCGATCGCGCCCAGCAGCTCGAGGGTCCGGTCGTGGTTGTCGCCGGACGACAGGTTGCGGACGTCGACCATCACCACCTCCAGGGGCAGCCGGGCGAGCTGCGACCACAGGGTGGAGCCCATGCCGTAGTCGTCCAGCCCGAGCCGGACGCCGGTCCGGTGCACGGCGTGCAGCGCGGGGGTGAGTGCCGCGGAGGAGGTCTGCAGCACCTCCTCGGTGACGAAGAGGGTGAGCCGGGGAGGCGCCAGGCCGGCCCCGGCCAGCGCGATGGCCACCTCGCCGGGCAGCTCGTCGGCGTGCACCAGCCCCGCGGGCAGGTCGACGGCGACCAGCAGCTGGTCGTCGAGGGCGGCCACGTCGGCGCAGGCGCGGGTGATCAGCCACTGCTGCAGGGTCGCGGTGCAGCCCTGCCGTTCGGCGGCGGCCCACAGCTCCGCGGCGGGCAGCGCGCCGAGCTCGGGGTGCACCCACACGGGCTGGGCGTGCAACGCAGCGAGGATGCCGGTGTCGCCGTTGGCGATGGTGTCGAAGCGGAGCTGGACCTCCCCGTCGGCCAGGGCGGTGGCGACGGAGCTGCTGGCCGCGGCCTGCGCCACCCGGTCGTCGCTGTGCATCCGCCAGCAGCCCTTGCCGGCCCGCTTGGCGGCGCCGAGGGCGGCGTCGGCCTGGCGGAAGGCGAGCTGGCCGCCCCCGGGGTGCACCCGGCAGAGGCCCACGCTGGCGCCGACGGTGAAGGTGCGGTTGCCGATCCGGCAGGGCCGGGCGAGCGCGTCGAGCACCCGCTGGGCGGCCTCGACGGCGGCGTCCTCGGCCCCGGTCAACAGCACGGCGAACTCGTCGCCGCCGAGGCGGGCGACCAGGTCGTCGGCGCGCAGCAGGCCCTGCAGCCGGCGGGCGACCTCGACCAGCAGCAGGTCGCCGGCCTCGTGGCCGGCGGAGTCGTTGACCGCCTTGAAGCCGTCGAGGTCCAGCACCAGCAGGCACCGCTGGTCGGCGGTCGCCGACCCGGCGGCCATCTCCTGGAACAGCAGTGCGCGGTTGGGCAGCCGGGTGAGGTGGTCGGTGAACGCCATCCGCTCCAGCTCCCGCTCGCGGCGTCGCCGGGTGGTCACGTCCCGCAGGTGGAGCACCCGGCGTCCGCTGCCGGGCCGCTCGTGGTGGGTGACCTCCAGCTCGCGCGGCTCGCCCTCGGCGTCGCGCAGCCGCAGGTGCACCGAGGGGGTCCCCCCGCCGGGCGCGGCGGTCAGCTCGCGGCGGACGCGGGCGCGGTCCTCCTCGTGCAGCAGGTCCAGCAGCAGCGGGTGCAGGTCGGCCTGGACGATCCCGAGCAGGGTCCGGGCCGCGGGGGAGGTGAACTCCAGCCGGAGCTCGGCGTCCACGATGGCCACGCCGTCCGAGCTGGCCTCGACCAGGCCGCGGAAGTCGTCCTCGCTGCGGAGCAGGTCCTCCTCGATGCGGTCGCTGTCCCGGATGCGCATGAACAGCCGGAGCAGGAGCAGCAGGACGACGACGGCGGTGCAGGCGAGCGCTCCGTCGGGGACCCGGAGGTCCAGCAGGAGGGCGGTCACCAGGGTGATCGGCACCCCGACCAGCGCCAGGACGTCGATGACCAGGCCGGCGGAGTTCACGGTCGGGGTGGAGTCGGCGGCGGAGGACCGGCCCGGGACGGCGCTGGCCAGCTGGACGGCGTGGACACCGACGACCAGTGCGCCGGCGATCGCCGCGTCGGCCGCGGCGGCCCAGGGCGTGCTCGGCTGCACGATGTGCACGGCCAGCAGCGCCGAGGCCAGCCCCAGCAGCCCGGTCATGAGGATCATCGCGGTCGCCGGACGCCGGACGGCCGCGGTCGACACCGTGCACAGGGCCCCGACGACGCCCACGGCCACCGCGGGGTAGATGCCGTAGGCGAGCACCAGGGGCAGCAGGTCGGGTTCGATCGCGCCCGGGGTCAGTGCCGGGGCGAGCACCAGCACATCGGCGACGATGACCAGGGCGACGGTGACCAGCACCCCGTCGATCACCAGGATCGGCCAGCGGGTGCGGCGGACCCGGCCGCCGATCAGCGCGGCGCTGACCGTCGGCCCGAGGGCCGCGGTGAGCACGAGCAGGTCACCGAAGCCCAGCCGGCCGAGCGCACCGACGCCCAGCCCGGTGACCAGGCTGGCGCAGGCGAAGAGCAGGGAGCTGGCACCCAGGACCTGCCAGGGCAGCCGGTCGCGGACGTCCATCCCACGAGTGAGCCGGGCGCAGCGCCAGGCCGCCCACCCGCCGAGCACGGCCAGCACCAGGTTGTCCCACTGCGGCACGGCCCCGTGCGGACTGGCCGGCACGGTGATCCCCAGGGCGACGAGCGCGCCGAGCAGCACCAGGGTCAGCGGTGCCCGCCGGACCTGGTTCACCTCGGCAGTCCGTCGTCCGCGGCCCGGGGCAGCCCCGAGGCCGAGGTGGGCAGCGGCGCCCCGCCCAGCCCCGGGAGCTGGGCGGTCAGCGCGGCCCGGTCCAGCGGCCGGGCCAGCAGGTAGCCCTGGATGAACCGGTGGCCCATGTCGCGCAGCAGCTGCAGCTCGGTCGCCGTCTCGACGCCCTCCACGACCACGACCAGGCCCAGGCTGGTGCCCAGGTGCAGGACGGAGCTGCACAGTGCTCGGCGCTGCGGGTCGGTCTCGACGTCGGCGAGGAACTGCCGGTCCATCTTCAGCACGTCGATCGGCAGGCCGACGAGGTAGGCCAGCGAGGACCAGCCGGTGCCGAAGTCGTCGACGGCGATCCGGACGCCCAGCCGCCGCAGGGCGGCCAGGTCGTCGGTCACGTGCTCGTCGTCCAGCAGCACCGACTCGGTGATCTCCAGGACCAGCCGGGAGGCGGACAGCCCACTGGACCCCAGGGCCTGGAGCACGTCGGAGACCAGCTCGCCGCTGCGGACGTGCCGCGCCGAGACGTTGACCGCCACCGCCAGGTCCTGGTGCGGGAGTGCGGCGACCGTGGCGGTGGCCTCGGCGAGCACCCACCGACCCAGTTCGGTGATCAGCGCCGACTCCTCGGCCAGCGGCACGAACTCCGCCGGCGACACCTCCCCGTACACGGGGTGCCGCCAGCGCAGCAGCGCCTCGACCGAGACGGTGCGGTGCAGCGCCAGGTCGACGACCGGCTGGTAGACCAGCCGCAGCTGACCCTCGGCGAGGGCCCGGTCCAGGTCGGTGCGCAGCGTCTCCCCACGCTGCTGGGTGATCCGGAGGGCGTCGGAGTGCCGGCGGACCCGGCCGGGACCGGCGGCGCGGGCGCTGCGCAGCGCCAGGTCGCCCCCGCGCAGCGCCTCCCCGGCGTCCGCGTCGGCGTCCACGGGCGTGACGCCGGCCGCGGCGGTCAGCCGCAGGGTGCCGTTGCCGGTGGCGACCGGCTCGACGGCGGCGACCAGCCGGCCGGCGATCACCTCGGCGTCGGCCACCGTGCCGGAGACGAGGACGGCGAACTCGCTCACCCCGGAGCGGGCCAGCCAGTCGTCGCCGCGCAGGGCACGGGCGAACCGGGTGGTCAGCTCGCGCAGCACCGCGACGTCGTCGCCGGCGGGCAGCCCGTCGACGCCCAGCACGATGAGCGAGGCGCTGCCGGCCGACGGGGCGCGGAGGGTGGCGGCGAGCCGCTGGGTCAGGGCCGAGCGGTTGGGCAGGCCGGTCGCCGGGTCGCTCGTGCTGAAGGTGACCACGGGCTCGGCCGGCTGCGGTGCACTGGCGCTGACGTCCCGGCAGTAGAGCACCAGGGCTCCCACGTCGGGGTCGCCGCGGAGGTCGCGGACCTGGGACTGGATCAGTCGCCACCGGCCGTCGAGGTGCCGCACCCGCGCCGTCCGGGTCTTGGTCTCCGAGGCGTCCCCGGAGGTGGAGTTCAGGGCGGCGACCAGGCCCGGGGCGTCGTCGGGGTGGACGGCGGCGGCGATCGAGGAACCGACGATGCGCTGGGGGTCCAGGCCGAGCAGCGCGGTGATGGCGGGGGAGACCCACTGCACCTGCAGCTGGTCGTCGAGGATCAGCACCGGGTCGGCGCTGCCGCGCACCAGCGTGCGGAAGTAGGCCTCGCTGCGCTGCAGTTCGGTGGTCAGCCGCTGCTGGGTGCGCCAGGACACCACCTGGTGGGCCAGCAGGGCGCCCAGCCCGAGCACGCCGAGCGTCGTCCCGAAGATGGTGAGGGTCCCGGTGACCGGGACGCTGAGCAGCAGCAGCGAGCCGCCGGCCAGTGCGGTGGCGTGCGGCAGCATGGCGCCGAGGGTGGAACCGTCTGCACCCCTGCGGTCGGCGGTGGGCTGCGGTCGGTCGGCGTGGCAGGCGACCACGAGCAGGCCCAACCCGAGGACGCTCAGCCCGCAGGCCAGGTACTGGACGAGGCCCGGCCCCGATGCGAGGGAGGAGCAGGCGCCGGCCAGTGCGGTGGCGACCTGGGAGGCGAACAGCAGCCAGCCGACCGGACGCTGGGCGGCGGGGCAGACCGCGATGAGGACCAGCGAGAAGCCGGTGCCGAGGGCGATGCTGGCCAGCAGGGCGAAGAGCGCGACCGTCTCCGACAGGGGCAGCACGCCGTCCCGGGCGATGGTCAGGTGGTAGAGCGTGTGCACGGTCAGCAGGTCGGCGATCACGAAGAGCGCGAACATCGTGGCGACCTGCGCCCGGGCGGCCCGGAGCGACGCGCGGTCGAGCATCCGCAGGATCGCCACGACCACCAGCAGCTGACCGGGGACGCTGCCCAGGGCGGTCTGCCCCCACGGCAGCACCGACGCGGCGGCCATGGCACCGCCGGCGCCCACGGCGACCGAGGCCGTGTACCAGCGCCAGCCGGCCGGGTGGGCGCTCCGGCGCCCGGTGCGGGTGAGGAGGACGAGCGCACCGAGGACGGCGAGGAAGTTGACCGTCACCGCGACGGTGACGGCGGTCCGTCCGGGCAGCAGCCCGGCGGACAGGGTGGCGCAGGCCGCCAGGACGGCGAGCAGGAGTGGCCGGCTGAGCGTGCGGACGGCGGCCGGGCCGCTCCGCGTCGGAGCGGCCATGGCCCGCATGGGTGCGGCGAGGGCTCCGGAGGTCACGGATCAGTTGTCGGACCGCGCGCGGCCGGACTGCACCAGTGGCCGACGCCACTCACCCGAAGGGGCGGGGGCGGAGGGGTGAGGGGGAGGACGCCCGCTCAGTCGGGCCGGTTCACCAGCGCAGGGGCTGGGTCGCCCGGGAGTCGGCGGTGCGGCAGACCCGGCAGTGACCCCAGGTGGCGATCCGCACGTGGCTGCTGGGCTCACCGCACTCGGGGCACTCCACCATGCCCTCGGTGCCGGGCTGGGCCTCGCCGACGGACGGGGCCTCGCCGGCGTGCCGGGCGTGGACGGCGGTGTCGCCGGCACACGGGCAGTCGAGGTGGGTTTCGGAGCGGCGTGCGTGGTCGGTTGCGATGGGGCGCCTCCTCGTGTCCCCGACGACGCTACTCAGCTGCACCAGCCCCTCGTGCTGCGTCGTCCTCCCGGAGGCGGGCCCGGCGGGTACGAACGGGTGAGACCCGCCGGAGGGCTGGGCGCGCGAACGGCGCCTCCGGGTGGCAAGCTCGTCGGGGTGAAGACGTGGCTGGATGCATGGCCGGTGTTCCGGCAGCTGACGGGTCCTGACCCGCTGGGGCGTGGCAAGGCCGCGCGCAGCAAGGCGACAGAGCAGGTGGTCAGCCGCACGGCCACCGCCGACAGGGTGGTGCAGTCGGTCTGTCCGTACTGCGCGGTGGGCTGCGGCCAGCGGGTGTTCGTCAAGGACGAGCAGGTCGTGCAGATCGAGGGCGACCCGGACTCGCCGATCAGCCGCGGCCGGCTCTGCCCCAAGGGCAGCGCCAGCAAGCAGCTGGTCACGAGCCCGAGCCGGGTCACCACGGTCAAGTACCGCCGTCCGCACGGGACGGAGTGGGAGGACCTCGACCTGGACACGGCGATGGACATGATCGCCGACCGGGTGCTGGACGCCCGCCGCAAGGGCTGGCAGGACGAGGTCGACGGGCACCCGGTGAACCGCACGCTGGGCATCGCGAGCCTCGGCGGGGCGACCCTCGACAACGAGGAGAACTACCTGATGAAGAAGCTGTACAGCGCCATGGGCGCTGTACAGATCGAGAACCAGGCCCGCATATAGCACTCCGCGACGGTCCCCGGTCTGGGGACCTCGTTCGGTCGTGGCGGCGCCACGAACTTCCAGCAGGACCTGGTGAACTCCGATTGCATCGTGATCGAGGGTTCGAACATGGCCGAGTGCCACCCGGTCGGCTTCCAGTGGGTCATGGAGGCCAAGGCGCGGGGCGCGAAGGTCATCCACATCGACCCGCGGTTCACCCGCACCAGCGCGCTGGCCGACCTGCACGTGCCGCTGCGCGCGGGCACCGACATCGCGTTCCTCGGTGGGCTGGTCAAGTACGTCCTGGACAACGACCTGGACTTCCGCGAGTACGTCGTCGCCTACACGAACGCGGCGGCGATCCTGCGTGAGGACTTCCAGGACACCGAGGACCTCGACGGCCTGTTCTCCGGCTTCGACCCCGAGACCGGGCAGTACGACGAGACCACCTGGCAGTACGAGGGCGTCAACGTGCCGGCCTCGGCCGGCCAGCGCTCGCCGAGCCAGCCCGGCGGGTCGGCCTTCCGTTCCGACGAGGGCGACCGGCCCGACGACGCAGCGGACGACGGCACCGACGACGAGACCGAGGGCGTCAAGGAGGCCGACCAGCAGCAGGGTGCACAGGGCTCGGCCGACATCCACGGCAAGCCGATGCGGGACGAGACGCTGCAGCACCCCCGCTGCGTCTTCCAGGTGCTCAAGCGGCACTACGCCCGCTACACCCCGGAGATGGTCGCCGACATCTGCGGCATCGAGCCCGAGGTCTTCCTCAAGGTCGCCGAGTGGGTCACCGCGAACAGCAACCGCGAGCGGACGACGGCGTGGGTCTACTCGGTGGGCTGGACGCACCACACGGTGGGCGTGCAGTACATCCGGACCGCGGGCATCCTGCAGGCGCTGCTGGGCAACATGGGCCGTCCGGGAGGCGGGATCCTGGCGCTGCGCGGGCACGCCAGCATCCAGGGCTCCACCGACATCCCGACGCTGTTCAACATCCTGCCCGGCTACATCCCGATGCCCCACGCCCAGCAGCACACCGACCTGGACAGCTTCTGTGCCTCCAGCGACGACCGGGTGGGCTTCTGGGGGAACATGCGCGCGTACACCACGAGCATGCTGAAGTCCTGGTGGGGCGACGCGGCGACGGCGGAGAACGACTTCGCGTTCAACTACCTGCCCAAGATCACCGGCGACCACGGCACGTACACCACTGTCGCCGACATGATCCAGGGCAACGTGCCCGGCTACTTCCTGGTGGGCGAGAACCCCGCGGTGGGCAGCGCCAACGGGCGCATGCAGCGCTTCGGGCTGGCCAACCTGGAGTGGCTGGTCGTCCGCGACCTGCAGATGATCGAGTCGGCGACGTTCTGGAAGACCGCCCCGGAGATCGAGACCGGGGAGCTGGTCACCGAGGACATCGCCACCGAGGTCTTCTTCATGCCCGCGGCCACGCACGTGGAGAAGGAGGGCACCTTCACCCAGACGCAGCGGCTGCTGCAGTGGCGGCACAAGGCGGTCGAGCCGCCGGTCGACTGCCGCAGCGACCTGTGGTTCTACTTCCACCTGGGCCGCAGGCTGCGGGAGAAGCTGGCCGGGTCGACCGACCCGCGGGACCGTCCGCTGCTGGACCTCACCTGGGACTACCCGACGCACGGTGAGCACGACGAGCCCAGCGCCGACGCCGTCCTGCGGGAGATCAACGGCTCGGGTCCGGACGGCGAGATGCTCTCGACGTACCTGGACATGAAGGACGACGGCTCGACCACCGGCGGTTGCTGGATCTACACCGGTGTCTACGCCGACGGGGTCAACCAGGCCGCCCGGCGCAAGCCCGGCCGCGAGCAGGACTGGGTCGCCGCCGAGTGGGGCTGGGCCTGGCCGTCGAACCGCCGGGTGCTCTACAACCGCGCCTCGGCCGACCCGAGCGGCAAGCCGTGGAGCGAGCGGAAGGCCTTCGTCTGGTGGGACGAGGAGGCAGGGGAGGACGGAGCCGGCCGCTGGGTCGGTCATGACGTCCCCGACTTCGAGGCGACCAAGCGACCGGACTACGTCCCGCCGGAGGGTGCGGTGGCGCAGGCCGGGATCGGCGGTGCCGACCCGTTCGTCATGCAGGCCGACGGCAAGGCGTGGCTCTACGTGCCGGCCGGGCTGGCCGACGGCCCGATGCCGGCGCACTACGAGCCGGCCGAGTCGCCGGTGGAGAACGCGCTGTACGGCCAGCAGGCCAACCCGGGCCGGGAGGAGATCCAGGGGGCGTGGAACCGGGGCAACCCGCCGCGCAGCGAGGTCTACCCCTTCGCGATGATCACCTACCGGCTGACCGAGCACCACACCGCCGGGGCGATGAGCCGCACGCTGCCCTACCTGTCGGAGCTGCAGCCGGAGTTCTTCGTCGAGGTCAGCCCGCAGCTGGCCGAGCTGCGCGGGCTCGAGAGCGGCGGGTGGGCCACGCTGATCAGCGCCCGGACGGCGATCGAGGCCAAGGTGCTGGTCACCGAGCGGATGCGGCCGATGCGGCTCAAGGGCGGCCAGGTCGTCGAGCAGATCGGGATCCCGTACCACTGGGGCGAGCAGGGGTTGTCCACCGGCGACTCCGCCAACGACCTGTTCGGCGTGGTGATGGACCCCAACGTGCACATCCAGGAGACCAAGGTCGCCACCTGCGACATCCAGCCCGGGCGGCGTCCGCGCGGCAAGGAGCTGGTGCAGTTCGTGGAGGACCACCGGATCCGGGCGGGCGTGCAGTCGGGCCTGGTCCCCAGCGGCGGCCGGGCACCGATCGAGGAGGGGACGAGCTGATGCGGCTCGACCCGATGGAAGAGGAGCGCTCGTGACGACCGTCAGCTCGGCGAGCCCGGCGCTCACCGGCAACGACCCGGCCAACCGGCTCTACGGCCCGCTGCCCGATGTGAGCGGGGAGGCCGGTTACGAGGAGGACCACCCCGCGCGGGTGGGCTTCTTCACCGACACCTCGGTCTGCATCGGCTGCAAGGCCTGCGAGGTCGCCTGCAAGGAGTGGAACACGCTCCCGATGGACGACGCGGACGGCAACCGCGACGTCATGGGCCTGACGGCTCAGTCCTACGACAACACCGGCATGCTCGGGGCCAACTCCTGGCGGCACGTGGCGTTCGTCGAGCAGAGCCGGGCCGTCGACCTCCCCATGCCGGGGGTCGGGCTGCCGGGCGCCGGTGGCGCGGGCGCCGCCGCACCCGCGGCCGGCTGCGGCAGCAGCGGCGGGGGCTGCGGGAGTGGCTCGGGTGACCCGCACGCCGTCTCGGCCGGCGGCAACGCCGACGGGGTGGGCATGGCCCAGTCCAGCGTGCTGAACGCCGAGGCGCTCAGCGAGTTCGACCCGCAGACCGGTCAGTCCGGCGACCGGGAGATCCGCTGGCTGATGTCCTCGGACGTGTGCAAGCACTGCACGCACGCCGGGTGCCTGGACGTCTGCCCGACCGGGGCGTTGTTCCGCACCGAGTTCGGCACCGTGGTCGTGCAGGGCGACATCTGCAACGGCTGCGGCTACTGCGTGCCGGCCTGCCCCTACGGCGTGATCGACCAGCGCAAGGACGACGGCCGGGTCTTCAAGTGCACGATGTGCTACGACCGGCTCACCGACGGGCTGCAGCCTGCCTGCGCGACGGCCTGCCCCACCCAGTCGATCCAGTTCGGCGACCTGGACGAGCTCCAGGCCCGGGCCGATGCTCGGCTGGCGACGCTCAAGGAGCAGGGCGTGGAGACCGCGCGGCTCTACGGGCGGGACGAGGAGGACGGCGTCGGCGGTGCGGGCGCGTTCTTCCTGCTGCTCGACGAGCCGGAGGTCTACGGGCTCCCGCCGGACCCGATCGTCACCACCCGGGACCTGCCGTCGATGTGGAAGCACGCCGTCGGCGGCGCGGCCATGGTGGTCGGGTTCGCGCTCTCCGCCGTCCTGGGCTCACGTAAGGGGCTGCGCCGATGACCGAGGGACTGGTGACGCCGGGCGCCGGCTGGCGGCGGGCTGACGGCCCCCCGGCGCAGGCGCGGGAGAAGAAGCGGCGCAAGGGCGGCCGCCGCGGCGGTGGCCGGGACGGCGACCCGACCGTCGACGAGGCCGAGTTCACCTCGTACTACGGCCGGCCGATCATCAAGCCGCCGGTGTGGAAGACCCCGGACGTGCCGCTGTACCTGTTCCTGGGTGGCGCCGCGGGTTCGTCGGCGGTGCTCGGCGCGATCGCCGACGTGACCGGTCGCCCGGCGCTGACCCGGGCGGCGCACTACACCGCCGGTGGCGGGGCGTTGGCGTCGGTCGTCTGGCTGATCCACGACCTGGGGCGGCCGGCTCGGTTCCTGCACATGCTCCGGGTGATCAAGCCGACCTCGCCGCTGTCGGTGGGCTCCTACATCCTGGCGCCGTTCAGCGCCCTGACCGCGGCCACCGCGGGCCTCCAGCTGCTGGAGGCCTTCCCCGGTCTGCAGAAGTTCGGGCTGCGGCGGATCGCCGGCTGGTTCCCCGGGCTCCGGAAGGTCGTGGGCACCACGTCCGCCGTCTTCGGTGGCCCGATGACCACCTACACGGCGGTGCTGCTGGCCAACACCGCCGTGCCGTCATGGCACGAGCCGTACAAGGAGCTGCCCTTCGTCTTCGCCGGCTCCGGGATGGCCGCCGGCGGCGGGATCTGCATGGCGTTCACCCCGGTCGCCGAGGCGGGTCCGGCCCGGAAGATGGCTGTCGCCGGAGCGGCGGTCGAGCTGGCCGCGATGCACAAGGTCGAGCACGACCACGGCATCGTCGGCGAGCCGTACCAGCTGGGCAAGGCCGGCACGATGATGAAGGCCGCGAAGGCCTGCACCGCCAGCGGTGCGGGTCTCACCGTGGTGGCCGGCCGCACCCGGGTCGGTGCCGCGGTCTCCGGTGCGCTCCTGGCGGCCGGCTCGCTGCTCACCCGCTTCGGCGTCTTCGAGGCCGGCATGGCCAGCGCCCGGGACCCGAAGTACACGGTGGTCCCGCAGCGGGCCCGGATGGCTGCCCGCGAGGAGAAGAAGCGCGAGGACGAGGCCCGCTCCGTCACCCGCTGAGCGACCAGCTCCGACCGAACTGCCCCGTCCCACCGCTGGTGGTGCCGGGGCAGTTCGGCGTTCCGGGCACTGCGCACCCGAAGTCGCCCTCGGTGGCCAGGTGGCCGTCCGGCAGTCCTGTGCCGGACCGGACCGGGCCGGCTCCTAGGGTGCGGTGGGAGCCGCTGGAGGCCGAGGGGGAGTGACGTCGCCGGCCGCGGCCGCCGCGTCGTCCGGCTCGTCCGGCTCCGTCGGCGCCGGCTCCGTCGGCGCCGGCTCCGTGGGCGCCGGCTCCGTCGGCTCGGCCGGGTCGGTCGGGCTGGGCGTGGGGGTCGGCTCCGGGTCGGTCGGGGTCGGCGTGGGCACCGGGTCGGTCGGCGTCGGAGTCGGGGTCGGAGTAGGCGTCGGCGTCGGCTCGGGATCCGTCGGGCTGGGGGTCGGGGTGGGCCGCGGCGCGGTGGGGTCGGCCGGGTCCGACGGCGTCGGTGTCGGCGTCGGCACGGTGGTGCGGGTGACCCCGCCGGTCGGAGCGTCGCTCGCCGGCGGTGGGTCGTCGGGGACGGCCCCGGGCGGCACCGTCGGCCCGTCGCCGGGCGCATCGTCGGTCGAGGTCGCAGGCGGGGCGTTGGTCCGGCTCGACTCGGTGGCGGCCGTGGTGGGGTCGGGTGCCCGCCTGGTGGACCGGTCGCCGGTGTCGGTCGGCACCGCCCCGGACAGCACCGTCTCCCACTCGGGAACCGAGATGGGGGCCAGCCCGGACATCGCAGCGCCACGGTTCAGGGCCTCGAAGGTGGCCGGCACCTGGTCGGGATGTGCGACGAGGTCGGCTACGAGGGGGTCGGTGAAGCCCAGGCTGGTGCTGGAGCGGGCCAGGACCGGCGCGAGTGCGACGGCCGCGAGCGCCGTGAGCGCGAGGAGGCGCTGCGCACCCGGGCCCCGCCGCCCTGGCCGATCTGCCCCCCCGCGCGTCCACGACGGCCGCCTGCGGTGTGCGGTGGCACTGGGCACGACGCCGGCCCGGAGTGGCCTGACCGATCGGGACGGCTGGTGGGACGGCACCGAGACGAAGACGGTGACGGCGCCCCGGGCAGTTGCGGCGAGGGGCCCGTGGCCGGCGGTCCGCCGGGGCGCGCAGCCCGCCTGCGCCACGGCACCCGGCACCTGGGGGAGAGGAGCTCGGCCCGATGCGCGCCGCCGGCGCCCCGGGACGAGCTGCGTCTGCGGGGAGAGGCGGTGTACCGGCCCGCGGGTCTGGCCGAGGGGCATCGGCGCGCCGGTCGCGCTCGTGGGGCGGTACCGGGTGAGGGATGGGCCACCGGGGCGGCCGGCCGTGGGGCGGGAGGCGGGTCGGCGGCGCAGCCTCAGGGGGTGCACACCGGGGAGGTGGGCGCGCTGTACGGGGGTCAGCTCATGGCAGCGGTCCGGTGGCACGTGGGTGACGACGACGTGGAAGACGGCAGCAGCCAGCAGACCCACCACGGGCCATGCGACCAGCAGCCACCACCACGCCACGGAGTTCCCTCGTCTCGGCCGCTCTGCCCACGCTGGCAGCGTCCCCACGCCAAGGTTCGCCCGGTCGGACGTTCCCGTCAATCGCGGGTCTCACCAGGCCATCGGTCCGTTGGAGCGACCTGCCGACAGGGTCCTCGGCGGTGCCCCAGCGGGACGGTGACCCCTCCGATCCGAAGGGGCGTCACCGAGGTCCGGGAGACGAGCGCAGCGGAAGCCTAGGGGGCGTGACGGAGGGCCCCGGCGACGGGTGGGCGCCAGCACCGTCCGGGCCCGGTCGACCGGACACGTGGAGCTGCCCCGTGCCGCCGGGACACGGCGGCACGGGGCAGGTCTGGGGTGGTCGCCGATCGGCCACGTGCCCACCGCGCCGCTGCGGTGGACACGCGTCGTCAGCGGCGGGTGCCGCGGTAGCGGATGACCCGGCCGCCGCCGATGCTGCGCGCCGCGGTGAGGCACAGGGTGGCCCGGCGGTGCACCTCGCTGGGTGAGGTGTCCGGGGAGAGCCCGGCGATGCCGGCGCAGGCGGTGAGGCCGGGGACGCCGGTGCCGGCGACGACCTCGAGGAGCCGGTCGGTCGCGGTCTCGGCGTGGTGTGCCGCCGCGCCCAGCAGCACGGCGAACTCGGTGGGACCGGAGCGGGCCAGCCAGTCGTCGCCACGGACGTTGGCCGACAGCGCCGCAGCGACCTGGTCGAGGTGGTCGCCCGGCAGGGGCCAGCCGGTGTCCCGGCGGAGCAGTCCGACGAGCACCAGCGCAGCGGGGGAGACGTCCGCGGCGGCCGTCTGCTCGGCGATCCGGGCGAGCAACGTGGCCCGGGTGGGCAGCAGGGAGACGGCGGCGGCGTGGAGGCCCGGCAGTGACGAGACCTCGTCGGCGACCGGGGCGGCGGCGATCGGCATGACCGAGGTGTCGGCGTCCTGGACGGCCCGGTTGAGGTCCGCGGCCACCGGGGTGCCCCGTCGGAGGGAGCGGCCGCCGCCCGTGGCCGGGTCGAGTGGTCCGCCGCGGCCCCGGCTCAGGGACCGACGAGGGTGCCCACCCGCTCGATGAGCGCAGCGACGGTGCCGGCGGACGCCTCTGCTGTTGCCGAAGGCGACGGGGCCGCCGTGGTCGGTGCCGGCTCCGAGGGCTCCGGCGCGACCGTCGCCCCCGGCGCGCCGGTGGACGGCGCGGTCGGGCTCGGTGGCGGTGGGTCCTGGGTCAGGAAGGACTGGACGAGCGGCTCGTCGGTCGGCGGGGCGTCCGTGGTCTCCGGAGCCGGCAGGCCGCTCGTCCCGGGCGTGCTGTCGTCGGTCTGCCTCGCCCCGGTCTGCTCTGCGCCGGTCTGCTCTGCGCCGGTCTGCTCTGCGCCGGTCCGCTCTGCGCCGGTCCGCTCCGTGCCGGTCGGCGTCACACCGGTCGGCGCCGCGTCGGTCGGCACGGGTGTCACCGGGCGGGTGCCAGGCGGCGTCGGCTGTCCGGTCCCGGTGGGCGAGCCGGCGGACGCACTGCTGGCGGTGGGCGGACCAGGGGCCGGTTGATCGGCGCTGTCGGTGCCGGGCGCGGCAGCGTCGGACCGGGTGGCCGCGGCGTCCGCCGGGGCGGGGGCCGTGCCGTCGGGCTCCACTGAGCGTGCGCCGGAGTCGTCGGGAGCGGGGGGCACCACAGCCGGGCTGGGCGAGGCCGCGCCGGCCAGGACGCCGCCGGCGGTGATCGCCGCCAGTGTGTCGTCGGCCTGGTCGGGGTGGGCGGCGATCTCAGCGGCGACCGCGTCGTGCATGCCGAGGGCGGTGGTGGACCGGGCGAGCACCGGCGTCGCGGTGATCAGCAACAGGGTGGCGCCGGCGATGACCCGCTGGGGTGTCCGGCTGCGTCGGCGGCGGGCATCGGGGTGGGAGCTCGGCGCCTCATCCGCCGCGTGCCGGCGGCGCACCGGGGTCGGCGGCGCCGGGGTCGGCAGCGCGCTTTCGGCCGCCCGGAGCGGCGGGTCGGTGACGACCCGGTGCCGGCCGGTCTCGGGGGGCACTGGTGGCACCTGGACCTGGCGGTGCCGGCCGGAGGTCTCCGGGTCTGGTCGATCGGTCTGCACGTCCTGCGTTCCCCCCTCGCGCGTCGGCACGAGCCGACGGCAGCAAGGTAGTTGTCGTGGCACGCTGTGCCTAGACGACTACGGCGTGTCCGTATCGACACGCTGGGCGGGGCTGAGTCGGCGTCGGCGGCTCGGGAGCCCGGGCCCGACGTGCGCGACGGTCCGCCTGCAGTGACTCAATTCACCGCTGGTCGATACGCCAGGTATTCACACATGCCGCGTGTGTCCTTGCAGTGAGTAATGGTCGACTGACTGCACGTGCCCGAGTAATGGGCCCCACGCCGGGACCGGTCGAAGTTCCATTCTCTCGGGGTGCCGCTATTGCTACGACTTCGTTACCTTCACCCTGGCCGGTCGGACAGAGCAGTCGTCGGTCCGTCCAAGACATGGCTACGAGGTTGCGTTTCCCGTGGCGCCAGCCTCCCGGGGGTTCACTGCATGAGCATGATCGACGAGCGGAACAGCGCCGTCCGTCCTCGACGGAGCACGGCGTCCAAGCACCGGGCGCAGGAGCCGCGGCGCCGCACGTTCGCACGCTCCTGGCTGCGCGGTGAGGGCACCGTGGCCCGCCGGGCCTGGCGCGCCCAGTACGTCCGCCACATCGCGATCGGGGACGCGGCAGCGGCCGGGGTCGCCGCCACCGTCGGCTACCTGACCCGGTTCGGCCCCGAGGGGATGTCCGCAGGGCAGCAGGCGTCGGTCTGGATGGCGACGATCCTCCCCGTGGCGTGGGTGACCATCATGCTCGTCAGTCGCAGCTACGAGGAGCGCTTCCTGTGGGTGGGCCCGGAGGAGTTCCGTCGGGTCTTCTCCGCCGCCGTCCTGCTGCTCGCCACGGTCGGCACCGTCTCCTGGGCCTTCAAGCTCGAGCTCGCCCGTGGCTTCATCGTGGTCGCCCTGCCGCTGGCCACCGGGCTCTCACTGCTGCAGCGTTACCTGCAGCGGCAGTGGGTGCACCGCCGTCGCGCCGAGGGGCGCTTCCTGCAGACGGCGATCCTCGTCGGTCACCGCGGCGGGGTCACCGCACTGCACGCGCAGATCGACCGCGAGGCCTACCACGGCTACCGGGTGATCGGCTGCTGCCTCCCGGCCGGCCCGAAGGGGGAGTCCCCGGAGGCCTTCGACGGGCTGCCGGTGCTGGGCACCCTCGACGAGGTGGTCGACGTCGTCCACGCCTACGAGGTCGACACCGTCGCGGTGCTGCCCTCCCCGGAGCTGGACGGTCCGGCGCTGCGCCGGCTGGGCTGGGACCTGGAGAAGACCCGCGCCGAGCTGCTGCTGGCTCCCGCGGTCACCGAGATCGCCGGCCCCCGTGTGCGCATCCGCCCGGTGTGCGGGCTGCCGCTGCTGCACATGGAGCGGCCCGAGCTGCGCGGCGTCCGCCGGCTCACCAAGGAGTCCTTCGACCGCACGTCGGCGACGGTGGGGATCCTGCTCATCCTGCCGGTGCTCGCCGCCCTGGCCCTGGCGGTCGGGCTCACCAGCCGTGGCGGGGTGTTCTACCGGCAGGAGCGCGTCGGCCGGGACGGGCAGACCTTCGGGATGCTGAAGTTCCGCACCATGGTCGCCGGCGCCGACCGGATGGTGCCCGACCTGGCCGAGCAGAGCGACGGCAACGGCGTCCTGTTCAAGATGAAGGGCGACCCGCGGGTCACCCCGGTCGGCCGGGTGCTGCGCCGCTACTCCCTCGACGAGCTGCCGCAGCTGCTCAACGTGCTGCGCGGTGAGATGTCGCTGGTCGGGCCGCGCCCGCCGCTGCCCACCGAGGTCGAGCGCTACGGCTTCGACATGCACCGGCGCTTCCTGGTCAAGCCCGGGATCACCGGGCTGTGGCAGGTCAGCGGCCGCTCCGACCTCTCCTGGGACGACTCGGTGCGGATCGACGTCCGGTACGTGGAGAACTGGTCGCTGGCCTTCGACTTCATGATCCTGTGGAAGACCGTGGGTGCGGTCTTCCGCGGCTCCGGCGCCTACTGACCGACCGCCGCCGACCGGGGTGGGCCTGGGCTGCGCATGCAGCCTCGGGCCCACCCCGACGTCGTTCCCGGCGCCGGTGTCAGTGGGCCGCGCACCGCTGACGCCCGGTGACAGCCCGACACGACGGAGGCGGGGCGCTGGTCTGCCAGCGCCCCGCCTCCGTCCTGCCGTCCGTGTCGGACGCGTCAGATGATCAGCAGCCCGGCGTCCTCGGCCTGGATGACGGCCTCGATGAGCTTCCGCGGCGACTTGTACGTGCCGAACGGGAGCAGGTGGGTCGCGTACCCGTCGAGCATCCGCTCGAGGTGCACCCCGTGCCGGCCGTTGATCACGGCGTGCGCGCTGTTGCCGATCCGCTGGATGGCCACCGCACGCCCCCGGGCCGTGAAGCGCTCCTCCCCGGCTGCGGCCGCACTCGGCACGTCGTCGAACGGAGGGGTGCCGGTCACGGCCACCGCGGTGCCGACGACGGCCACGGAGGCCCCCATCACGAAACGTCTGCGATCCATGTGCGTCGGTCCTCCTAGACGTAGGTGTAGTCGAGCCGGTTGATGTCGAGGACGTCAGCCGGGGTCCGCGGGACGACCAGGCCCTGCATCGAGTCGTTGAGGTTGT
This sequence comes from Modestobacter sp. VKM Ac-2979, assembly GCF_026967995.1. Lineage (NCBI taxonomy): Bacteria > Bacillati > Actinomycetota > Actinomycetes > Geodermatophilales > Geodermatophilaceae > Modestobacter > Modestobacter sp. VKM Ac-2979. Next base: position 216,440 of record NZ_JAPVBO010000006.1, read on the forward strand.
GCCCGGTGGGACCGCCGGAGGTGGGCTGGTAGTTGTTCACGCCCCGCATGCCCTGCCAGACCCACCAGAGCCGGTCCACGTTGGCGTGGGTCAGCCAGAAGACCGGGTCGTTCGGCGAGGTGCCGGCGAGCATGTCGCCGCCCACCCACCGGTGCACCAGGTTGTGCATACGGGGGCCTCCGGACCAGCCCTCCATCCGGTTGCGGAAGGTCGCCACGCTGGCGTCCCAGGGGGACCTGTCGTAGGTGGTGTAGCGGTCGATGGCGTCGGTGACCTGTGCCGGGGTTGGCAGGCTGCTCGACCCGCGGGGGTCGCGGCCCAGGAGTCGGATCAGGCCGGGCTGCGAGCGCGGGACCAGCGCTCCGGTGCTGTTGTTGACGATGAGCGCCACCCAGTGCGCGAACGGCCCGTTGAGCACCCGGTTGCCCCGGGCCGGGTCGCCGTCGCCGCCGATGCCCCCCGGGCTCCACAGCGGCGAGCGTCGCGGGTCGCCACCGTTGAGGGCCGTGTCGTTCTGCCACCGCCAGTAGGGCATCCCCTCGATCGACGGGTCGACGGCCTGCAGGGCGTTCTCGATGTCGAGCAGGGTCGCCCGGTGCCAGGGGAGGAAGGCCGGCGCGCGATGGGCGGCGTTGCGCGTGGAGCCCGGGGGGGTCGCGACGTTCATCGCGGCGACGTGGTTCCGGATGAACTGGTCGTAGGTGCCGTTCGCCTTGAGCACGTTGAAGGCCGAGGTCAGCCGCTGCACCTCGGTCGGGGACAGGCTCAGGATGTTCCGTCTCGTCCCGGTCATCAGGAGCACACCCCTTCCTGGCGAGACGGGGAGGCGACCGGTGCCGCAGGCCCTCGTTCGAGCATGTCCGACCCTTCGAGAACAGTTGGTGACGTTCGACAGAGGCAATCGAACCGACGGGAATCCGCAACTGGGAGGCGCGAACTCGAAGGTCGATCGCTCGTAATCTCGTCGACACCATAGCCACATCTCTCGCGGATATGGACTGAGCGATTCGCCACTTCCCCCCGTGATCACGGGGTCACTAAGAGCATTCCCCAGTGTGACTCATCGCGTGCGTTCGATGACTCATTCCGTACGATTCGGAGCGAGCCCGATCCGTACGGTGACCGTCTGGTGACCGGCAGGCTCAGTCGGCCCGGGGGGCGCCGGAGGTGGGAGGACGGCGGTCGGCGAGCGCGGCGAGCCACAGGTCCTCGACCCGGGGGAACACCGCGTCCGCGCTGAAGCGCTCCTCGAAGGCCAGCAGGGCCGACTCGGCCAGCCGGGACCGGCGCTCCGGGTCGCTGAGGACCGACTGCAGGGCGGCCCGGAAGGCCTCCACGTCCCCGGGCGGGACGACGATGCCGTGCTCGTCCCCCAGGACCGCGGCGATGCCCCCCACGTCGGTGGAGACCACGCAGTTGCCGCGGGCCATCGCCTCGAGGATGAACATCGGCATCGCCTCGTCCCGGGACGGGAGCACCGCGATCCGGGACCGGTCCAGCAGCGCCATGAGCTCCTCGTGCGCCAGCGAACCGGCCATCGTGAGCCCCTCGACGTCCGCACGGACGAGCGCGGCGTCCTGGACGGGGCCGGCCACGACGAGCTCCCAGCCCGGGGCGTCGATCCGGGCCCACGCCTCCTGCAGCACGTCGATCCCCTTGCGGTGCGACACGACGCCGCCGAAGACCACCAGGTCCTCCTTCGCCACGGGAGCGCTGGAGGGGATCGCGTTCGGGATCAGCACCACCCGCTCGGCCGGCACGAAGCGGGCCGCCACCTCCGAGGACTCGGCCGACAGGCTGATCACCCGGTCGGCGCCGCGCAGGGCCCATCCGGTCAGCCGCGGGTGCGCGGCGGCGAAGGCGGCGAACGAGCTGCCGTGCAGGTGCGCCACCGTGGCGATCCCGCGGCGGTGCGCCACCCGCATCAGCGCGCCCTCGCGGACGAAGGACCCGCGCTCGGACAGGTGCGCCACCACGACCGAGGACCGCCGGGGCAGCCGCAGCACCCGGGCCAGCGCACCGGTGCCCTTCACCAGGGCGGCCCGCAGGTCGTGCGGGTCTCCCCGGGAGGTGATCACCGCGACGTCCACCCGCGGGAAGGGCCACGCCAGGTAGCCGTTCATGACCTGCGTCATCCCGCCGGGGATGTCCCCCACGCGGCCCAGGTGGTGCACGGTCGGCCGGGTCGTCACCGCGGTCAGCCCGCGACCGGCTCGGTGGTGGCCGGAGCCGCCGGGGATCGCCCGGACAGCACCTGCCGGATGTCGTCGCGGTGCCCGCGCAGCCGCCGGCGCGCCTCCAGGAGGGCGCCGAACAGCTCGGCCCGCCGTCCGGCCAGGGCCTCCAGCCGGGCCACCAGCTCGTCGGCGGAGTCGGTGGCGGCCGAGACGGTCACCCCCGGGACGCCGATGGTGGTGAAGTGCCGGTCCACCTTGTCGGAGTCCCCGACCGGTGAGCCGACCGGCACCGCGCCCTCGGTGAACGCGGCGATGACCACGTGCAGCCGGTCCGACAGCACGATCGCGGTGCGGGCGTACAGCTCCCGCAGCCGGCGCTCCTGCTCGTCGTGGCCGGTGGGGCCGTCCCAGCCGAGCGTCTGGCCGCCCAGGTCCGCCGCCAGTCGCCGGGTGCGCTCCTCGTCGGTCCACACCTGGGTGACCGCCCAGATCTCCAGGTCGTGCGCCGCGGCGTACGCCCGGACGCCGTCCAGCCAGGCCTGACTCGGGTAGGGGCGGGCCGGGTCCTCGCCGCGCATCGACACCACGAGGGCGTTCCGCTCGGGGGCGGGGGAGGCGAACCGCGCGACCGCGGCGTCATCGGCCCCCTCGCCGAAGGCGAGGTCCGGCATGACCGCGCCGGTGCCCATGTAGCGGCCGGTCGCGTCGTCGCGCCACAGGGTCCGGTCCGACAGGGCGATCGACGGGCGCATCAGGGCCCGGGGCACGGCTGCGTAGTTGCGCGTGCCCACCCCGGCCCGGACGGCGGCGCCGCCCCGCAGCTTCAGCGCCAGCAGGAGGGGCAGCAGGGAGAGGTGCTCCTTCATGCCCACGAGGGTCAGCTGGATCTCCCCGGGCTTGAAGACGTAGGCGGCCCGGCCCCGCACCGCCGAGGTCAGGGCGACCCGGTACCAGGCCCGCAGCGACCGGTAGACGCGGTCGCCTGGCCGGAGCCCGAGGCCCTCGTCGTAGCCGGCAGGGGAGGCGCCCACGTAGACGTGCAGCTCGCCGACCGGACGTACCCAGTCGAGGAGCTGCCGGCGCAGGATGATGTCTCCCACGTTCTCGTACTGGCCGCGGCCGATCGCGAAGACCTTCGTCATGCGGGCGCCTTTCGGTGACGGTGGCGGCGGTGGCGTCGTCGGCACCTCAGGACACGCAGGTCCGCGGTGGCCTGGACGGCACCCTGGGGGGCGCAGGTCCGGTGGTCCACGGAGCCGTCGAACGGTAACGCACCGTGCGCGCCGGCTGGGCTGCTCACCGGTCGGCGACGGCCAGCAGCCGGCGGTAGGCGGGGAGGCACACCCTCGCCGAGAGCGCCAGCGCCAGCCGCTTGGCGTCCCGGCGCCGGGCCAGGAGCACCAGTTCCCGCACCCCGAGCCGACGGCGCAGCCGGCGCACGTGCTGGGCGCTCTCCGCGGGGCTGTAGGAACCGAGGACGGCGTCCTTGAGCCCGGAGAGGGTGAGGTAGCGGGTCACGAAGTAGCGGTACTCAGCCGTCCCGATGGCCGTCGGGTCCATCCGCCGGGCGGCGCCCTCGACCGCGGCGGCGATGAGCTCGAGGGACTCCGCGCGCCGGGACCGGGTGGTGATGATCGAGGCGCTGCGCACGCGGTACTCGTAGACGGACACCGGCAGGAAGCCCACCCAGCGGGCGCCGGCGACCGCCTGGGCGACCATGGCGAGGTCGGACTGCACCCGGGCGGGGGTGAAGTCGATGCTGCCCAGCAGCTCCCGGCGGAACAGCTTGTTCCACAGGTGCCCGGTGATCCGGCCGGTCAGGAAGAGGCTGAACGCCTCGTGGCCCGGGACGGGCGGGCCGGCCGGCGGCTCGTTGCTGGTGGGCGCCTTGCCGGACTCGAAGGTGGCGGTGGCGCCGGCCACGACCACGTCCGTGTCCGGGAACGCCGCGGCGGCAGCCAGGAGCTGGGCGGCGGCGTCGGGCAGCCAGCCGTCGTCGGAGTCCACGAACCAGATCCAGTCCGCGGTCGCCTCCTGCACCCCGCGCTCCCGGGCCCGCGCGACCCCGCCGTTCTCCGGCAGGGGGACGAACCGGATCCGGTCGTCCCGGTCGGCAGCGGCCTGGGCGATCGCCCGCGAGCCGTCGGTGGAGCCGTCGTCGACGAGCACCAGCTCGACGTCGACCCTCTCCTGGCCCAGCACCCGGTCGATCGCGTCGGCGAGGTGGGCGGCGTCGTTGTAGACGGGCAGCACGACGCTGATCAGCACGTTTCCTCCAGGCGGCGGTCAGGCGTAGGCAGGGTAGCCGTAGCTGAGCAGCGCCTGCTCCTCCCAGGGGCGGGCGTACCGGCGCACGAAGCGCTCGGGGTACGGCAGCGAGAAGGGGTGGTCGCCCTCGACCGTCTGCGGCACACCGCGGGTCACCGAGGTCACCAGCCCCACGTGGTGTGGCCGGTTGACCTCGCCCCGGGAGTAGAAGACCAGCGCCCCGGGCTCCGGGTCCGAGCCCACCCGGCCGTCGCGCTGCAGCTCCGCGTAGAGGGTCACCGGGTCGGCCGTCCGCTGCACCCCGTTCTCGCGCAGCAACCAGGTGACGTAGATGGCGCTCCACGGCTCCGACGTCTCACCGAACCAGGCCCGCCACGGGCTGCCGAGCAGCCGGCGCCCGGCGGTCCGTCCGGCCTCGGCCAGCACCGCGTCCAGGGAGCCGGGCACCAGCTCGGACGGCGCCGGCGTCTCCGGGGGCGGCGTCGCGACCGGCGGGACCTCGGGCTGCCCCGACCGGGACAGCCCCGCCACGACGGCCGCACCACCGGCGAGGACGGCGCCGCCTGCGAGCAGGAACGAGCGACGGCTGACCGGCCGCCGACCGGGGGCCGGGGCGTCCGGGCCGTCGGGGTCGGTCGGCTGGTCGCCGCGCAGGGACGGGCCGTGCGGGTCGATCACGCCAACGCCCCGTTCCGGTAGGAGCCCGGGTCTGCTTCCTCGACCGTGCGGGCGATCCTGTGGCCGGTGTGCCAGAGGGTCACCCGGTCGAAGCGGCCGGCCACCCGGTAGAGCTGCATGTCGGTCCGGTGGGCCTCGGAGTCCGGCCGGAGGAGCACCCGGGGGACCTGGAGCCGGCCGTCGGCGAGCTGCATCGGACGGACCGCCGTCGACTCACCCTGGTTGACGTGGCACTCCACCCAGCCGGACGCGATGGACGACGACGCCCGGATCCGGAACACCACGTCGGTCCACTGCCCGCGGCGGTAGGGCAACGAGAGGAAGGGGACCGGGTCGCCGGGGTTCAGCTCGTTGCCCCGCACGCTGAACTCGTCGATCGGGTCGTCGGGCGTGCGGCGCTCGGTGTGCAGCACGAACGGGGAGCCCTGCTCGTACGGCGGCCCGTAGAACTGGAAGACCGCGATGTACCCGGACGCCTCGCCGCCGGGGCGGAGGACGCCGTCCCGGGGGTGGACGGAGGGGAAGTCGTCGGGGGGCAGGAACGCGAAGCCGACGCAGAACTCGTCCCCCTCGCGGATGTTGGACCTGCTCGAGGACTGGAACCGCACGGTGGACGACGTCGGCTGGTCGCGGTCGCCCCGCGCGCTGTCGGGCACGGAGACCCGGACGGCCCGCCGCGCCGGCCCGAGCACCGGGTCGGGTTCGACGGAGGCGTACTCGGCCCCGACGACCGCGGTGTTGCTGGCCAGCCACTGCTCGGTCGACCCGCTGTAGTCCGCGGCCCAGGCGAGCTCCTCCCGCCATCCGCCGGCGGACTCCGCACGCACGGCGTCCCGGTCGTTGGCGGTGACGACGGCGATGTGCGGCGCCTCGACCCGGATGCCGTCGACGACCGCCGAGGCGGTGATCCAGAACAGTGCATCGGCCGGTGCAGGGACCTTGCGGTCGACCAGTTTGCGCGTGGTGTCCCAGCGGACGGCGTACGTCCGGTCGCCGACCCGTTCGGCCGGCCGGGTCCCGAACTCCGGATCGCCGATGGCGACCGTGACACTGGCCACCCTGCTGCCGCCGCGCACCTCGACCCGCACCTCGACCGTGCCCCGCACCCGGGCCCCCGGAGCAGGGTCCAGGACGGCGATCGAGGCCATGCTCCTCCTCCAGACGGTGCGTGCGACGGCGTCACGGCGGGCCCTGGGCCAGGGAAGTCGCCTCTTGTCCAGGGTACGTGCCGACCCGGCCACGCCTGCCTCTGTCGGCCACGGGTGGGCGGGGACACGGTCGACGGTGCGTGCGGTGCCGCGGCGCTCGCCCCCTGATCGGGTGACGCCCGGACGGGATCGGCCACAGGTCTTCCCTGGCTTCTGCGTTCGGTGGAGGCTAGTTTTCCGGTACACCTGTTGCGGTCCTGCGGCTCGGTGCCGACCACCCGTCCCGGTTCTCATGGAGGGCGTAGCCCGTGTCCCGAGTCCGCCCGGACGTCCCCGCGTCCGACCTGTCCGCCGTCCGCGCGCCCCTGGCCAGCCGACGCACCGTCCTGCTGGGTGCCGCGGCCGGGCTCGCCGGCGTGGCCGTCGCGGCTCGGCCCGCGCAGGCGGCCCCGGTCTACACCCCCATCCCGAAGCTGCCGGGCGAGGTCTCCCGCGCCGACACCCGGACCACCCGGGTCGGGAAGAAGAAGTTCGAGGTCATCGACGTCGTCTGGGGCAAGGACCGGGCCCGGCTCTACGTGCCGTGGGCGACCCCGCCGAAGGCGCCGAAGCCCAGCGCGGTGGCCTGGATGTACCACTCGAACGGCAGCACCCACACCGCGCTCGACGGCGCGTACGCGTACGGCTCCCAGCTGCTGGTCGACCGTGGCGCGGTCTGCGTCTGCCCCAACTTCGGCGGGAGCACCTGGACCACGCAGGCAGCGCTCACCCACCAGGTGAACTGGGACAAGTACATGAGCGGCGTGTTCAACATCGGCGTCGCCTTCGCCCGCGCGAACTCCGGCGGTGGCTCGCTGATGACCTACGCCTACGCGAAGAACATGGTCCGCGGGATGCGCGGGATCTACCTGGCCAATGCGACCTACGACATGGAGGACCTCTACGCCCGGGACCCTGGGCGGATCGGTCCGGTCTACGGCAACGACCCGGCGCTCGTCGCGGCGACGAACCCCGCCCGGCTGCCGCAGAGCGCGTGGGCGGGCAAGCGGGTGAAGACCGTGGTCTCCCTCGTGGACCCGGTCGTGCCGCCGGAGCGGCACGGCCTCGCGCTGGCAGGTCTCGCGAAGCCGGTCGCGGCCGACGTGCGGGTCCAGTACCACGACCAGGGGCACACCGTGCCGGGGTGGACGAACTCCGACATGGCCGCCACCTTCTCCTCCTGGCTGTGAGCGGGAGCCCACTGCCCCATGTCCGTTGCACCGAACCCCCGTCCGCTGTCCGATGGGCGGCGACACCCATGACCGCGCGAGGAGCGATGTGCGTCGGGCCGCACGCTGGAGTGTCTGGCGACGGGCTCTGCCGGCCGTGACCGGCCGCCGGCCCCTGCGTCCGGCGGCCGCTGGGACCAACCCCGAACGGCGCCTGGTGGTGCTGCACTCCCTGCGCGAGCCGGACGGCACCACGCAGTACGCCGACCAGATGGTCCAGGGCGCCGCCCCGGACGTCGACATCCGCTTCTTCGACTGGCAGACGGGGCTGTTCGGCCGGTACGACGTGCTGCACGTGCACTGGCCCGAGCTGCTCATCCGCGACAGCCGGCGGCCGTGGCTGCGGTTCGTCAAGCGCCGGCTGCTGGACCTGTTGCTCCTGCGGCTGCGGCTGCGGCGGGTCCCGCTGGTGTGGACGGCGCACAACCTCAGCCCGCATGAGCAGGGCAGTCGAGCCGACCACCGGTCGCTGGACCGGTTCTACCGGCACGTCGACCTGGTGATCCGGCTCAACCCGGCCAGTCCGGTCACCGCCGGCCGCGAGACGGTGACCATCCCGCACGGCCACTACCGGCAGCCCTTCGCCCAGTACCCGCAGCCCGAGGCGGAGCCCGGCCGGGTCCTCTACTTCGGCATCATCCGGCCCTACAAGGGCGTCGACGTCCTCATCGACGCCTTCCGGGGCATCGACCGGGCCGACCTCCGGTTGCGGATCGTGGGGAACCCGCACCCCGGCCAGGCCGAGTTGGTGCAGGAGGCGTGCGCGGGCGACCCGCGCATCGACACCCTGCTCCGGCTCGTGAGCGACCAGGAGCTGGTCGACGAGATCCGCCGATCGCAGCTGGTGGTCCTGCCCTACCGCGGGAGCATGCACAACTCCGGGTCCCTCTTCGCGGCGCTGTCCCTCGGTCGGCCGGTCCTCGTGCCGGAGTCGCCGACCAACGCGGCGTTGTCCGAGGAGGTGGGTCCCGACTGGATCCTGCAGTACGCCGGTGAGCTGACCCCGCAGGTCCTCGAGGCGGCGATCACCTCCACGGCCACCGGCCTGGACGGCGAACCGCGGCTCGACGACCGCGACTGGGAGCGGATCGGGCTCCACCACCGCGACGCCTACCGCCGGGCCCGAGTGCTCAGCGGGCGAGGGTGAACGCCGAGTCACGAGCGGGGGAGGGCCCGGGGCTCGGCACACGAGCCACCCGGGGTGCTGCCGTCACGCTGGGCGGCCAGGGGATCCGGGTGCTCGTCCAGCTCGTGGGCATCGCCGTCCTCGCGCGGCTGCTCGACCCCGAGGACTACGGGCTCATCGCGATCGTGGCCCTGATCGTCGGTTTCGGTGAGCTGTTCCGGGACTTCGGGCTCTCCTCGGCCGCCGTCCAGGCCAAGACGCTCTCCGACGGGCAGCGGGACAACCTGTTCTGGCTCAACACCGGCATGGGCGCGGTCCTGGCCGTGCTCGTCTGCGCCGCATCGCCGCTGATCGCGCTGGCCTTCGACGACGACCGGCTCACGCTCGTCGCCGTCGTCATGTCGGCCACCTTCCTGCTGAACGGGGTCTCCACCCAGTACCGGGCGATGCACACCCGGCACCTGCGGTTCGGCAAGCTGGCTCTCTCCGAGATCGGCGGGCAGGTCGCCGGGGTGGTCGTCGGCATCGTGCTCGCCGTCCTCGGGGCCGGCTACTGGGCGCTGGTCGCCCAGCAGCTCACCCAGGGGCTGGTCGCGCAGGTGTTCCTGGTCGCCACCAACCGGTGGCTGCCGGGCTGGGTGGACCGGAGCGCGTCCGTCCGGCCCTTCATCGGGTACGGCATGCCGCTGCTCGGCTCGCACCTGCTCAACTACCTGGGCCGGAACATGGACACCCTCGTGCTGGGTGCGCGCTTCGGTGCGGCGCCCGTCGGGCTCTACAACCGCGCCTTCCAGCTGGTCATGATGCCGCTGCTGCAGGTCCAGGCACCGGCGACCCGGGTGGCCCTGCCGGTCCTCTCCCGGCTGCAGGACGACCGGAAGCGGTTCGCCGAGTTCATCAGCTTCGGTCAGGTCGCGCTGCTCACCCTGATCGGCGGTCTGTTCGCCGTGCTGTTCGCGCAGGCCGAGTCCGTGGTGTTCGTGATGCTCGGGTCCCAGTGGACGGAGGCGGTGCCGATCTTCCGGGTGCTGCTCGTCGCCGGGTTCTTCCAGGCCGCCACCTACGCCATCTCGTGGGTCTTCCTGGCCAAGGGGCTGACGCGCTCGCAGTTCGTCTACGCGTTGGTGACCAGGCCCGTGATGGCCGTCATCATCGTGGTCGGCTCCGCCTGGGGGCTGCAGGGCGTGGCGGTGGGCTACGCGATCGGGGTGGCCCTGTCCTGGCCGGTGGCGCTGCTGTGGATCGCGCGCGTCTCCGACGCCCCCGCCGGGCGGATGTTCGGCAACGGGCTCCGCACCGGGCTGGTCTTCGGCACGGCGTCGGCGCTCTCCTACCTGGCCACGGTGGCGCTCCCGGATGACGCGCATGCGCTGCGCCTGGTCGTCGGGGTCGTCGCCGTCCTCGGCGCGACCGGCCTCACCGCACTCGTCTGGCCGACGTTCCGGCGCGACCTGCGCGGCATCGCGGGGATGCGCAGGTCCCTCCGGCGCGGCTCCGGTCGTCCGGCCACCCGGCCGGCGGACGACGACGGCGCACCCACCGGCCGGGACGCCGACCCGACCACCCTCAGCCTCACCGGTGCGGCTGCCACTGACCCGATCACGACCCCGAAGGCGGGTATGGACGCATGACCAAGGCCATCGAGCGCGCGCACCGGATCCGGCGACGGGCGGTGGTGGCATCGGGGCTGCCCAGCCTCGTCGACCGCCGGATCGTCCGGTCCCGGGTGCGCGCCGAGCCGCGCGACCGGAGCAGGCACCTGCTCCTCGCCGCGCCCGGCGGCGGCAACGTCGGGGACCAGGCGATGCTCGAGTCGGTGCTGGAGAACACCGCCGGCCCGGTGACCCTGGTCGTGCCCGACCGCGCGTCGGTGGAGCTGCCCGAGGAGTTCCGGCAGCGCGTGGAGGTGCTGGAGATCCCGCACCTGGTCTACGGGACCGGCGCCGAGCACCGGGCATCGGTGGCGTCGTTCGGCCGGGCTCTCGCGGGTGCGGCCCAGCTGTCCGTCCTGGGCGCGGACGTGATGGACGGCCGGTACTCGTTGCCGGCGTCGGTGCGCCGGTCGAACCTCGCCCGGGCGGCCGCGCTCGCCGGGGTCCAGACCCGGGTCATCGGGTTCAGCTGGAGCGACCGTGCCCGGGTCGCGGCCCGGCGGTCACTGGCTGCCGCGGCCCGGGACGGGGTGCGCCTGTTGCTGCGCGACCCCATCTCCGCCGAGCGCGCCCGCAAGGACGGGATCGCACCGGTCGAGGAGGTCGCGGACGTCGTCTTCGCCGCCCGGAGCGTGGACGCGTCGGCGGCCGACGAGCTGCTGCAGCGCATCACCCGGCCGGTCGCGCTGGTCAACGTCAGCGGGCTGCTCGCCGGCCGGCTGGACCAGACCGAGGAGTACGTCCGGATCGTGGAGGGACTGCGGAGCCGTGGCCTGCACGTGCTGGTCATCCCGCACGTCGACCGGGAGCAGAGCGGTGACATGGAGGCCTGTGCCGCGCTGCTGGCGCGGGTGGGCGAACTCCCCGACGTGAGCAGCGTGCCCTCGATCCTGTCCCCGGCGCAGGTCCGCGGGCTGACCGCCCGGGCCAGCATCACGGTGACCGGTCGCATGCACCTGGCGGTGATGTCGCTGCTGCACGGCGTCCCGGCGCTCACCCTGGCGTCCCAGGGCAAGGTCGAGGGCCTCATGCAGCTGTTCGGGACGCCGGAGCTGCGCATCGACGCGGTCCCCGGCTTCTCGGCGGTCGTGGTCGACGTGGTCGACCAGGTCCTCGCCGCGGACTCGGCAGCCCGGCAGGCCATCCGGCAGGCGCTCCCGGGCGTCGTGGCGATGGCGCAGCGCAACACCGCCGACCTGGCCTCCGTCCCCACCGGGCAGGCCTAGATGGCCGGCAGGATGCGTGGCGCGCTGGCCAGCGCGGTGGCCGGCAGCCCGGTCTGGGCTCCCCGCACCCGGGCGCGGCTGCTCCGGGCGCTGGGCGTCCGGGTGCACGGCAGTGCCCGGGTCTACCCGTGGATCCGCTTCGTGGGCGGCGTCGACCACCTGGAGATCGGTCGGGGTGCGTTCGTCAACGTCAACGCGACGATCGGTGCCAACGCCCGCATCGTCATCGGCGACCGGGTCCACCTCGGCCCCGGGGTCAGCCTGCTGCCCACCTCCCACGAGGTGGGGCCGCGTGAGCAGCGCGCCGGGGCGCCGGTCAGCGCACCCATCACGATCGGGGCCGGTGCCTGGCTCGGCGCCGGGGTCACCGTCCTGGGCGGGGTGACCATCGGTGCGGGCTCGGTCATCGCCGCCGGCGCCCTGGTCAGCGGTGACACCCAGCCGGACGGCGTCTACGGCGGCGTGCCGGCGCGGCTGATCCGCCGGCTGGACCCTTCGGGACCCGGGCCCGCCCCCGCCCCCGCGGAGCCGACCACCTCCACGGTGGAGTGAACCTGCCCCCGATGAGCCGTCCGGTCGTCCCGATCCCCGTACCGTCGGTGTACCGGCTGTTAGGGTCCGCGCGGACTCTCGGGTTCCCGCGGGTCCAGGTGACCGGACACGGTCGGGCGACGGACCAGGCCGTAGGAAGAACGGATCCTCGATGAGCGCCCAGAGCACTGCCCCGACGACGGGGCGGTTCGCGTGGCTCGAGCCCGTCAAGGGCCTGGCCATCTTCATGGTCATCGCCTACCACGTGACCCTGTACCTGAAGACCGCCGACGTCGACGCGGTGCTCGGCCGGGCCAAGGCCGTCTTCGAGCTCTTCCCGATGCCGGCGTTCTTCCTGATCGCCGGGATCTTCGCCGGCCGGCACGGGGCCACCAAGTTCCGCGCGCTGTGGAAGCGGCGGCTGCTGCCGCTGCTGTACCTCTACGTGCTGTGGTCGGTCATCCGGACCGTCTTCTACTTCGTCGTCCCCGGGCTCAACGGCGAGCTCGGTGAGATCCCGGCGACCGACCCGCTGGCCCTGCCGCTCATCCTGTTCTGGCCGAGCAGCAGCTACTGGTTCCTCTACGCCCTCTTCCTGTTCACGCTCGGCCGCTGGCTGATCGCCCGGGCACCGGTCTGGGCGCAGCTGGCCGGTTCGGGTCTGGTCTCCACCCTCTTCACCAGCGGCCTGGTCGACGCGCACAACATCGGCTGGAACCGGGTCGGCGCACTGTTCTTCTTCTTCGTGCTGGGCGCGGTGTTCTCCCGGGAGATCCGAGACCTCGTCGAGCGGGCGCGGCCGGTGCACCTCGCGATCGCCTTCGCCGCCCTCGTCGTCTCCACCGCGCTGATCGTCCTGGGCTTCCGCTGGGTGCCGCTCGTGGTGCTCGTCGGGCAGCTCGCGGCCGTGGCCGTCGGCATCCTGATCACCCGGTACCTGGTCCGGCTGCCGGGTTTCGGCATCTTCACCTCGATGGGCACCGCCAGCCTGAAGCTGTACCTGCTGCACCTCTACGTCATCGTGGTGGCGACCGCGCTGATCGGGCTGCTGGACCCCGCGTGGCCTCGGTGGGTCGACGTCGGCGTGCAGATCGCGCTGGTGGTCCTCACCGTCCTGGCGTCGTTCGGTCTCGCCCGGCTCACCAGCCGGGTCCGCTGGCTGTACGCGCCACCGGCCTTCCTCCGCGGTCCCCGTCCCCGCGGGGTGCGGCAGGACCCCACCCCCAACGACCCGGAGGCGGCGGTCAGCCCTCAGCGCGACCTGACGCCCCGGCCCACCGAGAAGAGGGAATGACGATGCCCCGGGAACTGCCCGAGCTCCGGCCGGGCGCCGAGCGGCGGCTCGTGCTGGCCGCGTCCACCGGTGGTCATCTCGCCCAACTGGTCCGGCTGGCGCCGGGGCTCGGGGCCTCCGCCGACTCGCTCTGGATCACCTTCCCCACCGCGCAGAGCGAGTCGCTGCTGGCGGGCCGGAACGTCCTGCACGTCCCCTACATCCGTCCGCGGGAGGGGTTGGAGATCGCGCGTGCGTTCCGGTCGATCCTGCCCCGGCTGCGGGCCGAGGAGTTCGACGCCGCGGTGAGCACGGGGTCGGCGCTGGCGCTGGCCGCGCTGCCCGCCGCGCACCTGGCCGGGATCCCGACGCTCTACATCGAGAGCGTCTCGCGGGTGAACGGCCCCTCCGTCAGCGGCCGGGTCCTGGCCGCGATGCGCTTCGCCCAGCTGCGGACACAGCACCCGGGCTGGGCGGGGGGTCGCTGGGGCACCCACCCGAGCGTGTTCTCGGCGTTCCGGATGGCGCCTCGGCCGGTGCAGCGCCAGGGGCAGGCCCGGCTGTTCATCACGCTCGGCACGCTCCGCGGCTACCCGTTCCACTCGATCGTCGACCGCGTCCTGGAGCTGGGCCTGGCCGACGAGCACACGGTCTGGCAGCTGGGGGAGACCGAGCCGGCCGTCGAGCTGCCGGGTCAGGTCCACCACGAGCTGCCCGCCCGGGACTTCGAGCGGCACGCGCGCGAGGCGGACGTGGTGATCACCCACGCCGGCGTGGGCAGCGTCCTCGGGCTGCTGGAGATGGGCATCGCGCCGATCGCCGTCGTGCGCCGCCGCTCCCGTGGCGAGCACGTCGACAACCACCAGCAGCAGCTGGCGGACCTGATGAAGAGCAGCGGGATCGGCTTCGCCGTCGAGGTCGACGAGCTCTGCCCGGAGGTCGTCGCGGCTGCGGCGCGCGTCCGGGTCGAGACCGACGCCGGCACGACCGGCGAGTCCGGCACGTCGCTCTCCCGACCCTGACCGCTGCCGCGCCGCGCGGCGGTCAGGGGGCCGGACGGCGCAGGGGGCGCCCGTCCGGCCGTGTGACCCAGCCGGCGCGACCGTCGACGGCGCCGGTCGCGGGCGGGGTCAGGTGACGCTGTGCCCGGCCTGGGAGATGGCCGTGATCTCCCGGAAGAAGTCGTTGTCGCGCAGCAGGACCTCGGGCTCGTCGATGCCCTGGAGCCGGCCGGCGCCCATCACCATGACCCGGTCGCAGATCGACAGCGTGGACACCCGGTGCGCGACGAGGAAGAGCAGGACCTCGCCCTTCATCCGCGCCAGGGACTCCTGGACCGCCTGCTCGCTCTTGACGTCCAGCGCACTGGTGGGCTCGTCGAGGATCAGCACGTCGGGGCGCCCGGCCAGGGCGCGCGCCAGGCACAGTCGCTGGCGCTGGCCCCCGGAGATCGCCGCGGCCCGCTGCCCGATGACCGTCTGGTAGCCCTTCGGCCAGCTGAGGATCTCCTCGTGCAGCGAGGCCTTGCGGGCGGCCTCCTCGACCTCCGCGTCGGAGATGTCATCGCGGTAGAAGCGGATGTTGTCGGCGACGGTGCCCCAGAGCAGCTGGGGGCTCTGCGGCACGTAGGAGACGCGCTGCCGCCAGTCGCCGAGCCGGAAGTCGCGGCCGTCCCGTCCGTTGACCGTGACGGTGCCGGTGGTGGGCAGCCGGAGGCGCAGCAGCAGCTGCACGATGGAGGACTTCCCGGCCCCGGACGGGCCGACGATGCCGATGACCTCGCCGCGGCGGGCCTCGAAGGAGAGGTCGTGGAGGACGGGCGCCCCGGAGTCGTAGGCGAAGTCCACGTGGGACATGCCGAGCCGCTCGATGCGGTTCAGCGGGTGCTCGCCGTCCTGCCGGGTGTGGTCGGCGTAGTGGTCGAGCGCGCGGCGCAGCCGGCCCATGTAGGGGATCAGCTCGTTCATCCGGGTGGAGGAGGCCTGGATCCGCTGCCCGAAGGTGAGCGACCGGATGAGGATGAGGACGACCGCGCCGAGCTCGCCGATCGCCGTCGCCCCGGACAGGTGGACGATCGTGAGGGCGAGGAGCAGCAGGAAGAAGGCGACGCTCTGGTAGAGCGCCGGCACCGCGCGGTTGAGGAAGCGGGTCTGCAGGAGCGGACGACGCACCTCCTGGATCATCTCCTCGACCGCCTGGCGGTAGGCCCGGTTGGCCCCGAAGACCTGGGTCTCCTCGGCCAGCTGGACCATCTCCTGCACGCCCTTGGCGTACTCGACGTTCTCCGCGCTCAACGCCCGGGCGTGGCCGCGCTGGCGGCGGGCCAGCGGGGCGAGCATCAGGAAGAGGACCGCCGAGGCCCCGATGAGGATGAGCGCCGTCGGGGCGCTGAGCAGGAAGGCGGAGGCGAGCAGCGTGAAGAACATGAGGACCGCGCTGATGCCCTCGGAGAGGGTGGTGACCGCCGCCGAGGCCTGGATCGCCTGGGTGGTCATCAGGGACTGGAAGTGCCCGTCGCGCTCCGCCGACTGGATCTTCCAGGACGCCGAGGTGAACCGCTCGAACAGGTCACGCCGGAGGGCGGCCATCACCGACGCGCTCATCGAGGCGGGCACGTAGGCGAGCCACACCTGGAGTGCGCCGCGGAAGACGGCCAGCCCCATCCCGACCGCGCAGAGGACGACCAGCGGGGCGGTGACGTCGATCGGGCCCGGGATGGCGTCCACCTGCGTCTGCCCCTGGGACAGCGCCGTGGCGAGGGAGGCGACCAGGGCCAGCAGTGCGGCCTCGACGAGGCCGGCGATCACGGAGCCGCCGGCCATCAGTGCGATGCGCGACTTCGACGAGCCGAGGAAGGGGCCGAACTGTTGCCACGCGGTCCTGTAGCGCCGGACGACCCTGGTGGGTGTCGGCCACTGCTTCGGCAGTGACAACTGCTCTCCCGGACTCGAGTGCACGACCCCGGCCGGGGTCAGGTCACGGAGGACCCTACCGTCGCCCGCTGGCCGTCAGGAGCGTTGTCGCCCACACTGGGGAACGGCGGCGAGGGGGGGTCGACGTTGCGGCGTCGGCGCTCGTCTGTTGGAGTGTGCGCCGTGGCCCGTGCGCCGTTCCCCCGTCTCGACCCGCAGCGGCTGGTCCCTGTCCAGCTGCGCCGGGCGAGGAAGTTCTACCTCCGGCACGGTCGGCTGCCTCCGCTGGTGGACTTCGAGACCTTCAACGACAAGGTCCAGTGGCGGGTGACCCGTGACCGCCGCGAGCTGCTCCGGCTCACCTGCGACAAGCTGGCGATGAAGGAGCACGCCGCCCGGCTCGCGCCGGGCCTGACCCGCACGCCGGAGACCTACTGGTTCGGCACGGACGTCGCCGAGCTGCGGGACGTCGACCTCCCCGCGAACTGGGTGCTGAAGCCGAACCACGCGAGCCAGCGCGTCGTCATCAGCGGCGGCCCGGCCGACGTGGAGGCGCTCGCCGCGGAGGTCGAGGGGTGGGTGAGCGAGCCGTACTGGCGGCGCAGTGGCGAGTGGGCCTACCGCACGGCGCGCCCCGGTCTGCTGGTCGAGGAGTTCATCGGCACGCCGGGTGAGGTGCCCGCCGACCTCAAGCTGTTCGTCTTCGACGGCCGGCCCCGTGCGATCGCCGTCCACAGCCGGGACGGGAACGTGCACCGGGCGCGGTACTACACCCCCGACTGGGAGCCGCTGCCCTGGAACGGCGGGTACGCCCCCGGGCCGGACACCGCCCGGCCGGAGCGGCTGGAGGACATGCTGAAGGCGGCGTCCCAGCTGGCGGCGGACTTCGACATGATGCGCGTGGACTTCTACGAGCACGACGGGGTGCTGTGGTTCGGCGAGCTGACCCCCTACCCCGCGGCGGGCCTGGCCCGGTACGAGCCGGAGCTGGACCGGCTGCTGGGCAGCTGGTGGCAGCTCCCCGTCTCCGGGACGAGGCGGCTGCTCCGCCTCCGCTGAGCTCCGCACGGCGGCCGCGCGAGCGCTCCTCGGCGCAGGGGGGCCGGGCACGGAGAGGGGCCGGCCTGTACGCGAGGGGACGGCAAGGCCGCCACCCCCGTGCGCGGCCTCAGGCGTGCCGGCGGTCGAGCAGGCCGTGGTCGATGTAGAAGCGCCGCACGCGCGGGTCGGCCAGGAAGGACCCGTGGAACTGGAACACGTTGAGGTTCGGGACGCCGGCGTTCCCCTCGAGGACCAGTGGGCCGCGGTCAGTGACGCAGACGTCCCAGCCGACGTGCGTCACCTCCGGGAAGGCCGCCATCAGCCGCCCGACCAGGTCGAGCACCTCGCCCCAGTGCGGCACGGTCTCCCCGGCGATCGGCACCCCGGTGTCGGGGTGCCGGTCGTACGTCGGTCGCCCCCGCTCCCGCGGGCGTCCCACCGCCGGGCCGAGGCGCCCGGTCGCGAGGTCGACGGCGCTGCACAGACCCCCCGAGCTGACGTTGTCGACGGCGCCGCTGGCCGCGGTGCCCCACCGGTGCACCGCGGCGGCGACCACCGGGTCGCCGTCCGGCAGCCGGATGGCCAGCGCGCGGAGGGTGTTGAGGGAGCCCGGGTGGACGGCCCGGAGCTGCGGGTGCTGCTCCAGCCGCTCCTGCACGAGCACGGCGGCTCCCGACTCGCCGGCGACCAGGCCCTCGACCTGCTCGCCCGCCACGATGCGGACCCCGCGTCCGCCGGCGCCGTCGAGGGGCTTGAGGACGACGTCCGGCGCCGCCCGCATCCGGTCCAGCGCCGCGGCCGACCGGCCGTGCAGCGTGCCGCGGAGCCCGACGCCGTAGACCTCGGGGGCGGCCGCCGCGAGGCCGCGGGCGACCACGACGTCGGCGAAGACGTTCTTGTCCTCCAGCAGCCGTGCGCCGGCCGGGTGGTTCAGCCGGCGCAGCCGGGCCTCGACCGCGGCGTCGCTGATGAACGGGACGGCGGGGTCGTGGATGCCGGGGTAGGCGTACCAGCGGTTGGAGAGGAAGCCGCGCCGCCACATCGACGGGTGCAGGCGGCCGGCGTACTGGCGCCGCTCCAACCGCGCCATGGTGCGCAGCAGCGTGGCGCGGCTGGTCATGCGGTGCGCCGCACCCGGCGCCTGGCAGCCCGGGTGACCCGGCGCTGCGTCCGCACGAGCTTGCGACCGAGGACGAGCGCCGGGGGGGCGAAGGTCACGCCGTCCCGGTTGGTCAGCTGGCAGGGCCGGCACTGACCGCAGGGCAGGTCGCCCAGCGGGTCGTGGCAGAACCAGCGCTGGGACAGCAGGTCCAGGAAGCCGTGCTCCCGGGCGATCTGGGCCATCTCGCCCTTCGTCGTCCGGAGGACGGGGAAGGACCAGAACCGGAACATCTGCGCCTCGGGCGCGGAGCTGAGCGTCCCGCGGTCGTCGGTGAAGACGAGGCGGTGCAGCGCGGTGGGGCCGTCGTCGTGGGCCTGCATGCAGACCTCCACGCCCGACCAGCCGAGCCGCTCGGCGACTCCGGCCAGGTAGACGTACTGGCTGCCGATCCAGGTGCCGTTGCGCAGGATCGACGCGTTGAGGGCCTGGAGCTCCTCCGACGGCGGGAAGTCCCAGCGCAGGTGCATCTCGACCGGCGCGAGCATCGCCGGGTCGTCGAGCCGCTGGAGCAGCTGCTCGCGCATCCGGGCCATCGTGCTGAGCTCCAGCAGGGTGCTGCGCCGCTCGGGGTTGACCACGTAGATCGGCTGCACCGGCCGGTGCTCGACGAGCAGCGCCTGCATCAGCCGGAAGGAGGAGTCCCAGCCTCCGGTCCACAGCAGTCGGATGGGGGCGTGGTCCTCGGCGGCACTCATCGCCGTCCTCTCGTTCGTTCCAGGGGTCACGGGCCGGGTGCGGTACCGGACGGGTGGCCCAGTCCGGTACCGGGGTTCATCGGGAGGTGAGGGTGCGCCCGGCCCGCCGGACCACCCGACGGGCGCGGTCCCGACCGCGGAGGAGCATGCCGGCGGCGACCTGCCGGGACACCCGGCCGGTGGGCAGCGGCACCCCGAGGCACTCGACCCGCTCCCGGGTGTCCGGGTCGGCGAGCCAGCCGTCGGCGGCCAGCATCTGGGAGCCGCGCAGGCTCCAGTGCACGTTGCCCTCCAGCAGCACCGGCCCGTCCGGGCCGATCACCACGTCCCAGCCGAGGAAGCGCAGCCCGGGGAAGAGGACGGCGGCGCGGCGGCACAGCTCGACGGTCTCCTGCCACAGGGGCAGCTCCCGGCCGGCGAACCGCTCGCCGGTGTCGGGGTGCTCGGTCAGGTCACCCGGCACCCCCTTGAGGATGCCGGGGCCCATCACGCCGGTGGCCACGTCGATCGGGATGCTGACCCCGCCGGACCCCCAGTTGTCGATCATGCCGCCGCGTCGGCCGAGCCGGATGCTCGCGGCGTGCACGTGCGCCGTCCCGTCGGCGGCGACGGTGGTCAGGACGCGGCAGGTGTTGGTCGTCGTGGGGGCCAGCGGTGCCAGCTCCGGGTGGTTGCGGACGGCGTGCTGCAGGACGTAGCCGCTGACCCCGCGCTCACCGCCCGGGTCGAGTGCGGCGAAGACACGCTCGAGGGTGGTCTCCTCGCCGGTGCGGGTCGTGGCCGTGCCGGTCGCGTGATCGATCCGGTCGAGGATGACGATCTGCGCGCCCTGCCCCCCGCCGGCCGGCTTCACCACCAGCCCGGACGGACGCTGGCGGTCCAGTTCGGCGAGGACCTCGGGCACGGTCCGCAGCGGGCGTTCGCCGTCCCAGGTGGTGCCCTGGACGCTGTCGAAGAAGCCGATGGTCGGGGGCACGGGCAACCCGAACCCGTCGGCGAAGCGGTAGAAGACCCACTTGTGCTCGGTGAGGACGTGGTTGCGCGGGTCGTTGACGACGTCCTGGACGAACCTGCGGTTCCAGTCGCTGCCCAGGTACCGGCCGGCGTCGGTGGCCGGGCGCCCGTCGGCGAAGCCGTAGGCGGCGATGTCCGCGGGCCGATAACCCCACAGCCAGACCAACTTGGTGCGCTGCAGCCTGCTCAGGGCCACGTTCCTCCTCCTACCGCTGGGCTCTCGAGGTCGCCGGGGTGGCGGCCGGCCACGGCATTGTGCCCGAAGACGATCAAGAAACGGTCGGTTCCCGGTGCCCCGTGACCGGAGGGCGGCCCAGGGCGGCGGCCTGCCGCGCGTCGACGCGGAGGGAGGCGATGACGCCGGCGGCCGCGAACACGAACGGGAAGGACGGCGACGAGACGAACACCGGGGCCACCGCGGACTCCACGAGCAGCAGGACCAGCCACCCGACCCCGGTGATCCGGATCCAGCGGACCAGGACGTCCTCGCGGGCGGAGACGCGCCGGAGCAGGGCGACGAGCATGCAGGCGAGCCCAGCCGCGAAGCAGAACGCGCCGAACCAGCCGGTCTCGCCGTAGATCGCCGGCCACTGGGAGTCGTTGAGGAACTGACCGGAGTCCGGCCCCGGGCCCAGGCCGTAGCGGCCGGGGAAGCCCAGTGCGTAGTACAGCGGGCTGTAGTCGTCGGCGGCCGTCGAGCTGGCGTACCGGCCGAACCCCGCGCCGAACGGGAAGAACTGTGCCGCGACGGTGACCCCACCTGCGGTGAGCATGGAGCGGGCGGAGTCCTGGTTGAGGTAGATGTCGATGTCGCCACCGATGAGCGCCGCGAGCGGCGGCACGGTGAGGAGCGCCACGAGCGGACCGACGGCGAGGAGCGCCGCGACCCCGACCGGCCGGAGGAAGCGGGTGCCGACCGCCGCCAGCGTGGCCAGCAGCCCGACGATGGACTTGACCTGGAAGGTCAGGAAGGCCAGGCCACCGGAGAGCAGCACGAGGATCGTGTTGGCGAGGGAACGGCGGACCACCAGGCCGTAGACGAGCGCGCCGACGGCGAGCACCCCGCTGAACCGGCTGAAGGCGGCTGGGTGCTGGAACGCACCGTTGATCGCCGGGAACGGGCCGATGTAGCTGATCGGCGGACGCCCGGTGGTGAAGTTCGCCCACGCCGCCGGGAGCGCGAGGTTCAGGAGTGCGGTGAAGGCCATCACCACGATCGCCGTGATGCCGAGGCGGACCAGCAGGGCCAGGTCGTCGCGGGTCCAGTGCAGCTGGGCGAGCGCGAAGGCGAACACCACGCCCTTGACGGCGATGAAGGCAGCGGGGACGGCGAGCCCGGCGGGGACCTCCGCCAGCAGGGAGCTGAGCAGCCCGGCGACGAGGAAGCCCACGAACCAGCCGGTCCCCGGCAGCCAGACCAGTCGTCCTTCGGTGACCAGGCGGCGGGTGCTCAGGGCGACGACGGCGAGGGCGATCACCCCTTCGTCCGCGTAGGTGCCCAGCTGCCCGGCCAGGTTCTGGATGGGTGCCGAGAGGATGACCACGATCAGGGCCAGCAGCGCGAAGAGCTTCGGCTGGAACGCGGCGATCAGCACCCCGGTGAGGGCGAGGAGCAGGGCGAGCGGCACGACCGGCTCGAACCAGGCCAGGGCGGCCAGGACGAAGGCCAGGACGGCGGCAGCAGCCACCCAGGCGGGCCCGGGAGGCGTTCCCGGGCCGGACCGCGCGGGGGCCGCTGCGGTCGTCGGCGGTGCCGACATCAGCGTCCCCGGGTGCCCGCGGAGAGCGCCTGGCGGAACACGATCACCAGGAAGGCCACGAGCAGGCCGACCGCGAGCCCCACCAGCAGGTTGAGCAGGAGCAGCGGCGAGGCGAGCTCGTCGGGGATCTCCGGCGCCTCCACCACGGTGCCGGTCACGTTGACCGGGCTGGCGGCGGCGTCCTCGCCCTCGATCTGGGTGATGAGGCTGGCGGCGATCGCGTTGGCGAGCTCCGCGGCGTTCGTCGGGGTGCTGGCCTCGACCGTGATGTTGATGATGGAGGTGCGGGGGAGCACCTCCGCGGTGACGTTGTCCACGAGATCGGTGGAGGCGACGTCCGCCCCGATGGCGTCGATGGCGGGGTCGAGCACCGCGGGGGTCTGGGCCAGCGCCGCATAGGTCTCCACGCGGTCGGCGACGAGCGCCGATGCCTGGGACACGCTGTTGGCGGGGGTGGTGCCGTCGACGGCGACGGAGATGACCGGGTCGACGAGCACCTTGGTCTCGGTCTCGTAGCGCTCCGGCATGAAGACGGTGACGAGCCATCCGGCGAGGAGCCCGGCGACGACGGCGGCCACGATGATCAGCCAGCTGCGGCGGATCACGCGCAGCACGTCACGCAGCTGCATGGAGCCCGGGTCCTCGTGGCGGTACCGGGGGAGCGGGGGCGCAGCGGTGTCGATGGTCATGTAGGGGGTCCTCTCGGGTGCTGGGGTGCGGGAGTCCGGCGTGCTGGTCACAGCTGCTCCTCCAGGAAGCCGAGGACCGCACGTCGCACGTCGCTGTCGAGCAGCGTGATCCCGTGGCTGGGTGCATCGACGATCAGCAGCTCTGCTGGGACGCCGGCGTCCTCCAGCGCTGTCGCCAGCGCCTCGGGTTGTTCTTCGGGTACGAGTTCGTCGGTGCCGTTGACCAGCAGCATCGGTGGGTCGGAGGGGTCGACCCCGGTGATGGGGGAGGCCGGTACCGACTGCGGGCAGTCGGTCACCGAGGTGCAGCCGAGGTAGTTCAGCACCAGGTCGGCGGCCTGCTCACTGGGCCGGCCGAGCTCGAGGCCCTCGGGGGACAGCACGGAGACGCCGCTCAGGGACGCGACCGCGCCCAGCCGGGCACCGGTGTCGAGCGGCCCCTCGCCGCGGGTGGCCAGGCTCTGCGCGATGATCGCGCCGGCCGAGCTGCCGATGGCGCCGATCCGGGCCGGGTCGATGCCGAACGCCTCCACCTGGGCGGGCTCGCGCAGCCACTGCACCGCGTTGGCGAGGTCGTCGACCTGGGCGGGGTAGGTGAACTCCGGTGCGAGCCGGTAGTCGACCGAGAAGGCGGCCGCGCCCTGTTCGGCTGTCAATTCGCACAGCGTGCGCAGTCCGCTGCTGTCGCGGGTGCCTTCGGTGAAGCCACCGCCGTGGACGAGCAGCACGGCGGCGACCGGCTCCTCGGCGTCGGTGGGGAGGCAGGCGTCGAGCTTCAGCTCGCTCTGGTCGTCGGACCAGTAGGTGAGGCCTTCCTCCACCCGCACGTTGTCCGGACCGGGGTCGAGCCGAGCCGTCGGCTCGGACGACGAGGAGCAGGCGCTCAGCGTCAGGACCAGGGCGGTCACGCCCAGGGCCGCAGCGGGGAGGCCGGGTCGCGACGTGGCGGGGCTCTTCACGTGCATCGGGGTTCTCGAATCCGTCGGGCGGCGACGGACGAGGGCCCTGGTGTTCGAGGACAGCGGGGCCGGGTCTCGTCGAGGCCGTCGGCTCATCAGTGCTGCGCGGCTGCGCTGCATCATCTTGCCGTCGCGGGGTAAGGGGTGGGTCGCAACGTGACGAACCTAGCGTCGAGGGCTCCGTGCTGGCCGTGAGCGCTGTCACGGCGGGGGCGCGGAGGTCGAGCTCGCCGGGCTGCTGGCGGAGCATGAGTGACGTGACTCACATACGACGGGAAGTGATCGCTCACAGTGACTGCCGCGCGTCCTTACTCGTCGAGTTCCCACAGCGTGGCGAGCGGCCAGTTTAATCCGCGTGCGCGCGTGGAGGGGTAGCTCATTCACTGGATCGGGTGCTGCGGTGGGTGCCCGCGTCGTCGCGCGCCTGGTCCTCGGAGTGCTGCTCGGGTGCACGCCGCGCAGTGACCGCGGACAGGATCGAGGATGTGCTGTCAGCCGGTACCGGTCGTCGCATGAACTGCCGATGAACCTGTCGAGGCCGTCGCACCGCCGCGTCGGCAGGCCGGCCCTTCCACGGACGTGCCGTCACACAATGTGATTCCCGTATCACCGGACCCAGCAGTCTCACAAGGCAGTGGCGTGACGTAATCAAACTGCTACGTTCCGCTGCGTGCCTCGCTCTCGTTTCGTCTCCCCGCGAAAGTCCGCCTCGGCCACGTGCCGCGCGATCATGGGCGGTGGGCGCAGCCGCTGGCTCGCCCTCGCGATCGCCT
The DNA here is from genome assembly GCF_026967995.1 of Modestobacter sp. VKM Ac-2979. Lineage (NCBI taxonomy): Bacteria > Bacillati > Actinomycetota > Actinomycetes > Geodermatophilales > Geodermatophilaceae > Modestobacter > Modestobacter sp. VKM Ac-2979. Next base: position 240,792 of record NZ_JAPVBO010000006.1, read on the forward strand.
TCGGGTGCCTCGTGCCCGTGACCGAAGCCGCCACCGGTGCGGCCGAGCCGGTGCCCGCCGCCGACGTCGCTGCCCCCGCGCCGGGTCAGGCCGCCCCTGCGCCGATCGCGGCCGAGACGCAGGCGCCGACCGAGGACGCGGTCAAGGAGGCGACCGGTGGCGCCCGGGCCAGTGCGTCGGCGGATGCGCGGGCCGACAGCCTCGCGGCCTCCTCGTCAGCCCCGGCACCCGCCCCTGCCCCTGCTCCCGTGGCGCCCCGTACCGAGCAGGTGGCGGCACCTGCGCCTGCGGCCCCCGCGCCGGTGAAGGTCGAGCAGGTCGCCGCACCGGCCCCCGCGCCGGCGACCACCACGTCCGGTGCAGCGCTCAGCTGGGCACCGCCCGCCGGTTACGCCAACTACCCCGTCACCAACGTGACGGCCACCGACACGCTGACGACGGTGAGCGGCCGCGGCGGTGACGTGCTGATCAAGCTGCCCACGGATCGCGCGGTCGGCCCGATCACGATCGCGGACTGCCGCAACGCCGTCATCATCGGCGGCAGCATCCGGGCGCTGCCCTCCGCCAAGGTCGCCGGCCACGACCAGCGGGCCATCTACGTGCGCAACTGCACCGGCACGGTGCACATCGAGGGCGTGCACATCGACGGCGCCGTGAGCGGCGCGCAGACCGACGGCATCGCCGCCAACGCGCCGAAGGCGATCCTGCAGATCCAGAACGTGCGGGTCGACGGCCTGCGCGGCATGAGCACCGGGAACCACGCCGACGTCTTCCAGCCCTGGGGTGGGCTGCGGGAGTACCGCATCGACCGGCTGACCGGGTCGTCGAACTTCCAGGGTCTGCACATCTTCGAGAACACCGGGCCGATCGGTAGCGGCGTCATCCGGAACACCAACATCTCCGGGCACAACGACGCCCCGGTGGACAAGGGTGGCTACTACATCTGGACCGACTGCAACGACGACTACCCGATCATGCTGGACGGCGTCTACGTGGCCCCGCGGCCCGGGCGCCCCTTCGGGCAGAGCGTCTGGCCCTCGGTGACCCACAAGACCTGTGCGGCGAACGTCGCCAACGGCGTGGCTACCTGGCCGAAGGACAGCATGATCACCGGCAGCGTGCGGGAGGGTCGCCCGTCGTCGGGTGACTTCGTCCCCGCCGGCTCGGTCGGCCGGAGCTACACCTCGCCCGGCTACCGCTGACCCCTGGTCAGACTCCCCAGTCGCGCTCAGCGACCGATCTGATGCCGCCGAGAGGCGGCGCCGAGTGCCTCGTCCCCGGACTTCCGGGGACGAGGCACTCGGCGTTGGTGGCCCGTTCACGCAGCACCATGTCGGCGGGGAGGGCGCCGCCACACGGGGACGCCGAGGGACCGATGTGGAACGGGCGGATATGCCGCCGAGAGTTCCCGTTCGCCGGGTGAACAGCTTGTGACGTTGTCGAGGCCGTTGACCCACCGCGTGCGGCAGGCCGCTTCGTCCGGTGGCTGCTGGGTCACCTGGAGTGGCCCTCATAGCACCGGACCGAGTGGTTGCACAAGAACTGCGGTGTGACGTAATCACACTGCTACCTTGCCCCGCGTGCCTCCCTCCCGTTTCGTCTCCTCACGAAAGTCCGCCTCGGCCACGCGCCGCGCGATCGGGGGCGGCCGCAGCCGCTGGCTCGCGCTCGCCATCGCCTTCGGCTGCCTCGTGCCGGTGGCGACCACTGTCACCGATGCCGCCGAACCGGAGGCGTCCGCGCCTGGTCTGGCCCTCGCCTCCACACAGGTCGAGGTGGTCGCCGCGGCGGCCACCCGCACTCCGCTCAGCTGGAAGCCGCCCGCCGGCTACGCCAACTACCCCGTCACCAAGGTGACGGCGACGACGTCGCTGACGACGGTGAGCGGTCGCGGCGGCGACGTGCTGATCAAGCTGCCCACCGACCGCGCGGTCGGCCCGATCACGATCGCGGACTGCCGCAACGCCGTCATCATCGGCGGCAGCATCAAGGCACTGCCCTCGGCCAAGGTCGCCGGCCACGACCAGCGCGCCATCTACGTGCGCAACTGCACCGGCACGGTGCACATCGAGGGCGTCCACATCAACGGTGCCGTGAGCGGCGCGCAGACCGACGGCATCGCCGCCAACGCGCCCAAGGCCGTGCTGCAGATCCAGAACGTGCGGGTCGACGGCCTGCGTGGCGGGAGCAGGGGCAACCACTCCGACGTCTTCCAGCCCTGGGGTGGGCTGCGCGAGTACCGCATCGACCGGCTGACCGGGTCGTCGAACTTCCAGGGCCTGCACGTCTTCGAGAACACCGGCCCGATCGGCCGCGGCACCATCCGGAACACCAACATCGTCGGGACCAACGACGGCACGGTCGACAAGGGTGGCTACTACCTCTGGACCGACTGCAACGACGACTACCCGCTGGCCCTGGACGGCGTCTACGTCAACCCTCGGCCCGGCCGGCCCTTCGGCCAGAGCGTGTGGCCCTCGGTGACCCACAAGCAGTGCGCGGCGAAGGTCGCCAACGGGGTCGCCACCTGGCCGAAGGACAGCTCGATCTCCGGCAGCGTGAAGCAGGGGCGCCCGTCGTCGGGCGACTTCGTCCCGGCCGGTTCGGTGGGCCAGAGGTACACCTCCCCCGGCTACCGCTGAGGCGCAGTAGCAACAAGCAGGAGCAGTCGCGTTGGAGTCGGGTGCTTCCCCCCGCCCCGGCGCGACTGCGCTTCACCTAGGGACGCACGCAGGCCCGTCCGATGAGCTCGGCGGCGATGTACGCGCGCGGCGCTTGCCACGATTTCGCGACAGCAAAAGTCCGACTCGCCGGCGGTCCATCGAGCGGTCGGCCGATTGCTGGCCTCCGTCCAGTGAGCGGCTGGTCGCGGACAGCCGCAGGTACCGACCTTGGCAGACGTGCGGCTGAACGGTATCGACGGCCAGCGTCTTGGCTTCCTGGGTCTTGGCGTGCATGAGTCAGCTTTGCTGCTGGGATTTCACCAGCTCGCGGGTCTCCAGCCCAATGGTTGAGTCAAACGGATGTGGTCGCGTCCGGTTTCCCTGGATCGGCAGGGCCTTCCGACCGAGTCAGCGAAACGAGCGGGTCGAGGTGTTGTCACCCGGTCGCCAATGAAGTGGTGCTGCTTGGCCCGCAGCGGTCGAAGTTCAGCGGAGTCTGGGGCGAAGGGCGTAGAGAAAGGCGTGCATCCGGAGTGTGCCGTCGAGAGGAATCCATACTGGCCCGGTCCAGGGCTCCCCTCGGCGACATTCAAGCGTCCGCAGTCGACATCTTCTGCACCTGGGAGCCCTGCGACGAGCCCAGGCGTCCAGGGCGGCTGCATCCCACCGCGTATGCCGAACGGCCCCGGTGAGCAGCGGCCTTCCAAATGCACAGCCCGCTCGCTCATCCCGGCGGAGACCCCTGCACGCCTGCCCCCCAAGCAAACAGCAGGTGACCGTCAGACGTCTCAACTATTGCTCTGAGGGGTACAGCCCTGGAACTCTGAAGCCGTGGACACGCCCCCGCCCCGTCGACGGCGTCCCAGCGTCAGATCCTGGACACGACAGGGAGGGCATGCATCTTCTTCCTGCTGCTCCGGTGAGGGGAAGTCACCGACCGTGCCCTGCAAGTGCGGGTCGTGCACCCGAGCGTGCACGTGAACCTTCAGCGAACATCTGCATCAGGCCCCGTCGGTGTCCAGCGGCCGAAACCGGCCACAGTCACCAAACGGTGGCTCCACGTATGGCAAGGAGCGGCAGTCACCTTGACGGCCGGCGTCATCCTCTTCGGAGTAGGAGGGGCGCTTAATGAGCTAGGGGTCGATGGACTGAGCTGGGTCGACCTCGGAGCAGAAGGCCGCGGAGCTGCCAAATACTCGGCGGCCCTTCTCCTGATGGCAAGTCTAGCTGGCGTCAGCGCGCGCTACACGCGGCAAGCGGGGCGCTCAGCAATGCTCTTGGGCTTGCTATTTGCATTCATGGCTCTTGATGAATACTACATGATCCATGAAGAGCTGGAACGTCTCACCCGTGTTGACTGGCAAGTGCTCTACCTTCCAGTCGTGGCTGCCCTTGCGGCATGCTTTATTCACATGTTGTGGCTCTGTCAGCGTGATAGGTCATTCGTCGCCATGTGGGTATCTGGAGCAGCCGCCTGGCTGATGTCCCAGATCCTCGAGCAGTTGCAGTGGGATGGTGACATCCAGCGGTCCGGATACGCGGCGATGATGGTCTGCGAAGAGATCCTCGAAATGAGCGGCAGCGTGCTCTTGGGGCTGGCCCTCTGGCGTTGGGTGATCATTGAGAAGGACTAGTCAGGGCATCTTGCGCCAGGGAACTCTTTCCACTCGCTCTCCCTATCACGCTCATACAAGGAGCAAAGGCCGGTCAACGTTCGTGGGGGGGGAGGGGGGGTCTGGCCGGGGCTGCGTCCACAACCAGCTCTCAGCCCGGCCACCTATCCGGCGTCCTCACCATCCGGGAGGTGTCTGGGGGGCGCGGGAGTGAAGCCGAAAACGTTGAGCATTCCTGCCGCGGTGTGAACCAATGTTGCGCTTCGCGCGACCTTCTGACGGGCCGCAGCACCGCGTCGCTGTGGCTCCCCATCGCCCGCTACCGAGGCGAGCAATGCAATGGCCAGAGCGGGGACATCTCCGGAGGGGGCGATCCAGCCAACCTCGTCGAGCGCCTCAGGAATTCCGGCTACATCGGTGGACACAACAGGTCGCCCGCGTGCCATGGCTTCGCGGATGACCACGGGCAACGCGTCCGAGTCACCGTCCGCATCGCGTCGACAGGCCAGTGCAAACACAGAGCAAGAAGACATCGCCTCGAGCACAGCCCAGTTTGGCTGGGCCCCAGACAATCTTATGGATCTGTGCACTGGTGACTTCTTGACTCGCTCTTCCAAAGCCTGGCGCCCGGGACCGTCCCCGATTATCTCCAAGCTCAGTCCCGGACAGGTGTGCGAGGCCATCTCGAACGCTTCTACGAGTTCCATGAAGCCCTTCTTGGGCACCATGCGCCCCACCGACAACACTCGCGCCCCAGAGACGGGCTGGGGATCTTCCTCCGGTACGTCGACCCCGCACGGCACGACATGCACCGACGGTAGAGCCGGCGCCAGCTTCTTGATGACCGAAACGTTGTAGTTGCAGACGGTCACGACTCTGTCGAACAAGTAGAGCTTCCGCTGCAAGTCTGCCGATGGGACGTAGATGTCGTTGGCGTGGAGGGTTATCGAAGAAGGAGCTCCGAGTAGAGCAGCTGTATAGAGGCACGGACCCGAGGCGCGCCAGCCGAAGTGCGTGTGTACCACATCAACACCACTGGCGGCTATCGGCCGGAGGGGGGCCAGTAGATGCAGAAAGGCAATCTTCAGACCCCGCCCACGAAGCCTGATGGCTAGGCCGAAAAGCCTGACCAGTCGGAGTGGGTACTTCCTCGCCCACCAGCAGATCGCCATCAGCGAACAGATGACGGATGTCGGTCCTGCCACCTGATGAGGGCCAGACCATCCGGAGTCGCCGCTGACGTTGTCCCCGGGCCGCAAGGCTAAGACGGTCACATGGACACCTGTCTGCCGCAGCGCTTGTATCTCGTTGCGAACGAACGTCTGAGATAGAACCGGGTATGCACTCAACAAGTACAAAGCGTGGCGACTGTGCATGCTACTTCCAACCCATGAGCTCACGAATGAACCGCCTCTCGCCAGCCGCTAGTAGCGCTAGATAGACGATCAGGCCAACTGTTACCTGCGCACCCAGGACGACGCTCATCACTGATGACTTAGGTATGACTGCGGGTGTGATCGCGACAACACCAGCCATGACGACCGTGCATGCTGTGGAGTAAGAGATCGCCCGAAGCAGGTCACTCAACCGAACATCAGCAAGGCGCAAAGCGGGAAGAAGGGGAATGATCGCTGCGAACCAGCTCGCGACGAGATACCCTGTGGCGACGCCTACGATGCCAAAAGGAAGACCAGCGGCCATGCACGCTACCGTGATCCCGCTGCTGGCAAGTCCCAGGCGGAACTGCAGTCCAGTCTTGGCTCGAGCCTGGAAGACCGGGCCCGTGTTGACCCCCAGAAGCTGGGCAGGAATCGAACAGGACAACAGTACGAGCACTGGAACAATGGTGAGCCAGCGTTCTCCTAGGAGGACTTCAACAAGGGCGGGAGCGGTCACGGCCATTCCTGCAGCCATGGGAGTGCCGGCAAGCCAGGCGGCCTTTGTAGCCATGAGCCAGCTCTTGCTAAACCGTCGACCGTCCTCCTGGGCCCGGCTGAGGGCGGGGAAGAGAACCGTTGTCAACACAGTCCGCATCTGCCCAACGGGGAGGAGCATCAGGTTGTACGCACGTGCGTAGTACCCGAGAGCAGCTGCCCCCAGCACCTTGCCGATCAGCAGGCTGTCCGCGTTGCGGGACCAGTAGTTGACAGTGCTGTAGCCCAACAGGCCTCTGGAGTACAGCCAAAGCGAACGCGCTTCTTGCATCTTGGGAAGCGTTCGCGGTCGCCACCTTACGTACATCCAGCTCTGTGCTGTGTTCGCAGCTGTTGCGGCCACGCCGGCCACGACGAGGGCAAGGGCGCCCCAGCCAGCGAGCGCGCCACTGATGCCGACGACGGCGGTTACGACAACATTGACGACGCTGATGAAACCCAGTCGTCGGAAGTCCATCTCCCGTCGAAGAATACTTGTCTGGACCACGTTGAAGGAAAGGACGAACGACAAACTGGCGATCGGGACCAGGTAGGCAAGCGACGGCTGACCAAAGAAAGTCGCGAAGAGCGGTGCAAGCAGCGAGAGCAAGGCGGCAATGGAGACGCCAAGCGCTAGGTTTAACCAAAAGGCGGTAGCCAGAACCCGCTCGTTCAGTTCTCTGCGTTGCACAAGCGCAGTGCCGAAGCCGAGTTCTACAAAAATCGCCGCGAAGCCGGTGACCGTCGCAGTGACAGTGGCGACTCCGAAGTCCTCCGGCGCCAGGATCCGGGCGAGCGCCAGCAAAGACGCGAACTGGATGACTTGCGTGCCCAGACGGCTGGCCGCGGTCCACATGACGCCACGGCGCATCTTCTGGCTCAGCCCGATGGATGGACTAGGGGGAACTTCCATGAATTCCGGAGCGGAGTCCAGTCCTGCCTCCGCTGCCATCCCGACGGGAACGTCAACGGCAGCGTCCCTGGGCCCCTGGCGGGCCTGCAAAGGGGGGAACTCGTTCGTCACTAGGCCGGGCCATTCGTGGCTGCTTCTACTAGCGGGCTCAGTCGGCGCCGCCATGAGACCTCGTCAAGTACTCGGCGCCGTTCCGCGACACTGGCTGATCCGGCTAGGAGGGCGGACCGCAAGGCCTCGTCCCATTGACCGGCCTCTTGGCACAGCCATACTCGGTCGCTGAGATGCCGGGCTTCGCGTATGCCGGGCAAGTCAGTGGCGACAACCGGAATCCCGGCTGCCAAGTACTCGAACATCTTCAGGGGTGACATGGCCGCAGTCATCGATGTCACCCGGTGAGGTACGACGCCAACGGCGGCTCCACGAGTGACTGCAGCCAGTGTCCGTTGGTCCAGGTGGCCGGTTAGGTGTACGCCGGGGCGCCGGAGGAGCTCGGCGCGCAGTTCCGCTGTCATGACGGGTCCAGCAAGGACCAGGTCCGGGATGACAGTCAGGATGCGATCAACGAGGTCGAGGTCCAGGCGGGCTTCGATCGATCCCGAGTAGACGGCATACCGTTCGACACTCATCGGGTTGGTGTCGCTCAGGTCGTTGCTCCACAGGAGATCGTCGACGCCGTTCGGAAGGGTCTGCCCAGCTCCCGGAGCGACCCGCTCAGCCAGCTCAGCGCTCACCGCGAACACCGCGGTGCATTGGCGCGCTATGCGTCCATACGCGTCTCGATATAATGGCCAGTAGGGGCGCTTGCGAGGCGCCGCTGCCCAGTCGTCTCTAGCAACGAACACCCGTGCATCTGCCCAGCTGTGACCGCAGTGGCCCCCCACCAGCGGGTGGTAGGAGACCAGGGACGTCATCTCGGTCTTGCTTTCGCTGGCAAGCCGGCGCAGCAGTCGGTCGAGGCGGCGATAACAACGCTCGGAAGCTCGCAGATTCGTGGGATCCGAGAACCGCAGGCGCAGCGGTCGAATGCGCACGATCTGACGCCCGCTGAGGTCAACCCGGCTTCTTCGGCGCGGCCAGCGGCGGCGGGCCAGTTCAGAGATCACGGAGCGCCATGGATCGACTACGTAAAGGACGTCAACGTCAGGACTTCTGGCCAAGGCGAGAAGTCCCTGATCGGGAGGGCGACAGAACTCACGGCGGACCAGGTCATCGAAAGTCTCGGTGGACAAGGTGAAGACAACACAGCGAGTCACCAGGAGACCCCCAGTACTTCCGTGAGCACGCGTGGACGGCTCCGGTGCGGGCAGGGCGTTCAGCCTAGCTCTGTGGACTGCTTCGGGCGTCAGGTGCGGTGAACGTCACGCCGGGGCAGTGCCGGACCGAAACCACATCGCCGTGTGACTCTCACCAGGGCGGAACGATCTTCCAGAGTGCGCCGTCCAGCATCACGTTGTCCTCGAAGGTCACGGCCGCGGGAGCGATCGCCGGGCCATAGCGTGCGGAACCCATGTAAATGTTCCGGCGAAACGCGACGTTAGTAAGATTCGCGTCCTTGCGAACATTCACGGAGAAGTTCCCGCCGCTCAGCCAATTGTCGGAGAAGACGGCGTTTTCCAGCCTACGAGTGCCCGTCTCGGTTCCGAGCATCACTGCTGAGTTATTTAGGTCTGTGCCCAGCGTGTTGCGGGGATCCAGCAGATTGTTGTGGACGGAGATCTCGGAGCCCTCAGTGGTCTGGAGTGCATCGCAGTGCAGACCGTCCATTCGGACGAGGTCGTGGATCCAGCTGTTGCTGATCTGGATGTTCGTTGATATGCGAGCTCCATCACACGTGCCGTGAATGTTTACCCGGCGCAGGGTGTAGTTGCTCCAGCCGATGCCTATGTGCGTGGATCCCAGCCCGTCGATCTCTGTGTCCTCGATAAGGAGATTCCGGACGTCATTAGCCACGAAGACCGCACGATTACTTGCCGCATCGGCACATCTGATGCGTACGTCCCGAATGGTGACATCACTTGCCAGGACAGTGACGCACCCATCCACATCGAGGTTGCTGACCACTTGGCCGGGAGTGCTCAACACGAGGGGGCCGCTCGGATGCAGTACGGCGCCCGAGCGCGGACCGGTGTTGTTCCCACTCGGTGGGGTCGATGAAGGGCTGGAAAGCGAAGGCGACTCGTTCGCGTCGCCGGCCGGTGAGGTGGTGCTTTCGGCATTCGCTGGCTCATCTGGGGCATCGGTAGGTGCAGGAGCCGAAGCGGACGTCTCTTGAGGCCCGCCAGCATCGGTGGTTTCACTCGATTGCGGGGGATTCACCAGGGTGTCGGGCGACGAAGAGGGTGCTGTCGTGACGGGAGCCGCTTCTTGCGACGGTATAGGTGGCGGAGTGAGGCGGATCCACCGGCGAACGGCCCATGAGCTGTGATCGTCACTGAACGTGACTATCAGTCGTTGGCCGCCGGCATAGCCGGAGAGGTCTGCTTGCACATCGGACGACGTTGCGCTGGCTGCGCTAGCACTACCGATGAGCTTGCCCTTGATGCTCAAGGCAACTGCGTCGAATGGATCTTCCGACGAAACGCGAAGCTCAATGGGTCCAGCGGGAAGCAGTTGATTGTTTACTTCCCGCCCCAAATGCTCAACTCTGTACCCTGTCGTGGTTCCGTCTGCCGATGGGGCGGTTGAGACAGTGGTGACCAAAAGTGCAAGAACGACGGCAGCCAACATGCGACTCGCGTGCCTTCTCACAATTACTCCCTACCAGTGCGGACGATGGACTCCAAGGGTCTCGACCGAGTGCTTGGTGGTGCCCCTGTTGAAGATCATGAGCTGCTCAATTGACCATGCACCGACGGGATCTGCCCAGACGCGTATGGATCAGCGCGCTATTCATGAGGCCGATGGGTCTCAGTCGTCCCTCTGGCGATTGGCTGGCGAGCAGCAGAAGCTTTGTCCCGAGTGTCGCATGCTGGGCGACTGCGCGTGCGCATGATGCGACGGTTGGGGCTAGAGGTCTGACTGTTAGCAGTGATGCACCCGGGTCGGCCCGGTCAGATGTGCCGCCGGTACGAATGAACACTCCACCCGAAGCGCGCCCGCACCGATGCACAGCTGGTCACCCGGACGCCGGGGACAGGACAAACTAGACTCCGGATGTTGTACGCCGGCCCACTGGCCTCGTGACGATCTTCTGCAACCCCGCCACTGACGAGTGACGACTAATTGAGGTGAGCCCGCCTGGTGGGTGTTGGCGCGCCTGCAGCAACCGTCCGTGGGGCTCATGCCCGACAAGCCGGCGGGACGATCGGAGCGCCAGCTGGTCACCCGGCGGTCCTTGCGCGTCGGAGGCTGAGGCGGTGCGGACCCAATCGGGACGCTCTCCCACAGCAGGCGATGTCAAACATCCGCGGCTGGTCGGACGGCTGCGGCTAGGTGCGTCCGACCAAGCCAGGGAAGATGCCTGGGCCATTCGCGTGGCGTTGGTGTATGTCAATCTTGTCGGCGTAATGCCGTCTAGCGAGGCCGTCTACATGACTGGCTGGACGGGTCCCTCGACGTCCCGGTGACCAGCTGTGCAAGCGCGCTTCGGAAGCCGTGAATCCACCAGTTCGGGGAGCACTGCGCTGCTGCTGGCCGCACTGTAGTGAGGGGACGCAGTCAGAAATGCGGCACAGATTGATCGACTCCGTTATAAGGTGGGTATCCGTTGAGCCATTGGCGCCTCTGTCGCCAGGCGACCAGCCACCCGGCATCTCGTCGGCGTAACAGCCCAGCGCCCAGTGCACGCCACGCTACGCCGACTGTTAGGAGCATTCGTGCGACGTGGAACTCCTTCACGGAAAAGTTCTTGCGAAGGTAGGTGACGCGACCGGCGAGGAGAAGTGTTGTCTTGGCCCCAGAGTTGGGGGAACTGGCGCCCACGACGTGAGTCACCACTGAGCCCGGCTCAATCCAGACACGAAGACCTGAGCGCCGCAGCCGCTTTGAGAGATCCGCGTCCTCCCCGTACATGAAGTAGTCCATATCGAAGCCGCCAACGGCGCTCCAGGCGTTTCGTGGAACGAGCGCCAAGCAGCCGGTCACCACTGGGACGTCTCGAACGGTGTCCCGCTTCCAGTCACCCAGCGACTCGGGGTCGAAGACAGAATTCCCCTTGAGGAGCCGGCTGAGGCCGGTCGCAAAGCACAGTTGGCTCCACATTGTGGGCTCGCCCCAACAGGAGCGCGGGTCATGGTCACCTGAGGGGGTCACCGTTCGTCCACCCACCATCCCGGCGTTCTCGACTTCCCTCACAGCGGTCAGCAAAGTGTCAATGGCGCCGGAATGCGCGATCGTGTCGGGGTTCAAGAGGAGGATGTTCCGACCGGTCGACCGAGAGGCTGCGAGATTGCATGCTCGGCCGAAACCGATGTTCTCGTCGAGTCGGATCACCTGACTGCGGCCTACGTACCTCTCAATCAATCCGACCAGAGACGGCTCAGAGGCGTTGTCTACAACGATGATCTCGGAGGAGGAGACCGGCTTGCCGCTCCCTGCCAGGGACTCCAGGCAGTCCGACAATGATTCCGCAGCATTATAGGCCACGATTAAGATGCTCACATCAGGCTGGGTCAACGGACGCGTCCTTCTCTCGAGGTGGCGTCTCGACCCCACTCCCACGACTGGTCAGGCTGTCGTGCAGAGAGGATTCGAACAAGTAATCCAACGAAGAGGAAAGACACAATCCCGGGCCATTGCTTCGGGTTCTTGGCAGAAGCCGTCAAGTATTGTCTGGTCCGGTTCGACGACAGTCGGGATGCTGTTCTGGGCGCGACCCGCTCGAGCTGCCGACTTCCGCGCTGCGTCCTGACGCCTCGCCGAATCAACGCGGGCAGATTCCGGGCAGGGTGGATGGTGAAGGAGTGGGCCGTCATCAGTGTCTCGTCGGGCGTGAACGATCGGCGGACAAACTCATCGTCATTGACGACGGACGGCATGGGCAGGACTCGCTTGGCAGCAGCCGAGTTCAACGCATACACCCCCGATCCGACGTATGAGTGATTCACTGCCGGTAAGCCCCGCCAAAACTCGTAATAGGTCCGCACCACCCATGAGCATTGCGACAGATCGAGCGCTAAGCGCGGGGCCCCCACACGCGGCTGCACGCTGTCGAGGAGCAATACCAACGACCTGGCGGCCTCCGCCGAAAGCTGTACGTCTGCGTCCAAGAAGATCGTTGGGTGTGTGGTAGCCGCCGCATGTCCCCGATTTATTGCGGCGACCTTGCTTCGCTCGGCTATTTCCAAACAGATGACGCTGGGGTGTAGAGATCGTACGACGTCCGCAGTGCCGTCATCGCAGCCGTTCGCCACCACGATCACCTCGAACTCGTCCGCGTGGCTGTGCGCCAGGAGTGTGCCAAGGCAACTCGAGATGACGAGGGCTTCGTTGTGAGCCGGGATGATCACGGACGCGGTAGGGCGGCTTGCTGCGAGGCTCACGCGGTCAGCTTGCCATGACGACTGACGTCAGGCTGTGTCCTGAGACACAGGTTGGTCGCCATGGCTCAAGGCGGCGGTCGCCAGGAAGATGATGGGTGAAGATGAGCGGTATGGATATCTCTGCCGTACTCCGAGCCGTCGTCCGGCGCTGGTACGTCTCCCTCGTGGTCTTGGCGCTGACTGCGGTAGCGGCGACCGGACTGTGGAAGGCCGCAGAGCCGTCCTACACCGCGTCCACGACGCTGGTCGTGCTGCCTAGCCCCACTCTGCTTGCAGAGCGAGCCGCCGCTGACTCTGGCGAATCCAGCCTGGGAAACCCCTTCGGCACTCAAGCCACCACCGTCCTTGCCAGCTTGTTGGCAGATCAGATCAACACTGGCGGTATCGCACTCGCGGGCGACGCGGCCGAAGCCACCCTCGCGGTACAGGCGAATGACGTGAGGCCTGAGCCCTACTTCACGGTCGTCGCGACAGGAGACTCTCCCGAGGGCACGACTGCAGCACTTGTGGCCGCAATCGAGCAGGGCCCCGTCATACTCGCGGAGATGCAACGTTCGGCTGGGGCACCTGCGAATCAGATCTACACGGCCGTGCAGACCCGACAGCAGACGCCCGTGGTGATCGACTACCCCGACCGCTTGCGCATGGTCCTTGGCGTTGTGCTTGCCGGCATCCTGAGCGCAGCACTGCTCAGCGTTCTGGTGGACAGCCTCATAGAGGCTCGCCGGGCTCGCGGCCGCCATCGTGACTTCGCGATCACCGACGATGTACCCGCTGCCGAAGCGCAGGAAGGCGACACCGGATCACATGGATCGGCAGTGCAGGTAGCCGGTCGACCGGCAGGGTCTTGATCTCCTGTTGGGTTAAGTATGTATCCGGTAGGGAAATCACTTCGCGTGCGCGAAGCCTGCGCACACTGATACTGGCCAGGATGACGGGCGAGGCTAGCAACTCCACTGTGGCCACCTCGCCGCGGCGGTTGTCGGCAGCTGTCCGTGCGTCACTCCCGCAGTCACCAACGGCTTCGCGACTTGTGACCCGAACGCAATCCAGGCCCGGCGCCGACCGTATCGGGCGGATTCCCAACCGTCTTCGGTGACTGGGTACCGAGACCCGTCGTGCGTTGCAGTTTCCCCGATGATGCAGGCTGCAGGGCGTAATAGTTCGCGAACTCCAGGCGATTCGCCGTCTCAGCCGTGCGCGCGGCAGGCCGTCTGTGCCCTGCCCTGCCCGCCGAGGCACATGCCGTCGCGATGAGCTACCGCATACGACCGCGCCGGATGCGAATGTGCGTACGAGCGTTCGCGTGCGTCAGCCAGCGCGCCGGACTGTGCCAACGGGCCGCCCTGCAGATGGGGGCGTCTGAGGCCTCGACGAGGCGGGGCTCATCCGCAGTCCCATCAGCGTGAGTTCAGCGGCTAGCTGCGGATCGCAGTCCGATACGCGCGAACTCTTGCCGCCGATAGGACCCCACCAGGCCGAGCAGTAGAAACGTCAGAAACGTAACCTGCTGAAAGGCCAAATAGTCGAACGTGCCGGCGGAAACGGCTGCTGCCACCAAGGTTGCCGCCAGCGCACCGTTAAAGCTCCTGTTCATCGAACCACTCTGCGCGGATAGTGCCGTCCTGGCGGCCCAGGTAGCACCTCCGCCCCACAGTATGACCAGAGAGACGACTCCGAGTATCCCCGACGTCACCAAGGTCAGCAGCCACTGATTGTCCAACACATTGAGTCTGAGATTCTCATTGACGGGTGCACCACCCAGCCACGGCGAGAGGGCAACTCGTGCCACCGCCACCGGATAGTCATTCAGTCGTGCTTGGACGCTCCCGTCCTCAGTGGATCCGGTCACGGTGTCAATGAGCGTGCCAACCACTGCGGGCGCAAATACGTAGGCGCTCGCCATCGCAGCGATACCTGCGATCAGGAGCCTGAATCGTTGCTGCGCGGTGAGGAATACTGCGTACACAAGCAGTCCCACCACCAATGCGACCATGCCCGCTCGTGACACGCCGAATGGGAAGGCCACCAGCAGGATCAAGAGGGCAGTCCAAGCTGCACGTCGACCCAGTCTTGTGGTGGCTTGGGTGGCCAGGTGGATCGCCAACGGGATGAGAAGCGCGATGGAGACGGCGAATTCAATTGGATGAGCCGCAGTTCCTGAAACCCTCGGAAGATCACCCCTCGAGCCAATTCCTCCAGAGGAGACCACAGTAGTCGTGAAGGGGAGTGAGACGACGTCCGCCCAAGCCTCTATGGCACCGATCGCCTGGAGTAGCCCGACCACGCTGGTCACCACCCCGCCTGCAACGAGCGCACCGGCTAGAAGGTGGACCCGTCTGAGAGAGAGGGCAGTCGCTGACGCCAACAACGCAGCGCCGGTAGCAGATACTGTCAACAACAGTTGCCGATCTAGATCGGCAACCTCGTCGGGACCTAGACCGTGCCGGTTCGCTATACCCCATATCAAGAAGGCCAGAGCCAGATATCCGACTATGAGGTAGGAAACCTGCCGGAAAGCGACTCGAGCTCCCCAGCGCATAAAGGCTAGAAGTAGCATGATCGCGCCGGCAAGCCCGAGCAGTCGAACCGGAGAACCGTTCGAGCGCAGTGGTCCGACGATCACCAGTTCTGATGGGAGTACCAACAGCGTGCAGTAGATCGCAAGTGTGATCGCGAATCCGCCAGTCTTCTTGCTGACGTCGGCAGGCGTGCGATGACGAGACGCGGAGATTCGTCGTTCAGATCCTGACGAAGCGTCGCCTTCGGTCCGCGATAGCTCAACCTCATCGCTGCTCCGACGACTGTAGCGACTCGACGGGACGAAGTGCGCGCTTGGACGCAAGATCTGAGCCTCCGGGCTTGAATGCGACGTGGCGAACTGTGAGGATAGCCTGTGCCGTCGGCGATGGATCGGTGGCGCTACGCGAGTCAGCCGATAGGGGCCACATGAGGGTCGCCATAGCCCATGACTACTTAACGCAACGAGGCGGCGCCGAACGTGTGACCGTGGAGCTGAGCAAGGCTTTCCCTGAGGCGAAGATATATACAGCTCTCTATAGCCCGGATCGTACGTACGACGACTTTCGTGACCGCACCGTTGTGACTTCGATCATGAATCACGTACCAGCCGTCCGAGCGGACCCACGCCTGGCTTTCCCCCTGCTCCCGTACGCGTGGCGCTCGCTCGGCGTGCTTGACGCTGACATCGTCATCTGCTCGACGTCGGGCTGGAGCCACGCCATTCGGACAACGGGCTCGAAGATCGTCTACTGTCACAACCCGGCTCGATGGCTGTACCAGCCGGACGCCTACTTCTCCACCGCCCCACGCCTGCAGAAGCTCATCATGCGCAGATCCCTCGGTCCGTTGAAGAGATGGGATCGTGCGGCTATGGGGTCAGGTGATCGGTTTGTTGCAAACTCTCGTAACGTCGCTGAACGAATGTCAGCTACCTATGGGAGAGACGCGACAGTCATCCATCCTCCCCGCGGTCTCGACCCGACCGCGGAAAGGGACCCTCTTCCGGGACTTGCCCCCGGCTTCTACTTGACCATCAGCCGCACTCGGGGCTATAAGCGTTCGAAGGTCATATCCGAAGCCTTCAAGGGGACCACCAGGGTTCTCGTCCAAGTGGGCGGCGAGCGGCCGGAGACGCCCAATGTCGTGCATCTCAGTGGAGTCACGGACGCGGAGTTGCGGTGGCTGTACGCAAACAGTCGTGCGCTAGTTGCCGTCGGAGACGAGGACTTCGGGCTGACGCCCGTTGAGGCATATGCCTTCGGGACGCCCGCTGTAGTCCTCGCCGCGGGCGGCTATCTCGAGACGAGCCACGACGTCTCTACGGTTCTAGTGCCGCAAGCCTCCGCGTCCGCATTGAGTCAGGGCATCGAACGCCTGGAAGCAAGTCGGTGGGACAAGGAAGCGATCATCTCTCATGCGGCAAAGTGGTCGCCTGACGTCTTCCGGCAGCAAATCAGAGCGCTGGTCGAGGACATGATCGCTGGTGCTGCTAAGTGAAGCGTCTCCTCGTGGCCAACGATGGTGGTCACCTGCAACAGATGAAGACACTCCTGCCGCGGTTCACTGTCGGCCATGACAACGTGTGGATCACCAACGACAGCTCTCAATCGCGCTCCCTCCTTGAGGAGGAGCAAGTCTATTGGTTTCCTCACTCACCGCCGAAAGACGTGAAAGGGATGGCGCGGAACGCGCTAGACGCTCGGCAGGTGCTGGACGAGGTTCGGCCGGACTATGTCATCAGCACTGGCTCAAGTCTCGCCTTGGCGGTCTTGCCCGTGGCCGCGAGACGTGGCATTCCTTGCCACTACATCGAGAGTGCGACGCGGGTCAGCGCGCCTAGCCTTTCAGGTCGGCTCCTAGCTCATGTGCGCCGGGTGCGCACATACACGCAATACCCGGCGCTCGCCAATCGGAGGTGGAACTACCGAGGTTCGGTCTTCGACCAGTTCACCCCCGTTGCGCCAGCACAGCAGGATCGGCGGGTGGCGCGTGTGGTCGTGACGGTTGGTACTTCGCGGGAGTATGGCTTCCGCCGACTTGTCGATGCGGTCCTGGCCGTCTCGCGGCCGGACTGGACGGTATTCTGGCAGACGGGATCAACCGACGTGGAAGATCTGTCAATCCTCGCCGCATCTTCCGTGACCGCTGGCCAACTCCGAAGTGAAATCCGCTCCGCTGATGTCGTCATAAGTCACGCTGGCACCGGATCGGCCGTCACAGCGCTGGAGTGTGGGAAGCGGCCGATCTTGGTACCGCGGGATCCGTCCTTCGGTGAACACGTCGATGATCACCAGGAGCAGATCGCAGCAGAGCTGAGTCGTCGAAACTTAGCCGTCGTCACCCCGATCAGCGGGCTCTCAAGCCAACTTGTCGACCAGGCTGTCGGCTGGTCGATCAAGGAACAGCCGGAGCCGCCGCCGTTCTTGCTGGATTGAGCGTGGTTGGGTCCGTTCAGAGACTCAACCGGCAGCCTTCTCTCGCCACCCGATGACCTTGGCCGGTACTCCGGCTGCAATACAGTCAACCGGTAGGTCCTTCGTCACGACTGCTCCGGCCGCCACAACTGCACCGTCCCCGATGGTTACTCCCGCTGTCACGACAACGTAGGCGCCAAGCCAGACATTGGCGCCTATAGTGATCGATCCCTCCACCTTGGGTTGGTTCATGACAGGTTGCCCAGCGGGGATCTCGTAGTTGGATGCGGTAACCATCACGCCAGGCCCAAATAGAGCCTTGGCTCCGATGGTGATCTGCCCCCGATAATCACCCGCCCACAGCAGGCTCCTCTCGCCTATGTGGCTACCTTCTCCGATACTAATGCGTTCGCCGTTCCTGATTGATACATTCGGCGCCATCGACACACGTCTGCCCAGATCCATCTTCGGAACCTGGGAGACGTTGCTGTAGTAGTAGAAGTGTAGGACCCGGAGGATCTTTAACCAGGTACGTGGGTCCGCTAGGGACTTGATGAAGCGTTGCATGATATGTCTCCTGACGAGGGACTTGGCCGGGGAACCCTCTTGAACTGGCGCAGCCTGCGGCCGTCTGGTCTGTTGCCGAGGTGGTTGAACCACGACTTCGTCGCGTACCGGGCAGGGCCTAGGCCGGGTCAGTGCGATCCTGGCTCATGGACGTCGTCGATTCACGGCACGCTGTCTCGGGGGACGGCTCGAGAGGTCTTCACAAAGCGCCTCTCCCAGAGATGCCATGAGGCGTAGCCCGCTGCCATCGAGAGGATCAGTGAGAGCCCAAACAGCATGAGGGGATGCCCTTGATCGATGAAGGCATGGGTCAGCAGCTGCTGTATCACATAGCCATATACGTAGATGCCGTAGGAAGGGTCACCGAGCCGCACGAACTTGCTTGCCCACCGTGCGGGTCGAGTGCCCAGGTAGAGGACGATGACCGTTATCGCAGGCACTGCCACGATAGACAAGGGCAGGTCGGCGAGCATTGGCACGGCCAGTAGAACAGCGCCGGCGGCAGCGGCGCGCCAACTGACACCAAAGTCAGCGATGCGAGCCCATGCGCCAGCGGTGAAGAACGCGACGAGTCCCAGTCTGATGCCCAGGGGGTCGTACCAGTCGGGTGCGTGGTCGTAGATCCAGAACCAACCTGCAAGGGAGAATAGGAGAGTCAATGCGAGCAAGACTGCAGGCCGGAGGGCCCCAGTGAAGCCCAGCAGCGCAATCAAAGCATAGGCTGCAACTTCGACGCCCAACGTCCATAAGACGCCGTTGACAACCTGTCCGTCAAAGACGCCGGGCAACGTGTACTCATATGGAAAGAGGAGCAAGTTCCGTACGGTGAAGACCCACGTGCCGCTCTCGCCGAAGTAGTTGGAAGAGGTGGTGACGAGGGGTCCTACAAGAAAGGCGGTGAGGAGAACCATCAGGGCGAGGGCAGGGTAGATGCGACGGAAGCGCTTCCTCGCGAACAGGCTCAGGTTGGGCCTGCTGAGCCAACTCCCGCAGATCAGGTAGCCGCTGATCACGAAGAAGATGAAGACGCCTAGGCGACCCCAGTTGAAGGGTCGGTCGGCATAGACGAGAGGTGAAGGTTCACTCCCGGTCTGCAGCAAGTAGCTGTGACTGAGAACCACGATGGACGCAGCGAGGATGCGGAGAAGATCCCAGCCGTGTGGTTGTTCGCGTTGAATACTGCCCGCGCGAACTACATGCGCTCCTCGGTCTGGCGTCATGATGGCAGTCCTTCGATGCGCTTGTCGCTGCAACAAACCGCACGTCTGCAGGTCGGATGGCTCGTTGCCAGCACTCCATCGCCTCCGGACGGTAGGTGGTCGCGCACGCTGAATCAGTGGACGAGGCGTCCTCAGGGCCGTTACTGCAACGGTCTAAGTCTGTTCTACCGTGTCAGCTTGCCAGTCATGGAAGCCGCAGGCCTAGCTCTCCCTCCCGGACGGGTGGACTCACCGCCCCTGTTGGAGGCTGGTACAGCTGCGGGATAGTTGCGGGACGAAGCTCGGGTGCGGACGAGCGTGCGCAATCGATCCGGAGACCCTCGTAGTCCCCCTGACGCTCCTGACTGAGCGCGCAATCGGCGGTTAGGGTGTTGCCGTGATGGGCGCTTCCTGCTCAATCGGACAGGGACTGGTCGCCTTGTGCTTCGCGGGCGGTGGCCCACGATGCGGTGAGCTATCTGAGGGCGCCCGGACACGCGCGGCCTCTGGTTCGTGAGGTTGCGACCTCAGACAAGGCCAGGGACTTCTGAGGGGTCCCAGCAAACTCCCGACCTGACGGGATCGCCAGCGCCGGCGATGCGTGAGAGGCAGGGCGGCGACCGTCCAGGTTGCTCTGTGTGCCGCGCCGAGTCGTGGATTCTGGGCCGAGCATTACCGAGGATGGAAGTGGCTGCCGCCGCCTGGCGCCGGTGGCCGCCGACACGGTCGCCAAGATCGAGCAAGGGGGCGGAGCGGCTTGCGAAGAGGCGGACGTGGCCCGTGCGACGCAACGCTGAGCAGTGGCTGGACGGTGAACCGGCTACCTGCTTGTCCTGCGCGATGAGAACGTGGAGGAAGACCGTATCAGCGACGGAGAAACCGCGGATCTACGTTGGCCTTCCTGCAGCAAAGCGATGGTCAGTGTGGCATACGCGCGCCTGCGTTGAGAACCGCAGGTCGCTGGCTCAGTGGCCGTAATTTCGCCGCGAGACGACCCGCCGAACCCTGCGACGGGCATGTCGGAGCCGGGGGCGCCACCCGAAGTACTGACGAAGGTCGAGTGAAGCGGATTGTACTTCGACGGCATCCTCGCGTGTTCGGTTGAGCCAGTCGTCTAGCGTCGCTGCCCCGGACTGAAGTGCTGACAATGGCCTAGCGGCTTGGTACGCCGCCTCGTTCTTAAAGGCAGTGAGGGGGTGGCGCGGATCGTCGAGGTGCTCTTCCCGCATGACGGGCAGTGGCCAGCCGTTGACATAGCCATGCCGAGCAACCTCTAGACACCAGCCTGGGAAGCTCTGCTTGGACTTGAGAGTGCCGAACTCGTCAACTAGTCGTCGACGAAAAAGGTGCCCACTTCCTTGAACCCAGTGATTCCGCAGGAGCGTCACACCGTGATGCGTGACAATCTTTCGGGAGGCCAGTTCCTCGTTCCAGTCCTCGGGTTCGAACCGCCAGGCGCCCAGTACGCCGAAACTATCGGACTTCAGGAGCGCCTCCGAAAGGGCCTCTATCCAACCGTGCTGCATGAGAGAGTCGTCGTCGACCTTCGATACGAACGTTCCTTCTGCTTCCGTCCACAACCAATTGATCGCCGGCCGGAGTCCGACGTTCTCCAGTGCGTGGTGAAAGCGGTAAAAGCGGGGGTGACTACGATGATCGTCGATCACATCGAGAACGTCTCGATCCTGGCCGTTGTGCCACACCCATACCCGGCTGTCCTCAGGGCAGGTCTCAAGGAGCCGCGGCAGGGAAAGGCGTGTATAAGAAGCTCGGGCATGCGTGATCAAAAGAATGTCGCTCCCACGTTGTGGCGCCATCACTACTCCTCATGGTCGATCCACCATAACGGTCTGTCCAGAATGGACGTGCACGTTGTTCTCGTATACCGCAATTGATTCGGGTGCGATTATGGGGCCGTAGCGGCTCGCTACTCCGAAGATGTTGTTGTCCAGTGCAATATCGTCCGCCTCAATGTCCCCCCGAATATTGACGGAGTAATTGCCCCCATCGAGGAGATTGCCTTGAATCATGATGTCGCTCGAACTGTTCGTTCGCGCTTCGCTGCCGAGTTGAATCGCCGCATTCCCGAGGTCGTCGCCATCTCGGCTCCTCGGGTCGAGGTTGTTGTTTCGGATGAGAACATTGTGTGCTGAGATTCCTTGTACGGCGTCCGGATGCCCGTCGCCTTGCCTGACCAAGGCGTGTACCCAACTGTCCTGCAGCACGACGTCGTCACTCAATCGCACGCCGTCATTAACGCCGCGCACTTCGACGCGCGTGATGGTCACGCCACTGAGATCGATTCCGATCGGAACAACTCCACCTCCGTCGATCTCGGAGTCCACAATCGTCAGGCCGCTACTGTCTCCCCGCCCGGTTACGACGCGGTCCACTCTGGGATCTGTACATTTGATCCGGGTGTTCCTTATGACCACGTCGGACGCGTTGACGACGATGCACCCGTCTACGTCTAGCCCCTCTATGACTCGGCCTGCTTGATTAACGACAAGGTCGCCGGCTGGCTCCAGCTCCACGCCCTCTGGAACACCAGTTGTCCCAGGCCCTGGAAAACCATGGGTGGCTGAAGGCGGTGTGTCGCCTGCGACGACTCGAGTCATCGACGGTTGGGTTGGGGTAGTCGATGCGACAGAGCATGCGGTTATGACAGAACAGGCGGTGAGCGTGAGGAGGCTGGGCAGGAACCTGGATGTTCGACTCGTGACAGACGCTCCTTCCCGCTTTGTCAGGTCGCGTGAGTCTAGCTACGTCGAGCCGCGGCGGGCACTGTGGTACCTCCGGTCGAACGCATGGCTGATTCCGCCAGCGACTCATCCTAGAAAGCGCCCCCTTGAAAGAATGGCTCGCCCCCGATCGTGGGCCTTGTCTGCCAGGGCATCCTTGTACTTCGGGAGTCACAAGGTCGGTTCGGGTGGTGAGAAGGCTCGGCCGACGTGGGGAGATGACCAGACTGGTGGCAGTGGACCCTCAGGACTCTGGGGGCGATGGGCCGAGCGATCTAAAAATGGCCCCGGTCTAATGCGCTCAAGAGAAGTCCGGCGCGCCCAGCCCCCACGGATTCGTAGGTGAAGTCGGCAGACATCCTCTGTGCCTCCACTCCCATGGCCTGGCGTAGGCTGGGTTCTGAGGCCACGAGTTGCAGAGCGGTAGTCAGTCGTTCGACGTCGAATGGCGGAACAATGAGACCCGACCGACCGTCAACTACAAGGCGCGCAGCTCCCATCGGTGTCGTGACGATAGGAAGGCCGAAGGCCGCTGCTTCGTATGTTACCTGAGGGCCTCCTTCCTCCAGTGTGGGTAGGACGAAGACGTCGCTCGACTCGTACAACTTCGATGGGTTGCTAACGGGGCCGACGCACTTGATGCTGCCTGTTCGCGATGCCTTGGCAAGCGCATTCGCGAGGGCTGGTTCAGCCGCGCCAGCAAGAATCAGCTCACCGTCAATTCCTGCCGCCTCCCAGGCGGCTAGAAGTTGCGGCAGTCCCTTTCGGACCGTTAGTAGTCCTAGAAACAGCACCCTCAGCGGTCGAGTGGTGGGCTCCTCGCCGGTGGTCGTCGGCGGAGCCTCCGCTTGGGGCGGGCGAAGGCGCTGCGGCGACCATCCGAAAGTGGTCGGCATGATGCGGTCCCGTTGAATCCCGAGCTGGCTCAGTGTCGCCTCAACCTCCGGATTAGAAGCGAAGATGCGGTCGTAGGACTTCAGCTCCGCAGTTTCCTGTGCGGCGCGCTCCTCGTCGATGATCCGTGTCGGTGTGAGCCCTTGAGCGTGGTAGGCCCGCTCTAGAATGAGCCGGGCAGTTTCCATCGGGCTGTTGATCATCTCGCGGACGGCGATAAACCCACTGCGCCTGACGTCCTCCACGAGCGTGATCTCAGGGCTGGGCCAGAAGTAGACGATCGTCTTGACGGGGTCTTGCTTCTTGAGGGTTCTGCGCAACGCGCGCCCCATGTATCTCTGCCGACCGAAGGTGAACTTCCACGGAGTGTGGCGGAATACGAATGGTAGGGCCTGCACTACCTCGATGTTCGGATCGACAGGCTTGCGTAAGCGGGCGACCACTAGAATCACACGAATATCACTGTGTCTGAATTGGGTGATTATCTGGAGGCAGGACTCCGCGAATCCGCTGCCCGTGTAGGAGGCGGGGAGGTATACCACGACTGTCACCTTGGCGGGTCTTTCTGCGTTTGACGGCATCTGCCCGGACGAGGCGAGATGCTGGTGTCTTGAAAGCATGCAGCGATCTCCTTACCGGTTCGACTCGTGCCTCGCCTGACTGAGTCGGCTGTCAAGGGCTTCCGGAGGCTCGGCTACTGCGCCGGGAGAATCGCACGTCGTCCTTGTCGTGCACTCCGGTTGGCCGGGAGGGGAGTGGGATTCTGTCCCTGTCCATGGGTGGGGACACCCGTGAAGACGGCGGTGGATGGCATGTTGCTTACCACATCTATGTGGACCTCAGTGAAGAACGGCATCGCAAAGGCGTGTCGTCACGGGACCGCCCGCCGAACCGCGCGGTGCGTGACGGTCCTGTCGGGTGGGTGGCGCATCCTGTCGTTCGGTTCGCAGGCGTTGAGTCGCTCACTGGTGCGCTGCGCTGCGCTGCGCTGCCGCCTCCGGCTTCAAGAGGGTGGCTCGCCGGAACGCCCGCCGCTTCGGGGCCTCGGAGTCCGGGCAGTGGTACTGGCCAGGGCGAAACTCGCCAGTGTCACTGCCTGACCGCGCTTCTCGATGAGGAAGGCGGACTCAAGATGGCCCTGGTTGGCAAGAGCCCCAGGATCCTGGGCTTGTGTCGTCTGGTCCTCTGCGGTTGATGCGCGTGTCTCACCGTCCCCGGGTGGCTGCCTCCACTGGAAGCCGGATGCTGATGCTCACCGCCGTCAGATGTCAGCGGACGGCTTCGGGCAGCGCCTCATCGCTGAACTCCTCGGCGTTGTGTCCCAGTGAGTCCGTCTGCAGAAACCCCCACATGCGCTCGCCGGCGACCTGGTCCAGGTAGACCACGCTTGCCGCGCCCTCGGTGCCGAGCCCCAACACCGGTGCGGTGAAGAACTTGACGTCGCCCGGGGTGAGGTCGCGCAGCGAGTAGGCCAGCGACAGCAGGTCACCGTTGCCGAGGGCGTCGTCGACGGCCACCGCGTTCGTGACCGACAGCAGCGTCGAGTCGAGCTTGCCCGGTGAGGTGAAGACGTCCTGGCTGAACAGCTTGGTGAACATCGCCCGCAAGTAGTTCTGTTGCCGCTTTACTCGGTCGAAGTCGCCGCCGGGCAGGTCATAGCGCTGGCCGACGTACCAGCGGGCCTGGTCGCCGTCGAGGTGGTTGAGCCCTTCGGTGAATGTGTACGGCCCGTTGCTCGTCGTCTTCGAGACGACGACGTCGACGCCACCGAGGTCGTCGGTCACCTGGATGAGGCCGTCGAAGTCGATCGCCGCGTAGTGGTCGATCCGGACGCCGGTCAGCTGCTCGATCGTCTGGATGAGCAGCGTCGGGCCACCCAGAGCGTAGGCAGCATTGATCTTGTTCTTGCCATAGCCGGGGATGTCGACCCAGGAGTCGCGGGGGATGGAGACGACTTGCGCGTGCTCTCGGTCGCCAGCGAAGCGGGCCAGCATGATCGCGTCGGATCGGGCGTCGGGCAGTTCGCCGGGCGTTAGCTCGGCGCGGGTGTCCGACCCCACAAGCAGGAAGGTGATCGGGTCCTCGGTGGCCCGCACCTCGCCGGTCGGCGACGGCGCGGCGGGCCGCGAGCCCTCCTGGAGGTCGGCGAAGACGTCGCCGACCCGATCGATGTTGCTGCCGTACCGGTTGCTCAGGAACCACAGCCCGGTGCCGATGACCACGGCGAGCACCAGCGCCAGCACGCCCAGGCTGGTCAGCGTGCGCCGCACCCATCGTCGTCGGGGAGCGGGCTCCGGCACGTGGCCGATCGCGCCGTCCGGCTGGGCTGGTTCTGATGCGGAGGGCTCGTCGCCGGGTGCCCGGTCGCTCATGTCCGCCTCCTTTAGATCACCGGCCGGGACCGTAACCTCGACGGGATCATGGGAGTCGGGTTCTGGTGGGTAACGTCACTCCGCCGAGGGATCGCCCTCTCGGCACGCTTGTGACCTCGATGGTCTTGGTTCCAACGAGTGAACAGTCGACTGCTCTTGAGTGACCACGGCTGGCGCCCGGTCGTGTCCGTTGTCTACGGTTCGCCGGGGGCTGGGCGCGTTCGGTGTCCGCCAGTAGGGGAGTGGCACACGCATGAAGATCTCGGTCATCGGTTGCGGCTACCTCGGCGCGGTACACGCCGCGTCGATGGCCGAGCTCGGGCACGACGTCGTCGGCATCGACGTCGACCAGCCGAAGATCGACGCGCTGCAGCGGGCCAAGGCCCCGTTCTACGAGCCGGGTTTCGAGGAGCTGCTGGGCACCTCCCTGGCCTCGGGGCGCCTCCGGTTCAGCACTGACATGGCCGATGCCGGCGACGCCGTCGTCCACTTCGTCTGCGTGGGCACCCCGCAGAAGCGCGGGGAGTACGCCGCGGACCTGCGGTTCGTCGAGTCGGCCGTCGAGGGACTGCTGGCGGCGCTCAAGCCCGGTGACCTGGTCGCCGGCAAGTCGACGGTCCCGGTGGGCACGGCGGCCCGGCTGGCGGAACTGGTGGCTGACAAGGTGCCCGGGGCGATGCTCGCCTGGAACCCGGAGTTCCTCCGCGAGGGCTTCGCGGTCCAGGACACGCTGCACCCCGACCGACTGGTCTACGGCCTCCCGGCCGGCCCCGACGGCGAGACGGCGCGCGCGATGCTGGACGAGGTCTATGCCTCGATCGTCGAGGTGGGCACCCCGCAGGTGGTCACCGACTACGCGACCGCGGAGATGGTGAAGACCGCGGCCAACTCCTTCCTGGCCACGAAGATCTCCTTCATCAACGCCATGGCCGAGCTCTGCGAGGCCACCGGCGCCGACGTGAAGCAGCTGGCCGACGCGATCGGTCACGACGACCGGATCGGCCGCAAGTTCCTCAACGCCGGTCTCGGCTTCGGTGGCGGCTGCCTGCCCAAGGACATCCGGGCGTTCATGGCCCGCGCCGGGGAGCTGGGTGCCGATCAGGCGCTGACGTTCCTGCGCGAGGTCGACAACATCAACATGCGTCGCCGGATCCGGATGGTCGAGCTGGCCCGCGAGGTCTGCGACGGGTCGCTGGTCGGCAAGCGCGTGGCGGTGCTGGGCGCGGCGTTCAAGCCCAACAGCGACGACATCCGTGACTCCCCCGCGCTGAACGTCGCCGCGCAGTTGCAGCTGCAGGGCGCTGCGGTTCGGGTCACCGACCCGGCGGCCGGGGACAACATCCGCCGCAGCTGGCCGCAGCTTGATGCCGTGGACACCCCCGAGGAGGCCGCCGACCGCGCCGACGCCGTCCTGGTTCTCACCGAGTGGCAGCAGTACCGGGACTTGGACCCGGTGTCCTTCGGGCAGATCGTGGGGCAGAAGCGGATGCTGGACGGGCGCAACGCCCTGGACCGCGACCGCTGGGTCGCCGCAGGGTGGACCTACCGGGCCCTAGGCCGGCGTGCCGGCTGACCGCTTCGCCAGATGATGCAGATCGATGGGGTGCCGAGATTCGGACGGCGGCAGGCAGGGCGAGCGAGCGAGTCGAACCTGATCGCAGACGCGTTGGGTGGCAGATCGCTTGGTCAGCTAAAGGGCTGCTGAGAACCGGGGCCATCGGCTGGCGCCGGTTGCCCCCTGCGAGTCAGTCGAAACCAGGGCGTTCGTTCAGGACCGATAGCCTCCGTGCGACTCGCGGCGGTGACGATGACCAGCACTGAAGGTCTCGAACTCGAGGTTCGACCTTCGCTGCGCCTGCATACGTTGACGTGCCTGCGAGCAGCCGCAGCGCTCATCGTGGTCGTGCACCACACCTTCGGGCCGGATGACATCCCGGTCGTACGGCTTGGGTATACAGGGGTGTCCTTCTTTTTCGTCCTCTCAGGTCTGGTCTTGGCGTGGTCGTACCGCCCTAGCCAGTCCGCGGCCTCGTTCTGGAGGAATCGGGCGGCGCGCATCTTGCCCGTCTACTACGTGTGCGTGCTGGCTGGGATGATCCTGCCGCTAGCGCGCGAAGTGTCGCCAGTTTCCGCTACGGCGGCCGTGACGCTCTCCCAGGCATGGTTCCCAGCGGGCGACCTCCGTTATGGAGTGCACAGCGCCTCGTGGTCACTCTCCGCGGAAGTGTTCTTCTACCTTTGCTTCCCTCTGCTTGTCTTGCTGGCTCGAAGATGGCTCCGGCAACCGTGGGCTGTGATGGCTGCGATGGGTGGTCTCTGGCTGCTCGGCATCACGGTGGCCATCGGCGCACAGTCCCTCCTGCCGGCCTACGCCTACTGGTTGACTTACACTTTCCCGCCGTACAGGATCTTCGAGTTTGCCATCGGAATTTGCCTCGCTCTCCTCTGGCAGTCGGGGTGGCGACCTCGTCTGTCGCCACCTGTCCTCGGGTGGAGTTCGTTCGCCTCGCTGTGCGTGCCCGTTGTTTGGGACCTCGTTCAGGGAGGTGTTGACCGGTCGGTGGTCGCCCTTGCTGCGATCCCGGGAATCGTTGCACTGCTCTGGTGGGCTATCGCGGTTGAAGACGGTGGCGGGCGATCGCCACGGTGGGTGCAGCCGTGGTTCATCCGGTTGGGGTTGTGGTCTTACGCCCTCTACCTGGTGCACCCACTGGTGATTCGAGTAGCAGCCGCAGCGGCTGGCCGCGACGTGGACGGCTATCTGTCAGTCGGCCTGGGAGGCGCGGTGATCATGGCGTCCCTGGTGCTGGCCGCCATGTTGCGCGAATTTGTGGAGGAGCCACTGAACCGGCGGCTCAGGGCCCCGCGATGAGTGGTCTGTGATTCACGGCCGGGAAGGCCGAGGCGTCGTCCAATGTATAACCGCTGGCTACCAAAGTCGGGTCAGCCGCAATCTGCCCGTGCCGCGGACTGCCACCAACTGTTGGCTCGGCCGGGCAGGCCGAGGTCGTTCTCATCGTTATCGGTTTGGATGGTGTGCGCCTGCTGCCGCACAGTCGACTCTCCTCCACGAGTTCGTTGTCAAGAGCGGTCCGGCGAGTCGCCGTAAGGTCGGTTTTCACTAATGAGATCAAGGCCGCGTCTGCCGTGCTGCCCGGGGGCGGGCAACGCACCCTAGGTCTGAATGGCATCCGTCGGGCGGGAGGGACGAGGTGGCCCCCGGTGATGTGCCGGCGATGCGGGCGCATGCCAGGCCAGTGAAAGGTGTTGTGCGCCTCGACCAGTTCCTCAGTGGCCGGGGCAGGTCGAACAGCCAGTTCGCCCAGGGCCGGTCGGCCGTGAACGTGGCCACGGCGAACGGGATGCCGACGCCGGCCAGGACCGCCAGCGTGGCGATGACGTAGGGCTGGTCGATCCCGAGCCGCACGAGCACGATCCGGACCCCGGCCACCACCAGCACGTGCGCCAGGTAGATCGGCAGGGTGCGGCGGCCGATCGCGGCCAGCAGGTCGCGGAGCGGTGGCACCCGGGTCAGCAGTACCGAGACGGCGAGCAGCGCGACCGTGCCGGCGACCGCGGCGCCGAGGCTCAGCGCCCGCTCGGCCAGGCCGACCTCGGCCGGCAGCGTCGACGGCACGACGTCGGCCTGCAGCAGCAGCCCCAGCGAGGCGGCGCCGAGCAGCCCGACCGCCGTCCAGGCCCAGACCGGGCCCTGCATCCACGTGCCCAGCCGGGTCAGCCCGACCATGGACCCGGCCGCGGCGAACGCCAGCAGCGAGAGCCCGGTGAGCCCGAACAGGGTCGGGTTCCAGCCCCAGGTGAGCAGGCTCGCCAGCACCAGCCCGCCGCCGCCCAGCAGCCGGCGGGCCGGGCCCTGCCACGGTTGCAGCACCGCCAGCACCACCGCCGTCACGATCAGGAACGGCAGGAACCACAGGTGGGCGAACGGCTCCCACACCCGCCAGATCGCCCCGGCGTCCCGCGGCACGTTCTTGACCTCGTTGGTCGCCAGCTCGGCGAGGCTCTGCACCAGGAACCAGAGCAGGTACAGGTAGAGCATCAGCGTGGCCCGCTCGCGGACGTAGCCGGCCGCCCCGCGGCTGGTCACCGCGCGCGGGACGAACAGCCCGAGCAGGAAAGCCAGGGCCGGCATCCGGAACAGGTACAGCGCCGAGTTGACCGCCTCGAGAGGGTGGTCGGCCGGGATCAGGCCCGCGTTCAGCATGCCGTCGATGGAGTGGTTGGCCGCGACGCCGATGATCGCCACGGCCCGCGCGACGTCGATCGCCGCCACCCGCTGCGGGCGCGTGGGGACCTCGGTCACGCGGCAGAGCCTAGGTGTCGATCTTCCCGTGTCCACCTGGGGTGTGAAGGCGTCTTCGCAGGTCAGCGGCCCGTTCCCTGCTGTCCACCCGGCGTTCACCCGGAGGGATGAGTGGCACCAGCGCAGTTGGCCGAGCCCTATCATCTGGACGCTGTTGCGGGCGGACTCCGCCGATGGCACGAGGGAGGACGCACGCGCATGAGCAGCTCGACAGGCCGGCCGGCCGGCACCAACCCGGGAGGCGGGGCGCCTGAGGACGCCACCCGGGCCGACACCTGGCCGGGGCCGGCCGCACCGCTGGCCTGGCTGGCGCGGCTGGCACTCGTCGGCGCCCTGCTCGGCGGGCTGCTCGGCCTGCTGGTCGGGCTCGCCGCCGAGGAGGAGGTCACCGCCTCGGCCACCTTCGAGGTCGTCCCCGACGCCCAGGCGCTCAGCGGCCCGCTGCCGACCACCGCCCAGACCGGCACCGACGACTCCTTGGTCGCTGGCCAGCTCGAGGCGCTGGACGCGCTCCGGCTGGGCCAGGAGGAGCAGACGGACGACGCGGTCACCGTCTCCGTCGCACAGGTCGGCACCTCCGACGTCCTGCGGGTCAGCGCCACCGCCCCCACCGCCGAGCAGGCCGTCCAGGCCGTGACGACGCTGCTCGACGGCTACGTCACCGCCCGCCAGGAGGCCGCCGGGACGGCGGTGACCGCTGCGCTGGACGCGGTGCAGCAGCGGCTGGACGCCCTCGGCGAGCCGGGCGCGGTGAACAGCCCGGTGGCCCAGGAGGTCGAGCGGCTGCTCGCCGAGCAGAGCCAGCTGACCGGCGCCGCCACCCGGGTGCCCGACCTGGTGCCGGTGCTGCGCGCCCCGACCGTCGACGAGCAGACCGGCGCACCCGCCGCGCTGCTGTCCACCGTGCTGGGCGCCGTGCTCGGTGCCGTGCTGCTGCTGGCCGCCGGTGCGGTGTGGCGGGCGACGTCGAACCGGCTGTTCGACGCCCGGCTGCTCGTGGCGGCCGGCGTGCCCGTGCTGCTGCCGCGGCTGCCGGCCGGGCGGGTGCGCGGCCGCAGCCCGCAGGTGCCCACCCAGCTGCCCCGGGCCGATGCCCTCTCGGCGGCCCGGCTGCTCGTGCCGCAGGTGCTCGACGTCAGCGCCGGTGCCCGCCGCCTCGTGGTGGTCGGTGCCGACGAGCGCGCCGGCGCCGCGGAGGTCGCCTGGGAGCTGGCCTGGGCGATCTCCTCCACCGGCGCCCCCGTGCTCCTGGTGACCACCGCGGCGCACGCGCACAGCGCCCGCCCGCCCGCGTCGGCGGAGATCCCCGGCGAGCAGGCGCACACGCCGCTGCTGACCGTCCTCGCCGTCCCGCCGCACGACGGCGACGCGGCGCTCGCCGCGACGGTCGCCCGGCACACCGCCGCCGGCCGGCACGTGCTGCTGCACGCCCCGGCGCTCACCTCCGGCGCCCGGTTCGACGAGACCGCCCGGCACGCCGAGCAGGCCGTCGTCGTCGTGGGGGAGGGGGTCACCTCGCTGGAGGACGCACTGGCCGCCGTCCGCGACGTGACGTCGTCCGGCCCGGCGCTGCGCGGCGTCGTCGTCACCACCACCGGGCGGCACCTGGGGCGCGACCGGCCCCAGCCGTCGCCCTCGCGGGCTGCGGAGGAGACGACGTCCCCTCGGCAGGAGCCCGTCGCCAGCGAGGCCTGACCGTGGCGGTCCAGGCGGGGGAGCAGACCCAGGAGGTCCGCCGGAGCTTCGGCCTGCGCATGGTCGTGGCCGTGCTCGGGCTGGTCGGCACGTTCCTGACGTCGGTGCTGGCGGTCCGCACCCTCGACGACCGCGCGGCCACCGGCTTCCTGGCCGTGCTCGGTGCCCTGATGCTCGGGCCGATGGTCGGCCGGCTGGGCCTCGGCCAGCACGCCATCCGGGCGATCGCCGCGGCCTCCTCCCCGGCCGAGGTGGCTGCCCAGGTGCTCGCCCACCTGCGGGCGGTCGCGCTGCTCAGCGTGGTCACCGCACCGGCGGTCGCCTGGGTCGCCACCGCCGTCGTCCGCGACGACCGCGCGCTGGTGGTCGCGCTGGTCGCCGGGCTGATCGTGCTGGAGACCGTCCGGCTCACCGTCAGCGACGTCTACGCCGCGGTCGGCCGGATCCGCTGGTCGGTCGCGGCCACCCACCACAGCCGGTCGGTGCTCGCCCTGCTCGCCATGGGCGTCGTCGTCTGGGTCCAGGGCGGCCGGACGACGCTGGTCACGCTGCTGACCGTCTACGCCGCGACCTCCCTCGCGCTGCTGGCGGCCGTGCTGCTCCGGCTGCCGCTGCGGGCCCGGGTGCGGGGCGCCCGCTGGTGGTCGCCGATGGCCGCCGCCGTCGCCGGCGGGGCCTGGCTGTTCACCGTCGAGCTCGGCGCCTTCCTGGTCGGCCGCGGCGATGTCTGGCTGGCCGGCTGGGCCTTCCCCGGCGACCAGGCGCTGCTCTACTCGACCGCCAGCGTGCTGGCCATGCAGGTGACGGTGCTCGAGGGGCTGGCCAACATCGCGATCACCCCGGTGGCCGCGCGGCTGGAGGCCGAGGGGCGCCGCGACCGGGTGCTGGGCCTGCTGTCGGCCGCGGCCACCGTGTCGACCGCGGTCACCGTGCTGCTGGTCGCCGCCACCTGGCTGCTCGCCCCGCAGGTGCTGCGCATCTACGGGGAGGGCCTGGACGACGCCGCCCCCTACCTCGCCGTGCTGGCCACCGGCGGCCTGGGCATGGCGGTCTGCGGCTCCTGCGCGGTGCTGCTCGTCGTCACCGGCCACGGCCGCGCCGCCGCCCGCGCCGTCGGGCTGGCGCTCCTGGTGGTCGTGCCCGCCGCCGTCCTCGCCGCCCAGCTGGGCGGTCCGCTCGCGCTGGCCCTCACCAGCGCCACGGCGACCGTGGTGCTCTTCGGCTCCTACGCGGTCGCCTGCCGCCGGGCCTTCGGGACGGCGCCGCTGCCCGGGCTGCAGCTGCGCCGCAGCCTGCGACTGCTGGCCGGCCGCGAACCGGACGGCGGAGGAGCCCGATGAGCACCCGGATCACCGCCGTCCGGCCGCGGACGGCGGACCTCGGCGGCCGGCCCGGCGGCGTGTGGTGGCTCTCGCCGGTGGCGCTGATCGGACTGGTCGCGCTGCCCACCACCTGGCTGAGCCTGGCCATCGCCGACGAGCGCTACCGGGCGCTGTGGGGCACCCCGAAGGCGATCGACCTGGAGTGGACGCTGTGGTTCACCGCCGGCCTGCTGCTGTTCCTGGGCGGCGCGCTGCTGCCGGGGCTGCGCGGCGTCCGCCGGGTGCCGGGCTGGCCGGGGCTGTCGGCCGGCGACCTGCGCCTCCTGGAGCGCGCGGCCACGGTGCTGTTCTGGCTGACGATGGTCGGCTACCTCGCCTACGGCATCAACGCCGTCCGGGTGGGCCTGGACCCGGTGGTGCTGGTGACCGCGCTGATCGACCAGGAGCTCTACGGCCTGGGCATCCGCGAGCAGCTGGGCACCGTGCCCGGGCTGACCACGATGACCCAGTTCGGCGTCGCCTTCGTCGTGCTGACCGGTGTGCTGCTGCTGGCGCAGGGGCGCCGGCCGCGGTACCTGCGGCGGCTGGCCGTGGTCGCCTTCCTCGCCCTGCTGCGGGCCTTCTTCGTCACCGAGCGCCTCGCCCTGCTCGAGCTGCTCGTGCCGCTGCTGGTGCTGGTGGTCGCCGGGATGTCCCGGACCTCCCGGGGCACCCGGCGCGCGGCGTTCCTGCCCGCGGTGCTGCTGCCGGTGGTGGTGGTCGTCTTCGCCGCCTTCGAGTACTCGCGCAGCTGGGTGTTCTACGCGGCGCAGGGCGGCCAGTCCTTCCCCGTCTTCGTGGTGGAGCGCTTCGCCGGCTACTACGTCACCGCCTACAACAACGGCGCCATCCGGCTGCTGCACCAGGAGCCGGCCGGGCTGCCCTACGACCTGTGGTCGGCGTTCTGGACGGCGCCGGGCATCGGCAGCCTCAACCTGTTCCGGTCGCTCACCGGCGTCGACCCCGAGCCGGCCTACACGCTGGCGCTCGGCCAGTTCGGCAACCCCGAGTTCAACAACTACGGCGGCGTGGCCAGCCCGTTCGTCGACCTCGGGATCGCCGGCGGGCTGCTGTTCTTCCTCGGCGCTGGGCTGCTCACCGGCGCCCTGCATCGCGCCCTGCGTGAGGGCCGGATCTGGGGCCTGCTGCTCTATCCGCTGTTCGTGCTGACCATGCTCGAGCTGCCGCGCTACTTCTACCTCGGCCAGGGCCGGGCCACCCCCGGGCTGGTCGCCCTGGTCGTGGTGGCGCTGCTGGTCAACCGCGCCCGACGACGCCGTACCGGAGCCGTGCTGTGACGCCCCGACCGCTGCGCTACCTGCTGATCGGCACGCACGTCCCGCCCTCGGGCCAGGGCGGCGGCATGGTGCGCTACGTGGTGCAGCTGGCCCGGGGGCTGGCCGCCCGCGACGACGTCGAGCTGCACGTGCTGGCCGGCGCCGGTGCGCAAAGCGCCTTCACCCACCTGGTGGACGCCGACCGGGTGCACACCCTGCCCGGCCGTGGCCCGCTGGTCTCCGCCGTCGAGCGGCTGGCCGGCGCGCGGGTCGGCGGCCCGATGGACGTCGTGCACGGCACCAAGCACCTGCTGCCCCGCGGGGTGCCCGGCGTCGGCGTGCTGACCGTGCACGACATGCTCGCGCTGGACCGGCCGCACGACTTCGGCCGGGCCAAGCGCTGGCTGGTGCGCCCGCCGTACCTCGCCTCGCTGCGGGCCGCCGACGCGCTGGTGTGCGTCAGCGCCGCCACCCGGGAGCGGCTGGTCAGCTACCTGCCGTCCACGGCCCCGCGGACCTCGGTGGTGCACCACCCCGACGGCTCCTCGCTCACCGACGTCGTCCCGGAGCTCGTGCCCGAACTGGTCGGCCGGCCGTTCGCGCTGGTCGTGGGCGACCCCTCACCGCGGAAGAACGTCGGCCTGGTCGTCGACGCCTGGGCGCAGGTGCGCGCCGCCGTCCCCGACGCGGTGCTGGTGGTGGTCGGCCCGGACAGCTGGGGGCCCAGCGACCGCGGCCGGGCGTTCGCCGAGCTGGCCGCCGACGGCGCGGTCGTCGCGATGGGCCACGTCCCCGACGGCCGGCTGCGCTGGCTCTACGAGCACGCCCGCGTGGTGCTGTGCCCCAGCCTGGCCGAGGGCTTCGGCCTGCCCGCCGCGGAGGGGCTGGCGCTGGGCGCACCGGTGCTGACCTCGGAGGACCCGGCGCTGGCCGAGGCCTCCCCGGTCGGGGCGCAGCGGCTGCCCGGCCGCCGTCCCGAGGTGTGGGCCGCCGCGCTGGTGGAGCACCTGGGCCGGACCCGGCCGCCGGTGCTGCTCCGGCCAGCCCGCCGCGGGTGGGACGACGTCGTCGAGGAGACCCTGGAGGCGGTCCGCCGTGCCCGCTGACGTCCGCGCCGTCCTCTCCACCCCGGTGTTCGGCGAGGTGCTGGGCGTGCTGCACGTCGCCGGCCCCGCCGAGCTGGCCACGGCCCGGGCGACCGCCGCCGCGCAGACCGCCGCCGGCTGGCGCACCGGCGTGCTCGAACCCGCCGCGCTGCCGGAGGCGGCGCTGGACGACGTCGACGTGGTGGTGCTCTGGGGCCGGCGCGCCGCCGCCGGTCGGGACGTGGTCGCCGGCCGCCGGGCGACCGTCGTCGTCCTCGGGGCCCGGGACGTGCGCGCCGTGCTGAGCTCACCGCTGCGCTGGGCCCGGGAGCTGCGCCGGACGCCGCGCACCAACCTGCTGCTGGTGCCCGCCGGCCTGGCCGAGCGCTACACCCGGTGGGGTCCGCCGGTGCCGCTGGCGCACCGCCCCGAGGGGCTGCCGGAGCCGGACGCCGTCACCGTGCTGTCGGCCTGGACGGCGCGGGCCCACGCGTTCGGCGCGCGGCCGGCCGGCTGAGCCGGTCGCTCACCAGCCGCGCTTCTCGGGGACAGGGGAGCCGTCGTCCCGGACGCCGATCAGCCGCACCGCCGAGGGCACGTTCGTGTAGAACGGCCGCGGCGGGCCACTGGTGAGCGAGATCCCGGAGAGGGTGACCCGCTGGACGCCCGCACCCGGGTCGGCCAGCACCCCGAGGTCCCAGCTGGCGCCGGCCCGGGTGCCGCTGACCGCCAGGTCGCGGATCGTGACGTCCGCGGTCGTGGTGCCGCTGTTGCCGGCGTAGACCAGCACCGCGCCGTGGTCCTTGGCCGGGTTGGTGTTGGCGCCGGTCACCGTGCCGCGAGTGACCCGCACCCGGCGCGAGGGGAACGTGTAGTACGGGTCGCCCTCACTGCCGACGTAGACCGCGGCGGCGTCGGTGTCCCGGATCGCCACGTCGGTGTACGTGATGTCGTCCCCGCCGACGACGGAGATGCCCCGGCCCCACGTCGTCCCGTTCACCGTCGGCGAGGTGATCTGCACCCGCGCGCACGGCACCCCGTCGGCCCGGTAGGAGACGACGGCGACCCCGTCGTCCCCGGTGCCGGTGGTGACGGGGGAGACGACCCGGCCGTCGTGCGCGCCGCCGGTGACGTGCACGCCGTCGGCGCGGCTGCCGTCGACCGTCACCCGGTCCAGCAGGAACCCGCCGGAGCCGTTGCCGACGTAGAAGCCGGCCGCCGCCGCACCGCGGACGTGCACGTCGCGCAGCACCACGCCGTCGGCGGAGACCCGGACCTTCATCTGCTCGTAGGCGTGGAAGCGCTGAGTGGAGGTCCGGAGGGCGAAGGTGACCCCCTCGACCACCACCCGGTCGGCGTCGACGTGGAAGGCCGACCGGGTCTCCTGGGTGGCGGTGACGGTGGCGCCCTTGCCGGTGACCGTGAGACCGGGGGTGCGCACCCGGAGGACGTCGGAGTGCAGGTAGGTCGCGCCCGCCCGCAGCCGCAAGGTGCTCCCGGTGGGCACGCTGTCCAGCGCTCTCTGCAGCGCGGCGGTGTCGTCGCGGACGCCGTCGCCCACGGCGCCGAACCGCTCGACCGCGACCACCTGCCGCGCAGCACCGGCCGGCACGACGGCCTCCGCGGCGCCGGGACCGGTGGCGGCTGCCGTGGGCGTGGTCCCGGGCGGCACCGTCGACCCCGGGAGCCCGACGGCACACAGCGCCAGCAGCGCGCTCGCCAGCACCGCCCGGGACACCAGGCGCCGTGCGCGCCCGCTGGGGGCCGGGCCCACGCGCGTGCTCATCGGGCCCCGGCCAGGCGGAGCAGGTGCTCGGCGACGGCGGCCTGCGAGGTGGCCGCCGCGAACCGGGTGGTCGCGACCGCCCGGCCCACCTCGGCCTCCTGGGCGGCCGCGGCCGGGTCGAGCAGCCGGGCGGTCAGCGCGGCGGCGAACGCCTCGACGTCGAACGCCGGGACCGCCGCACCCGCGTCGCCGAGGGACTCCCCGATGCCGGCGACGTCGAAGGCGACCACGCTGCGCTGACCGGCCATCGCCTCCATCGCCACCAGCGGCAGCCCGGCCTCCCAGCGGGAGGGGACGGCGACGACGTCGGCGGCGGCGTACCACTCGGGCAGCCGCTCCCCGGGGGCGAAGCGGACCGAGTCGTCGGCCCGGGCGCGCAGCGCGGTCTCGTCCGGGCCGGTGCCGACGAGCACCAGCCGGGCGTCCGGCACGGCCCGTCGCACGCCCGGCCAGGCCGCGAGCAGCATGTCCTGGCCCTTCTGCCGGGCCAGCCGCCCGACGCAGACCACGGTGGGCGCCGCCGTGAGCCCGAGGGCGGCGCGGGCGGTCTCCCGGTCCTGCGGGGCCCACACCTCGGGCTCGACGCCGTTGGGCGCCACCACCGCCGGCCCGGTCAGGCCCGCGGCCCGCCCGGTCGCCAGCTCGGCCGCGCTGACGCAGAGGGTCAGGTGGGTCCAGCGCTGGGCGAACCGCTCCCACCCCCGGGAGGCGGTCTGCACCGGCCCGGTGACCGCCTCGAACGACCAGGCGTGCGGCTGGAACACCGTGGGCCGCCGGCCCCGGACCGCCAGTCGCCCGGCCAGCCCCGCCTTGGCGCTGTGCAGGTGCACCACCTGGGGCTCCGCGGCCGCCACGACCCGGCGCAGCGCCGCCGCCTCGCCGGGCACCGACGGGCCGGGCGAGCGGGTCGCCCGCCACGGCAGCAGCCGGGCACCGGCCGCGCGGACCGTGTCGGCCAGCCAGCCCTCGCCCGGGCAGGCCACCAGGACCTCCCAGCCGCGGCGGCGCTGGTCGGCGACCAGCCCGGCCACGACCCGGGCCACCCCCGCCTCGACCGGCTGGCTGACGTGCAGGACGCGCAGCGTCGGGTTCTCGGGTCCGCCCACGGGTCGAGCATGCGGCACCGGCAGCGGCCTCGACGAGGGACACCACGAGCGTCCAGATGGTGACCGATCTCACGAGGATGACACCAGGTGGACGGCAGCTGACGGCGGTATGGACCCTCCTGCGCGCCGTCACCCTCCGCACCGGGGGAGCGACGTCCGGTCCTCATCGGTGTGGTCGACTCCACGGCGGCCGATCGTGGTCCGCTCGTGGTCCCGGAGCGGGGCTAGGCGACCGGAGCGGGCCGACCATAGGTTCGCCCGGGTCGGTCGGGGCGAGCTGTTCCCCGGCGGACCGGCGGCGACCAGGCGTCGCACGTGACCACCGATCGACCGACGTACGGGAGCCGGACCTTGTCGCTGCTGGAAGCCCCCGAAGAGAAGGTCCTGCCGCGGACGGACGTCGTCGCCCGCCGGCGCTTCTGGTCCGCGGCGCGCCTCCGCGGCGAGGGCACCGCGGCTCGCCGGGCCTGGCGGAAGACCTACGTGCGCCGGATCCTGCTGGGCGACGCCCTCGTCGCCGTGCTCGCCGCCCTGGTCGGCCGGCTGCTGCCCGAGCAGGGGCCGCTCGCCGCGCACCACGCCCCCTGGCCGGTCATCGTCCTGCCGCTGGTCTGGGTGGCCGCGATGGTGGTCGGCCGCAGCTACGAGGAGCGCTTCCTCTGGGTCGGCCCCGAGGAGTTCCGCCGGGTCTTCTTCGCCGCGGCCCTGCTGCTGGCCTCCGTCGGCACCGTCTCCTGGGCGTTCAAGCTCGAGGTCGCCCGCAGCTTCGTCGTGGTCGCGCTGCCGCTGGCCACCGTGCTGACCCTGCTGCAGCGCTACGCCCAGCGCGCCTGGCTGCACCGGCAACGTGCGCACGGCCGGTACCAGCAGACCGCGATCCTGGTCGGCCACCGCAACGGCGCCGCGGAGCTGCACGCCCAGCTGGTCCGCCAGGCCCAGCACGGCCTCCGGGTGATCGGCGTCTGCCTGCCGACGGCCCCGCCCGCCGGGACCGTCTTCGACGGGCTGCCGGTGCTGGGCGGCTTCGCCGACATCGCCGACGTCGTCCGCAAGTACGAGGTCGACACCGTCGCCGTGCTGCCCTCGCCCGAGCTGGACGGCGCCGCGCTGCGCCGCCTCGGGTGGGACCTGGAGACGACGGAGGCCGAGCTGCTGCTCGCCCCGGCGGTGACCGAGTTCGCCGGCCCGCGGGTGGGCATCCGGCCGGTCAACGGCCTGCCGCTGCTGCACCTGGAGCGGCCGGAGTTCCGCGGTCTGCGGCGGGTCACCAAGGACGTCTTCGACCGGTCGGTCGCGCTGGCCGCCGTCGTGGTGCTGCTCCCGGTGCTGCTGCTGCTGGGCCTGGCGGTCAAGACCACGAGCCGGGGCCCGGTGTTCTTCCGGCACGAGCGGATCGGCCGCGCCGGCGAGCCGTTCCGCGTCCTGAAGTTCCGCAGCATGGTGGACGACGCCGACCGGCACATCGAGGCGCTGATGGCGCAGAACGAGGGCAACGTCGTCCAGTTCAAGATGAGGCGCGATCCGCGGGTCACCCGGGTGGGCGCCGTCATGCGGCGCTGGTCGCTGGACGAGCTCCCGCAGCTGCTCAACGTCGTCGGCGGCACCATGTCGCTGGTCGGCCCGCGGCCGCACGTGACCCGCGAGGTCGAGCAGTACGGCTTCGACATGCGGCGCCGTCTGCTCGTGAAGCCCGGGATCACCGGCCTGTGGCAGGTCAGCGGCCGGTCCGACCTGTCCTGGGACGACTCGGTGCGGATCGACGTCCGCTACGTGGAGAACTGGTCGCTCGCCCTGGACCTGATGATCCTGGGCAAGACCCTGGGTGCGGTGTTCCGCGGCTCCGGGGCCTACTGACCAGACCCTCACGGCGACGCCGCGGTGCGGGGTCGGAGGATGGCACCCACCCTCCTCCGGACGGAGACCGACGTTGACCGGCACCGATCACGACCTCGCCCGCACGCTGGCCACCCGGGCCGGCGAGCTGCTGCTCACCGTGCGCAGCCGGGACTTCGCCGACGCCGCGGCGCGCAAGGCCGCCGGCGACGGCGAGTCCCACCGCTGGCTGGCCGAGCAGCTGGGCGCGCTGCGACCGGGGGACGCCGTGCTCTCCGAGGAGGCCGCCGACGACCCCGCCCGGCTCACCGCCGACCGGGTCTGGATCGTCGACCCGCTCGACGGCACCCGGGAGTTCTCCGAGCTGGAGCGCACCGACTGGGCGGTGCACGTCGCGCTCTGGGAGCGGGGCGAGCTCGTCGCCGGTGCCGTCGCGCTGCCGGCCGAGGGCACGACCCTGGGCACCTCCGCCGTCGAGCCGCCGCCGGCCCGCCCGGACGGTCCGCTGCGCCTGGCGGTGAGCCGCAGCCGGCCGCCGGCCCTGGTCGCCGACCTCGTCGCGCAGCTCGCGGCCGAGCCGGTGGCCATGGGCTCGGCCGGGGTCAAGGCGATGTCCGTCGTCCGCGGGGCGACCGACGCCTACGTGCACGGCGGCGGCCAGTACGAGTGGGACTCCGCCGCGCCCGTCGCGGTGGCCCGGGTTGCCGGGCTGCACACCAGCCGGCTCGACGGCTCCCCGCTCCGCTACAACCGGCCCGACCCCTACCTGCCCGACCTGCTCATCTGCCGCCCCGAGTTCGCCGACCAACTGCTCGCGGCCCTGGCCGACGCGGCGGGAGGCGACCGGAGCTGATCCCTCCGGAATCGGCAGCCCCGACCCGGTCAAGTACCGGTGCGGACCTGCCGATCACGAGGACATGCCGTGGTGGGGATGGGTGCTCGTCGGGTGGACGACGCTCGCGGTGGTCGTCGCCGTGCCGCTGGGCATGGCGCTGCGGATCGCCGACGAGCGCTCGCGGGCGCAGGACGGCCTGCTGCCGACCGCGCCCCGCCCCGCCCGGGCCCGCCCCCGCCGACGCCGGCTCCCCGTGCCGCCGCTGGCCGCCGCGCTGATCGGCGTCGGCGTCACCCTGGAGTCCGTCGGCCTCGGCCTGCGGATCGTCGGCAACGACCGGGGCCTCGCCCGCTACCTGTCCATGGACGCCCCGCTGTCGGTGCCCCGGATGTGGGTCACCGCCCTGCTCGCCGCAGCGGCCGTGGCCGCCTTCGTCGGCGCCGCCCGCGCCACCGAGCGCCGGCCGTGGTGGCTGGGTGTCGGCGTGGTCGCCGCGCTGGTCGCGCAGGTGAAGGGCGGCGGGACCGTGCACGTCCAGGCGCTGGAGACCACCGGTCTGGCCGGCCGGCCGGTGCTGGCCGCCGTCCTCAGCACCGTCCTGGCCGCACTGACCCTCGCGGTGCTCTGGTGGCTCAGCCGCACCGAGCGGCGTGACCGCCGGCGGGTGATGGCCGCCTTCGCGCTCTACGCCGCAGCCGCCGTCGTCCTCTCCGGCATCTCCTCCCTCGTCGGGTCGGCGTCCGGCGCGTTCCCGTGGGCCGCCGTCGCCACGTTCGTCGAGGAGAGCGGTGAGGTCGTCGGTGCGGTTGCCGTGCTCACCGCCGTCCTCGTGGGGGTCGCCCCCCGGCTGGTGCTCCCGGCCGACTGGGCGCTCCGCCGCCGCGCCGACGCCGAGACCGTGGACGCCCCCGGCGTGCTGCCGGCCTGGCGCACCGGGCCCGACCGGCTGCCGGGCTGGCCCGGCTCCTGACCGTCAGCTCCCGATGAGGTGCGCCAGCACCTGCCGGGCGCTCTCCTCCGGGCTGGACTCCCGGGTGTCGATGGTGAGCTCGGCGTCCGTGGGCTCCTCGTAGGGATCGCTGATCCCGGTGAAGGCGGGGATCTCCCCGCGCCGCGCCTTGGCGTACAGCCCCTTGCGGTCCCGGGCCTCGCACTCGGCGAGCGGGGTGGCCACGTGCACCAGCAGGAACGACCCCGGCCCGGCCTGCTCCTCCACCAGCCGGCGGGCATCGGCGCGGGTCGCGGCGTAGGGGGCGATCGGGGCGCACACGGCCAGCCCACCGTGCTTGGCGATCTGCGCGGCCACCCAGCCGATCCGGCGCACGTTGGTGTCCCGGTCGGCCTGGGAGAAGCCGAGCCCGGCCGACAGGTGGGTGCGCACCTCGTCGCCGTCCAGCAGCGTGACCGTCCGGCCGGCCTCCAGCAGCAGCTCCACCAGGCGCCCGGCGATCGTCGACTTCCCGGCGCCGGAGAGCCCGGTGAACATCACCACCCGGCCGCCGGTGTGCAGCTGCGCCTCGTCCGTCCGGCTGCCCAGCAGCTCGGCGCCGTAGGCGGCGGCGACCTCGGCCCAGCCGGCCTCCGGTGCGCTCGCGGTCACCGGCACGGGGACGACGACCAGGTCACGGCCCCCGGCCCACGGCGCCCAGGCCGCCGCCCCCAGCGACAGTGCCGCGGAGTCGGGGGAGGTGCCGGCTGCGGGGAGCAGCACGAGCAACTGCCCGGGCAGGTCGGTCCCCTCGGCCGGGGGGCTGCCCACCCATGCGCGGGGCGCCGACCAGCCGCGCTGCGCCAGCTCGGCGCGGACGGTGGACGGGGCGCGCCAGCGGGGGATCTCCCGGACGGTCAGCCCGCCGTCGTCCCGGGTGGCGACCAGCACGCCCTCGGCGTCCTCCAGCTCGGCGGCCGGGGGGACGGCGGGCGCGCCGGCCACGAGGTCGAAGCCGTACCGCGCGAGCGCGGCGAGCTCGGTGTCGGTGAGTCGGGCCCGCGTCTGTGCCATGCAGGGAGTCTGGCAAGCGCCGTGCGGCCGGACCGAACCGGTCGGGACGTCACCCGGCCGGGTGCGCCGTCACATGCCGGGGCGGACGACCCCGCAGCGGCAGGCGTAGAGCGACGCACCGCTGAACGGGTCGTCACCGGTGCGCCGGTACCGGTGCAGGTGCACCGGCGAGGGTCGGCTGCTGACCGGCTGCAGGCCGACGGCCGAGCCGGGGGGTGGCGATGCGAGGAAGCGCACGCGCAGAGTGTGGAGCCCACCGGCCCGCGGCGGAAGGGCACGGAGCGTCAACAGTCGATGAACTCCGTCACTCGCCTGGGGTGACCCGAACGGGTGCCGGTCGGCGGGTGGTCACCGACCGTGGTGCGGCCGGCCAGCGCCTCCGCGACGCCCGGTCGCGGCGGGGGTCAGCGGGTCGCAGCCGCGACCAGCTCGCGCGGGGTGCGCTCGTCCGCGGCCCGTTGGGCGGCGAAACCGGACTGCAGGGCGTCGGCGAGCGAGCGGGCGGAGTGGACGGGGCCAGCGACCGGAGCGTGTGCAGTACGCGTCATGGCGGAGAAGCTAGGGCCCGGCTGTGGCGCAGTGAACAGCGACACACGGTCGGTGTCCGTTGCGAGTTCATGACGGGTGCACACCCGTCACATCGGGCAGACGATCACCCAGCGCGGCGTCCAGCCAGGCGTCGGTCCGCCGGTCCCAGGTGCGTTCGGCGGCCCAGCGGACCCGGTCGAGGGCCCAGC
Source organism: Modestobacter sp. VKM Ac-2979 (assembly GCF_026967995.1). NCBI lineage: Bacteria > Bacillati > Actinomycetota > Actinomycetes > Geodermatophilales > Geodermatophilaceae > Modestobacter > Modestobacter sp. VKM Ac-2979. The sequence continues at coordinate 284,128 of NZ_JAPVBO010000006.1, forward strand.
CCACCGGCTCGTCCGCGGTTGCCTCCATCGCCGCGGCCATCTCCGCCGCGCCGTCGGCGACGTAGCTGTGCGGCGGTGCGTCGCTGGAGTGCTCCAGGTGGCCGGCGCTGGCCACCACCGGGACGCCCCGCGCGCAGTAGTCGTAGGTCTTCATCGACGACTGGCCCAGCGCCCGGCTGGCCACGTCGGGCACCAGGGCCACGGCCGCGGAGTCGAGCACCGCGGGCAGCTCCGCGCGGGAGACCGGCCCGGCGTACCGGAACCGGCCCCCGGTCTCCTGCTCCAGTGCCAGGAAGCGCTCGGCCGCGGCGCCCGCCCGCAGTGGGAAGACCAGCTGCCCGTGGACGGTCAGCGTCCACTCCGGCAGCAGGGTGAGCACCGCACGCACCAGGTCGACGTCGAACCGCTCGGCGATGCTCCCGACGTAGACCGCGTGCCGCGCCCGCCGTTCCACCGACCGGGGCGCGTCCAGCAGCGCCTCGTCGGTGCCGTTGGGGACGACGACCGGGGTGCGACCGGGGAACAGGTCGGCGAGGACCTGGTTCACCACGATCACCTCGTCCGCCTCGTCGGCGATCCGGCGGAGCTGCTCGTGGAGCCCCCGGGCCTGCGGCAGCAGCCGGGCCCAGTCGTCGGTGCAGTCGAACACCGCCCGGCCGCCGATCGAGCGGGCCGCCCGCCACTCCCAGGGCAGCATGAACACCGTCAGCGACTCCTGCCAGGAGGAGCGGCGCAGGAAGCGGCCGAGCAGGGCGGCGTCGACCCGCTCGGCCACCGGTCCCCGCAGCCCGGGCAGCAACGTCGAGCGCTCGGAGACGGTGATCCCCGGTGCCACCTCGGTGAACCGGCCGGCCGGCAGGTGCGCCCACCAGTTGCCGGGGTCGCTGCGCACCCGTCGCCAGTCGGCGGGTGCCTGGACGAACCGGATCGGCACACCGCGGTGGGCCAGCTCGGTGGCGATCATGTGCTCGCGCCGGATGGCGGGGTGCCAGGGGTCCTTGGCGACGAAACCGACGCCGGCGGGCAACTCGGGGAAGGGCGTCGAGCTCAGTGCAGGTCTCCTGGCGTGGTCACTGCTCGACCCTAGGAGTCGCCCTCGGCGGCCGCTGCACCAGACTCTCCGGTCGTGGCAGGCAGCTGGGCAGCAGAGCGGGTGTCCCCGGCCGTCGTCCGCCGGCTGCCACTGCCGGCGAAGCGCGCGGTGCTCTACCGGCAGGCCCACGGACGCCCGCCGGCCCGCCCGCCGCGGACCTTCACCGAGAAGGTCAACTGGCGGGTGGTGCACGACCGGCGGCCGCTGATCGGGCAGCTGGGCGACAAGCTCGCGATGAAGCGCTACGCCGCCGCGGTGCTCCCCACCCTGGACGTGCCCCGGGTGCTGTGGGCGGGCGTGGACGTCGCCGACCTCGCCCGGGTCGACCTGCCCGACCGCTGGGTGCTCAAGCCCAACCACGGCACCATGCGGGTGCACGTCGGCGTCGGCCGCCCGGACGTCGACCAGCTGCGCCGGGTCACCGCGGGGTGGCTGGATGAGCCGCTGTACCGGGACCGTGGCGAGTGGGTCTACCGCCAGGCGCGGCGGATGCTGCTGGTCGAGGAGTTCCTCGGCGCGGCCGACGAGGTGCCGGCCGACCACAAGCTGTTCGTCTTCGACGGCCGGCTGCGGCTGGTCCAGGTGGACACCGGGCGGTTCGGTGCGCACCGGCGGCGGTTGTACACCCCGGACTGGACACCGGTCGACGTCGACGAGGCGGTCGCCCCGGGGCCGGTGACCGCGCCGCCCGCCTCGCTGCCGCAGCTGACCGAGGTCGCCGAGGCACTGGGAGCGGCGTTCGACTTCATCCGGGTCGACCTGTACGACGTCGCCGGCCGGGTCTGGTTCGGCGAGCTCACGCCCTACCCCGGCGGCGGACTGGACCGCTTCGACCCGGCGCTGGACGTGCTGCTGGGCTCGATGTGGCAGTTGCCGTCGCGCTCAGCCGTGCGTGCGGGCCAGCAGCTCCTCCGCTGAGCGGGTGTTGATCACCCGGTCGGCCGGGACCCCGCACTCCACCGCCCGGGCGCAGCCGGCGTCCTGCCAGTCGAGCTGACCGGGGGCGTGGGCGTCGGTGTCGATGGCGAAGTCGCAGCCCAGCTCCACGGCCTGGCTGAGCAGCCGCCGGGGCGGGTCGAGGCGCTCCGGGCGGGAGTTGATCTCCACCGCCGTCCCGTGCTCGACGCAGGCCCGGAAGACGGCGTCGGCGTCGAACTCGCTCTCCGGCCGGGGGCGCTGGGTGCCGTTGCGCTGCTTGCGGCCGATGACCAGCCGGCCCGTGCAGTGCCCGAGGACGTCGGTGTGCGGGTTGGCGACCGCGGCCAGCATCCGCTCGGTCATCTGGGCGCGGGGTGCGCGGAGCTCGGAGTGCACGCTCGCGACGACGACGTCCAGCCGGCCCAGCAGTTCGTCGGTCTGGTCGAGGGAGCCGTCGACGAGGATGTCGCACTCGATGCCGGTGAGGATGCGGAAGGGCGCCAGCTCCTCGTTGAGTGCGGCGACCACGTCCAGCTGCTGCTCCAGCCGTTCGGGGGTGAGGCCGTTGGCCACGGTGAGCCGGGGGGAGTGGTCGGTCAGGGCGAGGTACTCGTGGCCGATGCCGATCGCGGCCTCGGCCATCTCCCGGATGGAGCTGCCGCCGTCGGACCAGTCGGAGTGGGCGTGCAGGTCGCCCTTCAGCGCGGCCCGCAGCGCCGCGGCGTCGTCGGCCAGCGGGGTCAGTTCGGCGTGCGCCTCCTCGAGCTTGGCCAGGTAGGCCGGCAGCTCGCCCCGGTGGGCCTCGAGGACGACCGTGGCGGTCTTGTCGCCGATGCCCTTGAGGTCGGTGAGGGTCCGGGTCGCGACCCGGCGGTCGAGCTCGGCGTCGTCCAGGGCGGCGACGACGGTGGCCGCCGTCCGGAAGGCCTGGACGCGGTAGGACGGCTCGCGGGCGCGTTCCAGGAGGAAGGCGATCCTCCGGAGCGCGCCCGCGGGCGTGAGTGCCGTGCTCATGCGGTCAGCTCAGTGCGTGAGCTTCTTCGCCTGCTTGGTGGCCCGCTTCTGGGCCTTGGCGGCCCGCTTCGAGGCCTTGGTGTAGCTGGCCTCGGCTGCGGCGGCTGCCATGCCGGCGGTGCGCTTGGCGCGCCAGCCCACCGACGGCTTGCCCTCGGTGTCCACGGCGGCGAGCAGCAGGCCGCCCATGATGCCGACGTTCTTGACGAAGTTGCTGGTCTGCCCGAAGCGCTCCTTGGGGTCCTCGTGCTCCCAGAAGCGGTGGCCGGCCAGCGTGGTGGGCACCAGGGAGGTGGCCAGCGCGAGGGCGGAGAAGCGGGGGAACCGGCCGAGGGCCAGCAGCGAGCCGGCGCCCACGTGCACCCCGGCGTTGATCTTGACCCACTGCTCGACGTCGCGAGGGACCTCGACGGGGAGCTGCTTGTCAGCGATCTCGGTGATCTGTTCGACGATCGGTGCTGCACCGGGCACGCGCGACTGCGGGTTCCGGAGGGTGTTGATCCCTCCGTAGATGAACGTGGCGGCGAGCATCGGCCGGGCGATCCGGCGGACCAACATCTGGAACCTCTTCCCATCGGTGACGTCAGCGGTGCAGTGCCCTGGTCAGCGCCAGGACAACCGCTGCATCGGAACCGTAGTGAGAAGTGGCGATCACCGCCGGGCGAGCGGCTGCGGCCGCCCGTGGGCTCGGTCCCCGCGAGGGGGACCGGGGTCAGTGGCTGGGCTGCGGGCTGCGTGCGCCCAGGATGTCGTCGACCGTCAGGTCGGCGGGCAGACCGGCCAGGTGGTCGGTGAACGGGGCACGCTCATCGGCCATGCGGACGCACCCGCCGATGACGAGTGCGACGACTCCGGACACGGCGGCCCACGACAGGGCAACGACAGCGACGATCACATGTACTTCGTACTGGTCAGCGGCGGTGGTCCAGCCGTTCTCCGCACGGCAGAACCTGACCAACCTCGGTGATCGCTGTTGGGGGATCGCGCACGGAGGACGCCCGGCGGTCGTGCGGGTGACACAGGTGGGTCGGGAGGATGGTCCTGTGACGGGCGAGGTGTGGGGAGCGCGGCCGTCACCGCCGGCCGAGCGCCCGCGTCCGGCCCGGTGGGTGCTGGCCCCGGCGTCGGTCGGCGGACTGCTGTTCACCGTCGCTCTGTTGGTCGAGGTGCGCTGTGCGGTGGGCCGGTGCCCGGCCGCCGGGTGGTCCCGGTTCGTCGCGTTGGACGGGGCGGGGGCGCTGCCGCGGCTGTTCACGGCCGCGGTGTTCCTGGCCGTCGGGTTGCTGGCCGCGCTCGCCGCCGTCCGGTCGACGGGGCGGGCGCGGTGGTGGTGGGCGGCGGTCGTGGGTGTCGGCGTCGTGCTCGGGACCGCGAAGGCGGTCAGCGCCTCGTCGACGGTGGAGCAGGGCGGCGGCAGGTACACGACGCTGGTCGGGGGCGTGCTGCTGTCGGTGATCGGCCTGCCGCTGCTGTGGCGGGCCGGACGACGCTGGGCGGTGCGCGGCGCGACCCCGGTCACCCTGGCGCTGGCCGGCTGCGCGGTCGCGGTGCTGGGGCTGGACCAGGTGACCGAGGCGGTGAGGTCGGTGTCGGTCTCGCCGGTGGCACTGGCGGTGGCGACCTACGTGGAGGAGGGCGGGGAGGCGGTGGCCGCCCTGCTGCTGCTGGCCGCGACGTCGGCCTGGCGGCCCCGGCGGACCTGACGGGTGGTCGACGTCCCGCCGGGGCTGTCAGTCGTAGGGACTGGTGAGCACCGAGCGGGCCTGGCGGACGGTGAAGGTGGCCGGTGCGCCATCGGTGGTCGTGGTGCCGGGGACGTCGGCGCTCACCCCGCCGTCGACCGAGTAGGTCGCGCCCCAGGTGGTGGTGAGGGAGGCCGTGTAGGTGCCCGAGGAGTACTCGTGGCTGATCGTGTGGTCGGGGTAGGGGGCGCCCGGGTCGGTGGTGGTCAGGGTCGTCCCGTCGCCGGTGCGCCAGGTGTAGCTCACCGCGTTCGCGGTGATCAGGACGTCGAACCCGCGGATGTCGACCGTGAAGATCTGGGTCGTCGGGCTGTCGGTGAAGAAGATGACCGGCAGGCCGACCAGCGCCTCGCCCGGTGGCTGCTGGCGGGTGGTCAGCTGGGGGAGTGGCAGCGTCTCGAAGTACCGGAAGATCTCCGCCGGCGACGGCGGCGGATTCAGATCCGTGACATCGACACAGGCGTTCGCAACGGTCCCCCAAGGGCCGTAACCCGTGCCGGGAGTGGCGCCGGCCGGCGGCGCTGCCCCATCCACGGGGAGTCCGTCAGGCTGTACAAGTCGTTGGCGCTGCACCACGTAATAGCTGATTACCCGACCCTCTTGGGCGGGGCACGTCTGCGCTCCGGGTTGGCAGCCCCCAAAGAGTGCATCGTCGACTTGGCAAAGAGACTGGAGTCGCCAGGTATACAACGGGGGGGTGTCGGCCTTAGTTCGGTGTGCCGTGTACCGGCCCTCCGCGTCAGGGCCGGTGACGTCCTCGGCGATCAAGTTCACGGCGCCGGAATCAAGTCTCACCTCGGGGCACTCGGCACCCCGACATGCCGCAATTGCCAGCTGGCCAAGGGCTGTTGCAAATATGGCAGTGGCGGCGGCTACGACGAGGACGCTGGCCGCCCTCCTGCCTAGGCGACGTCCCACTGGTTCAGAACCCAAGTCTGGTCGGTCTGACTCCACGCGAGGATCGCGCCAGAGCCCGGACTGCTTCGCTCGCCGAACGTCAAATCTGCAACCGGCTGTCCAGTTGCGTCCACAACGGTTAGCGGCGCTTGAGTCATTGAAAACACAGCCTCGACGGTCATGTCTTCTGGTTCGGTCGTGTCAATGTAATCAACCGAGACCTGACCGCCACGATATGCGTAGCCCAGTGATGCGTCGGAGCTGATTTCAGCCGCAATTCGATTGCAGGTTTCACAGTCTTGGCTGAACTGGTCTAAGTAGGTGGGGTCCATTGACGACTGTGCGTTGTTGTAGACGTCCATGTAGTACCGAACGAAGGCTGCGGCACCGGCCTCGGTCTGCTCGCGGGCTTCGGGGGGCATGGGGAGGTCGGGTGGGCCGAGGGGTGGGAGTGCCTCGCTGGTCTCGGTCGCTGACGGCGGGGCCTCGGGCAGGGTCTCGTTCGCCGTTTCCCCGCGTGAGCAGCCGCCGAGCACGGCGATCGCCACGGCCGCTGTCACAGCTGCCCGAACCGGCCGCATGCGTCGTCCTCCCTGCGCCACCCGACTGAAGTCGTGAGGAGAGTACGCAGGTCAGCGGCTCGCCGCGTCGCCCAGAAGGTCGAACTGTGGACGCTTGTGCTCTGGTGCAGCAGTGCAGCCAGAGCACAAGTACCGCTGGATGCAGTGCACGGTCAGCCGGTGGTGACCGCGGGTCAGCCGCTGGCGACCGCGCCCAGCGTGGCCCGGTCCCGTCCTGCCGGCGTGGACGGCCGGGCCGGCGACACGTCGCGTGGACGGCGGGGCCGGCGACGCGTGGCGTCGGTCACCGGGGGATCGGCTGGGTCGGCACCGTCCGCCAGTGCCGGCTGGCCAGCGCGACGCCGCAGCCCAACGCCATCCCGGCGAGCACGTCCCCCGGGTAGTGCACGCCCACGTGCACCCGTGAGTAGCCCACGCCGAGCGCCAGCGGCGCGATCAACGCCCCGGTCGCCGGGCTCTCCAGTGCGACCCCCGTCGCGAAGGCCGCCGCGGACGCCGCGTGTCCGCTCGGGAAGGACGAGCTGCGCGGAGCCCGGCGCAGCGCCCGCTCGCCCTGTGTGGCCGCCAGGTCTGGCCGGACCCGGCTGAACACCCGCTTGACGACGGCGTTCACCAGCGCGCTCGACACGGCCATCGAACCCAGCCCGCGCACGGCGGCGCGGCGCGGCTGTCCGGGCTGCAGCGCGAGGACGACGCCGATCAACGCCCATAGCTTGCCGTGGTCCGCGGTGGTCGACAGTCGGCGCAGCCACCGGTCGACCGGGGTCGCGGGCAGTCGGCCCACGCGCTCGAGCAACAGCGCGTCCCAGTGACGGGGATGGAGCACCCGGCGTCGTCCTCAGGTGCGCTGGCGGGCGCGGTACGCGGCCACCGTGGAGCGGCTCGCGCAGGTGTTCGAGCAGTACCGCCGGCTGGCGTTGCGCGAGGTGTCGACGTACACGTGCCCGCACCCCTCGGCCGAGCAGGCGCCCAGGCGCTGCCAGCCGTGCTGCACCACGACCTGGGACAGGCCCATCGCCACCGTCGTCGTCAGCTGCTCGACCACACCGGCGTCGGGGCGGGCGTAGTGCAGGTGCAGCTCGCCGTCGTGGTCGGTGGCATAGGGCTTCGGGGAGGCCAGGGCCAGCAGGGCGTTCAGGCGCGCCATCACCTCCGGTTCGCTGTCGGCCTCCGCGACGTCACGCGCCAGGGACGACGTCTGCGCCACCGCGCCGGCCTCGGCGGGGCGCAGCTCCAGCGACGTCCCGTCGGTGAACCACTCGTCGTGGGCGTCGAGGAACACCCGCACCCAGTCCGGGTCGTCGCGGTCGGCGTTGGCCAGGTCGATGGCCAGTTCGACAGCGTTCGACCCGTAGGTGTCGTAGTCCATTTGACTCCCTACTCGTTGGTCCGTAACCTCCGGAACCTGTAGGCGGTGAACAGCATCTGACCGCCTACACATTCCCTTCTCGCACGTCTCGAAGTGAGCCAGTCATGCGTTCGTACCTCGCCGTGTGGCGGTTGCCGTCCGCCCCGGTGCTCCTGCTCGCCGGCTTCGCCGGGCGACTGCCGTCCTCCATGGTGCCGCTCGCGCTGCTGCTCATGGTGCAGGAGCAGACCGGGTCGTACGCGATCGCCGGCGGTGTCTCGGCCACGTACGGCATCGCCACCGCGGTGATGGCCCCGGTGCTGGGCCGGCTGGCCGACCGGCGCAGCCCTCGGCTGGTGCTGTTCGCCCAGTCCGTGGGCTACCCGCTGCTGCTGGCGCTCGTGGCCGCCGCCGTCCTGGGCCGTGCGCCGCTGCCGTGGGTGTTCGCCGCCGCGGCCGCGGTCGGCGCCAGCACCCCGCTGGTCTCCGGCACGGTGCGGGCGCTCTGGTCGCGGGTCGACGTCCGCGTCCGCCCCACGGCCTACGCCCTGGACGCGACCGCCACCGAGCTGGTCTTCGTCGCCGGACCCACCCTGGTCGCGGCTCTGACGTTCGTCGCCGGCCCGGCGATCGCCCTCGGGCTCGCCGGCGTGCTGGGCGTCCTCGGCGCTCTCGGGATCGCCACGAGTGCACCGATGCGTGCCTGGCGGCCGGTGGTCGCGGAGTCGCGGCGGCTGCTGTCGACGGTGACCACGCCGGGCATGCCGCGCGTCCTGCTCAGCGGCACCGCACTGATGTTCGGCGTCGGCGGGCTCGAGGTCGCGGTGCCGGCGTTCGCCGACGCGGCGGGGGCGCCCGGCATCTCCGGCCTGCTGCTGGCCGTGTGGGCACTGGGCTCTGCCGGGGGTGGCCTCTGGTTCGGCGCCCGCGTGGTCAGCGCCTCGCTGCCCCGCCAGTACCGCTGGTGCCTGCTGGGCGTGACGATCGGCCTCGCGCCGTTGGCGGCCATCTCCGACCCGTGGGTGCTGGGCGCGCTGCTCTTCCTCGGCGGGACGGCGATCGCCCCCACCCTCACCGTGCAGAGCTCGCTCGTCGGGTCGATCGCCCCCGCGTCGGCGGTCACCGAGGCGTTCACCTGGCTGTCGACCGTGACCTTCGGTGCCTCGGCGATCGGCGCTGCGGTCGGTGGCGCGCTGATCGAGACCTCGGCCGGTGTGGCCGGCGCCCTCGTGATGGCCACCGGTGCCGCGGCGCTGGCCGTGGCGGTCACGCTCCTGCCCGGGCGCCGTCCCGACCTGCCCGCCGAGCCCCGGCGGGAGGCCGTCCCGGCCTGATCGACGGCGGCTCCCGACCCCGGTTGGGAGCCGCCAGCACGCGCTGGTAACCTTTCCCCTCGGTGGTTCCGGGGCAACCCGGTCCCCGGGAGGCTTCGCCTAGTCCGGTCTATGGCGCCGCACTGCTAATGCGGTTTGGGTTAATCCCCATCCCGGGTTCAAATCCCGGAGCCTCCGCGCGACAACTGAACACGCACCACGCGCCCGTAGCTCAACGGATAGAGCATCTGACTACGGATCAGAAGGTTAGGGGTTCGAGTCCCTTCGGGCGCACGTCTGGTTGAGACAGCACCACGGCCCCGCACTCCTCGGAGTGCGGGGCCGCAGTGTTCTCCGGAGCGGTTCAGGCCGGGGCCGGCCCGCCCGTCCCGTGCCGCGCGCCGAGGTCGGCGAAGACGTCGGCGTTGAGCCGGAAGGCCAGCGACACCTCGGCGATCACCCGGTCCTGCTCCGCCGCACTCCACGGTGCGGCGTCGAGCGCGGCCCGGTACGCGTCCTTGAACGGCTTGGGCTTGGGGATCTGGTCGAACACGTAGAACCGCACGCCGTCCTGCTCCAGGCCGAAGGTGCGGCGAACCAGCCGGCGGATGATCTGCCCGCCCGACAGGTCGCCGAGGTAGCGCAGGTAGTGGTGGGCCACCAACCCGGCCGGCCAGTCGAAGGCGACCTCCCGCAACCGGGCCACGTACCGCTCCGTGGCCGGCAGGACCACCCCCTCGCTCCGCCACCCCGGCCCCAGCAGGAAGGCCAGGTCGGCTTCCAGCGCGGGCAGCCGGACCAGCCCCGGGTGCAGGAAGGGGCGCACCTCGGGGGAGTCGGCCTGGGCCACGGCCGCCTCCTCCAGCACCGCGTAGACCGCATGCGTCTGGGTGAGCAGGTCGGCGTAGGCGGTGCGGGGGAGCTCCCCGGCGAGCAGCGCGGTGACGAACCCCGAGGCCTCCGCCGCGGTGTGGTCGGCCTGGGTCGCCTCCTTGAGCCGGGCGGCGAACCCGGGTGGCGTGAGGGTGCTGGTCATCGGTGCGGCTCTCCGGTTCGTCGTCTCGAGTGTGGGTGCGGTGCGCGTCCGTGCTCAGCGGGGGCGCAGCACGGTCTTCGTCACCTGGCCGGCGGCGACCAGCACCCCGTCGACGCTCGCCTCGGCGCGCAGGAACGCCACCGACCGGCCGAGTCGCAGCAGCGTGCCGGTCAGCCGCAGCTCCGCGCCCGGCTGCACTGCCCGCAGCAGTGAGCTGGTCGCGTCGTGCGTCACCGCGTTCTCGCCCTGGCCGAGGTGGGGGAGCAGGTGGACGTAGGCGGCGACGTCCAAGAGGGCCGCCACCAGCCCACCGTGCAGCACCCCGCCGTTGTTCAGCGTCGGCGGCCCGACCGGCAGGACCAGGCCGGCCGCGGGGTCGGCCGGATCAGCGAGCCGCAGGCCGAGCCAGGCGTGCAACGGGACGTCGAGCACGCCCTGGACCCGTTCGGTCAGCAGCTCCTGCGCAGCGGTCACCGAGCGACCGTACGGCCCGGACGGGCGCGCCGCCGCGCCCATCCGGCGGCACCGGGGACATGACGATCACATTGAGAAGTGACGACGGCGTGCATGGGCTGGGCGTCCCAGAGCACCGTGGGGGACAACCCACCGTGGCCGGCGGGCGGATGTCGGCTGCCCAGCGTCGGAAGAGGTGCAGGTCATCGCCGGAGGAGGAGGTCGGCCCTCGGGCGGACAGCCCTGGCTGCTGCCGGCTGCAGAACCGGCCGCGCCGCGTCCCCGCCGCGGCGTCGTCCTGCTCCGCCTGGTCATCGCGCTCGTGGTCGCCGGCGGGCTGGTCGCCGGGGTCGTCGCGCCCTGGCTCGGCGGGGCCAGCGCGCTGGCGCAGCAGGGTGCCGCCCTCGTCCGCCCGCTCGAGACCGCCGCCGTCGACACCCGGCTGCCGGGCAACACCCGCGTCCTCGCCGCGGACGGCTCACTGATCACCGAGATCTACTCGCGCAACCGGCACCCGCTCACCGGCGAGCAGATCGCCCCGGTGATGAAGGACGCGCTGATCGCGATCGAGGACGCCCGGTTCCGCGACCACCCGGGGGTGGACTCCCGCGGGCTGCTGCGAGCCCTGGCGCGCAACATCGCCGCCGGCGAGGTCACCGAGGGCGGTTCCACGATCACCCAGCAGCTGGTCAAGCAGCTGCGGCTGCAGACGGCCGAGGACGCCGACGGGCGGGCTGCGGCGACGGCCGACACCGTCGGCCGCAAGCTGCGGGAGGCGCAGATCGCCCTGGCGGTGGAGGCGGAGTACACCAAGGAGGAGATCCTCACCCGATACCTGAACACCGTCTACTTCGGGAACGGCGCCTACGGGGTGGCCGCCGCCGCGCAGCGCTACTTCGGGACCACCGCCGACCAGCTGACCGCCGCCCAGGCCGCGATGCTGGCCGGGCTGGTCCGCAGCCCCGCCTACTACGACCCGGTGACCGCACCCGAGCCGACGAAGCAGCGGCGCGACCTCGTCCTGCGCCGCATGGCCGAGGTCGGCCTGCTCGACCAGGCCGCCGCGGACGCCGCCCGGGCGGAGCCGCTCGGCGTCGTCGACGGGGGCAGCGCCCCCAACGGGTGCACCGAGGCGATCATCGGCGCCTTCTTCTGCGGGCACCTGCTGAAGGTGCTCACCGAGCAGTACGGCGTGACCCACGAGCAGCTGCAGGCCGGTGGGCTGACCGTGCGCACGACCCTGGACCCGGGGGTGCAGCTGGCCGGGGACGCCGCCGTGGTGCAGACCCTGGCGATGGACGACCCGCGCGCCGCCGTCTACGTGAACGTCGAGCCCGGCACCGGCCGGGTGCTGGCCATGTCGGTCAACCGCAGGTACGGGCTCGACGAGGCCGACCCGGCGCAGACCACGGTCGACCTCCCCGCCGTCGCCGGGCAGGGGGCCGGCTCGACGTACAAGGTCTTCACCGCCGCCGCCGCGCTGGAGCAGGGCTTCGGGCTGGACTTCGAGCTGCGGACCCCGGACCCCTACGTCTCCGAGGTCTACCGCGACGGGGACGGCCCCTACGACGTCGAGAACGCCGGCAGCTACCCGCGCCGGCTGGACATGGAGCAGGCCCTCTACCGCTCCTCCAACACCTACTTCCTCGCTCTCGAGGACGCGCTGGGCAGCGTCGAGGGGCCGGTCCGGGTGGCCCAGCGGCTGGGGCTGACCAGCCTCGACCCGATCGCCGACCAGGTCGTCGCGGAGAACCGGGGCTCGTTCACCTTCGGGGCCGAGGCGACCAGCCCGCTGGCCCTGGCCAACGCCTACGCCACCCTCGCCGCCCGTGGCACGCGCTGCGAGCCACGGCTGGTCGAGGCCGTCGTCGACCGGTCCGGGGAGCCGCTGGCCGGCCCGGACGGCCAGCCGCTGGTCGGCGCCCCGCAGTGCACTCCCGAGGTGATCGCGCCGGGCATCGCCGACACGCTCAACCACGCGCTGCGCAAGGACGTCGAGCCGGGCTCCCCCGGGCAGACCGGTCGCCGGGCGCACGTCCCCGGCCACCAGATCGCCGGGAAGACGGGCACCACCCAGGGCAACTACTCGGTCACCTTCGTCGGCTACACCCCGCAGTTCGCGGCGAGCGTCATGGTCTACGACCCGGTCCGCAACCAGGACGTCGGCGGCTTCGGTGGTGGCAAGGCGGCCACCGTCTGGCACGACGCGATGGCGCCGGTGCTCACCGGCCGACCCGTCGCTGGTTTCGCGCCGCCGGACCCGAAGTACCTGCGCAGTGAGCGCGCCACCGTCCCGGGTGGGTGCGTCGGCGCCTGGTCGGACTGGTGTCAGGGGCTGCTGGCCGAGCGCGGGTTCCAGGTCGCCCGGCAGGTCGTGGACGGCGCCCGGCCCGCCGGCCGGGTGATCGGGCTCGCCCCGTCCGGCGGTCGTTCCGTCCCGCCGGGTGGCCAGGTGACGATGCTGGTCAGCAACGGGGCCGACTACGCGCCCCCGCCGCCCCCGAAGCCGGTGCGCACGCCCGCGCCCCGACCCGAGCCGGCTCCCGAGCCGAGCCCGGAGCCGGCACCGGAGCCCAGCCCGGTGCCGCCCCCTGCGCCCGAGCCCGCCCCCGAGCCGACTCCCGCGCCCGAGCCGGCCCCGGAACCGACGCCGACTCCCGTGCCGGACCCGACTCCCGTGCCGGACCCGACTCCTGCACCGGAGCCGACTCCCGCACCGGACCCGACTCCCGCGCCGGAGCCGGCACCCGAGCCGGGACCTGGGCCCGCGCCGGAGCCGGGGCCTGCACCGGAGCCCGTCCCGGAGCCCGTCCCGGAGCCGGGGCCTGCTCCGGAGCCCGCGCCGGAGCCGGCACCCGCGCCGGCTCCCGCTCCTGAGCCGGCTCCCGCTCCTGAGCCGGCTCCCGCGCCGGCTCCCCCTCCCGCTCCCGAGCCGGACCCTGCGCCCGCACCGGCCCCCTGAGCCCACCCCCGAGCCGGATCCAGGCCCCCTGAACCCGCTCCCGAACCGGGGTCAGCACCCAAGCCGGAGCTGGCTCCCGACGCGACACCTGAGCCGGTTCTGGCTCCCTATGCCCGCTCCCGCATCGGGTCAGCACCAGAGCCGGAGCTCGCTCGCGATGCGGCAACGAAGCCGGTTCCGGCTTCCTGAGCCCGCTCCCGAAGCCGAGTCGGCACCCGGACGGCAGCCAGCCGGCTCGCCGCGGAGAGGGCTGAGGGGCGGGGGGCCGGTCCTGACGGTCTGGCCGCGTTGGTCGGTCTCTCCAGCAGTGGAGAGCCATTCTCAGCCGGCTCCCCCGCCCGCGTTCACTGTGACTCAGGCCACAGTCGTCGTCAAGCCAGCCGCGGCGCGGCGTCGTCGCCGCGCGGGACGACCAGCACCGGGACGGTCGCGGCCCGCAGGATCTTCGTCGCCGCCGAGCCGAGGAAGACCCGCCCCTCCGGTCCGAGGCGTGACGACCCGAGCACCAGCACGTCTCCGGGCATCCACGGCACGGCAGCCACCGCCCCCGCCCAGCCGGCGCCGCGGCCCTGCACGGTCTCCGGGACGGGCCACGGGCCGGACCAGTCCGCCACGGCGTGCTCCAGCGAGCCCTGCACCTGAACGGCCCACTCCTCGTTGACCACGTGCTCCAGCGGCAGGCCGGTCTCCGAGGGCAGCAGGGCGGCGCGCTCGGGCACGAAGGTCGCCAGCCGGACCGGCACACCCCAGCGCTCGGCGAGCGCGCGGGTGGCGGACAGCGCGTCGGCGGAGCGGGCCGCGTCCGCCCAGGTGCAGGTGAGCCGGGTGGGCTCCGCCGGCGCCGACCACGCCCGCGGGGCCAGCGCCAGCGGCACCGGCGAGCTGTGCAGCAGCGGTTCGGCGACCGAGCCCGCCGCGAACCGACCCGCCGGCGCCTCGGTCGCGGCGCCGAGCACGAGCACCCGCGCCCGGTACCGGTGGGCCGACTCGACCAGGCCGGCGGGCACCGAGGACGCCGGGACGACGGCGGTGCGGACGTCCTCGACCCCGGCCCTCCGCAGTGCGGTGAGCGCCTCCGCGTGGCGGGTGGCGGTCAGCGCGGCCCGCCACTGCCGGTACTCGTGGTCGAGCCGGGAGGTGGTCGCGTGCGGCGGGTCGAGCGGCACGACCGTCGTCACGACGACCGGGGAGCCCTCCGCACCGGCCAGCCCAGCGGCCAGCCGGAGGGCGCCGTCGTCCCCACCGCTGTGCTCCGCGGCCTCCAAGCCCAGCAGGACGGTCATCGGGTCAGCGCCGTCCGGAGGCGGTGCAGGTGGCGGAGCGCGGCGATCGCCCGCCGGGGGACCGGCGCCGCCAAACGGCTCCGGTAGTCGCTGATGGCCGCCTGCCACACCGGGTCGGCATGGGTGGGGTAAGGGTGGGTCGAGGCGGTCAGGTCGCTGGTGGTGAGCCCCTGGGTGACGGCGAGGGTCAGCTCGGCGAGGGTCTCCCCGGCCCGCGGTCCGACGACCGTCGCGCCGCGCACCCGGTGCCGGGCGTCGACGGCGAGGCGGGTGACCCCGTCCGTGCGCCGGTCGGTGATCGCCCGGTCGCTGTGCTGGTGTCCCTGTTCCAGCACCCGCAGGCCGGCCTGCTCGGCCGTGCCGGTCGGCGCACCCACGGCAGCGACCTCCGGCTGGGTGAAGGTGACCCGGGGCAGCGCGGTCAGGTCGACCCGGCGGCGCAGCCCCAGCACGGCGTTGGCGGCGACCGTCGAGCCGTGCAGACCCGCCAGGTGGGTGTACTGCGGTTGGCCGGTGACGTCGCCGGCGGCCCAGATGCGCGGGTTGCTGGTGCGCAGGTGCGCGTCGACGACGACCCAGCCGTCGTCGTCCCGCTGAACGCCGGCCGCGTCCAGCCCGAGACCGTCACCGGCGGCCCGTCGCCCGGTGGTGACCAGGAGGCGGTCGCAGCGGAGCTCGCCGCCGTCGGCCAGCGTCACCCGGGTGTCGCCTGGGGCCCCGGACACCCGCTGGACCTGCGTCGAGAGGTGCACGGTGACGCCGTCGGCGCGCAGCGCGGCGGTGACCAGCGCCGACGCAGCCGGGTCCTCGGCCGACAGCAGCCGGTCGGCGGTCTCCACGAGGTCCACCCGGACGCCGAGCCGGGCCATCGCCTGGCCCAGCTCGCAGCCGGTGGTGCCGCCACCGAGCACGACCAGCCGCTCCGGCAGATCGCGTTCGTCCCAGAGCGTCTCGGTGGTCAGCGGCGGGGAGTCGGCCAGCCCGGGGACGGCGGGCAGCGCCGGGGCGGAGCCGGTGGCCACGACGGCCTGGCGGAACCGGACCCGGCGGCCGTCCAGCACGGCGGTGGACGGGCCGGTGAAGACCAGTTGCCCCTCGGCCACGGCGACGCCCGCGGCCCGCTGCGCCTCGGGCGAGTCGACCGGCTCGATCTCCCGGACCGCAGCCCGGACCGACGCCAGCACCGCCGCCCCGTCTATCCGGACGCCGTCCACCTGCACCCCGAACCCGGCGGCGGCGCGTGCGGCCGCCGCGGCCTCGCCGGCCGCGATCAGCGCCTTGGAGGGCACGCACCCGGTCCACAGGCACTCACCGCCCCAGGTGCCGCGGTCGACGAGCAGCACCCGGGCGCCCAGGGAGGCGGCGGTCTGGGCGGCGAGCAGGCCGGCGGTGCCGGCGCCCACGACCAGCAGCTCCCACCGCCTGCGGGTGACGTCGAGGTCGGGCACGACGGGCGTCTCCGGTGGTCGAGGGCGGTGCGGGCCAGTCTGCCCGGCGGGACGAGGGTGTGCACCGCGGCAGGGAGGGAACCGGGAGCACAGCGACGGAGGGAGCAGGGATGGTCGGCCGTGCCCGGCAGTACGAGCTCATCGCACCCGTCTACGACCTCGTCTCCGGTGAGTGGCCGGTGTACCGGGCGGGCCGGCTGGCCGGCGTGTCCGGGCTGCGGCTGAGCAGGGGCGACCGGGTGCTCGTCGTCGGCTGCGGCACCGGTCTGGACCTGCGGCCGGTCCACGACCGGGTCGGGGACGACGGGCGCTTCGTCGGGCTGGACGCCAGCCGGGCGATGCTCGCCCGGGCGGGTCGACGGGCCGCCTCGCTGGGCTGGTCGGGGGTGGAACTCGTGGCCGGCGACGCGACCCGGCCGCCGGCGCAGCGGTTGGCGGAGGCGCTCGGGGACGACGGTGCCGACGCCGTCCTGTTCACCTACGCGCTCTCCCTGATGGACGACTGGCCGGCCGCCTGGCGTGCCGCGGTGGCCCTCGCCCGACCGGGTGCCCGGGTCGCGGTGGTCGACATGCAGCGGGCGCAGCGGGGGCCGCGGCCGCTGCGCGCGCTGGCGGACGTGGCGATGTGGAGCGGCGGCGCCGATCCCGCCGCCCGGCCGTGGCAGGCCGTCGAGCAGCAGTGCACCGACGTCGACCGGGCGGACCTGCGCGGCGGGCACGTCCAGGTCCGGGCCGGCACCCTCCCCACCTGACCCGCCACCAAAATGGCCATTTTGGTGGATCAGGGGCGGCGGCGGAGGGCCTCCCGGGTGAGCTGGTCGACGGCGGTGTGGCCGGTCAGCCCGAGCGTGAGGTCGAACTCGCCGAGCACGTCCTCCACCACCTGACGGACGCCGTCCTCGCCGGCCACCCCCAGG
The DNA here is from genome assembly GCF_026967995.1 of Modestobacter sp. VKM Ac-2979. Taxonomy (NCBI): domain Bacteria; kingdom Bacillati; phylum Actinomycetota; class Actinomycetes; order Geodermatophilales; family Geodermatophilaceae; genus Modestobacter; species Modestobacter sp. VKM Ac-2979. The sequence goes on from NZ_JAPVBO010000006.1 coordinate 301,133, forward strand.
CCCCAGGCGTAGGGACGGCCCAGCAGCACCGCTCGCGCGCCCAGGGCGACGGCCACCAGCACGTCGGCGCCGCTGCGCACCCCGCTGTCGAACAACACCGGCACCCGGTCGGCGACGGCGTCCACCACGTCGGGCAGCGCGTCCAGGGCGGCGATCGACCGGTCGACCTGCCGCCCGCCGTGGGTGCTCACCACCATCCCGTCGACACCCTCGTCGACCGCCCGCCGGGCGTCGTCCGGGTGCAGGACGCCCTTGAGCACGATCGGCAGCCGGGTGCGCTCGCGGAGCCAGGCGAGGTCGGCCCAGGTGATCGACGGGCGGGAGTAGATGGACAGGAAGGTCTCGACGGCGGCGCGGGGGAGCGGGGAGCGCAGGTTCTCCACCAGCGGGCCGGGCCAGGCGCGGGCCATCCCCACCAGGGCCCGCACCGCGGCGAGGTTCGGCCGGGGCTGGGGGTCCCGCGGCGCACCCGCGGCGGCAGCCCGCTCCTCGACCAGCCGGCGGAACACCGGGTCGGAGGTGTACTGCGCGATGCCCTTGCCCAGCGCGAACGGCAGGTGCCCGAGGTCCAGGTCCCGGGGGCGCCAGCCGAGCATCGTGGTGTCCAGGGTGACGACGACGGCATCGCAACCGGTGGCCTCCGCGCGGCCCAGCAGGCTCTCCACCAGCTCGTCGGAGGTCGACCAGTACAGCTGCATCCACCGCGGGCTGTCGCCCATCGCCGCCGCGGTGGTCTCCATCGGCACCGACGCCTGGTTGGAGAAGACCATCGGCACCCCGACCGCCGCCGCGGCGCGGGCGACGGCGAGGTCGCCCTCGGGGTGCACCAGCTCCAGCGCACCCACCGGCCCGAGCAGCACGGGTGCCGGGAGCCGGCGTCCGAACAGCTCGACCGAGGTGTCGCGGCGGCTGACGTCGCGCAGCACCCGGGGCACGACGGACCAGCGGTCGAACGCCGTCCGGTCGGCCCGCTGGGTGGCCTCGTCACCGGCGCCGCCGGCGACGTAGCCGTAGGCCCGGGCGTCCAGCCGGCGCTTGGCCTCCCGGGCCAGCGCCCGGTACACGGTGGGCACCCGGGGGTGCCTGCCGTAGACCCCCGCCCGGTAGACCACGTCCTGCCGCCGCCGCCCGGTCCCTGCCGCTGAGGTCATCGGGTCACCGTAGTGACCTGGGTCTCGCGGACAGCTCCCTGGACCGGCCCCGGCGGGGGGCACGACCGTCCGCCCGGTCGACCGACCTGGGCGACACGCCAGTCGTGACACGCCTGTGGGACGGACGTGACGGGAGTGGCGGTCCCCGCTGATCGAGGCCACCGGGCATGGTGGAGGGAGTTCCTGGGCAGGACGACGGTGCGCCGCGCAGCAGTCGTCCGTCGAGCGCTGGAGAACGGGGGACCGCAGTGCCGCTGACGTTCTCGTCCGCCCGCCCGGTGCTGCCCGCTCGCCTGACCGTCGGCCTCGCCCTCGGTGCGCTCCTGGTCACCGGGGTCGCCGTGGCTGGTCCCGCCGCCGCCCTCGAGGACCGGCGTCGCCCGATCGGGGCGGTCACCCACGGCCCCAGCTGCGGTCCGGGCGTCGTCCGCGTCCAGGTCACCAACGGCACCGAGCCGCACCGCGTCGCCCTGGTCTTCGACGGCGTCGAGGAGCAGGACGCCGCCGACCTCGCCCCCGGCGAGCAGGTGGAGCTGACCAGCGAGGACGTCGACTGGGGCGTCACCGTCGACGTGTCGGTGACGGTGACGGACCCGGACGGGACGCCGGAGCAGCCGCTGGAGTTCCAGACCTACACCCGGCCGAGCGAGGAGGACTGCGAGGCGGTCCGGCCGAGCCCGACCCCGACTCCCACGCCGACGCCGACTCCCGAGCCGACCCCGACTCCCGAGCCGACCCCGACTCCCGAGCCGCCCCCGGACCCGTCGACCCCCGTACCGGACCCGACGCCGACGACGCCGCCTGCCGTCCCGCCGCCGGTCGCACCACCCCCGTCGACCCCTGTGCCGTCGAGCCCGACGCCGACACCTGCGCCGTCCAGCGCGACGCCCCCGCCCGTCACGCCGCCCCCCACGACGACCACCGGCACGCCGTCGAGCACGTCCGGGCCGCGGTCCAGCGGCCCCAGCGGCGCAGCGGCCGGTGCGCCGTCCGCCACCGCCACGGAGACCGACGTCGGAGCCGGCGCCCCGTCCAGCCCGAGCGACGCCACGGCCTCGACCCCGGCGGTCACCGTGTCGCCGGGCGGGGTGGTGACCGTGCGGGCCAGCGGCTTCGAACCCGGTGAGCCGGTCGACGTCCGGATGGCCGGCGGCACCGAGCTGCTCAACACCGTCACCGCGGCGGCCGACGGCAGCGTGGAGGCCGTCGTCCAGATCCCGCGCGGTGTGGCGCTGGGTGCGGCCACGCTGGAGCTCGTCGGCAGCGAGTCCGCGGCGACCGCCGAGATCGGCCTCCAGGTCGCCGCCCGCGCCGCACCGGTGACCGAGCGGACCGGTTCGCCGGCGGTGCTCGCCGCCGGGCTGGTCCTGCTCACCGCAGCCGGTTCACTCGGGCTGGTGGGCGTGCGCCGGTCGCGGAACGGGCACCCCGGGGGACGACGCTGAGCGAGCAGCACGGCGGACGACACCGGCACGAGCACTGCGAAGGAGACGTGGACCCACCGATGGACCAGCCCAGGGACCGGCTGCACGACGGCGCACCACCCCGAGGCGTCCCCCGGGACGTACGGGGTCTGGCGGCCGCGGGGCCGAGCGCACCGGAGACCTGGCTGCGCATCGTCCAGGTCCACGACCGGATCACCCGGCGGGTCGACTCGGCGCTGCACCGGCAGCACGGGTTGTCGCTCACCGGCTTCGAGGTGCTGCGCCGGGTGGCCGAGTCCCCGCAGGAGCACGCCTCCATGGGCGACCTCGCCGATGCGGTCGGCCTCTCCCGGCCGGGGATCACCAGCACGGTCAACCGGCTCGTCGACGACGGACTGGTCACCCGTGAGCGACTGGACGGCGACCGGCGGCTGCTGCACGCCCGGCTGACCGACACCGGCCGGGACCGGGTCCGCGCGGCGATGTCCACCCACGACGACCTGGTGGCGCACCTGCTCACGATGCTCGGGGACGACGCCGCCGTGGTCACCGACGCGCTCGCCCGGGTGTCCTCCGCCACCCGCCGTCCCCGCTGACGCCGGCGGCCCGACACCGGGCGGCCGAGCCGGACCGGCGCGTGCCCCCGATCGGGTGACGGACGGCCAACGGCGGGGAAACTTAAAGCCCGTAGTGTTTCGGGAACGATCTTCCGGGCACGATTCGGGGCATGACGGGTGTCTTGCGCAACTGCACGGTCGTCGTGCCGACGATCGGACGGCCGTCGCTGGACGTGCTCCTCGATGCCCTGGCCGACGCCGCCGGTCCGCGGCCGGCGGAGATCGTGCTGGTCGACGACCGGCCCACCGGTGAGCCGCTGCGCCCGGAGCGCCCCGGCCTGCCCCCGGTCCGGGTGGTGCGCACCGGCGGCGGAGGGCCGGCGGTGGCCCGCAACCTCGGCTGGCGCACCGCGGGCACGGAGTGGATCGCCTTCCTGGACGACGACGTCGTCCCCGACCCCGACTGGTACGCCCGGCTCGCCGAGGACCTCGCGGCCCTGCCCGCGGACGCGGCCGGCACCCAGGGCCGGGTCCGGGTGCCGCTGCCGGCCGATCGCCGGCCCACCGACTGGGAGCGCGGCACCGCGGGGCTGGCCACGAGCAGCTGGATCACCGCCGACCTGGCCTACCGCCGGTCGGCGCTGGCCGCGGTCGGCGGCTTCGACGAGCGCTTCCCCCGGGCCTTCCGCGAGGACTCCGACCTCGCCCTGCGGGTCATGGACACCGGCTCGACGCTGACCCGCGGCGAGCGGTGGATCACCCACCCGGTCCGGCCGGCCGACCGCTGGGTGTCCGCCCGGGTGCAGGCCGGCAACGCCGACGACGTCCTCATGCGCCGGCTGCACGGGCCGACCTGGCGCGAGCGCGCCGACGCCGCCGTCGGCCGCCGTCCCCGGCACCTCGCCGTCACGGGCGCGGCCCTGGCCGCGCTCGGGCTGGCCGCCGCAGGCCGGCCGCGGGCTGCGGCGCTGGCCGCCCTGGGCTGGGCCGCCGGCACGGCCGAGTTCGCCTGGGCGCGGATCGCCCCCGGTCCGCGGGACCGCGCCGAGGTGACCACCATGCTCGCCACCAGTGCGCTCATCCCGCCGCTGGCCAGCTGGCACTTCCTGCGCGGTGCCGTGCAGCACCGCACCGTGACGCCGTGGCGCGGCCTGCCCGACCTGGTCCTCTTCGACCGCGACGGCACGCTGGTGCACGACGTTCCCTACAACGGCGACCCGGCGCAGGTCCGGCCGGTCGACGGCGCCCGCGCGGCGCTGGACTCCCTCCGCGCGCGCGGGGTGCGGATCGGCCTGGTGACCAACCAGTCCGGGGTGGGCCGCGGCCTGATCACCCGGGCGCAGGCCGACGCGGTCAACGCGCGCGTCGCCGAGCTGCTGGGCCCCTTCGACACCGTGCAGGTCTGCCCGCATGCCCCCGAGGACGGCTGCGACTGCCGCAAGCCGGCACCCGGCATGGTGAAGGCCGCCTGCGCCGAGCTCGACGTCGACCCGTCCCGCGTCGTCGTCATCGGTGACATCGGTGCCGACGTCGGGGCCGCCACCGCGGCCGGCGCCGCAGCGATCCTGGTGCCCACGATGGTCACCCGCCCCGCCGAGGTCACCGCCGCGGCACACCGGGCGCCCACCCTGGTCGACGCGGTCGAGGACGTGCTGGCAGGGGCCTGGTGACCCGCACCGTCCTCGTCGCCCGGCTGGACAACGCCGGCGACGTGCTGCTGCAGGGCCCGCTCGTGCGGGCGGTGGCCGCCGCCGCCGACCGGGTCGTCCTCCTGGCCAGCCCGCAGGGCACGGCGGCCGCCGAGCTGCTGCCCGGCGTCGACGAGGTGCTGACCTGGCACTGCCCGTGGATCGACGGCTCGCCGCAGCCGGTGGACGCCGGCGACCTCGCCGCACTCGTCGACCGGGTGCGGGCGCTGGGCGTCGACGAGGCGGTGGTCAGCACGAGCTTCCACCAGTCGCCGCTGCCGCTGGCGCTGCTGCTGCGCACCGCCGGGGTGGCGCGGATCTCGGCGATCAGCGTCGACTACCCCGGCTCGCTGCTCGACGTCCGGCACCGGGTGGACGACGACCTGCCCGAGCCGGAGCGGGCGCTCTCGCTGGCCCGCGCCGCCGGCTTCGAGCTGCCCGCCGGGGACGACGGGCTGCTCGCCGTGCGCCGTCCGCTCCCGGCCACCGCGCACGAACCGGGCTACGTCGTCCTGCACCCGGGCGCCTCCGTGCCGGCGCGGGCCTGGCCGGCCGAGCGCTGCGCGGAGGCGGTCGAGGCGCTGACCGACGCGGGCTGGCGGGTGCTGGTCACCGGCGGGCCGGGGGAGCGGGCGCTGACCGCGGCGGTCGCCGGCCGCCGCGGCACCGACCTCGGTGGGGCCACCACGCTGGCCGAGATGGCCGCGCTGCTCGACGGTGCGGCCGCCGTCGTCGTCGGCAACACCGGCCCGGCGCACCTGGCTGCCGCGGTCGGGACCCCCGTCGTCTCCCTCTTCTCCCCGGTCGTGCCGGCCGTGCGGTGGGCGCCCTACGGCGTGCCCACTGTGCTCCTCGGCGACCAGTCCGCCCCCTGCCGCGACACCCGGGCCCGCGAGTGCCCGGTGCCCGGTCATCCCTGTCTGACGTCGGTGAGCCCAGCCGACGTCCTCGCCGCCGTCGACAAGGTGGTCGCACCATGAAGGTCCTGCTCTGGCACGTGCACGGCTCCTGGACGACGTCCTTCGTCCAGGGCGCGCACGACTACCTGCTCCCGGTGACCCCCGATCGCGGGCCCGACGGCCTGGGCCGCGCCCGCACCTGGGAGTGGCCGGCGTCGGCCCGCGAGGTCACCCCCGACCAGCTCCGCACCGAGGACGTCGACGTCGTGGTGCTGCAGCGCACCCGCGACCTCGAGCTGGTGCGCGAGTGGCTCGGCCGCGAGCCCGGCCGCGACCTCCCGGCCGTCTTCCTGGAGCACAACGCCCCGGACGGGTCGGTGCCGAACACCCAGCACCCGCTGGCCGAGCAGTCGGTGATCCCGATCGCGCACGTCACGTACTTCAACCAGCTCTTCTACGACAACGGCAGCGCGCCGACGACCGTCATCGAGCACGGCATCGTCGACCCGGGCGAGCGCTACACCGGCGAGCTGGCCCGGGCCGGCGTGGTGGTCAACGAGCCCGTGCGCCGGGGCCGGTACACCGGCGGCGACCTGCTGCCGCTGCTGTCCACCGCCGCGCCGCTCGACGTGTTCGGGATGGGCCTGGCCGGGCTGCACGAGCGCTACGGGCTCGACCCGGACCGGGTGGGCCTGCACGACGACCCCCCGCAGGCCGCGATGCACGACGAGCTCGCCCGCCGCCGGGTCTACGTGCACCCCGTGCGCTGGACGTCGCTGGGACTGTCGCTGCTGGAGGCGATGCACCTGGGCATGCCGGTCGTCGGGCTGGCCACCACCGAGGCGGTCGAGGCGGTGCCGGCCGAGGCCGGGGTGCTCTCCACCCGGCCCGAGCGGCTGGCCCAGGCGGTGCGGCACTTCGTCGCCGAGCCGGACGCCGCCCGGCTGGCCGGCAAGGCGGCCCGCGCCGCGGCGCTGGAGCGGTACGGCCTGGGCCGGTTCCTCGCCGACTGGGACGCTCTCCTGGCGGAGGTGACGAGATGAGGATCGACCTGGTGAGCGAGCACGCCTCACCGCTGGCCGCCATCGGCGGCGTCGACGCCGGTGGGCAGAACGTGCACGTGGCCGCGCTCGCCGCCGGCCTGGCCCAGCGCGGCCACCAGGTCACGGTGCACACCCGCCGGGACGACGCCGCGCTGCCGGACCGGGTGACCACGGCCGACGGCTACGACGTCGCGCACGTCGCCGCCGGGCCGGCCCGGGTGGTGCCCAAGGACGAGCTGCTCCAGCACATGGGCACCTTCGCCGACGTGCTGCGCGCCGAGTGGTCGGCGACCCGGCCGGACGTCGTGCACGCGCACTTCTGGATGAGCGGCCTGGCCTCGGTGCAGGCCGCCTCCCGGCTGGGCATCCCGGTGCTGCAGACCTTCCACGCCCTCGGCTCGGTCAAGCGCCGGCACCAGGGCGACGCCGACACCTCGCCCGAGCAGCGGATCGACCTGGAACGCGACCTGTGCGGCGACGTCGACCACGTGGTCGCCACCTGCAGCGACGAGGTGTTCGAGCTGCGTCGGCTCGGGCTCCCCAGCGACCGGGTGTCGATCGTGCCGTGCGGCGTGGACACCGACGAGTTCACCCCGGACGGGCCGGCCGCGCCGCACTCCGGCCGTCCCCGGCTGCTGGTGCTGGGCCGGCTGGTCGAGCGGAAGGGCCAGGAGGACGCCGTCCGGGCGCTGGCCGCCGTCCCCGACGCCGAGCTGGTCGTCGTCGGCGGCCCGCCGACCGACGAGCTGGACACCGACCCGGAGGTCTGCCGGCTGCGGGCCGTCGCCGCGGAGCTGGGGGTCGCCGACCGGCTGGTCTTCACCGGCGCGGTGTCCCGGGCCGACGTGCCGGGCTGGATCCGCTCGGCCGACGTCGTCCTGGCCGTGCCCTGGTACGAGCCGTTCGGGATCACCCCGCTGGAGGCGATGGCCTGCGGCCGCCCGGTCGTGGCCACCGCCGTCGGCGGGCTGGTCGACACCGTCGCCGACGGCGTGACCGGGGACCTCGTCCCGCCACGCGACCCCGCTGCCCTCGGGCAGGCACTGGCCGCCCTGCTCGCCGACGACGAGCGGCGGACCGCCTACGGCGCCGCCGGCGTCACCCGCGCCCGGACCCGCTACCGCTGGTCCCGGGTCGTCGCCGACACCGACGCCGTCTACCGCCAGGTGCTCGCCGCCCGGAGCCCGGTGGAGGCCGCCCGATGAACCCCCTCGCTGGAAGGACCGTCATGAGCACCGCCCCGTCCTCGCACCTCGAGGTCGTCTCGCCCGACACCTGCACGCACCTCACCGGGCACGACCACGTGGCGTCGCTGAGCGCCGCGCTCCGCGGGCTGACCGAGCAGGTCGAGACGCTGGACCGCTGGGGCCGGCTGCTCGCCGACGTGCTGACCGGGCCCTCCCGCGGCCGGCTGCTCGCCGCGGGCAACGGTGGCAGCGCGGCCCAGGCGCAGCACCTCACCGCCGAGCTGGTGGGCCGCTACCGCGCCGACCGCCCGCCGTTCTCCGCGATCTGCCTGACCGCCGAGACCTCCTCGCTCACGGCCATCGCCAACGACTACCCGGCCGACGAGCTGTTCGCCCGGCAGGTCGAGGCGCACGGCCGGGACGGCGACGTGCTGGTCCTGCTGTCCACCAGCGGCCGCAGCCCCAACGCGGTCGCCGCCGCCCGTCGGGCCCGCGAGTGCGGCATCACCGTGCTGGCGATGACCGGGCCGGCGCCCAACCCGCTGGCCGCCGTGGCCGACGAGACGGTCGCCATCGACTCGCCGTGGACCGCGACGGTGCAGGAGTGCCACCTCGTCGCGCTGCACCTGCTGTGCGCCGCCTTCGACGCCGCCGTGCTCGCCGACTCGCCCCGGATCTCCACCAGCAACCACGTCGAGGTGGTCCCGTGACCCGCGCGGCCTCCCGGCCGATCGTCGTGGTCGGTGACGCCCTGCTGGACGTCGACCTGGTCGGGACGGCGTCCCGGCTGACCCCCGACGCCCCGGTGCCGGTGGTCGAGGACGTCGAGACCCGCGAGCGTCCGGGCGGGGCCGCGCTGGCCGCCGTGCTGGCCGCGCGGAACGCCGGCGGCCGGGAGGTCGTGCTGGTCACCCCGCTCAGCGACGACGAGGGCGCCGCCCGGCTGCGCGCCCTGCTCGACGGCCGGGTCCGGCTGGTCGAGATCCCGGCCAGCAGCGCCACCCCGGTCAAGCAGCGGATCCGGGTCGGCGACCACTCCGTCGCCCGGCTGGACAGCGGGGGAGCGGTCTCGACCTTCGGCGCGCTCCCGGCCGCCGCGGCCGAGGCGATCCGGGACGCAGCCGCCGTGCTGGTCGCCGACTACGGCCGCGGGACGACGTCAGCCCCCGACGTGCGCGCCGCGCTCTCCGCCGCCTCCGGGCCGGTGGTCTGGGACCCGCACCCCCGCGGTGCGGACCCGGTGCCCTCGGCCCGGCTGGTGACCCCCAACGGGTCGGAGGCCGCCCGGGTCGCCGGGCTGGACGTGACCGGCGACGGGCTCGCCGCGGTCGGCGCCCGGGCGCAGGCGCTCATCGCGCACTGGGGGGTGGGGGCCGTCGCCATCACCCTCGGTGCCCGTGGTGCCCTGCTCTCCTACGGCGAGGGCGCACCGATGGTCGTGCCCGCCACCCCGGTCACCGGCGGCGACCCGTGCGGTGCCGGTGACTCCTTCGCCGCCGCGGTCACCGTGGCGCTCGCCGGTGGTGCGGTCACCGGCGAGGCGGTGACCTCCGCGGTCGCCGCGGCCGGCGCGTTCGTCGCCCGCGGCGGGGCCACCGCCTGGGACACGGAGCCGGCCGTGGGTCCAGCCCCCGCAGCCGGCGTCGACGCGCAGGGCCCGGCGCCCCGGCTCGCGGCACTGCTGGACCGGGTGCGCGCGGCCGGGGGCACCGTCGTGGCCACCGGCGGCTGCTTCGACCTGCTGCACGCCGGGCACGTCGCCACGCTGCAGGCCGCGCGCGGGCTGGGGGACTGCCTGGTCGTCTGCATCAACTCCGACGACTCGGTGCGCCGGCTCAAGGGCCCGACGCGCCCGCTGGTCACCGCGGCGGACCGGGCCCGGGTGCTGGAGGCCCTGGAGTTCGTGGACGCCGTCGTCGTCTTCGACGAGGACACCCCGGCGGAGGTGCTCGAGCAGGTACGACCGGACGTCTGGGCCAAGGGCGGCGACTACGCCGGCGCGGACCTCCCGGAGGCCGCGGTGCTGCAGCGCTGGGGCGGTCAGGCCGTCGTCCTGCCCTACCTGGACGGCCACTCGACCACCGCCCTGGTCGAACGCTCCCGCGTCTGGTGACCGACCCCACGACGACAGAAATGGCCATTTCTGTCGACGGGCGGCCGGTGGCGGTGGTGTTGCGGCCGTTGGGGCTGGGGGACCTGCTCACCGGGGTGCCGGCGATCCGGGGGATCCGGGCCGCCGTGCCCGAGCACCGGCTGGTGCTGGCCACCACCCGGGCGCTGGAGCCGCTGGCCGCGCTGATCGACGCCGTCGACGAGGTGCTGCCCGCCGTCGAGCTGGAGCCGCTGGACTGGGCCGGACCACCGCCGGAGCTCGCCGTGGACCTGCACGGCAAGGGCCCGGCCTCGCACGTCGTCGTCGCCGACCTGGGCCCGCAGCGGCTGCTCACCTTCGACAGCCCCGGCTACCCCGGACCGACCTGGTACCCGGACGAGCACGAGGTGCGCCGCTGGTGCCGGCTGGTCTCCGAGGGGCTGGGCGTCGACTGCGACCCGGACGCCCTCGACCTCGCCGTGCCGGACGTCGAGCCGCCGGTGCGCGACGTCGCGGTCGTGCACCCCGGCGCCGCGTTCCCCGGCCGGCGCTGGCCGGCCGAGCGGTTCGCCGCGGTAGCCCGGCACCTCGTCGCGGCCGGGCTCCGGGTCGTGGTCACCGGTGGCCCGGCCGAGCGCGACCTCGCCCTGGCGGTCGCCGAGCAGGCCGGGCTGGGCCCGGAGGCGGTGCTGGCCGGCCGGACGACGTCCCTCGAGCTGGCCGCCGTGGTCGCCGCCGCCCGGGTGGTGGTCTGCGGAGACACCGGGGTGGCCCACCTGGCGAGCGCCTACCGCCGGCCGTCCGTGGTGCTCTTCGGCCCGGTGTCACCCGCGCTGTGGGGGCCGCCGGCACGGCCACAGCACGTCGTCTGCTGGCACGGGGACGGCGCCGGCGACCCCTGGGGGACGACGCTCGACCCAGCCCTCGCCCGGGTCACCGTCGCCGAGGTCACCGGAGCCCTCGACGACCTCCTCGCCCGCACCTGACCCGCGGGCCCCGTCCAGCGGCGAGGAGGACGGGGTCCTGCCTCAGCCGCGACGGCGGATGGCGTCGAACAGCACGCCCTGCAGGTCCTCGGGGTCCAGCGCCTGGTAGGCCGCACCGCCGGTCGCCTCGCCGATCTGCTCCAGCGAGTCGAGGTCGGCATCCGGGCCGAGCGCGATCCCGATGACCTTGACCGGTCGATCCGGGTCGGCCTCGGCGCGGAGGGTGTCCAGCAGGTCGGGCAGGTCGATGCCCGCCGCGTCGTCGTCGTCGGTCCCGTCGGTGATCAGCACGACGCTGTTCACCGAGTTCGGGTCGTAGGCCTCCTGGGCGGCACGCACGGCGGCGAGCGTCGTGTCGTACAGCCCCGTGCCGCCGGGCGCGAGCAGGTTCGGCAGGGTGTCGAACTGCTGGTCGATCAGCTCACGGTGGGTCTGGCCGCCGACGTCGGTGCCGAAGGTGCGCAGCGGGGCCAGCTCGACGTGGTCGCGCTCGCCGTCGAGCTGGTAGGCGAAGGCCCAGACCCCGCCGGAGTAGGAGTCCGGCAGCAGCGTGAGCGCGCTCTTGGTCGCGTCCCGGGCGAGAGTGGCGCGGGTGCCGTCGCCGACCGGGGCGGCCATCGAGGTGGAGACGTCGATGACGGTGAGCAACCGCGACGGGGTGGCCAGACTCGACAGCCGGCCGAGCAGGGCCTGCACCGCGGCGCCGTCCAGCTCCAGTGCCTCCGGTGCCTGCTCCTGCACGCCGGTGCCGGCGCCGGCACCCTCGGGGGCGGCCCCGCTGGCGTCGCGGAAGCCGGCCGTCCGCGCCTGCTCACCGGCCGAGGCCGTGGTCAGTGCGTCGACCACCGCGTCCACGGCCGCGGAGTCCTCCTCGGCGGTGGGCAGCCGCAGCACCGGGTAGTCCAGGGACGGCGAGCCCTCGGTGGGGTAGATCGCGACCAGGGAGTCGGAGCCGGCGGCGCGGTTGGCGGCCAGCACCTCCTGCTCGCTGACCGGCACCAGCGGTGCGTCGGCTCCGCCCTCGGTCCCGGTGGCCAGCGCATCGGCGACGCTGGGGACGTCACCGCGCCCGGCGGCCAGCACCGCCTCGACGACGGCGTTGTCCGCGTCGTCCCCGCCACCGAGCGACTGCCGGACGGCGGCCAGCACCGACAGGCCCTCGGCGCTGGCGGCCAGGTCGGGCACGGCCAGCGGCCGGCCGGTGGTCAGGGCCTCGCCCCAGGTGGGCGGGTCGGTGGTCCAGCCCAGCTCGTCGGCGGCGGTCCGGCTGGTGGCGAGCACCAGCGGCGAGGTGGCCAGCGACCCGGCCGCCTCGAGGTCGGCGCTGCCGGCACGAGCGGCCCACAGGGAGGAGTCGGGCACCCAGACCTGGGGCAGCGAGTCGGCGCCGAGGGAGCCCAGCGCGGCCAGCGTCTGCAGCGGCTCGGTCGCCTCGACGTCCGCCACGGCGCACGCGTCGCCACCGAGCGGCAGCGGATCGGCCAGCAGCTCCCGCACCAGCGTGCCGAGCTCGGGGGCCACCGTCACGCGGACCGTCTCGGTCTCCTCGCAACCGGCGGCCTCCGCCGTCCCGTCCTCCGGGCCGGAGACGAACCAGGCGACGCCGGCGACGAGCGCCGCGGCGACCACGACGGCGAGCCCGGCGAGCAGCGCCGGTCGGCTGGCCGTCCCGGGCCGGGCGGGAGTACGGGCGTGCCGCCCCATCTGGTTCTCCGTCGTGTCTGGTCCGTGCAGGTGTCGAGCGGACGTCGCGGGGCGACACGTGCTGTCGCGTCGGTTCGGCACTCTACCCAGTTCTGGGCGGCCGACGGTCGGCGATCATGCCCGCTGCGTGCGGTCGATCACCCTCTGTGACGAACATGGTGGGCGGCTCAGCGGCCTGGCGGCGAGCACGGGCCGGCTCCGGTCAGCGCCTCGCTGGACTCTGCTGAGGCGCACGACGACCGACGGGCCGCCGGCCTCCCCTGAGGGAGACCGACGGCCCGTACGGCCCCGCTGCAGGGGCCCGCGCCGACCTGGCGAGGCGTGGGGGGCAGCGGGGGCCTTCCTCAGTCGATGACCGACTCCTCGTTCGGGATGCCGTTCTCCGGGACCTCGGCCATCTCACCGTCGAAGGGCTCGATCTCCGCGCCGCCGATGTCGGTCAGCTGCACGGGCTCGACCTCCTCGGTGGTGTCACCGGTGACCCGGCTGATCGACATGCCGGCGGTGCCCATGTGGCTGTCCTCGGAGTAGCGGAACGGTGCGAGCACCGGACCCTCCCAGTCGCCGCCCGCGGTCTCGATGGCCTCGACCAGGCCGTCGCGCGTCGGGTTCTGACCGGCCGCCTGCAGGGCCTGCACGGTGGTGTAGGCCTGCGCCATGCCGTAGATCCGGTAGTTGGTCAGCTCGCCCTCGCCGCCGCACTCGTCCCAGATGCGCTGGAACTCCTGCACCCACGGGTTGTCCGGCTCGTCGACCGTCGGCAGGTAGTCGGTGGTCAGCGCGCCGTCGAGCAGGCTGGCGTCGCTCACCTGGCCCTGCGAGAAGTTGTTCAGCAGGCTGCCGACCAGCGTCGGGTCCGACCCCACGTTGGAGTAGAACCACTGCGGGTCGTAGCCCAGCTGCAGCGCGGTCAGCTGGGACAGCGCCGTGTAGCTGGGCACGTTGAAGCCGACGACGAAGTCGGCCCCGGCGGCCTGCAGGGCGGCGATCTGCGGCCCGACGTTGGTGTTGCCCGGCGTGTAGCGCTCGGCGGCCACGATCTGGTCGTCGATGTACTCGCGGATGCCGGCCTCGCCGTCCTCGCCGAAGTCGTCGTCCTGGAGGAAGAGCCCGACCTTCGCGTCCGGGAAGTTGTCGGCGATGTACTGGCCGATGATCTTCCCCTCGCTCTCGTAGTCGGTCTGCCAGCCGAACGTGTACGGGTTGGTCTCCGGGTCCTCGCCCCACAGCAGCGAGCCGGACGAGACGAACAGGTCGGGCACGCCCTCGCTGTTCAGGAAGTCCAGGACGGCGCTGTGGGTCGGGGTTCCGAGGCCGCCGACGATGGCGAAGACCTCGTCCTCGAGCACCAGCTGGTTGACCACCTGGCTGGTGTTCGTCGGGTTGTAGGCGTCGTCCCGGTAGATGTAGTCGATCGTCCGGCCGTTCACCCCGCCCTCGTTGTTGAGGCACTCGTAGTACGCCTGCGAGCCGGTCGGGATCTCGCTGTAGCCGGGGGCGGCCACGCCGGTGAGGGGGAAGTGGGCGCCGAGCTTGATCGAGTCCTCGGTGATGCCGATGTCGGAGGCCTCGTTGGCGCTGGCGTCGCCACCGCCACCGCCGCCGTCCCCGCCGCCGTCATCGCTCCCGCCACAGGCGGCGAGGGTGGAGGCGGCGGTGGCTGCGGCGATGGCGGTCATGAGACGTCGAGAGGATCTGGACAACGGTTCTCCTCTGGTGCGGTCCGGGCTTCGTTGCCCGGGGGTGTGTGGGGGGTCGTGGGGCCGGGAGCGGCGGTTCGGTCTGGTCGCCCTCACCCCCTGCTCGGCTGGGCGGCCGACCGCTTCGCCTGGCGGGTGAGCCAGCGCATGCGGAGGGTGCCGACGAAGCCGGCGGGGGCGAAGATCATCGCGAGGATGAGGACCACGCCGTAGACGAAGGGGGCCAGCTGGGCGGCCTCGGTGTTGTTCAGGCCCCACCCGGCACCCAGGTCGGTGACGAACGGCGGCAGGAAGACCAGCAGCGCCGAGCCGAGCAGGGCGCCGAGCAGGCTGCCCAGCCCGCCGATCACGATCGCGGTGAGCAGGGCCAGCGAGAGCACCAGCGTGAACCCGCTGGGGGCGGCCAGCCGGACGACGAGGGCCAGCACCCCGCCGGCCAGCCCGGCCGCCGCGGCGCTCACCACGAAGGCGAGCACCCGCCACGCGCCGAGGTTGATCCCGGCCAGCTCGGCGGCGACCTCCTGGTCGCGCACCGCGCGCCAGGTGCGGCCGATCCGGCTGCGGATCAGGTTGGCGAGCAGGAAGTAGGTGATCAGCAGGCAGATGGCGCCGAGGTAGGCGAGCCACTTCGTGTTGGTCGCCGAGTTGCCCGAGACGGCGCTGATGAAGGACTCGAAGGCCTCCGGGGCCCGGGGGGCCCGCACCCGCATGCCCTGTTCGCCGCCGAGGACGTCGTGGAAGTAGATCGCCAGTCCGGGCAGGCCGACGGCGAGGGCCAGCGTGGCGCCGGCGAGGTAGGGGCCGTGCAGCCGGGCGGCGGCCACCCCGACCAGGGCGCCGACGGCGGTGGCGGTGACGATCGCGGCCAGCAGGATGAGCGGCAGCGGCAGTGGCTCCTCGGCGGAGAGGAACAGCGCGGTGGTGTAGGCGCCCACCGCCATCAGTGCGCCGTGGCCCAGCGAGATCTGGCCGTTCATCCCGGTCAGCACGGTGAGGCCGCCGGCCGCGATGGCGTAGTAGGTCAGCGTGGCCAGCTGGGAGTTGGTGAACGGGTCGGTGATCTCCAGCAGCACCACGGCGCCGACGGCCGCGATCAGCAGCACCACCAGGTGCCGCAGCAGCGTCGACTGGGGGAGCAGGCTGCGGCGCCGGGTGGCGGTGGGCTCGTCGGCGCCGGCGGTCGCCTCCGTGGGGGCCTCCTCGGAGGCCTTGCCGGCGGTGGCCGTGCCTGCGCCGTTCTTGCCCGTGGTGGGGCTCTGCAGGTCGCTCATGTCATGCCCTCCGAGCCGTGCTGCTGGCGAACAGGCCACCGGGGCGCACGAGCAGCACGACCATCAGGATGACCAGGGCGGCGACGTTGACCAGGGCACTGCCCCGCTCCACGTAGCCGCTGACGTAGCTGAGGGCCAGGCCCAGGATCAGCCCGCCGACGATGGCGCCGATGGGGGAGTCCAGGCCGCCGAGCACGGCGGCGACGAAGCCGAAGACGATCAGGCTGTCCATGTAGGCGGGGTAGACGAACTCCCCGCCGGCGATGAGCAGGCCGGCCAGTGAGCCGACGACGGCGGCGAGCGCCCAGCCGAGGGTGAGCATCCGGCCGACCCGCACGCCGAGCAGCCGGGCGACCTCCTGGCCGAACGCCGAGGCGCGCATCGCCAGGCCGATCCGGGTGAACCGGAACAGCACCACCAGCAGCGCCATGGTGACCAGCACCGCGGCGATCACCCAGACGCTGTTCGGGGTGAGCGCGATCCGGTTGTCGCCGACCTGGAAGCCCTCCAGCCCGAACGGCGTCGGGAACGACTGGAACGCCGAGCCGAAGACGATCGCGATCGCGGCCTGGATGGCGACGAAGAGGCCGAGGGTCACGATGACCGCGTTGAGCTCCGGGCCGCCCTCGACGGGCCGGATGACGACCCGTTCCACGAGGGCGCCCAGCACCAGCCCGGAGAGCAGGGCGACCACCAGGGCCACCCAGTAGGACTGCCCGGCCTGGATGAGCGCGAGGGCGATGAAGGTCGTCGCCGCCGCCATCGAGCCCTGGGCGAAGTTCACGATCCGGGTGGACCGCCAGATCAGCACCAGGGCGAGGGCGAAGGCCGAGTAGACCATGCCCTCGGTCAACCCGGTGAGGGTGACGTTCACGAAGTACTGCACGGAGGAGGTGCCTTCCTGGCGGTGCGGAGGGGACTCGGGAAGTGGGTCAGAAGCCCAGGTAGGCGTGCCGGAGGTCCTCGTCGGCCATCAACGTGCGGGCGGAGTCGGTGACGACCACCCGGCCGAGGTTGAGGACGACGCCGACGTCGGCCACCGACAGGGCGCTCCGCGCGTTCTGCTCGACCAGCAGGACCGACAGCCCCTCGCTGTCGACCAGGCGGCGGAGCAGACCGAAGATCTGCGCCACGATCCGCGGGGCCAGGCCCAGCGACGGCTCGTCGAGCAGCAGGATCCGCGGCTGGGCCAGCAGTGCCCGCCCGATCACGAGCATCTGCCGCTCGCCGCCGGAGAGGACGTGTGCCGGCTGGTCGCGGCGCTCGGCGATCCGGGGGAACAGGTCGTAGATGCGGTCGTACTCGCTCTTCTCGACCTTGCCCCGGAACAGCGCCCCGACCCGCAGGTTCTCGTGCACGGTGAGCTCGGCGATGACGCCGCGTCCCTCGGGCACGTGGGCCATGCCCCGGCCGACCATCGACTCGACGGAGGCGGAGGTGATGTCCTCCCCGTCCAGGACGACCCGGCCCGAGGAGCTCCGGACCAGCCCGCTGATGGTGCGCAGCAGGGTGGTCTTGCCGGCGCCGTTGGCCCCGAGGACGGCGGTGATCCGGCCGGTGTCCGCGCGCAGCGAGACCCCGTCCAGCGCCCGGACCGCGCCGTAGGAGGAGGTGAGGTCCTCGACCTCCAGCAGCGCCGGGCCGGCGGCGGTGCCCCCGTCGGTCGCGACCGCCGTGCTGCCGTGTGCGCGGGTGTCAGCCATGGTGGCGCCCTCCGTCGGTGCGGGTCGTGCCGGCCGCGTCCTCCTCGGCGGTGACCTCGTCGCCGAGGTAGGCCTCGGTGACGGCGGGGTCGGCCTGGACCTCGGCCGGGGTGCCGGCGGCGATCTGCCGCCCGGAGTCCAGGACGGTGATCCGGTCGCAGACCCGCATGACCAGGTCCATGTGGTGCTCGACCAGCAGCACGCTCATCCGGCCGGACAGGGTGCGGATGAGCTCGCCGAGCTCGTGCATCTCGTCCTCGGCGAGACCGCTGGCGGGCTCGTCGAGCAGCAGCAGGTCGGGGGCGGAGACCAGTGCCCGGGCCAGCGCGACCCGCTTCTGCACCGGGTAGGGGAGGCCGCCGGGGTAACGGCCGGCGTACTTCTGGGCGCCCAGGTCGCTCAGCGCGGCGAGGGCCCGGGCGCGCAGCTCCCGCTCGTCGCGGTCGGAGCGCGGCAGGGCGAACAGTGCGGAACCGAAGCCGGCCCGGGCGTGCCGGTGGGCGCCGATCATGACGTTCTCCAGCACGGTCATGCCGGGGAAGAGGCCCACGCCCTGCAGGGTGCGGGAGATGCCCAGGCCGGCCAGCTGGTGCGGCTTCAGCCGGCGGAGCGGCTGGCCACGCCAGGTCATCTCACCGGCCGTGGGGCGCACGATCCCGCAGGCGACGTTGAACAGCGTCGTCTTGCCCGCGCCGTTCGGGCCGATCAGCCCGTGCACCTGGCCGGGCTCGACCACCAGCGAGACCTCGGAGAGGGCGATCACGCCGCCGAAGGCGACGGTGATCCCGGTCATCTCCAGGCTGGCAGACGGGGCGCGGTCGGTGTCCGGGGCAGCTGTGCGGTGGACCGCAGTGCTGCCTGCAGTCGGGGTCGGCTGCGCCAACGGGCCCACGGCTCCTTTGCCTCGGGTACCCCGTCCGCCGGGCATGGCGCGGCGGACGAGTGCCGGATGATCCGACTCCCCGAGGGTGCGGTGCGGTGAGTGCCGTCACAATGGGCGCGGAGCACAGCGATCGCTCCGATTGCTTGTGCAGTGTGCCGTGTGTCACAGATGGGGGGCGAGGTGCAACCGTTCCGACCCGAGGTCTCCGCGCGCCTGGCCCAGCTCGCTCCGCCGCTGCTGAGCCAGCTCGACGAGATGACCTCCCGGATGATCAGCATCCTGGAGCGCACCGAGGGCGCCTACACCGAGCAGGGCCCCGTCGTCCGGGCCGAGTTGTTCGAGTCCAGCCGGGCCAACCTCGAGCGGGCGGTGCGCACCCTGATGGGCGACTCCGACGACGGTGGCCGCGCGGCGCTCGCCGCGGCCCGGGAGGTCGGGAGCCGCCGGGCGATCCAGGGGGTGCCGCTGGAGACGGTATTGCGCGCCTACCGGCTGGGCGGGCAGGTCACCTGGGAGGCGCTGCGCGCGACGGCGCGGGCCGCCGAGGCGCCGGGCGACAGCGACGTCCTGCTCGAGGTGGCGGGCTCGGTGTGGCACGTCAACGACGTGCAGTGCGCGGCCCTGGCCGAGGCCTACCGGACCGAGGAGCGGCGGCTGGCCGGCATCGACGACCAGGCGCGCCAGCAGGTGCTGGACGGGCTGCTGGGTGGCCGCGGGGGTGACCCGGTGTTCGTCCGGACGGCGTCGGAGCTGCTGGCGCTGCCACTGGACGGGCGGTTGGTCTGTGCCGTCGCGCCCCCGGACGAGTCCGGGGGGCCGAACCTCGACGACCCCGGCGCCCGGCTGCTGAAGCGGGGCGTGCGCTCGGTGTGGGGCTGGCGCTCCGGTGCGCAGGTCGGGGTGGTGGCGCTGGGCACCCGCCAGGTCGGCGACGTGCTCACCTGGCTGGCCGAGCTGGCCGGGGGCCCGGTGGGCGTCTCGGCCGTGGTGGACGGCGCCGCGGCGGTCGCCTCCGCCTGGCGGCTGGCCGACACCGCGGCCCGCACCCTGCCCCCCGGCCAGCCCCGGGTGGTCACGATCGACGACCGGTTGCCCGAGGCGCTGCTGAGCAGCTCCCCGGAGATCACCCGCCGGCTCGTGGAGCAGTCGCTGGGCCGGCTGCTCGACCTGCCCGCCGACGAGCGGGACGTGCTGCTGGACACGCTGACCGCCGTGCTGGCCGCGGACGGGTCACCGACGCGGGCCGCCGACCAGCTCTACTGCCACCGCAACACGGTCATGCACCGGCTGCGCCGGATCGAACAGGTCACCGGCCGCTCGGTGGCCGACCCCCGGTCCCGGCTGCTCTGGCAGCTCGCCCTGCTGGGGGCCGACCACCACCGCTGACCCGGGTCTCCGAGGCGCGGTTCGACCCCCTTGCAGGAGGGCAAGGGGGTCCTCCCATCACTGCAGGTAGTTCTCGACCTGCGGCTCCGGGCGCGGCTGGGCCTCGTCGGGGTCCTCGCCGTACTGCCGCTTGGCGTCCCGCTGGCGGATCAGGTCCCACAGCTGGTCGCGCTCCTCCTCGATCTGCCGGAGCCGGGCGCGCTGCTCGTCGGTGTGCTCGCTGGAGTCGCGGAGCGCGTGCTCCTCCTCGACCAGCGCGTCGATCTTGCTGCGGATCTCCTTGTCGTCCATGGCGGTCACCTTGCCCGGTCCGGGCGCCTCCCACGCCTGCCGGTCACGGCCGATCCGGCACCCAGCCCTCGACGAAGGCAGCCAGCCGCCGGGTGACCGCGCCGCCGGCCCGGCCCAGCGCGAGCAGGGCCGCCCGGTCCAGCGGGACCCGGACCGTCCGCCGTCCGGCATCGGCCACCCGCACCGCGTGCCCGTCGGCGACCAGCTCCGGCCAGGGGCGGTCCAGCTGGGCGCGGACCCGGTCCAGCGCCGCGGCCGCCGGGCCGGCGTTGCCGGTGACCAGCGCGGTGACGAACGCCGGGTCGCTGCCGATCACCCGGGTGGCGTCCCGGAAGCTGCCGGCGGCGAGGGAGAGCGCGAGCGGGCCGGCCTGCCCGGCGGCGGCCGCCACCGCGGCGGCCAGCAGGTGCGGGACGGCGCTGATCGCCGCCACCGCGTCGTCGTGCTCGGCGGCGGTCACCGGCACCACCTCGGCGCCGACGGCGAGTGCGATCTCGGCGACCCGCAGCCAGCGCCGCAGGTCGGTGTCGGCCTCCAGGCACAGCGCCCAGCGGGCACCGGCGAACAGGGTGGGGTCGACGGCGGCGTGCCCGGAGCGTTCGGTGCCGCACATCGGGTGCCCGCCGACGTACCGGTCCCCGTGGGCGGCCCCCAGCTCGGCGAGCACCGGCGCCTTCACCGAACCCAGGTCGGTGACCGTGGCGCCGGGGTCGATCCGCAGCCCGTCCAGCGCCGTGGCCATCGCGGGGAGCGGGACGGCGAGCACGACCACCCCGGTCAGCTCCCGGCGGATCGCCACGCCGGCGTCCTCCGCTGCGTCGCGGGCGGCCGGGTCGACGTCCCAGCCGGAGACCGGGCGCCCGGCCGCGGCCAGCGCGGCCGCCAGCGACCCGCCCAGCTGTCCGAGGCCGACGACGGACACCGGCGGTGCCGGCATCGTCGGGACGGGGAAGGAGCCGGTCACGGCGTCGCCTCGCCGGTCTCCCAGGGGGTCCCCAGCCGGAAGACCCGGGCCAGGGCGGTGGCGACCGGCCGGCCGTCCGCGGTGGCCGCCTCGATCCGGTAGACGGCGGTGCGGCCGGTGCGGTGCAGCTCGACGCCCTCCGCGACCAGGTGGTCGCCGGGCCGGCCGGCGGAGAGGAACTCGGTGTGCACGTCCTGGGCGACGGCGACCGTGCCGTGGCTGTTGCTCACCGCGGCGTGCACCACGTCCAGCAGCGCCATCGTGGCGCCGCCGTGCGCCGTGCCGACCGCGTTGAGCAGGGTCGGCCCGACGGTCATCGACGCGCGGGCGTAGCCGGGCCGGACCTCCTCCAGCTCGATGCCCAGGTGAGCGGCGAGCGGATCGGCGGCGAGGGCGGCGAACAGTGCCGGGGCGACGGCGGGGACGTCGACCGGCGCGCTGTCGTCGGGGAGGGCGTCGGCCATGATCTACAGGCTATGGCCCCCTCCTCCGACTCCGGCACCACGCTGCGGCAGAGCTTCGCCGTCCGGGTCAGCTCGGCCGCCGGTCGCTGGCAGTGCGAGCTGCTCGCCGCCGGCGCCGACGACGAGCTCCCGGCCCTGGAACGCGCGCTCGGCGAGCCGGGCACCGCCGGCTGGCCGGGCCCGTTCGTGGTCGTCGTCGACAGCCGCCTCTACTTCGTCGTGCTGCGACACGGACCGGGCGGCATGGTCCGGGCGCTGGTGTCCGACGCCACGTTCCAGGAGCACCTGCTCGCGGCCGAGGCGGTGGAGCGCTACGGCATCCCGGTCGAGACCGGCGCCACGATCGACGACGCCTTCGACGAGGACGGCCAGGGCTGGCCCGGCGGTGACCTCGACGTCTTCGCCGACGCCGGGCTGCCGGCCGAGGAGCTGGCCCGGCTGCTGGACTCCGACGAGCTGTGGGCCGACGAGATGGTGCTGGCCATCGCCGAACGGCTGGGCTTCGCCGACGAGCTGACGGCGGTGGCGACCCCGTGAGCGTCCCCGGCCACGTCAGCGCCGTCGTCTTCGACCTGGGCGGCGTGCTCACCGAGAGCCCGCTGACCGCCTTCGCCGCCTACGAGGAGGAGGCGGCGCTGCCCGCCGGGTTCATCGTGGGGCTGAACAGCACGGACCCGGACACGAACGCCTGGGCCCGCTACGAGCGCCGGGAACTCGACGAGCCGGGGTTCCGGCGCGCCTTCGAGGCCGAGGCCGCCGCCGCCGGGCACCCGCTGGACGCCGCGCGGGTGCTCGCCGCGCTGGCGGGGGAGCTGCGCCCGGCGATGGTGGCGGCGGTGCAGCGGCTGCGGACGGCGGGGCTGCCGCTGGCGCTGTTGTCGAACAACGTGGCCCCGATGCAGCGCACCGGCCGGCTGGGCGAGCTGCTGGCGCTGTTCGACGTCGTCGTCGAGTCCTCGGTCGAGGGCGTGCGCAAGCCCGAACCGGCGATCTACCCGCTCGCGCTGCAGCGCCTGGGGGAGGCGGTCGGGCGGGAGATCGCGCCGTCGGACTGCGCCTACCTGGACGACCTGGGCATCAACCTGAAGCCGGCCCGCGCACTGGGCATGCAGACGATCAAGGTCGTCGACCCCGGCACCGCGCTCGCCGAGCTGTCCGCGCTCACCGGCCTGGACCTGACGTGACCTCGTGGCGCAGTTGTGCTCTGGCTGCACCAGTGCACCAGAGCACAACTCACGGCGAGGCACACCCGTCTGCCCGTCCGTGGGCGGGCCGGTGGTGACCGACGACGAGGCGATGCTGCGGGCGCTGGAGCTCGCGGCCGCCGCGCAGGAGTGGGGTGACACGCCGATCGGCGCCGTCGTCCTCGGACGCGACGGGACGGTGCTGGCCGAGGCGGCCAACGAGCGGGAGAAGCGGGGCGACCCGACGGCGCACGCCGAGGTCCTTGCCCTGCGGGCGGCCGCGGCGGCGCACGGTGACGGCTGGCGGCTGACCGGGGCGAGCCTGGTGGTCACGCTCGAGCCCTGCACGATGTGCGCCGGCGCGAGCGTGCTGGCCCGGGTGGCGCGGGTGGTCTACGCCGCCGACGACCCGAAGGCCGGGGCAGCAGGTTCGCTGTGGGACGTCGTCCGGGACCGGCGGCTGAACCACCGGCCCGAGGTCATCGGCGGTGTCCGAGCCGAGGAGTCCGGCGCGTTGCTACGTGCGTTCTTCCGCGCGAAGCGGGGCCTGTAGTCTCTCCGGCGGTGGCGTGTCCGAGCGGCCGAAGGAGCACGCCTCGAAAGCGTGTGAGGTGCAAGCCTCCGTGGGTTCAAATCCCACCGCCACCGCCAGTCGAGAACGGCGGCGCCCTCCTGGGGGCGCCGCCGTTCTGGCGTCCCGGGGCCCGTCAGACCGGGACGTCGTAGTCGATGAGCAGTTGGCCGTCGTCGCCGCGGACCAGGGTGATCTGGTGCTGCTCGGGTCTGACGGTGCCGTCGCGCTCGGTGAAGGTCACCGGCATCGAGGCGACGAGCGACCCGTCCTGCGCCGACACCGGCCCTCGGGTGACGCTCTGGAAGCGGTTCCAGAAGGTGAGGTAGGCCGACCTGCTGCCGATCTCCGCGCGCAGCCGGGGCCCGGTACGCTCCCAGGCCGACTCGGGGTCGCCGGGCAGCAGTGCGTAGTAGCTGGTGATCGCCTGGCTCACTTCGGCGGCGGAGCCCGGGGCCGGGCCCGCGGGCGGCGGGGTCGAGCTCGGGGCCGGGGACGGCGGTGATGTCGTGGGCGTGGGGCTCGAGGTCGCCGTCGGGGCCGAGGTCGCTGCGGCGGTCGGGGTCTCCGGGGGGACCGACGGGGTCACCGGCTCCTCCTCGGTCGCCGGCGCGGGCTCGGAGGACGACGGTGCCGGCGGTGGGGTGCTGGCCGCTGCCGACGGCGCCCCGCCGTCGTCCGGCCGGGTGTTGAGCCAGACCGCGCCGAGCGTGCCGGACAGGGCGAGGAGCACCACCGCGACGGCGGCGAACAGGCGGGACCGGCGGCGACCGCGGCGCGGCGCGGGGGCGGATGAGGCAGTCCGGTCGGCCGCAGGCACCGCACCGGCCACCGGTGTGGCACTGCCGGTCCCCGGGCCGGCGGTGGCCTCGGGCTGACCGCCGGTCTCCGGGGACGGCGCCGGGTCGGCCGGCACCGCCGACCCGGCGGCGGGCGCCCCTGCGGCGGACGCGGCGGATGCGGAGTCGGCGTCGGCGTGCCCGGTGGCGAGGGAGTCGGAGTCGGCGGACCCGGTGGTGGGGGAGTCGGGGCCGGGGGACCCGGTGGGCCCGGTGGTGGGGGAGTCGGTGGCGGCCGGCCCGTCCGTCGGGCCGGTCGGCTCCGCGTCGGACACCGGGCGCAGGTCGGCGAGCGTCGGCAGCAGCGGCGTGCGCGCGGTGAGCACCTCGGTGACGTCGCCGTCCCGGCCGGCGGCCAGCTTCGCCAGCTGGTCGCGCACCTGCGACATCGTCGGCCGCTTCGCCGGGTCGTTGTCCAGCATCCGCCGGAGCGGCCGGGTGAGCGCCCCGGCGTTCCGCGGGCGGTTCACGTTCCCGCCGGCGACCCGGTGGAGCATCTCCAGCGGGTTCTCCGTCATCCCGAACGGCGGGGTCCCCTCCAGGCAGGCGTGCAGCGTCGCACCCAGGGAGAAGACGTCACTGGCCTCCCCGGGCTCCTGCCCGCGGGCGACCTCGGGGGCCAGGTAGGCCGGCGTCCCCTTGACCACGCCGGTCTGGGTGAGCGAGACGTCGCCACGGGCCCGGGAGATGCCGAAGTCGGTGATCTTCACCAGGCCGGCGCTGCGCTGCCCCTCGCCGATCAGGATGTTGCCCGGCTTCACGTCCCGGTGGACCACGCCGACGGCGTGCGTGGCCACCAGCGCATCGGCGACCTGGGCGCCGATCTGGGCCACCTGCTGCACCGGCAGCGTGCCCCGCTGGGCCAGCACGCTCGCCAGGCTCTGGGAGGGCAGGTACTCCATGATCAGCCACGGCGTCCCGCCGTCGTCGACCATGTCGTAGACCGCGACGGCGTGCGGATGGGTCAGCCGGGCGGCGATCCGGCCCTCGCGCATCGCCGCGTCGCGGTGCCCGGCGGTCGTCTCCGGGTCGCTGCCGAGCGGGATGAGCACCTGCTTGACCGCGACGTCACGGCCCAGCAGCTCGTCACGGGCCAGCCAGACCGCACCCATCGCCCCGCCACCGAGCCGGGAGCGCAGCAGGTAGCGCCCGGCCACCCGGGCGCCCGGCGCCGTCACCTCAGCTCTGCTCGCACCCGGCCCGCCGGCGTCAGGCGGAGACCGGGGCCCCGTACCGGCGGGCGTACTCGGTCTGGGCGCCCTCGGGCAGCGCGTCGTAGAGGTCGGCGAGCTGGTCGACCGAGCTCTGCGGCAGCTCGTCGAACAGCTGCTGCCAGCTCGGCGGCTCGTCGTGGCTGCGGGTCAGCAGCAGCTCCCACGCCCGGGTCTGCCGTTCGCGCTGCGCGCGCCCGGCGACCAGGCCGGAGAGGTACTGGTCCTTGGCGGCGTCCTTCTCGGCGCGGGTGGCGTCGGGCGGGAGGTTGCTGGGGTCGGTCTCCTCCAGTGCGGTGACGATCGCCGCGACCACGTCGGGGCGTACCTGCTCAGCGTTGCTCATGTCGGTCCTCCCGGTGTCCGGTCCGTGCGGCGGTCGCCGTCCCGTAGATCACTCAACCACTCTCCGGCCCCGCTGGCCGCTCGGGTGGAGGGGAGCGGCTGACCGCCGCGGACCCGACCGGTACAGTGGCCCGCGCACTGGAGGATTCGCCTAGTGGCCTATGGCGCTCGCTTGGAAAGCGGGTTGGGTGCAAGCCCTCGGGAGTTCGAATCTCCCATCCTCCGCAGGTAGAGCGCCGTCACGGCGCCGAGCATGAGCACACCCCCGACCAGTGCGGTCGGGGCGAGCCGCTCCCCGAGCACCACGGCCGCCAGCGCGGTCGCGGTCAGCGGCTCCAGCAGCGTCACGATCGAGGCGACCGCGGCCGGCACGGCCCGCACCCCGGTGAAGAACAGCCCGTACGCCAGCGCGGTCGGCACCAGCCCGAGGTAGACCAGCAGCGCCAGCCCCAGCGGGTCGGTGGTGAGGTCGAGCCCCGCGGCCAGCGCCACCGGCGTCAGCAGCACGGCGCCCACCGTGAAGCCCACCGTCGTCGTCGGCACCCCGGCCGGGGCGCCGGCCGACAGCAGCACGACGGCGGCGTAGGCGACCGCGCAGCCGACCGCGGCCAGCGCGCCCAGCACGACCGCGTCCCCGCCGTCGCCGCCCGCGGAGACCCCCACGAGCAGCACGAGCCCGGCCAGCGCGACGACCAGGGCGCCCCCCGTCGCCCGGTCGGGGCGGCCGTGCCCGAGCGCGGCGGCGCCCACGGCGACCAGCAGCGGCGCCAGGCCCAGCGCGACCAGTGTCGCGATGCTCACCCCCGCCGTGGCCACGGCGGCGAAGTAGGCGGCCTGGTAGGCCGCCAGTCCCGCGCCGACGCCGGCCAGCCGCCAGCGCAGCGACCGCGACCAGGCGACGGGCTGGACGGCGGACCGCGCCGCGCGGCGCCGTCCGAGCAGGTGGACGGCGAGCAGGGCGACGGCGCCGACGGCCATCCGGTGCCACGCGACGTCCAGCGGGTCGAGGTCGGTGCGGTCGGCGACCAGGTCACCGCTGATGCCCGCGGTCCCCCAGCACAGCGCGGCGAGGACGACGAGCACGAAGCCCCGGGCGGACGGGGAGGTCGGGCCGGGCTGAGGGGTGCGCCCGGTCATGCGGCGGGAGCGTACGGGGGGTGCCGGCGGCGGGTGCGGCGTCCGTCGCGGTCGCGTCCTCTACAGTGGACGTCGACCCCTCGTGCGGCGTCACCCTGTGAACCTCCCCAGGGCCGGAAGGCAGCAAGGATAAGCGGGCTCTGGCGGGTGTGCGGGGGGTCCTTTCTCTTTCCCGACGGTTCCCAGCCTCTTCCCAGGTTGGTGCGCTGCAATGCACCCACCTTCGAGCGGGGGAGTGGCCGTGCCCAGTCGTCGCACCTGGTGGATCACCGGCGGGGCCGTGGCGGTCGTCGCCGCAGGCGCGATCGGTGGGCCGCTGGTCTACGCCGCCCTCGAGGAGGACGCACCCCCGGCGCCAACCGTCCAGGCGCAGCCGGAGGAGGTCGCCCTCACGCCGGACACCGACGGCACCTGGACGATCGCCCCGAGCTCCACCGCGGGCTACCGCGTGGACGAGGTGCTCAACGGCGCCGACGTCACCGTGGCCGGCGTGACCGACCAGGTCACCGGCTCCGTCGTCGTCTCCGACGGGGACCTCGCCGACGCCGACGTGATCGTGGACGTCGCCTCGATCACCACCGACAGCGGCCGCCGCGACTCCTACTTCCGGGACAACGTGATGGACGTCGACGCGAACCCCACCGCGACGTTCTCCGTCGTCGAGGTGGCCGACCTCCCGGAGGTCACCGGCACCCCGGTCACCGTGCCGGTCACCGGCGAGCTGACCCTGGGCGGCGTGACCCAGCAGGTGCAGACCGAGATCTCCGTGGTCCGCACCGCCGGGGGCATCGACGTCTCCGGCTCCGTGCCGGTGACCTTCGACGACTACGGGATCGACCCACCGAACCTGGGCTTCGTGCGGGTCGAGGACTCCGGTTCCGTCGAGTTCCTCCTGCACCTCACCCTCTGAGCGGGCCGCGCTGCACCAGGGAGTCGGTGCGGCCACGTAGCCTCGCGGCGTGGCTCTGGCGCTCTACCGCAAGTACCGTCCGGCGACCTTCGCCGAGGTGGTCGGGCAGGAGCACGTCACCGCACCCCTGATGAACGCCGTGGACGGCGGGCGGATCAACCACGCCTACCTGTTCAGCGGGCCGCGGGGCTGCGGGAAGACCTCGTCGGCGCGGATCCTGGCGCGCTCGCTCAACTGCGAGCAGGGGCCCACCTCCACCCCCTGCGGCGTGTGCGGCTCGTGCATCGCGCTGGCCCCCGACGGCCCCGGCTCGATCGACGTCATGGAGATCGACGCGGCCAGCCACGGTGGTGTCGACGACGCCCGCGACCTGCGCGAGAAGGCGTTCTTCGCCCCGGTCCACAGCCGCTACAAGGTCTACATCGTCGACGAGGCGCACATGGTGAGCTCGCAGGGCTTCAACGCCCTGCTCAAGGTGGTCGAGGAGCCGCCGGAGTTCCTGGTCTTCGTCTTCGCCACCACCGAGCCGGAGAAGGTCCTCCCGACCATCCGCTCGCGCACCCACCACTACCCGTTCCGGCTGGTGCCGCCCAGCACGCTGCGCGGCCTGCTGGAGCGGACGTGCGAGGCCGAGGGCGTCACCGTGGAGCCGACGGTGTTCCCGCTGGTGGTCCGGGCCGGCGGCGGCTCGGTGCGCGACTCGCTGTCGATCCTCGACCAGCTGCTGGCCGGCGCCGGCCCCGAGGGGGTCACCTACCGGTCGGCCGTGGGCCTGCTCGGTGTCACCGACGAGGCGCTGCTCGACGAGGCCGTCGACGCCCTGGCCGCCTCCGACGCGCCGGGCGTCTTCCAGGCCGTCGACCGGGTGGTCGAGGCCGGGCACGACCCCCGCCGCTTCGCCACCGACCTGCTGGACCGGCTGCGCGATCTCATCGTGCTGGACGCCGTGCCCGAGGCCGGCGGCAACGGCCTGCTCGACAGCCCGCCCGACCGGCTCGACGTGATGAGCCGGCAGGCCCAGGCGCTGGGTTCCGCCACGTTGTCCCGGCTGGCCGACACCGTGCACGAGGGCCTCACCGAGATGCGCGGGACGACGGCCCCCCGGCTGCTGCTGGAGCTGGTCTGCGCCCGGATGCTGCTGCCCGGGGTCGACGGCTCGGCCACGGCCACCCTGCAGCGCCTGGAGCGGCTGGAGCGGCGGATGTCGATCGCCGGCGAGCACGCGGGCCGCCCGGAGGCGGCGGCCGTGCCGGCGCCGGTGCGCGAGCCCGCCCGGCCGGCTCCGGCGCAGGCCCCGCCGGCTCCGGCGCAGGCCCCGCCGGCCCCGGCTCAGGCCACTCCGACGCAGGCTCCGGCCCAGCCCCCGGCCGCCGAGCCGGCAGCGCCCCCCGCCGCCGCGCAGCCCAGCCGGCCGGCCTACGTGCGTCCCTCGCAGGCCCGCTCCGCGCCGGCCACCCCGACGCCCGCCCCGGCGTCCCCGCCGGCCCCGGAGGGGGACGACGGCTGGCCGGTGACCGCCCGCCCGGGCGCCCCGGCCCCGGCGCCGTCGTCCTCCCGGCCGCCGGCCGCCGAGCCGCCGCGGCCCCGGTCGGAGGGGTCCTCGGCGTCCGAGGTCCCGCTGCCGCCCGAGCCCACCGACGACGAGGACTGGCCGCAGCCGTCCCGCCCCGCCGCTCCGGAACCGCGCCGGGCCACCACGCCGGACGCCGACGCCGCTCCCGCTCCCGCGCCCGGCGCCGCAGCGGAGTCGGCGCCTGCGCCACGCGGCGGCGAGCCGACGCCGCTGGTGTCGGCCACCCCGGAGGAGCCCGCCGGTGACGACGGTGCGCTGACCACGGCCGACGTCCGGCGGATCTGGCCGGAGCTGCTCAAGGTGGTGCGCGGGCACAAGCGCACCACCGAGGCGCTGCTCAAGAGCGCCCAGGTGCACGACCTGACCAACGGGGTGCTCACCCTGGCGGCCACCTCGCCGGCGCTGGCAAAGATGCTGGGCGACGACCTGAACAAGGACGTCATCCGGCAGTCGCTGGAGGAGCTGCTGGGCGTCCGCTGGAAGGTGCAGGCCGTCGTCGAGGGTGGCCCGGGTCAGCCCGGCGGCGCAGGAGGCCGTCCGGGCGGGGCACCGGTGTCACCGGAGGCCGCGCGGGCCGCCGTGCAGGCCGCGGAGTCCGCCGAGGCCGACGAGCTGATGGCCGAACGGGCCGCCGACGCGGACTCCGGCGGCGCCGCGGACAACGCGCCGGCGCTGGACCCCGAGGCCGCCGCGCTGCAGCTGCTGCGCACCCAGCTCGGCGCGCGGCCGATCGACAGCTGACCGGCGCGCCGCCCCCTACGGCGCGGACCGGGGCGGCGCGGAACGCTGGGCGAGCCGGCGCACCCACGGGTCGACCAGCCGCGGGGTCAGCGGCCCCAGCACGGCCAGGATCAGCACGTAGGCGGCGACCGTCGAGCCGAAGGCCGCCGGGACGCTGCCGAGCACCAGCCCGGCGATGATGATCGAGAACTCGCCGCGGGCCACCAGCGCGGCACCGGCGCGCACCCGTGCGGGTGGCCCGACCCCGGCCCGGCGCCCGGCGATCCAGCCGGTGCCGAACTTGGTGACGATGCCGACGGCGGCGAGCGCGGCCGCGGGCAGCAGGGCGGCCGGCAGCTGGGTCGGGTCCGTCGAGAGCCCGAAGAAGACGAAGAAGACGGCGGCGAACAGGTCCCGCAGCGGCGAGAGCACGTCCCCGATCCGCTCGGCGACCTCGCCGGAGAGGGCGATGCCGAGCAGGAACGCGCCGACCGCGGCCGACACGTGCACCGCCTCGGCGGCGCCGGCGACGAGCAGCGCCAGCCCGAGCACCCGGAGCAGCAGGATCTCGTTGGACCGCGCCCCCACGAACCGGGTCACGGAGTGGCCGTGGCGCACCGCGACGGCCAGCACGACCGCGAGGGTGGTCAGCGCGACGGTGACCGACAGCACCGCGTCACCGGTGCTGCTGGCCGCCACGACGCCGGTGAGGATCGGGAGGTAGGCGGCCATCGCCAGGTCCTCGATGACCAGCACGCCGAGCACGGCCGGGGTCTCCCGGTTGCCGAGGCGGCCGAGGTCGGTGAGGAGCTTCGAGATGATCCCCGAGGAGCTGATCGCGGTGACGCCGAACAGGGCCAGCGCGGCCGTCGGGCCCCAGCCCAGGAACAACGCCAGCGCGGCGCCGGGCAGGCCGTTGAGCAGCAGGTCGGCGACGCCGACCGGCGCTTGGCGGCGCAGGTTATCGACCAGGTCGCCGGCGGTGTACTCCAGCCCGAGGACGAGCAGCAGCAGCACGACGCCGACCTCAGCGCCGGTGGAGAAGAAGCCCTCCGGCGCGTCCAGCGGCAGCAGTCCGCCGGTGCCGAACGCCAGCCCGGCCAGCAGGTACAGCGGGATGGGGGACAGGCCGATCCGGCCGGCCAGCGAGCCGAGCAGCCCCAGCCCGAAGACGACGGCGCCGAGCTCGAGCAGCAGGACCGCGGTGTGCCCGACCTCCATCAGCGGGGGTTGAGCAGGTCACCGACCGCTGCGACACCGTCCGACGTCCCGACCACGACCAGCCGGTCCTCGACCTGGAACCGGAAGTCCGGGGTGGGGGAGGCGATCATCTCCTCGCCGCGGACCACCGCGACCACGGAGGCGCCGGTGCGGGTCCGGATGGCCGCATCGCCCAGGGTGGCGGCGACGTAGGGGGAGCCGGGCTCGATCGGCACGCCCTCGGTGGCCAGGCTCTCCACCTGCTCGCGCAGCCGGGACAACCGCTCGGTGATCCGGGGCGCGCCCAGCAGCTCGGCGACGACCTCGCTCTCCTCGGCGGTCAGCTCGATCGTGGCCGCGGTGGCGTCCGGGTCCTGCTCGTCGTAGAGGACGACGTGCCGGGCCCCGTTGCGCTGGGAGATGACCCCCACCCGCCGTCCCTGCGCGGTCACCAGGTCGTGCCGCAGACCGATGCCCGGCAGCCGCGTCTCCTCGACGTCCATCGCCGTCCCCTCCTCGTGCCTCGTGCTCGGTACCTCGTGGTGGCCAGGGCGCCGGCCCGCCCATCGTGCCGGGCGCCGGTGCTCAGTGGGCAGCGACCCCCGGCGTCCGGTCCAGGGCCCGGAAGCGGGTCAGCGCGGCGACCGACAGCACCGGGCCGGCGGCGAGCAGCACCAGCGTCCACCGCCAGGAGACCGCGTCGGCCAGGTAGGGCAGCGCGCTGATCGTCACGGTGGTGAGCAGGAAGCCCGTCGCGGTCTGCACGGTCAGGGCGGTGCCGACCCAGCGCCGGTCGGACACCTCGCTGAGCAGGGTGGAGAACATCGCCGAGTCGGCGATGACGCTGGCTCCCCAGACGCAGACGAAGACGGCGAACACCCCCGTCGGCCACGACCAGGCCCACGGCGAGAGCAGACAGCACACGCCGCTGGTGGCCACCGCGACGGTGGCGACCGGCGCCCGGCCCCACCGGCCGGCGAGCCAGCCGGCCAGCACGCAGCCCGCGGCGCCGCAGATCCCGAACGCGGTCAGGGTCAGCAGGGCGATCCGGGCGGCCGGCAGGGCGGGGTCGTACACGTCCCGCGAGGCGGTCATCCACACCGCGGCCCAGGTCCAGAGGGCGTAGAGCTCCCACATGTGCCCGAGGTAGGCGAGGTTCACCAGCCGCGGGCGGGCCGACCGGAAGCCGTCGAAGGCCTGCGCGGCGCGGGGGCGGGCGCCGACCGCCAGGTGCGGTCCGGCGCGCAGCAGCCCCAGCGCCAGCAGGGCAGCGACCGCGCCGCTGGCCGCGGCGGCGACCAGCACGGTCCGCCACGAGTCGCCGAGGACGCCGACCAGCAGCTGCGGCAGCAGCGAGCCCAGGGTGAGCGCACCGATCAGCACGCCGAGCGCCAGCCCCCGGCCGCGGGCGCCGAACCAGGAGGCCATCAGCTTCATGCCGATCGGGTAGACCAGCGCCAGGCCCGTCCCGGTGAGGAAGCGCAGCGCGATTCCGACCAGCGGCCCGTCGGCCAGGACGGCGACGCCGAGGGTGCACGCGGCGGCGGCGCCGGCCCCGGTCGCCAGCAGCCGCTCGGGGCGCACCCGGTCGGCCAGCCCGGTCGTCGCCGAGGCCAGCGCGCCCACCACGAAGCCCAGCTGCACGGCGACGGTGAGGCCGACCCCACCGGCCGTGCCCAGCTCCCAGTCGCGGCGCAGCACCGGGAGCACCGCGGACGCGGAGAACCACACCGCCAGCGCCAGCACCTGGGTCAGCGCGATGAGCGCCAGCTGCGACCACGGCCCGGTACGTGCCCCGCCCACGGGGCTGCGGACCGGTACGCCGTCGTTGGCCACGGGACGACCCTGCCACCGACCCCGGCCGCACCTCACGTCGGCCCGGCGCGGGAGCGCGTGCGGCGGGCTGTCGGTGCCAGCACCTACGCTCGGACCATGCGACCCGGTGGCCAGCCCGACATGCAGCAGATCATGAAGCAGGCACAGCAGATGCAGCAGCAGTTGGCTGCTGCGCAGGAGGAGCTGGCCCGCGCCGAGGTGACCGGTTCGGCCGGTGGCGAGCTGGTCACCGTGACCATGACCGGCAGCGGTGAGGTCACCGCCGTCACGATCGCCCCGGCCGCCGTCGACCCTGACGACGTCGAGAGCCTGCAGGACCTGGTGGTCGCGGCCGTCCGTGACGCCCAGCGCGCCGTCGGCGAGCTCACCGCCTCCACGATGGGCCCGCTGACCGGCGGTCTCGGTGGCGGGCTGGGTCTCCCCGGCCTCTGATCCACCCGGGTGCGCACACCGCCACCCGCATCGAAGGAGAACCGTGTACGAGGGCGCTGTCCAGGACCTCATCGACGAGCTCGGGCGGCTGCCCGGCGTCGGTCCCAAGAGCGCGCAGCGCATCGCCTTCCACCTGCTGGCCGCCGAGTCGACCGACGTCGGCCGGCTCGTCGCCGCGCTGCAGCGGGTGCAGGCCGAGGTCCGCTTCTGCGTGACCTGCCACAACGTCGCCGAGGCCGAGCAGTGCCGGATCTGCCGTGACCCGCGGCGCACGCTCGACGTCATCTGCGTCGTCGAGGAGCCCAAGGACGTCGTGGCGATCGAGCGGACCCGGGAGTTCAAGGGCCGCTACCACGTGCTCGGCGGGGCGATCAGCCCGATCGAGGGGATCGGCCCCGACGACCTGAAGGTCAAGGAGCTGATGACCCGGCTGATGGACGGCCAGGTCACCGAGCTGATCATCGCCACCGACCCGAACCTGGAGGGCGAGGCGACCGCCGCGTACCTGGCCCGGCTGGTCGGCCCGCTGGGGCTGGCGGTGTCCCGGCTGGCCAGTGGGCTGCCGGTGGGCGGTGACCTGGAGTACGCCGACGAGGTCACCCTGGGCCGGGCGTTCGAGGGCCGCCGCCGCA
This sequence comes from Modestobacter sp. VKM Ac-2979, assembly GCF_026967995.1. Lineage (NCBI taxonomy): Bacteria > Bacillati > Actinomycetota > Actinomycetes > Geodermatophilales > Geodermatophilaceae > Modestobacter > Modestobacter sp. VKM Ac-2979. The sequence goes on from NZ_JAPVBO010000006.1 coordinate 335,116, forward strand.
TCGACGCCTGAGGAAGGACCCTCTTGCCCCCCACGCCTCGCGAGCTCGGCGCGGGCCCCTGCAAGGGGGCCGTACTGGTTGAGCGTTCGATCACAGCGACGCCTGGGAACTGGCGGGGTGCAGGAGTCACCGGGCACTCTGGACGGGTGGTCGGGCCCGGTTCGTTGACGCGTCGTCGCGCCATCGACCTCATGCGCCTGGCCGGCACGCTCTGTCGGTGAGCCGACACCCCTGACCGGAGGTCCGCGCCGCGCCGTTCGGCGCCGAGCCAGCTGGACCCCGGCAGTGGAGAGCTGTGCCCGCCGTCCGCTCCACCTGCGAGGACCCCCGTGATCGAGCTGTCCGACGTCCGCAAGGTCTTCCCCGCCCGCCGCACCGCCGGCGAGGTGGTCGCCCTCGACGGCGTGAGCCTGTCCGTCGCCCGCGGTGAGTTCGCGGGTGTGGTGGGCCCCAGCGGCTCGGGGAAGAGCACCCTGGCCCGGCTGGTGAACCTGCTCGAGCGGCCGACCTCGGGGACGGTCACCGTGGACGGCCGGGTGCTCACCGACCTCGACGCCGCCGGGGTCCGGGAGGCCCGCCGCAGCATCGGCATGATCTTCCAGCACTTCAACCTGCTCGACTCCCGCACCGCGGCCGGCAACGTGGAGCACCCGCTGGAGCTGGCCGGGGTCGGCCGCACCGAACGCCGCCGCCGGGTCGCGGACCTGCTGGACCTGGTCGGCCTCGCCGACCGGCACGCCTCCCGGCCGGCGCAGCTCTCCGGTGGGCAGAAGCAGCGGGTCGCGATCGCCCGCGCCCTGGCCGCCCGCCCCTCCGTGCTGCTCTGCGACGAGGCCACCTCGGCACTGGACCCCGCCAGCACCACCGGCGTGCTGGAGCTGCTGCGCCAGGTGCGCGCTGAGCTGGGGCTGACCGTGCTGCTCATCACCCACGAGATGTCGGTCGTCCGTGCGGTCTGCGACAGCGCGGTGTTGATGAGCGACGGCCGGGTGGTCGACGGCGGTCCGCTGGCCGAGGTGCTCGCCCGCCCGGGCTCTGCGCTGGCCGCCCAGCTGGTCCCGGCCCCGGCGACGCCCGCCGCGGGGGAGGCCGCAGGTGCGCTGGTGCTGGTCACGGTCACCGACGCGACCCCGCACGGCGCCGTCCTGCAGACCCTGACCGCCGAGCTCGGCCTGTCGGTCGAGGTGGTCGGCGGCTCGGTGGAGACCGTCGCCGGCCGGCGCTTCGGCCGGCTGCTGCTGCGGGTCGAGGGCGACGACGGCCGGCTGGACCCGGCGCTGGCGCGGCTGCGGTCAGCCGGTGCCCTGGTGGAGCGGGCCGCCGCCGGTGACCCCCGCCCCCAGCCGGACGCCGACGACGCACCCCGGCCACCCCGCGAGCCCGACGTGCAGCGGCTCGCCGACGCCCCGGACGTGCAGCGATGAACGACTGGTCCCGGATCGCCCCGCAGCTGCTGGACGCCACTGGCGAGACGCTCTACATGGTCGGCGTCGCCACTGCGCTGACCGTGCTGCTCGGCGTGCCGCTGGGCGTACTGCTCACCATCACCGCGCCCGGGGCGCTCGCCCCGCACCCGCTGCTGAACCGGGTGCTCGGCCTGGTCGTCAACCTCGGCCGCTCGCTGCCCTTCATCATCCTGCTGGTCCTGGTCGCCCCGGTCACCCGCGGCATCGTCGGCACGACCATCGGCTCGACGGCGACGATCGTGCCGCTGACCATCGGCGCCGTCCCGTTCCTGGCCCGGTTGGTCGAGACCAGCCTGCGCGAGGTGGCGCACGGCAAGGTCGAGGCGACGCTGGCCATGGGCGCGCGGCGCCGCGATGTCGTCCGCACCGTGCTGCTGCCCGAGGCGCTGCCGTCGCTGGTCGCCGGGGTCACCGTCACGGTCGTGGCGCTGATCAGCTACTCGGCCATGGCCGGCGCGATCGGTGGCGGCGGGCTCGGCGACTTCGCCATCCGCTACGGCTACCAGCAGTTCCGCACCGACATCACGTTGGCGACCGTCGTCCTGCTGCTCGTGGTGGTGCAGCTCCTCCAGTGGGCCGGCGACCGCTGGGCCCGCCGGCTCGCCACCTCCTGACCGTCCGTCCCGTTCCACCGAGGAGAGAACCGATCATGCGCACGAAGAACCCCCTGGCCGCTGCGGCCGCCGTCGCGACCGCCCTGGCGCTGAGCGCCTGCGGTGGGGGCACCGCCGAGCTGTCGGCCGAGGACGAGCCCCTGCAGGTCGGGGCGTCGCCGGTCCCGCACGCGGAGATCCTCCGTTTCGTCGACGACGAACTCGCCGACGAGGCCGGTCTGGACCTGGAGATCGTCGAGTTCACCGACTACGTCCAGCCCAACGTCGCCCTGGACGACGGCTCGATCGACGCCAACTACTTCCAGACGGTCCCCTACCTGGAGGAGCAGGAGGCCAACGCCGGCTACGACTTCACCGCGCTGGAGCCGGTGCACATCGAGCCGCTGGGCATCTACTCCGACTCGCTGACCGACCTCGCCGCGCTGCCCGACGGCGCGACGGTGGCGATCCCCAACGACCCGACCAACGCCGGTCGGGCGCTGCGGCTGCTGGCCGCCAACGACCTGATCACGCTGGCCGACACCGGTGACGCGGCGCCCACCGCGCTCGACGTCGAGGGCAACCCCAAGAACCTGCAGATCCAGGAGATCGAGGCGGCCCAGCTGCCCCGGTCGCTCGTCGACGTCGACGCCGCGGTGATCAACGGCAACTACGCCATCGACGCCGACCTCTCGCCGGCCGAGGACGCCCTCGCGCTGGAGGAGGCCGAGGGCAACCCCAACGCCAACCTGGTCGTCGTGCGCGCCGGCACCGAGGACGACGAGCGGATCGGCCAGCTGGAGGAGCTGCTGCACTCCGACGAGGTGCGGACCTTCATCGAGGAGAACTACGGGGGCGCGGTCATCCCCGCCTTCTGAGCCGTACCGACCGGAGCAGGACCGGCGGGGTCAGGGCTCGACGACGACGTCCGGGCCCCGCCGGACCGCCCGGCGCACCCGCAGCCGCAGCACCTGGCCGAACCGCTTGACCAGCCCGGAGTAGCCCGGGGTGGGCCCGTGGTAGCCGAGGAACCCGCGCGGGCCGGAGACCATCTCGCCGGTGGAGAGGTCGTAGCGGGCCTGGTGCCACGGGCAGACGAGGCAGCCCTCGGCATCGACGTGGCCGTCGGCGAGGTCGGCGAGCTGGTGCCGGCACCGGCGGGAGACCGCGGCCAGCCGGTCGCCGGTGTTGGCCACCGCCCACCGTCCGGCGGGGCGCACGGCGCCCGGGGGCAGGTCGGCGGCGGGGACGCGGTCGGGCACAGGGCCTCCTGGTCTGGGGCGGTCTGGTCTCGGGCGGTGGTCAGCCCCCTACCCCGTGCAGCGGCGGGCAGACGTGGCGCGCCGCGCCGGTCGAACTGTCGGTGCGCGGTGGGACGGTCGGCCTCCCGACACGAGGAGGAGCGATGCCCACTCGCACGACATCCTGGCCCGCCGGCACACCGTGCTGGATCGACCTCGGCACCCCCGACCCGGACGCCGCCCGGTCCTTCTACGCAGCGGTCCTCGACTGGACCTACCGCGACACCGGTCCCGACTCCGGCGGGTACCTGTTCTGCCTGAAGGACGGGCACGAGGCGGCCGGGCTCGGCCCGCAGCAGGACCCCGCCGACCCACCCCGCTGGACGACGTACTTCGCCACCGACGACGCCGATGCGACGGCCGCCCGGGTGACGGAGGCCGGCGGCACGGTGCTCGCCCCGCCGATGGACGTCGGCCCGGCCGGCCGGATGGCGATCGTCGCCGACCCGCAGGGCAGCCCGTTCGGGCTCTGGCAGGCCGGCACCACCACCGGCGTGCAGGTCTTCAACGAACCCGGCGCGCTGGCCTGGAACGAGGCCGCCGTCGACGACCCGGCGGCGGCGCAGGAGTTCTACACCGCCGTGTTCGGCTTCGCCTGGGAGGAGATCCCGGACGCCGGCGGCTACAGCACCTTCGCCACCGGTGACCGCCCACTGGGCGGGCTGGGGGGCGTGGTCGAAGGGCTGCCCCGCGGCTGGAGCAACGCGTTCTCGGTCGCCGACACCGACGCGGCGGTCCGGGCGGTCGAGACCGGCGGCGGCGCGGTGCTGATGCCGGCCGAGGACACCCCGTACGGCCGGGTCGCCGTCGTCACCGACCCGTGGAGAGCAGCGTTCTCGGTCATGCAGGAGCCGGCCGGCTGAGCCCGGACAGGACCTGACATCTGGCACCTGTGCCCGGCGGCTGGCAGGGCAGAGGCTGGGTCCTGCCCCGCCGAGCGGACGACGGGACAGCGCCGGGCCGGCTCACCGACCCGACCGAGGGGAGTGGTCGGCGTGCGCGACGTCGTCCTGTACCTGCACGTCGTGGCCGGCGCCGCCGGTCTGCTGCTCGGGCCGGCCTGGCTGCTGGCCCGGCAGCGCGGGCGGTCGGGCCGGGGGCCGGCGGTCGGCTACCAGGTCGCGGTCGGCGTGGTGGCGGTGACGGCCGGCCTGCTGGCGGTCACCGACCCGAGCCTGGTGTGGCTGCTGCCGGTGGCCGTCGGCACCGGGGTGCTGGCGGTCACCGGGGCGCTGGCCCGGCGCCGCCGGTGGTCCGGGTGGCGCAGTTGGCAGCCACACCTGCTGGGCGGCTCCTACATCGCGCTGGTCACCGGCGTGCTGATCGCCGAGACCGGCAACCCGGTGTTCTGGCTGCTGCCGGCGCTGATCGGGCAGGTGCCGATCGCCGTCGCCAAGCACCGGCTCGCCGGGGTGCCCGCAGAACCGCTGGCCCAGGGCGCGTGACCAGGGTGGGCCCGTGCCCGGCCGTCACGCAGCCCACCTGCAGGGCGGTGGGGGACGATGGACCCATGCGTCTCCTCTCCCGGCTGCTCGTCCCGCTGGCCGTCGGTGTGCCCGCCGTCCTCCTGACCGCGGGTCCGGCCCTCGCCGTCGAGCCGTTCCTGCCGACCGAGCAGCTCGTCGACCAGGCCGACGTCCTCGACGCCGGTGAGGAGGCCGAGGTCGAGTCCGCGCTGCAGGAGCTGGAGGCCGAGGACGGCACCCAGCTCTACGTCGTCTACGTCGACTCCTTCGACGGGCTGGAGCCCGGCACCTGGGTCGACCAGGCCTTCGACCAGGGCCTGGGCGCGAACGACGTGTTGCTGGCCGTGTCCCCGAGCGAGGAGCAGGTCGGGTACCAGACCGGGCCGGGCACCGGCATCGCCGACCGGGCGGAGCTGGACCAACTGGTCGACGCCTCGGCCCGGCCGGAGCTGCAGGAGGGCGACTGGGCGGGTGCGGCCGTGGCGATGGCCGAGGCGTTGCAGGTCGACGAGGCCGGTTCGGTGGCCGGGGCCGATGCCGGCGGTGACGGCGGCGGGGGAGCCCTCGCCGTGCTGGTCGGGATCGCCGTCGTCGGCGGTGGTGGGTACGCGTTGATGAAGAGCCGGCGGCGCAAGAAGCAGCAGGCCGTCGCCGCCCGGGCTGCGGAGGAGCGCGCTGCCGCCGAGGCCGCGGCCCGCGACCCGCACCACGGCACCTCCACCGAGCAGCTGACCTTCCGGGCCAGCCAGGAGCTGCTCGACCTCGACGAGGCGGTCAAGACCTCCGAGCTCGACCTGGCCTACGCCCGCTCCCAGTACGGCGAGCAGTCGGTCGCCGGCTTCCAGGACGCGCTGAACCGGTCCAAGGCCGAGCTCTCCCAGGCGTTCGCCCTGCGGCAGGAGCTGGACGACGAGTTCCCCGAGGACGAGCCCACCCAGCGCCGCATGCTCACCCAGCTGTTGCAGCTCACCGCGGCCGCCGACGCTCGGCTGGCCGAGCAGGCCGAGGCGTACGCGAAGCTGCGCCACCTGCAGGAGTCCGCACCCGAGACACTGGCCGCGCTGACCCCGGTGATCCAGGGGGTGCGGGAGCGGATCCCGGCGACCGAGGCGACCCTGGAGGACCTGCAGCGGCGGTACGCCCGCTCGGCCTGGGCGCCGGTCGCCGACAACGTGACCGAGGCGCGCACCCGCACCGACTTCGCCGAGCAGGCGGTCGCCTCCGGGCAGGCCGAGCTCGACCAGGGTCGGCCCGCCGGGGCGGTCCCGGCGATCCGGGCGGCCGAGGACGCACTCGCGCAGAGCCGCACGCTGCTGGACGCGGTGGGCCGGCTGGCCGAGGAGCTGGGGGACAGCGGCGCGCGCTTCGACGAGGTGCGGGCGGAAACGGAGCGGGACATCGCCGAGGCCCAGGCGATGCTGTCCCGCGGCGTCGACACCCCGGGGCTGCGGGAGCAGCTCGCCCGGGCCGAGAGCGCGCTGGCCGGCAGCACCGCGCAGCTGCAGCCGCGCGACGGTGAGCTGCCCGACCCGCTGGCCGTGGTCCGGCGGCTGGACGAGGCGGACCTGGCCCTGGAGGCGGCCCTGGAGCCGGCGCGCGACGTCCGGCAGCAGCAGGAGCGGGCGACGGCCCACCTCCAGCAGGCCATCCGCGCCGCCGACTCGTCGGTCACCGTCGCCGGTGACTTCATCTCCACCCGGCGCGGCGCCGTCGGCAGCCCCGCACGCACCCGGCTGGCCGAGGCCGAGCGGCACCTGGACGAGGCGTCCCGGTCCGCCGCGGCGGACCCGATCGCGGCCCTGCGGGCGGCCCAGCGCGCCGACGGCCTGGCCCGGCAGGCGCTGACCGCCGCCCAGCAGGACGTCGAGGAGTACATGGCCAGCGGCTACGGCGGTGGGTACGGCCGCCCCGGCTACGGCAGGGGCCCCCGGCGGGGCTCTATGGGCGGGGGCTTCGCCGGTGGCGTCGCCGGTGGGGTGGCCGGCGGCATGCTCGGCAGCATCCTGCTGGGCGGTCTGGGCGGTGGCTACGGCGGCGGGTTCGGCGGCGGTGGTGGCGGTGACTTCGGTGGCGGCGGTGGCTTCGGTGGCGGCGACTTCGGCGGTGGCGGGGGCTTCGGTGGCGGCGACTTCGGCGGTGGCGGCGACTTCTGACCCTGGCCATGCGTCCCGGGTCGTCCGCCGGTCACGACTCGGTCACGCCCCGACCCCCGGCATCCCACGTCGTGGGAAAGGTGTGTTAGTCATGCATCTCCCAACGGCCACCGGCGGCTGCGGTGTGCCTTGGTGCGCCGCGGGCCGCCGCCCATGAGAACGAGGTAGCGGATGAACTCCGTGTCCAGGAGTGGCCGGCGTGCGCTGGTCGCCACAGCGGGCATCACGGCGACGGCTCTGGCGCTGTCGGCGTGCGGCGGCGACGACGGGGACGGCGGCGGCTCCGGTGGCGGCGACTCGCTGATCATCGGCACCACCGACAAGATCACCACGATCGACCCGGCCGGTTCGTACGACAACGGCTCCTTCGCCGTGATGAACCAGGTCTACCCGTTCCTGATGAACACCCCGCTGGGCAGCCCCGACGTCGAGCCGGACATCGCCGAGTCGGCCGAGTTCACCTCGCCCACCGAGTACACGGTGACGCTGAAGGACGGGCTGACGTTCGCCAACGGCAACGAGCTCACCGCCTCGGACGTGAAGTTCTCCTTCGACCGCATGGTCGCGATCAACGACGAGAGCGGCCCGTCGTCGCTGCTCTACAACCTCGAGAGCACCGAGGTCGTCGACGACACCACCGTGGTGTTCAACCTGAAGTCGCCCGACGACCAGGTGTTCCCGCAGATCCTCTCCAGCCCGGCCGGCCCGATCGTGGACGAGGACGTCTTCGCCGCCGACGCGCTGACCACGGACCAGGAGATCGTCGACGGCAACGCCTTCGCCGGCCCGTACGCGATCACCAACTACGACCAGAACAACCTCGTCTCCTACGAGGCGTTCGAGGGCTACCAGGGCCTGCTCGGCGCGCCGGAGACCGAGACGGTCAACGTCCGTTACTACGCGGACGCGTCGAACCTGAAGCTCGACGTCCAGGAGGGCAACGTCGACGTCGCCTTCCGCAGCCTGACCGCTACCGACGTGGAGGACCTGCGCGGCGACGACTCCGTCAACGTTGTCGACGGCCCGGGCGGGGAGATCCGCTACATCACGTTCAACTTCAACACCCAGCCCTACGGCGCGACCACCCCCGAGGCCGACCCGGCCAAGGCCCTGGCCGTCCGGCAGGCCGCTGCGCACCTGATCGACCGCGAGGAGCTGGCCGACCAGGTCTACAAGGGCACCTACACGCCGCTGTACTCCTACGTGCCCGAGGGCCTCACCGGCGCCGTCGAGCCGCTGCTGGAGAAGTACGGCGACGGCTCGGGCGCCCCGGACGCCGAGGCGGCCGCGCAGGTGCTGCAGGCGGCCGGCGTGCAGACGCCGGTGGAGCTCAACCTCCAGTACTCCAACGACCACTACGGCCCGTCCTCGGGTGACGAGTACGCGCTGATCAAGGACCAGTTGGAGTCCAGCGGCCTGTTCACGGTGAACCTGCAGACCACCGAGTGGGTGCAGTACTCCGAGGACCGCACCGCCGACGTGTACCCGGCCTACCAGCTCGGCTGGTTCCCGGACTACTCCGACGCCGACAACTACCTGACGCCGTTCTTCCTCACGGAGAACTTCCTGGGCAACCACTACTCGGACGAGGCGGTGAACGACCTGATCCTGCAGCAGGCCACCACCACCGACCCGGCCGAGCGGCAGGCGCTGATCGAGCAGATCCAGGGCGAGGTCGCCGACGACCTGTCGACGCTGCCCTACCTGCAGGGTGCCCAGGTCGCCGTCACCGGGACCGACGTGCAGGGCGCCGAGGACACCCTCGACCCGTCCTTCAAGTTCCGTTACGGGGCCCTCAGCAAGGGCTGATCGAGCCGGAGCAGACTGCCCCGGGTGACCCGCCGTTCGCGGGTCGCCCGGGGCACCGGCATGTCCGCCGCCACCTCAGGCTGGGAGAGATGACCACCACCACGACCGAACCCACCGGGAGCACCGCCGACCCCGTCGGTGCCCCCGCCCCGGCGCCCCGGCGCCGGCGCAAGGGCAGCGGGGGGCTGGGCAGCTACCTGCTGGTCCGGTTCCTGCTGATCTTCCCGACCATCTTCATCCTGGTCACGACCGTCTTCTTCCTGATGCGGGCCACCGGTGACCCGATCACCGCCGCGCTCGGCGGGCGGCTGCCGGCCGACCAGCTGGCCGAGCGGGTCCGGGAGGCCGGGTACGACCGGCCGCTGATGACCCAGTACCTCGAGTACCTGGGCAACCTGGTGCAGGGCGACTTCGGCACCACGCTCAGCGACCGGCGTCCGGTCCTCGAGGTGCTGACCACCTTCGGCATCGCCACGCTCGAGCTGACCGTCTACGCGCTGATCGTGGCGTTCATCGTCGGCATCCCGCTGGGCATGCTGGCCGCCTACTTCCGCGACCGCTTCCCCGACGCGGTCCTGCGGGTCTTCGCGATCCTCTGCTACGCCACGCCGGTCTTCTTCGCCGGCCTGCTGCTCAAGCTCGTCTTCGCCTCCGGGCTGGGCTGGCTGCCGGTCGCCGGCCGGGCCTCCACCGGCACCGAGATCGAGCTGCAGTTCCTGGAGAGCCCGACCGGCTTCTACCTGATCGACGCGCTCCAGACCGGCGACTGGGAGATCATCAGCGACGTCCTGGCGCACGCCGTCCTGCCCGCCATCGCGCTGGGCCTGCTGACCGCCGGCATCTTCCTCCGGCTGGTGCGCACCAACGTGATCGGCACGCTGGGCACCGGCTACGTGGAGGCCGCCCGCTCGCGGGGCGTCGCGGAGTCCCGGCTGCTGCGCAAGCACGCCTACCGCCCGGCGCTGATCCCGATCATCACCGTCATCGGCCTGCAGATCGCCATCCTGCTCGTCGGCGCCGTGCTCACCGAGACGACGTTCGAGTGGAAGGGCCTGGGCTTCCAGCTGGCCCAGTACCTGCAGGCCCGCGACTTCGTGGCCGTGCAGGGCATCGTCGTGCTGCTGGCGGTCATCGTGGCCGTCACCAACTTCATCGTCGACATCATCGCCGCGCTCATCGACCCCCGGGTGAGGTACTGACATGGCCACGGCGACCTCCGTGCCCACCGCGGCCGGCCCGGCCGGCGAGCCCGGTACGGCACCGTCCCGCCGGCGCCGGTCCTGGCGCTCGCTGCCGATCGTCCACCAGCTGCGGCAGAGCGTCGGCCTGCAGCGCGGCATGCTCGTGGCCGGGCTGGTGCTGATGGGCGTCTTCCTGCTCACCGCGCTGTTCGCGCCGCTGCTGGCGCCCTACGAGTACGGCCAGCTGCGCGACGCCGAGGGGCTGTTCGGCGCCCAGCGGCCACCGTCCGGCGACCACCTGCTCGGCACGACCGTGGGCGGGTACGACGTGCTGTCCCGGGTGATCTGGGGCTCACGGACGGCGCTCTACGTGATCGTCGTCGCCGTCCTGCTGTCGATCGTCGCCGGCGTGCTGCTCGGCCTGGTCTCCGGCTACTTCGGCGGCTGGCTGGACCGGGTGCTCGTCGTCATCGCCGACGCGATCTACGCCTTCCCGGCGCTGCTGCTGGCGATCATCGTGGCGATCGTCATCAGCGGGGGGCAGTCCAGCCTGTGGGGCGGCATCATGGCCGCCGCCATCTCCATCACCGTGGTGTTCATCCCGCAGTACTTCCGGGTGGTCCGGGCCGAGACGGTGCGGATCAAGGCGGAGGCCTTCGTCGAGTCCGCCCGGGTCATCGGGGCGAGCAACCGCCGGATCATGCTCCGGCACGTGCTGCGCAACGCCACCCGCACGCTGCCGCTGATCCTCACGCTGAACGCCTCAGAGGCGATCCTCACCCTAGCCGGCCTGGGCTTCCTCGGCTTCGGCATCCAGCCCACCGCCGCCGCGGAGTGGGGCTACGACCTGCAGCAGTCGCTGTCCGACGTGACCAGCGGGATCTGGTGGACCTCGCTGTTCCCCGGCCTGGCGATCGTGCTGGTGGTGCTCGGGCTGACGCTGGTCGGCGAGAGCCTCAACGACCTCGCCGACCCCCGGCTGCGCACCCGCCGCCGGGTGGCCGACCAGGAGCCGGCGGAGGAGGGCGAGGTCGCCGCCGTCCCCGGCGGTGCGCTGACCAGCGGACCGGCGGGCGTTGGTGGCCTGGGGGTCACGGTGGCCGGCGAGCGGCCCGGGACGCCGCCCCCGGCCGGTGCCACCGGCGCCGAGCCGGCCGAGGGGCAGGTGGCCGGACCGGACGTGACCGGCCAGGACGGAGGAGGGACCCGCTCATGAGCGTCGTCGACATCAAGGACCTGCAGATCTCCTTCGCCACCGACGCCGGTGCCGTCACCGCGGTGCAGGACGTCACCCTCGCCGTCCAGGCCGGTGAGGTGCTGGCCATCGTGGGGGAGAGCGGCAGCGGCAAGACCGTCACCGCGCGCAGCATCCTGGGCCTGCTGCCGGAGACCGCGCGGGTGCGCGGTGCGGTGGTGCTGAGCAGCAAGGACGGCACCGCCGAGCAGGACGTCGTCCCGCTGTCCGGCGCGCAGCTGCGCGAGGTGCGCGGGCAGGACGCCGCGATGGTGTTCCAGGAGCCCTCGACCTCGCTGAACCCGGTCTACCCGATCGGCTGGCAGATCGCCGAGGGGCTGCGGGCGCACGGGAAGTACAGCAAGAAGGAGGCCCGGGCCAAGGCGATCGACGTGCTGCGCCTGGTCGGCATCCCCGATCCCGAGCACCGGGTCGACCACTACCCGCACCAGTTCTCCGGCGGGCAGAAGCAGCGGATCGTCATCGCCCAGGCCCTGGTGCTCGACCCCGGCGTGATCATCGCCGACGAGCCGACGACGGCGCTCGACGTCACGGTGCAGGCGGAGATCCTGGAGCTGCTGCGCCGCTGCCGGGACGACTTCGGCGCGGCCATCGTGCTGATCACGCACAACATGGGCGTGGTCGCCGACCTGGCCGACCGGGTCGCCGTCATGTACCAGGGCCGGATCGTCGAGCAGGCCGACGTCCGGACGCTGTTCAGTGCACCGAAGGACCGGTACACCCAGCAGCTGCTGGCCGCCGTCCCGCGGCTCGGGCAGGGCGTCGAGCACACCCGGGCGCGGGCCGCCCGGCGCGCGGCCGGCTGGGCGGGCGCCCCCCCGGTCGTCGAGGCGAAGGACCTGCGGATCGTCTACCCCGGCCGGATGCGCCGACCGGACTTCGTCGCCGTGGACGGCGTCAGCTTCAGCATCCGCCCGGGCGAGGTGCTCGGCCTGGTCGGGGAGTCCGGCAGCGGGAAGACCACCATCGGACGGGCGATCGCCGGCCTGACCAAGGTCAGTCACGGCTCGCTGACGGTGCTGGGCACCGAGATGAACGGGATGAAGGAGCGCACGTTCCGGCCGGTGCGCGAGCGGATCGGGTTCGTCTTCCAGGACCCGGCGTCCAGCTTCAACCCGCTGCTCACCATCGCCGAGGCGGTGGCCGAGCCGCTCGTGGTGCACAAGCGCGCCAAGGACCCGCGTGCGGCCCGGCCGCGGGTCGACGAGCTGCTGGAGGCGGTGCAGCTGCCGAAGGCGTTCGGCGACCGCTACCCGCACGAGCTCTCCGGTGGGCAGCGGCAGCGGGCCAGCCTGGCCCGGAGCCTGGCGCTGCAGCCGGAGCTGCTCATCGCCGACGAGCCGACCTCTGCGCTGGACGTGTCGGTGCAGGCCCGGGTGCTGGAGCTCTTCGACGAGCTGCAGCGGGAGCTCGGGTTCGCCGCGCTGTTCATCAGCCACGACCTGGCCGTGGTCGACCTGCTCGCCGACCGGATCGCGGTGCTCTACCGCGGCCAGCTGGTGGAGGAGGGCACGGGCGCGGAGGTGCTCGGCGCGCCGAAGCACCCGTACACCCAGCGGCTGATCGCCTCCCTGCCGGTGCCCGACCCCGACGAGCAGGCCCGCCGCCGCACCCACTGGAACACCCTCCGCGCCGCGGACAGCTGACCGGGAGGGGCCAAGATCGCGACCTTGGCCCCTCTCGGGTCGTCGGTCTCGGGGGTGACGGCTGATCTCGGAGTCGGCTGGGTAGCGGCTGCGACGTGACGGTGATCGAGCTGCTGGCCGGACTCGCCCTGCTCACCGTCGGAGGGGAGTTCCTGGTGCGCGGGGGCTCGGCCCTGGGTCGCGCGGCCGGCATCTCCCCGCTGGTCATCGGGCTCACCGTGGTCGCGTTCGCCACGGCCGCGCCCGAGCTGGCCGTCTCGCTGGACGCCGCGCTGACCGGCGTGGCCGGGCTCGCGGTCGGCAACGTGGTCGGCAGCAACATCGCCAACGTGCTGCTGGTCGGCGGGCTCACGGCGCTCGCCGCACCGCTGGCCGTCGACCGGGGGCTGCTGCGCGGCGACGTGCCGGCGCTGCTCGGGCTGTCGGTCCTGCTGCTCGTGCTCGCCGCCGACGGCACCGTCGCGCTGTGGGAGGGGTTCCTGCTGGTGGCCCTGGCAGCGGGTTACCTCGGCTGGAAGGTGCGGGCCGGCCGGCGCGAGGGGGCCCCGGAGGAGACCGGTGCCGCCCGGCCGCCCGTCCGGCCGCGCTCGTTCCTGCCCCCCGCCGGCTCCCTGCTGGCCGGCCTCGCCCTGCTGGTCGTCGGCGCCCGGCTGCTGGTCGACGCCGCCACCACGATCGCCTCGGCGCTGGGGCTCTCCGACCTGGTCATCGGGCTGACCGTGGTCGCCATCGGCACCTCGCTGCCGGAGCTGGCCACCTCGGTGGTGGCCGCCGTGCGCGGCCAGCGGGAGATGGCGCTGGGGAACATCGTGGGCAGCAACGTGCTCAACATCGGGATGGTGCTCGGGCTCACCGCCGTCGTCGCCCCGGGCGGCCTCCCGGTCGACCCCTCCGCCCTGCGCTTCGACGTGCCGGTGATGATCGTCGTGGCGTTGGCGCTCGTGCCGCTGCTGCTCACCCACGCCACGTTGGCGCGCTGGGAGGGCGGGCTGCTGCTGGCCTGGTACGCGGTCTACGTCACCGTGCTGGTGCTCACCGCGATCGGCTCGAGCGCCGCGCCCGCGGTCACCGCAGTGGCGCTGTGGGGACTGCTGCCGCTCACCGTCGTGGGCCTGGCCGTGCTCACGGCCCGCGAGATCGGGCGGCGGCGCCGGGCCGCCGCCGCGCGCTGACCAGGAGGGGCCAGGATCGCGACGTCGGCCCCTCCGGGTCAGCGGACGCGGCCGCGGGGCTTGAGGGGGAGCGGGGGCAGGGCGGGGGCGCCGAGCCGGTGGCCGTCGAAGCCGGGGACGTCGGTGAACCGGTCGCCCTCGGCCCACTGCTCGGCGTACTCGGCGATCTCCTCACCCGTCCGGCCGACGAAGTTCCACCACATGACGATCCGCTCCTCGAACGGCTCGCCGCCCAGCAGCAGGAGCTGGGCGGCGTCGTCCGCGCGCAGCCGCACGGTCCGCCGGCCCGAGCCCAGGTAGAGCATCGCGCCGGGGGTGAGCGGCACGCCCTCGACGTCGGCGGACCCGGAGGCGGTGAGCACCGCGTACTCGAAGTCCGGTTCCAGCGGCAGCTCCACGTCGGCGCCGGCGGAGAGCGCCAGGTCCACGCCGACCAGCGGGGTGTGCGCCGTCCCCGGTGAGGTGGCGCCGGCCATCGCGCCCATCAGCACGGTCGCCTGCACCCCGTCGGAGTCGAAGCCCGGCAGTGCGGTGTGGTGCTCGAAGGCCGGGGCGACGTCCCGGACGCCCTCGGGCAGCGCCACCCACAGCTGCGCGCCGTGCAGGTACCGCGGGTGCACCGCCGGCGACTGCTCGGCGTGCGCGATCGCGTGGCCGGCGGTCATCAGCGCCAGCTCGCGCGGCCGGATCACCACGTCGCTGCCGAGGGAGTCGCGGTGGTGCACCTCGCCGTCCAGCAGCCAGGAGACCGTCTGCAGCCCGGTGTGCGGGTGCGGCAGCACCTGCATGCCCTCGGAGCCGAACACGTCGTCCGGCCCGTAGTGGTCGACGAAGGCCCACGCGCCCACCAGCCGCCGGCCGAGGGTGGGCAGCAGCCGGCGGACGTGCGTGGCCTCGCCGAGCAGCACCTCCTTGCCCGGCAGCAGGTCCAGCGCCGGTCCGGCCGACGCCTGGGCGCGCCCGCCCAGCTCGTGCGGCGCCGGCCGTGGCTCGAGGTTGCTCATGGCCGCCTTCCTACTCGCTCAGACCGTGCACGTCACCGTGCGCGACCCGGGCGGCCGGGATGGTGCCGAGCCGGCCGGCGGAGGCGTCGGTCATCGCGTCCAGCACCTCCTGCCGGGTGTTCATCACGAACGGCCCGTACATCGCGATCGGCTCCCGGATCGGCAGCCCGCCGAGGACGACGACGTCGAGGTCCGGTGTGCGGGCCTCGGCGTGCCGGTCGCCGGGCCGGGTGCCGTGCACGGTCACCGTGTCGCCGGGGCCGAGGACGGCGAGCTGTCCGGTGTGCACCGGAGCGGCGTCGATGCCGACCGCGCCGGACCCGGAGAGCACGTAGACGAGCGCGTTGAAGTCCGGCCGCCAGGGCAGGTCCAGGGACGCCCCGGGGGAGACGGTCGCGTGCACCATCGCCATCGGGGTGTACGTGCTGCCCGGGCCGAGGTGCCCGCCGACGTCGCCGGCGATCACCCGCAGCAGTGCCCCGCCGTCCGGGCTGGTCAGCAGCACCGACTGGCGGGCACGCAGGTCCTGGTAGCGCGGCTCCACCCACTTCTGCGCCGCGGGCAGGTTCACCCACAGCTGCAGGCCGTGGAACAGCCCGCCGCTGAGCACCAGCGACTCCGGCGGCCGCTCGATGTGCAGGACGCCGCCGCCGGCGGTCATCCACTGGGTGTCGCCGTCGCTGATCGTGCCGCCGCCCCCGTGGCTGTCGGCGTGCTCGAACGTGCCGTCGAGGAGGTAGGTGACGGTCTCGAAGCCGCGGTGCGGGTGCCACGAGGTGCCCTTGGGCTCACCGGGGGCGTACTCGACCTCGCCCATCTGGTCCATGTGCAGGAACGGGTCGAGGGCACGCAGGTCGACGCCGGCGAAGGCGCGCCGGACCGGGAAGCCCTCGCCCTCGAAGCCGGACGGCGCAGTCGTCACCGAGCGCACCCGGCGGCGGACCGTGCGGGGCGCGGGGAGGGGGACCCGGGCCAGCGTGGTGGTGTCCTCGACGGTCACGGCGGGCATGGCGACCTCACTTCTGTTGAGGGCTCAACTAGAAGCCCACTGTAGGCCGCGGCGGCCGGGCTGTCTCCTCCTCAGCCGCGTCCGGCGCGCCAGCGCCGGCAGGCCGCGTCGGCCAGCAGCAGGAACGCCTGGGCCTCGGGGGAGTGGCCGGGCCGGTCGAAGTGCGGCGCCGCGCTCGCGCCGGCGACCCGGCCGAGGTCGTCGACCCGGTTGACCACGGCGGCGAGCAGCGACTCCCCGACGTTCCCGTACCGGTGCGGGAGCCAGCCCTCTGCCGCCCCGGTCAGCGCCGCGACGCCGAGCATCGCGGCGACGTTGGTGTCCGCCGGCGTCGCCGGGTCGTCGAGCACGTCGCCGAAGAGCCCGTCGGGACGGCGCAGGGGCAGGATGGCGTCCAGCAGGGCGCGCACCTCCGCGGCGACCGCGGTGCCGGCGGCGCCGGGCAGCCAGCACACCGCGCGGGCCGCGCCGGCGGCGACCCAGCCGTTGCCGGTGCCCCAGGCCCGTGGGTCGGCCAGCGCCCCGGCGTCCTCGTCCCAGCGGGCGGCCCACAGCCCGCTGACCGGGTCGCGCAACCGGCTGCGGTGACCGGTCAGCTGGGCGACCGCCGCAGCGCCGTCGCCGCGGCAGGCCAGGAAGGGCACGACCATGTAGACGGTGTCGGCCCACACCTGGCGGCTGCCCAGCAGGTGGAACAGCGTCCCGTCCGCAGCCCGCGGCGCACCGGAGGACACCCAGCCGTGCTGGCGGGCGGCGGCCGCGGCCAGCGCCGGGTCGCCGAGCCGGTGCGCCAGGGAGTCGACGAACTCACCGAGCGCCGCGCCGTTCACCGCGCAGGCCGGGTCCAGCTCGGCCAGCCGGCCGTCGGGCAGCTGGCGGGCGACCGCGTCGTCGACCAGCGCCTGCAGCGCGGCGGCCGCGCCCGACTCCTCGAGCACGGCCGCCGTGAGCCCCTGGTCCCAGGAGTGGCGCTGGGAGACCAGCAGACAGTCCAGCACCCGACGGCGGACGTCGTCGTCCAGCACGGGTTCCTCCAGTCGACGAGCTCAGAAGGCGATCTCGGCGCCGTCCTTGAAGATCCGGCCGGTCACCGCCGGCGGCTCGCGCAGCAGCGCCAGGGCGCCCGCCGCGCTCTCCTCCGGAGTGCCCGGTGCCTCCTGCCCGCCCAGGTCGGTGCGCACCCAGCCGGGGTCCAGGGCGTTGACCGCCACCTCCCCGGCCAGCTGCGCGGCCTGCATGAGCACCAGCCCGTTCAGCGCCCACTTGCTCACCCGGTAGCTGCCGATCCCGGCGTCACCGATGAGCTCGGTGGTGCCCGCCCCGGAGCTGACGTGCACCACCCGGGGGTCGGTGCCCTTGCGCAGGGCGGGGAGCAGCGCGAGCACCAGCCGGTGCGGGACGACGCAGTTGACCAGCAGGCTCTCCTCGAGCGTGCCGGCCGGCTCGTCCTCGAAGCGGGCCTCGCGGGCGAGCATCACCCCGGCGTTGTTCAGCAGCACGTCCAGCGCGCCCCACCGCTGCCCGACCGCCTCGGCCAGCCGGTGCGGCGTGGCCTCGTCGGTCAGGTCGGCGGCCACGGCGGTGAAGGAGCCGGGGCCGTCGGCCAGGTCCCGGGTGAGCTCGTCCAGCCGCCGCTCGTCCCGGGCGGTGCCGAGCACGTCGGCACCGGCCGCGACCAGCTGCCGGGCGACGGCCGCGCCGACCCCGCGGGAGGCGCCGGTGAGCAGCACCCGGCGTCCCGCGAGGTCGGCGGTGGAGGCGTCGGTCACGCGCCGTCCTTGGCGTTGCGGATGACGTCGGCGTAGGTGAGGGCGCTGTCCTTCGGCGTCCGGACCTGGGTGGCGTAGTCGACGTGCACCAGCCCGAAGCGCTGCGCGTACCCGCGGGCCCACTCGTAGTTGTCCAGCAGCGACCAGGCGAAGTAGCCGCGGACGTCGGCACCGGCGTCGATCGCCTCGGTCATCGCGGCGAGGTGCCGCAGCAGGTAGTCGACCCGCTCGGGGTCGTGCACCTGACCGTCCGCGGCGACCTCGTCCGGCCAGGCCGAGCCGTTCTCGGTGATGAACAGCGGCAGTCCGGGCGCGATCCCGGAGATCCGGGTGAGCAGCGCGGTGAACGCCTCCGGGGAGATGCCCCAGCCCATCGTGGTGGTCGGGCCCTCGGGCTCCAGGTCCTCCACGCGCTCGGCGCCGATGAAGGTCGGGTGCTTGCCGCTGGGCTCGCTGAGCCCGCGAACCGTCGACTCGAAGTAGTAGTTCACGCCCAGCCAGTCCAGCGGCGTGGAGATGACCTCCAGGTCGCCGTCCTCGATCGGCAGCGGGGCACCGGCGTCCGCCAGGTCGGCGACGACGTCGGCCGGGTACTCCCCGGTGGCGATCGGCACCAGGAACATCCGGTTCTGCTGACCGTCGAGCCGGCGGGCGGCGTCGACGTCGGCGGGGGAGTCGGTGGCCGGCGACATCGGCGTGAAGTTCAGCGTGATGCCGAGGTGGTCGGCGCCCTTGTCCCGCATCACCTGGGTGGCCAGGCCGTGCCCGAGCAGCAGGTGGTGCACCGCGCGGGAGGCCTCGACCGGGTCCTGGTGGCCGGGGGCGTGCTGGCCGGCCATGTAGCCCAGCAGCGAGCTGCACATCGGCTCGTTCAGCGTCGACCAGTGCGGCACCCGGTCGCCGAGGGCGTCGTAGACGACGCCGGCGTACTCGGCGAACCGGTACGCCGTGTCCCGGTCGGTCCAGCCGCCCTTGTCCTGCAGCGCCTGCGGCAGGTCCCAGTGGTACAGCGTCAGCCAGGGGGCGATGCCGGCCCCGAGGAGCTCGTCGACCAGCCGGCGGTAGAAGTCCAGGCCACGCTGCTCGACCGCGCCGGTGCCGGCCGGGAGCACCCGGGGCCAGGAGACGGAGAACCGGTAGGCGTCCAGGCCCAGGTCCTTCATCAGCGCGACGTCCTGGGGGTAGCGGACGTAGTGCTCGACGGCGACATCGCCGGTGTCGCCCTGGAAGGTCTTGCCGGGGGTGTGGCTGAAGGTGTCCCAGATCGACGGCCCGCGGCCGTCGACGTCGACCGCGCCCTCGATCTGGTAGGCCGCGGTGGCAGCGCCGAAGACGAAGCCCGGCGGGAAGGTCGACCCGGCAGCGGTCTGCGGGCGCACGTCGGTGGAGGTCATGACAGAGGTGCTCCTTGCGAGGGCGTGGGGGGGACCGCGCGGCGAGGTCAGGCCGTGCGGGGGAGTGGGCAGCGGGCCCCCGCAGGGGCCCGCCGCGAGCGTGCGAGGGGGCAGGGGCCTTCAGTCGACCCGCTGCTGAGTCTGGGCGTCGAACACGTGCAGGGCACCTCGGTCCGCGCCCAGCCAGAGCTGCTGCCCGGCGGCGATCGGGGTGCGGGGCTCGGTGCGGACCACGAGGTCCGCGGAGTGCAGGACGTCGTCGGGGGCGTCGGCGAGCGAGGTGTAGAGGAAGGCGTCCGAGCCCAGCTGCTCCACCACGTTGACCCGGACCGGCAGGCCCTCACCGGGGCCGGCCAGGCGCACGGACTCGGGGCGGAACCCGACGGTCACCTTCCCGTTGCTGGCCGCGGCCCGGGTCAGCTGGTCCCGGGGGACCGGCAGCACCGCGCTGCCGACCTGCACGCCGCCGTCCACCGCGTCGCCGGTGACCAGGTTCATCGCCGGGGAGCCGATGAAGCCGGCGACGAAGACGTTGGCCGGCCGGTCGTAGAGGACGCCGGGGGTGTCGCACTGCTGCAGGACGCCGTCCTTGAGCACCGCGACCCGGTCGCCCATCGTCATCGCCTCGACCTGGTCGTGGGTGACGTAGACGGTCGTGGTGCCCAGCCGGCGCTGCAGGGCCGCGATCTGGGTGCGGGTCTGCACGCGCAGCTTGGCGTCGAGGTTGGACAGCGGCTCGTCCATCAGGAAGACCTGCGGGTTGCGCACGATCGCCCGGCCCATGGCCACGCGCTGGCGCTGGCCACCGGAGAGGGCCTTGGGCCGGCGGGACAGGTACGGCTCCAGGTCCAGGATCTTCGCCGCCTCGCGGACCCGCGTGGCGCGCTCGTCCTTGGAGATGCCGGCGAGCTTGAGCGCGAAGCCCATGTTCTCCTCGACCGTCATGTGCGGGTACAGGGCGTAGTTCTGGAACACCATCGCGATGTCCCGCTCCTTGGGCGGGGAGTCGGTGACGTCCCGGTCGCCGATCACGATCGACCCGGTGTCGACCTCCTCCAGCCCGGCGAGCATCCGCAGCGACGTGGACTTGCCGCACCCGGAGGGCCCGACCAGGACGAGGAACTCGCCGTCGGCGATCTGCAGGTCCAGGGAGTCGACCGCAGGCCGCTCGGACTTGGGGTAGATCCGGCTGGCCTGCTGGAAGGAAACGGTGGCCATGGTCAGGCACCTCTCGGGAGGAGGGAGGGGGAGGACGGGGTCGCGCAGTGGGTCATCCCTTCACCGCGCCCTGCATGATGCCGCCGACGATCTGCTTGCCCAGGATCGTGAAGACGATCAGGACGGGCAGGGTGCCGAGCAGCGTGCCGGCCATGATCACCGAGCGCTGGGGCACGTAGCCCGAGCCCAGCCCGGCCAGCGCCACCTGGACCGTCGGGTTGGCGGTGGTCAGCGCGATGAGCGGCCAGAAGAACTCGTTCCAGGCGGTGAGGAACGTGAGCATCGCCAGCACGGCCATCGCCGGCCGGGCGACCGGGACGACGATCGACCAGAAGATCCGGAACGTCGAGGCGCCGTCGACCCGGCCGGCCTCCAGCAGCTCGTTGGGCAGCGCGGAGATCAGGTACTGCCGCATGAAGAAGACGCCGAAGGCGCTGACCAGCGTGGGCAGGATGACCGCCTGCAGCTGGTTCACCCACTGCAGCTCGGCGATCATCATGAACAGCGGGATCACCGCCAGCTGGGTCGGCACCATCATCGTGCCGATCACCAGGCCCAGCAGCACGCCCTTGCCGCGGAACTGGAGCTTGGCGAAGGCGAAACCGGCCAGGGTGCAGAAGAGCACGGTGCCGACGGTGATGCTGCCGGCGACCAGGACCGAGTTGAGGATCGCCTTGCCGATCGGTGCCTGCTCGAGGGCTGCCTGGAAGTTGTCGAACAGGCTGGCGTTGGGCAGGAACGGCGGCGGGGTCGCGGCGATCTCGGCGTTGGTGTGCGAGCCCGCCACCAGGGTCCAGTAGAGCGGGAAGATCGACACCAGTGCCACCAGGGTCAGCAGCGTGTAGGTGACCGGGCCGGGCTTGCCGGCCTTGCTGCCGCCGCGGTGGCCGCGGCGGCGGGCCGCGGGGGCCGCCGGGGACGCGTGCCGGCCGGTCTCGGTGACGGGGGGAGCGAGGGTCGCCATGCCGGTCTCCTACCGGTCTGCCCGGGTGCGGAGGCGGCCGATGACGGCGTTGACCCCCACGATCACCAGGATGATCATGAACATGGCCCAGGCCGTGGTGGCTGCCTGACCGATGTGGAAGTTGCTCCAGCCCTGCTGGTACATCAGCAGGCCGAGCGTCTGGTACTGCCCCGAGGCGCCGCCGGAGGTGGTGCCGTTGCCGGCGAACAGCAGCGGCTCACCGAACAGCTGCACGGCGCCGATGGTCGACACGACGATGGTGAACAGGATCGTCGGGCGCAGCGACGGGATCGTCACGTGCAGGAACTGCTTCCACTTGCTCGCGCCGTCGATCTCGGCGGCCTCGTACAGCTCACCGGGGATCGACTGCATCGCGGCCAGGTAGATCAGTGCGTTGTAACCGGTCCAGCGCCAGGTGACGATCACCGCGATGGCGACCTGGCTGCTGACCGTCCCGGCCTCCCAGTCGATCGCCTGCAGGCCGACGGCTTCCAGCATGGTGTTGATCAGGCCGTAGTCGCGGCCGAAGAGCTGGGAGAAGACCAGCGTCGCCGCGGCGATGGACGTCGCGTAGGGCATCAGCATCACGGTGCGGAAGAAGGTGCGGCCGCGGAGCTTGTAGTTCAGCAGGTGCGCCAGCCCCAGGGCCATGCAGAGCTGGGGCACCGTGGCCAGGATGCCGATGGTGAGGGTGTTGCGGGCGGCGTTCCAGAAGAACTCGCTCTGCAGCAGGCTGCGGTAGTTGTCCAGCCCGACCCAGGTGCCGCCGTTGATGTTCGACAGGCTGGTCTCGTGCAGTGAGACCCAGGCGGTGTACATGAACGGGTAGAGGCTGAACGCCGCGAACACCAGGAAGAACGGTGCGACGTAGGCGTAGCCCCAGCGGTTGCGGGTCAGCTGCCGACGCTTGCGCGGGCGGGCGGGGGAGGTGGCGGCGGAGGCCGGTGGTGGTGCGGCGATCGCCGCTTCCCGGACGGTGCCACTCGCGATGGTCATGCAGGGTCCTCGACGGTGTCGGTGGGCGCGGATCGGGCCGGGCGGGTCCCGGGGGCGCGAGCGGGCCGGGACGGCGGGGGCCGGTGCAGGTGCCCGGGAGCGGGTGACGCTCCCGGGCACCGCGTCCGGTCGGCGGTGCGCTGTGCTGAGCCGGGCTCAGCCGCCGGTTGCCTGCTGCGCGGCCTTCAGTGCGTTGTCCCAGCCCTCGGCGGGGTCCGCACCGCCGGAGGCGATGTCGGTCAGCGCCGTGGTGAACGCCTCTTGGATCTGGGTGTCGTACGGGCCGATCGGGGTGCGCTGGATGTTCGCCGCCGACTCACCGAAGATCTCGCCGGTCGGGGCGCTGCCGAAGTACTCGTTGGTCGCACCGACGACCTCGGGGTCCTCCGCTGCCTGCGGGCTGGAGGGGAAGTGCGCCGCGCGGGTGAACATCTTCACCTGCTGCTCCGGTGCGGTCAGCCACTCGACGAGGTCCTTGGCCGCCTCGGCGTTCGGGCCGTCGGCCGGGACGCCGAGGAAAGAGCCGCCCCAGTTGCTGGCGCTCTCGTCGGAGCCGGGCAGCGGGGCGATGTCCCAGAGGCCGGCCCCGGTCTCACCCATCTGGGAGTTGATGTACCCGAGCATCCACGCCGGGCAGGCGATCGTGGCGAACGCACCGTTGGAGAAGGCGGCGTTCCACTCGTCACCGAACTGGCTGAGGTTGGCGGTCAGCCCCTCGTCGGCGGCCTGGCTGGCGTAGTCCCACGCCTGCTGCACGCCGTCGCTCTCGGCCGGGATCGGGTTGCCCTCCTCGTCGTTGTAGGCCAGGTCGCCCTGGTACACCGAGGAGGAGAAGATGCTCGCCGGGCTGTCGACGAAAGCGCTGTCGGCGGGCTTGGTCGGCGAGGCCATGTACTGCTCCGCGACCTCGAGGTACGCCTCCCAGGTCGGCCAGAGGTCGGCGACCTCGGCCCGGTCGGTGGGCAGGCCGGCCTGCTCGAAGAGGTCCTTGCGGTAGCACATGGCCTGCGGGCCGGTGTCGGTGCCGAGGGCGATCGTCTCACCGTCGGAGGTGGAGGCCTGGCCCCACTTCCAGTCGTAGAAGTTGCCCTCCAGCTCGTCGGCGTTCTCCTCGGCGGCGAAGTCGACGAAGGCGTCGGCGTGGTTGCGCACCACGTCGGCGATGAAGCCGATCTCCAGGGCCTGGACGTCGTCGAGGCCGGAGTTGGCGGCCAGCCGGGTCTGCAGCGACTTGTAGTACGCGGCGGACTGGGCGACGTTGTTTTGCTTGATCGTGACGTTCGGGTGGAGCTCCATGTACTCGTCGTAGAGCCCTGCGTTGTCCAGGTCCATCGTGCCGAACGTGCCGACGGTCAAGGTGACCGGGGCGTCCGGGTCGTAGTCGGCGGCGTCGGCGCTCGCGTCGTCGGAACCGCCACAGCCGGCGGTCAGCAGGACCGCGGCCAGTGCCGCACCCCACGCCGCCCTGCTCTTCGAGGAATGGAACATCTGACCTCCTGGGTCGTCCCGGGACGCGTGCTCCACTGCATCGTCCACCGGGGGCGTGAGAACGCTCTCACGGCCGTGGCGCACAGAGTGGTCTGGGCCACATCCGGCTGTCAAGTAACAGCTGGGTAACGCCCTGGGACTGTCGGAGAGCGCTCTCACGGTGCACCATGAGCACACTGGCCCGAGCACTGGAGACACATTGACCGACACGACCCCGCGCGCCGCGGTGCCGACGCTGGACGAGGTCGCCGTGCTCGCCGGCGTGTCCCGCGCCACGGTGTCCCGGGTCGTCAACGACTCACCGCGGGTGAGCCCGGAGGCCCGGGAGGCAGTGCGGTCGGCGATCGCCGAGCTGCGCTACGTGCCCAACCGGATGGCCCGCAGCCTGGTCACCCGGCGCACCGACACCATCGCGCTGGTGCTCAACGAGCCCAACACCCAGGTCTTCTCCGACCCCTTCTTCGCCAGCATCGTGCGTGGTGTCTCCGCCACCCTGGCCGACACCGACCTGAACCTGGTGCTGCTGACCGCCCAGGACGAACGCGAGCAGCAGAAGATCGGCCGGTACGCCCGCCAGGGCCACGTCGACGGCGTCATCCTGATGTCGGTGCACAGCGACGACCCGCTGCCCGACATCCTCGCCGAGGCCGGGGTCCCCCTGGTGATGTGCGGGCGGCCCTTCGACGACCGGGCGGTGGCCTACGTCGACGCCGACAACCGCGGCGGTGCCGAGGTCGCCACGGCGCACCTGGTCGCCACCGGACGCCGCCGGATCGCCACCATCACCGGGCCGCTGGACATGATCGCCGGGGTCGACCGGCTCGCCGGCCACCGGGCGGCGCTGGCCGCGGCCGGGCTGCAGTCGTTCCCGCAGCTGGAGGCGGAGGGCGACTTCACCGAGGCCGGCGGCGCCCGGGCGATGGAGTCGCTGCTGGGCCGCGACCCCGAGCTGGACGCGGTCTTCGTGGCCTCGGACCCGATGGCGGTGGGGGCGCTGAGTGCGCTGCGCCGCGCCGGGCGGCGGGTGCCCGAGGACGTCGCCGTGGTCGGCTTCGACGACGCCGCCGTCGCCACCCGGTGCGACCCGCCGCTGACCACGATCGCCCAGCCGCTGGCCGACATGACCCCGCTGCTCACCGAACTGCTGCTGCGCCAGATCGAGGGCGTGGGGGAGGCGGTGGAGTCCCGGGTGTGCCGCACCTCGCTCGTCCGGCGCGCCTCGGCGTAGCAGCGGGCGTCGCCCCACCGGTCGAGGTGTCGGCCGGGTCACCGTCGAAACGCGCGGGACACAGGCCCTGTCTAGGTTCGTCGCATGGCGGACCTCTTCGACGGCTACCCGCTCGGGCAGCAGTGGGACGAGATGTTCGCGGCCCCCGGCCAACCCCGAGCCCCCTACACCGGCCTGTTCAGCTCCCTGCAGCCGATGTCGGGGGAGGAGCTGGCCGCCCGGGCCGACGTCCTCTCGCAGACCTACCGCGACGCCGGGGTGACCTTTGCGCACGCCGGCGAGGAGCAGCCCTTCCCGCTGGACATCGTGCCCCGGGTGATCGGCCACCAGGAGTGGTCGGTGATCGAGCGCGGGGTGGCCCAGCGGGTGTGGGCGCTGGAGGCGTTCCTGGCCGACGTCTACGGCGCCGGCGAGGTCTTCGCCGACCGGATCGTGCCGCGCAGCGTGGTCACCACCAGCGCGCACTTCCACCGGGCCGCGCACGGGCTGGTGCCGCCCAACGGCGTCCGGGTGCACGTCAGCGGCATCGACCTGGTGCGCGACGAGGCCGGCGACTTCCGGGTGCTGGAGGACAACCTCCGCTCGCCGTCGGGCGTCAGCTACGTGATCACCAACCGGGCGGCGATGACCTCCGTGCTCCCGGAGCTGTTCGGTGACCACCGGGTGCAGCCGGTCGCGGAGTACCCGGGCCGGCTGCTCGCCGCGCTCAAGGCCTCGGCACCGGCCGGCGTCAGCGACCCCACGGTCGTCCTGCTGACCCCCGGCGTCTACAACTCCGCCTACTTCGAGCACGCGCTGCTGGCCCGGCAGATGGGCGTGGAGCTGGTCGAGGGCCGGGACCTGGTGTGCTCCGGCGGCCAGGTCAGCATGCGGACGACGGACGGCCAGCAGCGGGTCGACGTCATCTACCGCCGGATCGACGACGAGTTCCTCGACCCGGTCCACTTCCGCTCCGACTCGGTGATCGGCTGCGCCGGCGTGCTCAACGCCGCCCGCGCCGGCCGGGTGACCATCGCCAACGCGGTGGGCAACGGCGTCGCCGACGACAAGCTGCTCTACACCTGGGTGCCCGACCTCATCCGGTACTACCTGGGCGAGGAGCCGGTGCTCGCCAACGCCGAGACCCACCGGCTCGACGAGCCCGACACCGTCGAGTGGGTGCTCGCCTCGCTCGACCAGCTGGTGCTCAAGCCGGTCGACGGCTCGGGCGGGAAGGGCATCGTGATCGGGCCGCGGGCGGACGAGCGGACGCTGGAGGAGCTGGCGGTCAAGGTGCGCAGCAGCCCGCGGGACTGGATCGCGCAGGCGCCGATCGGCCTCTCGACGTCCCCGACGCTGATCAACGGCCGGATCGCCCCGCGGCACGTCGACCTGCGGCCGTTCGCGGTCAACGACGGCACCGACGTCTGGGTGCTGCCCGGCGGGCTGACCCGGGTGGCGCTGCCCGAGGGCGAGCTGGTGGTCAACTCCAGCCAGGGCGGCGGCTCGAAGGACACCTGGGTGATCAGCCCGCCCCGCCCGGCGGTCGAGCCGGCGCCCGAGCACGATGTGACCCGGATCGAGTTCACCACCGAGGACCTGCCGGTCGAGCCGCCGGCCCAGGACCCGGGCCCGCCCAACGACAACGCCCTCGCCCAGTCCCAGCAACAGCAGCAGTTGAAGGACCCCGTCCTCCTCACCCCTCGCAAGCTCGGGGCGAGCCTCTGGACGGGGCCGACGGACGTCGATGGCGGAGGTGCGCGGTGCTGAGTCGGATCGCGGAGTCGCTGTTCTGGATCGGGCGCTATGTCGAGCGCGCCGACGACACCGCCCGGATCCTCGACGTGCACACCCAGCGGCTGGTCGAGGACCCGTGGATCGACGAGCAGCGGGCCTGCGCGAACCTGCTGGCGCTGATGGGTGCGCCCTGCCCGCCCGAGGAGGCTGACACCGAGCGGGTGCTGGCCACCCTGGCCTTCGACCGGGCCAGCCCGAGCTCCATCACCGGAGCGCTGTCGGCCGCCCGGGAGAACGCCCGCGGCGCGCGTGAGGTGCTGTCGGCGGAGATCTGGGAGTCGCTCAACGTCACCCACAACGCGCTGCCGCAGCAGCGCACGATGGCCCGCCGGTACGGCCCGCACTCGCTGTTCCGGTTCGTCCGGGAGCGGTCGGCGATGGTCTTCGGCCTGGCCGACGCCACGATGAGCCGCGACGAGGGCTGGCTGTTCCTGATCCTGGGGCGGTCGCTGGAGCGGGTCGACATGACCGCCCGGATGCTGTCCACCCGGGTGCTGGCCGGTGACGCCGCGCCGTCCTGGACCCTCGTGCTGCGCTCGACCGGCGCCTACGAGCCCTACCTGCGCACCTACCGCGGCGCGGTCAACTCCAGCCGGGCCGCGGAGTTCCTGCTGCTGGACCGGCTGTTCCCGCGCTCGGTGTTCGCCTCGCTGGAGCGGGCGGAGGGGTGCCTGGCCGAGCTGGAGCGGGCCAACGTGCGCGAGGGCCACCGGATCGGCGTCGCCGGCGAGGCGCACCGGATCGTGGGCCGGGCCCGGACGATGCTGGAGTTCATGCAGACCGACGAGATCCTGGCGCGGCTGCCGGCCCGGCTCGACGAGCTGCAGCGCACCTGCTCGGCCGCCAGCGAGGCGGTCACCAACCGGTTCTTCACCGAGCAGGCACCGCAGGTCTGGGTGCCGGAAGGCGTGGGGTGAGCGCGGTGCCGCAGTCCCAGTCGCAGGGGGGCCAGAGCCAGTCGCAGGTCCAGTCCGGTCCGGTGCGGGTGCCCAGTGACCGCTGGCGGCTGCAAGTGGTGCACCGCAGCGCCTTCCGCTACGGCGGGCCGGTCCGCTCCTCCTACAACGAGGCCCGGATGACCCCGGAGAACAGCAGCCGGCAGACCACGCTGCGCTCCCGGGTGGAGATCGAGCCGACCGCCACGGTGCACGCCTACCGCGACTACTGGGGGTCGACGGTCACCGCCTTCGACACCCACGGCCCGCACACCGAGCTCGTCGTGCAGGCCACCTCGGAGGTGGAGGCCGGCCCGGAGCCGCACGTCCCGGAGCCGGTCGACTGGGCCGACCTGGCCGTCCCCGACCTGCAGGACCGGTTCGGGGAGATGCTGCGTCCGACGCCGCTGACCGCGATGGACGACCCGGTGGTCGCCGAGGTGCGGGCCGTCGTCGGGGACGCCGGCCCGCGGCAGGCCGGCCACCTGGTCTGCGGCTTCGTGTACGAGCACATGGCGTACCTGGCCGGTTCGACCAACGTGAAGACGAACGCGATGCAGGCGTGGACGCACCGCAAGGGCGTCTGCCAGGACATCTCGCACGTCTCCGTCGGTCTGCTCCGCGCCCTGGGCCTGCCCGCCCGGTACGTCTCCGGGTACCTGCACCCCGAGCCCGCGGCGGCGATCGGGCAGACGGTCACCGGCGAGAGCCACGCCTGGGTGGAGTGGTGGGACGGCGGGTGGTCCGGCTTCGACCCGACGAACTCGGTGGAGATCGGACCCCGGCACGTGACCCTGGCCCGGGGGCGCGACTACTCCGACGTCCCGCCGCTCAAGGGCATCTTCTCCGGCCCGCGGAGCGAGGGCTCGAGCGTGACGGTGGAGGTCACCCGCCTCGCCTGAGCGGGCGGCGATGACTTCTGCGGTCGGCGGCGGTCCCTCCTGACAGCGACCACGTCAGAGGAGGTTCCCGTGGAGCAACTGCTCAGGGTCCACAACGTCATGCTGTCCAGCGACGGTTTCGGTGCGGGGGAGGGCCAGAGCCTGGAGCGGCCGTTCGGCCACGCCGATCCGGCGGTGCTGGGCGCCTGGGCGTTCGCCACCGCGAGCTGGCCCAACCGCACCGAGCCCGGCGGCACCCGGGGCCTGGACGACCACTTCATGCGGGAGTTCGGGCGCAACATCGGCGCCGAGATCATGGGCCGGAACAAGTTCGGGCCCCAGCGCGGACCGTGGCGCGACCACGAGTGGCGGGGCTGGTGGGGGGACGAGCCCCCGTTCCACACGCCGGTGTTCGTGCTGACCCACCACGAGCGGCCCTCGTTCTCGCTGTCGGACACGACGTTCCACTTCGTCAGCGGTGCGCCGGCCACGGTCCTCGAGCAGGCAAAGGAGGCGGCCGACGGTCGGGACGTCCGGCTGGGCGGGGGAGCCACCACCATCCGGCAGTTCCTGGACGCCGACCTGGTCGACACCGTGCACGTGGCAGTGGCGCCGGTCGAGCTCGGCGCCGGGTCGCGGCTGTGGACGTCGCCCGACGAGCTGCTCGACCGGTTCCACCACGAGGTCGTCCCCAGCCCGAGCGGGGTGACCCACCACCTGTTCTGGCGGCGCTGACGCCCCGGCCGCCGCGGGCTGGCGGGAGCCGGTCCGGCGGACCTGGGATGCTGGGTGGTGATGAGCGCACCCCTGAACCTGGTCAACCTCGAACGGGTGCACAAGGCACACGGCACGACGGTCATCCTCGACGACGTCTCCCTCGGGGTCGCGGCCGGTGAGCGGATCGGCATCGTCGGCCGCAACGGGGGCGGCAAGTCCACCCTGCTGAGCGTGCTCACCGGCACCGACGAGCCCGACTCCGGCCGGGTCACCCGCCGCGGCGACCTGGCCATGGGGGTGCTGGACCAGACCGGCACCCTCCCGGCCGGGACGACGGTGCGCGACGTCGTCCTGCCGACGTCCCGGTTCGCCGAGGAGCACGAGTGGGCCGGCGACCCCGCCGTCCGGTCGGTGCTGACCGGGCTGGAGCTGGACCGGATGGGCCTGGACGCCCCGGTGGCGCCGATGTCCGGTGGCGAGCGGCGCCGGGTCGCGCTGGCCGCCCAGCTGATCCGGCCGCTGGACCTGCTGGTGCTCGACGAGCCGACCAACCACCTCGACGTCGAGGGCGTCGCCTGGCTGGCCGAGTACGTCAAGGCCCGCGCCGGCGGCCTGCTGGTCGTCACCCACGACCGGTGGTTCCTGGACGAGGTGTGCACGACGACCTGGGAGGTCGCCGACGGCGACGTGCACGCCTACGAGGGCGGCTACTCCGCCTACACGCTGGCCCGGGCCGAGCGGGCACGGATCTCCGCGGTGACCGAGGACCGCCGGCTCAACCTGGTGCGCAAGGAGCTGGCCTGGCTGCGCCGGGGCCCGCCGGCCCGCACCAGCAAGCCCAAGTTCCGGATCGAGGCCGCGCAGGCGCTGATCGCCGACGAGCCCCCGGCCCGGGACACGATGGCGCTGGCCGGCTTCGCCGCCCGGCGACTGGGCAAGAGCGTCTACGACGTCGAGGACGTCGACTACGCCGTGCCGACCGACGACGGTCCGCGCACGCTGTTCCGCGACCTCACCTGGCACGTCGGGCCGGGCGACCGGATCGGCATCGTCGGGGTCAACGGCGCGGGCAAGACCTCGCTGCTCAAGCTGCTGGTCGGGGAGAACGAGGCCGACTCCGGCACGGTCGCGGTGGGGCAGACGGTCGCACCGGCGTACCTGTCCCAGCACGTCACCGAGCTGGACCCGCGGCAACGGGTGCTCGAGGCGGTGCAGGACGTCGCCCGGATCGCCAAGATCGGCAACCAGGAGATCTCCGCGTCCTCGCTGGCCGAGCGGTTCGGCTTCGCCGCCAACCGCCAGTGGACGCCGGTCGGTGACCTCTCCGGCGGCGAGCGCCGGCGACTGCAGCTGCTGCGCCTGCTGATGGGCGAGCCGAACGTGCTGCTGCTCGACGAGCCCACCAACGACCTCGACATCGACACGCTGACCGCGCTGGAGGACCTGCTCGACAGCTTCCCCGGCACGGTGCTGGTGGTCAGCCACGACCGGTACTTCGTCGACCGGGTCTGCGACAAGGTGGTCGCGCTGCTGGGCGACGGCTCGCTGGCCGAGCTGCCCGGTGGCGTGGAGGAGTACCTGGCCCGCCGGGCGGCCGGTGGCGCCCCGCTGACCACCGCGTCCGGCGGGTCCCCGGGCGGGACGACGGGTGGGGCGACGTCGTCCCCGGTCGTGTCGGCGGCGGACTCCCGCGCCGCGCGCAAGGAGGCGTCCAAGCTGGAGCGCCGGATGCTCAAGCTGGACGCCGACGAGAAGAAGCTGCACGAGCAGCTGGCCGCGGCGGCGGCCGACTACGCCCGCGCGGCCGAGCTCGACGCCCAGCTGAAGGCGCTGCAGGCGGAGAAGGAGCAGGTCGAGACCGACTGGCTGGCCGCGACGGAGATCGCCGACGCCTGAGCGGTGACCGGCGCGCTCCTCGAGTCGCCGGGACCGGCAGCGCCCAGGAGGATGGGGCACAACGCTCGAACGCACCGAACGGTGGTGCGCCGCCGCACGTCCGCCTGAGAAGCGACCGGAAGGGACCCGTTGGGCCTGCTGCTCCTGCTCCACCTCGTCGCCGGGATCGCAGCTCCGCTGCTGGTCCGCTGGTGGGGCAGGCAGGCCTTCCTCGCACTCGCCCTGGTGCCGGCGACCGCCTTCGGGTGGGCGATGACCCGGCTGGGCACCGTCGTCGGTGGGGGAGAGGTCCGCGAGACGCTCTCCTGGATCCCGGCGCTGGACCTGCAGATCGCCCTGCGGCTGGACGCGCTGGCGCTGACCTTCGCTGCGCTGGTCACCGGGGTCGGTGCGCTGGTGCTGGTGTACTGCGCGCGCTACTTCGAGCCCGACGACGAGGGGGTCGGCCGGTTCGCGGGCGTCATGACCGCCTTCGCCGGGTCGATGCTCGGGCTGGTGCTGGCCGACGACGTGCTGGTGCTCTACGTCTTCTGGGAGCTCACCACCGTCTTCTCGTTCCTGCTGATCGGCGGCTCGGGGGCCAAGCTGGCCGGACGGCGGGCGGCCAGCCAGGCGCTGCTGCTCACCACCGCGGGCGGCCTGGCGATGCTCGTCGGGCTGCTGATGATCTCCGCGGCCAGCGGCAGCCGGCTGCTGTCGGAGATCGTCGCCGACCCGGGCAGCGGCCCGGTGCTGGTGGCCGGCACGATGCTCGTGCTGGCCGGTGCGGTGACCAAGTCCGCGATGGTGCCCTTCCACTTCTGGCTCCCGGCGGCGATGGAGGCCCCGACCCCGGTCAGCGCCTACCTGCACGCCGCGGCGATGGTGAAGGCGGGCATCTACCTGGTTGCCCGGCTGGCTCCCGGCTTCGCCGACGTCCCCGGCTGGCGGCCTGTCGTGCTGGGGCTCGGCGTGGCCACCATGCTGATCGGCGGCTGGCGCTCGCTGCGGCAGAACGACCTCAAGCTCCTGCTGGCCTTCAGCACGGTCAGCCAGCTGGGCTTCCTGATCACCATGGTCGGCGCCGGCAGCCAGGAGCTGGCCGCAGCCGGGCTGGCGATGACCATCGCGCACGCGCTCAGCAAGTCGACGCTGTTCCTCTCCGTCGGGGTCATCGACCACGCCACCGGGGTGCGTGACCTGCGGTTGCTGTCCGGCCTCGGCCGGCGCCTGCCCGTCCTCGCCGTCATCAGCACGCTGGCCGCCGCGAGCCTGGTCGGGCTGCCCCCGTTCCTCGGGTTCGTGGGCAAGGAGGCGGCGTTCACCGCGCTGTGGGACGGCGGCCTGCCCGACCGGCTCACCGCCGTCGTCGTCCTGGTCGGTCTGGTGCTGGGGTCGGTGTTCACCGCCGCCTACTGCGCCCGGTACCTGTGGGGCGCGTTTGCCCGGAAGCCGGGTCTGCCGGACTCCGCCCCGGAGGAGCTGGAGCACCACCCCGGGCCGCTGTTCCTCGCCGCGCCGGCCGTGCTCGCGCTCGCCGGCCTCGTCGCCGGTCCGGCCAGCCCGCTGCTGGACCACCTGGTGGTCGTGTACGCCGAGACGCTGCCGTTGATCGCCCCGGAGGCCGAGCACCTCGCGCTGTGGCACGGCCTGCAGCCGGCCCTCGCGCTGTCGGCGGTCACCCTGCTCGGTGGCGCCGCGCTGTTCGCCCTCCGGTCACCGTTCCACCGGCTGCAGCGCCGGTTGGCCGTGGGCGCCTCCGCCGACGAGGGCTACTGGAACGTCCTGCAGGCCCTGGACAAGATCGCCGTCCTGGTGACCGGGACGACGCAGCGCGGCTCGCTGCCGGCCTACCTGGGCACCATCCTCGTCGTCGTCCTGGCGCTGCCGGGCTCGATCCTGCTCTTCCAGGCGCCCTGGCCGCAGGAGTGGCGCGCCTGGGACACGCCCCTGCAGGCGCTGGTCGGTGCCGTGGTGGTGATCGCCGCAGCCGTCGCGGTGCCGATCCGGCAGCGGCTGTCCGCGGTGCTGGTGGTGGGCGTGACCGGCTACGGCCTGGCCCTGCTCTTCGTCCTGCACGGTGCCCCGGACCTGGCGCTGACCCAGTTCCTGGTCGAGACGCTGAGCCTGGTGGTCTTCGTGCTCGTGCTCCGCCGGCTCCCCGAGGACATCAGCGAGCGACACCGCCCCGCCGAGCGCACCGGCCGGGCCCTGCTGGCGGTCTGTGTCGGTGTGCTGATGGCCGGTGTCGGCGCCGCGGCCCTGAGCGCGCGCACGGCAACCCCGGTCTCCACCGACATCCCGGAGCTCGCGCTGGAGGAGGGACACGGGCAGAACGTCGTCAACGTCATCTTGGTCGACATCCGCGCCTGGGACACCCTCGGCGAGCTCTCGGTGCTGGTCGTGGCGGCCACCGGCGTGGCCAGCCTGGTCTTCCTCCGCAGCCGGACCGGCTCGGTCGACCGGCCGGGGGACGAGCACACGGCCGGCGACGACCCGACCGCGGCCCGGCGGGCGCCGAAGAGCCGATGGCTCGCGGCGTCCTCCACCCTCGCGCCCCAGCGGCGTTCGGTGGTGCTCGAGGTGGCCACCCGTTTCCTGTTCCACCCGATCGTGGTGTTCTCGCTCTTCCTGCTGTTCTCCGGGCACAACCAGCCCGGCGGCGGGTTCGCCGGAGGGCTGGTGGCCGGGCTGGCCCTGGTGCTCCGCTACCTGGCCGGTGGGCGCTACGAGCTCGGCGAGGCGGCCCGGGTGTCGCCGGGCCTGCTGCTCGGCGGCGGTCTGCTGGTGGCCGGCGGCACCGGGCTGGCCGGTCTGCTGCTGGGTGACGCGGTGCTGGAGTCCGCCTACCTGGAGACCGACGTGGCGGTGCTCGGCCACGTGAGCCTGCCCACCGCGCTGTTCTTCGACATCGGCGTCTACCTCATCGTCGTCGGCCTGGTCCTGGACGTGCTGCGCAGCCTGGGCGCCGAGCAGGACCGGCAGGAGGACGAGCAGGACCCGATCGAGACCGCTCCTGAGGAGGTGATCGCCCGATGACCCCCACCATCGTGCTCCCGGTCGTGATCGGTGGCCTCTACGCGGCAGGCGTCTACCTGTTGCTGGACCGCAGCCTCACCCGGGTGATCCTGGGCTTCATCCTGCTCGGCAACGCGACGAACCTGCTGTTGCTGTCCGCCAGCGGCCCGGCCGGGCTGTCGCCGATCTTCGGCTACGCCGAGGCCGAGGAGATGAGCGATCCGCTGCCGCAGGCCCTGGTGCTCACCGCGATCGTGATCACCTTCGGCGTCACCGCGTTCCTGCTGGCGATGGTGCACCGGTCCTGGCGGCTGGTCCGGCAGGAGGTCATCGAGATCGACGAGGAGGACCGGCGGGTCGCTGCCCGGCAGAGCACGGACGCCGACGACGTGGACCCCGACGACATCGACCCCGGTCGGCTCGCTCCGCAGGACCGTCCGGCCGGGAAGGGCAACGCCCTGCACTCCGACGTCGACGTCGAGGAGCAGCTGGCGCACCGCTACGGCGAGTTCGCCTCCGACGACGTCACGCTCCCACCGACCCGGCGGGGCGAGCAGTGATCGGCGCCCTCGCGCCGTTGCCGGTGCTGCTGCCGTTGCTCGGGGCCGCCGCAGCACTGCTGGTCGGTCGCCACCCGCGGGTGCAGCGGACGCTCAGCATGGCGGTGCTGGCCGGGGTGGTCGGGGTGTCGGTCGCCCTGCTGCTCATCGCCGACGCCGAGGGGGCGGCTGCGGTCGCCGTGGGCGACTGGCCGGTCCCGGTGGCGATCATGCTCGTGGTCGACCGGCTCTCCGCGCTGATGCTGGTGGTGGCCAGCACGGTGGGGCTGGGCGTCCTCGTGTTCGCCGTGGGCCAGGGCACGGCCGACGGCGACGAGGAGACGCCGCTGTCGATCTTCCACCCGACGTTCCTGGTCCTGATGGCCGGTGTGAGCTACGCCTTCCTGGCCGGGGACCTGTTCAACCTCTACGTCGGTTTCGAGGTCCTGCTGACCTCCAGCTACGTGCTCCTCACCCTGGGCGGCTCGGCGCCGCGGATCCGGGCCGGCATCACCTACGTCGTGGTGAGCCTGCTCAGCTCCTTGCTCTTCCTCGCCTCGATCGCCCTGGTCTACGCGGCGACCGGCACGGTCAACCTGGCCCAGCTGGCCATCCGGCTCCCGGAGCTGCCCGACGGGACCCAGCTGATGCTGCAGGCGATGCTGCTGATCGCCTTCGGCATCAAGGCGGCGGTGTTCCCGCTGTCGGCGTGGTTGCCCGACAGCTACCCGACCGCCCCGGCCCCGGTGACCGCCGTGTTCGCCGGTCTGCTCACCAAGGTCGGCGTCTACGCGATCATCCGCACCCAGACGCTGCTGTTCCCCGGCGGTGCGCTCGACGACGTGCTCATGTGGGCCGCCCTGGCCACCATGCTGGTCGGCATCCTCGGCGCGGTCGCCCAGAGCGACATCCGGCGCATCCTGTCCTTCACCCTGGTCAGCCACATCGGCTACATGGTCTTCGGGATCGCGCTGGCGACCACGGCCGGCCTCGCCGGCGCGATCTTCTACGTCGTCCACCACATCGCCATCCAGACGACCCTCTTCCTGGTCGCCGGGCTCATCGAGCGGCGGGGTGGCTCGACGTCGACGGCGCGCCTCGGCGGGCTCGCCACCGCGTCGCCCGTGCTGGCGGTGCTCTTCTTCGTGCCGGCGATGAACCTGGCCGGCATCCCGCCGTTCTCCGGCTTCATCGGCAAGGTGGGCCTGCTGGACGCCGGGATCGCCGTCGGTGGCTGGCAGGTGTACGTGCTGGTGGGCGGCGCGGTGGTGACCAGCCTGCTCACCCTGCTGGCCATGTCGCGGGTCTGGACCCGGTCGTTCTGGCGGCCGCCGACCCAGGCTGCGTCCGCCGACACGGCAGCCGCCGCGGCGCACGACGCCGGACCGGACGACGGCGACGACGACCCGGCAGGGGGCGACGAGCCGGCTGAGGAACCCCTGCCCGAGGGCCTGGCCGGCGGGGCGACCTCGACCATCACGGCCCGCCGGACCGGACGCCGGGGAGCCTGGCAGCGGCACGTCGCGGTGGCGACGGCGGCGCCATCCGGGGGCGAGGGACAGCCGAGTGGCGGTGCGGACGGCTCCCGGCCGTCGACGCGTCCGTTGCCGGCGGTGATGATGGCGGCCACCACCACGATGGTGCTGCTGACCGTCGGCCTCACGGTGATCGCCGGGCCGTTGTACGGGATGACCACACGGTCCGCCGGTGACCTGCGGGAGCGGACGCCCTACATCGAGGCCGTCTACGGCGCGGAGGTGGGCCGGTGACCGTCGTCGACTCGCCCGTCCGCCGGTTGCGGCTCCGGCTGCCGCTGATCGTCTGGCTGGTGCTGATCTGGAACCTGCTGTGGGGCACCTGGTCCTGGGCGAACCTCATCACCGGGCTGCTGGTCGCCCTGACGGTGACCGTGGTCCTCCCGCTGCCCGCGGTCACCGGTGGCGGCCGGCTCCACCCGGTGGCGGCGCTGTACTTCCTCGGGTACTTCCTGGTGAACCTCATCGTCTCCAGTGCGCAGGTCGCCTGGCAGACGCTGCGGCCCAGCGGGATCCGGCAGAGCGCCGTGCTCCTGGTGCAGCTGCGCACCGACTCGGACCTGCTGCTCAGCATCATCGCCCAGACCCTCACGCTGGTGCCCGGCTCGATGGTGATGGACCTGGACCGACGGCGGATGACCCTGGGAGTGCACGTGCTGGACGTCGGCGACGAGGCCGACGTCGAACGCCAGCGCGCGGACGTGCTGGCGACCGAGCGGCGGGTGGTGCACGCCTTCGGGTCCGCGGAGGACATCGCCCGGCTGGACCAGGAACCACCCCGCGGGGACCCCGCTGCCCCTGCCACCGCGGAGCCCACCCGATGACCCCGGTGGTGGTCCTGATCTACGGGATGCTCGGGCTGGGCGCGGTGCTGGCGATGGTCCGACTGGCGCTGGGGCCCTCCCTGCTGGACCGGGTGGTGGCCACGGACACCATCCTGGTCATCGTCACGGCCGGCCTCGCCGTGCACGCGACCGTGAACCGGGACCCCACCGTCGTCCCGGTGCTGGTGGTCGTCGCCCTGCTGGTCTTCGTCGGTGCCATCTCCGTCGCCCGCTACGTCGGCGGCATGCTGCTGCGCACCGGCGCGGACGTCGAGGACCTGGGGGTCTCACCGGCGGCCGAGCAAGTCCAGGGCCCCGAGGGGACGGAGAGATCGTGAACGACATCGAGTCGGTGGCCGACTGGATCGCCCTGGCCTGCCTGCTGACGGGGGCGTTCCTCTGTCTCACCGCCGGTGTCGGGCTGTTGCGCTTCCCCGACGTCCTGTCCCGGATGCACGCCGGCACCAAGCCCCAGGTCATGGGGGTGCTGCTGATCATGGTCGGCGGCGCGATCCGGCTCTCCGGCTGGTCGGCTACCTGGATGCTGCTGCTGGTCGCGGTGTTCCAGCTGATCACCGCGCCGGTCAACGCGCACATGGTCAGCCGGATCGCCTACCGGCGTGGGCACGTCGGGCGGGAGAGCCTGTTCGTCGACGAGCTGGGCGTCGCCGCCCGCGGCGCGGAGGTGACCGCGGGCGAGGAGGGCCGACGCGGCGACCAACCGGCGGACGCACCGATCGGCGACGAGACGGAACCGCAGGTCGACGAGGACGACGGAGCCGGCGACCAGGCTGCGGACGAGCCGGCCCGAGGACCGCGCGGCTGAGCCGTCCGGGTGCGGCGTCCTGCCACACCCGGACGGCGACGGTCCTACCGCTGGGCCCGGTTCACCGCGGAGACGACCGCCCGCAGTGACGCGGTGACGATGTTGGCGTCGATCCCGACGCCCCACAGCACCCGCTCGCCGACGGCGCACTCGACGTAGGCGGCCGCCCGTGCGTCGCCGCCGGAGGAGAGCGCGTGCTCGGCGTAGTCGAGCACCCGGACGTCGACGTCCATGCTGGCCAGCGCGTCGACGAACGCGGCGATCGGGCCGTTGCCGCGGCCCTGGACCGTGGTGGGCACGCCGGAGTCGACGAGCTGGGCGGTGAGCTCGTCGGGGCCGGCGCCGGAGGCGGTGTGCTCGTGCCCGCTGAGGGCGAACCGGCCCCAGGGGGCGTCGGCGTCGGGCAGGTACTCGCTGGAGAAGGCGGTCCACATCTGCTCGGCGGTCACCTCGCCGCCCTCGTCCTCAGTGTGCCGCTGGACGACGGCGCTGAACTCGATCTGCAGCCGGCGCGGCAGGTCCAGCTGGTTCTCGGTCTTCATGATGTAGGCGACGCCGCCCTTGCCGGACTGGCTGTTCACCCGGATCACGGCCTCGTAGCTGCGGCCGACGTCCTTGGGGTCGATCGGCAGGTAGGGGACCGCCCACGGGATCTCGTCGACGCTCGTGCCGGCCGCCTCGGCGTCGGCCTTCATGACGGCGAACCCCTTGTTGATCGCGTCCTGGTGCGAGCCGGAGAACGCGGTGTAGACCAGGTCGCCGCCGTAGGGGTGCCGCTCGTGCACGCCCAGCTGGTTGCAGAACTCGACGGTGCGCCGGATCTCGTCGATGTCGGAGAAGTCGATCTGCGGGTCGATGCCCTGGCTGAACAGGTTCAAGCCCAGGGTCACCAGGTCGACGTTCCCGGTGCGCTCGCCGTTGCCGAACAGGCAGCCCTCGATCCGGTCTGCGCCGGCGCGGTGGCCCAGCTCGGCGGCGGCCACCGCGGTGCCCCGGTCGTTGTGCGGGTGCAGGCTCAGCACGACGGAGTCGCGGCGGCCCAGGTTGCGGTGCATCCACTCGATCTGGTCGGCGTAGACGGTGGGCTCGGCCATCTCCACGGTCGCCGGCAGGTTCAGGATGGTCGGCCGGTCGGGGGTCGGCTCCCAGACGTCGGTGACGGCGTTGCAGACCTCGACGGCGAAGTCGAGCTCGGTGCCGGTGAAGGACTCGGGGGAGTACTGGAACCGGATCTCGGTGTCCCCGGCCTGCTCGGCCAGCTTGCGCACCAGCTGGGCGCCGTGGACGGCGATGTCGGTGATGCCCGCACGGTCCTGGCCGAACACGACCCGGCGCTGCAGCGTGGAGGTCGAGTTGTAGAGGTGCACGATCGCCTGCTTGGCGCCGCGCAGGGACTCGAAGGTCCGCTCGATCAGCTCGTCCCGGGCCTGGGTGAGCACCTGGACGGTGACGTCGTCGGGGACCAGGTCCTCCTCGACCAGCTCACGGATGAAGTCGAAGTCGGTCTGGCTGGCCGCCGGGAAGCCGACCTCGATCTCCTTGTAGCCCATCCGCACCAGCAGCTCGAACATCCGCCGCTTGCGCTCGGGGGTCATCGGGTCGATCAGCGCCTGGTTGCCGTCCCGCAGGTCGACCGCGCACCAGCGGGGGGCGGCCGTCGTGGTCGTCTCCGGCCACGTGCGGTCGGGCAGCGGGACGGGAGCGAAGGGCGCGTACTTGCCGATCGGCATCGGCGAGGGGCGCTGGGGGTTGCGGGCGTGCGGGTGGTTCTCGTTCACGGGGGGCTCCTCTGGCGGGCTGCGGACAGCTCCGGGATGCGGTCAGCTGGCGCCCGGGGACGCGCGATCACCGCGGCGAGGGAGCCGACCTAGGAGAGGGCCTCGCCGCGGCTGATAAGAAGGAGGCTGCCGCGCACGGGGCAACCGTAG
Source organism: Modestobacter sp. VKM Ac-2979 (assembly GCF_026967995.1). NCBI lineage: Bacteria > Bacillati > Actinomycetota > Actinomycetes > Geodermatophilales > Geodermatophilaceae > Modestobacter > Modestobacter sp. VKM Ac-2979. The sequence continues at coordinate 375,082 of NZ_JAPVBO010000006.1, forward strand.
CAGCGGGTCAGCCGACGTCGCAGCCGCAGGCGCAGGCCGGTGCGTGCCCGAGGTCGGCGTTGGACCCCTCGGCGTACTCGCAGCCGGGCGGGCAGGTGCAGCCGGTGCCCCAGTCGGGGCCGCCGAGACCGCCGGCCGCGAGCCACGCTCGCCAGGCGGCCTCCCGCTGTTCCCGCTGGCGGAGGAGTGCCGCCCACCCCCGCGCGGCGGCCCGCTCCGCCAGGGAGTCGCCGGGGCGGGGCACGTGGTGGTCGTCCGGAGTGCCCAGCTGCCGGCGCCAGGAGTCCCGGCTGCGGCGGTCCCGGTCGAAGGTGACCTCCGGCTGGGTGCGGGTGTGCCGGTGCGGGCCGGACCACCAGTCCTCGTCCCCGTGCCGGGTGTCCAGGTGCGCGGGGAAGCGCCGTCCGGCCCGGTCCCGGACGGCGGAAGCGGACATCGGTGCAACCTCCTGCCCCTGGGCGTCCAGCAGGACCAGGCGCAGCCCGGCCAGTGACACGAGGCGGGCGAACTCGCCCACGCGCAGATCGCCACGTCCGGTCTCCGCGCGCCCCAGGCGGCCCCGGGAGACGTCGCCCGCCTCGGCCAGCTCACGCTGCGACATGTCAACCAGCCGGCGCAGCCGCCGCAGCGTCCCCGCCACGTCGACCCCCGGAGCCACCGGCACGGTCTCGGTCTCGGGCTGGGGCTGGGGCTCGGGCTCGGGCTCGGACTCGGACTCGGACCCGGACCCGGGCTGGGGCGCGGACACGCTGCCGAGCGTGTCGGCTCAACCGCCCGGTGACGCCACCCCGGGCGCGAGCTGTGGACGGCGCCCACCGTGTGGTCGGGGGGAGGCACGTCGCGGGCAGTTGTGCTCTGGCTGCACTGCTGCGCCAGAGCGCAACTCGCCCGGACTCCTGTCGCACGGGGGGAGCGGCTCGCGGAGGACCTGCGGCGCGAACGTGCGGAGGAGCCCCGTCTTCCGGTGGGCGGCCGCAGTCTGCGCAGAGCTTGCGGGCGCGGTGGGCGAGAGGGAGGCGGCGCGCCGTGCGGACGTCGGGCCGGCCACGCCGCGCCGGTAGCCTGGGCCCGTGGCCTTGGTGGTACAGAAGTACGGCGGTTCCTCCGTCGCGAATGCCGAGCGCGTCAAGCGTGTGGCCGAGCGCATCGTCGAGGCGAAGAAGAACGGCGACGACGTGGTCGTCGTCGTCTCCGCCATGGGCGACACGACCGACGAGCTGCTCGACCAGGCGAGCCAGATCACCGCGAACCCACCGGGTCGCGAGCTGGACATGCTGCTGACCGCCGGTGAGCGCATCTCCATGGCGCTGCTGGCCATCGCCATCTCGACCCACGGGTACGAGGCGCGGTCGTTCACCGGCTCCCAGGCCGGGGTGATCACCACCTCCAGCCACGGCAAGGCGCGGATCATCGACGTCACGCCGGGCCGGCTGCGGGACGCGCTGGACGACGGGTCGATCGTCATCGTCGCCGGCTTCCAGGGCGTCAGCCAGGACACCAAGGACGTCACCACCCTCGGTCGCGGCGGCTCGGACACCACCGCCGTGGCCGTCGCCGCCGCGCTGCGCGCCGACGTCTGCGAGATCTACACCGACGTCGACGGCGTCTTCACCGCCGACCCGCGGATCGTGCCGAACGCCAAGCGGCTGGAGACCATCACCTATGAGGAGATGCTCGAGCTGGCCGCCTCCGGGGCGAAGGTGCTCATGCTCCGCTGCGTCGAGTACGCCCGCCGGTACGGCATCCCGGTGCACGTCCGCAGCTCCTACTCACAGCTCCCCGGCACGATCGTGGCCGGCTCGATGGAGGACCTCACCGTGGAACAGGCGATCATCACCGGCGTCGCGCACGACCGGAGCGAGGGCAAGATCACCGTCTCCGGGGTGCCCGACCGCCCGGGCGAGGCAGCGCAGATCTTCCGCGTGCTGGCCGACGCCGAGGTCAACATCGACATGATCGTGCAGAACGTCTCCAGCGAGGCGAAGCTGACCGACATCTCCTTCACCCTGCCGGTCAGCGACGGCCCCACCGCCATCGCCGCCCTCGAGCGGGTCAAGCACACGGTCGGCTACACCGACATCAGCTTCGACCAGCACATCGGCAAGGTGTCCCTGGTGGGCGCGGGCATGCGCTCGCACCCGGGCGTCTCGGCCAAGTTCTTCGGCGCGCTCGCCGACGCCGGGGTGAACCTCGAGCTGATCAGCACCTCCGAGATCCGGATCTCGGTGGTCTGCCGGGACGCCGACGTCGACCTCGCCGTCCGCGCGGTGCACGACGCCTTCGACCTCGGCTCCGACGCGGCCGAGGCAGTGGTCTACGGAGGGACCGGACGATGAGCACCTTCTCCACCGACGGCCTGCGGGTCGGCATCGTCGGCGCCACCGGCCAGGTGGGCGGCGTGATGCGCGAGCTCCTGGCCGCACGCCGCTTCCCGCTCAGCGAAATGCGGTTCTTCGCCTCGGCCCGGTCGGCCGGCAGCACGCTGCCCTGGGGCGACGGCGAGATCACCGTCGAGGACGCCGCGACCGCCGACCCGACCGGCCTGGACATCGCGATCTTCTCCGCCGGTGCGACGACCTCCCGGGCGCAGGCGCCCCGCTTCGCCGCCGCCGGCGTCACGGTCATCGACAACAGCTCCGCCTGGCGGCGCGACCCCGACGTCCCGCTCATCGTCAGCGAGGTCAACCCGCACGCGCTGAACGAGATCCGCAAGGGGATCATCGCCAACCCGAACTGCACCACCATGGCCGCGATGCCGGTGCTGCGCCCGCTGCACGACGAGGCCGGCCTGGTCCGGCTCATCGCGAGCACCTACCAGGCGGTCTCCGGCAGCGGCGTCGCCGGCGTCGAGGAGCTGCACGGGCAGGCGAAGGCGGTCGTGGACAAGGCCGACGCCCTCGCCCACGACGGCTCCGCGGTCACCTTCCCCGAGCCGGTGAAGTACGTGGCGCCGATCGCGTTCAACGTGCTGCCGCTGGCCGGGTCGATCGTCGACGACGGCAGCTTCGAGACCGACGAGGAGCAGAAGCTCCGCAACGAGAGCCGCAAGATCCTCGGCATCCCCGACCTGCGGGTGTCCGGCACGTGCGTCCGGGTGCCGGTCTTCACCGGGCACTCGCTGTCACTGAACGTCGAGTTCGCCCAGCCGCTGTCGGTGGCCCGGGCGACCGAGCTGCTGTCGGGTGCGCCGGGCGTCCAGCTGGTCGACGTCCCGACCCCGCTGCAGGCGGCGGGCAACGACCCGAGCTACGTGGGCCGGATCCGGCAGGACCCCGGCGTCGACGACGGCCGCGGGCTGGCGCTGTTCATCAGCAACGACAACCTGCGCAAGGGCGCGGCGCTCAACACCGTGCAGATCGCGGAGTTGATTGCATCGTCACGCTCCGCGTGACACCGCGGCCAGGAGCCGTGCCCGGGCTGCTCTGAGCCGTTTCGCCGTCCTCCGTCGGGCAGCCTCCGGCCGCCGCGACCGAGGACGGCTGCGGCACGCGGTGCTCGCCCGGCGGGAGCCTCCGGCCCCGCGCCGGGCAAGCACCAGCAGCTGGCGCTGCGGTGCCGCCGAACCGCACTCGTAGGTGGTCGCTCCTACGGCTCGACCGTTCCTGCCGCTCGACCGTTCCTGCCGTCTCGTCCGCTGTCAGGGCTTCACGTGGCGGAGGGCGAAGCTGAGGGCGACCTCGACCTGGCGGATGGTCTCCTCGATCACCAGGGAGCCGTGGCCGGCGTCGAAGCGGTAGACCTCGTGGTCCTTGCCGCGCTCGGTCAGTGCAGCCAGGTAGTTGTCGATCTGGCGGATGGGGCAGCGCGGGTCGTTGGCGCCGGCGACCACGAGCACCGGGGCGGCCACCGCGTCGACGTAGGTGATCGGCGAGGAGCGCACGTACACGTCGCGCACCTCCTCCGGTGAGCCGCCGAACAGCGCGCGGTCGTAGGCGCGCAGGCCCTCCATCTCGTCCTCGTAGGCAGCCAGGTAGTCAGCGACCGGCACCTCGGCGATCCCGGCCGACCAGCGCTCGGGCTGGGTGCCCAGGCCCAGCAGGGTGAGGAAGCCGCCCCACGAGCCGCCCGAGAGGATCGTCCTGGTCGGGTCGACCACGCCCTCGGCGACCAGGGCGTCGTAGACGGCGCCGACGTCCTCCAGCTCCGTCAGCCCCGGTCGCCCGGTGAGCGCGTCGCGCCACTCGCTGCCGTAGCCGGTCGAACCCCGGTAGTTCACGTGCACGACGGCGTACCCGGCGTCGACGTAGGCCGCCCGGCGCGCGCGGTAGGAGTCGTCGTCCTGCGACTCGGGGCCGCCGTGCACCAGGAAGGCGGTGGCGAACGGTCCCTCGCCGGCGGGCCGGACCAGCAGCGCGTGCACGTCGCCGCCCGGGCCGGGCACCCAGCGGTCCTCCACGGGGTAGGCGGCCGGCGGTGCCTCACCCGGCGCGGCGAGCACGACCGGGCCGTCGGCCCGGCGGATGACCGGCGGCAGCTCGGCCGACGACCAGGCCAGCTCCACGGTGCCGTCCGGGCGGGCGGTCGCGCCCCGGACCACGCCACGGGGGGTGTCCAGCTGCTCCAGCGACCCGGAGGCCAGGTCGTAGCGGTACAGCTCGCTGCGGGCGGCGTGGTCGTGCCCGACCAGCAGGGCGGAGCCGTCCGGGTACCAGCCGGCGGTGACGTCACCGGGCAGGTCGAGCACCAGCTCGGTCTCGGTGCCGGCGGCGACGTCCCAGATCAGCAGCTCCTCGCGGCCACGGCGCTCGTGGCCCACCAGCAGCCGCTGGTCGCCGGGGGAGGGGGAGAAGCTCAGCGCGTGCAGGCCGCGGCCCTCGCCGTCCCACTTGTCGGCGACCAGGGAGAGGTCGGCGGTGCGCAGCACGCGCAGCGCCGGGTACCGCGGGTCGCCGTGCTCGGAGTGCGAGAAGACCAGCAGCGAGTCGTCACGGGAGAGCGCGTCCACCCCTGCGGTGTCCGGCGAGGAGTAGAACACCGACGGCGTGCCGCCGGCGGGGGCGATCCACAGCTCGCTGCCGTCGTCGGTGGAGCGACCCACCGCGGTGACCGTGTGCCCGAGTTCCAGGCCGGCGGGGTAGGCCGGGCCCACCTCCGGCAGGGCGACGACGTCCGGTCCGCCGGTGAAGGGCTGGGTCATCCAGATGCCGAACTCGTCGCCGTCGGTGTCGGCGAACCACCAGATCGTCTCGCCGTCGGGGGTCAGCGTCGCGGCCAGGGTGCCGTTGGCCCGGTCGGTGATCTGTCGGTGGGTGTCCGTGTCGCGGTCCCAGGCGTACTGCTCGACGACACCACTGACGTCGGAGGCGTACAGGCTGCGCTGCGGCGCGTCCTCGGCCCAGTCGGGCAGGCTGACCCGCGGGGCACGGAAGCGGGCCTGCCAGCGCGCGGTGACCTCCTCGGGGAGGGCGGGTGCGGGTGGGCTCTGCGGAGGCTCGGCGGTCACCGGGTCATCTTCCTCCTGTCGGTGTCCGGCTCTCTCCGGCGCGTCCCGGGCCCGCGCGGCGGCCACCCGCGCCGGGCTTGACGGACGGCGTGACGAGCCTCACGCTACCGCACAGCGGACGCTCGTCCGCACAACGGACGCGTCATCGTCGACGACCCAGGAGCGCTCATGTCCCACTCGACCCTCCCGCCGGTGCCCGATGCCGGTGCGCCGGCGGCCGCCAGGACGGGCGGCCCCGCGACGACCGTGGCGGTGGCGGTCGGCTTCGCGGCCCTCTGCCTCTCCTACATGCTCAACGCGATGGACCGGCAGGTCTTCTACCCGCTGCTGCCGCAGATCCGTGAGGAGTACGGGTTCTCCCTCGACCAGACCGGCCTCCTGGCCACGGGCTTCACGCTGGGCATCGCGCTCACCGGCGTCCCGGCGGGCTACCTGCTGGATCGGCTGTCGCGGAAGCTGATCGTCGTCGTCAGCGTGGTCGTCTACTCCCTCGGCACGCTCGCCATCCCGCTGGCCACCGGCTTCGGCGACATGGCCGTCTACCGGCTGATCTCCGGCGTGGGGGAGGGCGTGCAGGCCACCGCCATCTACGCCATCGTGGGCGCCTACTTCTTCCACCGGCGGGCCGTCGCCGCCGGGTTCATCGGCGTCGCCTTCGGCCTGGGCGTGTTCCTCGGACCGATCCTCGGCCAGCAGCTCGCCCTCGCCGTGGACAGCTGGCGGGCGCCGTTCGTCGTCTTCGGCGTCGCCGGCCTGGTCATGGCGGTCGTCCTGCTGTTCACCGTGCCAAAGGCGATGAGCGAGGCGCTGGCCGGACGGGCCGGGACTGCTGACACCGCCGACTACACGCACGTGCCGGCGAGCCCGTACAACCGCGGCACCCTGGGCATGGGGCTCGCCTCGGCGATCTCCGGCCTGGTCTTCTACGGCTTCCTCGGCCTCTACCCGACCTTCCTGCGGGAGGAGCTCGGGCTGGCCCCCGCGCAGGCGGCGTGGGCGGCCTCGCTGGTCGGCTTCGGCGCCATGATGGCGCTGCCGGTCGGCTGGCTGGCCGACCGCTACGACCAGCGGATGCTGCTCGCCATCGGCTTCGTGGGCTCCTCGCTCACCGGTCTGGCGGTCTACCGCTTCGCCGAGGGTGCGTCCGCGCAGTACGTGCTGGCGTTCCTGATGGGCGCCTTCGCCAGCGGCGTGCTCTTCACCAACTGCACGACGGGCATGCAGCGTGCGGTGCGCCCGGAGCACGTTGGCCGGGGCGCCGGGCTGTTCATGTTCACGTACTACGTGGCGGCGGCGTTCTCCGGCCTGCTGTTCGCCCGGCTCGTCGCCGCCTTCGACTGGTCCGGGGCCGGCCTGGTGCAGGTCACCCTGCTGCCGATCGTCGGTCTGGCCGCACTGGCCCTGGTCGACGTCCGCCGGATGGTGGTCCCGCCGCGCCGCTGACCGGCCCGGCGCGAGGGTCGGCGTCGGTGGGGGTGTCTCCCGCCGGCGCCGACACCGAGGCCCGAACGCACTCAGGGACCGCCGGATCGGCGGTCCCTGAGTGGCTGGTCGGGGTGACAGGATTTGAACCTGCGGCCTCGTCGTCCCGAACGACGCGCGCTACCAAGCTGCGCCACACCCCGTGGTGCGTCGACAACTGTAACCGACGCACTCGTCGGCGCTGCGACCCCCTGTGGCCCTGTTCCACAGCGGGGGCAGGCGAGGGCCCTCCTACCGTGCGGTGAGGGTCAGCAGCGTCGCCTCCGGGGGGCAGGCGAACCGCACGGGCGCGTACGGACTGGTGCCCAGCCCGGCCGAGACGTGCAGCCAGGTGCCGTTCGGGACGGCGTCGGAGGGCTCTGCCCACTGGTGGAGCCAGCGCACGTGCTCGCGGTCGATGCCGCAGTTGGTGACCAGGGCGCCGTAGAACGGCACCCGCAGCTGCCCGCCGTGCGTGTGCCCGCACAGCAGCAGGTCGTACCCGTCGGCGGTGAACCGGTCGAGCACCCGCGGCTCGGGGGAGTGCACCAGCCCGATCCGCACGTCGGCCGTGGGGTCGGCCGGGCCGGCGACGTCGTCGTACCGGTCCAGCTTGAGGTGTGGGTCGTCGACGCCGGCGAGGGCGATCCGGACGCCGCGCACGGTCAGCGTGCCGGTGTGGTTGGTGAGGTCCAGCCAGCCACGCGCGGTCATGCCGTCGCGGAGCTCCCGCCAGGGGAGCTCGTCACCGTGCACCCGCTTGTGCTCGGTCTTGAAGTACTTGAGCGGGTTCTTCGGCCGGGGCGCGTAGTAGTCGTTGCTCGCCAGCACGAAGGCGCCGGGGAGCTCCATCAGCGGCTCCAGCGCCCGCAGCGTCGCGGGGACGGCGTCCATCCCGGCCAGGTTGTCACCGGTGGTGATGACGACGTCCGGGTGTAGGGCGGCGAGCCCGGCGACCCAGGCCTGCTTGCTGTGCTGGCCGGCGGTCATGTGCAGGTCCGACAGCTGCAGGACGGTGAGCGGCCGGGAACCCGGTGGCAGCACCGGGACGTCGAAGCGCCGCAGGGTCCAGTGGGTGCGCTCGACGAGGCCGGCGTAGCCGACGGTGGCGGCGCCGGTGGCCAGCAGGGCGGCAGGGACGGCGGTGGTCGCGCGCATCCCCTGAGCCTAGGGGGAGGGGAACTGCGTCGTCCTGGTCCGGGCGGAGGTGGCAGGCTCTGCACCGTGCCTGAGCTGAAGGACCGACTGCGTGCCGACCTGACCACCGCCATGAAGGGCCGCGACGAGCTGCGCACCGCGACGCTGCGCATGGTGCTCTCCGCCGTGACCGCCGAGGAGGTCTCCGGCAAGGAGGCCCGTGAGCTGAGCGACGAGGAGGTGCAGGCGGTGCTGCGCCGGGAGGCGAAGAAGCGCCGCGAGGCGGCCGACGCCTTCGCCGGTGCCGGCCGCACCGACCAGGCCGAGCGGGAGAGGGCCGAGGAGGGCGTGCTGGCCACCTACCTGCCCGCCCAGCTCGAGGACGCCGACCTGACCGCGCTCGTCGCCGACGTGATCACCACGACCGGTGCAGCCGGGATGAAGGACATGGGCAAGGTCATGGGCGCCGTGCAGGGCCGGGTGGCCGGTCGGGCCGACGGCGGCCGGGTGGCCGCAGAGGTGCGTAGACAGCTCGGCTGAGCGAGAGGGCTGGGCCGGCTCGGCTGAGCGAGGGGGCTGGGCCGGCTCGGCTGAGCGAGAGGGCTGGGCCGGCTCGGCGGAGCGGGGCTGCGCTCCTCCGTTGCCCGGGGACGACGAAGGGGCCGGGCCCACAGGCCCGGCCCCTTCGCCGTTCGATCAGCCGCCGTTCGACTCCGGCTGCGGAGCCGCGGGATCTGCCGGAGCGGCCGGCTCGGTCACCGGTGCGGCCTCGGTCGTCGGCGCCGACTCGGTCACGGTGTCGGCGCTGCTGCGGCTCGACGTCTGGTTCCGGCGCCGGTCTCCCCGGTCGTCCCGGTCGTCCCGGTCGTTGGAAGACGACCGGGTGCTCGTCGGTGGTGCGTCCACCCCGCGCCCGGCGAACTTCGGGTCGGCCGCCGGGAACTCCGCGGTGGGCTGCCCGGACAGGATCGGCAGCATCGCGTCGTGCCAGATCGTGGCCGGCTTGCCACCACCGTAGCCGCCGACGCTCTCGATGCCGGTCGGGCGGAACACCATGACGGTGGCGGTGTACTCCGGGGTGGACCCGACGAAGGTGACCGAGTCGTTCCGGTTCACGGTGCCGGTCTTGCCGGCGATCTGGTGGCCGGGGATGTAGGCGTTCGCGCCGGTCTGCATCCGATTGCCCGGCTCGACGTCCTTGCGCATCATCTGGTTCATCGTGTTCGCGAGACCGGGCTCGACGACCTGCTCGCACTGGGTGCCCGGGACCACCGGCTGGCCGTCCTCGTCGGTGACCGGCTCGCCGTTGCGGTCGGTGATGCCCAGCACGGGCAGCGGGGCGCACTTCACGCCGCCGGCTGCGATCGTGGCGTAGGCGTTGGCCAGGTCCAGTGGGCTCACCCCGTCGGTGCCGAAGGCGAACGAGGGGCGGTTCTCGGCGATGATCTTGTCGGCCGGGGTCTGGGTCACCGGGTAGTCGAAGGTCATGCCCAGCCGCTCGGCCATCCGGACGGCCGGCTCGATGCGGCCCAGCGCGTCCTCCAGCGCCAGGAAGTAGGTGTTGGAGGACATGTACAGCGCCTGGGTCATGGTCAGCGTGTTCGGGTAGTTGTTGCCCACGTTGCCGAGTGAGTAGGGCTTGTACTTCCCGGTGTCGGTGTCGAAGTCCTGGTAGACCCGGCTGGTGTAGGGCTCGCTGGTGGTGATCGTGTGGCTGGCCGGCAGCCCCTGCTCCAGCGCGGCCGCGGCGACGAAGGTCTTGAACGTCGAGCCGGAGCCCTTGGTGGGGATGGTGGCGAAGTTGACCGACTCGCAGCCCGCTGCCGGGTCACCGCAGCCGAACCGCCGGTTCACGCTCATCGCCAGCACGTGCCCGGTGCCCGGCTCGATCGCGTCGTAGACCCCGACGACCGGGTCGCCCATGCCCACGGTGTTCAGCACGGCCTGGTCGCCGGCGACCTGCATGTCCGGGCGGAGGGTGGTCTGGATCGTCCAGCCGTTGTTCTTGATGTCGTCCGGGCTCAGACCCAGGGTGCCGGTCAGGTAGCTCATGACGTAGTCGCAGAAGAAGCCGCCGATCGCGGCGTCGATGCAGCCGTTGGGTGCGTTGCCGCCGGGGGCCAGCGGGATCGGCGCGGCGGTGACCTCGGCGAGCTCCTGGTCGGAGATGTGCTCGAGCTGGTGCATCCGGTTCAGCACCTGGTCACGCCGGGTCGTCGCCTCCGCCGGGTAGGCGATCGGGTCGAACTTGGGGCTCTGCACCAGCCCGGCGAGCACCGATGCCTGCGGCAGCGTCAGGTCGACGGCGTTCACGCTGAAGTACTTCTGCGCTGCCGACTGGATGCCGTAGGCGCCCTGGCCGAAGTAGGCGATGTTCAGGTAGCGGGTGAGGATCTCGTCCTTGGAGTACTCCTCCTCCAGCGCGAGGGCGAGGCGGGCCTCCTTGAGCTTGCGGCCGACCGACTCCTCCTCGGCAGCGGCCCGCTCCTCCGCGTTATCCGCGGTCTGCAGCAGGGTCTGCTTGACCAGCTGCTGGGTCAGCGTCGACCCACCCTCGAGCACCTCCCCGGCGGCGAGGTTCTTCGCCAGCGCTCGCGTCGTGCCCTCGACGTCCAGCCCGTTGTGCTGGTAGAAGCGCGAGTCCTCGATGTCGACGATCGCCTGCTTCATCACGTCGGAGATCTGGTCGTGCGTCACCGGCGTGCGGTTGTTGTCGTAGAACTGCGTGATCGGCGCCCCGTCGGCGGCCACCATGGTGGCGTTGCCGTTCGGCGTCTCGTCGGTGAGCTCGACCGGGAGGGCGTCGAGCAGGCTGGCGGAGTTGCGGGCGACGAGCCCGGTCCCCCCGACCAAGGGCAGCAACATGGCAGCGACCAGGGCGCCGGCCACGACGATCGTGACGGCCAGCTTGACCAGGGCACCGAGCGGAGAACGCGCAGAGTCGGACATCGCAGGCCAAGGTACCTGCCCATCGGGCCTGCGTGGGGTGCCTCGGACGCAACGCGCGGAGCGGCCCCCGACGACGTCGGCGAGCCGCTCCGCACGGCCGTCAGGACATCTGGTAGCGGTTCGCCCGCTTGAAGGTGCCCATGTCGTTGAAGCGCACTCCGTTGGCGGCCAGCACCGGGTGGATGTCCCGCTCCATCAGCTGCCGCGCGTAGAACGGGTCGGCCACGTAGAAGTGGTGGATCGGGTGGGTGCTGCCGAAGTTCAGGCAGAAGACCTGGAAGGGCGCCAGGTACCAGCGGTTGAACACCTGGGTCTGCTGCAGGACGTTGCCCTGCTCGACGTCCCCCTGGTAGTGCATGTTGCTGCTGATGAAGTGCAGGCAGAAGCCCCGCCACACGTTCGGGCCGACCCAGACGACGGTCAGCACGGTGAGCACCTGCAGCCAGGACGTCGGCACGGCGGCGCCCAGCCAGCTCGCCACGTGCAGGCCCAGGAACGCGTACCAGATGGTGATCGCCACCGGCGTCAGCCCGATGCTCGCCTTGAGGATGGTGCGCCGCCAGAGCGCGTCCTCGGCGTCCTTCGGCCGGGTGGTGACGATCCGGATCAGGGCGGGCACGTACGGGTCGAGCAGGCTGTAGAGCCGGACGGCGCCCCACGGCTTGCCGTTGGTGATCGACACCTCCTCGATGTCGTCGGGCAGCCCCGAGTAGGCGTGGTGCCGCAGGTGCAGCCGGATCCGGTAGACCGGGTTGATCGTGTACGGCCGGATCGCCCAGACGCCGAACAGCAGCGCGTACCGCACGGCCTTGCGGCGGCGGAAGTAGAGGGCGTGGATCAGGTCGTGCTCCACCTCGTGCCCGACCGCGGCGAAGGCCGCCGACAGCAGCAGGGTCACGTACCAGGGCAGCACGCCGGTCAGGTAGAGCGCGCCGCTGCCGACGAAGCCGAGGACGGCGACGGAGAAGGCGGTCAGCCCGAGGGCGTCCTGGTGCCGCAGCACCGGGTGGTCGCGCCGCAGCTCCTGCGACCGACGGCGGATCGCGCTGGTGATGACCTTGGTGCGGGCCTTGTCGTCGGGGGAGAGCCCGACGGTGTCGACCGGGATCTCGACGGGGAGGTCGGCGGCGGCGGGGACGGCGATGCCGGTGCCGAAGAGGCCGGCCGGCTCCGGCGACGTCGTCGCGGTGGTGCGGTCGAGCTCGGGTGCGGTGCTCATGCCTGGTGTGTCATCCCTCCGACGGAACGGTCGGGCGGACGCTAACGGAGCGTCACGACCACGACCAGGCCCCGGGATGACGTGGACACGAACGGGTGACCGGCCTGACCCTCCTGCCCCTCGAGCCCCACGGAGGGGTGGGGTCAGCCGGCCTGGGAGCGCACCGGCAGCACCCGGCTGCGCGGCGTGCCCGTCCCGGTGTCGTCCTCCGCGGCGAGCAACGCCTCGCCCATCACCCGCAGCCCGTCCAGGTCGTGCACGTCCCCGGCGGCGGCCGGCACCGTCCGCACCGGCACCTCCGGGTGGGCGCTGGTGAACCGGTCGGCCAGCCGCTGCTCGCGGGTCGCGACGGTCATCCGCTCGGCGTGCACCCGCAGCGCCCCCGCGGCCAGCTTCGAGCCCGGGCCCCCTGCCTCGGCCACGGCCTCGGCGGCACCCTCGGCGCGGGTGGCGGACAGGGCTGTGGTGGCCGGCGGGTGGGTGCGGTTGAGCACCAGCCCGGCCAGCGGCATGCCCTCGGTGGAGAGCCGGTCGACGAAGTACGAGGCCTCGCGCAGCGCATCCGGCTCCGGGGCGGCGACGACGACGAACGACGTCCCCGGCTGGCGGAGCAGCTCGTAGGTCGCGTTGGCCCGCTCGCGGAAGCCGCCGAACATGGTGTCCAGCGCGGAGACGAACGCCGAGATGTCGTTGAGCAGCTGGCCGCCCAGGATCTTGCTGATGATCCGGCTGAACAGCAGGAAGCCGGCCCCCACGAACCGCACCCCGGCCCGGCCGCCGGCCCGCGCGGGGGCGGTGAGCAGCCGGATCATCGTGCCGTCGAGGAAGCGGCTCATCCGGTTCGGGGCGTCCAGGAAGTCCAGCGCCGACCGGGACGGCGGGGTGTCGACGATGACGAGGTCCCAGCGGTCGCTGGCCCGCAGCTGCCCGAGCTTCTCCATCGCCATGTACTCCTGCGTCCCGGCGAAGGAGGAGGAGAGCGCCTGGTAGAAGGGGTTCTCGAAGATCACCTGCGCCCGCTCGGGCGTCGAGTGCGCGGAGACGACGTCGTCGAACGTCCGCTTCATGTCCAGCATCATCGCGTGCAGCTCACCCGGGGCACCGGGCGTCTCGACCAGCCGCGGCTCGTTGTCCAGCTCGACCAGGCCCAGCGACTGGGCCAGCCGGCGGGCCGGGTCGATGGTGAGCACCACGACCTCCCGCCCGGCCTCGGACGCGGCCAGCGCGAGCGCCGCCGAGGTGGTCGTCTTGCCCACGCCGCCGGAACCGCAGCACACGATGATCCGCGTGCTCCGGTCGCTGACCAGCGCGGCCAGGTCCAGCGGCGGTGCCGGGGTGGGCCGCCGCGGCGGCTGGGCGGCGGTCACGCCGCGACCTCGTCGCGCAGGTGCCCGTCGAGCCGGTCGGCCAGCTCGAACAGGCAACCCAGGTCGATCGGGGACGACGACAGCGGCAGCTCCACCAGTGGGCGGCCCAGCGCCTCGACGTCCCCGCGCAGTGCGTCCTGGGCGATCCAGCGGCGGGCGTGCTCGACCGCCTCGGCGACCAAGCCGTCCGCCAGCCCGTCGACCCCGGACAACTGGGCCGCGGTCAGCGCGGGCACCAGGTCGGCGCCGGTGAGCCGGCCCTCGGCGGTGCGGGCCAGGCTGGCGGCCGGGAGCAGCGGTTCGGTCGCCATGTTGACGATCACCGACCCGACCGGCAGCCCGGCCGCGGTCAGCTCGGTGATCGCGTCGGCGGTCTCCTGCACCGGCATGTCCTCCAGCAGGGTCACCACGTGCACCGCCGTCTGCGGCGAGCGGAACACCGCCATCACCCCGTCGCTCTGCGCCCGGATCGGGCCGGACCGGGCCAGCCCGGCCACCTCGTTGGTCACGTTGAGGAACCGGGTGATCCGGCCGGTCGGTGGCGCGTCGACGACGACGGCGTCGTAGACCAGCCGGCCGTTCTCCCGCCGGGTCACCGCCTCCTTGATCTTCCCGGTGAGCAGCACGTCGCGGAGCCCGGGCGCGATCGCGGTGGCGAAGTCGATCGCGCCCATCTTGCGCAGCGCCCGGCCGGCCCGCTTCAGGTTGTAGAACATGTCGAGGTACTCGAGGAAGGCCGCCTCCACGTCGATCGCCAGCGCCTTCACCTCACCGCCCCCGCGGGCCACGGCGACCCGCCGCTCCTCGTAGGGGAGGGGCGGGGTGTCGAAGAGCTGGGCGATGCCCTGCCGCCCCTCGGTCTCCACCAGCAGCACGTGGCCGCCGTCGGCGGCCAGCGACAGGGCGAGGGCCGCGGCGACCGTCGTCTTCCCGGTGCCGCCCTTCCCGGTGACGACATGGCACCGCACGGGCACCGTTCCTGCGCGCGATGGTTCCCGGTGCACCGGCTCTGAGCTCACCCGCACCAGCCTACGAGCGGTGACCGACTCCGGCGCATCCCGGCTGCGCTAGCGTCGCGGCATGAGTGATTCGGCCCGTCGGACCTGGGAGTACGCGACCATCCCGCTGCTCACCCACAACACCAAGGCGATCCTGGACTCCTGGGGCGTCGACGGCTGGGAGCTGGTGACCGTCGTCCCCGGCCCGGGCGGCGGCGACCAGCTGGTGGCCTACCTCAAGCGCCCGACCAGCTGAGGCCACGATGACCGCCCCCGTCTCCTGGCACGCCCGGCTCGCCGAGCTCGGTGTCCGGCTCCCCCCGGTGGCCGCGCCGGTCGCCGCCTACGTGCCGGCCATCCGCACCGGCCAGCTGGTCTTCACCTCCGGCCAGCTGCCGTTCGTCGACGGCGGGCTGCGCCGCACCGGCAAGGTCGGCGGTGCCGTCGACATCGAGGACGCCGCAGCCGACGCGAAGGTGTGTGCGCTCAACGCGCTGGCCGCGATCGACGACCTGGTCGGCCTGGACTCCGTGGCCCGGGTCGTGCGGGTCGTCGGCTACGTGGCCAGCGCCGAGGGCTTCTCCGGCCAGCCGCGGGTCGTCAACGGCGCCAGCGAGTTCCTCGGCCGCGTCTTCGGTGAGGCCGGGCAGCACGCCCGCAGCGCCGTCGGCGTCGCCGAGCTCCCGATGAACGCCCCCGTCGAGGTCGAGCTCACCGTCGAGCTGAGATGACCGGGCCGGCGCCGATCCGGCAGGCGGCGACGGTGTTGCTGTTGCGGGACGGCGCCGGGGGACCGGAGGTCTACCTGCTCCGGCGCACGCGGGGCATGCCGTTCGCCGGTGGGATGACCGCCTACCCCGGCGGTGGGGTCGACGACCGGGACGGCGACACCGAGCTGGCCTGGGTGGGGCCGCCCCCGGCCCACTGGGCGAGCGCCTTCGGCTGCGACGAGCGACTGGCCCGCGAGCTGGTGTGCGCCGCCGTCCGGGAGACGTTCGAGGAGGCCGGCGTCCTGCTGGCCGGTCCGGCGGACGGCTCCGGGGCCGTCGTGCCCGACGTCTCCGGCGACGTCTGGGAGGCGCAGCGGCAGGCCCTGATGGCCCACGACCTCTCCCTCGCCGAGCTGCTGGCCGGCCGCGGGCTGGCGCTGCGGGCCGACCTGTTGCGGCCGTTCGCGCACTGGATCACCCCGCCACCGGAACGGCGGCGGTACGACACCAAGTTCTTCGCAGCGCTGCTGCCGGTCGGGCAGGAGGCGCGGGACGTCTCCGGCGAGGCGGACGAGGCGGTGTGGACGACGCCGGCCGCCGCACTCGCCGAACACGCCGCGGGCACCCGGCCGATGCTGCCGCCCACGATCCACACGCTCGGCCAGCTGGCCCCCTTCGCCGACGCCGCGGCGACCCTGGCCGGCTCGCCACCGGCGCCGCTGGAGCCGATCAGTCCCACCTTCGAACAGGGGCCGGACGGGAACTACGCGGTGCTGCCCGACGGCACCCGGATCCGGATGGTCGCGAAGCTCCCATCGTGACGCTGTGCTGATTGCGACCCTGGCGGGCCGCACCGCGGCCAGGTAGTGGGGCCGGCTGCTCTGAGCCGTTGGCCGTGTCCCGGCGAGGGACCCTGCGGGCCCCGTCCCCGGGCCACCCCTCGCTGCGCTCGGGTCCGTACCGGTGGTCGCTCGCCCTGGCCTTGACGCGCGAGGGCCCCGTCCGGTGAACCGGACGGGGCCCTCGTCAGTGCTGGGGGATCAGCGGGCGCGGCGGCGGAGGCGTTCCTCGTCGAGGACGACCACCGACTTGCCCTGCAGCTGGATCCAGCCGCGGTGCACGAAGTCGGCCAGCGCCTTGTTCACCGTCTCGCGGGAGGCACCCACCAGCTGGGCCAGCTCCTCCTGGGTCAGGTCGTGCTTGACGCGGAGGCCGTCGGTCTCCCGGCTGCCGAAGCGGTCGGCCATCTGCAGCAGCGCCTTGGCCACCCGGCCGGGGACGTCGGTGAAGATGAGGTCGGCGACCGAGTCGTTGGTGCGCCGCAACCGCCGGGCCAGCACCCGCAGCAGCTGCTCGCCGATCTCCGGGTGCGCGGTGATCCACGGTCGGAGCATGGTGTTCGGCATCTTGGCCAGGCGCACGTCGGTGACGGCGGTGGCGGTCGCGGTGCGCGGCCCCGGGTCGAACACCGACAGCTCGCCGAACTGGTCGGACGGCCCCATCACGGCGAGGACGTTCTCCCGGCCGTCAGGCGCGCGGCGGGAGATCTTCACCTTGCCGGACAGGACGACGTAGAGGCTGTCGCCCGACTCGCCCTCGTTGAAGACGACCCGGCCGCGGGGCAGCACCACCGTCTCCAGTGCGCTGGCCACCGGCTCGGCAGCATCCTCCGACAGCCCCTGGAAGAGACCGGACTGGGCAAGGACCTCGTCCACGTGCACCTCTCGCAACGTCCTCACGGGTGCGATGGCGACCCGCGTTACTCGGAGAGTCTAGGGCCTGTGGCCCGCCTCACCAGTGCACTCAGTCAGGGACCTGCCCACTCTGAGTGGTTGCGGGGTCGTGACGGCTTCCTGACGTGCAGGTCGTGTGCCTGGAGGTCAGTCCTCGTCGACCGGGTCGATGTCGTCGTCGGCCTGCCCGTGGGCCGACTCGGTCAGCACCGGACGGGGGGCACTGCGGGCCCGGCCGCGGCGGCGGGCCCGCCAGCGGCTCATCGCGCGGCGGATGCCCGAGCTGGCCAGCGTGCCCACCTCGCCCGGGGTGGCGGAGCCGAGGAAGTCCTCGACCTCCCGCTGCGAGGTCGGGCGTCGCAACGGCTCCTCCACCCGCTCCATGACCAGCAGGAACGCGATCAGCAGCGGAGGGAACAAGATGACGATGAGGGCGACCACGAGCACCTCCTCGGGAGGACGACCCCCGGCGGGGAGGCCGGGTGGGGACCAGGTCGTCGAGCGGTCGGGGCACGCTCCCGGTCACCGACCGGGTGTGCACCACCACCGAGTATGACGGGCGGTGGCTGTCAGCGGAGACGCCTACCCTCACACGCGTGTCCCGGCCCGCCACCTCACCCGACGCCCCGCCGGCCTACACGCGGCCGGCGCGCGCCCGCCGCCCCGCACGCGCCGCCCGGCTGGGCGTGTCCCCGTTCGACCCCGAGGAGAGTCCGCTGGCCCGCACCCGCCGGGCCCGGCGGATGGCCCGCGAGCTCGCGGTCATCCACCCCGACGCGCACTGCGAGCTGGACTTCACCACGCCGCTGGAGCTGCTGGTCGCCACCGTCCTGTCGGCGCAGACCACCGACAAGACGGTCAACAAGGTCACCCCGGTGCTGTTCGCCCGGTACCCCGACGCCGCTGCCTACGCGGGGGCCGACCGGGCCGAGCTCGAGGAGGTGCTGAAGCCCACCGGCTTCTTCCGGGCCAAGGCCAACTCGGTGATCGGTCTGGGTCAGGCGCTGGTCGAGCGCTTCGACGGCGAGGTGCCCGGCCGGCTGGCCGACCTGGTGACCCTGCCCGGGGTCGGCCGCAAGACCGCCAACGTGGTCCTCGGCAACGCTTTCGGCGTGCCGGGCCTCACCGTCGACACCCACTTCGGCCGGCTGGTCCGCCGGTTCGGCTGGACCGCGGAGGAGGACCCGGTCAAGGTCGAGGCCGAGATCGCGGAGGTCATCCCGAAGAAGGAGTGGACGATGTTCTCCCACCGGGTGATCTTCCACGGCCGGCGGGTCTGTCACGCCAAGAAGCCGGCCTGCGGCGCCTGCGGTCTGGCGGCCTGGTGCCCGTCCTACGGGGTCGGCCCGCTCGACCCCGAGGCCGCGGCCAAGCTGGTCAAGACCCCGGCCGCCTCGGACACCGAGTGAGCCGGGCACTGCGCGCCCTCGGCGCACTCGGCCTGCTGGTGGGCGTGCTCACCGGGTGCACGTCCGAGGACGCCGCGCCCGAGGAGACCGTCGCGTCCCCGGCCGGCAGCGACGTGGGCACGGTGGAGACCGACCTCGAGCCGTGCCCGGAGCAGGCCGACGTCCCGGCCGCCGACAGCGACCTGCCGGCCACCGTCTTCGACTGCTTCGGCGGCGGCACCCTCGACCTCAGCCGCGCTCCCGGGGTGCCCACGGTGCTCAACCTGTGGGCCAGCTGGTGCGGCCCGTGCCGGGAGGAGCTGCCGCTGGTCCAGCAGCTCGCCGACGCCGCCGGTGACCAGGTGCGGGTGCTGGGCGTGGTCTCCGTGGACCGGGTGCCCGCGGCGGCCGCCTTCGCCGACGACGCCGCGGTGACCTTCCCCAGCGCGTTCGACGCCGACGGCGAGGTGATGGCCGGCATGGGGGTCAACAACCTCCCGTACACCCTCTTCCTGGCTGCCGACGGGTCGGTCGCGTACGTCCAGGTCGGCCCGGTGCACTCCCTGGAGGAGTTCGAGGGGCTCGTGGCCGAGCACCTCGGGGTGCAGCTGTGACGGTCTCCGCCGCAGAGCTCGAGGAGCTCCCCGAACACCTGCAGCGGCTGGTGGCCAACGCCGGGCAGCTGCCGCTGTGGCACCGGCACGGCCAGCCCTCCGACAGCGCGCGACGCTCGGCGGTGCTCATCCTGTTCGGCGAGGGCCCGGCCGGGCCCGACGTGCTGCTGATCGAGAAGTCGGCGCACCTGCGCAGCCACGCCGGCCAGCCCGCCTTCCCCGGGGGCGGCGCCGACCCGGGCGACGACTACCCGGTGGGGACGGCGCTGCGCGAGACCCACGAGGAGGCCGGCGTCGACCCGGCCGGCGTGCGCGTGCTGGCCACGCTGCCCGCGCTGTTCCTCGGCCCGTCGGACAACCTCGTCGTCCCGGTGCTGGGCTGGTGGGACGACCCCCGCGACGTCACCACCGGCGACCCGCGGGAGGTGGCGCGGGTGGCCCGGGTGCCGCTGAGCGAGCTGGTCGACCCGGCGAACCGCTTCCGCGTCCGGCACCCCGCCGGCTACGTCGGCCCGGCGTTCGGGGTGGCCGACATGGTCGTCTGGGGCTTCACGGCGGCCCTGCTGGACGCCGTCCTGGAGGCCGCCGGGCTGCACCAGCCGTGGGACGACGGTGACGTGCGCCCCCTCGCCGTCCCGCCGGTGCGGCCCGGCGACGTGCCGGTGGAGCCCGTCGACTCCGACGTCGCCGACCGCGCCGCGCCGACGGTGGCCGAGGACGCCGGGCAGAGCAGCTCCGCGCGTACCGTTCCTGGGCGATGACCACGGCCCCTTCGGGCGCTGGAGGCGTACGACGCCACCGGCCCGCCCGCCCGCTGCCCGGCCCGCTGCTGGCTCTCGCCCTCGCCTCGGCCCTGCTCGCGGGGTGCAGCAACTCCGAGCCGGTGCAACCGGAGGTGACCCGCGTCGCCAGCGCGGAGGCCGGGACGGTGCGCACCGCCGCCGACGGCGTCCAGGAGATCACCGTGGAGACCGGCGACGACTACGAGTTCACCCCCGACACCTTCACCGTGGCCCCCGGCGAGGTGCGGCTGACGCTGCTCAACTCGGGGGAACAGATGACCCACAACATCCTCTTCACCGAGGGGGCGGGCCCGGCGGAGATCACCGAGCAGATCCCGGTGCTCGGCCCGGGGCTGAGCGAGACGATCGAGTTCACCGTCACCGAGCCGGGCGAGTACCCCTTCGAGTGCAGCTTCCACGTGGCACTGGGCCAGGTCGGCACGATGACGGTGAGCTCCCCGGGATGACGGTGCCGGGCGCGGGCGGGCTCGCGATCGACCGGGGGCGCTGAGCGATGTCCCTGGTCGACCTGACCCTCATCGTGCTCGCGCTCGTCTTCGCGCTGTCCGGGTTCCGGCAGGGCCTGATCATCTCCGCCACCTCGTTCGTGGGGTTCTTCGGCGGTGCCGTGATCGGCGCCCAGCTCTCCGGTCCGATCGCCGACGACCTGGCCAACTCCTCGGTGACCCGGGTGTTCGTCGCCCTCGTCGTCGTCCTGGCCGGCGCGCTGCTCGGCCAGCTGCTGGCCGGGCTGATCGGCCGAGCCGTGCGCAGGTGGGTCACCTGGGAGCCGGCCAAGGTCGTCGACTCGGTGGCCGGGGCGGTGGTCTCCGCCCTCGCCGTCCTGCTCGTCGCGTGGATGGTGGCCATCCCGCTGGCCAGCTCCCCGTTCCCCGGCGTGGCCGGCCAGGTGCGCCAGTCCTCACTCGTCCAGGTCGTCGACCGCACCGTGCCCGACCAGGTGCGCACGCTCTACGACTCGCTGCGCGAGGCGATCGACCGGCAGGGCCTGCCCGACGTCCTGGACCCGCTGACCCCCACCCAGGCACGCGACGTCCCGGCACCGGACCAGGCGCTGCTGGCCAGCCCGGTGGTCGACCAGGTGCGGGGCTCGGTGGTGCAGATCCGGGGGATCGCGGCCTCCTGCTCCCGGCAGATCGACGGCTCCGGTTTCGTCTTCGCCGAGGACCGGGTGATGACCAACGCCCACGTGCTGGCCGGGGTCACGGACCCGAAGGTCATCGCGGAGGGCGAGTCCTACGACGCCGTCACGGTGTACGTCGACGAGCCCACCGACGTTGCCGTGCTGGCCGTCCCCGGCCTCCCGCAGGAGCCGCTGGACTTCGCCGACGTACCCGTCGACACCGGCGCGGACGCGATCGTCATGGGCTACCCCGGCGGTGGGCCCTTCTACGTCGGACCGGCACGGGTGCGTGACCGCGGGGACATCAGCGGCCCCGACTTCCGGGCCACCCGCACCGTGCAGCGCGACGTCTACGCCCTCTACGGGCAGGTGCGGGCGGGCAACTCCGGTGGCCCGCTGCTGGCGGCCGACGGGTCGGTGCTCGGCGTGGTCTTCGCCTCGGCGATCGACGACCCCGAGACCGGCTACGCGCTGACCGCCGAGGAGGTGTCCGAGGCCGTGACGGTCGGTGGGGCGGCGGTCGCCGAGGTCGACACCGGCGCCTGCGAGTAGAAGGACCCTCGTGCCCCCCGGCCTTCGCTGCGCTCAGGCCGGGCCCCTGCACGAGGGCCGCTCCAGCACCTCACCAGCTCGCGGCGGGACCCTGCAGGGGGGCCGTTCCATCGGGCTACGTCGCCCAGGCGGCGATGGCGGCGGTGACCTCGTCCGGGGCCTCCTCGTGGGGGAAGTGCCCCACGCCGGGGAGCTCCCGCCACTCGTAGGCGCCGGCCACGTAGCGGCCCGACCCGCGCGCGGTCGAGGGCAGCACCGCGCGGTCGAGTGCCCCGTGCAGTTGGAGGGTGGGTGCGGTGACGGGTGCGGCCATCCGCCGGGCGAAGCGCCACCCGTCCGGGCGCAGCTGCGAGCGACCGGCCCAGCGGTAGTACTCCATCGCCCCGTAGGCCGCCTGGGGGATGCGGCTGGCCGACCGGTACCGGCTCACGGCCTCGGCGAAGTCGGCGGTGTGCACCCAGGAGGGGCCGGCCCAGCGGCGCATCAACTCGGCCACCGGGTCGTCGTCGGGCCGGGTCAGGCGCCGCTCGGGCAGCCGGGGGAGCTGGAAGGGCAGCGCGTAGGCCAGGGCCCGCCGCTGCCGGGGGTCGGCGACCGAGCTGCGCAGCCGACGGGGGTGCGCGGCTGACACGACGACGAGACTGCGCACGCTCCGGGGGTGCAGCGCGGCCATGGTCCACGCCACCAGGCCGCCCCAGTCGGCGCCGACGACCACCGCCTCCTCCTCGCCGAGCGCGCGCACCACCGCGGCAGCGTCGGCGGCTGCGGTCGGCAGGTCGTACCCGCGGGGCGGCTTGTCGCTGGCCCCGTAACCCCGCAGGTCGGGGGCGACCACCCGGAGCCCGGCGGCGGCCAGCCCGGTCAGCTGGTGCCGCCAGGACCACCAGAACTGGGGGAACCCGTGCAGCAACAGCACCAGCGGGCCGCTGCCGGCCTCGGCGGCGTGCAGCCGGACGCCGTTGGCCGAGACGTCCCGGTGCGACCACGGCCCCGGGAGCAGGACGCTGGTGGCGTCGGGCTGCTCCTCGGGCACCGTCACGGCCGCCGCCGGGCGGCGTTCATCGGCTGCGGGCACCCCACGGTCGCCGCGCCCGGTGAGCCGGCGGGCTCGCTCTCGCGGGTTCAGCGCAGGGGGGCGTGCGCGTCCTGGCGGACGACCTGGCCGTTCCGCACGGTCGGCAGGTCGTGGGTCCGCCGGCCGGGGGCCTCGCGACGCATCACGTCAGGCAGGTCCTGCAGCGTCTCGATGGTGCGCTCGGGCTTCTTGATCTTCTTCACCAGTCGCCAGCCGACGAAGCCGACGATCGCCGCCACCAGCACCAGCAGGGCGAAGACGATGAGGAAGGCCGCCCACCGGGGGAGCCAGACGGCGAGCAGTTCGGCGAGGAAGAAGAAGAAGAAGAAACCGGCGAAGGCCAGCATCACGCCGGCTGCGGCGAACGCGGCGGCGCCGGCCCCACCCCGCTTGACCGAGGTGCCGATCTCGGCCTTGGCGAGCTCGATCTCGCTGCGCACGAGGGTGGACACGTCGGCCATGGCGCTCTTGGCGAGCGTGCCGACCGAGGGCTCGGCAGGCCCGGCGGGACGACCCGCCAGCGGAGTGGCCCCGGCGGGACGACCCGCCGGCGGAGTCGTCGAGACACTGTGGGCCACGGATGGCTCCTCCCTGGTCGGTGCCGATCGGACGACGCGGCACGGTGCTGTCCCGGTGATCGTGCCGCATGCGCGTTCCGGCCGCCGTCCCGGATGCCCCGAACGGGTCCCCGCGGGCGCGTCGCGCACCCCCGGGGACCCGTCCTCGGGGTCCTTCGTCAGTCCTCGCTGGGGGCGGCGGGGAGCTTGGAGCTGATCAGGTCCATCACCGAGGAGTCCGTCAGGGTGCTGACGTCGCCCAGCTCGCGGTTCTCCGCGATGTCCCGGAGCAGCCGGCGCATGATCTTCCCCGAGCGGGTCTTGGGCAGCTCGGCGACGACCATGATCTGGCGCGGGCTGGCGATCGGCCCGATCTCCTTGCGGACGTGCTGGCGCAGCACCTTCACCAGGTCCTCGCCGGAGTCGACGGCGTCCCCGCGCAGGATGACGAACGCCACGATGCCCTGCCCGGTGGTGGGATCGGTCGCGCCGACGACCGCTGCCTCGGCCACCGTCGGGTGGCTGACCAGCGCGGACTCCACCTCGGTGGTGGAGATGCGGTGCCCGGAGACGTTCATGACGTCGTCGACCCGGCCGAGCAGCCAGATGTCACCGTCGTCGTCGAGCTTGGCGCCGTCGCCGGCGAAGTAGACCCCCTGGCCGTACCGGCTCCAGTAGGTGTCCTTGTACCGCTCGTCGTCGCCCCAGATCGTGCGCAGCATCGCCGGCCAGGGCTCGGTGAGCACCAGGTAGCCGGTGGCGCCGGGCTCGATCGGCTTGCCCTCCTCGTCGACCACGCTGGCCGCGATGCCCGGGAAGGGGCGCTGGGCGGAGCCCGGCTTCAGGGTGGTGGTGCCCGGCAGCGGGGTGATCATGTGGCCGCCGGTCTCGGTCTGCCACCAGGTGTCCACGATCGGGCAGCGGCTGCCGCCGATGTTCTTGTGGTACCAGAGCCAGGCCTCGGGGTTGATCGGCTCGCCGACCGAGCCGAGCAGCCGCAGCGAGGAGAGGTCGAACCCGGCCGGGACGTCGTCGCCCCACTTCATGAACGTGCGGATCGTGGTCGGGGCGGTGTACAGGATCGTCACCCCGTACTGCTGCACGATCTCCCACCAGCGGCCCCGGTGCGGGGTCTCCGGGGTGCCCTCGTACATCACCGAGGTCGCCCGGTTGGCCAGCGGTCCGTAGACGATGTAGCTGTGCCCGGTGACCCAGCCGACGTCGGCCGCCGTCCAGAAGACGTCGGTGTCGGGCTTGAGGTCGAAGGTCGCCCAGTGGGTGTAGGAGACCTGGGTGAGGTAGCCGCCGGAGGTGTGCAGGATCCCCTTGGGCTTCGCCGTCGTGCCCGAGGTGTACATGATGTAGAGCGGGTGCTCGGCGTCGAAGGCCTCCGCCTCGTGCTCGGCCGACTGACCGGCGACCAGCTCGTGCCACCAGACGTCGCGGCCCTCGGTCCACTCGACGTCGGTCTCGGTGCGCTTGACCACGAGCACGCTGCGCACGCCCTCGGTCTTGGTCAGCGCCTCGTCGACGTTCGGCTTGAGCGGGCTGGGCGCACCCCGCCGGTACCCGCCGTCGGCGGTGATGACCACCTTCGCGTCGGCGTCGGTGATCCGGCTGGCCAGCGCGTCGGGGGAGAAGCCGCCGAAGACCACCATGTGGACGGCGCCGATGCGGGCGCAGGCCAGCATGGAGATCACCGCCTCCGGGATCATCGGCAGGTAGATCGCCACGCGGTCCCCGGCGGTCACCCCGAGCTCGGTGAGCGCGTTGGCCGTGCGGCAGACCTCGTCCTTGAGCTGGGCGTAGGTCAGCGTGCGGGTGTCGCCGGGCTCGCCGACCCAGTGGTAGGCCACCTGGTCCCCGTGGCCGGCGTCGACGTGCCGGTCGACGCAGTTGACCGCGACGTTGAGCTTCCCGCCGACGAACCACTTGGCGAACGGCGGGTTGCTCCAGTCCAGCGCCTGCTCCCAGGGCTCCGCCCAGTCCAGTCGACGGGCGGCGTCCTCCCAGAAGCCGATCCGGTCGGCGGCAGCGCGGTCGTGGACGTCGGGTCCCGCGTTGGCGGACGCGGCCAGCTCCGGCGGGGGCGGGAAGCCGCCCTCGGGCAGCTGGTCGGACAGGGCCTGATCAGTCGTCTCGCTCATGCGCACCTCCGTGGTCGGGCGCCGCCTGGACTCAGCGGCGCTGCCTCAGTGCACAACCTATGGCCCCCGTCACCCTGTCGTCAGGTCAATGCCGCACGCGGTCGGCACGAGGTGGGCAGACTGGGCGGGTGAGCGACGACGGTGCCCAGGCGCTGGTGGTGTCCCGGCTGCCCGGGGCCGCCGCCCTCGGGCTGCTCGCCCCGCCGTCGGCGGCCGTCGTCCCGGGGCCGCTGCTGGCCGACCCGGCATGGACGGCGCAGCTGCTCACCGCCCGCGCCGTCCGGCAGCGGACCGATGACCGGCGGGTGCTGGCCACCGTGTGGTGGTACTCGCTGTCCAGCGTGCTCCTCACCCCCGTGCTGGCCGGGCTGGTGACCGGGGTGGGGCTGTCGGCGCGGCTGGCGGACACCACGGTGCACGCGCTCGCCGGTGGGGTGCCGGTCGCGGCGACCACCCGCGGGGTCCGTGACCCGGACCTGGCCGGGGACCTGCGGACGACGATCGGCGCGGTCGTGGCCGCGGTGGCCGAGGCCGGCGGGGCCCGGGAGCGGCCGCTGTGGGCGATCGCGACCGACTCGCTGGCCAACCGGCTGCTCGCCCTGGGCCGCGCGGTCGGCGACGTCGCCGCGGTGACCGCGCTGGCCGGGCCGCTGGCCGCCGCGATCGGGGCGCCGCTGCCGGTGCCGCGCTACGTCGACGTCGGCCGGCCCGACGGCAGCACGGCCCGGTTCACCCGGCGTGCCTCCTGCTGCCTGCTCTACCGGGTGCCGCACGAGGTGCTCTGCACCTCGTGCCCGCGCCGGGACCCGGGGGAGCGTCAGGTGCTGCTCGAGGACCTCGCCGAACGGATGTGACCGGCACGGGGGCGCCACGCGGCGCCCCCGTGCCGACGATCAGCAGGCGCCGACGTCGTAGGCCCGCAGCGGCACCGTGAAGCGGCAGCCGTACTGCGGGTCGGCGACCACCTCGGCGTCGAGCACGTCGTCACCGGCCGGCCGCACGCCGTCCTCGACCCAGGCGACCAGGTCGGTGAACGCCTGCTGGTACTCCTGCGCGCTGAAGTCGCAGTGCGCGACGGAGCGGATGGCCCGCTGCACGAGCAGGTCGCTGTTCCCCCGGGCCGCGGCGTCGCGGGCGTACTCCTGCTCCATGCTGAACGGCACGAACAGGTCGCCCAGGCCGTGCAGCGACAGGACCGGCACGTCGAAGCGCCCGTCGATGGTGGGCACCCCGGACAGGCCGTTGCTGCCGCGGTCGGCCCGCACCCGCAGGACCTCCTCGTTGAGCGCCCGCTCCTCGGCCGTCAGCTGCGGGTCGCCGTCCAGCTGGTAGCCGGTGTCGGCGTTGCCGCCGACGGCGCCGCGCTCCTCGCCGAGGCCCGGGAAGACCGGGTACACGGTGAACAGGAAGTCGGCGAAGGCGCTGAAGCCCAGCTCGAACAGCGGCCGGTCCCCACCGGTCCGCTGCTCGGTCAGGGCGCGCAGGTCCTCGCCGGCCTCGGTGAGCACGTACGGGTAGGGGGTGCCCAGCTCGGCCTTCATCTCCGGCACGGTGGTGGTCAGGTAGTCGGCCGGCGCCGGGTAGACCGGCGGGGTGTCGGTGAGCGCCTGGGCGGCGGCGTTGTAGTCCAGGAACGTGTCGAACAGCCGCCGGTCGCCCATGACACCGCAGGCCGGCAGCGCGCCGTCGTAGGCGTTCGGGTACTGCTCGATGCTCACCCCGGTGACGTGCCCGCCCATCGAGACCCCGGACAGGTAGGTGAGGTCGGCCTTGCCCACGGTCTTCTCGAAGTACGTGAGCAGCCGGTGGGTGCTCTTCACCCCGGAGACGACGTCGTACCCGTTCTCGGTGTAGCTGGAGGCGGCCCAGGCGTAGCCCTCGTCGACCAGGTGCTGCCGGAGCCCGTCGGGTGGGGAGTCGACGGTCAGGGTGGGGCCGGTGCCGCGGTACCCGTGCGCCCACATCACCAGGTCGCCGTTCCAGTCGGCCGGCACCTCGATCCGGTAGCCGGCGCCCTTGAGCACGCCCCAGCTGCGGGTGGTGGTGGTGCCCGGCAGCGCCTCGAACGGCAGCGCCGCCTCGTCGACGACGTACTCGACCTCGGGCGACTGCGGGTACTGGGGGGCGGGCTGGTGCGTCGGCTGGGCCGCGGCCGGGCCGGCGAGCACGGTGCTGACCAGGGCCAGTGCCATCGGCGCGAGCAGCAGTCGGGTGGGGCGGTGCATGGGGACCTCCGGGGACGTCGTCGTTGACGGTGACCGGACGCTAGCCGTGCGTGTTGTCGATCACATGGGCGGGTCGGCCGCGCGGCGGGCCCGGTAGGCGGCCACGTGCTCGCGATTGGCGCACGTGCTGTCGCAGAACCGTCGGCCGGCGTTCTTGGTGAGGTCGACCAGGACGTCGTCGCAGCCGGAGGCAGCACACCGGCGCAACCGGTCGAGCGCGCCGGCGCGCACCACGTCGGCCAGCGCCATGGCGGCCTCCACGCCCCACCGGTCGGCGACCGGGGCCGCCGACTCGGTGGCGTGCACGTGGTAGCCCCAGTCGTCGTGCCGGACCAGCTGCGGCAGGGCGTTCCCCTCGCGCAGCAGCCGGTTGACGATGGTCACCACGCCGTCCTCGTCGGCGTCCCAGACCCGGGCCAGCACCGACCGCAGCTCGTGCACCGCGGCCAGCTCGGCGGCGTCGCCGGCCCGGCTGCCGGTGAACTGCCAGTCGTCCAGGAACGTGGCCAGCGCCGCCGGGTCGGGCAGCCGCTCCTCGCCGTCCCCGGTGGTGTTCACCAGCGCGGCGGCGCTGGCGAGCCCCATCTCCGTGTCATGGGCAAAGAGCATGTGACTCCTGTACTCCTCTGTTAGCGTCCGCTGTACAGGAGCGTATGTCGGTTGGCTCCTGACGAGGGGGTGTCTGCCGTGCTGGACCGCCGGACCGGGCTGATCGGACTGCTGCTGGCCGTGGTCTCCGCGGCCGCTTTCGGCACCTCGGGGGTGTTCGCCACCGCGCTGCTGGACGCCGGCTGGACCGCCGGCTCCGCCGTGACCGTGCGGATCGGGGTGGCCTCGCTGGCGCTCGCCGTCCCGGCCCTGGTCCAGCTGCGCGGCAGGTGGTCGCTGCTGCGGGCCAACGCCGGCGCCGTCCTGGCCTTCGGCGCGCTCGCCGTCGCGCTGCCCCAGCTGGCCTACTTCTACGCCGTCTCCCGGCTGTCGGTGGGCGTGGCGCTGCTGCTGGAGTACTCCGGGGTGCTGCTGGTCGTGCTGTGGACCTGGGCGCGGCTCGGGCAGCGGCCCAGCCGGGTCACCGGCGCCGGGGTCGTGGTGGCCGTCGGCGGCCTGGTGCTGGTCCTCGACGTCCTCAGCGGCGCCCGGATCGACCCGGTGGGCGTGATGTGGGGGCTGATCGCAGCGGTGGGGCTCGCGTCCTACTTCGTCCTCTCCGCACACTCCGACGACGCGCTGCCGCCGCTGGTCAGCGCCTGGGCCGGGCTCGCGGTGGGTGCCCTGCTGCTCGGGACAGCCGCCCTGGTCGGCGTCCTCCCGTGGCGCACCGCCGCCGTGGACGTCGAGCTGGCCGGCCGGTCGACCAGCTGGCTGGTCCCGGTGCTCGGCGTGGCGCTGGTGTCGGCGGCGCTCGCCTACGCCACCGGGATCGCGGCCGTCCGGCGGCTGGGCTCGCGGCTCGCCTCGTTCGTCGGTCTCGGCGAGGTGCTGTTCGCGGTGGTGGCGGCCTGGCTGGCGCTGGGGCAGCAGCCGGGCGTCGTGCAGCTGGTCGGCGGGGTCGTCGTCCTGGTGGGGATCGTGCTGGTCCGGCTGGGCGAGGACCGCCCGCCGGCCGACACGGCCGACGTCGACCCGGTGCCGGCCGGCGCGGAGCCCGCGGCGCCGGCCTCCCGGCCGTCGGCGCCGACGACGCCCGGGACCTGAACCGACGACGGCCCCCGGTCAGCCCGAGGCGGACCGGGGGGCGGTGGTGTCGCTGATCCGGGGGAAGGGCGTGGTGGAGAAGACCGTCTCGACCGGCAGCTGGAAGAACTCGGCGATGCGCAGCGCCAGGTTCAGGCTGGGGTTGTACTCGCCCCGCTCCAGGTAGCCGATCGTCTGGTAGTGCACGCCGAGGGCGTCGGCGAGCTCGCGCCGGCTGACCCCCTGCTCGGCCCGGAGCAGGGCGATCCGGTTGAAGACGCCCTCGTTCACCCGCTCACCGCACCCACTGCAGAGCCGTCTCCCGTGCCGCCTCGACCGTCGACCCCGACTGCCGCCGGGCCATCCGGCGCAGCACCCGAGGTGCGACCACCAGGCCGGCCACCGTCCAGGCGCCGAGGATCAGCAGCATCGGGCCGGTCCGCCAGGAGTCTCCCAGCTCGCCGACGACCGCCTCCGGGGGGAGGAAGGCCGAGCGCAGCCCGAGCCCGATCCAGTAGACCGGGAAGACCTGGGCGACGGCCTGCACCCAGCCCCACATCGCCTGGATCGGGACGAAGATGCCGGAGATCGCGGTGATCAGCAGGACCGGCACCATCCCCCAGGTGCCCATCTTCTGGACGCCGGGCACCACCGAGCCCAGCACCATGCCCCAGGGCATCGTGGCCAGCACTCCGAGCACGATCAGGCCCAGGACGGCGAGCCAGCTGCCCACGCCGCCGGGCATCACGTCGTCGAAGAGCAGCAGGCTCGGGACGAGGACGACGAGCAGGCTGGGCAGCAGGGTCAGCGACTGCAGCGTCAGCTGCCCGGTGACGTAGCCCTCCATCCCGTGCGGCAGCGCCTTGTGCCGCAGCAGCGTGCCGTCCTCCCGCTCCATCGCCAGCGAGTAGCCCGGCCCGATCACGAGGCCGAAGGTGAGCAGCCCGCCCAGGATGCTGGGCAGCGCGAACGTCGGGTAGAGCAGGCCGGTCTCGCCCACCTCGTTGTCCCGGTTGAACCACAGGACGGCGAGGGTGACCACGCCGATGAAGAGGTAGAAGCCCTGGTCCTGCGCGCTGCGCAGGCTCTGCGCGAACTCCGTCCAGCCGCGGCGCAGGCCCTGACGCACGGCCTGGCGGGAGGCGCTCACCGGGCCACCTCCGCGAGGTGCCGCTGCGGCCGGGACTCGAAGCGCTGGACCATGGCGATGTACGTGTCCTCCAGGTCGGCCCGCCGCACCTCCAGGTCGGTGAGCTCGTCGCCGTGCTGGTCGAGCAGCCGGCGGACGAAGGGGACGATCTCGTCGGTGGCGTGCACGAACTGCTCGCCGTCCCGGACCCACCGGACCTCGCTGGTGCCGGCCACCTGCCGGGTGAGCGCCGCCGCGCTGCCGTCGGCGACGATCCGCCCGTCGGTGAGGATGAGGATCCGGTCGGCGAGCCGTTCGGCCTCACCCAGGTCATGGGTGGTGAGCAGGATGGAGGTGCCCTCGAGGTCGGAGAGCCGGTGCACCAGGTCGTGGAAGTCGCGGCGCGCCTGCGGGTCGAACCCGGCGGTCGGCTCGTCCAGGAACAGCAGCTCCGGCCGCCCGATCAGCCCGACGGCGACGTCCAGCCGTCGGCGGCGCCCGCCGGAGAGGGTGGCGATCTTCCGGTCGGCCTCCTCGGTCAGCCCGACCGTGGACAGCAGGTCCTCGACCTCCCAGGGGCGCGTGCGCTCGGCCGTCGAGTAGGGCTCGTAGTAGCCGCCCAGGTAGCCGAGCAGCCGGCGGGGCGTCCAGCGTGGGTGGTCGCGCCAGGACTGCAGGACCACCCCGATCCGGGCGCGCCAGGCGTCGTCGCCGCGGGCCGGGTCGGCGCCGAGCACCTCCACGGTGCCGGCCGAGGGCAGCCGGAAGCCCTCCAGCACCTCGATCGTGGTGGTCTTCCCCGCGCCGTTGGGGCCCAGCAGGCAGACCACCTCGCCCTGGCGGACGTCGAAGTCGACCCCGCTCAGCACCTCGTGGTTCCCGTAGGCCATCCGCAGGCCCCGGACCCGGACGGCGGGTCGGGTGCCCGGCGGACCCAGCTGAGGAGGCTCGGCGGAGTCAGGGGACTCGGGGACTGCGGCCATGGCACACCACTCCTGGGACAGGGAGGAGCTGACGGCCGTGATAGTAGGACTGCTACATCCAGAGCACCAGTACTCTGCTCGCCGGTCGTCGTCCCGTCAGCCGGCCCGCACCCGGCGGACCCAGCGGGCGATCTGCTCGGCGGTCTCCTCGGTGCGGGTCAGGGCCACCATGTGCCCGGCGCCGGGCAGCTGGACCAGCTCGCCGTCGGCGAGCTCCGGCATCAGCTCGTCGATCTCCTGCTGCGGCACCTCCGGGTCGTGCTCTCCGTGCAGCACCAGGGTGGGGACGGTCAGCGCCGAGGCGTACCGGACGCCGTTGGTGCTGACGCTGGCCAGCGTCGTCCGGGCCAGCGGCACCCGCCGGCTGCCCATGAAGTCCTCCCGGACCTGGGCGACCGCGGCCTCCGGTGCACCCGGCTCGAAGGCGAACTTCCGCACCAGCCGGTCGGCCAGCGGCTCGAAGGGCCGCACCCGGTTCGCGACGACCGCCACCAGGCGCAGCGCCTTCAACCAGCTGCGACGCACGATCCGGCGCGCCATCGGCGGCAGCCCGTCGGCCGGGAACCCGGCGAACGTCACCCCCGAGCCGCCCGACCCGGCGAACACCACCCCGGCGATGCGGTCCAGCCCGAGGTCGCGGGCGTGCACGATGATGATGCCGCCGCCGAGGCTGTTGCCGACCACGACCGCCTGCTGACCATCGGGCACCACCTCGGCGAGCACGGTGGCCAGGTCCTGGGCGTGCGCCTCGAGGCTGTACTCGTCGGCGGGGGCGTTGCCGCTGCGACCGTGTCCCCGCAGGTCGTACCGGACCACGCGGTGTCGGTCGGCGAGCAGCTCGGGTACGCGGCCCCAGGAGTCGGTGGTCATGCCCAGGCCGTTGACGAGCACGACGACCGGGCCGTCGTCCGGGCCCTGGATCTGCAGGGTCAGGACGGTGGCATCGAAGGAGACGACGTAGGACACCGAGGAACGGTATGTCGGCCGCGTGCCGCCCGCTCGGCGATCAGCCGGCGCCGAGGGCCACCACGTCGCCGACCACCCACACGGCGGGCGGGCGGACGCCCTCGTCGGCGATGGTCTTCCCCAGCCCGGCGAGGGTGGTGCGCAGGGTCCGCTGCGCCGGGGTGGCGCCGTCGCTGACCACGGCGACCGGCGTCTCCGGGGCCCGGCCGTGCTCGACCAGGGCGGCGGAGATCGCCGGGGCGGTGTCCACCCCCATCAGCACCACGACGGTGCCGCGCAGCCGGCCCAGCGCCGCCCAGTCGACCAGCGACGCCGGGTGCCCCGGCGGCACGTGCCCGGAGACGACGACGAACTCGTGCGTCAGCCCCCGGTGGGTGACCGGGACGCCGGCCAGGCCGGGGACGGCGATGGCACTGGTCACGCCCGGCACGACCTCGACCGGCACGCCGGCGGCCGCGCATGCCTCCAGCTCCTCGTAGCCCCGGCCGAAGACGAACGGGTCGCCGCCCTTGAGCCGCACCACCCGGCGGCCGGCCAGCGCGTGCGAGACCAGCAGCTCGTTGATCTGCTCCTGCGCCATCGAGCGACCGCGCGGCAGCTTGGAGGCGTCGATGACCAGGACGTCGGCCGGCAGGGAGGCCAGCAGCCCCTGCGGCGCCAGGTGGTCGGCGACGACGACGTCTGCCGTGGCGACCGCCTGCCGGCCGCGCACCGTCACCAGTCCGGGGTCGCCCGGCCCGCCACCCACCAGGACGACGCTGCCGGCGGCCACCGAGGGCGTGCGGGAGGCGCGGTCGGCGATGGAGCCGTCGGTGAGCCCGGTCAGCACCGCGTCCCGGACGCCGATGGCCCGCTGCGGGTCTCCGCCGCCGTGCACGCCGATGACGAGGTCGCCCTGCCGGCCGACCGCCGGGGTCCAGACGCTGGAGGCGCCGCGGTCGTCGGCGCGGGCGCAGAACACCCGGTCGCGCTCGGCCTCGGCGGCGACGGCGGCGTTCACGGCTGGGTCGTCGGTGGCGGCCACGGCGTACCAGGCGCCGGACAGGTCGCCCTGGACCCAGCGCCGCGGGTGCCAGGTGACCGAACCGGGCGCGACCAGCGCCTCGAGGGCCGGGGTGAGCTCGGGGCTGACCACGGTGACCTGCGCGCGGGCCTCGAGCAGGCCGGCGACCCGGCGGTGCGCGACCTGGCCCCCGCCGACGACGACGACGCGGCGACCGGCCAGCCGCAGACCCACCGGGTAGACGGTGCCCGGATCGGGAGAGGCGCTCACTTCTCGGTGACCCCTGCCGAGTCGAAGGTGGCGACGTCGCGCAGCGCGCGGGCCGCGCTGGCCACCAGGGGCAGGCTCAGCAGTGCTCCGGTGCCCTCGCCGAGGCGCAGGTCGAGCCCGAGCAGCGGGCGCAGTCCCAGCGCACGCAGGGCCTGACCGGAGCCGGGCTCGGCGGAGGTGTGACCGGCGAACGCGTGTTCCAGGGCAGCCGGGCACAGGGCTGCGGCGACGAGGGCGGCCGAGCCGGCGATCACGCCGTCCAGCAGCACCGGCACCCGGGCAGCGGCGGCGCCCAGCACGAAGCCGGCCAGCGCCGCGTGCTCGAGCCCGCCGAGCTCGGCCAGCGCGGCGAGCGCCGCCTCGGGGGTGGCCGGGCGGGCCGGCACGCGGGCGACCGCGCGGGTGACCACCTCGATCTTGCGGGCCAGCGTGGGGTCGTCGATGCCGGTGCCGCGACCGGTCGCCTCGACCGGGGCGGCGCCGGTGAACACGCAGACCAGGGCCGCGGAGGCGGTGGTGTTGCCGATCCCCATGTCGCCGGTGACCAGGCAGCCGTGGTCGGCGGCGAGCGTCGTCGCCACCTCGATGCCGACCTCGACCGCCTGCCGGGCCTCGGTGATGGTCATCGCCGGGCCGCGGGAGAGGTCGGCGGTGCCGCGGCGGACGTTGCGCTCCAGCAGGCCCGCGGCGGGGCCGACCGGGGAAGCGACCCCGACGTCGACCACGACGACGTCGGCGCCCAGCTGTGC
This sequence comes from Modestobacter sp. VKM Ac-2979, assembly GCF_026967995.1. Taxonomy (NCBI): domain Bacteria; kingdom Bacillati; phylum Actinomycetota; class Actinomycetes; order Geodermatophilales; family Geodermatophilaceae; genus Modestobacter; species Modestobacter sp. VKM Ac-2979. The sequence continues at coordinate 409,357 of NZ_JAPVBO010000006.1, forward strand.
GGCGAAGGCGTTGACCACCGCACCGCCGGCGGCGAGGTTCGCCACCATCTGCGCGGTGACCTCCTGCGGCCACGGGGTGACCCCCTGGGCGTGCACCCCGTGGTCGCCGGCGAAGACCGCGACCACGGCCGGCTCGGGCAGCGGGGGCGGGCAGGCCCCGGCGGTGCCGGCCAGCTGCGCGGCGACGTCCTCGAGCACCCCGAGGGAGCCGGGGGGCTTGGTCATCCGGTCCAGCCGCTCCCGGGCGGCCCGCTCGGCGGCGGTGTCCCGTGGGGTGACGGCGGCGATGGTCGCGCCCAGCAGCGTGCCGGCGAAGGGGGTCGGGTCGGTGCTCAGCGGACCTCCTCGGTCGTGATGATCGGGTCAAGGGTCTCAGCCAGCGCCGACGCGAACGCACGGGAGGTCTCCGGGTCGCGGACGGCGATCCGCAGGTGGTCGCTGCCCAGGCCGGGGAACGTGTCGCCCCGGCGCACCGCCCAGCCCCGTTCCCGGAGCCGTTCGCGCACCCGGGCGCCCTCCCGCACCCGCAGCAGCACGAAGGACGAGCGCGGGTCGGCGACCACCTCGACCGCGGCTGGCAGCGCCGCCAGCAGCGCGGCCCGGTGTGCGGTCAGCTGGTGCGCCACCTCCTCGGCCTCCGCCCGGGCGGCCGGGGTGGTGCAGGCGGTCAGGGCGGCCAGCGCCGGGGTCGAGACCGGCCAGTGCGGTTGCTGGGCGGCCAGCGCGGCGACCAGGTCGGCCGGGCCCAGGGCGTAGCCGACCCGCAGCCCGGCCAGGCCCCAGGTCTTCGTCAGGCTGCGCACCACGAGCAGGCCGGGCAGGTCGCTGCGGCCGGTCAGCGACTCCGGCTCGCCGGGCACGGTGTCGGCGAACGCCTCGTCGACCAGCAGCACCCGCCCGGGGCGGGCCAGCGCGGCGAGGTCGGCGGCGGGGTGCAGCACCGAGGTCGGGTTGGTCGGGTTGCCGACGACGACGAGGTCGGCGTCGGCCGGGACCGCCGCCGGGTCCAGTTGGTACCCCGGCGCGGTCAGCACCAGCCGCTCCACCGGGTGGCCCGCGGCGCGCAGGGCGGCCTCGGGCTCGGTGAAGGACGGGTGGACGACGACCGCCCGGCGGGGGCGCAGCGCCCGGGCGACCAGCGTGAACGTCTCGGCCGCCCCCGCGGTCAGCAGCACCTCGGCCGGGTCGCGGCGGTGCGCGGCGGCGACGGCGGCGCGGGCGGGGCGCAGGTCGGGGTACGCGGCGCTGGCCTCGACCGCCTCGTGCAGCACGGTGCGCAGCCAGGGCGGGGGAGCGTCGGCGCGGACGTTCACCGCCAGGTCCACCAGGCCGGGACCGACCTCGGCATCCCCGTGATGTCGGAGGTCGGGGTCGAGGGCCACCGCGACGGTCACCCGGCCGTGCACCGTCTTGCCGACGACGAGCCGCCCACCCTCGAGCAGCGCCGCGGCCTCGGCGACCGACGCCGTGCCGACGGCGGCGGCGACCCGCACCGACGGGGCCGGCACCGGGACGGCGGCCAGGGTGGCCGCCGGGTGCCCGGTCAGCGGCCAGCCGCGGCGGGCGGCGGCCTCGCGCAGCCCCGGCTCGGCGGCCCGGCTGTCCAGCGTGGCCAGCCGGACGGGGCCCTCCGGAGCCGGCAGCACCGCGTCCACGGCGGCCAGCAGCTCGTCGGCGGTCGCCCCGGAGCGTGCGCCGATGCCCACCACGATCACGCCGTCACCCCGGGGCGGTCGGGGAGCGCGGCGATCAGCGCGTCGGCGTCCCGGGGGAGGGCGCCGTCGGGCAGCAGCCCGAGGGCCTGCAGCCGGGCGCCGACGCTGAGCGCCCACGGGCGGTCCAGCCGGGCGCGGGCCAGTAGCGCGTCGTCGCCGAGGACGACGTCCGGTGCGCCCTGCACCACCCCGCCGTCCACCACCACGGCGACCTCGTCGGCCCAGCGCAGCGCCAGGTCGACGTCGTGGGTGCTCATCACGATCGTCGAGTCGGCCTCCTGCAGCCGGGTGAGTGCGGCCAGTGCCTCGCCGACCGCGGTCGGGTCGAGCCCGGCGGTCGGCTCGTCGAGCATCAGCACGCAGGGCCGCATGGCGACCGCGCCGGCGATGGCGACCCGCTTCCGCTCGCCGTAGGAGAGCTGGTGCGTCGGGCGGCCGGCCAGGTGCGCCACGGCGAGCAGCTCCAGGGCCTCGGTGACCCGCGCCCGCACCTCGTCCTCGGGCAGGCCGAGGTTCACCGGCCCGAAGGAGACGTCCTGGGCGACCGAGGCGCTGAACAGCTGGTCGTCGGGATCCTGCAGCACCAGCTGCACCGCCTGCCGGTGCGCCCGCAGGCCCTTCCGGGTGGCGTGCAGTTCGGCGCCGTCCAGGGTGATGCGGCCGCGCACCGGTGCCAGCGCCCCGGACAGGCAGCGCAGCAGCGTCGTCTTGCCCGACCCGTTCGCGCCCAGCAACGCGAGCCGGCGGCCGGGCGGCACGGTCAGCGAGGCCCCGGCCAGCACCCGGGCGCCGCGCTCGTACCCGGCGACCAGGCCCTCGGCCGCCAGCGTCAGGTGGCTCATGCCAGCACGCTCACGGTGACCAGGGCGGCCAGCCCGACGACGGTGCTCGCGACGAACCGGCGGGAGGAGGGCAGCACCTCCGGCAGCACCCGCAACCCGGTCTCCATGCCGCGTCCGGCCAGCCCGTCGGACAGCCGGCGGGCCCGGTCCCAGGAGCGGGTCAGCACCGCGGCGGCCAGCATCCCCGAGGAGCGGTAGGAGTTCCGGATGCCCGCGTGCCCCATCCGGGCGGCCTGCGCCTCGCGGATGGTGGACAGGCTGGTGAGCAGCACGAACAGCATCCGGTAGGTCACCGAGGCCACCTCGACCACGGCGTCGGGCACCCGCATCCGGTGCAGCGCCGGCAGCAGGTCCGACATCGGTGTCGTCGTCGCCAGCAGCAGCACCGCCGCGCTGCCGGCCACCGCGTGCCCGACCAGCCCGCCCGCCCGGGCGGCGGCGTCCGGTGCCCAGCCGAGGCCGCCGTCCCCGACCTGGACGACGGCGGTCACCGCCCCGATCAGGATGAACGCCAGCGGCAGCCGGACCGCGCGGCCGAACGTGCGCGCCGGCACCCGGGCCGGGCCCAGCGCCAGGACGAGGGCGGCCAGCCCGACCAGCAGGCTCCCCGGCCAGGCCGGCAGCACCAGCGCGGCGAGCACCAGCCCTCCGCTGAGCAGCAGCTTGTCGGCGGGGGAGCGCAGCCGCCAGGCACTGGCCCAGGCGGCGTCGTCGATCGCCAGCCCGGTCACGGCGCCGCGGGGGGCGTGGCTACCTCCGCCGTCGGGCGCTGTCGCTCCGCCGTCCGCCGGCCCTTCAGCCGGCCGAGCACGTAGCCCAGCACGCCGCCGCCCAGCGCCGCCTGCATCGCGAACAGGCCGGACTCGATCTCGGAGGACCCGGGGGAGAAGACCGACTCGAACCACGGCTCGTAGCCGGCGTCGGAGTCCTCGATCAGCTCGGTGGCCTGGCTGTCCGTGCCGGCGTACTCGCTGCCGCCGTCGAGCAGCAGCGGGGTGGCGAACAGGGCGATCACGGCCAGCACCAGCAGTGCGGTGACCAGGTGCCGCCTCATCGCTCACCACCCGGGGTGGCCTCGGCCACCGGGGCCTGATCGGGTTCCGGCGTGCGGCGGAGGACGCCGAGGCGCTCCAGCTCGGGGCGGGCGTTGACCACCAGCACCCGGAACAGCAGGACGCCGAGCAGGCCCTCGCCGATCGCCAGCGGCACCTGGGTGAACGCGAAGACGGAGAGGAACTTCGCCGCCGCCCCGGCGAAGCCACTGGCTGCGTCGGGGTGCGCCCAGGCCAGCTGCAGCGCCGTCGTCACGTAGGTGGCCAGGTCGGCCACGGCCATGGCGGCGAAGACCCCGGGGAGCAGCCCGCCCCCGCTGCGCCGGACCAGCCGGTAGACGGCGTAGCCGGCCCAGGGACCGACCACCGCCATCGAGAACGCGTTGGCGCCCAGGGTGGTCAGTCCGCCGTGCGCCAGCAACAGTGCCTGGAACAGCAGCACCACCGTGCCGAGCAGGGCCATCACCGGTGGTCGGAACAGGACGGCGCCCAGCCCGGTGCCGGTCGGGTGGCTGGAGCTGCCGGTGATCGAGGGCAGCTTGATCGCGCTGAGCACGAAGGTGAACGCCCCGGCGGCGCCGAGCAGCAGGGTCGACTCCGGGTTCTCGCGCACCTCCTTGACCACGGCCCGGGCACCGTGCACGACGAACGGGGCGGCGGCGATCGTCCAGCCGATGGCGTGCGCGGGTGGCAGGAACCCCTCAGCGATGTGCATGCCCGACCTCCTGGGGGACCCGCGCGGCGGCGGCGACGAAGCGGGTGGCCATCCCGGGGGAGCCGGCCCAGTTCAGGTGCAGGTAGGAGGCGTGCACGTTGCCGGTCACGAAGCCCTCCGGCCCGTCGGCGTTCCACTGCCAGGCGGGGGTCGCCCCGGCGGCCGGACCGGCGGTGGTGCGGTGGAACTCGTGGCCGCGCACCCGAGTGCCGGCCGGGGCCAGCACGCTGTCGGTGAGCGCCACCGCCGCGCGGTAGCCCAGCGTGAGCCGGGGGTGCATCGCCGTCGTCGTCGGCAGTACACCGCACATCGGCTCGCCGTCCAGCTCCTGGGAGAGGTACAGCAGCCCGGCGCACTCCGCGGCGATCGGGCCGCCGCGGGCGGCGAGGTCGGCGATCGCCGTCCGCAGGCCGACGTTGGCGCTGAGCGCGCTGGCGTGCACCTCGGGGAAGCCGCCGCCGACGACCAGCGCCCGGGTGCCCGCGGGGAGTGCGCCGTCCCGCAGCGGGTCGACGGTCACCACCTCGGCGCCGGCCGCGGTGAGCAGCTCGGCGGTCTCGGCGTAGCCGAAGGTGAACGCCGGGCCGCCGGCCACCGCAACGACCGGGCGGCCCTCGACCGGGGTCACCTCGGCGGCCGGGTCCCACGGCTCGCCGGTGAGGTCCGGCGCGGTGCGGGCCAGCCGCAGGACGGCGTCCAGGTCGATGCTGGACTCGACGACCGCGCCCAGCGCGCGCACGGTGCGCACCGCCTCCGCCGACCGCTCGGCGGCCGGCACCAGGCCCAGGTGCCGGGACGGCGTCTGCAGCTCCGCGATCCGGCGGACCGCACCGAGCACCGGCACCCCGGCCGTGCCCAGCGCCTCGCGCAGGATCGCCTCGTGCCGGTCGCTGCCGACCCGGTTGAGGACGACGCCGCCGATCCGCACCGTCGGGTCGAAGGTGGCGAACCCGTGCACCAGCGCGGCCACGCTGCGGGCCTGGGACGCCGCGTCGACGACCAGCACCACCGGGGCCTGCAGGTGCGCGGCGACCTGGGCGGTGGAGCCGTAGCCGGGCTCGACGCTGGCGTGTGCGGCGCCGTCGAACAGCCCCATCACGCCCTCGACCACCGCGACGTCGGCGCCCCGCGAGCCGTGCAGGAACAGCGGGGTGATCCGGTCGTCGCCGACCAGCCACTTGTCCAGGTTGCGACCCGGGCGGCCGGCGGCGAGACCGTGGTAGCCCGGGTCGATGTAGTCGGGGCCGACCTTGTGCGGGCTCACGGAGAGCCCACGGTTGGTGAGCGCAGCGATCAGCCCGGTCGTGATCGACGTCTTGCCGGCGTTCGACGACGGCGCCGCCACCACGATCCGCGGGATGGTGGTCATCGCCCGACCCCCACCGCGACAGAAATGGCCATTTCTGTCCCCGGGTGGGGACGTGACGGTCGACAAGGAGCGACAGAAATGGCCATTTCTGTCGGACAGGACGGGCGGGTCACCACTCGATCCCCCGTTGGCCCTTCTGGCCGGCGTCCATCGGGTGCTTGACCTTGGTCATCTCCACGACCAGGTCGGCGGCCTCGATCAGCGCCGGCGGGGCGTTCCGCCCGGTGATGACGACGTGCTGGCTGCCCGGCCGGTTCGTCAGGGTCTCGACGACGTCCTCGATGTCGACCCAGCCCCACTTCAGTGGGTAGGTGAACTCGTCGAGCACGTAGAAGCGGTGCGCCTCGGCGGCCAGGTCGCGCTTGATCTGCGCCCAGCCCTCGGCGGCGTCACCGGCGTGGTCGGTCTCGTCGCCGTGCTTGCGGGACCAGGACCAGCCCGAGCCCATCTTGTGCCAGACCACCGGGCCGCCCTCGCCGGTGGTCTCGTGCACCCGGCCCAGTGCGGTCAGCGCGTTCTCCTCGCCGACCTTCCACTTGGCGCTCTTGACGAACTGGTAGACCGCGATCGACCAGCCCTGGTTCCACGCCCGCATCGCCATCCCGAAGGCGGCGGTGGACTTGCCCTTCATCTCGCCCGTGTGCACCGCGAGCAGCGGCCGGTTGCGGCGCTGCCGGGTGGTCAGCCCGTCGACCGGGACCGCGGTCACCTGCCCCTGCGGCATCAGGCGGCCTCTCGCACCGTGCGGACCAGCGACTCCGCGCCGAGCTCCTCGAGCCGCATCGTCTGTGCGCCCAGCGCCGTGCCCAGCGACGCGGCCAGTCCCAGCCGCACCGGCCCGGACTCGCAGTCGACGACGACGCTCGCCGTCCCGGCCGCGGCCAGCAGGCCGGCGGCCCGTCGGGCGTCGGAGAGGTGGTCACCGCCGCGCGGACCGGTCGCCCGGCCGTCGGTCACGACGACGAGCAGCGGACGGCGCTGCGGGTCGCGGACCCGCTCCAGACGCAGCGTCTCGTGCGCCCGCAACAGCCCCGCGGCGAGCGGCGTGCGCCCGCCGGTGGGCAGGCTGGTCAGCCGGGCGGCCGCGGCCTCCACCGACCAGGTCGGCGGCAGGGTCAGCTCGGCGTCCCCGCCGCGGAAGGTGATCAGCCCGACCTTGTCCCGGCGCTGGTAGGCGTCCATCAGCAGCGAGAGGACGGCGCCCTTCACCGCGGCCATCCGGGAGCGGGCGCCCATCGAGCCGCTGGCGTCGACCACGAAGAGAACGAGGTTGCCCTCCCGGCCCTCCAGCGTCGCCTGGCGCAGGTCCTCGTGCTGCAGGCGCAGCCCGGCGCCGGTGCGGCCGCGGGCCCGCTGGTGCGGTGCCGCGGCCAGCACGGTGTCGACCAGGTGCAACTTGGTGACGCTGCCCTCGGGACGGCGGGAGCCGACCACCCGGCCGCGCTCGCTGCGCGCCTTCGATCGCCGGCCCGCCGCGCCCGCACCGATGCCGGGGACCTCCAGCCGCTGCACCCGGAACGCGGCGTCCGGGGCGACGGCGGCCTTCTCCGGGGCGGGCGCGGCGTCGGTGTGCCCGCCGCCCTCACCCCGCGGCGCCGTCGTCGGCGGCTGCTCGTCCGCCGCCCCGCCGTCCTCCGGAGCCGGCGCCGACTCACCCTCAGCACCACCGGAATGGCCATCCTGGTGGTCGGGGGAGCCGTCGCCCGGGGGAGGGCTGCCGTCGTCTGGTCCGTCGGTGGGGTCGGTGCCCTCGGGTGGGGTGGGGTCGTCGTCCGGGTCGTCGTCGGGGCGGGAGTCGGCGAGGGCCTGGTCCAGGGTGTCGTCGTCGAGGCCGGGGGCGTCGAAGGGGTTGCGCCGGCGGCGGTGCGGGAGGGCGAGCCGGGCGGCGACCCGGACGTCGTCCTCGGTGACGTCGGTGCGGCCGCACCAGGCGGCGTGCGCGATCGCGGCGCGGGCGGTGACTAGGTCGGCGCGCAGGCCGTCGACGTCGAAGGCGGCGCAGACGCTGGTGACCTGGCGGAGCGCGGCGTCGCTCAGCACCACGCTGGGCAGCAGGGCGCGGGCCGCGGCGATCTGGGCCGCCAGCTCACGCTCGGAGACGGCCCAGGCGGCGGCGAAGGCGGCCGGGTCGGCGTCGTAGCCGAACCGGCGGCGGACCACCTCGGCGCGCAGGTCGGCGTCCCGGGGGGCGGCCACCTCGACGGTGAGCCCGAACCGGTCCAGCAGCTGGGGGCGGAGCTCGCCCTCCTCCGGGTTCATGGTGCCGACCAGCAGGAAGCGGGCGGCGTGCCGCACCGAGACGCCCTCGCGCTCGACGTAGGCCCGGCCCAGGGCGGCGGCGTCCAGCAGCAGGTCGACCAGGTGGTCGTGCAGCAGGTTGACCTCGTCGACGTACAGGACGCCGCGGTGCGCGCCGGCCAGCAGCCCAGGCTCGAAGGACTTCACGCCCTCGGTGAGCGCACGCTCCAGGTCCAGCGAGCCGACCAGCCGGTCCTCCGAGGCGCCGACCGGCAGCTCGACGAGGCGGGCCGGGCGGGTGACGGGGCGGTCGTCGGCGGAGTGCGGGCCGTCCGGGCACTCCGGGTCGGGGGCGGCGGGGTCGCAGGCGAAGCGGCAGCCGGCGACGACGTCGACCGGGGGCAGGACGGCGGCCAGGGCGCGCACCGTCGTGGACTTCGCCGTGCCCTTCTCGCCGCGCACCAGCACTCCACCCACGGCGGGGGAGACGGCGTTGAGCAGCAGCGCCAGTCGCATGTCGTCCATGCCGACGACGGCGCCGAAGGGATAGGTCATCAGCAGACCACAGGTCCTCTCCCCGGGTGTCCACGCCCGGAGGTGGCAGGAAGCGACGGCGGGAGTTCCTGACTCCCCGGTCGGGACCGGGTCACAGTGGCGGGACCGCGCCGGGGTCGCACCGGGCTTCCTCCACTGCCGTCGCAGTTGGAGCGTCATTCGACCACGCGCACCCCGGGTGAGGACAGGGGCGTGTCTCTTGACGAAGTGGAAAGTGATGCGGCAGTCTTTCCGGCATGGAAAGAGACGGGATCGACCGGGGGGACGCCGCCGCCCAGCTGGTCGCCCTGCAGGCCGACCGGGCGGCGCTGGCTGATCGCGTGATGCAGCCCTGGTGGCACGACGTGGCGTCGGGGCTGTTGCTCTTCGGCTTCCTCGCCTCCTACGTGATCGAGACCTCCTGGGTGCGCGCGATGGCGGTGCTCGTCTTCGCGCTGGGCCTCTGCGCGTTGGCGTGGAGCTACCAGCGGCGCACCGGCGTCTGGGTGTACCCGGACAGCAAGGCCTGGCTCACCTGGGTGCCGCTGGCCCTGGTCGTGTCGGTACCGGCGATGGTGCTGGCGGAGGACCACGGCCAGCTGTGGGCCATGCCCGTCGCCGGCGCCGTCCTCGGCCTCGCGCTCGCCCTGCTGAGCCGCTGGTGGACCCGTCGCTGGATCGCCGAGCTCCGGGGCGAGCTGTGAACGGCGGCGAGTCCCAGGCGGATGGGCCGGTGACCGGCCCAGAGGCGGCGGCCGCGCAGCTCGCGGCGCTGCAGTCGGACCGGGCTGCGCTGGCCGACCGGGCGATGCAGCCCTGGTGGTACGACGCGCTGCTGGGGCTGATGACCTTCGCCTTCTTCGCGTCCTACTCGCTGTGGTTCCCCTGGGGTCCGCTGGTGGCCATCCCCCTCTTCGGCGCGGGCACGCGCTGGCTGATGTCGGTGTACCGGCGCCTCACCGGCACGTGGGTCAGCGGCGACCGGCCCGGTCCGACCCGGCGTGCGTGGCGGGTGTGGATCGTCTGCAGCCTGGCGGTCCTGGCGCCGGCCATGGTGCTGGAGCTGCTCCTGGACGTCCGCGGCGCGATGGCGGTGGCCGGCGTGGTCCTCGGGGTCGGCATCGCGTTCATCAGCCGGTGGTGGTCCCGGATCTACATCGCCGAGCTCCGGGGCGAGCTGTGATGGGTGAGGACCGCGCCCGGGCGGACCCCATCCCGTCGGCCACCGAGCGGGACGCCGCCACGGCCCAGCTCGCCGCGCTCGAGGCCGACCAAGTGGCGCTCGCCGAGCGGATCGTCCAGCCGTGGTGGTGGGACGGCGCACTGGGACTCCTCTTCGCGGGGTTCATCAGCAGCTACTCCACCCACAGCGGCTTGGTGATCGGCGCGGCGCTGCTGGTCTTCCTGGCCGGGGTGCGCGCTCTAGAGGCCACGTACCGGCGGATCACCGGGGTCTGGTGGGACGCGCGCGAGGTCGGCCCGGTCCAAAACCGGGTCCGCCGGGCGACACGCTGGTGGCTGGTCGGCTGCCTCGGTGCCATGGCCATCGGCGCCGCTGCTGAGTTCCTGCTCGACGTACGCGGCGCGATGGTCGTCGCCGGCGTGGCGCTCGGCATCGGGGTCGCCCTGAGCTCGCGCTGGGTGACCCGGATCTACGTCGCAGGCCTGCGGGCCGGGCGGTGACCGCCGTCGAGCCGCGGTTCGACGCCGTCGTCCACGCACCGCCCCGGCTGCAGATCTGCGGGCTGCTGGCCGCCGTCGACACGATGGAGTTCGCCGCCGTCCGGGACGCGGTGCAGGTCAGCGACTCGGTGCTCTCCAAGCACGTCAAACAGCTGGAGGAGGCGGGCTACGTGCAGGTGCGCAAGGCGACCATCGCCTCCCGCCAGCGCACCAGCCTGGCGCTCACCAAGGCGGGCCGGGCGGCGTTCGACGCCCACGTCGCCGAACTCCGCCGCATCGCCGGCGTCTGAAGAAAGACCGCCTTCCCTCTGCCCTTCGCCAGCTCAGGGCGGGTCCCGGAAAGGGAGCCGAGGGGGTCGGGCAGAGTGCCCGGCGTGGCACGGGGGCGATGGCGGCGGGTGCTCGACTGGACCGTGGTCCTCCTCGTCGGGATCGGCGCCACCCTGGCACTCGACCTCCTCGCCGTGCCCTCCGCCGCGTTGTTCGGCGGCCTGGTGGCCGGGCTGGGGCGGGCGCTGCTCGGCTCGACACCGCTGGCGCTCCCGCGGCCGGCCGGCACCGGCGCGCAGGCGGTCATCGGGGTCTCGATCGGCGCGCTGATCCAGGCCGACACGCTGCGCACGGTCGCCGACCACTGGCTGCCGGTGCTGCTGATCACCGTCGCCACGCTCGCCGTCAGCCTGGTCGCCGGGCAGCTGATGCGGCTGCAGCCCGGCATCAGCCCGGTCACCGGCGCGTTCGCGATGATCGCCGGCGGCGCCTCCGGGATCACCGCGATGGCCCGGGACCTGGGCGCCGACGCGCAGGTGGTCGCCGTCCTGCAGTACCTGCGGGTGCTGCTGATCGTGACCGCGATGCCGATCGTGGCCACCACGGTCTACGGCGCCTCGGGCGGTGCGGCGACGAGGGCCGACGAGGGCCCCGGCTGGCCCGCCGGGCTGCTGTTCACCGTGGTCTGCGTGGTCGTCGGGGTGCTGCTCGGCCGGGTGAGCCGGTTGCCGGTGGGTGCACTGCTGGGTCCGCTGACGGTGGCCGCCGTCCTCGACGTGACCGGGCTGTCGCAGGGGGCCACCGTGCCGCCGCTGGTGGAGGCGGCCGGCTTCCTGGCGATCGGACTGCAGGTGGGCCTGGGGTTCACCCGGGCGAGCCTGCGGCTGGTCCGCCGGACGCTGCCCCTGGCGATCGTGCTCATCGTCGGCGCGGTCGTCGCCTGTGCCGGGCTGGGGGTGGTGCTGTCCCGCACCGCCGGGGTGAGTGCGCTCGACGGGTACCTGGCCACCACGCCGGGCGGGCTCTACGCGGTGCTCGCCACGGCGACCGGCAGCGGTGCCGACGCGACGTTCGTGCTCGCGGTCCAGGTGCTGCGGTTGTTCGTGATGCTCTTCTCCGCACCGCTGCTCGCTCGCTGGCTGGGTCGGGGACAGCGACCGGGGTAGCCGCTGCTCGGCAACGATCCGCGGTCGCCATGTGTCAGGCGGCGCAGACGTGGCATGTCCTGGTGCATGGCAGCTGAGGAACCCCGATCCGACCTCGATGACCGGGCCGCCCCCGCCTGGCTGGTGCGCACAGCCGCCGTGGGCGGGCGGCTGCTCGTGCTCGCGGTCCTGGTCTGGCTGCTCGCCGGGCTGGCCGTGAAGCTCACCCTGGTGCTCGTCGCCGTGCTGACCGCGCTGCTGCTCGCCGGGGTGGCCGCACCTGCGGTGCAGTGGGCCAGCAGGCGAGGCGTGCCGCGGTGGGTCTCCGCCGGTGCGGCCGTGCTGCTGCTCCTGGTGGTGCTGGTCGGCGCGCTGCTCGGCCTCAGCGCCCGGGTCGCCTCGCAGCTGCCCCAGCTCCGCGACGCCCTGGACCGGGTGTCCACCCAGTTCTCGGAACGCTTCGGCATGTCGATGCCCTCGATCGGTGACCTGGTGGGCGGCGGAGGGCAGGGCGGCTCCGCCGTCGGCGCGCTGGTCGGGCCGGCGCAGACGCTCCTCGAGGCCCTCCTCGGCGTCTTCCTCGCCCTGGCACTGGCGTTCCTGTTCCTGACCAGCGGCCCGGGCATGTGGCAGTGGCTGCTCGGCAAGTTCGGCGGCCGGGTCCGGGAGGACGTCGACGCGGGCGGCCGGGCGGCGTGGGGCACGGTGGGTGCCTACGTGCGGGGGCTGACCATCGTGGCCCTGTTCGACGCGGTCGGCATCGGGCTCGGTCTGCTGCTGCTCGGCATCCCGCTGGCGCTCACCCTGGCCGCGCTGCAGTTCGTCGCCTCCTACATCCCCACCATCGGCGCCTTCGTCGCCGGGGCGGTGGCCGTCCTGGTCGCCTACGGCGCCGAGGGCCTCGGCACCGCCGCGCTCGTGCTGGGCCTGGTCGTGCTCGTCCAGCAGCTCGGCAACGACGTCGTCGAGCCCTACGTGATGAAGAGCCGGCTGCCGATCAACGCGGCCATGGTCCTGATCGCGGTGACGGCCGGTGGACTGCTGTGGGGACTGGCGGGCGCGCTGTTGTTCGTGCCCCTGGTCGCGGCGGCGTCGGCGGCCGGTCACGAGGTCTGGACGCGGCACGGATCACGCCCGATCGCCGGCGGTTGACCGCCAGCGCTACGGGACGAGCGGCTCCTCGGTGCCTACCCTGGTCGGGGCCGCCACCCGGCGGGGCACTGGCACCGAGCGAGGAGGACCGCGCTGTCCGAGAACGACACGGCCGCGACCGGCACCCCCGAGGACGAGGGCGCCGTGCTGCTGTTCGTCGGCGGCCCGCTCGACGGTCGGGTCGAGGTCCGCGAGGCCCGGCACGGTGAGCCGCTGCCGACGATCACCCACACCCACCTGCACGGCGGGCCGAAGGTGGTGCACCGGTACGACCTGCGGTCGCTGACCGACTCCGCAGGGGTCTACCACCTGCGGTCCCGCACCCAGCCGGACGACGACGCCGGCTGACGGGTCCCGCCGTCAGCCGCGCAGCCGGCGCACCGCGACGGCGACCTGGTCGAACTGGGCACGGCCCAGCGCCGCGCCCTCGCGCCGGACGTCGCTGGGGTCGATCCGCAGGACCCGGTCGATCCGCGCCTCGCTGGGCCGGCCCTGCCGGTCCCACGCGCCGCTGCCCACGTCGACCCAGTGCCGGCCGTGCCGGGCCTCGTCGGCGGCGTCCCGGTCGTGGTCCTTGCTGGTCAGCATGAGACCCAGGAGCGCGTCGCCGTCGCGACCGACGACCAGCACCGGCCGGTCCTTGCCGCGGCCGTCGCCCTCGTCGAAGGGCACCCAGGTCCAGATGACCTCGCCCGGGTCGGGACGGCCGTCGGCCCGCGGCGCGTAGTCCAGTTCCAGCGGTCCGGTGTAGTCGGTCGCCAGGTGCACGCGCCGGGGCGGCCCCGCCGGGGGGAGCGGTGCCCGGGCGGGGAGCTCGGCGCCCGGTGTGGCCCACTCGGGGCGAGCCGGGGAGTGGTCGTCGGGACGCCTGCGCGCCCGGTCGCCCCGCCGGAGACTCCGCGCACCCTCCTGGACGACGACGCCCACCAGTCGCTCGAGTGTTCTCCGCCAGTTGCTGCCCGCCACCCTCGGCACGGTAGGCGATGGCCACCGCGACGCGCCGGGCGAGGACACGCCGGAGCCCGTCGGCGGTTCGGCCGCGCGCACCGCCGTGCAGACGACACGCGTGTGACTTCTGTGACAGATGGTGCCGAGAATGCTGCGAAGTGGTCACGACAACGCTTCACTCGCGGGCTGCCGGGTCACACTCCTGACGGCGACACGATCCGGTCGCCATGGGGGAAGAGGGTCGAGAGATGGCCATGGTCGAGCCGGTGCACCCGGCGGAGATGCTCGTGCCACCGGCGGTGCGCGCGAGCGCCCTCGCCGCCTGGCAGCTGGTCGAGGACGCCCGTTACCGGACGCCGGACCGACAGCGCCGCAACGAGCGGCGGCGCCTGCTGGCCCAGCGCGCCGTGGCCGACCGCAAGGCCGAGCGGGAACACCGCACCGACTGACGGACGACCCCGTGCTCCCGGTTCCGCGGGCTCAGCAGGGGCCCGCGGTCAAGTGAGGCAGAACTCGTTGCCCTCCGGGTCGGCGATCGTCACCCAGCGGTGCGGACCCTGCTGCCCCTCGTGCAGCACGGTGGCCCCACGCGCGGTCAGCCGCGCCACCTCGGCGTCCACGGCCTCCGCGCCCACAGCCACGTCCAGGTGCACCCGGTTCTTCACCGTCTTCGGTTCGGGGACCAGCTGGAACAGCACCCGCGGCGCCCCGCCCGTGGGGTGGTTGATCGCCGCGCCGGCCGTCCAGACGAGCTGGCCGTCGTGCTGCATGGTGTCGGCCTCGGTCGCGAGGCCGGCGTCGACCATGCGGCGGATGAAGGCCTCGTCGGTGGGTTCTCGATCCCAGCCCAGGGCCTCGGCCCACCAGTCGGCGAGCGGGTGGGGCGCGACCGAGTCGACGGTGACCTGGAAGGTGTGTGCCATGCCGGGCATGCTGCACCCGGCCACCGACAGGAGCTAGAGCTCCCGGGCGAGGTCCGCGCGGATCGTCGCGTCGTCGGGCAGCGGGGTCTCCAGCGCGCAGTGGTCCTTCAGCACCTGGCCGAACGGCGTCATCGTCGAGCGGTCGACCTGGGCCGAGGGGTCCCACAGCCGCGAGCGCATCACGGCCTTGCCGCACTGGAAGTAGGCCCGCTCCACCTGCACGACCAGCACGGAGCGGGGCTCGCGGCCGAACTCGGTGAAGTCGATGCCCAGGTCGCCGGCGCCGGCCAGCGACGTCGTCCCGTAGACCTTCAGCGTCTCCTCGCAGCCGGGCACGAAGAACAGCAGCGCCGCCCGCGGGTTGGCGGCCAGGTTGCGCAGGCCGTCGACCCGGTTGTTGCCCTGCCGGTCGGGCAGCGCCAGGCGGTGCTCGTCGAGCACGTGCACGAAGCCAGGCTCACCGCCGCGCGGGGAGACGTCCGGCCACCCCTCGGCGTCGGCGGTCGCCAGCGTGGCGAACGGCGACCGGCTGATGAAGGCCCGGCAGTGCTCGTCGACCCGGTCGATGACCTTGTCGAGCACCAGCTGGGACGGGGTCCGGTAGCCGGCCAGCACCTCGAGGTCGGCAGCGGTGGTGTCGGGGGCGGCAGTCACGGCCCCGACGGTAACGGCCGGGCCGCCGGAGGTGGTCGGTAACCTGCCCCCTCGTGCCTGCGGTGTGGAGTGCTCCGGTCCGGTTCGTCGAGTGCGACCAGCAGGGCGTCGTCTTCAACGCCCACTACCTGACCTGGGCCGACGAGGCGGTCACCGCCTGGTGGGGAACGGTCGGGGTCCCGCACGGGGCGCTGGACGCCTCGGGCGTCGAGTACCTCGTCAAGGCCACCGCGCTGGATTGGAGCTCCTCGGCCCGGTACGGCGACACGGTCGCGGTCGACGCCGAGCTGACGAAGCTGGGCCGCACCAGCCTGACGCTCCTGCTCACCGTGCGGGTGGGCGAGCGGGTCTGCTGCACCGTGCAGACCACGTACGTGGCGACCACCGACGGTCGGCCGGTGCCGTGGCCCGACGAGGTGCGGGCCCGGGTCAGCGCGGGCTGAGCCCGCTGGCCAGCACCGGGAGCCCCGCCGGTGGCCCGGACTCGACCAACCGCCACAGCGCGTCGGTGTCCGCGTGCTCGGCGATCAGGTCGCCGAGTGCGTCGAGCCGGGCCTCGCGTTGGTGCGCGAAGTCCGTGTCGGGGGCCACGGTGAACCGCCGGCCGGCGATCCGGGCGACCTCGGTGAGGAAGGCTCGGCGGAAGCCGTCGGACTCCAGGGCCCCGTGCCACGTCGTCCCGAAGACCGAGCCGGCGCGGGCGCCGTCCAGGAACGGCTCGGCGCCGTCGTCCAGGCGCACCACGCCGTGGTGGATCTCGTACCCGCGGACCGGCTCACCCAGGGCGGAACCGGTCGGCCGGCCCAGGGTCTTCTCCCGGGCGAAGGTCACGTCGGCCGGCAGCAGCCCGAGCCCGGGGACGACGCCGGCCCGGGACTCGACGTCGTCGCTGATCGTGCGGGCCAGCATCTGGTGGCCGCCGCAGATGCCGAGCACCGGGCGGCCCTCGGCGGCCCGCCGGGCGACGGCGTCGGCCAGCCCGGTCTCCCGCAGCCACTGCAGGTCGGCGACGGTGGACCGGGTCCCGGGCAGCACCACCAGGTCGGCGTCGGCGAGCTCCTCGGGGCGGGTGGCGTAGCGCAGCAGCACGCCGGGCTCGGTGGCCAGCGCATCCAGGTCGGTGAAGTTGGACAGCCGGGGCAGCCGGGCGACCGACACCCGCAGCACGTCCTCCCCGTGCGGCGGGCCGGCGGGGGCGCGGACGGCGTCGACGCCCAGGGAGTCCTCGACGTCCATCTCCAGGCCGCTGCGCCAGGGGAGCACCCCCAGCGTCGGCCGGCCGGTGAGCGCGGCGAGCTGGTCCAGACCCGGGGCCAGCAGCCGGACGTCGCCGCGGAACTTGTTGACCAGGAACCCGGCGACCAGCGCCTGGTCGGCCGGGGGCATCAGCGCCACGGTGCCGTAGAGGGCGGCGAACACCCCGCCCCGGTCGATGTCGCCGACCACCACCACGGGCAGCCCGGCGGCGGTGGCCAGGCCCATGTTGGCGATGTCGTCGGCGCGCAGGTTGATCTCGGTGGGGGAGCCGGCGCCCTCGCAGACCACCACGTCGAACCGGGAGCGCAGGTCGGCCAGGCAGGCCAGCGCCTGCTCCAGCAACGCTGCCTTCATCGGCCGGTAGGACAGCGCGGTCACGTCGGCGACGGGCTTGCCGAGGACGACGACCTGGCTGGCGTTCTCCCCGCCCGGCTTGAGCAGCACCGGGTTCATCGCGGCCTCGGGTTCCACCCGGGCGGCGGCGGCCTGCATCACCTGGGCGCGGCCGATCTCGGAGCCGTCGGCGGTGACCATCGAGTTGTTGCTCATGTTCTGCGCCTTGAACGGCGCGACCGACACGCCCTGGCGCACCAGCCAGCGGCAGATGCCGGCGGTGACCACGGACTTGCCGGCGTCGGAGGTCGTGCCCGCGACGAGCAGCGCACCACCCATGGGGTCGCTCCGCGACCAGCCGTCCCGGCCGACCGTCACGGATGGCTCGCGTCGATCATCGGCGAACGGTCGCCGACACGCCGGTGGGGCGCCGGATGCCGATGATCATCACGGGGGTGGTGCGGTGGGGGCTCACCAGCCGGCCTTCTCCTGGCCGGAGAGGTCCGCGATCGCCTCCATCACGCGGTCGGTGACCTCGCGCCGCGCCTTGCCCTTGCCCGCCAGGCCCCGGTGCTCGGGGAAGGTCAGCGGCTCCCCGAAGGTGACCCGCACCCGGTGCGGGCGCGGCCACTTCGCGCCGATCGGCTGGACCTTGTCGGTGCCGTGCACCGCCACCGGCACCACGGGGCAGTCGGCGGTCAGCGCCAGCCAGGCCACGCCGGTCTTGCCGCGGCCGAGCCGGCCGTCGCGGGACCGGGTGCCCTCGGGGTAGACGCCGAACCCCTCCCCGGCCTGCAGCACCCCGAGCGCGGTGTCCAGCGTCGCCTGGGCGGCCCGGGCCTCCTGTCGCTCGACCGGCAGCGCGCCCAGTGCGGTGAACAGCGTGCGCGTGAGCCAGCCACCGATGCCCGGGCCGTGCCAGTACTCGGACTTGGCCAGGTAGCCGACCTTGCGCGGCGCCATCAACGGGATGGCGAAGCTGTCGATGAAGGAGAGGTGGTTGCTGGCCAGGATGACCGGGCCGGTGAGGGGGACGTTGGCCCGGCCGGTGACCTTGGGCCGGAAGGCGAGGACGAACAGCGGCCGGAGCACGAACCGGACGAGCAGGTAGAACACGCCGCAGTCCCCCTTCCTCGTCCCGGCCTGCGTGACGCGGGTCCCGGCATCTTCTCCGACGACCGCCGGCCGGGGACGAGCGGGTGCGCTCAGACGGAGCGGCCGGGCGGGGACGCGTCGTGCAGGATCTCGCGGACGTCGTCGGGCAGCGGGTGGCGGCCGCTGGCCGAGTCGACGATCGCGACGGCCACGTCGCGCACCTTGCGGTGGGTGTGGCTGGAGATGTGCGCCAGCAGGTCGAACGCGACCTGGTCACCGCAGCTCATGAGCAGCATCAGGACGCCCTTGGCCTGCTCGATGGCCGCTCGGCTGGCCATCGCGCTGCGCAGCTGCTCGACCTCGGTCTCCAGTTGGTGCACGTGCTCGTCGGCGGGCTGGGGCGGGCGGCCCTCGGTGATGTCGACGACGAGGCCGGCCAGGGCGACCACCGCGCCGGACGCGTCGGTCTCCGGCTCGCAGGCGAGCACGACCGTCCGCTGCTCGCCGTCGGCGCGCACCACGCGGTGCTCGCGGGTGACGGCGGCGCCGGTGGTGCAGGCGACGGCGAGGGCCTCCTGGACGCCGGGGCGGTCGGCCGGGTGCACGTGGGCGAGGAGGAGCTGGGCACCGGGCAGGGTCGAGCCGTCCGGCATGCCGTAGAGGGCGTGCAGCTCCGGGGACCACCACCACTGCTCGGTGGCCAGGTCACCATGGAAGCGGCCGGTCAGTCGGGCGACGTCGGAGTCGACCGCGTGGAGCGCGCGGTGGACCGGGCCGGTCGCCCCGCTCGGGGTCGGGGCTGCGGGGTGGCGGTGGAGGGCGGAGGGCGACATGGCATCAGCCGGTTTCTCTGCTGGCGCACCGGTTGCTCCGGTGGAGGTCGTCGAGCCGTTGGCTTGACCCGGGCGACCCATCGAGCCCGCAGGCCCGACCGCTCCAGTGCCCGAGAAGTTACCGCTCGTGTGCACGCCGCGCACTCCTGCCCCAGCCCATCGAAAGAGCCACGGGCGGGTCTGACCTGGGGTGACGGCCCGATCACTCAGATGACGGTGGGCGCCGGAGTCGTCGGGTGACGGCCTGCCAGGCTCAGGGTCCCGGCGAGGGACGCGAGCACGTCGACCGCGGCGCACAGCTCGTCGGCCGGCCGGGTGAACGGGAGCCGTAGGTGGTCGTCGAAGGCGTGCCCGGTGCCGAAGACCCGCCCCTCGGCCAGCAGGACGCCCCGCGGGGCCGCTCCCGCGGTGAGCGCGGCCGAGCTCAGCCCCGGCGGCAGGGCGCACCACAGGGAGAGCCCGCCCGACGGCGGGTGCACCCGCCACTGGGGCAGCCGGGCGGCCAGCGCGGCCAGCAGGGCGTCCCGCTGGGTGCGCAGCTGGTCGCGCCGCCAGGTCAGCACGGCGTCCAGGTCCTGCACGAGGGTCGTCGCCGCGAGCTGGTCCAGCAGGCCGACGGAGAGCTGACGCCGCCCCAGCACCGCGCTCAGCCGAGCGGCCAGCGCGGCGTCGGCGCGCAGCCAGCCGATCCGCAACCCGCCCCAGACCGGCTTGGCCAGCCCGCCGACGGTCACCGTCGCGGTGTCGGGCAGCCCGGCGGCGTACGGCGGCAGCGGGCCGCCGTCCGGGCCCTCGTCCAGGTACAGCTCGGCGCACGACTCGTCCACCAGCGTCAGCACGCCCTGCTGCCAGAGGGTCGCGGCCAGCCGGCGGCGCCCGGCGGCGGTCAGCCGGGCGCCGGTCGGGTTGGTGAAGTCGGGGATGAGCACGGCCATCCGTGGGCCGCTCTGCCGGGCGGCGAGGTGCGCCGCCTCCACGAGGTCGTCGGGACGGCGCTCGTCGACCGGCACCGGCACCAGCCGCGCGCCCACGCTCTCCACCAGACGCAGGGCGCCGGGGTAGCTGGGGTGTTCCACCAGCACCCGGTCGCCCGGCTCGAGCAGGGCCTCGGCGACCACCGCGGAGGCGTCGCCGACGCCGGAGGTGACGACGACCTGGTCGGGGTCGGTCGGCAGGCCGCGCGCGGTGAACCGGTCGGCGATCGCGGCGCGCAGCTCCGGCAGGCCACCGGGGGCGTACCCGTGGCCGGCGGTGAAGGCCGGGAGCCGGCGCAACGCCTGCTGGTAGGCCGGCTCCAGCTGGGGTGCGGCCGATGGTGCAGCGTGCGCCAGGTCGACCAGTCCGGGGACGTCCCGGGGCAGCCAGCCTGCCGAGGGGGAGGCGCCGCTGGGCACCTCGACGACCGTGCCCGAGCCCTGCCGGGTGCGCGCCCAGCCGTCCTCCCGCAGCACCCGGTAGGCCGAGGCGATGGTGACCCGGCTGGTGTCCAGGGCCGCGGCGAGGTCGCGCTCGGCAGGCAGCCGGGTGCCCGCGGGCAGCTGGCCGGTCAGCACCAGCTCGCGGACCCGCCGGGCCAGCCCGGCGTACCGGGGACCCGGCAGGGCCGCGACCGGCCCGATGAGCGCCGCGACCTCGTGCGTCGAACTGGCCTGCTGGGCGTCGACTGGCATGGGACCACTGTGCCGGATTGGCCCGCTTTACGGGACCTTGACCGATGCCAGTGTCGCGGCATGAACCCCGGAACTGGTCTCGTCGTCCTGATCGGCCTGCTCGTGGCGCTGGGTGTCCTGGCCGGCGCCACGCTGCTGGTGACCCTGCGCGGCGGCCTGGGCCCGGCCGACCCGCCGGCCAGTCACGCGCGCACCGACCCGGCTGGCTTCCCCACGCCCTCCGAGCCCCGGGGTGCGCTGCATCGCCGCCCGGGGGTGCCCCGTCAGGCGGAGCGGCCCCGACGGCGCGCTCGGCTCAGCCCCGCGAGGATGGCAGCCGCCGTCCACACCGCTCGAGAGAGCCGGACGGCCCGGCGGATGTCCCCGCGCACGGGGGGCTGACCGTCGCCCAGCGTGGGCCGCTCCTCCACCCGGGTGCCGTAGACGTTGCGGCCGCCCAGTCGCAGCCCCAGGGCGCCGGCCAGCGCGGCCTCGCACCGGCCGGCGTTCGGGCTCGGGTGGGCGGCGCCGTCCCGGTGCCAGGCCCGCCAGGCGCCGGCGGGCGACCCCCCGACCAGCGGCGCGACGGCCACGGTCAGCAGGGCGGTCAGCCGGGCCGGCAGCCAGTTCAGGACGTCGTCGAAGCGCGCCGCGGCCCAGCCGAAGCGGGCGTACCGCGCCGACCGGTACCCGACCATCGCGTCCAGGGTGTTGGCCGCGCGGTAGCCGAGCAGCCCGGGCAGGCCGGCGACCGCACCCCAGAAGAGCGGGGCGACGGCGGCGTCCGAGGTGTTCTCCGCGACCGACTCCACGGTGGCCCGCACCAGCTCCGCCTCGCCGAGACCGCGGGGGTCGCGGCCGGCCAGGGTGGACAGGTGCGCCCGGGCGGCCGGCAGGTCCCCGGTGGCCAGGTGCCCCGCCATGGTGTCCGCCGCCCGGCCCAGCGAGGTGCCGCCGAGCACGGCCCAGGTGGCTCCGGCGGTCACCAGGGTCCGGGCGACCGGCCGGTCGGCGGTCGCCCGGTGCAGCACGGCGCCCAGCGCGGTCGCCGTCCCGACGCAGACGGTGGTGTAGCCGGCCCCTGCGGCGCGCGAGTCGCGCCAGACCCGGCGCTCCAGCGCGGCGGCCGCCCGGCCGAAACCGGCCACCGGGTGCCCGCGGCGCGGGTCGGCGAGCAGCAGGTCGGCGAGGGCGCCGAGGGCGAGCCCGGCGGCGATCGGAGCGGGCCGGGTGCGCATCGCGGTCACTGTAGGCAGCGGGGGCACTCCCTAGGATCGACGGTCATGCGCCTGCCCGGCCGTTACGACGGCGTCGCCCGGCCGATCGTCACCTACGGCAGCAACCCGGTGCTGCACCGGCCGTGTGCCCCGGTGACCGAGTTCGACCGGGGGCTGCGGCACCTGGTCCTGGACATGTTCGCCAGCATGACCGCCGCCGACGGGGTCGGGCTGGCGGCCAACCAGATCGGCGTCGACGCGCGGGTGTTCGTCATCGACTGCCCGGACGCCGACGGCGAGGACGTCATCGGCTACGTCGTCAACCCGGTGCTCACCGTGCTCGACCCGGTCGGGGACGAGCCGCCGGTCGAGCTGACCGAGGAGGGCTGCCTCTCGGTGCCGGGCCCGTACGCCGAACTGGAGCGTGCCTTCCGCGCCCGGGTCGACGGTGTCGACGTGCACGGTCAGCCGACCGCGATCGAGGCGACCGGCATGGCCGCGCGCTGCCTCCAGCACGAGGTCGACCACCTCGACGGCACCGTCTACGTCGACCGGCTGCCCGCCGACCTGCGCGAGCGGCTGCTGGCCGAGGCCGCCGGTCCCGAGGGTGACCTGCCCGCATGAGCGGTTTCTCCGTCACCGTCGTCGGCGTGGGGGCAGACGGCTGGGACGGGCTCTCCCCGGCCGCCCGACAGGCGATCTCGGGGGCGGCGGTGCTGCGGGGGAGCGCCCGGCAGCTGGGGCTGGTGCCTCCGGACGTCGTCGCCGAGCGGGTGCCCTGGCCCTCGCCGATGGGTCCCGCCCTGGCCGACCTGCCCGCGGCCCACCCGGAGCGCCGCGTCGTCGTGCTCGCCAGCGGTGACCCGATGCTCTCCGGTGTCGGCACCTCGCTGGTCCGGCTGTTCGGCGCCGACGCCGTCGAGGTGGTGCCGCACCCGTCGTCGGTGACGCTGGCCTGCGCCCGGCTGGGCTGGGCGGTGGAGGAGACGACGGTGGTCTCCGTCGTCGGCCGGCCGGTCTCGCTGGTCCTGCCGCACGCCACTCCTGGCCGGCGGCTGCTGGTGCTGGGTTCGGACACCCGGACGCCGGCGGAGCTCGCCGCCCTGCTCGCCGGGTCGGGCTCCGGCGCCAGCCGGCTCACCGCGCTGGCCCAGCTCGGCGGCCCCGCCCAGCGCCGGTTCACCGGCACCGCCGCCGGGTGGCCGCACCCGGAGACCGACCCGCTGGTGCTCACCGCCGTCGAGGTGGTCGCCGACCCGGGCGCCGTGCCGCTGCCGACCGTCCCGGGCCTGCCGGACGACGCCTACTCCTCCGACGGGCAGCTGACCAAGCGCGACGTCCGGGCGGTGACGCTCTCCCGGCTCGCCCCGCTGCCCGGCCAGCTGCTCTGGGACGTCGGGGCGGGGGCCGGCTCGATCGGCATCGAGTGGATGCGGGTGCACCCCTCGTGCCGGGCGGTCGCGGTGGAGTCCGACCCGGTCCGCGCCCAGCGGATCGGCCGGAACGCCGAGCGGCTCGGCGTCCCCGACCTGCAGGTGGTCGAGGGAGAGGCGCCAGCCGCGCTGCTCGGGCTGCCCCAGCCGGACGCCGTCTTCGTCGGGGGCGGCGCGACGACGCCGCTGCTGCTGGACACCGTCTGGGAGGTGCTCGCCCCGGGCGGCCGGCTGGTGGTCAACGCGGTGACGGTGGAGAGCGAGGCGGTGCTCGCCGAGTGGCACGGCCGCTGCGGCGGCTCGCTGACCCGGCTGTCGGTCGCGCAGGCCCAGCCGGTCGGCGGCTTCACCGGCTGGAAGCCCGCCATGCCCGTGACGATCTGGAGCGTGACCCGATGACCGTCCACTTCATCGGGGCAGGGCCGGGGGCCGCCGACCTGGTCACCGTGCGGGCCGCGCGGCTGATCGCGTCGTCCCCGGTCTGCCTCTACGCCGGTGCGCTGGTGCCCCGCGAGCTGCTGGACACCGCGCCGGCGGGCGCCCGGCTGGTGGACACCGCCGACCTCGATCTGGACCAGATCACCGCGGAGCTGGTCGCCGCGCACGAGGCCGGGCTGGACGTCGCCCGGCTGCACTCCGGTGACCCGTCGGTCTACAGCGCGATGGCCGAGCAGATGCGCCGGCTGGACGCGGCGGGCGTGCCCTACGACGTCGTCCCCGGGGTGCCCGCGTTCGCCGCGGCGGCCGCGTCGCTGAAGCGCGAGCTGACCGTGCCGGGGGTGGCGCAGACCGTCGTCCTGACCCGCACGTCGGCGCGGTCGACGCCGATGCCGCCGGGGGAGACGCTCGCCGCCTACGCGGCGACCGGCGCGACGCTGGTGCTGCACCTGGCCGTGCAGCGGATGGACGCCCTCGCCCCGGAGCTGGCCGCGCACTACGGCGCCGACTGCCCGGTGGCGGTGGTCGCCAAGGCCAGCCGGGACGACGAGCTGGTGCTGCGCGGCACGCTCGCCGACATCGCCGCGCAGGTGGCCGACGCCGGGGTGCGCCGGACGGCGGTGGTGGTCGTCGGCCGGGTGCTGGCCGCCGAGCAGTTCCTGGACAGCCACCTCTACTCGACGACGCGCCGACGCTGATGCCGCTAGGCGCGGCCGACGATGGTGCCGGCGCGGTCGATCACCACGACGTCGACCTCGACCGGGGCGCCGAGCAGCACCCCCTCGGCGGTGCGGCGGGCGCCGGCGGCGACCAGGTCGCCCAGCGGGAGGCCGGCGGCGGCGCACTGCTGCAGGGCGTCCAGCGCGGTGTTCGCCTGCCGCACGCCCTCGACCAGTGCCGGGGCGCCGCCGGCCTCGGCCACGAGCTGGGCGAGCGCGGCGAACGACACCTGCGAGCGGGCCGAGTGCAGGTCCAGGTGCCCCTCGGCGAGCTTGGCCAGCTTGCCGATGCCGCCGGCCACCGTCAGTCGCGGCACCGGGTGCCGGCGCAGGTACTTGAGCACCGCGCCGGCGAAGTCGCCCATGTCCAGCAGCGCGTCCTCGGGCAGGCCGTACAGCTCCTGGGCCACCCGCTCGCTGGTCGAGCCGGTGCACCCGGCGACGTGCTCCCGCCCGGCGGCGCGGGCCACGTCGATGCCGCGGCGGATCGAGTCGATCCAGGAGGAGCACGAGTAGGGGACGACGACGCCCGTCGTCCCGAGGATCGACAGGCCGCCGAGGATGCCCAGCCGCGGGTTCCAGGTCTTCCGGGCCAGCTCCGCGCCACCGGCCACGGACACCTCGACGACGACGTCCCCGCTGCCGCCGTGCCGCTGGGCGACGGCGGTCACGTGCTCGGTCATCAGCCGGCGCGGCACCGGGTTGATCGCCGGCTCGCCCACCGCGAGCGGCAGGCCGGGCTTGGTCACCGTGCCCACGCCCTCGCCGGCGCGGAAGACCACACCGCTGCCCGGGTCGCCGCGGGTCACGCGGGCGGAGACCAGCGCGCCGTGGGTGACGTCGGGGTCGTCGCCGGCGTCCTTGACGATGCCCGCCGAGGCGCCGTCCCGGTCCAGGGACTCACGCGCCAGGGCGAAGGACGGGTGCTTGTCGCTGGGCAGGTCGATCGAGACCGGGTCGGGGAACTCGCCGGTCAGCAGCGCGGTGTAGGCGGCGGTGGTGGCCGCGGTCGCGCAGGCGCCCGTCGTCCAGCCGTGTCGCAGCCCGCCGCTGCCGTCCCTGCTCACGGGACCATCGTGCCTGGCCCGGGCCGAACGCCGGTGCGGACCTCGATCACATCGAGTGGCGGGCTGTCGACGCCTCACCGGCCGGGAGACGTGGACGACCCGGCACTCGAGGACCCGGGAGGCGCGGGATGACCGGTCAGGTGCTGGTGCTCGGCGGCACCGGGGAGGCCCGGCGGCTGGCTGCCGAGCTGGTCGCCGCGGGCGTCGACGTCCTCTCCTCGCTGGCCGGGCGGGTGGCCGACCCGGTGCTGCCCGCGGGGGAGGTGCGGATCGGCGGCTTCGGCGGCGCCGACGGGCTGGCCGCGTGGCTGGCCGAGCACCGGCCGCAGGCGGTCGTCGACGCCACCCATCCCTTCGCCGCGCAGATCACCGCCGCGGCGGCCACCGCCGCGGCCGCGCAGGGCACGCCGCTGCTGCGGTTGCAGCGCCCCGGCTGGACGCCGCAGCCGGGGGACACCTGGCGACATGTCGACTCGCTGGCCGCGGCGGCCGAGGTGGTGGCCGGGTACCGCAGCGTCTTCCTCACCACCGGCCGGCAGGGCGTCGGTGCCTTCGCGTCGGTGCCGGGGCGGGTGCTGGTGCGTTCGGTCGACCCGCCCGACGAGCCGCTGCCGGCCGGGGCGACCCTGCTGCTGGACCGCGGGCCGTTCAGCCTCGCCGACGAGCTGGCGTTGCTCCGTGAGCACGCGGTGGACGTCGTGGTCACCAAGGACTCCGGCGGGCACATGACCGAGGCGAAGCTGATCGCCGCCCGGGAACTGGGGGTGCCGGTCGTGCTCGTCCGCCGGCCGCCGCTGCCGGACGGCGTCGTGCTGGTGCCGACGGTCGAGGACGCGCTGGCCTGGCTGGCGGACCTGCGCCGGTGACCGAGGGTCGAGGGAACGCCAGGAGTCGCCTCGTCCCAGGGCACGAAGGGCGATCGGCGTGGCACGGACAGCGACTTGCATCGTTGTAAAAGAGTGACCAGACTCACTCTCGCACC
Organism: Modestobacter sp. VKM Ac-2979; assembly: GCF_026967995.1. Taxonomy (NCBI): domain Bacteria; kingdom Bacillati; phylum Actinomycetota; class Actinomycetes; order Geodermatophilales; family Geodermatophilaceae; genus Modestobacter; species Modestobacter sp. VKM Ac-2979. Next base: position 435,620 of record NZ_JAPVBO010000006.1, read on the forward strand.
GCGCAGCCCCGGTGCCCCAGCGTCCCCGACGGGGTGGACGCCCGCCTGAAGAGAGTCGCCCCATGACCCGTTCCCTCCTCCGCCGGGCGTGGGTGCCCGCGCTCACGGCGGCCCTGCTGGTCGGCTCAGCAGCGCTCACCGCCCCGGCCGCCGCCGCACCGGCACCCGCCGCCCCACCACTCGTCGCCGGAGCCGACCGGCCCGCAGACCCGGTCGCGCACGACCCGACGCTGGTCCAGGAGGGGGACTGGTTCTACCTCGCCATCACCGGCGACGCCGCCACCGGCAGCGACTACATCCCGATGAAGCGGTCGAAGGACCTCCGCACCTGGGAGGAGCTGCCGCCGGTCTTCACCGAACTGCCCGCCGGTGTCCTGGCCGCCATCGGCGCGACCCCGGCCGACGCCCCGCAGGACGCCTGGGCCCCGGACCTCAGCTGGACCGGCAGCGAGTGGCGGCTCTACTACTCGGCCTCCCGCTTCGGCACGACCAACTCCGTGACGGCGCTGGCGACGACGGGGTCGCTGGACCCGGCCAGCCCGGAATACGGCTGGGTCGACCGCGGCCCGGTGCTGGAGAGCGAGGCCGGCAGCACCGACTACAACGCGATCGACGCCAACCACGTCACCGACGCCGAGGGCGGCGAGTGGCTGACCTTCGGCTCCTTCTTCGGCGGCCTGAAGATCGTCGCGCTCGACCCGGCGACCGGGAAGCTCGCCGACGGCGCCCCGGTGCTCCCGCTCGTCGACCGGCAGATCCAGTACAACCCCGTCGAGGGGCCCTCGATCATCCGCAACGGCGACCACTACTACCTGTTCGCGTCCTTCGACTACTGCTGCCGTGGCGAGGAGAGCGACTACCGGGTGGTCGTCGGCCGGTCGACGTCCATCGCCGGTCCGTACCTGGACCGGGACGGCGTCTCCCTGCTGGAGGGCGGCGGCACCGAGGTGCTGCGCGGCTACAACGAGTTCCAGGGCACCGGCCACCCGGACGTGTACTCCGCCGGCGGGGTCGACTACTTCGTCAACCACTACTACGACGCGCTGTCCGACGGCACGCCGCGGCTCAACGTCCGCACCCTGTCCTGGTCCGACGGCTGGCCGACGGTCAGTGACCCGGCCAACCCCAGCCGCTCGGCCGGTCACGGCTCGGCCTACGTGCAGGTCGTCCCGCGCGACGGTGCCGCGGTCGTGTCCAACGCGACCTGCGGCTACGCCGGGGCCAACCTGGCCCTGGCCGCCGCCTCGCCGACCCACCCCTGCCAGCAGTGGCAGATCGACGCCCGGGACGCCGCGCAGGTCACCGACGGCAGCGAGACGGGTTCGCGGTTCCAGAACCGGAAGAGCAACATGGCCGCCGACTTCCCCGGCTGCGCGGAGGCGCAGAGCAGCGGCAACGTCGGCCAGTTCGACTGGCTGGGCAACTTCTTCTACAACGTCTGCCAGCGCTGGCTGTTCTCGCCGGCGCCCGACGGCTACACGACGATCTCCTCCATCGCGGGGCGCAACCTCGTGTGGACCGCTGAGGGGCGGACGCCGGGCGCCAACCTCGGCGTGGCGACGCCGACAGGTGCGGCGGACCAGCAGTTCCGGTTCCAGCCGGTCGGTGAGGTCCTGCTGGGGAGCGCCACCGACCAGACCCGGACCCTGGGTGTGGCCGGGTGCACGGCGGCCAAGGGCAACGGCAACAAGGTGCGGATGGAGACCCGGGTCGCCGGCTCCTGCCAGACCTGGACGGTGACCTCCACCGGCGGCGCCGGCTACACGGTCACCAACGCCGCCACCGGCTCGGTGCTGGCCTCGACGTCCTGCACCACCGGCAGTGCCCCGGCCCGGCTGCGCCTGCTCCCGGCGGGCAAGGCGGGCAAGGCGGGCGAGTGCAGCACCTGGACGCTCGTCCCGGGCGACGACGGCACGTGGTCGCTGGCCACCGCCGGCACCACCCAGGAGGTCCGGCTGCTCATCCCCTGACCGATCCCGCACCACCGTCCGGCGGCCGGCGTCCCCTCGCGGGGCGCCGGCCGTCGTCGTCCCCGGCCTCCGGACGGCGTCGTGCTGGTGCCGACGGTCGAGGACGCTGGCCTGGCTGGCGGACCTGCACCAGTGACCGAGGGTCGAAGGAACGCCAGGAGCCGGCTCGTCCCCGGGGTGAGCACGAAGGGCGATCGACCCCGTTTCCGGTGGGGTACCGGAGCCCCGGTGGCGGGGCTACGGTCCGCGCATGGCGGTCCTCCTCGGGTGTGTGCTCGTGCTGGTCGGCATGGCGGTCGCGGTGCACCAGGCGCACCGGGCGACGAGCGCGGCGGGGCGGCCGCTCCGGCTGGGCGAGGCCTCGGCGGCACTGCCGGAGGGGTACCGCCGGTGGTCCAGCGTCGCCATCGCGGCAGCGCTGGTCTCCGGCACCCTGGTGCTCGGGCACGGGCAGCCGAGGTGGGTCTTCTACGTCGTCGTGGTGGGGGTCGCCGTGCTCGCCCTGGTCGTGCAGGCGGTGGCCCTCCGGCTGGTGGCCCCGGCCCGTGGCCACGGCGGCGCCCCGGGCTGACGGGTGGTGCGCTCCGGGCGTCGCCCGCCGCGGACTGTCGTACCCGCGGTGCACAGTGGGAGCGATGGAGGTGGTGCGCAGTGCTGGGAGAACCGCAGGCGGTCGATCTCGACCCACTGAGCCTGGAGAGCGCCCTGCTGCGGGCGGCGGTCGGTGACTACGCGGCCGAGGCGGCGGTGCTGCTGCTGGCCGAGTCCGGCCACTGGCTGCCCCGGCTGCAGGCCGCCGGGCTGATCGCCATCGCACTCGACGCCGACGCGATCGACGGCGGGCCGTGGGCCGCGGTCCAGTGGGCCGACCTGGACGGCGCGCTCCGCACCGGGGTGATCGGCGGCAGCGGCGGGCAGCTGCGGCTGTTGCGGGCGGCAGCGAGCCTGGCCGAGGGGCAGCCGGTCGACCTGGCCGACCTGACCGCGGGGCTGGACCGCGACGAGCTGGTCCTGCTGCTGGCCGCGGTGGCCCATGCGGCCGGCAGTCACGAGCACGACGACGGCGCCGGGGCGTCGGGCGGCCCGGTCGTGGCCTGGCCGCGGCGCGACTGAGGCAGACACGCGCGTCACGACGTCTGGACAGCGACTAGTAACTGAGTGCATAGTCTGCCCATGGCGCTCGGGCACGTCCTCCTCGGCCTCCTCGCGCGGGGTGGACGGCACGGATACGACCTCAAGCGGCAGTACGACGCACGGTTCCCGATGGCCAAGCCGATCGCTCCCGCGCAGGTGTACGCCACGTTGGAGCGGCTGCTGCGGGACGGACTGGTCGCCCCCGGGAGCACCGACCGGGGCGGCGGGCCCGACCGCACGTCGTACGAGATGACCCCGGCCGGGCGGCAGGAGCTCGACGCCTGGCTGGCCGAGGTCGAGGCGCCGACCCCCTTCGTCAGCAACCCGCTGGCGGTGAAGGTGACCCTCGCGCTGCTGGTCGCCGGGGACGACGCCGCGGCCGACTACCTGCAACGGCAGCGCGCTGCCCACCGGGAGCGGATGCGCGAGTACACCCGCGTCAAGACCGACCCCGACACCTCCCTGGCCGGTGTGCTCGCGGCCGACTACGCCCTCAACCACCTCGATGCCGACCTGCGGTGGATCGACACCGCCCTGGCCCGCGTCGCCTCCCTCTCCGAGGAGCTCCGACCATGACCTCCACACCCGAGGACACCAGCACCGACGAGGGCCTGCTGCTCGCCGGCCGTGCGCTGGTGCGCTCCTACGGCCACTCCCCGGCGCTGCGCGGGATCAGCGTGGGCACCGCACGCGGGGAGATCCTGGCGATCACCGGCCCGTCCGGGTCGGGCAAGTCGACGCTGCTGCTGTGCCTGGCGGGCATCCTGCGCCCGGACGCCGGCGAGGTCTGGTTCGACGGGCGCCGGATCGACACCGACAGCGAGGCCGAGCGGTCCCGGCTGCGGCGCACCCGGTTCGGCGTGCTCTTCCAGTTCGGCCAGCTGGTGCCCGAGCTGACGGCGGCGGAGAACGTGGCGATGCCGCTGCTGCTGGGCGGCGTCAAGCGACGTCCCACCCTGACCGCCGCCGGCACCTGGCTCGAGCGCTTCGGGGTGGCCGACCTGGCGACGCACCGGCCGACCGAGATGTCCGGCGGCCAGGCCCAGCGGGTGGCGATGGCCCGTGCGCTGGTGACCGAGCCCGAGGTGCTGTTCGCCGACGAGCCGACCGGCGCGCTGGACACCCTGGCCGGGGAGCAGGTGCTCACCGAGCTGGTCCGGGTCACCCGGCAGGCCGGCACGACCGTGCTGATGGTCACTCATGACGCGAAGGTCGCCGCGTACGCCGACCGGGAGATCGTCATCCGGGACGGCATGGCCGACGAGGGCGCCCCGACCTCGGCCCTGCGGGGCGCGCTGGGCCGGGCAGGCGCCCGATGAGCAGCTCGGCGGACGCCGGGGCGATGCGCTGGTCGACCCTGCTGTGGCTGGCCACCGCCGGTGGCCGGGCCGACCGCACCCGGATCGCGCTGACCGCGGTCGGCGCCGCCGCGGGGGTGCTGGCGCTGCTCGCCGCCGCCACGGTCGCGGCCACCGGCGAGGGCGACGGGCCCTACACCAGCCAACTGCTCAACGAGACCGGGCTGCACATCGGCATCGTGATCGCCCTGGTGCTGCTCTGCGTGCCGGTGCTGGCGTTCACCGGCCAGTGCGCCCGGATCGGTGCGCCGGCGCGCGACCGGCGGCTGGCCGCCCTCCGGCTCACCGGCGCGACCCCCTCGGACGTCGCCCGGGTGGCCGCCGTCGAGACCGGGTTGGCGGCGGCCCTGGGGTCACTGATCGGCCTGGGGGTGTACCTGGTCGGACGGGTGCTGCTGGGGAACCCGGTGACGGCCACCTACGAGCGCAGCACCGAGATCTCGTCGAACGGCTACCTCATCGAGGACGTCACCGGCCCGGCACTGCGGCTGCCGACCGACGTCCTCCCGCCGGTCTGGCTGATCGCCCTCCTGGTCCTCGCCGTGCCGGTCGCGGCCACGGTCTTCGCGCTTGCCGCGCTGCGCCGGGTGACCACGACGCCGTTCGGGGTGGTGCGCAGCCAGCGGGTGCGGCCGGTCCAGGTGGTCCCGGCGGCCCTGTTCGTCCTCGGGGCCGGGGGCATGGCGCTGTTCGCAGGGCTGGTCCGGGTGGCCGGCATCGACGGGGGTGTGGGCCGGGTACCTGCCGTGGTGTTCCTGCTGCTGTTCCTCTGCACCGCGATCGGCATCGTGCTCGGGACGGCGGCCGTCTCGGCGCGGGTGGGGGAGTTCCTGGCCCGGCGTACCGGGCGACCCGCACTGCTCATCGCCGGGCGGCGGTTGGTCGCCGCGCCCTTCGCCGCCAGCCGGAGCCACGCGGCCCTGCTGGTCGTCGTCCTGCTCGCCGCGGCCATCCAGGGCTTCCGGTCGCACACCCTGCTGTCCCAGCGGCAGAGCGGCAACGAGTTCTACGCCCGGGCCCTGGACACGGTGGACCTGGCCCTGGTCGTCGCCGGCGCCATCGCCGTGGCCGGCCTGCTGGTCGGCACCATCGAGGGCGTGCTGAGCCGCCGGCGGGCGGCGGCCGCGCTCGTCGCCGCCGGGGTGCCGCGGGCCGTGCTCGGGCGGGCGCTGCTGCTGGAGGTGCTGGTGCCGGTCGTGCCGGCCACGTTGCTGGCCACCGCCGCCGGCATCCTCGCCGCCCGTGGGGTGATGGGCACCACCGTGCAGGAGAGCACGTACTCCGCCACCGGGCGGGTGCTCCAGGTGGTGGAGACCGCCGTGCCCGTGCCCTGGACGGCGCTGGCGGTCATCGTCGGCGGGACGACGCTGGCCACCGCCGCCCTCACGCTGATCGCCCTGCCGATCCTGCACCGCAGCGCCGACCCGGGGGAGCTGCGCACCGCCTGAGCGGGGGTCCGGGGGCAGGCGAGGGGTTCGCGGTCGGCGTCCCGGGCAAGATCCGGGCATGACCACCCCGTCCGGGCTGCCCGACGCCCTGCAGCAACTGCGCGATCGGGTCGCCTCGGCACCGCTCGGCCTGGCCACCCCCGGCCGGGACACCGCCGCCCGCACCGCCCGCTCGGTCGTCGACCAGGTCGACGACTACCTGCTGCCCCGGCTGCGCGACCTGGACGCACCCCTGCTCACCGTGGTCGGCGGCTCGACCGGCGCCGGCAAGTCCACGTTGGTCAACAGCGTGCTCGGCGCCCGGGTCACCACTCCGGGCGTGCTCCGCCCGACGACCCGCGCCCCGGTGCTGGTCTGCGCTCCCGCCGACCGGGCCGCGTTCGCCGGCGAACGGGTGCTGCCCGGGCTCGCCCGCACCACCGGCGAGGGAGACGCCACCAGCGGCATCAAGCTCGTGGCCACCGATGCGTTGCCGCCCGGGCTCGCGCTCATCGACGCCCCGGACGTCGACTCGGTGGTCGAGGCCAACCGCGACCTGGCCGGTCAGCTGCTGGCCGCCGCCGATCTGTGGGTGTTCGTGACGACGGCGGCCCGCTACGCCGACGCCGTCCCGTGGGACCTGCTGCGCACGGCCCAGGAACGGGGGACCGCGCTGGCCGTCGTGCTGGACCGGGTGCCGCCCGAGGCGGTGGCGGAGGTGGCCGACGACCTGGCCGGGATGCTGCGCCGAGCACAGCTGGACAGCGCCCGGCTGTTCGTGATCGAGGAGCGGCCGCTGGTCGACGGCTTCCTGCCCGACGAGCAGGTCGCCCCGCTGCGGGGCTGGCTGCACGCGCTGGCCGCCGACCAGGAGCAGCGTGCCGCCGTCGTCCGGCAGACCCTGGCCGGGGCGCTGGGCAGCCTGCACGACCGGGTCGACGTCGTCGTCGCCGGCGTCGCCGAGCAGGCGGCCGCCGCCGAGGCGCTGCAGACCGCCGCGGACGCCGCGTACGCCCGGGCACGGGCGGCGATCGACGAGGGCGTCGGCAACGGCAGCCTGCTGCGCGGGGAGGTGCTCGCCCGCTGGCAGGAGTTCGTCGGCACCGGCGAGTGGATGCGCAGCCTGCAGGGCCATGTCGGCCGGTTGCGGGATCGGGTCACCGCCGCGTTCACCGGCCGCAGCAACCCTGCCGACGACCTGGCCGGTGCCCTGGAGTCCGGGGTCGAGCTGCTGCTGCGGGCCGAGGCCGACCGGGCCGCGGAGAAGACCGTCACCAGCTGGCGGACCCTCCCCGGCGGGATCTCCCTGCTCGACGGCCGGGAGACCGAGCTGGACGGCGTCTCGCCGTCGTTCGCCGGCGCCTCCGCCGACGAGGTGCGGGACTGGCAGGGCACGGTGCTGGAGCTGGTGCGCAGCGAGGGCGCGGGCAAGCGGTCGCGGGCCCGGCTGATGTCCTGGGGGGTCAACGGCGCGGGTGCGGTGGTGATGGTCGCCGTCTTCGCCTCCACCGCCGGGCTGTCCGGCGCCGAGGTGGCCATCGCCGGCGGCACCACCGCGGTGGGTCAGCGGGTGCTGGAGGCGGTGTTCGGGGACGCCGCGGTGCGCGAGCTGGCCACCCGGGCGCGGGCCGACCTGGACGCCCGCGCCGCGCGGCTGCTGCGCGCCGAGCAGCACCGCTTCGACGTGCTGCTGGAGGACGTCGCCCCGGCGCCGGGCGCGGACGTCGAGCTGCGGTCGGCGGCGCAGGCGCTGGCTGCTGCCCACGGGGCCCGCGCGTGAGGCTCGGACGGCGCGGCGAGCTGTCCCTGACCGACCGGCTGGCCGCCCTGCGCGAGGCGGTGGAGGTCGCCGAGGGGCGGCTGGAGGTGCCGGAGGTCGCCAGCGCCCGTGCCCTGCTGGCCAAGGCCGGTGCGCGGGAGGCGCTCGGCGACGCCACCGTGGTCGCGCTGGCCGGGGCGACCGGGAGCGGGAAGTCCACCCTGTTCAACGCGCTCAGCGGCAGCGAGGTGAGCACGCCGGGCGTGCGCCGGCCGACCACCGGCGTCGCCCACGCCAGCGTGTGGGGGGAGCACGGGTCCGACCGGCTGCTGGACTGGCTCCAGGTGCCCCGTCGGCACCGGGTCGAGTCGGGTGACCCGGCGCTGGACGGGCTGGTGCTGCTCGACCTGCCCGACCACGACAGCGTCCGGCTGGAGAACCGGCTGGAGGTCGACCGGCTGGTGGAGCTGGTGGACGTGCTGGTGTGGGTGCTCGACCCGCAGAAGTACGCCGACGCCGCGGTGCACTCGCAGTACCTAGCGCCGCTGGCCGGGCACGCAGGGGTGCTGGTCGTCGTCCTCAACCAGGTCGACCGGCTGGACGAGCCGGCCGCCCGCGCCTGCCTGGCCGACCTGCGCGGGCTGCTGGACCGGGAGGGTCTCGGGGCGACCCCGGTGCTGCCCACCGCGGCCCGCACCGGCGCGGGGCTGCCGGAGCTGCGCACCGAGCTGGCCCGCCGGGTCGCCGCCCGCCGGGCGGCCACCGACCGGCTGGCCGCCGACGCCCGGGCCGCTGCCGGTGCGCTCGCCGAGCACTGCGCACCCGACGCCGGCCCGGACCGCAGCCGTGACTCCGACGAGTGGGCAGGGCTGACCGAGGCGCTCGCCGACGCCGCCGGGGTGCCGGCCGTGGTCACCGCGGTGGAGCGCTCGGCCCGCCGTCGCGGCGCCGCGCACACCGGGTGGCCGGTGCTGCGCTGGACGGGCAAGCTCCGGGCCGACCCGCTGGGCCGGCTGCACCTGGGCAACGAGGCGGCCCGCAGCTCACTGCCCCAGGCCGGGGCCGTGCAGCAGGCCGGGGTGGGGGCGGCGCTGCGCCGGGCGCGGGACTCCGCCGGCCACGGGCTGCCGCAGGCCTGGCGGGACGAGCTGCGCCGCACCGCCGAGTTCTCCGAGGACCGCCTCGCCGACCGGCTGGACCGCGCCGTCGCCGGCACCGACCTCGGCCCGGACCGGACGCCGCTGTGGCAGCGGGCCGTCGGCGGGCTGCAGTGGCTGCTCGTGCTGACCGCGCTGGTCGGCGCGCTGTGGCTGCTCGGCCTGGTGGGCCTGGGGTTGCTCCAGCTGGACGACGTCGTCCCGTTGCCCCGGGTCGAGGGCATCCCATTGCCGACGTTGCTGCTGGCCGGGGGGCTGCTCGCCGGGTTGCTGCTGGCGCTGCTGACCCGGCCACTGGTGCACGTCGGCGCCCGGAGACGGGCCAGACAGGTGCGGCGGCGGTTGCTGGACCGGGTCGGTGAGGTGGCCGACACGGAGGTGGTCGAGCCGCTCACCGAGGCCCGCGAGGACCACACCCGGTTCTGCGCGGCGGTGACCCGCGCCGGCAGCTAGTCGAGGGCGGCGGCGGGAGCCCGGTGCGCGGGCTCCACGACCGGGGTGGCCGGCCGCCGGGCGTGCAGGGCCAGGCCGCCCACGGCCAGCAGGGCCAGCACGATGACGACGACGCCGTACACCTGCGCCGTCCGCTCCAGGCCGATGCGCCCGGCCGCCACCCCCGCGGCGATCGCCGGCACGCTGAAGGCCAGGTAGCTGGCGGTGAAGACCGCGGACAGCAGGGCGGCCCGCTGCCCCGGGGCGACGCCCTGGGTGACGGTCGCCATCGCGCCGAGGAACGCCGCCCCGAAGCCGAAGCCGGAGACCACCGCGGCGACGAAGAACAGCGGGAGCGAGCCGGTGGTCAGCGCGGCCACGGTGCCGGCCACCCCGACGGCGAAGACCAGGGCACCGACGACCATCGACCGGGCCGGCGCCACGGTGCGCATGGAGAGCGAGCCGATCAGGCCGGTGCCGTTGAGCGCGAGGATGACCAGGCTGCCCACGACGTGGTCCTGCACCTCGAAGACGCCGGCCACCAGCGACGGGCCGAGCGAGGCGTACAGCCCGCCCAGCGCCCAGGTGGCGACCAGGCAGGGCAGGACGACGACGAACGCCCGGCGCTGCGAGGCGGGCACCTGCACGCTCGGCCGCAGCGACCGTACGGCGCCGGGCAGGCGGGGGGAGGACTCGGGCAGGAAGACCCACACCCCGGCGGCGGCGGCCAGGCAGAGCACGGTGAGGGCGCCGAACACCCAGCTTGTCGGCGCGGGCAGGAACTCGACCGCCAGCCCGGCGCTCACCGCACCGACCGAGAGCCCCACCGCGGGGGACGCCGAGTTGACCAGCGCGCCCAGCGGGCGGTCCGGGCGCTGCAGGTCCAGCAGCGCGGCACCGAACGCGCCGGTCAGGGCCCCGGTGGCCAGCCCCTGGACGATGCGGGCCAGCAGCAGCCACTCCACCCCGTCGGCGGTCAGGAACAGCACCATCGAGACGGCCTCGAGCAGCAGCGCGACGGCGAGCACCGGGCGGCGGCCCACGTGGTCCGAGAGCGCCCCGACCACCAGCAGCGACAGCAGCAGCGCGAAGGCGTAGACGCCGAAGACGACGGTGATCAGGCCGGAGCCGAAGCCGAACTCCTCCGCGTAGACCCGGTACAGCGGCGAGGGCACCCCGGAGGCGGCGAGCATCAGGGTCAGCAGCACGGCCACCGACCAGAAGGCGGCGGGCCGGCTGAGCTCACGACGGGGCACGAACCGATGCAAGCACCAACGAAGCCCTGCTGTTCCACGGAGGGGCCGGAGTCGCGACTTCGGCCCCTCCATCGTCACGCGACACGCTCGCCGTCCGGGGTGGCGGGCCGACCCGTCACGTCGGGCTGTCCCAGGTGGTCAGGCAGAACGGGTGACCGGCCGGGTCGGCGTACACGGAGCAGTGGTCGTCGTTGGGCTGGAACTCGTACTTCGTCGCACCGGCCGCCAGCACCCGGACCTCGGCCGCGTCCCGGTCCGTGACCAGGAGGTCCAGGTGCGACTGCATCGGCACCGGACCGGTCGGCCAGGTCGGCGGGGTGTGCGCGGGCACGGTCTGGAAGTCGATCCGTCCGCCCGGACCGTCGACCCGCGCCCACCCCTCGTGCCGCACGACCACCGCACCGCCGGTGATCTCGGCGTAGAACGCGGCCAGTGCGCCGGCGTCCGGGCAGTCGAGGGTGACCGAGCTCAGCCGGATCGAGTCGTCCCGGACCTCGTGCACGTCGCGTTGATCGTCCATGCCGTGAGGACCTCCCCAGCGGGCGGAACTCGTCGGTCCTCCGTCAGCCGGGGTAGTGGCGGCTGGTGAAGACCTGGCCGGACGGCGTCACCCGGGTCTGGGTGGAGCCGATCATCACCAGGCAGCGCATGTCGACGGACTCGGGGTCGAACTCACCGAGGGTGGTCACGGTGACCGACTCCGCCGCGCCGCCGACGTCCCGGCCGATGACGACCACGGTCTCCGGCTTCCGGACCTCCAGCAGCGCCTGGTGTGCCTCGCCCAGCTGGTGCGGCCGGGCCTTGGAGCGCGGGTTGTACAGCGCGATCACCAGGTCGGCGGCGGCCGCGTGGCGCAGCCGGTCGAGCACGACGTCCCAGGGCTTGAGGACGTCGGACAGCGAGATGATCGCGAAGTCGTGGCCGAGCGGCGCCCCCACCCGCGACGCGACCGCCTGCGCCGCGGTGAGCCCGGGCAGCACCCGGACCTCCACGTCGGGGAAGTCCTCCGCCGCCACCTCGAGCACGGCGGCGGCCATCGCGAACACACCGGGGTCGCCGCTGGAGACGACGGCCACGCGCCGTCCGGACCGGGCCAGCTCCAGGGCGTGCGCCGCGCGCTCGGCCTCCACCCGGTTGTCGCTGGGGTGCCGGGTCTGCCGCGGGTTGGCCGGCACCCGGTCCAGGTAGGGGCCGTAGCCGACCAGGTCGTCGGCGCGGGCCAGCGCCTCGGCGGCCTCGGGCGTCGTCCAGCTGCGCTGCCCGGGGCCGAGGCCGACCACCACCACCTCGCCGGTGCGCACCTCGGCCTCACTGGCCTGTTCCGGGCCCGGGACCGGCCCGGTCAGCTCGCTGGGCAGCAGCGCGAGCGAGAAGTAGGGGACGGTGTCGGGGTCCACCTCGGCCAGCGGCATGGTGCGTTGCTGGGCGGTCGTCGCCCGCTCCACGTAGTAGGCGCGGTCGAGCACCCCGGCGGCCTCGAAGGCGTCGCGGACGTTGCGGAACGTGCGGCCGAGCTTCATCACCGCGGCGGAGTCGGTGGTCGACAGCCACTCGGCGAGCTCGTCGGACGGCAGCGTGCCGGGCAGCACGGTGAGCACCTCGTCCCGCTCCACCAGTGGCCGGCCGAGCACCGCGGCCGCGCCGCTGACGCTGGTGACCCCCGGGACCACCTCGGTCGGGTAGCGGTGCGCCAGCCGCTTGTGCATGTGCATGTACGAGCCGTAGAAGAACGGGTCGCCCTCGGCGAGGACGACGACGTCCCGGCCGGCGTCCAGGTGCGCGGCCAGCCGGGCGGCGGCGGCCTCGTAGAACTCGTCGATCGCGCCCTGGTAGCCGCCGGGGTGCGCGGTGGTCTCGGTGGTCACCGGGTAGACCAGTAGCTCCTCGACCTGCCCCTCGCGCAGGTACGGCGCGGCCAGGGCCCGGGCGACCGAGCGGCCGTGCTGGGCGGCGTGGAAGGCGACGACGTCCGCCGCGCCGATCAGCCGGGCGGCCTTGACGGTCACCAGCTCCGGGTCGCCCGGCCCCAGCCCGACCCCGTACAGCCGCCCGGTCACCGGTGCCCCCCGTCCACCACAATGGCCATTTTGGTGGTCATTCGGCGGTGCTCGCGATCGCGTTGACGGCGGCGGCGGTGATGGCGCTGCCGCCGCGCCGGCCGCGGACGGCAAGGAACTCCAGGTCCGAGGCGGCCAGCGCCTCCTTGGACTCGACCGCACCGATGAAGCCCACCGGGATGCCGATGACCGCGGCCGGGCGCGGGGCCCCGTCGCGGACCATCTCCAGCAGGTGGAACAGCGCGGTGGGGGCGTTGCCGATCGCGACGACGGCGCCGTCCAGCCGGTCGCCCCACAGGTGCATCGCCGCCGCGGTGCGGGTGGTGCCCATCTCCCGGGCCAGGTCGGGGGTGCGCGGGTCGTTGAGGGTGCAGACGACCTCGTTGAACGCCGGCAGCCGCTTGCGGGTCACGCCGGAGGCGACCATCTGGGCGTCGCACAGCACCGGGGCGCCGGACTCCAGCGCCTTGCGGCCGGCCAGGACGACGTCGGGGGAGAAGGCCACGTCGGCCACCAGGTCGACCTGCCCGCAGGCGTGGATCATCCGGACGGCGACCTGGGCGACGTCCTCGGGCAGGCCCGACAGGTCGGCCTCGGCGCGGATGGTGGCGAAGGACTGCCGGTAGATCTCGGCGCCGTCGTGCTCGTAGGAGTACATCAGTCCTCATCGATCCGGAGTTCGTAGCCGGACGGCGTCGCGACGACGTCGACGACCCCACCCTGCGGTCGGCCGCAGCGGCGCTCGCAGCCGGCCCAGTGCTGTCGGGCGCCGCCGGCGGGCAGCGTCCGGGTGGAGACGGCGGTGACCGCGTCGGCGCGGACGTCGGCCAGCGACTTGGCGCAGCCCGGGCGGCCGGCGCAGGTGGTCACCTGCAGCCAGGGGCTCGCCTCGTCGAACACCATGCCGGTGCGGAACAGGTCGACGGCGGCGTCGTCCACGGCGTCCTCGGCCAGGTCGGGCACGACGACGCTGCGCCAGGGGGTCAGCTGCACCTCGTCGGCCAGCCGGGCGAGCAGGTCGGCCTGGTCGGCGGTGAGCCGGCCCAGCGGGACGACGCCGATCAGCGCCGTCCGGCCGTCGACCTGCGTCGCGGCCCCGACCGGCCCCACCACCGCCGCCCCCGGCACCTCCACCGGACCACCAAAATGGCCATTTTGGTGGTCGGGGTGGTCGGGATGGTCGAGGCGGGTGGCGACGCGGGTGGGGCCGTCGGCGAGCTCGGTCAGGCGCCAGGCGGTCGAGCCCTGGGCCGTGCGCTCGGCGAGGAAGGCGCGGGCGGCGTCGAGGGCGAGCGGCACCGCGTCGGCCGGGGAGCAGCGCAGGCCGGAGTCGACGCCGCCGAGGAGCAGGGCCACCGAGTCGGCGGAGAGGGCCAGCAGGCCGACGTCCCCACCGAGGCCGACGACGTCGCCCCGGCCGTCGTCCAGGGTGAGCAGGAAGCGGCCGGGCAGTTCGGCGAGGGCCGGGTCGGCGCAGAGGCCGGCGTCGAAGGCGGCGATCCACGGCCGGACGTCGACGTGCCCGTCCTCGGTGCGCCCGGAGAGCGTGCTGGCCAGCACGTTGCGCACCCGCTCGTGCGTGGCGCTGGGCAGCAGCCCCACGGCGGCCAGCCGGTCGCCCAGCTCGACCTCCGCGCCGGACGGGAGGCCGCGCAGCTGCAGGTTGCCCCGGCTGGTCAGCTCCAGGTGCCCGTCGCCGAGCTCCCGGGCAGCCGCCGCCAGCGCCTGCAGCTGCGCCGCGCTGATCGCCCCGCCCGGCACCCGGACCCGGGCCAACCCGCCGTCGGCGGCGGCGTGGGTCTGCAGGGCGCCGGGGCAGGCGTCGGCGCGGTCGCGCGGAGGGGAGACGGAGGCACCGGATGAGGACATGGCGCTCGCGAGGCTACTTCCCGATGGCCCCGGTGCACCGGGGCCATCGGACCGGTCCTGCTGGATCAGGTCAGCGACGTCCGGTCGAAGGACATCCAGACCCGCCGCCGGTCGGCCCGGGTGCGCACCTTCGCCATGGCGTCGACCCGCTGCTGCTGCTCGGCGGTGGCGCGGTGCTCGACGACGGCGAGCTCGGCCTGTCGCATGTCCCGCTCGGCCGCCTCCTCCGCCGGGGTCTGCGGCAGCTGCGGGTCGGTGTCCTCGGAGGACACCTCTGGGCCGGTGTCCTCCCGGTAGGGGCTGTCGGCCGGCAGGTTGCCGCTCACCCGGCCGTAGGCGCCCAGGATCAGCAGCACCAGCCCGGCGCCGATGGAGAAGATGACGTTGGCCATCGAGAACGCCAGCAGGTTGAGGTCGCTCTCCAGGACGGCCAGGTTGGCCAGCGCCGAGACGAGGAAGAGCGTGCCGATCACCAGCATCGTGTTCGAGGCCGGGCGGGGCCCGAGGAACGCGGTGACCACCAGCACCAGCGCGGTGACCACAGAGATCGTGGAGAGCAGGCCGTTGGAGGAGAGGCCGGCCACCTCGCCGCCGTCGGTGGAGAAGTAGGCCAGCCCGTCGGCGAAGCCGAGGATGCCGAAGGCGAGCAGGACCAGGGCCACGACCACCGCGCCGACGCGCTGCACCGTGTAGACCACCGACCCGCCGCCCTCGTCGGTCTGGTTCGCATCGTCCGACCGGTTCGGCCGACGGTCTCGCAGGTTCTCGCGCACGCCCATGGGTTGCCTCCGTCGTGTGGATGACCAGACACCGGGGCTTCGTCGGTGACGGCTCGGACGGATGCGCCCTGTGCACGACACGCCGGGAAGAGCCGTGGGGACGGCGCTGTTACGGGCCGGTGGAAGGAGCGTCATGACCCAGCCGTACGAGATCGACCTGCACTCGGAGTACCTGCGCGCGGACCTCTTCTTCGCGATGGGCCAGCCCGCGGAGGCCGCCCGCGTCCTGGACGGGGTGCTCGCCGCCGAGCCGGACAACCAGGCCGCCCTGGAGCTGCTGGCTCGGAGCCTGTTCGGTTCGGCCCAGTTGGGCCGCGCGGAGGAGGCGCTGGCCCGGCTCGTGGAGCTGGCCCCGGCCAACGGGTGGGCCCGCCGCGCGCTGGCCCGGACCCTGGAGCGGCAGAGCCGCGGTGCCGACGCCGCCGTCCACCACCGGGTCGCCGACGCGCTCGGCGCCGCCTGACGGCCCCGTCCCGAGGCTCGCCCCCAGCTCGCGCGGGGTGAGCCTCGGGACGGGGGTCCTCCGTCAGGCCGGCGTCAGGTCGGTCGAGTGCAGCACCGCTCCGGCGACGTCACGCAACTGGACCGTCATGACCCCGCTGTGCCCGTCGATCCGTACGTGGCCGAGGAACTGGAGGCCGGCGCTCGGCGGCTGGTTCGGGGTGTCCGCGGCGCGGGACCAGACCACCTGGGGGCCGAAGGTGCCGTCGAGGTCGTTGGGTCCGAACGTGCCGGCGTGCAGTGGGCCGCTGACGAACTCCCAGAACGGGTCGAAGTCGGAGAACGAGGCCTTCTCCGGGTCGTAGAAGTGGGCTGCGGTGTAGTGGACGTCGGCGGTCAGCCACACCACGTTGCGGACCCCGCGGCGCTTGAGCTCCGACAGCAACCACGCCACCTCGAGCTCCCGTCCGGCGGGCCCGCCGGGAGCGTGGTTGGCGATGGCCTCCTGCGCGACCTCGCCGTCGGGCACCACCACGCCCAGCGGCATGTCGGAGGCCACCACCTTCCACAACGCGCAGGAGGCGGCCAGCTGGTCGGCGAGCCGGGTGAGCTGGTCGGCGCCGAAGATCCGGGTCTCCGGCCCCTCCGTCGCCAGGTTGGCGGAGTTGGGTCCGCGGAACGAACGCAGGTCGAGCGCGAAGACGTCGACCAGCGGGCCGTAGGGGAGGACCCGGTCGATCCGGCTGCCGGAGAGCGGCATGTACTCGCCGAACGCCTGGCGGGCGCGGGCGGCGAGGGTGTCGACGTCCTTGACCGTGTACCTCGCGTCGGGGCCCGTCGTCCCGAGGACCTCGCCGGGGTACCAGTTGTTGGTCACCTCGTGGTCGTCCCACTGGACGAACTGCGGCACCTGGGCGGCGAACCGGCGCACGTTGTCGTCGATCAGGTTGTAGCGGTACTGACCGCGGTACTCGTCCAGGGTCTCGGCGACCTTGCTCTTCGCCGGGGTGACCACGTTGCGCCACACCGTGCCGTCGGGGAGCTCGACCCGCTCCTCCAGCGGCCCGTCGGCGTAGACGCTGTCGCCGGAGTGGATGAAGAAGTCCGGGTCGAGGAGGCGGACGGACTCGAAGCCGGTCATGCCCCCGAGGTCGGGGTTGATGCCCCAGCCCTGCCCGGCGACGTCGCCGGACCACGAGAAGCTGACGTCCCGGCGGTCGGCCGGGGCGGTGCGCAGCGTGCCCAGCAGCGGCTCGCAGGCCGGGCCGTGCTCCCCGACGAACCGGACGCGGTAGAACAGCTCGGTGCCGGCCGGCAGGCCACTGAGCGCCACCTTGCCGGTGAAGTCGGTGTCCGGGCCGACGTCGACCCGCCAGCGGCCGCGCCGGCCGCGGAAGTCCTCGGTCCCGGCGACCTCGACCAGCATCCGGGCCGGCCGGTCGGTCTTCGACCAGATGATCCCGGACGTCGCGGTGACGTCGCCGCTCTGCACACCCCACGACGTGGCGGGCCGGTCGAACCGCTGAGCCGGCGCGGCGAACGCCCGCGGTGCCGGACCGAGCAGGGCGCCGGCGCCGGCAGCACCGCCGACGACGGCGGCGGCCTGCATCAGCTGCCGTCGGGAGAGCGGTCGTGCCGGAGGTGGACCGGGCGAGGTGCGTGGCTGATCGGACATCGGTGGCCCCCTGGGTTCCGCGCTGGTGGTGGAACCGTGGGCCGTCGAGGAGGCGGCCGGACCACGGGTCGGCGACCGGCAGGCGAGGACCGAGTGAACCGGCCGTGGCGGGCCACGACACGGCGGCGCGTCCTGCTCGCCCGTGCCCGCGTTCTCCCGATCGGGGGACGCGCCCCGCTGCGGCTCAGGTCCGGGCGGAGCGCCGCCGGGACGCGGCCAGGGTGAGCACCGCGACGACGACCGCCAGCGCCAGCGCCGCCCCGATCGACGGCCGCACCCCAGCACCCAGGCTGGTGCCCAGCGAGTAGGTGCCCGCACCGAGCAGCGAACCCATCACCACGGCGGTGGTCTCGGCGAAGGCGACTGCGGTGGCGACCGCGGCCACCCGGTCGGGCGCCAGGTCGTCGAAGGCCTGCGCGGTCAACCGCGGGTAGGCCAGCCCCATGCCGAGGCCCCCCACTGCCCAGGCAGCGATGAGCAGGGCCAGCGCAGCGGCGGGGGAGAGCAGTCCGCTCTGGGTGAGGCCGACGGCGGCCAGTGCTGGGCAGAGGACGGCGATCCCGAGGGTGGCCGGGTCCGGACGGCGTCCCGGGCGCGGTGGTCGTGCACCGGCCACGGACCAGGTGACCAGCCCGGCCGCGATCGCCACGGCTCCCGCGACCACACTCCGGTCCAGCCCCTCGACGACGGCGAGCGGTACCAGCCCGTCGGCGGTGAAGAAGGCGACCACCAGGCCGGTGAAGCAGATCAGCACCCAGGTGCGTGGGCGCTCACCAGCGGTCGCCTGGTCGAACACCCGGATGCTCCCGGCGGCGGCCAGCAGGAGGCCACCGGCCAGCAGTGGGATGCCCCAGCGGCCGCTCCCACTGGCCAGGGTGGCCAGCACCAGGCCGGCGACGACGAGCAGCCCGACGCCGACCGCGACCGTGCGGCGTCCGGTGCGCCACGGGATGAGGTCGACGTCCCGGCCCATCAGCGCGCGGGCGACGATGACGACCGCCGCCGGCCAGGCCATCGCCCAGCGCCAGTCGGTCCAGACGGCGATCGCCGCGTTCAGCGGTGGGCCCACCAGCGAGGGCAGCAGCCAGACCAGCGAGAACAGCCCCATGACCCGGGGTCGCAGCGCGTCGTCGAACAGGCCGCCGAGGGCGCTGAGCCCGAACGCGGCCAGCAGTCCGGCGGCCAGCCCGCGGACGGCGCTGCCGGCCAGCAGCCAGCCCATCGCCGGTGCGGTGGCCGACATGATGACGCCGACGACGTAGAGCAGGGTCGCCACCAGCAGCGTGGTCCGTGGACTGAGCCGGGCGGTCAGCCCGGAGCCGGTGGCGAGCACCAGCACGGAGACCAGCGTGCCGGCCGCGAGGGTCGCGCCGTAGAGCCGGCTGCCGTCCAGTTCCCGCGCCGCGAGCGGGAGGACGGTGGCGTAGGCGATCCCCTGCACGGCGGCGGCGAACTCGGCCAGCAGCAGGGCGAACAGCAGCCGCCCGCGGCGGCCGGCGAAGACCGCCCGCAGCGAGGTGTCGACGGGGGTCCCGGTGTCGGTCATCGGCCGTCGAAGAGCTGGTCGAGGTGGTGGCGGAGGACGGCGGATGCGGCGTCCCCACCCCGCTGACCGCCGATGACGCTGGCGCCCAGACCATTGGTGAGCGCGAGCAGGACAGCGGCCACGTACCCGGCGTCCTCGCCGGCGGCGATCTCCCCGGCCTGCTGCGACAACTCGACCTGCCGGGCGAGCAGGCGTTCCAGCGCAGCCGGGTCGTGCGCCTCGTGCCGCGCGGCGAGGCCGGGATCGGTGAGCACGAGGGCGTAGAACGCGTCGTAGGTCGTCCGGATCGCCCGGCTCTCCTCGTCGGTCGGCAGCACTCCGAACAGGACTGCCTCGATCACCTGACGCGGGGACGGCGGCTTCCCCAGCCCCTCGAGTCGCGCTTGCACGCGTGCCGTCAGCCGTTCGCCGAGGTAGGGGAGCGAGCCGAGGAGCAGTTCGTCCTTGGTGGAGAAGTAGTACTGGACCAGGCGCAGCGAGACTCCGGCCTCGGCCGCCACCTCCCGCATGCTGGCCGCCTGCAGGCCGCGGGTGGCAGCGATCCGCAGCAGCGCCTCGGCGATCTGCCGACGGCGCTGCTCGTGGTCGACGCGGGTGGGCACGGG
Organism: Modestobacter sp. VKM Ac-2979; assembly: GCF_026967995.1. Classification (NCBI taxonomy): domain Bacteria; kingdom Bacillati; phylum Actinomycetota; class Actinomycetes; order Geodermatophilales; family Geodermatophilaceae; genus Modestobacter; species Modestobacter sp. VKM Ac-2979. Next base: position 455,085 of record NZ_JAPVBO010000006.1, read on the forward strand.
CTCCTCCTCCGACTGGCGCTGCCGGGCATTGTGGCGCACCAGGCGGTCTTGATACGGTCGTATCACGATACGCCGACGACGGGACGCCGATGACCACGACCACCCCCGCCCGGATCAGCTCCTTCACCTCACCGCGGTCCCGGGACCGGTTCCTGACCGCCTACGACCGCGCGCTCACCGAGCTCTGGCCGGTGCCGGTGCGGTGGGTCGAGGTGGAGACGGCGGCTGGCACGGTGCACGCCCTCCGGCACGGCCCCGAGGGCGACGACCCGGTCGTGCTGCTGCCCGGCGCGGGCGGCAACGCACTCAGTTGGTACCGCCACGTCGCCGAGCTCGGTCGCACCCGCCCGGTGCTGGCGGTCGACCCGCCCGGTGAGCCGGGCCGTTCGACTCAGACTGCGCCGCTCGCCGACGGCGCGCGCTGGCTCGGGGAGTTCCTGGCCGGCGTCGGCGCCGAGCGTGCGCACCTGGTCGGGACGTCGTTCGGCGGGTGGACAGCGCTGACCCAGCAGGTGCACGAGCCCGGCCGGGTGGCGGCCGTGACGCTGGTCGACCCGGCCGGGTTCGGGACCGTGACCGGGAGGTTCTACCGCTGGGTGGTCCTCGGTGGCCTGGCCGGGCTGCTCCCCGCCCCGCTGCGTCGGGCCGCAGCGCGCCGGCTGGTCAACGGCACCCTGGCCGAGGACGGGCTGATGCGGCTGGTCCGCGCGAGCACGTCGTTCCGCCGCCGGCTGCCCACCCCGCCTCCGCTGACCGACGCCGAGTTCACCGCCGTGCCAGCACCGGTGCAGCTCCTGCTCGGCCAGCGCAGTGCCCTGCACGACTCGGCGGCCGTGGCCGAGCGGGTGCGCACCGTCGTCCCCGGGTGGCGGGTCGAGCTCGTGCCCGGCACCGGTCATGCCCTGTCGATCGAGGCACCGGAGCTCGTCGTCCGGCGGGTGCTCGAGTTCGGGAGCACCCGCCGGAGCGACTGATCAGCGGTCCTCGACCGAGGGCGGCGGGTTCGGGGTGGTGCCGTCGACGCCCGTGGTGGCGGCGGTGCTGCCGCCCGTCGGGGAGGGCGTGATGCCCCGCTCGGCGACCGGCAGGAGCGCCCCGTGGGCCAGCCGCTCGCGGTAGCCGAACAGCTCCCGCTTCACCACCCGGCTCAGGATGTAGAGCCCGATGATGTTGGGCAGCGACATCAGGAAGATCATGCTGTCGGAGAAGCCGATCACCGCGTCGAGGGTGGAGGAGGCCCCGATGACGACGAAGATGCAGAAGATCAGCTTCCAGGTCCGGTCCACGACCATCGACTCGCCGAACAGGTAGGTCGACGCCTTCAGCCCGTAGTAGCTCCAGGCGAGCATCGTGGAGTAGGCGAACAGGATGACCGCGACCGCCAGCACGATCGGGAACCAGCCCGCGACCGTCTCGAAGGCGGCCGAGGTGGTCTCCACCCCCGGGGCGCTGGTCTCGTCCGCCCAGGTGCCGGTGATCACGATGGCCAGCGCGGTCATCGTGCAGATGACGACGGTGTCGACGAAGGGCTCGAGGACGGCGACGTGCCCTTCGGTCGCCGGCTCGTTGGTCTTCACCGCGGAGTGGGCGATCGCGGCCGACCCCAACCCGGCCTCGTTGCTGAACGCCGCCCGCCGGAAGCCCTGGATGAGCACGCCGACGACGCCGCCGAACCCGGCCTCGGGGCTGAACGCCGTCCGGAGGATCTCCCACAGGGCGCTCGGGATCTCGGTGAAGTTCGAGAACAGGACGGCGAGGCAGGCCAGCACGTAGAAGACGGCCATGAACGGGACGAGCTTGTCGGTGACCCGGGCGATGCTCCGGATCCCGCCGATGATCACCGCCCCGACCAGGATGGCGAGCACCAGGCCGAAGACGGCGCCGGCAGCCCCGAACCCGAGCCAGCCGTCCGCGCCGCCGGTCACCGACTGGGCCTGGGCGAAGGCCTGGTTGGCCTGGAACATGTTCCCGCCACCGACGGCGCCACCCAGGGTGAAGATGCAGAACAGGACCGCCAGGACCTTGCCCAGCGTGCCCTTGCCCTTCTCCTTCAGCCCCTGGCTCAGGTAGTACATGGGCCCACCGGAGACCCGGCCGTCGTCGTAGACCCTGCGGTACTTGACGCCGAGGGTGCACTCCACGCCCTTGGTGCACATGCCGACGAGGCCGGCGATGATCATCCAGAACGTCGCCCCCGGTCCGCCGAGGGAGATGGCCACCGCGACGCCGGCGATGTTCCCGAGGCCCACCGTCCCGGAGACGGCGGTCGCCAGCGCCTGGAAGTGGGTCACTTCACCGGCGTCCTCGGGGTCGTCGTACTTGCCCTTGATCAGCTGGATCGCGTGCCCGAAGGCCCGGAACTGGAAGCCCTTCAGGTAGATGGTGAAGAAGATCCCGGCGACGACCAGCCAGACGACGATGAGCGGCAGCTCGACGCCCTCGTCGATGAAGTCCAGCGGGACGGCGGCGAAGACGATGCCGGTGATGACGTCCGAGATCGGTGCGAAGACGTCGTTGACCTGCTCGTCGAACGTGGCGGCCAGCACCTCGCGGGCAGGGACGTCGGAGAGGGCGAGCTGGGTCATCACGGCACCACCAGGACGGGGACGGGGGAGAGCTGGATGAGGCTGCTCGGGGTGGACCCGAACAGCAGCGTGCGGACCCGGCTCTGCCCGATCCGACCGACGGTGATCCACGCGGCATCGTGCTCACGGGCCAGGGAGACCAGCGTCTCAGCGGGGTGCCCGTGCCGGACGACGCCGTCGATCTGCAGGTCACCGGCGGCCGACAGCCGCGCGAGCGCCGGTTCGAGCACCCGCTCGCGAGCCGACTTCGCCTCGCGTTCCTTGTCGATCGTCCGGCGTTCGTTCTCCTCCGCCGTGGAGAACGAGTAGGGCGACCAGGGGACGACGCAGGCCAGCACGAGGCGCAGGTCGTGTCTCCGCGCGGCGTCGGCAGCAGCGTCCGCTGCACGTCCGCTCGCCTCGCTCCCGTCGAGCCCCACGATGATCGATGCGGACATTGGGTGACCCCCAGCCGTCGCGGACGTTGCCGGAAAGCTAGTGGCAAGCAACGGCCCACCGCCAGACGGAAGCGGGCTTCACCGTCGAAGCTGTGATGTGCTGGTGACCGCACGGCCGGCGTCCTGACCGGTTGGCCGCGCCGAATGCCCGCCTCGACTCGAGCACCTGCTCGGCCAGGAGATCCCTCATGAACCGCCGCACCGTCCGCCGCACGCTGCTCGCCCTCCCGCTGTCGATCGCCCTGTCGCTGCCGCTCGCCGCCTGCGCCAGCGACGAGCCGACCGAGTCGGCCGGGTCGGCCGAGTCGGCGGTCCAGGAGGTGGCGGCCGAGGTCCCCACCGACCTGAGCGAGCGCCCCGAGGTGTCGGCGTCGGACGCGGCGGTGCCCACCGAGCTCGTGCTCGAGGACGTCGTCGTCGGGGACGGCACCGAGGCCACCGAGGGCACCACCGCGCAGGTCAAGTACGTCGGCGCCTTCTACGAGACCGGGGAGGAGTTCGACGCCTCCTGGGACCGGGGCGAGGACGAGACCCTGCCGGTCCCCCTCGGCGCCGGCCGGGTGATCCCTGGCTTCGAGCAGGGGATCGAGGGCATGCAGGTCGGCGGCCGGCGGGTCATCGCCATCCCCAGTGAGCTCGCCTACGGCGACCAGCCCCCGCCCGGCATCCCCGCCGGCTCCGACCTGGTGTTCGTCGTCGACCTCGTCTCGGTCGACTGAGCCCGGCCGCAGAGGCCGCTGCGCCCGACCACCGCAGGGGCCTGGGGCGGTGGTGGGCCCGCGGTCTGCTCGCCGGCTACCTGGCCCTCGGCGCCTTCGTGACGTTGTGGCCCACCCCGGTGGGCGGGTTCTCCGGCCCGATCGCCCGCGCCGTGCTGCAGGCCACCGGCCTCTCCTGGTCGGTGGTCTTCCCGCTGGTCGAGCGGGGCAGCAACGTGCTGCTGTTCGTCCCGCTCGCGCTCTTGCTGTGCTGGTCGCTGCCCCGATGGCCCCGGTGGGCGGTCTGGCTGGCGTGCGTGGCCGGCTCGGTGGGCGTCGAGCTCGTCCAGGCGCTGTTCCTCCCGGCGCGCTACCCGTCCCTGGTCGACGTCGTCACCAACAGCACCGGCGCCGCGATCGGCGTCGGGCTGCACTGGCTGCTGAGCCGCCGCCGCTGAGGCCCGGCCGTCAGGACGTCGGCTGGTGCCCGGGCGCGACCGCGGCCAGCATCGCCTCGAGGACCTCCCGGCGCAGGAACGCCAGCCGCGCGCGCTTGGTCGGCAGCTCCACCTCGGGACCGAGCTCGAAGCCCGTCCGGCGCAGTCGTTCCAGGGCGCCCTCGTTCGCCGCGTCGGGCTCGACCACGACGCGCCGGACGGTCGGGTCGGCGAGCGCGACCGCACCGAGGGCGGCGGCGAGCCGGAGGGTGAACCCCGGCTCCGGGGACTCCGCGGGGGCCAGCAGCACGTGGATCCCGAGGTCGCCGGGTTCCACGGTGTACACCTCGCTCACCGGGTCGGCGGCCGGCTGGTAGGTCTGCAGCAGCCCGACGGGGCGGCCCTCGACCGACACCAGCCAGGCGTGGTGGGTGTCCAGCGAGTCGACGTAGCCGTAGATTTCGCGGACCTGCTCCTCGGTGTGGTCGGTCATCCCCCAGAAGCGGGCCCGCTCCTGCCGCACCCACGAGTGCACGAGCGGGGCGTCGCGGTCGGGGTCGAGCCGGCGCACCTCGAGGGTGCGGCCGTCCCCGAAGGGGTGGGTGCCCTCGGCGAGGCGGGCATCGGTCACGGGATCTCCTCCGGTCGGGCGGATGGGACGGGGACGAGCGAGCCTCGGGCCCAGAGCGGGGTCTGGTCCTCGGCGTGCGGGCCGGGCACACCGTCGGCGCCCAGCGGGACCACCCAGCGGCTGGCGTCGCGGTCGGCGAGGTCCCACACGTAGCGGGCCACCGGTCCACGCAGGCACAGGTCGGTGAGCCCGGGCAGGCTCGCGGTCGCAAGGACGCAGTCGGTGTCGCCGTCCAGCGGCAGCCCGTCGGCGGGCCGGTCGACGGCCTCCGCCCAGGGCGTGCCGTCGAGGGAGTGCACGGTCCGCAGCCGGTGCGTCGCCCCCCAGTCCGGCGCGGGCGCGGCCGCGGCGTCGGCGAGTGCGCCGTGGACGAGCGCGGCGACGTCGACGCCGTGGCGGGGGAGGACGTCGAGCAGTCGCGCCAGCGCCGACCCGACCCGCTCCACGGGGGACAGCCACGGGGCCAGCACCTCGGGCACCCCGGCCGGGCGGTGCAACGGCGCGAGCAGCGGGAGGGCCAGGACGCGCCGCACCAGGGCGCTCCGCCAGGCGGCGAAGGCCCCGGCCCCGGCCCCGTGACTGTCGGCGGCCATCCGGCGGTCCCAGGACAGCAGTTCCGCGCGCAGCCGGGCGGCGGGGGTGCCGGGCTCCGGGGCGGGCACCCGCTGGAGGACGTCGAGCAGCCCGGTGGCGGGGGAGGAGGCGGTGTCGACGAGCAGTTCGGCGAGGTCGGCGGCGCGCAGGCCGGTGCGGTCGCCGATGAGCGCGCGGAGGCGGGCGGCGCGGTGCGGTGGGGCGAAGACCGTGCCGTACGGGGCGACGTCCGGGCGCGCGTCGTTGGCGGTCACCGCGACGCCGTCCCACGGCGCGGCGTCGGAGACACGGAGACCGGGCGCGGACGGGTGGGTCCCGCGCCACGCGTGCGCGCGGTCCCAGGCCGGCACGGGGTGCCAGCGGTTGGCGGCCGCCCGGTCGGGGACCCGGCCGGCGACCAGCTGGCGCACGTCACCGGCGGTGTCGGCGACCAGGACGCTGTTCACCGGCTCGACCCACGACGCGAGCGCGGCCTCGACGTCCCCGGCGGTCCGGGCGCGCAGCAGCTGCGGGAGGGCCTCGAACCCCAGCGTGGCGTCCACCCGGCTGGGTGCGCGCAGGCTCAGCGCCTCGGGCTCCTCGGCGCCGTCGGCGGCCCAGGACGGGACGACGACCGGCCCCCGCGCGGTCTCCACGACCTCCACGGCCACCGGCTCGCCGTCCCGGACGGCCAGCTGGACGGTCCCGGCCTCGGCCGGCTCCCAGCCGTCCGGCCCGAGGGCCAGCAGCCGGTCGCCGTCCCGGCGCAGCCGCTCCCGGTAGAGGTCCTGGTGGACGGCCATCGCGTTGGTCACCGCCCAGGCCACCGTGCCGGTGTGGCCGAAGTGGGCGACGCCCGGGACCCCGGGGAAGGCGAGCCCGACCACGTCGAGGGCCGCGGGCCCGTCCACCACCAGGTGAACCTGCTGGTACACGCCGGGTCGCTCCAGCACCCGGTGCGGGTCGCCGGCGACCAGGGGCAGCCCGGACGCCGTCCGGGACCCGGTCACCGCGACCGCGTTGCTGCCGTCCGGCGGGCCCAGGCCGAGCGCGGTGGCGAGGTCGGGTCCGAGCCGCGGCCCGAACGAGCGCAGCAGGTGCCCCCGCCAGACCGTCGTCCCCAGGGACCCGAACAGGACGTGCTGGACCAGGAAGACCCCCAGCGGGGTCCACGGCTGCCAGCCGCCGTGCCCGCCCCGGGGCAGGCCGAGCGCCTGCAGCTCCGGTGACCGCGCGGCGCCCTCGGCCAGGCCCTCGCGCACGCCCGCCACGTAGGCGGCGACCCACCGCCGGGTCGCCGGGTCGAGGGCGTCGTGGCAGCGGCGGGCGGTGTCGTCCAGCCGGGCCCGGGCCGCGAAGGTGTCCCAGGACAACCCGGCCGCGCCGACGTGCGCGGCCAGCGTCGCCTCGCTGCGCCAGCGCTCCACCTCCAGCTGCCACGCGCGGTCGACGGCGGTGACCCGCCCCTGCGCCCAGGCGAGGTCGTCGAGCGACCCGGCCCGCACCGTCGGCACGCCCCACGGGTCGCGGGTCACCCCGGCCGGGGCGGTCACCGGGGCGCGCCCGGTGCGTGCGGCGCCACCGGGTTGGCCAGCGTGCCGGCGTACTGCAGGGAGGACGCCTGGTCGGCCAGGTCGACCATCTGGAGCGTGTTCCGCAGCTGCAGCCGGTTCAGGCAGGAGTGCTGGAACTCCGGGGTGAAGAGGTCGAAGCGCCGGTGCAGGTCGGGGTGGGCGTCCCGGTGCGCCAGCAGGCAGTCGGCGATGCAGCGCCAGACCTCGTCGGCGGGCAGCAGCCCGTCGGCGTCCAGCACGCCGGCGAGGTAGCGCAGGAACCCGTCGAAGACGTCGGTGAAGACCGACAGCAGGCGCACGTCGTCGTCGTAGGCGACGCGCACCCGCTCGACGCCCGGGGGCAGCGGCCGGTCACCGAAGACGGCGACCTCCTCCCCGACGTCCTTCATCAGGACCCGGGTCGGCACCGAGTCGCGCAGCACGAGGATGACGTTCTCCCCGTGCGGCATGAAGGCGAGGTCCTGGGCGAGCAGGCAGTGCACGACGGGGCGGAGGTAGGCGCCGAGGTAGCGCCGCAGCCAGCTGCGCGGGTCCAGGCCCGAGTCGGCGACGAGACCGCCCACCAGCGAGCGGCCCGCGGCGTCCCGGTGCAGCAGCGCCGCCATGGTCATCGCCCGCTCGTCCGGTGCCAGCCGCGGTACCGGGCTCTCCCGCCACAGCGCCGCGACCATCCGCTGGTACGGCGAGCGCAGCCCCCGCGCGGCCATCCGGTGGTAGGCGTCGCCGGTGTAGCCGACCGAGGCCAGCTCCCGCAGCACGCCGAACCCGCTGGCCACCAGCTCGGGGTCGCCGGTGACGACCTCGGCGACCCAGTCGTTGATCGCCGGGGTCGCCCGCATGTAGGCCGGTGAGAGCCCGCGCAGGAAGCCCATGTTCTGGATCGCCAGCGCCGTCTTGACGTAGTGCCGGTCGGGGCGGTCGAGGTCGAAGAACGTCCGGATCGACTGCTGGGCCTGGTAGCGGTCCTCGCTGTGCCCCATCGGCACGAGGTCGCGCCGGCCGACGTCCGCGGCGAAGGTGACCGCCAGCCGGTGGTCCCACTGCCACGGGTGCACGGGCAGGTACGAGTAGTCGGCCGGGTCCAGCCCCAGCGACCGCAGCCGGCCGGCGAAGCGGGCGAGCAGCTCCTCGCCGAGCTGGCCGGCGTAGAGCTGCTGCTCGTCGACGCCCTCGCCGCAGGCGAGGTGGGTGTGCTCCCGGCGCGCCGCCAGCCAGACCAGCCGGACCGGGGCCCCCGCCTCCGGGGCGTAGGCGGCGGCGTCGGCCAGCCCGAAGCCGATCCGCCCGTTGTTGGCCACGAACGCCGGGTGCCCCTCGGTCATCGACCGCTCGACGGTCTGCAGGTCGGCGCGGGCCAGCTCCCGGGCGTCGGTGCGGCGGTGGTGCAGCTTCCACGCCGCACCGGCGAGGGTCGCGCTGACCTCCTCCAGGTAGGTGCCCAGCAGCTGGTCGGGGATGCCGAGGTCGTGCTGCAGCTCGTCGACCAGCGCAAGCGCGTCCAGCGGTGCGTCGGCGCCGTCCACGGTGCGGGACACCGACGCCGGGTCCACGTCCCAGTGCTCCAGCGGCAGCACCCGCGCGGCGAACCGGTACCGGACGCCCGCGGCGGTGCGCAGCGACCACCAGGTCCGCCCCAGGACGTCGGCCGGCCCGCCGTCCGCCTCGGGGGTGACGAGCCGCTCGTGGCCGAACTCCGACAGCGCCTTGGTGACCACGTGCCGGTGCGCCCGGGCCATCGCCACCGGCTCGAGGTGGGCGGCGCGCAGGTCGGCCAGGTCGGTCTCGTCCGCCACCGGACCGGTCCGCTCGGTCGTCGACGCGCTCATGCCAGCACCCGGCCCAGCTCGCTCGCCGCGAAGGACGACGGGGTGCACGTGCTCACCGCAGCCGTCTTGTGCCCCAGGTCGACCAGGCCGTGCTCGACGAAGCCCGCCGCCTGGTTCTTCGCCCGGATCGCCGCGTTGCGCGCGTCCGGCTCCACGACCACCCGGCGCGCGCCCGGGCGGTCCAGGGCGAAGCGCACGACCGCCGCCATCACCGCCGAGGTCAGCCCGCGGACGGGTGGGGCGCCCTCGGCGGGCGGCGCGACGAGGACGTGCATCCCGACGTCGCCGGGCTCGGCCGCCCACACGCCGACGAGCTCCCGGTGGCGGGGGTCGTAGGTCTCGGCGAGGAACGCCGGGGTCCCGTCGACCCGGCCCAGCCACGCGTCGTGGTGCGGGTCGGCGGTGATCGCGGCGTAGGCGGTGTGCACCGCGGCCGGTCCGGCGTCCTGCATCAGCCAGTAGACCGAGCGCGGGTGGGTGACCCAGGAGTGCAGCAGGTCCAGGTCGCGGTCGAGGTCCAGCGGCTCCAGCGTCAGCACCCCGACCGGCGTGCGGACCGACCAGGGGGGTGCGGCCGGGGCGGTGCTCACCGGGCGGCCCCCGTCGTCGTCAGCCCCGCCTCGTCGGGCAGTGCGTCGGCGTCCTCGAGCTCGACCCCGAACTCCTGGTAGGCGATGTGCTGCTCGACCGGGTAGACCTCCCGGCCGCACATGGCATTGAGGATCACTGAGTTCCGGTAGGGGCCCATGCCGAGGTCCGGCGCGGTGAGGCTGTGGGTGTGCTCCTCGGCGTTCTGCACGAAGACCTCCCGGCCGGTCGTGTCCACCGCGTAGTCCAGCGCCACGTCGTACCGGCCACGCGCGTCCCACCGGATCCGGTCGCGGACCGGGTCCAGGAACGCCGGCACCCGGGACCGGTAGCCGGTGGCGAGGACGAGCCCCCGCGTCGTCCGGCTGACCGTGCGCTCCTGCTCGGCGTGGTGCAGCCGCAGCTCGTAGCGCCGCTGCTCGGCGTCCCAGCGGGCGCCGACCACCTCGACGCCGGTGTGCAGCGACGAGGGCACCGCGCCGCGTCGTCCGGTGCGGTAGAGGGTGTCGTAGATGGCGTCCACGAGCGTGCCGCTGATGCCCTTGTAGAGGTGGCGCTGCTCGCGGGCGAGGGCGTCGCGGCGCCCCATCGGCAGGGCGTGGTGGTAGCGGGCGTACTCCGGCGAGGTCATCTCCAGGGTCAGCTTCGTGTACTCCATGGGGAAGAACCGGGGCGAGCGGGTGAGCCAGTCGACGCGGTACCCGAGCCGGTCGGCGTCGGTGAGCAGGTCGAGGTACACCTCCGCGGCGCTCTGCCCGCTGCCCACGACCGTCACGTGCCCGAGGGTCTGCAGCTCCTCCTTGTGCTCCAGGTAGGCCGAGCTGTGCCAGGCCGGGCCGGGGAGCTCCCGCACCGGCTCCGGGACCCACGGCGCCGTCCCGACCCCGAGGACCAGCCGCCGGCCCAGGTGCACCTCCGGCTCCCCGGAGCGGACGTCTCGGGCGTGCACCCGGTAGACCCCCGCGGCGGCGTCGTGCTCGACCCGCTCGACCCGCCGGCCCCACCGCAGCCCGGGCACCCGCTCGGCGACCCAGCGGCAGTAGGCGTCGTACTCCGCGCGCAGCGGGTGGAAGTCCTCGCGGATGTAGAAGGGGTAGAGCCGGCCGGTCGCCTTGAGGTGGGCCAGGAACGAGTACGGCGACGTCGGGTCGGCCATGGTCACCAGGTCGGCGAGGAACGGGACCTGGAGGGTGGTGCCCTCGATCATCATCCCGGGGTGCCAGGAGAACTCCTCGTGCTCGTCGAGGAAGACGCCGGACAGGTCGGGCACCGGGGCGGTGAGCGCGGCCAGGCCGAGGTTGAACGGCCCGATGCCGACGGCGACGAAGTCGTGCACGCGGTCGGTGCTCATGCCGGGGCCTGCCCGCCGGCCAGCACCAGCGCCGCAGGCGCCACCGCGGACTCCGCGACCAGGTCCTCACCGGCCGCCCGGACCAGGTCGACCACCGCGCGGACGTCCGCCCGGGTGGTCGCCGGGTTCAGCAGGGTCAGCTTCAGCCACGGTCGCCCGTCGACGACGGTGCGGGCGACGACCGCCTCCCCCTCGTCGAACAACCGCTCACGGATGCCGGCGACGAGCAGGTCGGCGGCGGCCGGGTCGAGCGGGCCGCCGGGGCCGATGGGCCGGTGCCGGAACAGGACGGTGCTCAGCGACGGTGCGCTGTGCACCTCGATGTCCGGGGCGGCGCAGAGGTCCTCGTGGACCTGCACGGCGAGGTCCAGGCAGGTGTCGAAGGCCTCGCCGATCGCGTCGGCCCCCATGGCGCGCAGCGTCACCCACAGCTTGAGCGCGTCGAAGCGCCGGGTGGTCTGCAGGCTCCGGTCGACCTGGTTCGGCGCCCGCTCACCGCGCGGGTTGAGGTAGGCCGCGTGGTGGGTGACGTGCCGCAGCGTCGCGCCGTCGCGGACCAGCACCGCCGAGGACGCCACCGGCTGGAAGAAGGTCTTGTGGAAGTCCACGGTCACCGAGTCGGCGCGTTCGATGCCGTCGAGCAGGTGCCGGCGGCGGCGGGACACCAGCAGCCCGCCGCCGTACGCGGCGTCGACGTGCAGCCACGCGCCGACCTCCGCACAGACGTCGGCCACGGCGGGGAGCGGGTCGATCCGGCCGAGGTCGGTGGTGCCGGCGGTGACGGACACCGCCATGACGACGTCGCCGGCGTCCCGGACCCGGGCGGCGACCTGACGCAGCGCGGCGGGGTCCATCCGGTGCCGCTCGTCGGTGGGCACCGTGACCACCGCGTCGGTGCCGAGCCCGAGCAGGCGTGCGGCCTTGCCGACGCTGAAGTGGGCCTGGTCGGTGGCCAGCACCCGCAGCCGCGCACCCGGGGGCAGCACGCCGCCCGGCAGCGCGGCGAGCGCCTCGTCGCGGGCCAGCAGCAGCGCGTGCAGGTTGGACTGGGTGCCGCCGCTGGTGAAGACGCCGTCCGCAGCGGGGCCCAGGCCGGCGCGGCCGGCGGCCCAGGCGACGAGCCGGCGCTCCATCAGGGTGGCCGTCGTCGACTGGTCGTAGGTGTCGACCGAGGTGTTGACCGCGGAGGCGAGCAGGTCCGCCGCCAGGGCCGGGATCGCGACCGGGCAGTTGAGGTGGGCTACGTAGCCGGGCTCGTGGAACCACACCGCATGCTCGAGGTAGATCCGGGAGGTCTCCTTGAGGGCGGAGAACGTGTCGCCGAGCGGGGACTCGAGGTCGACCCCGGCCACGAGCTCCTCGAGGTCCTGCTGCGGCACGCCCGAGCGGGGGCGGCGGACCACCCGCACGCGGTCGGTCAGCGCGCCGAGCGCCGCGGTGACGACCGCGGCGTAGTGGTCGACCGTCTCGCCCGAGAACAGGTGTGCGGTCGGCGTGTGCTCCGTCACGAACGAGCCCTTCCGTAGGTTAGCCTCCCCTAAACACGGCGGACGGTACACGGGGCTGACACCCGGTGCGCGAGGTCCCGCCGAGGTCATGTCGAGAGGGGCGAACGGGTGCAGCACGGCTGGGAAGGCGTGGTCCTCAAGGCACTGCGCGGTCGGGACTTCGTCCTCACCGTGCGCGGGAGCGAGCAGGTCGGCGAGCAGTACCGACGGGTCCGGGTCGCCGACGGAGGGCTGCTCGCCGCGTGCCCGCCGCACCCGGCGATGTGGGTCCGGCTGTGGTTCGAACACGACGGGCGCCCCCACCAGCGGGCCTACACGCTCGTCGACCCGGACCCGGTCGCGGGCACCTTCGACCTGGAGTTCGCCCTGCACGACGGTCCGGCCGCGCACTGGTCCGTCGCGGCGCAGCCCGGCGACACCATCGAGGCGACGGTGCAGGGCACCCGCGAGGACCAGCTCCCGCCGGGGACCCGGACGGTGCACCTCGTCGGTGACCCGGCGTCCCTGCCCGCGGTCAACTCGCTGCTCGACGCCCACCCGACGACGCCGGCGCGGGTCTGGCTGGAGGCCGGGCACCCGGCCGACCGCGACCTCCCCGTGCGCGCCCGGGCCGGGCACGAGGTGGTGTGGGTCGACCGCGACGGCGCCGCCCCCGGGCAGGCGCTGCAGGCCGCGGTGACGGGTGCCTGGGCGGGGGACGCGGCAGCCGACCCGGCGCGGGACTGGTTCTGGGTGGCCTGCGAGGCCGCCGCCGCCCGGGCGCTGACCAAGCACCTGCGTCGCGAGCTCGGCGTGGGCAAGGACCGCGTGTCCTCCCTCGCCTACTGGCGCGCGACGTGACCGCGCCGTCCGCACCCGCCGTCGCCGAGACGTCCCCGGTTGCGGTGGGTCGGCCGCCGTGGGCCCTGCTCACCACCCTCTGGGTCACCCAGTACGTCGGCATCGGCTTCCTCACCGTCGGGCTGGTGGCGATCCTGCGCGCCGACGGCGTCTCCCTCGCCGACCTCTCGCTCGTCTCGCTGCTGGGCCTCGCCTGGCCGCTCAAGCTGCTCTGGGCACCGCTGCTGGACCGGTACGGGTCCCGCCGGCTCGGCCACCACCGCTCCTGGCTGCTCGCCCTGCAGAGCGCGATGGTCCTCGCGCTGCTGGCGCTGCTGCCCTTCGACGACCCGGCCGCCTCGCTCGGCCCGCTCGTCGTCGTCTGCGCCGTCTACGTGCTGCTGTCGGCGACCCAGGACGTGGCCGCCGACGCCCTCGCCGTCCGATTGCTGCGCCCGGAGGACCGCGGCCTCGGCAACGGGGTCCAGGTGGGGGCCAGCTACGTCGGCACCGTGCTCGGCGGTGGTCTCTGCGTCCTGGTGTACGACCGCGCCGGGTGGACCGCGGCCGTGCTGCTGCTCGCCGCCCTCACCCTGGTCGCGCTCGTGGTCGTGCTCCGCTTCCGTGAGCCCGAGCGCGACCCCCGGGTGCCCGGGAGCGCCGCCTGGGGTGCGTTGATCGGGGTGTTCCGCCGTCCCGGCGTGCCGGTCTGGGCGCTGGGCGTCGTGCCGCTCGTCTACGGGGGCGCGGCCGGGGTGTACGCCCTGCCCAGCGCGGCGCTCGTGGACGCCGGGTGGTCCCTGACCCGCATCGGCGTGGTCACCGGCGTCGTCGTCAGCGTGCCCGCGGCGCTGGCCGGCCCGCTCGCGGGCTGGCTGGTCCGCCGCTGGGGCCGGGCCGCGGTGCTCGTGGGCGGCGGCGTCGCCCTGGCGCTGTCGACGGCCGGGCTGGTCCCGCTGCTCCTCGGGTCGGCGCCGCTCACCGGCACGGTGGTCGCGCTCAGCGGCTTCCTCGTCGCCTACACCGCGCTGAACGTGGTGGTCTACACGGTGAGCATGGACCTCTCCCGCCCGGCCACGGCGGGCACCGACTTCACGACGCTCACCACGGTCCCGCTGCTCGCCTCCTTCCTCACCGCCTCGGCCGCGCTCGCCACGGCGGCGCTCGTCGGGTACGTCGCCTCGGCGGCCCTGTGGTGCGGCGTCACCCTGGTCGGGGTGGTGCTCGGCGTGCGGTGGCTGCGAGCCGCGCCGCTCCGGTGACCACGGTCCCGGCCGGTCGGACGGCGGTGGACCCGCCCCGGCGGCTGCCGCTGCTCGCGGTCGAGGCGGCGACCCTGCTCTCCGGCACGGCCAACGGGGTCACCTCCGTCGTCCTGCCGTGGCTCGTCCTCGAGCGGGGCGGCGGCGCGGCCGGCGCCGGCCTCGTCGCCGCGGGGACGGCGCTGCCGCTGGTGCTCACCGCGGTGCTCGCCGGTGTCGTCGTCGACCGGGTCGGCCGGCGGCGGGTCTCGATCGTCTCCGACGTCGTCTCCGCGGCCGCGGTCGCCGCGATCCCGCTGCTGGAGCTCGCGACGGGCGGGCTGGGGCTGGGTGCGGTGGTCGCGCTGGCCGCCCTCGGTGCCCTGCTCGACCCGGCCGGTGTCACCGCGCGCGAGGCGATGCTCCCCGAGGCCGCCGCGGCCGCCCGGCTCCCGCTCTCCCGGGTCAACGGCGTCCACGAGGCGGTGTGGGGATCGGCGTTCTTCATCGGGCCGGCGGTCGGTGCCGTGCTGATCGGGTTGGTCGGCGCGGTCCCGGCGCTGTGGGCGACGGCGGCCGCCTTCGCGCTGTCGGTCGTCGTCATGGCCCTCGTCCGGGTGCCCGGCGGCGGGCGGCCGGAGCCCCGCGCGGAGTCCTCCGGCAGCGCGGTCCGGCGCGTCCTGGCCGACACCGCCGAGGGGATCGCCGTGCTCCGCCGCGACCGCCTCGTGCGGTGCGCCGCCCTGGTCGCCGTCCTCGTCTCGGCGACGTACCTGCCGATCTCGGCGGTGCTGCTGCCGGTGCTGTTCGAGGAGCAGGGCGCCCCCGGCCGGCTCGGCCTCCTGCTCCTGGTGATGAGCGGCGGCTGGGTGCTCGGGAGCCTGCTGCAGGGTGCGCTGGGCCACCGGCTGCCCCGCAGCCTCGTGCTCCGGGTCGCCACCGTGGGGGCGTCGGTCGCGCTGGTCCCGTTCGTCGCCCTGCCGCCCTACCCGGTCCTGCTCGGCTGCGGTGCGCTCGCCGGCCTGCTGTTCGGCCCGATCAACCCGCTGGTCAACCTGGCCTTCCAGCGGCGGGTGCCCACGCAGCTGCGCGGG
Organism: Modestobacter sp. VKM Ac-2979; assembly: GCF_026967995.1. Lineage (NCBI taxonomy): Bacteria > Bacillati > Actinomycetota > Actinomycetes > Geodermatophilales > Geodermatophilaceae > Modestobacter > Modestobacter sp. VKM Ac-2979. The sequence goes on from NZ_JAPVBO010000006.1 coordinate 470,447, forward strand.
CGGGTGCTCGGGATCGTCGCCTCCGGCGCGTACGCCGCAGGGCCGGCCGGCTACCTGGCGGCCGGCGTGCTCGTCGACACCACCGGGCTGCGCGCGGCCTTCGCCGTGTTCGTCGGCGCCGTCGTCCTCGCCGGTCTCTCCGTGCTGGTGATGCGCCCGCTCCGGGAGCTCGACGACCTGCCGGACGGGGAGGGGGCTCCGCCGGGTCCGCCGGCCGCGGCCGGGCCGGTGCTGCCCGAGCCCCGGGCATCGGCAGCCCGGTAGCGTCTCCGGCACATCACGGCAGTGCGCGAGGAAGCCGGTGCGAACCCGGCGCGGTCCCGCCACTGTGAGCCCCGGCGTCGTCCAGATGCGGGGGCGAGCCAGACACTCCGGCTGCCGTGCTCGACGACCCGGGGCGCGGACCCCGAGGGAGGCACCGACGTGAGCTCACGCACCTTCACCCTGCTCTCCACCTCCGACACCGACCTGCTGTCGGCCCGAGCCAGCGACTCGTCGTGGCGGCTGGGCAACCCCTACCGCGCCGGCGACCTCGCCGAGTTCGCCGCCGGTACCGATCTCGTCGTGGTCCGCATCCTGGGGTCCCGCCGGAAGTACGAGGACATGGTCGCGCCCCTGTTGGGCCTGGGCGTCCCCGTCGTCGTGCTGGGTGGGGAGCAGCTGCCCGACGCCGAGCTGATGGAGCTCTCGACCGTCCCGATGGGCGTGGCCACCGAGGCGCACGCCTACCTGGCGCAGGGCGGTCCGGACAACATGGTGCAGCTGCACCGCTTCCTGGCCGACACGGTGCTGCTGGACGGCGAGGGCTTCGACGCCCCGGCCGTCGCACCCGACTGGGGCCTGCTGGACCGCCCGAGCACCGCCACCGGTCCGCGGGTCGCCGTCCTCTACTACCGGGCGCACCACCTGGCCGGGAACACCGCGTTCGTGCACACGCTGTGCGAGGCGATCGAGACCGCCGGCGGGGTGCCGGTGCCGGTCTACACCGCGTCGCTGCGGTCGGTGGAGCCGGAGATGCTCGACGTGCTGCGCACGGTCGACGCGATGGTCGTCACGGTGCTGGCGGCCGGCGGCTCGAAGCCCGCCACCGCCTCCGCCGGTGGGGACGACGGCGCCTGGGACGTCGGCGAGCTGGCCCGGCTCGACGTGCCGGTGATCCAGGGCCTGGTGCTCGGGACCCCGCGGGCGACCTGGGCGGCCAACGACGACGGGCTCTCCCCGCTGGACGTGGGCAACCAGGTCGCCATCCCCGAGTTCGACGGCCGGATCATCAGCGTGCCGTTCTCCTTCAAGGAGGTCGACGAGGAGGGCCTGACCTCCTACGTGCCCGACCCGGAGCGGGCCGCCCGGGTGGCCGGCACCGCCGTCGCGCACGCCCGGCTGCGGCACACCGCCCCGGCCGACCGCAAGGTCGTGGTGATGCTGTCGGCGTACCCGACCAAGCACGCCCGGATCGGCAACGCGGTCGGCCTGGACACCCCCGCCTCGGTGGTCCGGCTGCTGGCCGCGATGGCCGGGCAGGGCTACGACATCGGCCCGTTCGACGGCGCGGGCTCGCTGCCCGGCGTCGCCGACCTGGACGGCGACCGGCTGGTGCACGCCCTCATCGAGGCCGGCGGCCAGGACCCGGACTGGCTGACCGCCGAGCAGCTGTCCGGCAACCCGGTGCGCATCCCGGCCGCGGAGTACCGCCGCTTCTTCGACACACTCCCCGCCGAGCTGACCGACCGGATGGTGGAGCACTGGGGGCCGCCGCCCGGTGAGCTGTTCGTCGACCCGACCGACGACTGCATCGTGTTCGCCGCGCTCCGCGCCGGCAACGTCGTGGTGATGGTCCAGCCGCCCCGCGGCTTCGGGGAGAACCCGATCGCGATCTACCACGACCCCGACCTGCCGCCGTCGCACCACTACCTGGCCGCCTACCACTGGCTGCGCTCGTCGTTCGGTGCGCACGCGGTCGTGCACGTGGGCAAGCACGGCAACCTGGAGTGGATGCCCGGCAAGACCGTCGGGCTGTCGGCGTCCTGCGCGCCGGACGCCGCGCTGGGCGACCTGCCGATGGTCTACCCGTTCCTGGTCAACGACCCGGGCGAGGGCTCGCAGGCCAAGCGGCGCGCGCACGCGGTGCTGGTCGACCACATGGTGCCGCCGATGGCCCGGGCGGAGACCTACGGCGACATCGCCCGGCTGGAGCAGCTGCTCGACGAGCACGCCAACATCGCCGCGATGGACCCGCCCAAGCTGCCCGCCGTCCGGCAGCAGATCTGGACGCTCATCCAGGCCGCCAAGCTCGACCACGACCTCGGCCTGGACGACCGGCCGCACGACGCCGAGTTCGACGAGATGATCCTGCACGTCGACGGCTGGCTCTGTGCCATCAAGGACAGCCAGATCCGCGACGGGCTGCACGTCTTCGGCTCCCCGCCGGAGGGCGACGCCCGCGTGGGCCTGGTACTGGCGATCCTGCGGGCCCGGCAGATCTGGGGCGGCTCGGTCGCCATGCCCGGCCTGCGCGAGGCGCTCGGCCTGGTGGAGGACGGTTCGGCCGGACTGCACGAGACCGACGAGGTCGAGGCCCGGGCGCTCGCCCTGGTCACCGCGATGGAGGCGGCCGGCTGGACCGCCGACGCCGTCGAGCCCACCGTCGCCGAGGTGCTGGGCGGGCCGCACGCCGAGGTCAGCCGGGTGCTGGACTTCGCGGTCGCCGAGGTCGTGCCGCGGCTGGCGAAGACGACCGACGAGATCGACATGGCCCTGCACGCCCTGGACGGCGGCTACGTGCCGGCCGGCCCGTCGGGCTCGCCGCTGCGCGGGCTGGTCAACGTGCTGCCGACCGGGCGCAACTTCTACTCCGTCGACCCGCGCGCGGTGCCCTCCCGGCTGGCCTGGGAGACCGGGCAGGGCCTGGCCGAGTCGCTGGTCGAGCGGTACGTCTCCGAGACCGGGGAGCACCCGCGCTCGGTGGGGCTCTCGGTGTGGGGCACCTCGGCGATGCGCACCTCCGGGGACGACGTCGCGCAGGTGCTGGCGCTGCTCGGCGTCCGGCCGGTCTGGGACGAGGCGTCCCGCCGGGTGACGACGCTGGAGCCGATCCCGCTCGGTGAGCTGGGCCGGCCGCGGATCGACGTCACGGTGCGCATCTCCGGGTTCTTCCGGGACGCCTTCCCGCACGTGGTGACCATGCTCGACGACGCCGTCACCCTCGCCGCGGGGCTGGACGAGACACCGGAGCAGAACTACGTGAAGGCGCACGTGGACGCCGACGTCGCTGAGCACGGCGACCGCCGGCGGGCCACCACCCGGGTGTTCGGCTCCAAGCCCGGCGCCTACGGGGCCGGGCTGCTGTCGCTGATCGACAGCCGGGACTGGCGCACCGACGCCGACCTGGCCGAGGTGTACGCGGTGTGGGGCGGCTACGCCTACGGCCGCGATCTGGACGGTGTCGCGGCCCGGGCGGACATGGAGACCTCCTACCGGCGGATCGCGGTGGCGGCGAAGAACATCGACACCCGCGAGCACGACATCGCCGACTCCGACGACTACTTCCAGTACCACGGCGGGATGGTCGCCACGGTGCGCGCGCTGACCGGCAGCTCACCGAAGGCCTACATCGGCGACTCGACCCGCCCCGAGCACGTGCGCACCCGCTCGCTGGTCGAGGAGACCTCGCGGGTGTTCCGGGCCCGGGTGGTCAACCCGAAGTGGCTGGCCGCGATGCGCCGGCACGGCTACAAGGGCGCGTTCGAGATGGCGGCCACGGTCGACTACCTGTTCGGCTACGACGCCACCACCGGCGTCGTCGCCGACTGGATGTACGAGAAGCTCGCCCAGAGCTACGTGCTCGACCCGGAGAACCGGGAGTTCATGGAGCAGTCGAACCCCTGGGCGCTGCACGGCATCGCCGAGCGGCTGCTGGAGGCGGTCGACCGCAAGATGTGGGCCGAGCCCGACCCGGCGCTGCTGGCCGAGCTGCAGCAGGCCTACCTGGACACCGAGGGCGACCTCGAAGGGGGCGAGACCCCGGCCCAGCAGCCGGTCTGAGCTGGCTGGGCCCGGCACGGCCTAGGGTGCCGGCATGCCCTCAGATGCACACCTCGCCGGACGGCGGGCGCTGGTCACCGGCGGAGGCTCCGGCATCGGCCGGGCCTGCGCGCTGCGACTGGCCGAGGCCGGCGCGCAGGTGGTGGTCGTCGACCGCGACGCCGAGTCGGCCGAACGCGTCGCCGACATGGTGGGAGGGACGGCGGTGGTGGTGGACCTGGCAGACCTGTCAGCGGTGGACGACCTCGACTTGGCCGTCGATGTGCTGGTCAACAACGCCGGGCTGCAGCACGTGGCTCCGCTGCACGAGTTCCCGGTCGACCGGTTCTCCCTCATCCTCCGGCTGATGCTGGAGTCGCCGTTCCGCCTGGTCCGGGGTGCACTGCCGCACATGTACGCCCAGGGGTGGGGGCGGGTGGTCAACATCAGTTCGGTCCACGGCCTGCGGGCCTCGCCCTACAAGTCCGCCTACGTGACGGCCAAGCACGGGCTGGAAGGGCTGTCCAAGGTGATCGCGCTGGAGGGGGCGGAGCACGGGGTCACCTCGAACTGCGTCAACCCGGCGTACGTGCGCACACCGCTGGTGACCGGGCAGCTGGCCGACCAGGCGCGGACGCACGGGATGTCCGAGGACGACGTCGTCACCCAGGTGATGCTCGCCCCGGCGGCGATCAAGCGACTGATCGAGCCGGAGGAGGTGGCCGAGGCCGTGGCCTACCTGTGCTCGCCGATGGCCATGTCGGTGACCGGCAGCTCCCTGGTCCTGGACGGCGGGTGGAGCGCCCGCTGACCGGGAGGCGGCGCCGGGGTGGTGATGCCGGGGGAGGGCCGCCCCCGCTGCGGCGGTGGCTCGAACCGGACACGGTGGGTTCGACCTGGGCTCCCCGCTGAGCGAGTGACCGATGAGTTGCGCCGGGTCGCGGAGTCCTCTGCTGCATGGCGACGACTCTGCTGGCGATCGGCACGCGCAAGGGGCTCTGGCTCGCGACGAGTGAGGACCGGCGCAGCTGGTCGCTCTCCGCGCCGCACTTCCTGATGACCGAGGTGCCGAGCATCGGCATCGACACCCGCGCCGGGCGCACCCGGCTGATGGTCGGCGTGCGGTCGGAGCACTTCGGCCCGACGGTCCTGCACTCCGACGACCTGGGGACGACCTGGGACGAACCGGCCGGTGGGGCTATCCGCTTCCCGGCCGACACCGGCGCCGCCGTCGAGCGGATCTGGCAGCTGCGCCCGGACACCGCCGACCGCCCCGGGGTGGTCTGGGCCGGCTGCGAGCCGATCTCGGTCTGGCGCTCGGACGACGGCGGCGAGCACTTCGAGCTGTGCCGCGGGCTCTGGGACCACCCGCACCGCAGCGAGTGGGGCGCGGGCTACGGCGGCGCGGCGGCGCACTCCGTCGTCCCCGGGCCCGACGGCACGGTGCACGTGGCGATGAGCACCGGCGGCGTCTACCGGACGCGGGACGGCGGGGCCTCGTGGCAGCCGCGCAACTCCGGCATCTCGGCGTACTTCATGCCCGGGCCGGCGCCGGAGTTCGGACAGTGCGTGCACAAGATCGCCCGGGACGCGGCCGACCCACGGAGGCTGTACGCGCAGAACCACCACGGCGTCTACCGCTCCGACGACGACGGCGACTCGTGGACGTCGATCGCCGACGGACTGCCCTCCGACTTCGGCTTCGTGATGCTGGCCGACCCGCGCCAGGGCGGGCGGATCTGGGTGGTGCCGCTGGTCGCCGACGGCGAGCGGATCCCGCCGGACGGCGAGCTGGCCGTGCACCGCAGCGACGACGCCGGCTCCACCTGGCGCCGCCTCGACGCCGGGCTGCCCACCCATGAGTACAACGCGGTGCTGCGGGACGCCGCCTGCGTGGACGCCGGTGACCCGGTGGGCGTCTACGTCGGCACCCGCGGCGGCGAGGTGTACGCCAGCGCCGACGAGGGGGAGTCCTTCAGCACGGTCACCTCCCACCTGCCCGACGTGCTGTGCGTGCGGGCAGCGGTGCTGCCGTGACCGTGCGGGTGCTGCTGCCGCGGCTGCTGGCCGACACGACCGGCGGCCGGACGTCGATGTCGCTGGACCTGCCCGAGCCCGCGACCGTCCGCGCCCTGCTCGACGCGCTGGCCACCGAGCACCCGGTGTTCGACCGGCGAGTGCGGGACGAGACCGGGGCGCTGCGCCGGCACGTCAACGTCTACGTCGACGGCGAGGAGGTCCGGCGGCTCTCCGGTCTGGTCACCCCGGTGCCGGCCGGCGCGGAGGTGATGGTCGTGCAGTCCGTGGCTGGTGGCTGAACGCGACGACGCGCCGAGATCTGGCTGGCCGGCAGGTTACGAGTCGATGACGGCGGTCACACCTCCTCCATGAGCATCCTCGGGAAGCTGATGGGAACCGCAGGGAACGCCGCTGGACGGAGCGCGCGTGGTGGACGTTCGGCCACCACCCGGGGCACCGCGGGCCGGCGCCGGGCCGGGGGCGGGGGGCGGAGCGGCCGGGCGGGCTCGCCGGCTTCCTCCGGAGGTCTGAGCCGGGTCATCGGGTCGCTCACCCGTCGCCGGTGACGGCGCTCAGCTGAGCAGGACGGCGGCGGCGAGCAGGACGACCGCCGTCGTCACCTCGCCCATGGCGCCCATGACGTCGCCGTTCACCCCGCCGAGCCGGGTGCGGGCCCGGGAGAACAGCGCCTCGGACGACGCCAGCCCGACCGCGACGGCGGCCACCAGCCCGAGCGCGGCGACCGGGCCGTCGGCGCCGACGAGCAGCGCACCCCCGGCGGCCACCGCAGCGGTGGCCAGCGCGGCCCCGGCCAGCCAGCCCCGGGAGACGGTGCCGGCCACCGCCTGGCCCAGTGACGAGCCCTGCGCGATCGGCACCCCGGGCAGGCCGGTGCGGGCCATCGCCACCCGGGCTGTGACCGTGGCCGCCGGCAGCGCGAGCCAGCCGCCGTCCACGGTGAGCAGGTGGGCCAGGCAGGCGACCTGCAGCAGCAGGGTGAGCACCAGGGTGACGACGCCGAAGGGGCCGACGTCCCCGGCGCGCATCACCGCCAGCGCCTTCTCCCGGCCGCGCAGCGGGCCCAGTCCGTCGGCGGTGTCCGCCAGCCCGTCCAGGTGCAGTCCGCGGGTGAGCGCGGCCAGCGAGGCGATCGCGAGCACCGCACCGGCCAGCGGGCTGACCGTGCGGTCGGCGGCCCAGGCGACCGCGGCCGCCCCGCCCCCCAGCACCAGGCCGACCAGCGGCGCCCAGGGCAACACCCCTCGGGCCGAGGCGGCGGCCGGCACCCGCAGGCTGGTCAGCAGCGCGAACGACTCCGCCGGCCCGGTCCAGGGGCGGCGGGTCGCCGGCTGGTCCGGGGAGCTCATCGCAACCGCTGGGGCAGCCCGGCGACCACGAACCACACCTCGTCGGCGGTCGAGGCCAGCCGCTGGTTGACCGTGCCCAGCGTGTCCCGGAAGAGCCGACCGGCCCGGGTCTCGGGCACCACGCCCAGCCCCACCTCGTCGCTGACCGCCACCACGTGCGCCGGCGTCATCACCCAGTTGTCGACCAGTGCATCGCAGCGCTGGTCCAGCCGGTCGCGGGCCGCGGCGGCGTCCGTGGGGGAGCCTGCGGCGTGCGCCCCGGTCGCGTCGACGGCGTCCCAGATGCCGGTCTCGTCCATCAGCGCGGCCACCCAGGTGGTGACGCTGTCGACCAGCACCGCACCCTGGCGCAGCAGCTCAGAGGGCGCGGTGGTCTCCACCGTCGTCCACCCGGCCGGGCGGCGGGCGCGGTGGGCGGCGACCCGGGCCGACCACTCGGCGTCGGCCTCGTCGACGACGGAGGTGGCGAGGTAGGTGACCTCGTCCCAGCCGGCCAGCAGCTGCTCGGCGTGCGCGGACTTGCCCGACCGGGAGCCGCCGAGCACGAGCACCCTGGTCACGTCAGCACCAGCGTCGTGACCGTGCCGTTGTGCGGGGTGATCCCCGGCAGCTGGTCGGGCCCCAGCCCGGCGACCACCGCCTGGGCGGCCCGGATGGTGTCGCCGTGGGTGACCAGGGCGACGACCGCGGCCGGCGGGTCGGTGCGCAGCCGGTCGAGGTAGCCGGCGACCCGGGAGTGCAGTTGGGCGAGGCTCTCCCCGCCCTCGGCCGACCAGTGCGGGTCGGTCCAGTCGACGACGTCCCACAGCTCGCGGGAGGGTCGCCCCTCGAGCACGCCGTAGCCCTGCTCGCGCAGCGCCGGGGTGGTGCTGAGGGCCAGCCCGGTCGCCGCGGCGCAGTGCTCGGCGGTCTGCACGGCGCGGTGCAGGTCGCTGGAGACGAGGGCGCCGGGGCCACCGCCGTCCCGGGTGAGCGCGGCGAGCTCGGTGGCGGCCTGCGCCGCCTGCTGGTGGCCGAGCTCGGTCAGCGGCACGTGCGCGGTCTGCCCCTGCATCAGCCCGGCGGCGTTCCACTCGCTCTGACCGTGCCGGACGAGGAGCAGGGTCAGGGGAGCGGCCATGGTGGTTGGGAGAGTAGGCGCCGGGTCGCGGAGGGCGGCGGGAGACCTGCCGCCCCGGACTCGTACCGTCGCAGCCGTGACGATCCCGCTGCGCCCCGGCGCCGGCCGGGCCCCCCGGCCCGCCGCGCGCCCGACCGGCCCCGACCCGCTCGCCCCGCTGCTGGAGCTGCCCGGCGTCGCCGCGGCGGCCGAGGACGCACGCGCCGCGGTGGATCTGCTGCTCGGCCACAAGGTGCTCCGCCGCGAGTCGGCCGGGGTCAGCGCGGAGTCGGCGCTGCGCGGTGCCCGGGCGTCGGCTGCGCTGCAGGGCGTGGACCGGCCGCTGGCGGACCTGCGCGCCGGTGAGGTGACCGACCCGGTCGTCCAGGGTGCGCTGCGGGTCTCGGTGGGCCTCGGCTCGATGGTGGAGACCTGGGAGCGGGCGCCCGGTCAGGTGCTCGCCCGGCTGCACGTCCTGGCCGCCACCGACCTCGCCGAGCCGGCCGACCTGGGTCGGCCCAGCGGCGCGGCCGGTGCGCGGTTGGGTGGGCTCTTCTCCCTGATCACCGGCGCGACCACGGTCCCGGCCGTGGTGGTGGCCGGGGTGGTGCACGGCGAGCTGGCCGCGCTGGCGCCCTTCGGGGTGCAGGACGGCGTGGTCGCCCGCGCCGCTGCCCGGCTGGTCATCATCAGCCGGGGCCTGGACCGCAAGGCGGTCTCGGTGCCGGAGGTCGGGTTCGCCGAGCTCGGCCGGGACGCCTACGAGGCCGCGCTGGCGGGCTACCGGACCGGTGGCCCGGCCGGGGTGGCCGGCTGGCTCGTGCACTGCTGCCGCGCCACCGAGCACGGCGCCACCGAGGGCCTGGCGATCTGCGAGAGCCTGCTCCGCGGCTGAGCGCGACAGCGCCGTCCTGCGACTCCGCTGCAGCGCGACCAGACTGGGCGGATGCGCTTCCTCGAGGTCGACGGCCTGGGACAGGTCAGCCGGGTCGGACTGGGCACCTGGCAGTTCGGCTCCCGGGAATGGGGCTACGGCGACGACTACGCCGTGGGGGCGGCGCGCGACATCGTCCGGCGGGCCCGCGAACTGGGCGTCACGCTGTTCGACACCGCCGAGGTGTACGGCTTCGGCCGCAGCGAGAAGATCCTGGCCGAGGCGCTCGGCGCCGACCGGTCTGAGGTGGTCGTCGCCAGCAAGGTCTTCCCGGTGGCGCCGTTCCCGGCGGTCGTCCGCAACCGCGCGGCCGGCAGCGCCCGCCGGCTGCAGCTCGACCGGATCCCGCTCTACCAGGTGCACCAGGCCAACCCACTGGTCCCGGACTCGGTGATCATGCCGGGCATGCGCGCCCTCCTCGACGACGGCGTGATCGGTGCCGTCGGGGTCTCCAACTACTCGCTGGAGCGCTGGCAGGCGGCCGACCGCGCCCTGGGCAGCCCGGTGGTGAGCAACCAGGTCCAGTTCTCCCTGGCGCACGCCGGGCCGCTGGCCGACCTGGTGCCCTTCGCCGAGCGCGAGAACCGGGTGGTCATCGCCTACAGCCCGCTCGCCCAGGGCCTGCTGGGCGGCCGCTACTCCGCCGACCACCGCCCCGGGGGCGTCCGGGCGATGAACCCGCTGTTCGGCACCGAGAACCTGAGCCGGGCCGAGCCGCTCCTCCAGCTGCTCCGGGACGTGGCCGCTGCGCACCAGGCGAAGCCGGCCCAGGTGGCCCTGGCCTGGCTCCTCGGCCTGCCGCAGGTGGTCGTGATCCCGGGGGCGTCCAGCGTCGAGCAGTTGGAGTCGAACGTGGCGGCCGCCGAGCTGGAGCTGACGCCGGCGGAGCAGCAGGCGCTGACCACCGCCGCGCAGGACTTCCAGCCGGTCTCCACCGCCCGCACGGTCTCGGACCAGGTGCGGGAGAAGGTGGCGGAGCTCCGCGGCCGTATCGGCGGCTGAGTCGAGGCCGGTCGGTCCGATCAGGCGCCGCGGCGCCGACGACGACCGGTCGGGGGCACCACGACGGGGGCGGCGAGCGCGACGGCCGGGAGCGCCCGCAGCGTGCGCCGCCGGGCGAACCAGGCCAGCCCGGCCACGGCGGCCCCGACGCCGACCGCGGCACTGGTGACGACCGGCGTCCGGGCGCCGGAGAAGCGGGAGCGCAGGGTGACCGGGCGGGTGAACTCGAGCACCGGCCAGCCCCGTTCCGCGGCGGCCTTGCGCAGCCCCCGGTCGGGGTTGACGGCGGTGGGGTGGCCGACCGCCTCGAGCATCGGCAGGTCGGTGATCGAGTCGCTGTAGGCCCAGCAGTCGGCCAGGTCCCAGCCCTTCTCGGCGGCCACCTCGCGCATCGCGGCGGCCTTGTTCTCGCCGTAGGCGTAGTAGTCGATCTCGCCGGTGTACTTCCCGTCGACGGTGACCATCCGGGTGGCGACGACGCGGTCGACCCCGAGCATCTCGCCGATCGGCTCCACCATCTCCGCCCCGCTGCTGGAGACGATGACGATCTCCCGGCCGGCCGCCTGGTGTTCCTCGATGAGGTCGGCGGCCTCCGCGTAGACGAGCGGGTCGACGATGCCGTGCAGCGTCTCCCGCACGATCTCGTGCACGACGGCGACGTCCCAGCCCGTGGTCATCGCGGTGATCTGTCGCCGCATCCGCTCCATCTGGTCGGCGTCGGCGCCGGCCAGGGAGAAGACGAACTGCGCGTAGGCGCCCTTGAGGACGGCTCGCCGGTTGATCAGCCCACCCTGGAAGAACGGTCGTCCGAAGGCCAACGTGCTGGACTTCGCGATGACCGTCTTGTCCAGGTCGAAGAACGCCGCAGCGCGGGTCACATCGCACACGGTAAGGGGATCGGCAGTCCAGGGGGGTGGGCACACCGTCGTCCACACCCGGAGGGGTTGTCCACAGATGCCGTCCAGAGCTGGGCCGGCGTCGACCGGCGCGCTGCGCTGGGTGGGTGTCCGCTGCCTCGCGAGCCCCCGGCTCCGCGCCCGCCGTCCCCGCCCACCCGCTGGTCCTGAGCACCGACTCCGGCCTGCTCGACGACCTGCTCCGGCTGCTCGCCGCCGCCGGTGCCACCGCTGAGCTGACCACGGGAGGCGGTGCGCTCCGCCGCGCCCACCGGGACGCGCCGCTGGTGCTCCTCGGCGCCGAGGTGCTGGGCAGTGCGCCGGTGCGGGCGCTGCCGCGGCGCCCCGGGGTGCTGGTGGTCGCCGCTGGTGAGCCCGCGGCCGAGGTGTGGCCGGCGGCCGTCGAGCTCGGCGCCGAACGGGTGGTGGTGCTGCCCCGGGACGAGGCGTGGCTGGTGGAGCGGGTGGCCGCGGCGGTGCAGGCCCCCGCCCGGCCGGGCTGGCTGACCGTGGTCGGCGGTGCCTGCGGCGGCGCCGGCGCGAGCACCCTGGCGACGGCGCTCGCGGTCGCCGCGGGCAGCGCGGGCGACGGCGGCGTGCTGCTGGTCGACGGCGACGGTTGGGCCGCCGGCCTGGACCTGCTGCTCGGGGCGGAGCGGGAGCCCGGGCTGCGCTGGCCGGAGCTGGCCGGGGTGAGCGGACGGGTGGCCGGCCCGGCGCTCGCCGCCGCCCTGCCCGAGGTCGCCGGGGTCGCGGTGCTCTCCGCCTCCCGGGAACACCCCCAGGAGCTGCCCGCCGAGGCCCTGCTGGCCGTCTGCGCAGGAGCCCGGGCCAGCGGGTGCGGTGTCGTGCTCGACCTGCCCGTCCGCAGCCCCGCCGCCGAGGCGCTCCTCGCCGAGGCCGACCTCAGCGTCCTGCTCGTACCGGCCCGGCTGCGGGCCGGAGCCGCCGCCCGCGCCCTGCTGGAGGGGGACCAGCGGCCCTGGTCGGCGGCGCTCGTGGTGAGCCGGCCGGTCCCCGGGGGGCTGAGCCGCGCCGAGGTGGCCGACGTGGTCGGCCGGCCGGTCTTCGCCGAGCTCGCCGCCGACCGGTCGGCGGCACCGCGCAGCGAGCGGGGAGAACCACCGTCCGTCGCCGCCCGGTCCCCGCTCGGCGGGCTCAGCCGGCTGCTCCTCGCCGAGCTGGCCGGGCGCGCGGCGTGACCGGAGAGTCGGCGCCACCGCTGGTGGAGCGGGTGCGCGCCCGGCTCGCCACCGGCGTGGGCGCCCCCAGCCCGGCGGCCGTGGCGGCCCTGGTCCGGGAGGAGTCCGGCGGCCTGCTGGGCGACCGCGGGGTGCTCGACGCCGTCCGGGCCGCCACCGACGAGCTCGCCGGGGCCGGCGTCCTGGAGCCGCTGCTGCGCACGCCCGGCGTCACCGACGTGCTGGTCAACGGGCCGGGCGAGGTCTGGATCGACCGGGGCGAGGGGCTGGAGCCGGTCGACGTCCGGTTCCCCGACGAGGCCGCCGTCCGCAGGCTCGCGGTGCGGCTGGCCGCCGCTGCCGGCCGCCGGCTCGACGACGCGGCGCCGTGGGTCGACGCCGGCCTCCCCGACGGCACCCGGCTGCACGCGGTCCTGCCGCCGGTGTCCGGGGCGGGCACCTGCCTGTCCCTGCGCGTGCTGCGCCGGGCGGCGCTCTCCTTCGCCGACCTCTCCGACCGCGGTGCCCTGCCCGGCGCCAGCGCCGAGCTGCTGGCGGCCGCCGTCCGGGCGCGGCTGGCGTTCCTGGTCACCGGCGGCACGGGCACCGGGAAGACGACGGTCCTCTCCGCACTGCTCGGGCTGGTCGATCCGGGGGAACGGCTGGTGCTCTGCGAGGACGCACCCGAGCTGACCCCACGGCACCCGCACGTCGTCCGGCTGCTCACCCGGCCGGCCAACGTCGAGGCCGCCGGCGCGGTCACGCTGCGGGACCTGGTGCGGCAGGCCCTGCGGATGCGCCCGGACCGGCTGGTCGTCGGCGAGGTCCGCGGCGCCGAGGTGGTCGACCTGCTCGCCGCCCTGAACACCGGGCACGACGGCGGCTGCGGCACGGTGCACGTCAACCGGGCCGCGGACCTGCCGGCCCGGCTCGAGGCCCTCGGCGGTGCGGCCGGCCTCGGCCGGGCCGCGGTGCACAGCCAGGCGGCGGCCGCGCTCGCGCTCGTCGTGCACCTGCGGCGGAGCCCGGCGGGACGGGGCGTGGCCGAGCTGGGGGTGGTCCGACGGCAGGGGGAGCTGATCGAGGTGGCCGCGGGCTGGCGGGCCGACGGCAGCCCCACCCCGGCGCGCGGCGAGCTCGCCGACCTGCTCGGTGTGCGGGTGCCCGGATGAGCCCGGCCCTGCTGGTCCTCGGGGTCGCGCTGCTGGCCTGGCCGTCGGGCGCCGGCGGCCGGCCGCGACGGCTCACCGAGCTGGGGTGGGGCGGGGTGCGTCCGGACCTCCGCGCCCTGGCCGGCGGCCCGGCGGGACCGTGGGTGTTCGCGCTGGTGAGCGGGGGAGCCGGGGCGTTGCTGTCCACCCCGGTCGTGGCCGGGGTGGCGGCCGGCTGCGGTGTCGTCGCCGGCCGGGCCCTGCAGGCGCGCGGCCGGGCAGCCGCCGGAGAGCGGCGCACCCGGGCCCTCGTGGAGGCGCTCGGCGTGCTGGCCGCGGAGGTGCGGGCCGGGCGACCACTCCCGGAGGCGGCCACCACCGCGGTCGACGGCTGCCCGGACGCCGGCATGGCGCGGGCGCTCGAGCCGGTCCTGCGACTGGGCGACCCGCCGACGGGGCCGGCGACGGACGAGTCGGCCCGGGCGCTCGTGCGGATCGCGGCCGCGGTGCGGTTGAGCACCCGCACCGGCTGCTCGCTGGCCGGGGTGGTCACCGCCGTCGAGGACGACCTGCGAGCCCGGCTGCGGGCCGGGGAGGAGCTGCGTTCTGCGGTCGCCGGGCCGCGGGCCAGCGCCACCGTGCTCGCCGGTCTCCCGCTGCTGGGCCTGCTGATGGGCAGCGGGGTGGGCGCCGACCCGTGGCGGGTGCTCACCACCACCGGCGCGGGGACGGCGCTGCTGGTGCTCGGCGTGGCACTGGAACTGGCCGGGCTGACCTGGTCGGCCCGGCTGGTCCGGCGGGCGGTGGCGCAGTGAACGGTGTCTGGGCCGTCCTCGTCCTGGCCGGCGCGCTGCTGCTGTGGGTGCCCCCCGGGGCCGGCCGCCGGGACCGGGTGCGGTTCCTGCTCGCCGTCCCCGGAGACGGCGGTCGGCCCTGGCGGTCGACGAGCGGCCCACCCGGGGCGGCGCGACGCCGGGTGGAGGCGGGCCTGGGCGGGCTGGCGGCCTTCCTGGTGCTCGGTGCCGGGCTGCCGGCCGCGCTGGTCGGGCTGGGCGTGGCCGCGGGGCTGGACCGGCTGCTCCGGCGGTCCAGTGCGCCACCGGCCGTCGCCGGAGCCCTCGCCCGGGACCTGCCGGTGGCCTGTGACCTGCTCGCCGTCTGTCTGGCGGCCGGCACCCCGGTCGGGTCGGCCGTCGCGGCGGTCGGGGAGGCGGTGCCCGGTCCGCTCGGCGATCGGCTGGTCGAGGCGGGGGCGCTGTACCGGTTGGGCGCCGCCCCGCGCCGGGCCTGGGCGGGAGCGCCACCGCCGGTCGACGCGCTCGCCCGCACGGTGGTGCGGGCCGGTGAGTCGGGCTCGGCGGTCGTCCCGGCCCTGCAGCGGCTCGCCGCCGACCTGCGCAGCGCCGGCCGCAGTCAGACCGAGGCCGCGGTGCAGCGGGCGGGGGTGTGGGTGCTGGCGCCGCTGGGGCTCTGCTTCCTGCCCGCCTTCCTGTGCCTGGGCGTCGTCCCGATGGTGCTGGGCATCGGCGGCGACGTCTTCGGCTGAGTCACGGTCACCGCCGTCGTGCCGGTCGGCGTCCACAACCGCGGGCGTCCTCCACAACCCGGCCGCAGCGACCTGGTGGCGCCCTCGCCGGCACCAGGCTCGGGTCGACGGACCGGCAGGCGGTCCGGCGGAGGAGGACACATGGAGATCCAGCCGGAGAACGAGGAACGGCCCACCGGACGCCGGCGCGCGGCGCTGGCCCAGCGCTGGTCGGAGGCCCGCGTGGCCGGCGAGGAGGGCATGAGCACCGCCGAGTACGCCGTCGGCACGGTGGCCGCCTGCGCCTTCGCCGCCGTGCTCTACCAGGTGGTCACCGGCGGATCGGTGGTCGCGGCGCTGGGCGAGCTCGTGCAGACCGCGCTCGCCACGCTCGCCTGAGTCGACGTGTCGACACCCGACCGCGCCGGCCGGCTCGGCGGCTCCCGGGAGGCCGGGATGGTGACCGCGGAGACCGCCGTGGTGCTGCCCGTGCTCCTGCTGGTGCTGGCCGGGGCGGTGGCGGCGGTCGTCGTGGTCGGTGCCCAGCTGCGCTGCGTGGACGCCGCCCGGGAGGGGGCCCGGGCGGCGGCACGCGGCGAGCCGGCGGCCGTGGTGCACGAGCTGGCGGCGCAGGCCGCCCCCGACGGGGCGACCACGGACCTGGGCGTGGGGGAGACGGTGCGGGTCACCGTCGCGGCCACGGTCGCCCCGCTCGGCCCGCTGCCCTGGCGGGTGGAGGTCACGGCGACGGCGACAGGCGTCCGCGAACCGGCGGCAGGCGGTTCGCCGTGACCGGGCGCGTGCCGGCCGACGACGGGGAGCGCGGCTCGGCCACCGTGTGGATGGTCGCGCTGGCCGGGCTGCTCGCCCTGGTCGGCGTCGCCACAGTGCTCGTCGGCGCCGCGGTCGTGGCACGGCACCGCGCCACCTCGGCGGCCGACCTCGTGGCTCTGGCCGCCGCCGGCCGGGCCGTGCTGGGCGACCCGGCCGCCTGCGCGGTCGCCGAGGAGGTCGCCGCGGCGAACGAGGCCGTCGTGGACTCGTGCGCCGTCACTTCCGGCGCGGTCGTCGAGGTGCGGGTGCACGTCCCCGTCCGGCTGGGTCCACTAGGCGTCGTCGACGCCCCGGCCCGGGCGCGCGCCGGTCCGGCACCGCCGGACACCGAACCGGCTCCGGAGCAGTCAGACGGCGGAGGAGCCGACTCGTCGGACGCGCACCCCGGCCTAAGGGTGCGTGTCCGACGGGAGACCGCTCGCCGCCTTGGTCGCCTGGCGGAGCGTCCGTCGCCGATCCGTGACCGACGGGGTGCGAGAGTGGACCCAACCTTGAGGAGGTCTGCGTGTCTGTGTCGACGAACCCGCGATTGACGGTGTTGGACCGGGACCTGTCGCATGTCGTTGCGCAGCGACTGCGCGGCGAAGCGGTAGTGGCATGCGACCTTGAGACTTCGGGGTTGGACTGGCGCGTCAACGTGATCGGGACAGTGCAGCTGTATGCGCCCAGCGTTGGTGCGGTGATCATTCGCGTCGGCGACAGTCGTCCCGCGCTTCTCGTGGACTTGCTCGAGGATGCAAGTGTGCTGAAAGTGTTCCACCATGCACCGTTTGATTTAAGTTTCCTGGTGCACCGATGGTCTATGAATCCCGCGAGCATTAGATGCACCAAGATTGCGTCAAAATTACTTCGCCCCGACGCGCCACCTGGTGAGCACAGTCTCGCATCGCTTTTGCGCAGCCACTTGGACGTGACCTTGGCGAAGGGAGCTGTTCGCACCAGCGAGTGGACAGCGACATCGCTCACCGACGAACAACTGCAGTACGCGGCCAACGACGTGCGCTACCTGTTGTCGCTATTCGACATCCTTGATTACTCGCTACGTCGGGATAGTCGCGGTCAATTGTACGATCGATGCTGCGATTTCCTTCCCGCGCAGGCTGTTCTAGAAACGGGTGGATACCCCGACGTATTTGCGTATTAGTCAGCGCTTCAGCTGAGTGACTCCGCAAGTTTCTCCCAGGAAGCTCCAGTGAACGGCTGATATCCCGAGCTAGATTCGGTGGTGAGTCTCGCAAGTAGTCGAAGGTGGGATGGTGCGTCGGGACCGTTGACTTGCTGTACCACCACGTCGGCCGTCTCGGGCTCTCCGCCGCAGAACTCGTACAGATCATCGAGCAAGAGGTTGGGCACCCAGCCCAACGGAAAACCACCAGCCGTCACAGCCATCACGGCCTGCGCGTTCGCCGGGTTCTGCGGCTCGCGCACTAGCTGTAGCGGATCGCCGTGCCTTAACGCTGCGAGATGAGTTTCCAGGTTGGCGACATCAACAATCCGCTCTCGGCCCTCTAGTACCAGGGGTCGGTCGGGTACATGGCGAATGCCGTGAACCAGGAAGTCGCAGGCCACTCGACCGTCGGCTTGAACCTGTGGCTCCGGGAACAGTTGAAGTACGTCCCCCTGGCGCCCTCCACCTGAGCGGCTCATCTGCTCCCACGGAGTGGCGTCGGCGGGCAAGCCCAGTCGGCGAACGTAGCGTGCGTGATCCGGTCTGCGTGGATCCATAACTCGCTGAGCGAACAGTGGGAAAAGGTGAGGCGACTCGTAAGCCCGGTGCAGGTCCGGGAAGCCTAGGAGGGGAACAAAGTCAGGTGTCGTCTCGGCATTGCGGATGTAGTCGAATCGGTAGTGATGACCGTCGTACTCGAGCAGTCCGACGGGACTGATGTCCCGGCTGACCGGGTGTTGCCACGTGACAGCCAGACGACGCCCCACGGTCGGTCGGCTCTGGTCGTCCGGCGCCGCCACCGTCTCAGTCGCGGTCATGAAGCAGCCTCTTCCTATTGATCTTGAGAACCTCAAGCGCGAACGTACGGGCAGGGTCTGACAGTTCTGGCGTGCGGCCCAGCAGGTCGGCCTCTGTGTCCTCGGTCACTCCTTCGAGCTGGGCCAGCCAGAACTGGCGAGCTTCGGACGATGCCAGCCC
>NZ_JAPVBO010000007.1:0-313572 GCF_026967995.1 Modestobacter sp. VKM Ac-2979
GGTGGGAGAGTAGGACGCCGCCGGACATAACTCCCAGGACGGGGTCACAGCTACGGCTGTGGCCCCGTTCCTGCATTCCCGGGCCGGCATCGCGGGCGCCGTTTCATGCGCTGTACGAACGGTCCTCACCGGGCCGGTCCCGGTGTCGGTGGAGCAATGGGACGGCGTCATGGGCCCGGCATCGACCGGCGGGCCGCCCACCGTGGGCGCCACGTCACGTGACGCAACCGGTCAACGACGGCGATCGGCCGGTGTGCTGGTGGCCCCGACGTTCTCGTCGAGCCACCGGTTCAGCGGGGAGAAGGCGCGCCACGCGTCGCGGACCCGCTCGAGCGCCGCGCGGGTGTGCAGCCAGTCCGCCGGCGCCCACTGCTGGGCGCCGTGCAAGGACTTGTGCCGGAGCAACTCGATCCGCGGGTGGTCCGCCGGCCAGCCCCGTGGAGTCCGGATCAGCGTGTCCCCGTCGACCTCGTAGCCCGCGTGGCGCAGCAGGCGCACCACGTCCGCCAGCCGGGCGCCCTGCACGTCGTCGCCGACGGCCCGGCGGTACCGCTCCACCTGGTCGGGCTGCAGACGCCAGGAGCCACCCGCGACGCGCAGACCGTCTGCGGACACCTGCACGTAGACCGAGCCCAGCCCCGCGCCGTCCGGGTGGAACACCGCCCCCTGGTGGGTCTTGTAGGGCGTCTTGTCCTTGCTGAAGCGCACGTCCCGGTACGGCCGGAAGAGCTTGGGCGTACCGAACTCCGGCGCGAGCTCGTCGGCCAGCGCCTGGAGCGGCGCCCGGACGTGTTCGTCGTAGCTCGCCCGGTGCTGGGTCCAGTAGGTCTTGCTGTTGTCCGCCTCGAGGCCCTCGTAGAAGACCAGGGCTTCGTCGGGGAAGCCGGAGAACGTCACGGTGCTGCTCGCTCCTCGTCGTGCTCGTCGTCGTCCAGCCGCGTCGTCCAGCGGAGCTGGGACAGCGGGGCGGCGCCGGTGTCCAGCGTCCGTGTCCACCCGTCCGTTGCCCAGCCCGCCGAGCCGAGGAACCGTCCGGTCACCAGGTCGTCCTCGGGGACCCATGTGTGCAGGGAGCGGACCCTGCGCTCGGTGGCCAGGTCGGCGACCGCAGCGAGCAGTCGGCTCCCGTGACCACGCCGGCCCCAGCGGGGCTCGACGAGCAGAGTGGCGAGGTCGACGACGTCGGGGTCGTCCGTGGGGCCGTAGGCGGCGAACCCGACCACGGTCCCCGACTCCACGGCGACCAGCACGCCGTGTTCGGACGTCGGGGGCGCGGCCACCGCCGTCCGCCAGGTCGTCGTGGCGGCGTCGTCGTCCCACTCGTCGAGCACCTGTGCCGGGAGGAGGGAGCGGTAGGCGGTCCGCCAGGTGACCACCTGGACGCGGGCGATCGCCTCCGCGTCCGCGGCGGCCGCCGGTCGTACGGACACGTCGGCGCGGCCGGTCAGTCCGCGTCCCTTCGGCAGCTCCATCGGGGCAGCGTAGGCGGTGGGTCGGGTGACCGGCCTCGGCGTCCGCGGGGGCCGACTGCCTGGGTCTGCTTGGATCCCGGGCCATGGAGCACGAGGTCGTCCAGCCACCGAAGGCCCGGGCGGGAGACCGGATCGCCGTCCTGTCGCCGTCGTTCGCCGCGCCGGGGGTGTACCCGGCAGTGCACGAGCAGGGGATGCGGCGGCTCGCCGAGGTGACCGGTCTCGTCCCGGTGGAGTACCCGACCACGCGGCAGGTCGGCGCCTCGGCCCAGGCGCGGGCGGCCGACATCAACGCGGCCTTCGCCGATCCCTCGATCCGCGGCATCCTGGCCTCCATCGGCGGCGAGGACCAGATCACGGTCATCTCGCACCTGGACAGCCGGCTGCCGTGCGCCGATCCCAAGCCGTTCCTCGGCACCAGCGACAACACCAACCTCCACCAGTGGTTGTGGGCGAACGGCGTCGCGAGCTTCTACGGCGGGTCCTCCCAGGTGCACCTGGGACCCGGTCCCGGCGTCGACGACGTGCACGCGCGCTCGCTGCGCGCCGCGCTGACGACCGGCGGGTCGCTGGAGGTCACCGACCCGGGGGAGTCGGAGGACGTGGGCGTCGACTGGGACGACCCCCGTGCGCTGGAGTCGTTCGGCGAGCGGGAGGCGACCGAGCCCTGGGCCTGGGACGGCCCCGCTCGCACGGTCACCGGGGGCACCTGGGGTGGCTGTCTGGAGGTCCTCCAGTGGGTCCTCACCGCGGGCAGGTTCCCCTTCGACGCCGCTGTGCTCGAGGGCGGGGTGCTGCTCCTGGAGACCTCGGAGGAGCTGCTGCCGGCGCGCGAGGTCGGCTGGATCGTCCGATCGCTCGGGGGGCGCGGCATCCTCGGTGCGGTCGCTGCCGTCCTGCTCGCCCGACCACCGGTCTCGGACCTCAGCCGTCGCCCGGCTCCGGAGGAGCGCACCCGCCTGCGTGCGGAGCAACGGGACGTCGTCGTCGAACTCGTCGCGCGCTACAACCCGGAGGCGGTGGTCTGCACCGGGGTCCCGTTCGGGCACACCCGGCCGCAGTGGGTCCTGCCGCACGGCGGCAGCGTCACCGTGGACGGCGTCCAGCGGCGGGTCCACGCGGACTACTCCTGAGCCGTCCGGGCGCTGGCCGACCGGAGCGTCGGACCGGCAGGGCAGGATCGGCGGGGTGACGTCCTCCGTCGAGCGGCTGCCCGCCGGGCTGGCCCGCCGCATCGCCCTGGCCGCCCAGGGTTTCGCCGAGCCGCGGCCCACCGGCAGCGTCGGCACCCGGCAGCTGCGCCGGACCGCCGAGCGGCTGGCCGTGGTGCAGATCGACTCGGTCAACGTGCTGTCCCGGTCGCACTACCTCCCCTTCTTCAGTCGGCTGGGTCCCTACCCGCGCAGCGACCTCGACGCCGTCTCCAACCGGCGGCACGACGTCTTCGAGTACTGGGCGCACGAGGCGTCGTTCCTGCCGGCCCGGCTCCACCCGCACCTGCGCTGGCGGATGGCCGCGGCCGACCGGGAGGCGTGGGGCTCGATGACCCGGGTGCAGCAGGAGCGCCCGGAGTACGTGGCGGCACTGCTGGCGCGGGTGCGCACCGACGGGCCGATCCGGGCCAGCCAGCTGCAGGAGGAACGGCCCAACCGGCCGGGCAGCATGTGGAACTGGCACGCCGGCAAGGCCGCGCTGGAGTACCTGTTCTTCACCGGTGCGCTCACCGCGCGCGGGCGCACGGCCGGCTTCGAGCGGGTCTACGACCTCCCGGAGCGGGTCCTGCCGCGCGCCGTGTACCAGGCGCCGACCCCGGAGCGGCCGGACGCCGTCCGGGAGCTGGTCCGCACGGCGGCCCGGGCGCTGGGGGTGGCCACCGAGTTCGACCTGCGCGACTACTTCCGGCTCGCCCCGGTCGACGCCCGGACGGCCATCGCCGAGCTGGCCGACGCCGGCGAGCTGCAACCGGTCGAGGTGGTGGGCTGGAACCGGCCGGCCTGGCTGGACCCGCAGGCACGACGGCCACGCTGGGTCCGGGCCCGTGCGCTGCTCTCCCCGTTCGACTCCCTGGTGTGGGAGCGGCCGCGGGTCGAGCGCATCTTCGGGTTCCGCTACCGGCTGGAGATCTACACGCCGGCCGCGAAGCGGGTGCACGGCTACTACGTGCTGCCGTTCCTGCTCGGCGACCGGCTCGTCGCCCGCGTCGACCTGAAGGCCGACCGGCAGGCCGGCGTGCTGCGGGTGCAGGGCGCTTTCGCCGAGCCGGGTGTCGACACCGCCGAGGTCGCCGCCGCACTGGCCGACGAGCTACGGCTGATGGCCGACTGGATGGCCCTGGACGAGGTGGTGGTGGCCGGCCCGGGTGACCTGGCCCCCGTCCTGGGCTCCGCCCTCGCCGGCGGCGCCGTCCCCAGCTGAACGGCTCCTGGATCAGCGCCCCGGGGCAGCAGCGGCGCGGCGCAGGCGCAGGTCGCCGGAGACCGAGGTGAGCAGGAGGGAGAGAGGTTCTCCCTGCGTCGCGTCCGAGCCGGGGGTGTCGGCGTCGAGGTCGGAGGTCAACCGGCCGGAGATGCTCTGCACGTCGAGCCACACCCGCAGGCCGGGCTCGACGGCGATCGTCGTGTCGCCGGAGACCGTGGTGACCCGGACCGTGCCCGAGACGGCCCGCTCCACCCGGACGTCCCCCGACGCCGTCTTCGCGGACACGTCGGTCGCCACCCGGCCGAGCACCACGTCGCCGGAGGCGGTGCGCACGTCGACCGGGCCACGGACGTCGTCCAGGTGCAGGTCGCTGGAGGCGGTCGTGATCGTGAGCGGACCGTCGACCCGGTTGGTCCGCACGTCCCCGCTGGCCGAGCGGACCCGGAGCTCGGCGGCGTGTTCGACCGTGACGTCACCGCTGGCGGTGGTGACGGTGACGCGGCCGTGAGACCCGCTCAGTTCCGCACCGCCGGACGCGGTCGCGATGGTGACGTCCGCGTCCGGCGGGGTGGTCACCTCGACCCCGTACCGCGGGGTCCGGGCCATGCGTCGTTCGGGCACCGCGACACGCAGCGCGGTGCCGGTGGCCGACACATCGATGCGGTCGAGCAGCTGCGCGCCGGCTCCGTCGAGCGCCTGGACGGTGACCACCACCTCGGTGGCGCCCTCCACCGCGCGGACCGCGACCTGACCGGCAGGGTTGCGCACCTCGATCGTGCGGGGTGGGTCCGCCGGCGGGAAGCGGTGGGTTCGGACGGTCACGGGGACTCCAGGTCTGTCAGCTCCGGGCGAAGCCGGAGTAGCGGCGAGGGCCGCGCGCGGAGCGCGGCGGGTCGGTCGGTTCCCGCAGGCCGTCGGCGACGGAGCGGACGAGCCAGGCGTTGAGCGAGAGGCCGGCCGCGGCGGCGGCCGTCTCGGCGCGGGACTTCAGTGCCTCGGGGAGCCGGAGGCTGATCCGGGCGACGGCCCCGTCGTCGTCGGCCTCGGGCTCGTCGAGCGGAGGACTCGGGGCCGGCTCCGGCTCGTGGCCGGGATCGGGGGCGTGGACGACGACGACCTCGGGGTCGCGGCCGCGGACCCGGATGTCGACCAGCCCGCCGTCCCAGGCGGCGGTGACCTCTGCGGCCATCGCCGAGAGGGCCTCGGTGAGGGTGAGCCGGACGGCGGGTTCCAGCGCATCGGCGAGCAGTCGGGCGGTCTCCTGCGCCTGCTCGGTGCCGGCTGCCGCGGCCGCGGTCAGTGAGCTGCGGAGGGCGTCGACGTAGTCGGTCAGGTCCATGGCCGCCATCGTGACGTCAGCTGCGGCCGTGCGATCGGCGGGGTCGGCTGCGTCGGCGCTGGCTCGGGGGAGGGGTGGCTCACTGCGACCCGCCGCCGAGCCAGCGTGGACGGCGACCGTGGCGGTGCCGGGTGCGCGGCTGTGCGTCGGGCGGCGTCTTCGGCGAACGTGGTGCGACGGCCTTCTGCAGGTCCTCGAGGTGTGTCCAGTTCTCCATGATGTCAGTATGGCACCACTGTGACGTCACATCAAGCGGCACCGTGACGTCGGCGAAGGTCGTGGCCGGGGTGAGGCGGGTGGTGCTGCTGTCGTCCTCCGGGTCCAGCGGCTCCCTGCTGCTGCAGGGGACAGCGGCCTCCCCCCGTACGCTCGACAGGTGCCCGCCATCGCCCCCCTGAAGGTGCAGGTCGTCGCGCAGACGCAGTTCACCCCGCCGGCGGACGTGCCCTGGGAGACCGACGCCGACGGCGGGCAGGCGCTCGCGGAGTTCGCCGGGCGGGCCTGCTACCAGTCCTGGACCAAGCCGAACCCGACCACGGCGACCAACGAGGGTTACCTGCGGCACATCCTCGAGGTCGGCCACCTGTCGGTGCTCGAGCACGGCACCGTGACCATGTACCTCTCCGGCGTCTCGCGGTCGCTGACCCACGAGCTGATCCGGCACCGGCACTTCTCCTACAGCCAGCTGTCCCAGCGCTACGTGCCCGAGCAGGACGCCGCCGTCGTCGAGCCGGCGGTCATCGCCGAGGACCCCGAGCTGCACGAGAAGTTCCTCGCCGCCACCGATGCCGCACTGGCCGCCTACGCCGAGCTGCTCGAGGGGCTGGAGAAGCGCTTCGCCGACGTCCCGAACGCGACGCTGCGCCGCAAGCAGGCCCGGCAGGCAGCCCGTTCGGTGCTGCCGAACGCCACCGAGACCCGCATCGTCGTCACCGGCAACTACCGGGCCTGGCGGCACTTCGTGGCCATGCGGGCCAGCGAGCACGCCGACGTCGAGATCCGCGAGCTGGCCATCGCCTGCCTGCGCGAGCTGCAGGACGCCGCCCCGCACGTCTTCGGTGACTTCCGGATCAGCGAGCTCTCCGACGGCACCGCCGTCGCCGCGAGCCCGCTGGTCGCCGAGGGCTGACCCGCCACCGTTCCATCCCCACCCACGATCGCGACGAGGAGTCGACATGCCCGACGTGGCCGTCCAGCCGGAGGTCGACACGCAGTACGAGGACCTGCTCCGCCGGGTCCTGGAGACCGGGACGCCGAAAGACGACCGCACCGGCACCGGCACGCTGAGCCTGTTCGGGGAGCGGCTGCGCTACGACCTGTCCAGCTCCTTCCCGCTGGTGACGACGAAGTCGGTGCACTTCAAGTCGATCGCCTACGAGCTGCTGTGGTTCCTGCGCGGCGAGGGCAACGTCGGCTGGCTGAAGGAGCACGGCGTCTCGATCTGGGACGAGTGGGCGGCCGAGGACGGCAGCCTGGGCCCGGTCTACGGCGTCCAGTGGCGGTCCTGGCCCACGCCGGACGGCGGGTCGATCGACCAGCTCTCCGCCGTCCTGGACACGCTGCGCACCGATCCGGACTCCCGGCGGATGGTGGTCTCGGCGTGGAACGTGGCCGCTCTGCCGGAGATGGCGCTGGCTCCCTGCCACGCGCTGTTCCAGTTCCACGTCGCCGACGGCAAGCTCTCCTGCCAGCTCTACCAGCGCAGCGCCGACCTGTTCCTCGGCGTCCCGTTCAACATCGCCAGCTACGCGCTGCTGACCCGGATGGTCGCCCAGCAGGTCGGCCTCGAGCCGGGTGACTTCATCTGGGTCGGCGGGGACTGCCACATCTACCGCAACCACCTGCCCCAGGTGCGCGAGCAGCTCTCCCGGGAGGTGCTGCCCTTCCCGCAGCTGGAGATCGACCCGGCGCCGTCGCTGTTCGACCACCGCTACGAGGACTTCCGCGTCGTCGACTACCGGCACCACCCGGCCATCCGGGGTGCGGTGGCGGTGTGACCGAACCGGCGACCCCGCGGCGCTCGGTGCGGATGGTCTGGGCCCAGACCACCGACGGCGTCATCGGCGCGGACGGCGCGCTGCCCTGGCACCTGCCCGAGGACCTGCGGTTGTTCAAGGCGCTGACCGTGGGCGACACCGTGGTCATGGGCCGCCGTACCTGGGAGTCGCTCCCGGCCCGGTTCCGGCCGCTGCCGGGCCGCCGCAACGTGGTGCTCAGCTCGACGCTGGACCCGGCCGAGCCGGGGGCCGAGGTGGTCCGGTCGGTGACCGAGGCGCTCGCGCTGGACGGCGACCTGTGGGTGATCGGCGGCGGGGCGGTCTACGGCGCGTTCCTCCCGTACGCCGACGAGCTGGTGGTGACCGAGGTCGACGTGCAGCTGCCGGGTGACACCTGGGCACCCCGCCCGGGCCCGGACTGGGCGCCGGGTACGCGGGTGCCCGACCGCGGTTGGTCCGAGTCGACGACCGGGCTCCGCTTCCGGGTCACCCAGTGGGGACGGGGGACGGCCGCCGCGGACCCCGTGGCCCGCGTCCTCGCCGAGCACGAACAGGCCTGGGCCGCCGCAGGGCGGTCCGGCGGTGTCGGGGCGGGCCGGTAGATTCCAGGCCATGACCACGGCCACGACCACGGACCCCGCCCGACCGTTCGGGCGCGTGCTCACGGCGATGGTCACCCCGCTCGCCGAGGACGGCACGATCGACCTCGCCGGCGCCCAGGAGCTCGCCTCGCACCTCGTCGACCGGCAGTCGCACGACGGCCTGGTCGTCTTCGGGACCACGGGTGAGTCGCCGACCATCAGCGACGGCGAGCAGCACGCCGTGCTCGAGGCCGTGCTGGACGCCGTCGGTGACCGGGCCATGGTGGTCGCCGGCGTCGGCACGAACGACACCGCGCACTCCATCGAGAAGGCCCAGTCGGCGGCCCGGCTCGGTGTGCACGGCCTGCTCGTCGTCACCCCGTACTACAACAAGCCCCCGCAGGCCGGGCTGCTGCGGCACTTCACCGCGGTCGCCGACTCCACGGACCTGCCGGTGATGCTCTACGACATCCCGCCGCGCTCGGTGGTCCCCATCGAGGTGGAGACGCTGGTCCGCGCCGCGGAGCACCCGAACATCGTCGCGGTCAAGGACGCCAAGGGCGACTTCGGCGCCCTCATGCAGACCCTGGCCCGCACCGACCTCGCCTACTACTCCGGCGAGGACATGCTGAACCTGCCGCTGCTCGCCGTCGGCGCCGTCGGCGTGGTGAGCGTCGTCGGGCACCTGGTCGGCACCCGGCTGGCCGAGCTGATCGCCGCCGTCGAGGCCGGCGACCTGGCCCGGGCGCGGGAGGTCAACGACGAGCTGCTGCCGGTGTACACCGGCATCTTCCGCACCCAGGGCACGATCATGGTCAAGGCGGCGCTGCGCGAGCTCGGGCTCCCGTCCGGCCCGGTGCGCCCGCCGCTCGTGGACGCCACCGAGGAACAGGTGGCGCAGCTGCGCGTGGACCTCGCCGCCGGAGGTGTCGTGCTGTGACGACGTCGAACTCCCCGCAGCCCCACCTGGACCTGAAGGCCCCGCCGCCCCTCCCGGCCGGCGGCCTGCGGGTGATGGCGCTGGGCGGGCTGGGGGAGATCGGCCGGAACATGGCCGTGCTCGAGTTCGACGGCCAGCTGCTGATCATCGACTGCGGGGTGCTCTTCCCCGAGGCGGAGCAGCCCGGCGTCGACCTGATCCTGCCCGACTTCGGGGTCATCGAGCACCGGATGGACGACATCGCCGCCGTCGTCCTCACCCACGGGCACGAGGACCACATCGGCGCCGTCCCCTACCTGCTCCGGCTGCGCGCCGACATCCCCCTGGTCGGCTCCCGGTTCACCCTCGCGCTGGTCAAGGCCAAGCTGCGCGAGCACCGGATCGACCCGGTGCTGGTCGAGGTGGCGGCCGGGGACGACCACCTGGCCGGGCCGTTCCACTGCGAGTACATCAGCGTCAACCACTCCATCCCCGACGCACTCGCCGTCGCGGTGCACACCCCGGCGGGCACCCTCGTGCACACCGGCGACTTCAAGATGGACCAGCTGCCCCTCGACGGCGTGCTGACCGACCTCGGCGCCTTCGCCCGGCTCGGGGTCGAGGGCATCGACCTGCTGCTGAGTGACTCCACCAACGCCGAGGTGCCCGGGTTCGTCACCTCCGAGCGCAGCATCGGCCCGGTGCTGGGCTCGGTGTTCGAGCGCGCCTCCCAGCGGCTGATCGTCTCCAGCTTCGCCAGCCACGTGCACCGCATCCAGCAGGTGCTCGACTGCGCGGCCGAGCACGGGCGCAAGGTCGCGCTGGTGGGCCGTTCGATGGTCCGCAACATGGGGGTCGCCCAGGACCTCGGCCTGCTCCGGGTGCCTCCCGGGCTGATGGTCAAGCTCGACGAGGCCACCGCGATGCCCCCGGAGCAGGTGGTGCTGGTCAGCACCGGCTCGCAGGGGGAGCCGCTGTCCGCGCTCGGCCGGATGGCCCGCGGTGACCACCACCAGGTCACCATCGAGGCCGGCGACACGATCATCCTGGCGTCCTCGCTGGTGCCCGGGAACGAGACCGCCGTCTACAAGGTGATCAACGGCCTGGCCCGGCTCGGCGCCACCGTCGTGCACAAGGAGACGGCCCGGGTGCACGTCTCCGGGCACGCCCCGGCCGGGGAGCTGCGCACCCTGCTCAACGTGGCCAAGCCGAAGTACCTGATGCCGGTGCACGGGGAGTGGCGGCACCTGCGGGCGCACGCCGCGCTGGCTCAGGAGACCGGGATGAGCCGCGACCGCATCCTGCTGGCCGAGGACGGCGTCGTCGTCGACCTGGTCGACGGCAAGGCGTCGATCGTGGGCAGCGTGCCGATCGGCAACGTCTACGTCGACGGGCTCAACGTCGGCGACGTCGGCGAGGAGTCCCTGCAGGCGCGGCGGATCCTCGGGGACGAGGGCTTCGTCGCGCTGACCGTGGTCATCGAGCCCTCGACCCGCACCATCGTCCGGCCGGTGCACCTGTCGACCCGGGGCTTCTCCGACGACCCGGCCGCCTTCACCGAGGTGCTCGCCCTGGTGGAGGAGGAGCTGAAGCGGGCCCTGGCGGCCGACGAGCAGGTCGACGCCCACCGGCTGTCCCAGGTGATCCGCCGGACGGTCGGCAAGTGGGTGTCGGACGCCTACCGCCGCCGCCCGATGATCATCCCGACCGTCCTCGAGGTCTAGCCGGGAGCGGATCGGGACGACGACGTCGCCGGGTCAGCTGACGCGCTCGGCGGTGACCACCAGGTTGTCGACGTAGCTGCGCGCGCCGCGGTCGAAGTCGCCGGTGCAGGTGACCAGCCTCAGCACGTCCTCCGTCGTCGCGCCGAACACCGCCGCCGTCGGGAACTCGTCCTTGGCCACCTGCTCGCTGCCGGTCACCTCGTACCGGGCGACGGCGCCGCCGGCGACGGTCACCTCGACGACGTCGCCCGGCACGAGGTCCCGCAGGTCGGCGAAGACCGCCGGACCGGCCGTGGAGTCGACGTGACCGAGGAGGACGGTCGGGCCCCGTGACCCCGGCCGGCCTCCGCCGGTGAACCACCCCACGTCGTCGAAGTCCGCCGGCGCCTCGGCCGTGCCGTCAGCGGCCAGGCCCAGGTCGACCAGGTCGCGCCGGACCCCGATGGCCGGGATCGAGAGCGACTCCGGTCCCGGCACCGCGGCCGGGTCGAGCACCGTGGCGCCGACCGCCGCCGGTGCGGATGCCGCCGGCGGCGAGCTGGTCACCGGCGCGACGGCACCGGCCGGTGCCCCGGCCGCGGGACCGCTCACCGGGCCGCCGCACCCGCTGAGGGCGAGGGCCGCGCAGCCGGCCAGCAGGGTCCCGCGTCCGGGGCGCACGGGTCAGCCCCGGACCGCGCGGCGGTGCAGCCCGAACGCCGCTGCCCCGACCAGGGCGAGGGAGCCGCCGAGCGCGGCCAGCGGTGCGCCGGACGTCCCGTCCTCCGCCGTCCCGCCGGCGCCGGTCTCGATGCCGCCGATCGGCACCTGGGCCAGCTGCCCGCGCACCGCGCCCGCGACGAAGGCCGCGGTGTGGTTGTCGGTGGCGAACGCCGACGGGTCGGCCTCGATCTCGGCGAGGGAGAACCCGCTGCCGGTGTCGGTGCCGTCGGGGGCGACGCCGGTGGTGAACGGGCCCTGCAGGCAGCCGCTGCTCACCAGCTCGCCGCTGCCGTCGTCGACCGGGTCCGGCAGCGCGATCCGCGGCGGACCGGACTCGCCGGCCGCTGCCTCGTGGATGTGCGTCGAGGTCTTCGCCGCGCTCTGGTACGGCGGGGTCACCCCGCTGAGGGTGATGTCGTAGCAGAGGACCTCGAGGTCGGAGTTGATCCGGTACATGAAGGTGCCGGAGGCGCCGGGCTCGCCCGGGGTGGGCACCCCGTCGGTGTCGACGACCGCGTCGGGCGTGGCCATCGCGGTGAAGGCACTGGTGAACGTCGACGGCTCGGCCACCTCCGTCTCGGCGGAGGCGGTGCCGGTTCCGGTGAGGACGACGACGCCCATCGCTCCGACGACGACGGCGGCGCGGGCTGTGCGGGTGCGGGTCATGGCTGGCTCCTGGTCTCGGGATCGGACAACGGGGTCTACGGACCCCGGGGCCGTCCCGTTCACCGGCTCAGGAACTCGTCCTCAGAAGGTCGAGCGGAGCACGACCGCGCCGCTGGCGTCGACCACCTGGAAGCCCTCGGCGTCGGCGCGCAGGACCGCGGAGTTGAGGTTGCAGAACAGCTCCGCCGGGCCGGTGCCGAGGAAGGCCCCGGCGGGGGCCGCGTCCCCGTCGTCCTCGAGGACGGCGACCCGGTAGACCTCCCCGGCGGTGAAGCCGGCTCCGGCGAGCTTCACCTCCACCCCCCAGGTGTGCGGCACCACGTCGGCGGTCGCGGTGATGTCCGGGTCGGTGACCTCGACGGCCACGTTCTCCAGCGGCGGTGGGGGCGGGACCGGCCGGACCAGCCAGCCGACGGCGAAGGCCGCGGCAGCCGTGGCCAGCACCAGCGAACCGGCGGCGAGCCGGGTCCGTCGGCGGCGCCGGGCCGGATCGGCCCGGGGGAGTGCGCCCTCGGCGGCGATCCGGGCCAGGACGGCGTCGGCCAGCCCGGGCGGGGGCGCCGGGTCCTCGTCGAGTCGGTCCGGGTCGGCGTCGGCGAGCCGGGCGGCGATCGGGGCCAGCTCGGCCAGCTCGGCGCGGCAGGCCGCACACCCTTCCAGGTGTGCCCGCACCACGGCGCGCTCGTCGGGGCTGCCCGCACCCAGGGCGTACACGCCGAGCTCCTCGCGCAGTGCACGGTGCGCCTGTTCCTCGTTCACGGTTCCACCCCCATCTCCTCCATCGCCAGCCGCAGTGCCTTCAGGCCGTAGAACACCCTGCTGCGCAGTGTGCCCACCGGTACGCCGAGCTCCGCCGCGACCTCGGCGTGCGGCCGGCCACGCAGGTGGGTCTCCACGATCGCGGCCCGGTGTTCGACCCCGATCCGACGCAGCGCCTCCTCGACCACCCAGGCGTCGACCAGCCGCTCGTCCAGGGCAGGCCCGGGTGGGCCGGGGTCGTCGTGCCGGGTGCCGTCGGTGAGCTGGCGCTGCCACGGGCGGGCCGCGCCGCGTCGCGCCTCGTCGACCAGCAGGTTGCGGGCGATGGCGAACAGCCAGGTGCGCAAGCTGGCCAGCCCGGGGTCGAAGGACCCCGCGGACCGCCAGGCCCGCAGGAACACCTCCTGCACGACGTCCTGGGCAGCACCCTGGTCACCGAGGTGACGCAGGGCGAAGCGGTAGAGCTCCGGCCCGTGCGCGGCGTAGGCGGCCGGGACGTCGAGGTGGCCGGTCCCGGCCGGTCGCAGCTGCCGCACCATGTCCCACCTCCCGATCGCCGGATGCCCTACCGGTGTGTACGGCGCTGGGACCGGATCGGTTCACCGGGCGTCGTGCCCGCGTTACGGACGCACGACCTCGATCGGGGTGATCCCCTCTGCCTCGGGCAGGCCGAAGCCGAGCACCTGGGCGTAGAAGGACAGCTCGCCGTCCAGGGCGGTGCGGATGTTCTCCGCCTTGCGGAAGCCGTGCTGCTCGCCGGCGAAGAGCACGTAGGCGTGCGGCACGCCCTTCGCGCGGAGGGCCGCGACCATCAACTCCGCCTGCTCGGGCGGCACCACCCGGTCCTCGTCGCCCTGGAACACCGCCAGCGGGGTGTCCAGTGCGTCGGTCGCGTTGATCGGCGAGCGCGCGGCGTAGACGTCGGCGCCGGCGGGCCACGGTGCGATCAGCCCGTCGAGATAGCGGGACTCGAACTTGTGCGTGTCGGCGGCCAGCGCGGCCAGGTCGGCGACGCCGTAGTGGCTGGCTCCGGCGGCGAAGACGCCCGGGCGGAAGGTCAGCGCGGCCAGCGTGGTGTACCCGCCGGCGGAGCCGCCGCGGATCGCCAGCCGCGCCTGGTCGACGCGCAGCCCGGCGGGGCCGTCGCCGGAGGAGAGGTACCGGGCGCAGGCGACGACGTCGTCCAGGTCGGCGACGCCCCACTGCCCCTTCAACGCCTCGCGGTAGCGCCGGCCGTAGCCGGTGGAGCCGCGGTAGTCGACGTCGGCGACGGCGAACCCGCGGGAGGTCCAGTACTGGACGCCGAGGTCCAGCACCGACCGGGCGGCGGCGGTGGGCCCGCCGTGCACGAGGACCAGGAGTGGCGGCAGCTCGTCGTCCGGGCCGGTGACCTGCGGGTTGGTCGGCGGGTACACCAGCGCGTGGGCCTCGGCGACCCCGCTGGGCCCGGGCTCGGTGGGGAAGGTGACGTGCTGGGGGCGGGAGAACCAGGCCGGGTCCAGGCCGAGGTCGCGGGCCGGGCGGAGCACCTCGGGTGCACCGTCGACGCCGACCCGGAGGACGACCGCCTCGGACGCCGGGCCGCCGGCGACGCAGACCAGGCCGTCGGAGGCGCCGTGATCCTGGCCGGAGGCACGGCGCACCTGACCGAAGGCCGAGTACGGCAGGTCGAACTCGCGCGCCGTGCCGTCGGTGTCGAGCACGGCGAGCCGGTCGGCGCCGTCCCGGCCGTAGGCGAGCACCACCCGGCCGTCGTCCAGCAGGTCGAACCGGCTCTGCCCGAAGACCCACTGCGGCCCGGCGATGTCGCTGCCGGCGTCGAACACCAGCTCGACCTCGCCGTGCGGCCGGCGCCGGTACAGCGACCAGACGTCGGTGCGGTCGGAGAGCCACCACAGCGCGGCGTCCGTTCCCCAGACCGGCTGGACGACCGACTCGCCGTTCCCGCCGGCGATGACGTGCTCATCGCCCGCGCCATCCCGGACCACCAGCTGGGCACCGTCCCACGGCATGTCCGGGTGGTCCCACCGCAGGAAGGCCAGCGCGGGGCCGTCGGGTTCCCGGCGCGGGTCGGAGACGAAGTCCGGCCCGCTGACCAGCACCTCCACGGTGCCGTCGGCGGCGACCCGGACCACCTCGTTGACGACCTCGGTGGCCAGGCCGGAGGCGGTGTGGGTCTCCCGGACCGCCAGGACGCCGTCGCCGTCGGCGTGCAGGTCGGCGAACCGGACGCCGGCGGGGACCTCGGGCTCGGGGGTGACCGCCACTGGTTCGCTGCTGCCCGGCGCCACCCGGTACAGCCGCTGGTCGGCGAAGTCGGTGAACCACACGGTGCCGGCGGCCACGGTCCAGGCGCCACCGCCGTACTCGTGCACCCGGGTGCGGGCGTTCCAGGGGGAGGGGAGCAGGTCGGTCGTCGTCCCGTCCGGCGCGCGGCGGACCAGCACGGTGCGGCCGCCCTCGCTGGGCCGGCCCTCGGCCCACCAGACGTCCTCGCCGTCCACGACGACCTCGCCGAGCCTGGCCGAGGCGCGCACCACCAGCTCGGAGGTGATCGGCGTCGGCCAGCTGCCGTGGGGGAGGGTCTGCTCGGGGGCGGTCACCCGGTCACGCTAGCCAGCCGGGCGGCTGGGTGTCAGCTGAGCCCGAGCCGGACACGCGGCGCTGAATGGACCCCGGCCACCGGCATCCCGATTACCGTCTGACGCATGCCTGCTCGCGCGTCGACGTCGAACCGGGCGCCTGCACGCGGCAGCGCCCCCGCACGCCCGCGCTCGGGCAGCACCGCAGCCAAGAAGCGCCCCCCGGCCAAGCGCGGGTCCACCGCGGCCCGCCGGCCGCCGCCGAAGAAGAAGCAGGGCACGCTCGCCGGCAGTCTCTGGCGCGGCGCGTCGGGCGCCTGGGGCCTGCTGGCCCGCGGCGCCGGCGGCGTGGCCCGCTCGGTCGCCCGGCCGGAGGAGGCCGAGCCGCTGGGCCCCGAGCACCGCCGGGACGGCGTCGGCCTCGCCGTGCTGGGCCTGGCGATCGTGCTGGGCGCGGCGGTCTGGACCGGCGGGATCGGTCCGGTCGGCGCCGGCCTGGCCACCGGTGTCGAGTGGACGATCGGCGCGCTCACCGTCGCACTGCCGGTGGTGCTGTTGCTGGTCGCGCTGCGGCTGCTGCGGCACCCCCCGCACCCGGAGTCGCGCGGGCGGCTGATGATCGGCTGGCTCAGCGTGATCGCCGCCGTCGTCGGCGTCGCCCACGTCGTCGGACCGGACGCCGACCCGGCGGACCGGACCGGCGCCGGCGGCCTGCTCGGCTGGGCGGTCGGCATGCCGCTGACCGCGGGCGTCGGCCCGATCGTCACCGTGCTGCTGCTGGTCCTGCTCGCGTTCTTCGGCGTGCTCGTCGTCACCGCCACGCCGGTGCACCAGGTGCCCGAACGCCTGCGGGAGTGGGCCGACCGGCAGCTGGGCCGGGACGGCGACGAGGAGTACGACGACTACGACGAGTACCAGGACGAGGAGCCGGCGACCGAGCCGGTCCCGCGGGTCCGCAGAGGGCGCAAGGCCGCGGCCCCGGCGGTCGAGGACACCCTGGACACCGGGATCATCGACACCGCCGCGCTGGACGACGCCCCGGAGGCGGTCGTCCACGAGCCGGCCCCCGAGCCCGTGCCGGTCCGCCGTCCGGCGATCATCGACCGCACGGCCCCGCCGGAGGACCTGCCGCCGATCGAGGAGCCCGAGCAGCTCCGGATCCAGCCGGTCGAGGGCGCCTACACGCTGCCCTCGGTCAGCGTGCTGCGCCCGGGCACCCCGCCGCGGGCGAAGTCCAAGGCCAACGACGTCGCCATCGAGGCGATCACCGGGGTGCTCGAGCAGTTCAACATCGACGCCGCCGTCACCAGCTACACCCGCGGTCCGACGGTGACCCGCTACGAGATCGAGCTGGGCAACGCGGTCAAGGTCGAGAAGATCACCGCGCTGACCAAGAACCTCGCCTACGCCGTCGCCAACGACAACATCCGGATCCTGGCGCCCATCCCGGGCAAGTCCGCGGTGGGCGTCGAGGTGCCCAACACCGACCGCGAGACCGTCAGCCTCGGCGACGTCATGCGCTCGCAGGTGGCCAAGCAGGACCCGCACCCGATGCTGGTCGGCCTGGGCAAGGACATCGAGGGCGGCTTCGTCTGCGCGAACCTCGCGAAGATGCCGCACCTGCTGGTGGCCGGCGCCACCGGCGCCGGCAAGTCCAGCTGCATCAACTCGCTGCTGACCTCGCTGCTGCTGCGGGCCACCCCGGACCAGCTGCGGATGATCCTGGTCGACCCGAAGATGGTCGAGCTCACGCCCTACGACGGCATCCCGCACCTGATCACGCCGATCATCACCGACCCCAAGAAGGCCGCGACCGCGCTGGCCTGGCTGGTCGAGGAGATGGAGCAGCGCTACCAGGACATGCGGTCCACCGGCGTCCGGCACATCGACGACTTCAACAAGAAGGTCGAGCGCGGGGAGATCACCACCCCGCCCGGCAGCGAGCGGGTCTACCAGCCCTACCCCTACATCCTCACGATCGTCGACGAGCTCGCCGACCTGATGATGGTGGCCCCGCGGGACGTCGAGGAGTCGATCGTCCGGATCACCCAGAAGGCCCGCGCCGCCGGCATCCACCTGGTGCTGGCCACCCAGCGCCCCTCGGTCGACGTCGTCACCGGCCTGATCAAGGCCAACGTGCCCTCCCGGCTGGCCTTCTCCACCTCCAGCCTCACCGACAGTCGGGTCATCCTCGACCAGCCCGGCGCGGAGAAGCTGATCGGCATGGGCGACGCCCTCTTCCTGCCGATCGGCGCCGGCAAGCCGATCCGCGTCCAGGGCGCCTACGTCTCGGACGCCGAGATCGAGGCGGTCGTCGAGTTCACCAAGCGGCAGGCCGAGCCGGAGTACCGCGAGGAGGTCTTCACCGCCGCGGCGGGGGAGAAGAAGGAGATCGACGAGGACATCGGCAGCGACCTGGAGCTGCTGGTCCAGGCGGTCGAGCTGGTGGTCACCAGCCAGTTCGGGTCCACCTCGATGCTGCAGCGCAAGCTGCGGGTGGGCTTCGCCAAGGCGGGCCGGCTGATGGACCTGATGGAGAGCCGCGGCATCGTCGGGCCGTCGGAGGGCTCCAAGGCCCGGGACGTGCTCATCAAGCCCGACGAGCTGGAGTCGGTCATGTTCACGCTGCGCGGGAGCGAGTAGCTGGGGGATCCGGTGGCGCCGGGCGGGATGTGGGACGGCGCCTACGATGGTGCGGTGCCAGCCCTGCCCAGACCCATGACATCCCCCGAAGGGCAGCCCGCCGGTCCCGCTCCCCGGCGCGTCGCCGTCGTCACCCTCGGCTGCGCCCGCAACGAGGTCGACTCCGAGGAGCTCGCCGGCCGGCTGGCCGGCGACGGGTACGAGCTGGTCGCCGACGGCGAGGCCGCCGACGCCGTGCTGGTGAACACCTGCGGCTTCATCGAGAGCGCGAAGAAGGACTCGGTCGACGCGATCCTGGCCGCCACCGACTCCGGCGCCGAGGTGATCGCCGTCGGCTGCATGGCCGAGCGGTACGGCGCCGAGCTGGCCGGGGCGCTGCCGGAGGCCACCGTGCTGGGCTTCGACGACTACGGCGCCATCGGCGACCGGCTGGACGACGTCCTCACCGGCCGGCCGCTGGTCCCGCACACGCCGCAGGACCGGCGCACCCTGCTGCCGATCAGCCCGGTGCAGCGCAGCGCGGCGGTGCAGGCCCCGGACGCCCCGGCCATCCCCGGCCACGACTGGCTGCGGCGCAAGCGGCTGGCCAGCGGCCCGTCCGCGGCGTTGAAGATCGCCTCCGGCTGCGACCGGCGCTGCTCCTTCTGCGCGATCCCCACCTTCCGCGGGTCGTTCGTCTCCCGGCCGGCCGGTGAGGTGCTCGGCGAGGCGCAGTGGCTGGCCTCCCAGGGCGTCACCGAGATCGTCCTGGTCAGCGAGAACTCGACCTCCTACGGCAAGGACACCGGCGACCTCCGCTCGCTGGAGAAGCTGCTGCCCCAGCTGGCCGCGATCGACGGCGTCGTCCGGGTGCGGGTGGCCTACTTGCAGCCGGCGGAGCTGCGGCCGGGCCTGCTCGAGGTGATCGCCGCGACCCCGGGCATCGCCCCCTACTTCGACCTGTCGTTCCAGCACTCCTCACCGACGCTGCTGCGCCGGATGCGGCGCTTCGGCGGCACCGAGGACTTCCTCGGCATCATCGAGCGGGCCCGGGCGCTGGCGCCCGGGGCGGGCTTCCGGACCAACGTCATCCTCGGGTTCCCGGGGGAGACCGAGGACGACGTCGTCGAGCTCGAGCGGTTCCTGACCGAGGGGCGGCTGGACGCCGTCGGCGTGTTCGGCTACTCCGACGAGGACGGCACGGAGGCGCTCGGCCTGCCCGGCAAGCTGGACCAGGACGAGATCGACGCCCGGGTGCGGCGGATCACCGACCTGGTCGAGGAGCTCACCGCCCAGCGTGCGGAGGAGCGGATCGGCAGCACCGTGGAGGTGCTGCTGACCGAGGACCTGTCGGTCGACGACGAGCCCGGCACCTGGGCCGGCCACGCCGCCCACCAGGACCCGGACGCCGACGGCACGACGACGGTCTCC
This sequence comes from Modestobacter sp. VKM Ac-2979, assembly GCF_026967995.1. NCBI lineage: Bacteria > Bacillati > Actinomycetota > Actinomycetes > Geodermatophilales > Geodermatophilaceae > Modestobacter > Modestobacter sp. VKM Ac-2979. The sequence goes on from NZ_JAPVBO010000007.1 coordinate 19,213, forward strand.
GGGGTGCCCGCCGATGCGGTCGCCGGACAGGTGGTGCGGGCCGAGGTGGTCGACACCGAGGGCGTCGACCTGGTCGCCCGCGCGCTGCTGCCCGTGCCTGCCGCGTCAGCTGTCGCCGAGACGGCCGGGGTCTGACCGGATGAGCACGGGTGTACCGGCCGACCCGGCGGCGACGCCGCCGGAGAGCACCCGCCTGCTCAACCTGCCCAATGCGCTGACCATGCTGCGGCTGGCGGTCGTGCCGCTGTTCGCGGTGCTGCTGCTGTCCGACGGCGGGGCGGACGACGGGCGCCGTGCCTGGGCCACCCTCTTCTTCGTCGTCGCGATCATCACCGACCAGCTGGACGGCATGATCGCCCGCCGCACCAACCAGGTGACCGAGTTCGGGAAGCTCGCCGACCCGATCGCCGACAAGGCGCTCACCGGGACGGCGCTCATCGGCCTGTCGGTGCTGGACCTGCTGCCGTGGTGGGTGACGCTCATCATCCTGGCCCGCGAGCTGGGGGTCACCCTGCTGCGGTTCTGGGTCATCCGGCACGGGGTGATCGCCGCCAGCCGCGGCGGCAAGGCCAAGACCGTGCTCCAGTCGCTGGCCATCGGGATGTACATCCTGCCGATCGACGGGCTGTTCGGGTCGGCCCGCTGGTGGGTGATGGCGGCGGCCTTCGTGCTGACCGTCGTCACCGGCATCGACTACGTCTACCGGGCGGTGAAGCTGCGCCGCACCAGCGCCCGGGCCATGCGGGCCGCCGCGACCAGGCGGGCAGGCGCAGGCGACGAGCCCGGCGCCGGTGGGGGCCGCCGGGGCACCGTGGCGTGAGCTCGCCCGACGCTGCCGAGACCGCGCAGCGGGTGCACGCAGCCCTGCTGGCCCGCGGTGAGACGGTCGCGGCCGCCGAGTCGCTGACCGCCGGCCTGTTCTGCGCGACCCTCGCCGCGGTGCCCGGCGCCAGCGCCACCCTCCGCGGGGGAGCCGTCGTGTACGCCACCGACCTGAAGACGACGCTGGCCGGGGTCGCCCCGGAGCTGCTGGCCGCCTCCGGCCCGGTGAGCGAGCCCACCGCGGCCGCGCTCGCCGAGGGCATCCGCAGCCGCTGTGCCGCCACCTGGGGCGTCGGGATCACCGGGGTGGCCGGCCCCGACCCGGTCGACCAGCACGGGCCGGGGCGGGTCTACCTCGGTCTCAGCGACGGGCTGGTCACCGTCGTCCACGAGCTGGACCTCCCCGGGGACCGGGCCGCGGTGCGCGCCGGGGCGGTGCAGGAGGCGATGGCGCGGCTGCTGGGCCGGCTCGCCGAGCACGCGCTCCCCGGGAAGGCGGAGGACGACGGGGGTGTTACGCCATGAGCGGACGGACCTCCACCGGCACGGTGACCCGGGTCATGGCCGCGTACGGTGAGCACACGGCGTCTCCCGGTCGACCCGGTCGGTGGCGCTGCTCGTTCGACCTGCTCGTCAGAGTGGACAGGAGACGGCCATGACGCTGCTGCGCACCCAGCTGGGGAACACACTGCGGGGTCACCGGCTGCGCCAGCGGCGGACGCTGCGCGACGTCTCCGGCGTGGCCCGGGTGAGCCTCGGGTACCTCTCGGAGGTCGAGCGTGGCCAGAAGGAGGCGTCCTCGGAGCTGCTGGCCTCCATCTGTGACGCCCTGGACGTGGAGCTGGCCGACCTGCTGGCCGAGGTGAGCCTGGAGATGCGGCTCGCCGACCCGGCCGGGCACCCGGTCCGCCCGGTCGCGGTCGCCCGTCCGGGAGCCGGCGACGACGACGCTGCCGCGGCGGCTGCAGCGGACGGGCCCGCCGAGCAGGAGGCTGCCGCGGCGCCGGTCGCCGAGCCGGCCCTGGCCCTCGTGGGCAGTGGCCAGTCGGCCCGTTCGGCCGCCCGGGCCCGTGGGGCCGTCTCGCTCGCTGCCTGAGGAAGGACCCCGCTGCCCCCCGCCCTTCGCGAGCTCAGGGCGGGCCCCTGCACCGGGGCCGGGGTCGCGGCCCCGTGCACCGGGCCAGTCGGTCTGGGCCGGGTTCGTCCAGCGCGGGCGGGTGGGCGCGACACGAACTGCGCTCAGGGTCCACCTCCTTGACCCAGTGCGACGGAACGGGCACAAAGTGTCCATGTCTTCCCCAGGATCCCGCCCCCCGCTGTCGCAGCACCCCTCGCTCCCGGTGCCGACCGTCACCGGTCGTGGCGGGGTCACCGTGCTGGAGGCCGACGCCGCCGAGTCCGCGGCCGCCGAGGCCGCGGCTGCGGGCGGGCAGCACCTGACGACCCCGGTGCCGGTCGGCGCCGCGTTCCTGCAGCCGCCGGCACCCGGCCACCACGTGACCGCGCCGGTGCCCTCGCTGACCGTCGCCGTCCCGGCCCCGCGGCCCACCGCCCCGCGTCCGGACGCCCGACGTCCCGGGCGGGCCGGTGTGCCGATGAGCCGCACCCGGCGCGGCCTGCTCACCGGGGCCCGCACGGCCTTCGCCGAGCGCGGGGTCCGCAAGACCACGATGCAGCACGTCGCCGCCGCCGCCGGCGTCGCCAAGGCCACCCTGTACAACCACTTCCGGACCAAGGACGACGTGGCGCACGCGCTGATCGCCTTCGAGCTGGACCGGCTGGCCGCGCTCGCCGCCGAGCTGCCGCTGACCGTCGCCGTCCCCGCGCTGGCCGAGGAGGTCGGCGGCCACCCGGTGCTGCGTCGGCTGGCCGAGACCGAGCCGGAGACCCTCGTGCAGATGATGGGGCTGGACGCCGACCGCTGGGGCGACGTCGTCGTCACCCTCGGCTCGGCGCTGCGGATCTCCCGCCCGGAGGCCGAGCTGGTGTGCCGCTGGCTGCTCGGCCTGGTGCTGCAGCCGGGCACGGTGCAGGAGCGGGCCGCGCAGGCCGCCGTCGTCACCGGGCAGCTCGTCGGCTGACCCACCCGCGCCGCACCCCGGGCCGTCCCGGTCCCCGCGGACCGGGACGGCCGCGCGCCGTCCAGCCGGCACAGCGGTCCGTCGACCCGGCGACGTGACATCGTGTCGGGCGGCGCCCAGAGCCGGACCCCGTGCCAGACCACGAGCGGAGCGCGTGATGCGGTACCTGTTCCGGCCCCCGGCCACCGAGGCCGCCGGGCTGCTGTCCCTGCCGTGGCACCAGCCGCTGGAGGAGTGGGACGAGGACCTGCTGCTCGAGGTGCCGCAGCGGGGCATCTCGCGGCACGTCGTCCGCTTCACCGCCGCCGAGGGGCGGGTCTTCGCGCTCAAGGAGATCGCCGAGCCGCTGGCCCGGCACGAGTACGCACTGCTGGCCGAGTTCGAGGGCGAGGGGCTGCCCTCGGTGTCGGTGCTGGGGATCTGCATCGACCGGCCCGACGACCAGCAGGCCATCCTGGTCACCCGGTACCTCGAGTACTCGATGTCCTACCGGTACCTGTTCTCCGGTCCGCGCGCCGCGGACGACCCGATGAAGCTGCTGGACACGCTGGTGGAGCTGCTGGTGCGGCTCCACCTGGCCGGCGTCTACTGGGGTGACTGCTCCCTGTCGAACACGCTCTTCCGGCTGGACGCCGGCACCTTCACCGCCTACATGGTCGACGCGGAGACCGCGGAGCGGCACCCCACGCTGTCGGCCCGCAAGCGCGCCTACGACGTCGACCTGGCGCGGGAGCGGGTCGGGGCCGAGCTGATGGACCTGCAGGCCGGCGAGCTGCTGGCACCGGAGATCGACCCGATCGAGATCGCCGAGAACCTGCCGATCCGGTACGACGCGCTGTGGGAGGAGGTGACCCGGGAGGAGGTCTTCCGCGCCGACGAGCAGGCGATCCGGGTCGCCGAGCGACTCCAGCGGATCAACGACCTGGGCTTCGACGTCGGCGAGATCGAGCTGGTGACCTCGGGGGACGGCGCGCGGCTGCGGGTGGAGACCCGGGTCGCCGAGCCCGGACAGCACCGGCGTGAGCTGCTCCGGCTGACCGGCCTGGAGGTGCAGGAGAACCAGGCGCAGCGGCTGCTCAACGACCTGCGGTCCTACCGGGCCTACCTGGAGCAGCGCGGCGGCAGCCCGGTGCCGGAGACCGTCGCCGGCCACCGCTGGCTGACCGAGGTGTACCTGCCGGTGGTGGGCGCGGTCCCCGATGAGCTGGCCGGCCGGCTGGAGCCCGCGGAGGTGTTCCACGAGGTGCTGGAGCACCGCTGGTTCCTCTCCGAGCAGGCCGGGTTCGACGTCGGCACCTGGGTCGCGGTGCGCTCCTACGTCCAGAACGTGCTGCCCCGGATGCCCGCTCAGCTCACCACGCCGTCGGTGATCGCGCACCGCTCCGAAGCCCGCTGAGGGCATTCGCCGAGGCCGCTCGGCGAGAGGAGACGACTGGGTCTCGCTCCGGTTGACAGCCGATGTGAGCCAGGCCACTCTCCGAGTTCCACGGTGACACGAGGTCACGTGGCGCCAACGGAGGCGGTGGTTCGGTGCCGGACGTCAGCAAGGTCGGAAGCGACAGCGTGCAGACCGGTCGGGCCGGTCCGTTCCACTCCCGCAGGTGGCGCAGGGCGTTGTCCGGTGCCGCGGCAGCTGGTCTCCTGAGCTCCGCGCTCGCGGCCTGTGGCAGCGACGAGGGGGGTGTGCCGACCCTCACCTGGTACACCAACCCCGACTCCGGGGGGCAGGCCGAGATCGCCGCCCGGTGCACGGAAGCTGCGGACGGCCAGTACGCGATCGAGACCGCCGTGCTGCCCCGGGAGGCCTCCCAGCAGCGGGAGCAGCTGATCCGGCGGCTGGCCGCGAACGACGCGTCGATCGACATCATGAGCCTCGACCCGCCGTTCATCCCGGAGTTCGCGGAGGCGGGCTTCCTCGCGCCGGTGCCCTCCGACGTCGCCGAGCGGGTCACCGAGGACGTGGTGGAGAGCGCGATCGAGGGGTCGACCTGGAACGAGGAACTGGTCGCCGTCCCGTTCTGGGCGAACACCCAGCTGCTCTGGTACCGCGAGTCGGTCGCGGAGGCGGCCGGGCTGGACATGAGCCAGCCGGTCACCTGGGACCAGATCGTGGAGGCAGCCCAGGCGCAGGACGTCCAGGTCGGTGTGCAGGGCATCCGGGCGGAGGCGCTGACCGTCTGGTTCAACGCGCTGATCGAGTCCGCCGGCGGGTCGATCATCGAGCAGAACTCCACGGACCCGTCGGAGATCGAGCTGGGGCTCACGTCCGAGGCCGGCATCCGTGCCGCTGAGGTGATGAGGATGATCGCCACCAGCGGGACGGCCGGCCCGGCGCTGTCGACGGCGAACGAGGACTCGACCGCCACGGCCTTCGAGGGCCCCAACGGCGGGTTCAACGTGAACTACCCGTTCGTCTACCCCCGGGCGCTGTCCGCCGTGGAGGCCGGGACCATGGACGCCGCGGTGCCCGAGGACTACGGCTGGGCGATCTACCCGCGGGTGGACGCCGACACCCCGGCCGCACCGCCGTACGGCGGGATCAACCTCGGCGTCGGCGCCTTCAGCCAGTACCCCGACCTCGCCTACGCGGCGACCGAGTGCATCACCTCGACGGAGAACCAGGCCTACTACTTCGTGACCAACGGCAACCCGGCCTCCGACACCGCGGTCTACGACGACCCGGAGGTGCTCGAGCAGTTCCCGATGGCGCCCACCATCCGGGACTCCCTGGAGCTGGCGGCGCCCCGGCCGCAGACCCCGTACTACAGCGAGGTCTCCGGGGGGATCCAGCGGGTCTACCACCCGCCGTCGTCCGTCGAGCCGGAGCAGACGCCCGAGGCGGCCACCGAGCTGATCAACGCCGTGCTGCGGAAGGAGCAGTTGCTGTGACCGAGCGCGCGACGCGGGTGCCCGCGTCTTCCTCGACCTCCGGAGGGGTGATCCGGTGAGCACCACGACGCTCCCCCCGGCGGAGAAGACCCAGCCGGTCTCCGCCCCGGACGCGAAGACCAGCGACCGGGCCAAGAGCGAGCGGAAGCTGGGCTGGCTGCTGGCCGGCCCCGCCCTGTTCGTCATGCTGATGGTGACCGCCTACCCGATCGCCCAGGCGATCTACGACTCGCTGTTCGACTTCCGGCTGACCGACCCGGACAACCGGTCGTTCACCGGGTTGTCGAACTACGCGGTGATCCTCACCGACTGGCTGTGGTGGCGGTCCCTGCTGGTCACCGGGTTCATCACCCTGGTGACCGTGGCCGTGGAGCTGGTCCTGGGCTTCGCCCTCGCGATGGTGATGGCGAAGGCGTTGAGCACGATCCGGCCGGTGCTGCGGGCCGCGATCCTCATCCCGTACGCGGTCATCACCGTGGTGTCGGCGTTCGCCTGGCAGTTCGCGTTCGACATCCAGACCGGCTTCGTCAACAGCTGGTTCGGCTGGGTGCCGGGCATCGGCGCGGACACCGACTGGTTCGGTGGCACCTGGACCTCGCTGCTGGTCATCTGTCTCGCCGAGATCTGGAAGACCACGCCGTTCATCTCGCTGCTCCTGCTGGCCGGGCTCGCCCAGGTGCCGGAGGTGCTGCAGGAGGCGGCGAAGGTCGACGGTGCGAGTTGGTGGCAGCGGATGCGCAAGGTCACCCTGCCGAACATGAAGGCCGCGATCATGGTGGCCCTGCTGTTCCGCACCCTGGACGCGTTCCGGGTCTTCGACAGCATCTTCATCATGACCGGCGGGGCGAACGCGACCGAGTCGGTCTCCTTCCTCGCCTACCGGCAGACCATCTCGCGGCTGGAGATCGGGCTGGGGTCGGCGGTCTCGGTGCTGCTGTTCCTGGCGGTCGTGTTCATCGCGATGAGCTTCATCAAGGGCTTCAAGGTCGACCTGTCCCAGTCGAGGGGGGAGGGCTGATGTCCACCAAGGAGAAGACCTGGTGGGGCGTCGCCGGGGTGGCGATCGTCATCTACGCGTTGTTCCCGATCGCCTGGATCGTGTCGCTGTCGTTCAAGGCGCCCAGCGCCCTGAACAACGGCAACTTCCTCCCCGGCGCCCCGACGTGGGAGAACTACTCCCTGATCCTCACCGGTGGGGCCAGCGACCTGTTCCTGCCGGCGCTGCGCAACTCGTTCGGCATCTGCCTGATCGCCACGGCGATCTCGTGCCTGCTGGCCATGTTCGCCGCCTACGCGATCGCCCGGCTGGACTTCCCGGGGAAGAAGTTCATCCTCGGGACGGCGCTGGCCGTGGCGATCTTCCCGGTGATCTCGATCGTCACGCCGCTGTTCAACCTGTGGCGCAACATCGGGCTGTACGACACCTGGCCCGGCCTGATCATCCCGTACCTGTCCCTCACGCTGCCGATCTCGATCTGGACGATGTCGGCGTTCTTCCGGGAGATCCCCTGGGAGATGGAGCAGGCCGCGCAGGTCGACGGCGCGACCACCTGGCAGGCGTTCCGCAAGGTGATCGTCCCGCTGGCCGCGCCGGGTGTGTTCACCACGGCGATCATCGCCTTCTTCATCGCCTGGAACGACTTCGTCTACGGCATCTCGCTCACCTCCACCGAGGCGGCGCGACCCGTGCCCGCGGCGCTGGGCCTGTTCTCCGGCGCCTCCCAGTTCGAGGACCCGACCGGTGCGATCGCGGCTGCCGCGGTCATCGTCACCATCCCGGTCATCGTCCTGGTCCTGCTGTTCCAGCGGCGCATCGTCGCCGGTCTCACCAACGGCGCCGTCAAGGGCTGACGCCCTCCCGCCGACCCATGCTGATCGTGAAAGGGACGAACTGATGGCCTCGATCGAGATGAAGAACATCGTCAAGAAGTACGGCGACGGCTTCCCGGCGGTGAACGACGTGAGCCTGGACATCGACGAGGGGGAGTTCATGATCCTCGTCGGCCCGTCCGGCTGCGGGAAGTCCACGCTGCTGCGGATGATCGTCGGGCTGGAGGACATCACCAGCGGCGACATGGTGATCGGCGGCACCCGGGTCAACGACAAGGCACCGCGGGAGCGCAACCTGTCGATGGTCTTCCAGAACTACGCGCTGTACCCGCACCTGAGCGTGTTCGAGAACATCGCCTTCCCGTTGCGGCTGGCCAAGGTGGACGACGCGGAGGTGACACGCCGGGTGAACGAGGCTGCCGACGTCCTGGAGCTGCACGAGCACCTGGAGCGCAAGCCGGCCAACCTCTCCGGTGGTCAGCGGCAACGGGTGGCGATGGGCCGGGCGATCGTGCGCCAGGCCGAGGCGTTCCTCTTCGACGAGCCGCTGTCGAACCTGGACGCCAAGCTCCGCGGGCAGATGCGCACCGAGATCTCCCGGCTGCAGCGCCGGCTGGGCATCACCACCGTCTACGTCACCCACGACCAGACGGAGGCGATGACGCTCGGCGACCGGGTCTGCGTCCTGCGCAAGGGGAAGATCCAGCAGGTGGCCTCCCCGCGGGAGCTGTACGAGCAGCCGGTCAACCTCTTCGTCGCCGGGTTCATCGGCTCACCGCCGATGAACTTCCTCCCCGCCCAGCTCGAGGGCTCCCGGCTGACCACGCCCTTCGGGGACATCGAGCTCGACGAGCGCCGGGCGGCCGCGGTCGCCGGCCGCGACCTGCTGCTGGTCGGCATCCGGCCGGAGTACTTCGAGGACGCCTCCCTGGTCGACGAGGCGAAGCGGCCGCTCGGGTCGGTCTTCACCGCTCGCGTGGACGTCACCGAGTGGCTCGGTGACTCCCAGTTCGCGTACATCCCCTACGAGGCGCCCGACGAGATCCGCACCCAGCTGCGCGAGCTGTCCAAGGAGCTGGACTCCGAGGAGCTGCGCACCCAGGCGATCGTGTCCATCGATGCCACGAGCCGGATCCGGGAGGGCCGGGACGCGGAGTTCTGGCTGGACAGCCGCAAGGTGCACGTCTTCGACCCGACCACGGGGGACAACCTGACCCGGGACGCCGATGCTGGTGCCGAGCTGACCCGGCTGGCGGCCGAGGACCGGGTCGAGCAGGTCCAGTCGGCGGAGGGCGAGGGGATCAGCGCCGCCTGACGGCGTCCCGGGGGTGGGCCACGGGTGGCTGCCACCCACGCTGCCCGGTGCAGGAGGGCCTGCGCCGGGCAGCGGTCCGGCGCAGGCATGATCATGCCCGGGGTTTGTGCTGCGGCGTCGCTGCGCACCTGTCCCCGCAGAGACCCTGGCCGGACACTGGAGGCACCGCAGCATGGACATCACCGCGACCGACGAGTGGGCAGCCCTTGCCGAACACCACCGCGCGGTCGGCGCCCGGACGCTGCGCGAGCTGTTCGCCGAGGACCCCGAGCGCGGCACCCGGCTGACCGGCACCGCCGGCGACCTCCACGTCGACCTCGCCAAGCACCGGGTCACCGACGAGACGCTGCAGCTGCTGGTGGCGCTGGCCGAGCGGGCCGGCGTGCCGGAGCGGATCGCGGCGATGTTCCGCGGCGAGCACATCAACACCACCGAGGACCGCGCCGTCCTGCACGTGGCTCTGCGCGCACCGGAGTCGGTGCCGCTCACCGTCGACGGTCAGGACGTCAGCGCCGATGTGCACGCGGTGCTGGCCAAGATGCGGGCCTTCGCCGACCGGGTGCGGTCGGGGGAGTGGACGGGGCACACGGGCGAGCGCATCCGGGCCGTGGTGAACATCGGCATCGGCGGCTCCGACCTCGGCCCGGCGATGGCCTACACCGCCCTGGCCGACTACAGCGACCGCGACCTCACCGCTCGGTTCGTCTCCAACATCGACCCGACCGACTTCGCCGAGAAGACCCGCGACCTCGACCCGGCGACCACCCTCTTCGTCGTCTGCTCCAAGACCTTCACCACCCTGGAGACGCTGACCAACGCGACCGTCGCCCGGGACTGGCTGCTGGCGTCGGGCGCCGACGAGTCGGCGGTGGCCGAGCACTTCGTCGCGGTCTCCACCAACACCGACGCGGTGGCCGAGTTCGGCATCGACACCGCCAACATGTTCGAGTTCTGGGACTGGGTGGGCGGCCGCTACTCCTTCACCTCCGCGATCGGGCTCTCGCTCATGGTCGCGATCGGGCCGGACGCCTACGACGAGATGCTCGCCGGCTTCCACGCCGTCGACGAGCACTTCCGCACCGCGCCCCTCGCGGAGAACATGCCGTTGGTCCAGGGCCTGCTGAACGTCTGGTACACCGACTTCTTCGGTGCCCAGAGCCACGCCGTCCTGCCCTACAGCCAGTACCTGTCCCGGCTGCCGGCCTACCTGCAGCAGCTGACGATGGAGAGCAACGGCAAGTCCGTGCAGGCCGACGGGCAGCCGGTGACGACGGCGACCGGCGAGGTCTACTGGGGTGAGCCGGGCACCAACGGCCAGCACGCCTTCCACCAGCTGCTGCACCAGGGCACCTCGCTCATCCCGGCCGACTTCATCGGGTTCGGGGAGCCCAACCACGACATCGGCGAGATGCACGACCTGCTGATGGCCAACATGTTCGCGCAGAGCGCCGCGCTCGCGTTCGGCAAGACCGCGGAGGAGGTCGCCGCCGACGGCACGCCGGCCGACGTCGTCCCGCACAAGGTGATGCCGGGCAACCGGCCCTCGACCACGATCCTGGCGCCGAAGCTGACCCCGGGCACGCTCGGGCAGCTGATCGCCTTCTACGAGCACACCGTCTTCACCCAGGGCGCGATCTGGCAGATCGACTCCTTCGACCAGTGGGGGGTCGAGCTCGGCAAGGTGATGGCCCGGCAGCTGGCCCCGGCGCTGACCAGCGAGACCGCGCCGGACATGGACAGCCCCGAGATCGCCGCGGACGCCTCCACCGCCGCCCTCGTCGCGCACTACCGGCGGCTGCGCGGTCGCCCGGTCTGACGAAGGCCCCTGCCCCCACCGCTCGCCGGCTCGCGGCGGGTCCCTCCAGGGGGCCGCCGCGAGTCCGGGAGGGGGAGGGGGACGTGCGGTGGCTGGCCGGGGGCGCCGCCTGGGACGATGATCGGGACAGTGTCATCCGTGTCGCACCGCCCGCCGCCCGGCGGGGCTGGAGCACCGGACCAGGAGGAGCCATGCCGAACCCGTTCGTGAAGCTGTGGAAGTACCTGACGGCCTCGGCCAACAACCAGATCGACCAGCGGGCTGACCCGAAGATCCAGATCCAGCAGGCGATCGAGGCGGAGCAGCAGCGGCACCAGGCCCTGGCCAACCAGGCCGCCGCGGTGCTGGGCAACCAGCGGCAGCTGGAGATGCGGCTCAGCCGGCAGCTGGGTGAGATCGAGAAGCTCCAGGCCTCGGCCCGGCAGGCGCTGACCCTCGCCGACCAGACCCGCGCCGCCGGCGACGCCGCCAAGGCCGCTGACTACGAGCAGGCTGCGCAGGCCTTCGCCACCCAGCTGGTCGGCGCCGAGCAGTCGGTCGAGGACCTCAAGCGCAGCCACGACGAGGCGCTGCAGGCCGCCGAGCAGGCCAAGGGCGCGGTCGAGACGAGCCGGATGCGGCTGCAGTCGACGCTGGCCGAGCGCACCAAGCTGATGTCCCAGCTGGAGCAGGCCAAGATGCAGGAGCAGGTCTCGGCCTCGCTGCGGTCGGTCAACGAGCTGTCCGCGCCGGGCAACACCCCGAACCTCGGTGAGGTGCGGGACAAGATCGAGGCCCGCTACGCCACCGCACTGGGCCAGGCCGAGCTCGCGCAGGACTCGGTCGAGGGCCGGATGCTCGAGGTGGAGAAGGCGACCATCGACGTCGCCGGCGCCTCCCGGCTGGCCGAGCTCCGCGCGTCGATGGGCGGTGGCACCCAGGCCATCAGCGGCACCCAGGCGGCCGGCGCGATCGAGCAGGGCACCCCGCCGGTGACCGGGCTCGGCGCCGAGACCCCGGCTGCCCAGCCGGCGGAGCGGCCCGAGCAGTAGGAGCACTGCTGCCTCGCTCGTCTGAGGCGAGCCCCCGGAGCCCCGTCGTCCTGCTGGACGGCGGGGCTCCGTCGGTCAGGTGGCGGCGATCGACGCCGGATGGCCGGGCTCCCCGGTGCGGGCCAGCGGGTCGATGGGGCTGCGTGCGGCCTGGCACGCCGGGCACCAGTAGGTCACCCGCTCCTGGGTGTCCGGCCCTTGGTCGCCCAGCAGGATCGCGGTGCGGCAGCGGCGGCACGGCCGGCCGCGGCGGCCGAACACCCAGTGGTCCTCCCCGCGCCGGGTGGAGCCGGTGGTGCTCTGCTCGGGGTGGTCGCGATTGGCGAGCATCAACGTGCGGGCCCGTTCGACCAGCCCGGGCAGGTCGGGGACGTCGGCGACCCGCGTCCACGGGTGGGTGCGGGTCATGAACAGCGTCTCGACCTTGTAGAGGTTGCCGATGCCGGCGAGGTTGCGCTGGTCCAGGATCGCGACGCCGATCTGCTCGTCCGGGTGGGAGCGGAGCCGGCGCAGCGCCTCGTCGAGGTCCCAGTCGGGGCCGAGCACGTCGGGGCCGAGATGGCCGACCAGCTCGCCCTCACCGCTGGTCGGCACGATCCGCAGGTCGTGCAGCCGGTAGCCGACGCAGTCCCACTCGTCGGTGGCCAGGATCGCCCGGATGCTGTGCGCGGGCCCGCCCTTCCACGGGGTGCCCTTCCGGTAGATGCGCCAGCTGCCGTCCATCCGGTAGTGCGTGCGCAGCGTGCGGCCGTCGGCGAAACGGGTGAGCATGTGCTTCCCGCGGGGGACGACCTCGGTGACGGTGGCGCCGGCGAGGTCGACGGTGGCCAGCTGGGGCACGCGCAGCTCGCCCTTCGTGAGCGTGGCCCCGGCCAGCGCGGTGTTCATCCGCTGGGCGGCCAGCCAGACTGTGTCTCCCTCGGGCATCCCGCCATGATCCCCGCCCGCACGCGCTCCCGCCGGACCTGGCAGCCGCCGAGTCGGGCGTTGCTGGCGGCTCCGGCGTGGCTAGTAGCGGGCGCGACGCGCCTCGGTGCCGGGCTCCCCGGTGCGCGCCCGCGGATCCACCGGTGCGGGCGTGGCCTGGCACTGCGGGCACCACCAGGTGACCCGCTCCTGCAGGTCGGGGCCCTGGTCGCCGAGCAGGATCGGCGTCCGGCAGCGGCGGCAGGGCCGGCCCTTGCGACCGGCGACCCAGTGGTCCTGCCCGCGGCGGGTCTCGCCGGTGGTGCTCTGCTCGGGGTGGTGCCGGTTGGCCAGCATCAGCGTGCGGGCCCGTTCGACCAGCCCGCGGAGGTCGGGGACGTCGGCGACCCGGGCCCAGGGGTGCACGCCGGTCAGGAACAGGGACTCGACCTTGTAGAGGTTGCCGATGCCGGCGAGGTTGCGCTGGTCCAGGATCGCCACGCCGATCTGCTCGTCCGGCTGCGAGCGGAGCCGGCGCAGGACCTCCCCGACGTCCCAGTCCGGGCCCAGCACGTCGGGTCCCAGGTGCCCGACCAGCTCGGCCTCCTGGCTGGTGGGGACGATCCGCATGTCGTGCAGCCGGTACCCGACGCACTCCCACTCGTCGGTGGCGAGCACCGCGCGGATGCTGTGCCCGGGGCCGCCCCGCCACCGGGAGCCCGGCCGGTAGATGTGCCAGCTGCCGTCCATCCGGTAGTGCGTGCGCAGCGTGCGGCCGTCGGCCAGCCGGGTGAGCATGTGCTTGCCGCGGGGGACGACCTCGGTGACGGTCGCACCGGCGAGGTCGACCGCAGCCAGCTGCGGCACCCGGAGCTCGCCGCGGCGGAGCGTGGCGCCGGCCAGCGCCGTGTCCATCCGCTGGGCAGCCAGCCAGACGGTGTCTCCCTCGGGCACGCTGCCCATGGTCCCCGGCGGACGGGTCTGGTGCTCGGTATCGCTGGGGGTGCCGGCGCGGGCGCCGGACCGCACGGGTGGACCCCGTCGCCGCTGACGGTGTGCACCCTCCCTCGGTCGGGTGGCCTCGTGTGAGGGGGGCGACAGGCGGGAACAGCCTGCGTTCCTTCAGCGCTGAGAGATCCTGTGACCGTGTCGACCCGCCTGCGCAGCCTGCCGGACCGCCTGACCGGCGGCATCGCGACCCGGCAGCCGACCCCGGCGCCGGAGCCGGTCACCGTCACCGTCGCCCGGGTGGTGCGCCCGGACCAGCAGAACGCCTTCGAGCGCTGGGCGGCCGAGGTGCAGGAGCTGGCGGCGACCTTCCCCGGTCACCTGGGTTCCTCCCTGCTGCGCCCCGGTGCGGGCAGCGACGAGTACCACCTGGTCTACCGCTTCAGGGACGACGAGTCCCTCGCCGCCTGGGAGCGCTCGCCGGAGCGGCGCGAGGCGCTGGACCGGGTGCACCAGCTGGTGGAGGACGAGCGGGTGGCCCGGGCCGTGGGCCTGCAGACCTTCTTCGCGGTGCCGGCCCGGCCGGGGCCGGCGTGGCGCAGCTGGCTGCTCACCGTCGCCGTCGTGCTGCTGTTCACCTCGACGTTCCAGCTCCTCGCCGTGCCCTTCGTCGGCGACTGGCCCTGGCCGGCGCGGCTGCTGCTGTCGGCGGCCTACGTGGTGACGGCGCTGCGGTGGTCCATGCCGCGGCTCAGCCGCTGGCTCGGCCCCTGGCTGCAGGGCTCCCGCCGCCGCTGACCCCCTGCGTGCGCCCGGCGCGCTCAGGGGCGCCCCGCGCGCCCGTTGTGCGCTCAGCGGCGCTCCGCGCGGCAGAGAACGCCAGTGAGCGCACAACGGTGGGGTCGCGGGGCTAGTTGCGCAGGCGCAGGCCGCGCGGGGTGGCGGCGAAGCCGGCTGCCTGCAGCGCCGCGGTGAGCGGGCCGGACTCGTGCACCGACGCGCCATCGGCCTTCTGCACGATCATCCGGCCCAGTGCCCCGGAGGCGACCGCGCCGGACAGCGCGGTGGCGGCCTCCTTGAGCACGGTCTCCTCCTCGGTCCAGGACAGCAGCGTCTTCCCGCCGCGCTCGACGTAGAGCACCAGCTCGCCGTCGACCAGCACGACCAGGGCACCTGCCTTCCGCCCGGCCCGGTGTCCGGTCTTCCGGCTGCCGGTGCCCTCACCGAGGTCGACGGCGGGGCCGTCGACCTGGCCGTCGGCGGAGGCGACCGCGCGCTCCGGCCAGGGGAGTGCGGCGCCGTAGACGTTGGCCGGGTCGGTGGCGGCGAGCACGACCGGACCGGCGGGTGTGCGGTCGGGGCTGGCGAAGCTGCGCAGCCGGTCGACCGAACCGGGGGTGCCGAACTGGGCCGCGCCGAGGGTCTCGACGAAGTAGCCCCGGCGGGCTCGGCCGTTCTCCTCGAACGCCCGCAGAACCGGGTAGACGGCGGAGAAGCCCCCGGTCACCTGCTCGGCCTGCACCGCGCCGCGGGTCAGCACGCCGTGCCGCTCCAGCAGTGCCTCCGCCCGCGCGGTGGTGCGCTTGGTGGCGTTGCCCTCCAGCTCGGGCAGGCGCGACCAGCGCCCGGCCATCGACGGGGGACCGGTGCGGCTGGGCATCGCCGGGCGGCCGAGCCTCGTGCGGCCGTACCGGCTGCGGTCCAGCCGGGCGCGGGGAGCGGCCGCCTGCTTCTTGTGCGTCCCGCCGCCGGACAACCGGGTGCGGAGCGGGGCCAGGGTGTCGTTGGTGAGGGCCCCGGCCCAGACCAGGTCCCAGACCTCCTCGGCCAGCGCGGTGTCGTCGGTGGCGCCCACCCGGTCGGACAGCGCCCGGAAGAAGAGCGCCTGGCCACCGGCGAGCTCGTCGAGCAGGAGCTGCCCGACGCCGCCCTCGGTCGCCGCACCCCCGGGCGGCTCGGGCAGCAGCAGCGGGGCCAGGTCGGCCGGCACCAGGGTCACCCAGCCGTCACCACCGGAGAGCCCGCCCGCGCCGGCCCACAGCACCTCGCCGGCGCTGGTCAGCTCGTCGAGCATCGCGGGCGAGTAGTCATGCACCCGAGACGGCAGCACCAGCGACTCCAGCGCCGAGGCGGGCACCAGCGCGCCGGCCAGCTGCTCGACCACCGCCAGGACGCCGTCGACCCCGCGCATCCGGCCGCCGACCGACTGCCAGGACGGCGTGAACCGGGCCAGCGTGTCGATCGGGACCGGCTCGACCTCCTGGCGCAGCTTGGCCAGCGACCGGCGCCGGATCGAGCGCAGCACCTCGGCGTCGCACCACTCCTGGCCGATGCCGCCCGGGCGGAACTCGCCGGTGACCAGCCGGCCGGTGCCGACCAGCCGTTGCACCGTGGCAGTGACGACGGCGACGCCGAGGCCCAGCCGGGCCGCGACCTCCGGCGGGGCGAAGGGGCCGTGGGTGCGGGCGTAGCGGCCGATCAGGTCACCGAGCGGATCGGCCACCGGTTCGGTGAACACCTCCGGCACCCCGACCGGCAGTGCGGTGCCCAGGGCGTCGCGGAGCCGGCCGGCGTCCTCGATGGCGACGTACCGCTCCTCCCCGGCGATCCGCACCACGAGCGCCCGCCGGGCGACGACGAGCTCCGAGAGCCAGTCGGCCGGCACGCCGCGGGCCCCCGCCTCGGCCACGGTGAGGTCGCCGACGCCGCGGAGGAGGTCGCTGGCGCCGTCGACGTCGCGCGGGTGCCGCTGCTCGGGCAGTCGCTGCAGCTCCGCCTCGACCTCGGCCATCGCGTCGCCGTCGAGTAGTTCGCGCAGCTCGGAGCGGCCCAGCAGCTCGGCCAGCAGCCCGGTGTCCAGGGCGAGCGCCTGGGCGCGGCGCTCGGCCAGCGGGGCGTCGCCCTCGTAGATGAACTGGCCGACGTAGCCGAACAGCAGCGACTGGGCGAACGGCGAGGCCGTCTGGGTCTGCACGTCGACCAGCCGCACCCGGCGGGCGCGGACGTCGCTCATCAGCTCGACCAGCCCGGGCACGTCGTAGACGTCCTGCAGCACCTCCCGGACCGCCTCCAGGGTGATCGGGAACGAGGAGAACTCGCTGGCCACCGAGAGCAGCTGGGCCGCTCGCTGCCGCTGCTGCCACAGCGGGGTGCGCCGCCGCGGGTCGCGGCGGGGGAGCAGCAGTGCCCGGGCGGCGCACTCGCGGAACCGGCTGGCGAACAGCGCGGAGTTGCCGACCTCGGCGGTGACCTCCCGCTCGACGTCGTCCGGGTCCAGCAGGGCGAGGTCGGCCTCCGGTGCCTCGCCGGTGGTGTCCGGGAGCCGCAGCACGATGCCGTCGTCGGAGTGCATGGACGCGACGTCGACGCCGTAGCGCTCGCGGAGCCGGGCGGCGAGCACCAACGCCCAGGGGGCGTTGACCTGGGCGCCGAAGGGGGAGTGGACGACCAGCCGCCAGTCGCCGAGCTCGTCGCGGAACCGCTCGACCAGCAGCGTGCGGTCGTCGGGGAGGTGGCCGGTGGCCGCCTTCTGCTCGGCCAGGTAGGCGAACAGGTTGCTCGCACCCCAGGCGTCCAGGCCGGCGGCGCGGGCCCGGTCCATGCCCGCCTCCGGCGTGGCCGAGCCGACCTCGCGCAGGAACGCGCCGAGCGCCCGACCCAGCTCCAGCGGGCGGCCCAGGGTGTCGCCGTGCCAGAACGGCATCTTGCCGGGCTGGCCGGGCGCCGGGCTGACCAGGACCCGGTCGTGGGTGATCTCCTCGATCCGCCACGAGGAGGACCCGAGCAGGAAGACGTCGCCCACGCGGGACTCGTAGACCATCTCCTCGTCCAGCTCACCGACCCGGCGACCACCGTTCGCACCCGCACCGGAGACGAGGAAGACGCCGAACAGCCCGCGGTCGGGGATGGTGCCGCCGCTGGTGACCGCCAGCCGCTGGGCGCCGGCGCGGGCGGTGAGCGTGTCGGTGACCCGGTCCCAGGTCAGCCGGGGCCGCAGCTCGGCGAAGGCGTCGGAGGGGTAGCGGCCGGCCAGCATGTCCAGCACCGCGTGCAGGGCGGAGTCGGGCAGCGAGGCGAAGGCGGCCGAGCGGCGGAGCACGGCGGCGACCTCGTCGACGGTGCGCGGCCGCTCGGAGACCATCGCGACGATCTGCTGGGCCAGCACGTCGAGCGGGTTGCGCAGGTAGCGGGTCGACTCGATGGCGCCGGCCCGCATCCGCTCGGCGACGACGGCGCTCTGCACCAGGTCGCCGCGGAACTTCGGGAAGATGACGCCCTCGCTGACGGCGCCCACCTGGTGGCCGGCCCGGCCCACCCGCTGCAGCCCGGCCGCCACGTTCGGCGGCGACTCGACCTGGACGACCAGGTCGACCGCGCCCATGTCGATGCCGAGCTCCAGGGAAGAGGTGGCGACGACGGCCGGCAGCTGCCCGGACTTGAGCGCCTCCTCGACCACCGCGCGCTGTTCCCGGGAGACCGAGCCGTGGTGTGCGGAGGCGACCGGCTTCACGTCCGCGGGCAGCCCCCCGCCGGCGCCGGCCTGGGCCATCAGCTCGGCGGGGTTGGCGCCGTGCGGCATCGGCTCACCGGTGGCGCGCTCGTAGGCCAGCTCGTTCAGCCGGCTGGTCAGCCGCTCGGCCAGGCGGCGGGAGTTGGCGAACACGATGGTGCTGCGATGGCTCTCGATCAGGTCGAGCACCCGTTCCTCGACCGCCGGCCAGATCGACGTCCGCGGCTGGTTGCCGGCGGCGGACCCCTCGAGCTCCCCGGTGGGCTGCCCGAGCTGGCTCATGTCCTCGACCGGGACGACGACCGACAGGTCCCACTGCTTGGTCGACGGCGGGGCGACCACCTGGACCGGGCGGCCGCCGGCGAGGAAGGTCGACACCTCCTCGATCGGGCGGACCGTCGCCGACAACCCGATCCGCTGGGCCGGCCGCTCCAGCAGCTCGTCGAGCCGGTCGAGGGAGACCGCCAGGTGCGCGCCGCGCTTACTGCCGCAGACGGCGTGCACCTCGTCGAGGATCACCGTCTCCACCCCGCGCAGCGACTCCCGGGCCTGGCTGGTGAGCAGCAGGAACAGCGACTCCGGGGTGGTGATCAGGATGTCCGGCGGGCGCTTGGCGAACAGCCGTCGCTCGTCGGCCGGGGTGTCACCGGAGCGGATGCCGACGCTGATCTCCGGTCGTTCCTGACCCAGCCGGGCGGCGGCCTGACCGATCCCGGTCAGCGGTGCGCGCAGGTTGCGCTCGACGTCGACGGCCAGCGCCTTGAGCGGGGAGACGTAGAGGACCCGGCAGCGGGCCAGCGGGTCCTCCGGCGGGGGCGTGGCGGCCAGCCGGTCGAGCGACCAGAGGAAGGCCGCCAGCGTCTTGCCCGACCCGGTGGGGGCGACGACCAGGGCGTGCTCGCCGCTGCTGATCGCCGTCCAGGCGCCCTCCTGTGCTGCGGTCGGCTGCTCGAACGCACCGGTGAACCACGCCTGGGTGGGCGCCGAGAAACGCTCGAGAGCGGACACGCGACCAGTGTCCACGCGGGTACGACAGTTCGCCCTGGGCAGCCGGTGCCACTGGCCAGCGGTTCACCGCGGGCGGCGGGCCTCGATCAGGTAGCGCTGCGACCACGACACGAAGGCGCCGTCCCGCTCGATCCGGCGGTGCACCTCGGCGAGCTGCGGGCGGTACCGCTCCACCGAGAAGTCCGGCACCGTCCAGACCACCTTGCGCAGGAAGTGCACGACCGCGCCGACGTCGCGGAACTCCACCCGGCAGCGCCAGGCCCGCAGGTCGACCACCTGCAGGCCGGCCGCCCGGGCGGCCTCGGCGGCCAGGTCGCCGGTGGGCTCGTCGGCGCCGGGCAGGGCCCCCAGCAGCGCTTCGGCCAGCACCCGGTGGGTGCCCGCCCCGACGCCCTGGCAGAGGTACGTCCCGCCGGGGGAGAGGACCCGGGTGATCTCGTCCCAGCGCTGGACGGTGGGGTGCCGGCTGCTCACCAGGTCGAAAGCGGCGTCGGGGAACGGGAGCGGGCCGTCGTCCGCCACCTCGGCCACCTCGCCGCCCCACTCCGCCAGGCGCCGCCGGGCGAGGGCGAGGTTCGGCGGCCACGACTCGGTGGCGGCCACCCGCCCGGGCCGCCGCGCGGCCCGGGCCAGTGCCTCGGCGTACACCTCGCCGCCGCCGGTCTGCAGGTCCAGCGACCCGAGGGCACTCCCGAGCCGGTCGGCCAGCAGCCCGCGCCAGCCCCAGGGAGGCCGTTCCTCGGTCGCCCGGCCGACGAACCAGGAGAAGTCCCAGCCCTCGGTCGGCACGGCTGCGCCCTCGGCGACGAGCTCCTCGAACGTGCGCACCGCGGCAGCCTGTCGATCCGCCGCCCAGTCGACAAGCGGATTCGTCGACATGCGGACCCGGGCGGATCACACTGGTGTCATTCAGCCGTCGTCCCCCAGGGGGCAGCCATGCAGCGAGCAGCGGTGCAGTCCTCCAGCATCGCGACCGTCGGCTACGACGAGGAGCAGCAGGTCCTCGAGATCGTGTTCACCGACGGACGCGTCTACCACTTCCTCGAGGTGCCGGCGGAGCGCGTGCTGTCCCTGCTCCGCGCGGAGAGCAAGGGCCGCTTCCTCAACACCGAGATCAAGCCCGACTTCGGCTACCGGGCTGTCGGCCGGCGCTGGGGCTGAGCCACACTTCGTGGCATGCGTCACAGCCTGTACGAGGCCGACCACGAGGACTTCCGGAGCAGCGTCCGGGCCTTCTGCGAGAAGGAGGTCGCGCCGTTCCACGACGACTGGGAACGCGCCGGCATCGTGCCGCGGGAGCTGTGGACGGCGGCCGGTGCGCAGGGGCTGCTGGGCATCGGGGTGGACGAGCGGTACGGCGGCGGCGGGGTGCGGGACTTCCGCTGGTCCTGCGTGCTGAGCGAGGAGCTCGTCCGGATCGGCGCCAGCGGCGTGGGCTTCGGGCTGCACAACGACGTCGTCGGGCCCTACCTGCAGGACCTCGCCACCGAGGAGCAGAAGCAGCGCTGGCTGCCCGGCTTCTGCGCCGGTGAGCTGATCACCGCGATCGCGATGACCGAGCCGGCCGCAGGCAGCGACCTGCAGGGCATCGGCACCACCGCCCGCCGGGACGGTGAGCACTGGGTGCTCAACGGCTCGAAGACCTTCATCACCAACGGCATCAACGCCGACCTGGTCATCGTCGTGGCGCGCACCGACCCCGACGCGCCGGGGTCCAAGGGCCTCAGCCTGCTCGTCGTCGAGCGCGACATGGCCGGCTTCTCCCGGGGCCGGAACCTGGACAAGGTCGGGCTGAAGGCGCAGGACACCGCCGAGCTGTTCTTCGACGACGTCCACGTGCCCGCCGCCAACCTGCTGGGCACCGAGGGGCGCGGCTTCGCCCACCTGATGCAGAACCTGCCGCAGGAGCGGCTGCACATCGCGGTCTCCGCGGTGGCCGCCGCCGAGACCGTGCTCGCGCTGACCGTCGAGTACGTCACCACCCGGACGGCGTTCGGCCGGCCCGTCGGGTCCTTCCAGAACTCCCGCTTTGTCCTCGCCGAGCTGCAGACCGAGGTGACGATCGCGCGGACCTTCGTCGACGAGTGCGTGCGCCAGCTCGACAGCGGCGACCTCACCGCGACCGATGCCGCGATGGCCAAGTGGTGGACGACGGAGCTGCAGAACAAGGTCGCCGACCGGTGCCTGCAGCTGCACGGCGGCTACGGCTACATGAGCGAGTACCGGGTCTCCAAGGCCTGGCGGGACGCCCGGGTGCAGTCGATCTACGGCGGGACCAACGAGATCATGAAGGAGATCGTGGGGCGTTCGATGGGTCTCTGACGACGTTGCCACCCACCGGAACCCTGGTTGTGTGGCGGCTCAGCCGGTCCCTAGGTTCGGCCCCGTCTCGGGGGACATCGGGGTCACCCCGGGCGCGACACAGGAGTCGCACATGAGACCGCACCGCACTCGACGCTTGCGTGCCGGCGTCGCCCTCGTCGCCGCGGCGGCGGTCGTCACCGGCGGGGCCACCCCGGCGCTCGCCTCGCCGGGCACCGACCGGCACGCCGACGGCAACGGACACCGCAACGGCAACGGGCACGGCCACGATCGTGGCCACCACGACCGGATCGCGCGGCAGGTGGCCGCCCTGGTGGCCCAGCTGACCGTCCCGGAGAAGTTCGGGCTGCTCGGGGGGACCACCGGCAGCAACGGTGCCGCCGGCGCCCTGGGCGGGGTCCCGCGACTGGGCATCCCGACCCTCGACATGGCCGACGGGCCCTCGGGCGTCCGCGCCGCGGAGCCGGCCACCGCGCTGCCGGCCCCGGTCGCGCTTGGGGCGACGTTCTCCCCGGAGCTGGCCGCCGCGTACGGCGGGGTGCTCGGTCAGGAGGCCGATGCGCTGGGCATGGAGGTGCTGCTCGGCCCGATGATGAACCTGGTCCGCACCCCCTACGCCGGCCGGAACTTCGAGACGCTGAGCGAGGACCCGCTCCTCACCGCCTCCCTCGCGGCCCCGCAGGTCTCCGGCATCCAGGACCACGGCGTCATCGCCACGGCCAAGCACTTCGCGGCGAACAACCAGGAACTGGGCCGCGCCGGCCTGGACGTCCTGGTCGACGAGAAGACCCTGCACGAGACGGAGCTGGCCGGCTTCGAGGCGGTCGTCGACGCCGGGATCGGCGCGGTCATGTGCGCCTACAACCAGGTCGAGTCCGTCCAGGCGTGCCAGAACTCCGAGCTCCTCACCGACGTGCTGCGCGAGCAGTGGGGCTTCGACGGCTTCGTCATGACCGACTGGTTCGCCATCCACGGGCCCGAGGCCCTGGTGGCCGGGCTGGACGTGGAGATGCCCCGGCCGATGGCCTTCCCCGAGCTGGCCCAGGACGTCGACGGCGACGGGCGGGTGACCGAGCGCGACCTGTCCGAGCCGGTCGCGGCCGCGCTGGACCGGGCGGTCACCGGCGTGCTGACCGCGATGGCCGAGGTCGGGCTGCTCGACGGCGTGGGGGAGGACCCCGAGCGTGCGGTCGAGGAGAACGCCGCGGTGGCCCGGCAGGTGGCGACGGAGGGCGCCGTCCTGCTGCGCAACGAGCAGGGCGCGCTCCCGTTGTCCGACGAGGCGCTGGGCGGTCTCGCGGTGGTCGGGCCCACGGCGGCCACCCCGTTGATCGGCGGCGGTGGCAGCGCCCGGGTCAACCCCGATGCCGGCGCGGTCGACAGCACCGTCGAGGTGCTCGAGGCCGGCGGCGCCAACGTCACCTGGGCGACCGGTGAGGACCTGGAGGGCGAGCTGGTGCCCGGCGCGGTGCTGGGCAGTGGCAGCCCGCTGGAACTCACCGGCGAGGCCGCTCTCACCGGGGAGTTCAGCGAGGACGTCACCGTCACCGCCCCCGAGGCCGGCACGTACACGTTCCACCTGCAGACCACCGGGCCGGGCGCCGAGGTGACCCTGGGCGAGGAGCAGGTGGCCTCCACCCAGAACCGGTTCGGTGCGCTGGGCGGCAGCCTCATCCCCACCGCTGACGGCTTCATCAACGACAGCTGGACCGTCGAGCTGGCGGCCGGCGAGCAGGTCGCCTTCACAGTGAGCGGCACCGGGACGGTCGAGGCGCCGGTGCAGCTCCGCCTGCACTGGACGACCCCGCAGCTGCGTCAGCAGCGGATCGACGAGGCCGTCTCCGCGGCGGAGGCGGCGCACACCGCGGTGGTCTTCGGCTACAACGAGGGCACCGAGGGGGAGGACCGGGCGTCGCTGGCGCTGCCCGGGTTCCAGGACGAGGTCATCGCCGCCGTGGCGGCGGCGAACCCGCGCACGGTGGTCGTGCTGAACACCGGCGACCCGGTGCTCATGCCGTGGCTGGACGACGTCTCGGCGGTGCTGCAGATGTGGTACCCGGGTCAGGAGGGCGCCGAGGCGACCGTCGACCTGCTCACCGGTGTGGCCGGTCCGGCCGGCAAGCTCCCGCAGACGTACCCGGCCGACCCGGCCCGGACGCCGGTCAGCGACCCGGCGAACTACCCGGGCGTCGACCTCGACGGGGACGGGGTGCCCGACCAGCAGACCTACACCGAGGGCACGGACGTCGGGTACCGCTGGTACGCCGCCACCGGGACCGACCCGTTGTTCGCCTTCGGGCACGGGCTGTCGTACACGTCGTTCGACTACTCCCGGCTGCGCACCCGCACCGGCCGGGACGGCGTGGAGGTGTCCTTCGTGCTCACCAACACCGGGTCGCGGACCGGCACCGAGGTGCCGCAGGTCTACCTGGGCGCCGGCACCGCGGCCGGCACGCCGACGCTCCAGCTGGCCGGCTTCGACCGGGTGACGCTGGAGCCGGGCGAGCGGCAGCGGGTGACGATCGAGGTCGACGAACGCCAGCTCTCGGTGTGGGACGCCGAGGACGACCGGTGGGAGCGCGCCTGCGGCGTTCGTCCGGTGCTCGTCGGCTCGGCCTCGGACGACGTGCGCCTGACGGACTCGGTGCGCGTCCGCTGAGCCGATCGGCCCGCCGGTGACCCCACACCGGCGGGCCGTCGACCGGTCGATCAGCGGCGACGGTCGGGCACACTCACCCGGTGACCCGACCGTCGCTGTCCCTCCCCGACCAGGCCGTCGTCCAGCGCCGCACGCTGGGGGTGCTCTCGGCGGGGGTGGCCCTCGGCGGGCTCGGCGTGACGATCGGCATCACGGTCGGGGGGCTGCTCGCCCGGGACGTCGCCGGGAGCGACGCCGCCGCCGGGCTGGGGCAGACGGCGAGCGTCCTGGGTGCTGCGCTGATCGCCGTCCCGCTGGCCCAGGTCAGCGACCGGTACGGCCGGCGCGTCGGGCTGTCCCTGGGCTACGGGGTCGCGGGCGTCGGCTCCCTGGTCGTCGTCGCGGCCGCGGCGTGGTCCTCCCTGCTCCTCCTGCTCGTCGGCCTCTTCCTGTTCGGGGCCGCCACCACCAGCGGGCTGCAGGCCCGCTACGCCGCGGCCGACCTGGCTGAGCCGGAACACCGTGGCCGCTCGCTGTCCCTGGTCGTGTGGGCCACCACGATCGGCTCGGTGCTCGGGCCGAACCTCGCCGGCCCGGCCGACGACCTGGGACGCGCGCTCGGGCTGCCGGCGCTGGGTGGGGCGTTCGTGCTGTCCATCGCGGTGTTCGCGGTCGTCGTCCTCGGGGTGCTCGCGCTGCTCCGCCCCGACCCGCTGCTGCTGGCCCGGGAGCTCACCGCAGCCACCCGCCCGGCCGGGCCGCCGGCCCTGCGGTCGGGTTCGGCAGCGGCGCTGCGCGCGGTGTGGGCGACCCCCGGTGGGCGGCTCGGGCTGACCGCCGTCGTCGTTTCGCACGCGGTGATGGTCGGGCTGATGGTGATGACCCCGGTGCACATGGGCGCCGGACACTCCGGGGCCGACGGGACGACGCTGCGGGTGATCGGCCTGGTCATCAGCGTGCACGTGGCCGGGATGTACCTGTTCTCCCCGGTGGTCGGCTGGCTCGCCGACCGAGCCGGGCGGGCGGCGACGGTCGCGCTGGGTGGGGTGCTGCTCCTGCTGGCCGCCGTGGTCGCGGGCACGGCGCCCCCGGGGGCCGCCCTCCAGCTCGGCGTCGGGTTGTTCCTGCTCGGGCTGGGCTGGTCCTGCGGGCTGGTGGCCGGGTCGACCCTGGTCACCGAGTCCGTGTCCGCCGAGGTCCGCCCGTCGGCGCAGGGCGCGACCGACCTGCTCATGGGCCTGGGGGCAGCCGTGGCCGGCGCGGTGGGTGGCCCGTTGCTCGCGCTCGGCGGCTTCGGACTGGTGGCGGCGGTGTCCGCAGCGCTCATCGGCCCGCTGCTGGTGGTCTGGGTGCGGGCCCGCCCTCGGCTCAGCGCCGGTTGAGGTAGTCGCGGCCCAGCAGGACCAGGAGCGCGACCAAGGCGCCGACGATGGCGATCTGCAGGATCACGTCCCAGGTGGGGGAGCCGGTGCTGGGGACCATGCGACGAGGGTAGAGGCCACGGCCCGGGGCCGGTGGTGCCCGGCGCACGGGCTCCCGGCGGGTGGGTACCGTCGTGGCGTGCGGCTGCAGGAGTTCCGGTCCCGGATGGAGCGCCAGTTCGGTGCGATCCGTGCGCAGAGCGTCGCCAGCGACCACGTCTTCGGTCCGCTGGGCGGGCGCACCGCCGCTGAGGCGATCGAGGCGGGCGTGCCGGTGCGCACGGTCTGGCTGGAGATCTGCAAGGAGTACGACGTCCCGCCGAAGGAACGCTGAGCCGTCCCGTCGGAGGGAGGTGGGGCCTCCGGCGGGACGAGCCCTCAGTCCGCGAGGACCGAGCGGACGTGCTCGGCGAGCGAGGTGGTCGGCCGGCCGATGAGCGCCGACAGTGCGGTGCTCCCGGTCTCCAGGGCGCCCTGGGCGATCGACTGGTCGAGGTCGACGACGAACTCGGCGGTCTCCTGCGACAGACCCTGCCCGAGCAGGAACTGCACGTGCTCCTCGGCGGACAGGTCGCGGTAGGTGACCTCCCGGCCCGTCTCGGCGGCGACGGCGTCGGCCAGGTCGGCGAGCGTGAACGGCTGGTCCCCGCCCAGCTCCACGACGCCCGGCTCCGGCTCCGCCGCGGTCAGGACGGCGACCGCGCCGGCTGCGAAGTCGGCGCGCGTCGCCGCGGCGATCCGACCCGCCCCCGAGCTGCCGACGACCTCGCCGGTCGCAGCGGCCGTCGTGATCGGCTGGTCGTAGTTCTCCAGGTACCAGTTGTTGCGCAACACCACCGCCGGGAGCCCGGCCTCGGCGATCAGCTGCTCGGTGGCGGCGTGCTCGGGGGCCAGGGGGAGCGGGGTGTCGTCGACCTTCGGCGCGCTGGTGTAGACCACCAGCGCGACGCCCGCGGCCCGGGCCGCCTGCAGCACGTTGCCGTGCTGGGTCACCCGCTGGCCCACCTCGCTGCCGGAGACCAGCAGCAGCCGGTCGGTGCCCTGCAGGGCGGTCTGCAGGCTCGCCGGGTCGCCGTACTCGGCCTGGCGGACCTGCACGCCACGGGCGGCCAGGTCGCTGGCCTTCCCGGGGGTGCGGACGACGGCGACGACCTCGCCGGCGGGCACCCCGGCGTCGAGCAGTCCGGTGACGACGAGCCGGCCGAGGTGGCCGCTGGCTCCGGTGACGGTGATCAAGGGGACTCCTCCGAGTGCTTCCTGCGCGGTAGGCACTTACGAAAAGTGAGTGCCAGCCCGTCGGACGGTACTCTGGCGGCGTGCGCGAGGTGGCTGGGGGTGCGGTGGAGCAGACGGTCGAGCAGCTGGTGGCCGACGTCTTTCGGCGCGCCTGCACCTCCCGCGAGGCGCTGGAGCACGTGACCGGCAAGTGGTCGTTGCTGGCACTGTCGGCCCTGGCCGAGTCCCCGCACCGGTTCGGCGAGCTGCGCCGCCGGGTCGAGGGGGTGAGCGAGCGGATGCTGGCGCAGAGCCTGCAGACCCTCGAGCGGGACGGCTGGGTGCACCGCGAGGTGCGGTCGACGATCCCCCCGCACGTGGAGTACCGGCTGACCGAGGACGGCGTCGCCCTCGTGCCCCACCTGCTGGCGGTCATCTCCTTCGTCGAGGGGCGGATGCCGGCCGTGCACGCGGCCCGGGCCCTCGCCGACGAGGTCCGTCCGCCGCGCTGACCGGGCTGTCCCGGTGGACGCCGAGGGTGCTGGACGGCACGACGCGCCGATCTGGCGTGTCACTGGATTCGAACAGGTGTTCGGCCTACGGTGGCGTCCACAGGTCCGGTGTCCGTCCACAGATGCACCCGGTCCGCGGAAAGTGTCAGACCCCCGCCCTAGCGTCGGCGACGACCCGCTACAGCGACATCCGAAGGTGGCCACCATGGCAACGCTCGACCGCGACAAGGCCCTCGACATGGCCCTCGCCCAGATCGACAAGCAGTTCGGCAAGGGCTCCGTCATGCGCCTGGGCGACTCGCCCGAGGTCGCCATGAAGGTCATCCCGACCGGCTCGATCGCCCTCGACATCGCCCTCGGCGTCGGTGGCCTGCCCCGTGGCCGTGTGGTCGAGGTGTACGGCCCCGAGGCGTCCGGCAAGACGACGGTCGCCCTGCACGCGGTGGCCAACGCCCAGGCGGCGGGCGGCATCGTCGCCTTCATCGATGCCGAGCACGCCCTCGACCCCGACTACGCCCGGGCGATCGGCGTCGACACCGACGCACTGCTGATCAGCCAGCCCGACACCGGTGAGCAGGCGCTGGAGATCGCCGACATGCTGATCCGCTCCGGCGCGCTCGACCTGATCGTCGTCGACTCGGTGGCGGCGCTGGTGCCCCGGGCCGAGATCGAGGGCGAGATGGGCGACAGCCACGTCGGCCTGCAGGCCCGGCTGATGAGCCAGGCGCTGCGCAAGATCACCGGCGCGCTCAGCAACTCCGGCACCACCTGCATCTTCATCAACCAGCTGCGGGAGAAGGTCGGCGTCGTCTACGGCTCGCCCGAGGTGACCACCGGTGGCCGTGCGCTGAAGTTCTACGCCTCGGTCCGTCTCGACATCCGCCGGATCGAGACCCTGAAGCAGGGCACCGACGCGGTCGGCAGCCGGGTCCGCGTGAAGGTGGTCAAGAACAAGGTGGCGGCCCCCTTCAAGCAGGCCGAGCTCGACCTGATCTGGGGCACCGGCTTCAGCCGCGAGGGCGGGCTCATCGACATCGGTGTGGAGCAGGGCTTCGTCCGCAAGTCCGGCGCTTGGTACACCTACGAGGGCGACCAGCTCGGTCAGGGCAAGGAGAACGCCCGCACCTTCCTGCGGGACAACCCCGACCTCGCCGACGAGATCGAGAAGAAGATCAAGGAGAAGCTCGGCATCGGGGTCGTCGCCGTCGAGGCCCCGGCGGCCGCTCCGGCCGACTTCTGATCCCGCCGGTGTCGGACGCCCCGTTCGACGACGGGCCGGGCGGCGAGGGCTCCGGGGACGACGTCGTACCGGCCGGTGACAGAGGTCGCCGGTCCGGTCGGCGTCGGCCCGGGGCCGGCAGTGCCCGCCGCGGTCCCGACTCCTCCGATCCGACCGGGTCGGGCGGGCGCCGGGAGCGCAGCGGTCGCAGCTCGGGGCCCCAGTGGAGTCGCCGTTCGGCTGACCCGGAAGAGTCCGGTGACCCGGCCGAGATGGAGGACCCCGAGGCGGTCGCCCGGGGGATCTGTCTGCGGGCGCTGACCGGCACGCCGAAGACCCGCAAGCAACTGGCCGACCTGCTGGCCAAGAAGGACGTGCCCGACGAGGCCGCGGCCGCGGTGCTCGACCGGTTCACCGAGGTCGGCCTCATCGACGACGCCGCCTTCGCAGCCGCCTGGGTCTCCACCCGGCAGTCCGGTCGTGGGCTGGCCCGGCGGGCACTCAGCGCCGAGCTGCGGGCCAAGGGGGTCGACGGGGAGGTGGCCGCGGCTGCCGTCGCGGAGGTCGACCCGCAGGACGAGTGGGACTCCGCCCGGCGGCTGGTCGAGCGGAAGCTCCCCTCGATGCGCCGGCTCGACCGGGTCACCGCGGAGCGGCGTCTGATCGGCATGCTCGCCCGCAAGGGCTACGGCGGCGGGCTGGCCGGCTACGTGGTGCGCGAGGCCCTCGACGGCCGCGACGACGACGAGCTGTCCGACGGCCCGGCCGGTACAGCGGCGTCAGCGCCCGCTGGGCCGGGAGACCGGTCCGAGTTCATCGAGGCGTCCAGTGACCCGGACCCGGACCTCGCCGCACCGGTGCCGTGGTCACGCGAGCGCTCGGCGGCCCGTGCTGCTGCCCGCGCTCGCGCCGCCGGTGGCGAGGAAGCGGACATGGGCGGCGAGGTGGGGGAGGGGCTGGCCCGGCCGATCGGCCGGTTGCGACCGCCACCCGGCTCCGTGCCGGTCGACGATCTGCCCTGAGGGGCTGGGCGGGGCGTCCACCCGCCCGCTCTCCCGAACGCAGATCAGCCGATGCGAGGAGCCTCGCATCGGCTGATCTGCGTTCTTCGACCCTCGGTCCCGCCGGGGCCGGGGTGGACCGGCCGGCGACCCGCGTGCAGGGCAGCCGGACGATCAGTGGCCCGGGCGGCCGCTCAGCGGTTCAACCAGGCGGAGATGTCGATGGCCACGCCGTCGGCGGCCTCCTCGTCCGGCATCAGCCAACGCCGGCTGCGCTCCTGCCCGGCCCGCAGCCACAGCTCGATCGCGGTGTCGAACTGGGACATGGTGACCTCCTTGCCCGCCACCGAGCTGGACGGCCCCAGGAAGGTCACGTCGGACTCCTGGCCACCGGCGTACAGCAGCACCACCCGGCAGCGAGAGCGACGGTGCCGGGCCGGTGGCACGGCCTCTCGGACGATCGCCGAGTCCGCTCCGGAGGCGGCGGCGAACCGGCGTGCGCTGGCACGCAGCTTGCTCACGAAGATCTGGGTGGTGGTGGCCAGGTCGTCGTCCTCGTCGAGGTCCAGGTGCATGTGGCGCGGAGCGGCGGCAGTCGAGGTCACACCCCCACTCTCGGCAGTGAGCGACGGCACCGTCACCGGCTGAAAGTGCCAAGACGCGCCCCGGACTCCGGCAGTCGGCCAGCCAGCCGGGGGCGATGGGTCGGATGTGACGGCTTGGGGCGGGCGGGGTCTCGCCCGCCCCACAGGACCGAGGTCCCGGGCACACGCGGACCGGCTGCAGCGGGTGCCCTCAGCACTCGGCCCCGGCGTCCAGGGTGGACGCCGGGGCCGAGTGCGGACCATCGGGCTGCGCGGTCACTCGTCGTGCCGCCTCGGTCAGGTCGCGCCGCCTCCGCCGCCCATCTGGTCGGCGGGCGCAGCGGTCACCGCCTTGCGGCCGGCGCGGTTGGTACGGCGCTCGGTGTACCGGGCCAGCATGGAGAGGAGCACGTTGATCAGGATGTAGATCAGCCCGGCCGCCACGTAGAGCTGGAAGGTGTACCGGTCGCCGAAGAGGGAGTTGAAGTACTCGACGAGCCCACGCGCCTGCCGGAGCAGCTCCAGGTAGCTGATGATGAAGCCCAGCGACGTGTCCTTCAGCAGCACCACGAGCTGGGCGACCAGCACGGGGAGCATCCGCCGGGTCGCCTGCGGCAAGAGGATCAGGGTCATGACCTGCGACTTGCGCAGCCCGAGGCCGAACCCGGCCTCGCGCTGGCCCCTGTCGATGGACAGGATGCCGGCCCGGAAGATCTCGGCCAGCACGGCCATGTTGTAGAGGACGAGGCCGCCGGTCAGTGCGGTGAACGTGCTCAGCCGCACGCCGTACTTCGGGAGGACGAAGTACAGCGCGAAGATCACGACCAGCAGCGGGATCGCGCGGAAGAACTCGATGACCGCGGACACCGGGACGCGGATGAAGCGGTGGTCGGACAACCGCCCCA
The DNA here is from genome assembly GCF_026967995.1 of Modestobacter sp. VKM Ac-2979. NCBI lineage: Bacteria > Bacillati > Actinomycetota > Actinomycetes > Geodermatophilales > Geodermatophilaceae > Modestobacter > Modestobacter sp. VKM Ac-2979. The sequence goes on from NZ_JAPVBO010000007.1 coordinate 50,186, forward strand.
CCGCCAGCAGCAGCCCCAGCAGCGTGGCGAGGACCATGGCGACCGCCGCGACCTGCAGGGTGCGCAGCAGGGCGCGGCCCAGCGCTTGCGGGACCCCGCTGGAGGGGTCGAACAGGATCGCCCAGCGCTCGGGCTCCAGCTGGCCGTTCCCACCCAGCCGGAGCAGGACGAAGCCGATGATCGCGAGGACGAGCACTGCGCCGATCGCGGTGCCGACCCGTGCGCGGGCGCGGGCGCGGGGCCCCTGGACGTCGAAGAGCACTGGTGTGGTCATCGGAGGATCGCCACCCGTCGTTCGATGCGGTGCACGGCCAGCGCCGACGGCAGCGTGATCAGCATGTAGCCCACCACGACCCCGACGAGGATGGCAGTCAGGTCACCGGCGCTGGCGTTCACGAGCCGTGGGAGCAGGGAGCTCAGTTCGCTCACCGAGAAGCCGGCCGCGATCGAGGTGTTCTTCACCATCGCGATCAGCACGTTGCCCAACGGCGGGACGACGGTGCGGAACGCCTGCGGGAGGACCACCTCGCGCAGTGACTGACCGAAGGTCAGGCCCAGGGCGCGGGCCGCCTCGGCCTGGCCGGGCGAGACGGAGTTGATCCCCGAGCGCAGCGCCTCGCAGACGAAGGCAGCGGTGTAGAGCCCGACCGAGAGCACCGCGCCCGTGAAGAAGTCGATCACGAAGTCGATCTGCGGCAGCCCGAAGATCATGAAGAAGAAGACCACCGTGAGCGGGGTGTTGCGGAAGGTCTCCACGTAGAACGTGGCCAGCCCGCGCAGCGGAGCGATCGGGCTGACCCGCATCGCGGCCAGCACCGTGCCGAGGACCAGGGCCACCAGGCAGGCGAGCAAGGACAGGCTCAGCGTCGTGAGGAAGGCGTCCCAGAACAGGTCGAAGTTGTCGATCAGGAACTGCACCACGCCTCCTCTCAGGGCGAGCGGCGGCGAGGCGCCGGCGAGCGGGGTCGACCCGCCGCCGGCGCCTCGCCGGGGTCAACAGGGTCAGTAGCGGTCGACCGAGGGCGGCTCGGGAGCGTCCGTGCCGGTGATGGCGCCGGCGGTGCGGTCCCAGGCCTCGGCCCACGAGCCGTCCTCGAAGGACGCCTCGAGGGTGTCGTTGATGAAGCTCCGGAACTCGTCGTCGCCCTTGGTGATGCCGATGCCGTAGGGCTCCTCGGTGAACGGGTTGCCCACCAGCTCGAACGCGTCGGGCGCGCCGGCGACCAGGCCGGTGAGGATGACGTTGTCGGTGGTGACCGCGTCGACCTGACCGTTGCGCAGCGCGTCGGCGCACTTGGAGTACACGTCGAACAGCGTCAGCGTCGCCTCGGGGTAGTTGGTGCGGATCTCCTCCGCGGGCGTCGAGCCCTCGACCGAGCAGACGTTCTGTCCGGCGAGGTCGTCCGGGCCCTCGATGCCGAGCGGGTTGCCGGCGGCGACCATGATGTCCTGGCCGGCCTCGTAGTACGGGCCGGCGAAGTCGATGAGCTCCTTGCGCGAGTCGTTGATCGTGTAGGTGGCCACGACCATGTCGACGTCCTCGTTCTGGATGAACGACTCGCGGTTGGCCGAGACCGTCTCCACCCACTCGATGTCGTCGGTGGCGATGCCCAGCTCGGCGGCGATCAGCTCGGCGATCTCGACGTCGAAGCCCTCAGGGACGCCGTCGGGCCCGGCCAGTCCGAACCCGGGCTGGTCGAACTTCGTGCCGACGGTGATCGTCCCGGACTCCGCGAGCTCGGCCATCGTCGTGCCCTCGTCGAAGGAGACGTCGTCGGCGACCTCGGCGTTGCCGCCGGCGGCGCCTTCGGTGGTCTCGCCGGCGTCGCTGGAGCAGCCGGCGAGGACGACGCCGGTGGCCGCGAGGGCGGCGGCGTAGCGGGTGATGCGCATGGAGGGTCCTCTCGTGGATGTGCGGGTGGTCAGTGGTTCAAGATCTTGGAGAGGAAGTCCTTGGCCCGGTCGGAGCTCGGGTTGGTGAAGAACTCCTCCGGCGTCGCGGACTCGACGATGCGGCCGCCGTCCATGAAGACGACACGGTTGGCCGCCCGGCGGGCGAAGCCCATCTCGTGGGTGACCACGATCATGGTCATCCCGTCCTGGGCGAGCCCGACCATCACCTCGAGGACCTCGTTGATCATCTCCGGGTCCAGGGCCGAGGTCGGCTCGTCGAAGAGCATCACCTTCGGGTCCATCGCCAGCGCCCGGGCGATCGCCACGCGCTGCTGCTGGCCGCCGGAGAGCTGAGCGGGCACCTTGTCGGCCTGGGCTCCGACGCCGACCCGGTCGAGCAGCTCGCGGGCCCGCTTCTCGGCGTCGGCCTTGGACTGCTTGCGGACCTTGATCGGCCCCAGCGTCACGTTCTCCAGCACCGACTTGTGCGCGAAGAGGTTGAAGCTCTGGAACACCATGCCGACGTCGGCGCGCAGCCGGGCCAGCTCCTTGCCCTCCTCGGGCAGGCGCTCGCCGTCGATGGTGATCTCACCGTTCTCGATGGACTCGAGGCGGTTGATCGTGCGGCACAGCGTCGACTTGCCCGAACCCGACGGTCCGATGACGACGACCACCTCGCCGCGGTCGACCGTCAGGTCGATGTCCTGCAGGACGTGCAGTTCGCCGAACCACTTGTCGACGCCGGACATGCGGACGAGAGGGTCTCCGGTCGGGCGTTCGGTCACAGCGGGTGACCCTAGGTGGCTTGCACCCCAGGAACGTCGCGAAGGCATCACGAAGCTGTAACGAAGCTCCGGAGGAGCCCGGAGTTCACCCGGTCGTGGTCCTGCCGGTCACCAACCGGAGTCGTCGACGTGCACCGGGTACCCCTCGCACCCCCGTACGATCCCGGTGGTGAACGGCAAGACCTACCTCGTGCGCACCTACGGCTGCCAGATGAACGTGCACGACTCCGAGCGCCTCTCCGGCCTGCTCGAGTCGGCCGGGTACTCGGCGGCCCCCGACGGCACCGACGCCGACGTCGTCGTGCTCAACACCTGCGCGGTCCGGGAGAACGCCGACAACCGGCTCTACGGCAACCTCGGGCACCTGCGCCCGGTCAAGGACGCCCACCCCGGCATGCAGATCGCCGTCGGTGGCTGCCTGGCGCAGAAGGACCGCGGCGAGATCGTCAAGCGCGCGCCCTGGGTCGACGTCGTCTTCGGCACCCACAACGTCGGCTCGCTGCCGGTGCTGCTGGAGCGGGCCCGGCACAACGCCGAGGCCCAGGTGGAGATCGTCGAGTCGCTGGAGGTCTTCCCCTCCACGCTGCCGGCCAAGCGGGACTCCGCGTACTCCGGCTGGGTGTCGATCAGCGTGGGGTGCAACAACACCTGCACGTTCTGCATCGTCCCGGCGCTGCGCGGCAAGGAGAAGGACCGCCGTCCGGGCGAGATCCTGGCCGAGGTGCAGGCGCTGGTCGACCAGGGCGTGCTCGAGGTGACCCTGCTCGGGCAGAACGTGAACGCCTACGGCGTCGAGTTCCGCGAGCGCGGCGCCTTCGCCGACCTGCTGCGCGCGACGGGGCGGATCGAGGGCCTCGAGCGGGTCCGTTTCACCAGTCCGCACCCGCGGGAGTTCACCGACGACGTCATCGCGGCGATGGCCGAGACGCCGGTGGTCTGCCACCAGCTGCACATGCCGCTGCAGAGCGGGTCGGACGACGTGCTGCGCCGGATGCGCCGCGGCTACCGGCAGGACCGCTACCTCGGGATCATCGACCGGGTGCGGGCTGCCATGCCCGACGCCGCGATCACCACGGACATCATCGTCGGGTTCCCGGGTGAGACCGAGGCGGACTTCTCCCAGACCCTCGACGTCGTCCGGCAGGCCCGCTTCTCCAGCGCCTTCACCTTCCAGTACTCCAAGCGGCCGGGCACCCCGGCCGCGGAGATGGACGGGCAGCTGCCCAAGGAGGTCGTCCAGGAGCGCTACCTGCGACTGACCGCCCTGCAGGAGGAGATCAGCTGGGCGGAGAACCGGGCGCTCGTCGGCCGGCCGGTCGAGCTGCTCGTCGCCGCAGGCGAGGGGAGCAAGGACGCCGCCCGCGGCCGGCTCTCCGGCCGGGCCCGTGACGGCCGGCTGGTCCACTTCACCGCCGCCGACGGCGTCCGGGCCGGGGACGTCGTGGAGACGGTCGTGACCGCCGCGAAGCCGCACTTCCTGGTCGCCGACGGTGCGCTGGTCTCCCACCGGCGCACCCGGGCCGGCGACGCGAGCGAGGCCGGCACCCGCCCGACCACGCCCGGCGTCACGCTCGGCATGCCCGGGATCGGCGTCCCGGCGCCGCTGCCGGCCGCGGTCCCCGCCTGCAGCTGACCTCACCGGGCCCCGGGAGGTCCCGGACGGACGAAGGACCGTTCCCCTGCACCGGGGGGCGGTGCAGGGGACGGTCTTCGATCAGGTCACCGGGTGGGACGTCCCGGTGGAGGTCAGCTGCCCGGGTGCAGCAGCACCTTGGTCCAGCCCTGGTCCCGGTCGTCGAAGCGCCGGTAGCCCTCCACGGCCTGGTCCAGGCCCAGCTCGTGGCTGGTGATCAGGCCCGGGTTGGCCTTGCCGTCGATGATCAGGTCCCGCAGCTGCCGGTTGTAGCGCTTGACCGGCGCCTGCCCGGTGCCCATCGACTGGCCCTTGGTGAAGAAGGTGCCGAACTGCCAGGGGATGCGCCCTTCCTTGGCCAGGTCGCTGGTCGCGCCCGGGTCCTGCGGCACGTAGACGCCGACGACGCCGATCCCGCCGGTGGAGCGGACCACCTGGACGAGGTTGTCCAGCACCAGCTCCGGGTGCTCCTCGCCACCGGAGTCGTGCGCCTGGTAGCCGACCGCCTCCACGCCGCGGTCGACCCCGCGCCCGCCGGTGGCCTGCATCAGCTGCTCCACCGGGTCACCGGCGCTGAAGTCGATCGGGGTGGCCCCGAACTTCTCCGCCAGTGCCAGCCGGTCGGTCTCCTTGTCCACGACGAAGACCTCGGAGGCGCCGCGGATCATGGCGCTGTGCGCGGCCATCAGCCCCACGGGGCCGCCGCCGAACACCGCCACCCGGTCGCCGACCTGGAAGCCGGACAGCTCCACGCCGTGCCAGCCGGTCGGGAAGATGTCCGAGAGCATCGTGAAGTCGTTCTCGTGCTCGGTGCCCTCGGGCAGGTGCAGCAGGTTGAAGTCCGCCCACGGCACCCGCAGGTACTCGGCCTGCCCGCCGTCGTAGGGACCCATGTTCGCGTAGCCGTACGCCGCTCCGTCCATCCCCTCGGTGGGGTTGGCGCGCAGGCAGAACGACGTCCAGCCGTCGGTGCAGTTGCGGCACGTGCCGCAGGCGATGTTGAAGGGGACCGACACCCGGTCGCCGACCTTGATCCGGTCGACGCCGTCGCCGACGGCCTCGACGACGCCCATGTTCTCGTGGCCGAGGACCTTGCCCTCCTCCACGGAGGTGCGGCCCTCGTACATGTGCAGGTCGGACCCGCAGATGTTGGTGGTGGTGATCCGGATGAGCGCGTCGGTGGGCGCCTGGATCGTGGCGTCCGGCACCTCCTCGACGGCGACGTTCTCGGGGCCTCGGTAGACGACTGCCTTCATGGCGGGCTCCTCTGTCTCGACAGTGGTGTGGATCCCAGACCGGGCCGGCGGGGCGCAGATGGCGGCCCCGGGGAGGGACGGCAGCTCGCGAGCAGGGTCGCGGGCGCCGTCGTCACGGGCAGGACCCGGTCGTGGACAGACCTACCCGACCGATCGGGCGCTACACGAATGCACGCAACGCGATACGAGACAGGGCCCGTCCGGAACGACCGGACGGGCCCTGTCTCATACCTGGCCCCGGCTGGGGCCCTCGCTCAGCGGCGGCCGGCGGACTTCTCGGCCTCGGCGAGCCACTCCCGGCGGGTGGCCACGGCGGCCTCGGCCTCGCTGATCCGCTTCGCGTTGCCGGCGGCCTGGGCCTTGGCCAGCTGGTCCTCGGCCTTGGTCACCGCCGCCCGCATCGAGGTCAGCAGCGGGTTCTCCGGCTGGACCCGGGGGCGTGCGGACTCGCTCGCGCCGCGGAACTTCTCCTCGACGGTGCGCATCCGGTCCTCGAGCTCGCGCATGGCGCCGCGGGGCACGTGCCCGATGGCGTCGTAGCGCTCCTGGATCTTGCGCAGCGCGTTCTGGTTGCCCTTGTTGGCCGGGTCGAGCTTCTCCGCCTCGGCGAGCAGCTCCTCCTTGGCCTTCTGGTTGGCCAGCTCGTCGCTGCTGCGCGCCTGGTCGTTGGCGGTGCGGGCGGCGAAGAACACGTCCTGGGCGGCGCGGAACTTCTTCCACAGGTCGTCGTCGGTGTCCCGGCCGACCCGCGGCACGGCCTTCCAGCGGTCCATCAGCCCGCGCATCGCCGCGCTGGTGGGGCCCCACTCGGTGGAGGCGGACAGCCGCTCGGCCTCGGCGATCAGCTCGCTCTTGGCCGCACGCGACTCACCCCGCTGCTTGTCCAGCTCGGCGAAGTGGGCGCCACGGCGGCGACCGAAGGCGTCCCGCGCGGCCGCGAAGCGCTGCCACAGCGCCTCGTCGGTCTTGCGGTCGATGCCCTTGATCGTCTTCCACTCCTCGACGATCGCCTTGAGCCGGTCACCGGCGGCCTTCCACTGCGTGGAGTCCGCGGCGATCTGCTCTGCCTCGGCGGCGAGCGCCTCCTTGCGCTGGACCTGCACCGCGCGCTGTGCCGCCTTCTCGGCCCGGTTCGCCGCGACGGCGGTGTCGGCCATGCTGACCATCGCCCGCGCGCGGGCCGACAGGCTGTCCAGGTCGCCGACCGCCTGGGCGAGCGGGATCGAGTCGGCGAGCTCCTGCGCCTTGGTGCGGATCTCGCCCGGGTTGCCGGTGTGCGCGGCCAGCCGCGCCTCGAGCAGGGTGACCTCGGTGGCCAGGTCGTCGAAGCGGCGGCCGTAGTGGGCCAGGCCCTCGGCCGGGGCGCCTGCCTGCCAGGAGCCGACGGTGCGCTCGCCGGTGGCGGTGCGCACGTAGACCGTGCCCTCCTCGTCGACCCGGCCCCAGGCGGACGGGTCGGAGGCGGGCATGGCCGGGATGACGGTCGGGACGTCGGCCGGCCCCGAGCTGCTGGCGGTGCTGGACGGCGCGGGGGAGGGGGAGGGGGTCGGCCGTGGGGCGGACGCAGGGTCGTCGCCGGTCGGTGCGTCGCCGGTCGGTGCGTCGGTGGCCGGGAGGTCGGTGGGGACGTCGGTGGTGGGGGCGTCGCTCGTCGGGTCGGCGACCGCGGCATCGGCCGGGGCGGCGGCGGCAGGGGTGCCCGCCTCGGGGGTGACGGCCGCGGAGGCGGTGTCATCGGGCTGCGCAGCCGGGGGCTCGGCGGCCCCGGGTCCGTCGACGGCGGGGCCGCTGCCGTCGGGCTGCGCGTCCGCCGGGACGGCGGCGCCCGGGGTCGCGGCCAGTGGCCCCTCGTCGGCCGACGTCACCTCGACGACCGCATCCTCAGGGCGCTCCTCGGGGGCGGCGGTGGCCTGCTGGGTCCGGTCTCCGGTGTTCTCCGTGCTCGACACGTGAGCAGTCTCCCACGATGCATCCGCGACACTCCCTGGCGTGAGACCTCCTCCTCCGGTGACCGTGGCCTTCTGCCCGCAGTCACCCCTGTTGCTCCCCGCGGTCGCCGGTGCCCCCAGCTACGCGCTGTCGGTGCTGCGCGCCGCCGTCTCCACCGCCGTGCAGACCGTCCTGGAGCACCAGCCGGAGGTGGTGGTGGTCGTGGGGGAGGGCGCCGACGGCCTCCGGTTCGGTCCCGGGGACGCCGGTGACCTGCGCGGGTTCGGCATCGACCTGGAGGTCCCGTTCGCCGGCCGGGTGCGGCCCGGCGGGCACCGCGTCCCGCTGCCGCACCTGGTGGCCGCCTGGCTGCTGGACCGCGCTGGGCACACCGGCGGCCGGCTCGGGGTGGGGCCGGCCGACCTCCCCGCCGCGCTGGCCGACCTGCCCGGTCCCGTGGGGTTGCTGGCGATGGGGGACGGGTCGGCCCGCCGCACCGAGAAGGCGCCCGGTGCGTTCGACGCCGCTGCCGGCCCCTTCGACGCCGCGGTCGCCACTGCGCTCCGCGCCGGGGACGCCACCGCCCTGGCCACCCTGGACCCCGCCGCGGCGCGGCGACTGCTCGCCGCCGGGACCCCGGTGTGGCGGGCGGTGGGCGCCGCGCTGAGCGGGCGCGTCGTCACCGCCGAGCTGCACCACGACGACGCCCCGTTCGGCGTCGGCTACCCCGTCGCCACCTGGCAGGCCCGGTGAGCGCCGTGGACGGCGGCGGGCCGCCGGTCACCGCCGTCGGCGGGCCGCCGGTCATCGCCGTCGTCGGGCCGACCGCCACCGGCAAGACCGCGCTGGCCGTCGCGCTGGCGCACCGGCTGGCCCGGTCCGGCGCCGGGGGTCAGGTGGTCAACGCCGACTCCATGCAGCTCTACCGGGGGATGGACATCGGCACCGCCAAGCCGACCGAGGCCGAACGCGACGGCGTGCCGCACCACCTGCTGGACCTGTGGCACGTGCGGGAGCCGGCCTCGGTGGCCGAGTACCGGCAGCGCGCCCGCGCCGAGGTCGACCGGCTCCGCGCCGTGGGCGTCGTCCCACTGCTGGTCGGGGGCTCCGGGCTGTACGTGCGCGCGGTGCTGGACGAGCTGGACTTCCCCGGCACCGACCCGGTGGTGCGGGCCCGGCTGACCGGCGAGCTGGAGGCCCAGGGCGCGGCGGTGCTGCACGCCCGGCTGGCGGCGCTGGACCCGGCCGCCGCAACCGCGATCCTGCCCAGCAACAGCCGGCGGGTGGTCCGGGCGCTGGAGGTGATCGAGCTGACCGGACAACCGTTCACCGCGACGCTGCCCGCCCCGCGACCGCACTACCCGGCGATCACGGTCGGACTGGACCGGGCGCCCGACGAGCTCGACGACCGGGTGGCCCGCCGGGTCGACGCGATGTGGGCAGCCGGATTCGTGGCGGAGGTCGCTGCGCTCGCCGACGACGGGTTGCGCGAGGGGCCGACCGCATCCCGCGCCCTGGGGTACGCGCAGGTGCTCCAGCAGTTCGACGGGGTGCTCACCGCGCAGGAGGCGCGCGAGCGGACGGTCACCAGCACCCGCCGGTTCGTCCGCCGGCAGCGGTCCTGGTTCCGCCGCGACGCCGGCACGGTCTGGTTCGACGCGGCCCGGCCGGACCTGCTCGACGTCGTCCTCGCCCTGGTCGCCGACCGTACGATCGACCGGTGATCGACAGCTCCGGCCCGCGGGTCCTCCTCGGCCACGGCACCGAGAACGACTTCGTCGTCCTGCCCGACCCCGACGGGGACGTGTGGCCGGAGGCGCGCCTGGACGCGGACCTGGTGCGCCGGCTCTGCGACCGCCGCGCGGGCCTGGGCGGGGACGGCGTGCTGCGGGTGGTCCGGAGCCGGCACGTGCCCGACGCCCCCGGCGTGCTCGGTGCGGCACTGGCCGACTGCGAGTGGTTCATGGACCACCGCAACGCCGACGGCTCGTACGCGGAGATGTGCGGCAACGGAATCCGGCTGTTCCTGCACGTGCTGCTGGCCGAGGGGCTGCTGGAGCGGGCAGTGGCCGAGGCCGGCGTCCTGGTCGGCACCCGGGGCGGGCCCCGCCGGGTGGGCGCCCGGCCCGACGGCGGCTACTGGGTCGACATGGGCCCGGCGGTCCCGCTGGGCCGGAGCGAGGCGCGCGTCGCCGGCGTCGCCCACCCGGGGCTCGGGGTGTCGATGGGCAACCCGCACCTGGTCTGCCTGACCGACGTCGAGGTCGACACCCTGGACCTGTCGGTGCTGCCCGGGGTCGACGACGCGATGTTCCCCGAGGGGGTCAACGTCGAGCTGGTGAACGTGCTCCCGCCCGAGGGCGCCTGCGCGCACGTGCGGCTCCGGGTCCACGAGCGCGGCGTGGGGGAGACCCGCTCGTGCGGCACCGGTGCCTGCGCCGCGGCCTACGCCACGTTGGCGGACGGCGGACGCGACGCCGGGACGGTCCTCGTCGACGTGCCGGGCGGCCGGCTGTCGGTGCAGTTCGACGGGACGACGACGGTGCTCTCCGGCCCGGCCGTCGTCGTCGCCACCGGGACCCTCAGCCGGGAGTGGCTCGCCGGCTGAGGGTCCTGGCTGCGCAGTCGCAGGTCAGGGACGGTCGGGCTCGTCGGCCCGCGTCTCCGGGTCGTCGGTGGGCGCCTCGGGCTTGTCGCCGGGGCCCACGTTCCCGGTGCCGCGGGGTGCTCCGCGGCCGGTGTCCTGGTCCGCGCCACCGAAGACGTTGCGCGGTGGGTCGAGGCCGGCGGGGTCGCGGCCTGGGTCGTCGAGCTCCTCATCGGGGCTGGTCATCGTCGTCCTCTCGAGCGGTGGACCGTGCCCCGCCGCCCTACCCGGCACCCGGCCGGCCAACCCGTCGGCTGCTCAGCCGGACCGCTCGGGATCGCTGCCGGCGGTCGGCGCCCGCGCCTCGGGCACGGTCGTCACCTCGCCGGCCGGGGTGTCCGGGCCGTCGGGCAGGTCGCGCATCCGCAGCAGGGGGCTCGCCACCACCCAGCCGGCCGCGAGCAGCTGTCCGGCCGCGGCGATCCACAGCGTCGGCAGCACGCCGAGCCAGGTGCCCAGGACGCCGCCGAGCAGGCCGCCCAGCGGCATCGTGCCGTAGACCAGGAAGCGCACCGAGGCGTTCATCCGCCCCAGCAGCGCCGGTGGGCACAGCCGCTGGCGGAAGCTGACCTGGGTGATGTTGTAGACGACCACCGCCCAGCTGAAGCCGAACTGGCCGAGCGTCAGGAACACCAGCGGGGCGCCGGTGGCGGCCAGCGGCGTGAGAGCGGTGAACGGCACCAACACCATGACCGCCAGCGGGATCGCCCGGCCCTCGCCGACGGTGCGGGCGAAGCGCGCGGCCGTCGCCGCGCCGACCAGGCCGCCCACCGCGCCGGCGGAGAAGACCAGGCCCAGCACGCTCTCGGACAGCTCGAGCCGGCGCAGCGCGTAGAGCACCAGCAGGGTCGTGGTGATCGTGGAGAACAGGTTCGACGTGCCGGTGCAGGCGACGATCCGGCGGAGCAGTGGCTGGTGGACGACGAAGGACAGTCCCTCGCCGATCTCGGTGCGCAGCGACCGCCGGCCGGCCCGGTCGGGGACGGTGTCCGGGCGCTGGATCCGCCCGATGAAGAACGCCGAGAGCAGGAAGGACGCCGCGTCGACGGCGATCAGCAGTGGCGCGCCCAGCACCCGCAGCAGCACGCCGGTGATGCCCGGCCCGGCCACCTGGGCGACGGCCCGGCTGGCCTCGAGCTTGCCGTTGCCGTCGACCAACTGGTCGCGGTCGACCAGGGCGGGCAGGTAGCTCTGGTAGGCGACGTCGAAGAAGACGGTCGCCGTGCCGGTCGCCGCCGCGACGACGAACAGCTGCCCGAGGGTGAGGGCGTCGAGGAGGTACGCGATCGGCAGGGTCGCCAGCACCGCCGCGCGCACCAGGTCGGCGGTGACCAGCACCCGACGGCGCCGCCAGCGGTCGACCCAGGCACCGGCCGGGAGCCCGATGAGCAGGAAGGCGGCGGTCTCCAGTGCCGTCAGGACGCCCATCTCCAGCGGCGTCGCCTCCAGCAGCGAGACCGCCAGCACCGGCAGGGCCAGCAGGGTCACCTGGGTGCCCACCTGGCTGACCGTCTCAGCGGCCCACAGCTGACGGAAGTCGTGGTGCCGCAGCAGGCTCCGGTCGCGGGTCACCGGCGCAGCCTCCCGCCACTGATCGGGGGAAGTCAATCACTGAGCCGTGTCGACGTCCTAGGCTGCCGGGATGGACGAGCCGGAGGCCGGTGCGAGCGAGGCGGTGGCCGGTGCGGGGGCGCGGCGGTTCGTCGGGGAGCGCCGGCCGGCCACCGACGCCGAGGCGCGCGCCCTGGCCTCCGCCGTCCGGCTGCGGATCCTGCGGCTGTGCCTGGACGAGGCGCTGACCAACAAGGAGCTCGCCGCGCGGCTGGGCCGCAACCCGGCGACCGTGCTGCACCACGTCCGCACCCTCGTCGACACCGGCTTCCTGGTCGCCGAGAGCGCGCGGCGGGGCGCCCGGGGCGCCCGGGAGGTGCCCTACCGGGCGACCGGGAAGAGCTGGCTGATGGACGGCGCCGGCGCCTCGGGCGCTGCCCGGGACGCCGCGCTCGCCGCCTTCCTCGAGGAGGTCGCCGCGGTGGGGGAGAGCCACCTGGAGAGCACCCGGTTGGGCCTGCGGCTGGGTGCGGCGGACCTGGCCGAGTTCCGCGAACGGCTGCACCGGTTGCTGGACGAGTACGCCACCCGGCCGGCGGACCCCGGGGCGGAGCGCTGGTCGCTGTACCTCGGGATGCATCCGGAGGTCCGAGGTGTTGTACCGGGCGATGACAACAGGTGATGTGACAAGTCGGTCGCCCCAGGACCAGGGGCATGCCACGCTGGAGACGATGACGACAGCCCAGAACCGCGCGATCCTCGACGAGGCCGAAGCCCGTGTCGACAAGGCGCGCGCCAGCATGCCCGACACCAAGCCGGCACCGGCCGGTCAGTGGGACGCCGCCGACGACACCACCGGCTCCTACGTCAAGGAGGAGCGCGGCGCACTCCGCCGGGTCGCGGGGCTCGGCACCGAGCTCACCGACGTCACCGAGGTCGAGTACCGCCAGCTCCGCCTGGAGCGGGTCGTCCTGGTCGGCGTCTGGACCGAGGGGACGGCGGCCGACGCGCAGCGTTCGCTGACCGAGCTCGCCGCGCTCGCCGAGACCGCCGGTTCCCAGGTGCTCGACGCGCTGATGCAGCGCCGGGACAAGCCGGACCCGGCCACCTACGTCGGCTCGGGCAAGGCCGCCGAGCTGCGCGAGGTCGTCGCCGCCACCGGCGCGGACACCGTGATCTGCGACGGGGAGCTGGCCCCCGGCCAGCTCAACCAGCTGGAGAAGGTGCTCAAGGTCAAGGTGGTCGACCGGACCGCCCTGATCCTGGACATCTTCGCCCAGCACGCCACCAGCCGAGAGGGCAAGGCCCAGGTCGAGCTGGCCCAGATGCAGTACATGCTGCCCCGGCTGCGTGGCTGGGGTGAGTCGCTGAGCCGGCAGGCCGGTGGTCGGGTCGCCGGCGGTGGCGGCATCGGCACCCGTGGTCCGGGTGAGACGAAGATCGAGACCGACCGTCGCCGGATCCGCTCCCGGGTGAGCAAGCTCCGCAAGGAGATCGCCGGGATGGCGACCGCCCGGACGACGCAGCGCAACTCCCGCGACCGCAACGCGACGCCGAGCGTGGCGATCGCCGGCTACACGAATGCCGGCAAGTCCAGCCTGCTCAACCAGCTCACCGGGGCCGGCGTGCTGGTCCAGGACGCGCTGTTCGCCACCCTGGACCCGACGGTCCGTCGCGCGCAGACGCCCGAGGGGCGCGAGTACACGATGACCGACACCGTCGGCTTCGTGCGCCACCTGCCGCACCAGCTGGTCGACGCGTTCCGCTCCACGCTGGAGGAGGTGGCCGACGCCGATCTGCTCGTGCACGTCGTCGACGGTTCCGACTCCGACCCGCTGGGCCAGATCGACGCCGTGCACACGGTGCTCAACGAGATCGACGCGTCCGCCGTCCCGGAGCTGATCGTCGTGAACAAGGTCGACGCGATGACCGAGGAGGACATGCTGGCGCTGCGCCAGGCGCTCCCCGGGGCGATGTGGGTCTCGGCCCGGACCGGCGAGGGCATCGAGGCGCTGCGCGACGTGATCGCCCAGCGGCTGCCGCACCCGCACATCGACGTCGAGGTGCTGGTGCCCTACGACCGGGGTGACCTGGTCGCCCGGGTGCACCGGGACGGCGAGGTCGTCGAGGAGGCGCACGAGGCCACCGGGACCCGGCTGACCGCGCGCGTCAACGCCGGCCTGGCCGCCCAGCTCGACGATTTCACCGCGCCGGCCACCGAGGACTGACGGAGGGCCCCGCTGCCGCTCGCACGTTCGTGCCGGGCTCCCGCAGCGGGGCGAGCGGACAGCCCGGCGGATCACGACCAGGTCACGGCCCCGGTACCGTGACGCGATGACCAGGGGAGCGGTGGACCGGACGGCGACCGCTGCCGATCGACCGGTCGCACCGGTGGTCGGGGTGGGCCGGCCGCCGTGGTGGCTGCTCGTCCTCGCCGCCCTCGTCACCGTCGCGGTCACCGTCAACCTGCTCAGCCGCGGGTGGCTGGAACGGATGGACCTGCGGGTCTCCGAGGTGACCAGTGTGTGGGCGCTGCGGGACTCGTGGGCCTACTGGCCGATCTGGGTCGTCACCCAGATCGGCGGGCGGGTGACGATCCTGGTGGTGCTGGCCGGGCTGGTCGGGTGGCTCGCCGTGCGGCAGCGGACGCTGGTGCCGCTGGTCCGGGTGGTCGTTGCGCTGGCCCTGCTCACCACCGTGGTCTACGCGTTCAAGTGGGGCACCGGTCGTACGGCCCCGGCCTTCCCCGGGTCGTTCTTCCACACGGACGGGGCCAGCTACCCCTCGGGGCACGTGGCGAACGCCGTCCTCATGTGGGGGGTGGCCCGGTGGCAGGCCGTCGAGTTCGGCCTGCCCGCGGGCGTGCAGCGGGCCACCTGGCTGCTCAGCGTGCTGGGGCCGGTGGCGACGGGTGTGGCCATGGTGGCGCTGGACTTCCACTGGGTCACCGACGCGGTGGTCGGGCTCGCGGTCGGACTGCTGCTGTTGGGCGTGGTTCACGCACTGGACGCTGTCGCGATGTCACGCTGGGTTCGTGCCAGAGCCGGCCGATCCCAGGCGTAGCAGCGCCACCCGCCGCAGGACGACGGCCGGCGCCGCCCTCTGTGCGCCCGTCGGCCTGCTGGTCGCACTGCTGCCTGCCGGGCCGGCGGCCGCCGACGACGGGACCGCTCCCTACGGCGAGCCGACCACCCGGTGCGAGATCACCGACCCGCGGCTCCCGGAGCTCTCCGGCCTGGCCAGCGCCGGGGAGTCGATGCTCGCGATGAACGACGGCGGCGACCGCGCCGAGGTGCTGGTGCTCGACGGAGCCTGTGCGGTGGGTGAGGTGCGCACGGCGGAGGTCGACCCGTACGACCCCGAGGACCTCGCCCTCGCCGCCGACGGGACCATCTGGCTCGCCGACATCGGGGACAACGCGCAGAGCCGGGAGACGGTGGCGCTGATCGGTCTGCGCCCCGACGGGACCACCGTGCTGACCAGGCTCACCTACCCCGACGGTCCGCACGACGCGGAGGCCCTCCTGCTCGCGCCCGACGGCACCCCGTACCTGGTGACCAAGGAGGTGCTGGGCGCCAGCTCCGTGTACCGCCCGGATGCGCCCCTCGGCGACGGAGCCACCGTGCCGATGAGCAAGGTGGCGGCGCTCGGGCTCACGTTGACCGGCACACCGGGCGGCCCGGTGGGCCGGGCCGGCCAGCTGCTGGTCACCGGTGGCGCCGTGTCGTCGGACGGCTCGCGGATCGCCCTGCGGACCTACACCGACGCCTATGTCTGGCCGCTGAGCGGCTCCGACGTCGCCGGGGCGTTGGCCGGGCCCCCCGTGCGGGTGGCGTTGCCGGAGGCCCCACAGGGCGAGGCCATCGCCTTCGCGGCGAACGACCGGGACCTGCTCGTCGCCGGCGAGGGACTCCCTGCGGTGGTCACCCAGGTGCCGGCCACCGGTGACCTGACGGGGACGGTCCCGGCGGAGCCCACCGAGGCCGCCGACGGGTCGCTGGCGACCGCCGGTGGGGTCGAGCCGCTGACCGCCGGTCTCATCGCCGCGGCCGTGGCCACCGTGTTCGTGTGGGCCGGCGGCAAGCTGCGGCGGAGCCCGGCCTGAGCACGGGCCCGGCGCCCGTGCCCGAGGTCAGACCCGACGGAGCACGGTGACGACCCGGCCGAGGACCGTGGCGTCGTCGCCCGGGATGGGCTCGTACGCGGCGTTGTGCGGCATCAGCCACACGTGCCCGTCACGCCGCTTGTAGGTCTTCACCGTCGCCTCGCCGTCGATCATCGCGGCGACGATCTCGCCGTTCTCCGCGGTCGGCTGCTGCCGGACGACGACCCAGTCGCCGTCGCAGATCGCCGCATCGACCATCGAGTCACCCGCGACCTTCAGCATGAACAGGGTGCCCTCGCCGACCAGCTCGCGGGGGAGGGGGAAGACGTCCTCGACCGCCTGCTCGGCCAGCACCGGACCGCCGGCGGCGATCCGGCCGACCAGGGGCACGTACGTGGGTCGGGGGGCAGTGGCGTCGTCGACGCCACTGGCTGCACCGGAACCGGCCAGCGCCTCGGCCGTGGCCTCGTTCGTCGTCGCGGTGCTGTCGCCGGGGAGGCGCACGTCGAGTGCGCGCGGCCGGTTCGGATCACGGCGCAGCCAGCCCTTGCGCTGCAGCACTGACAACTGGTGGGCCACGGACGAGGCGGAGGAGAGACCGACCGCCTCACCGATCTCGCGGACCGAGGGCGGGTAGCCGCGGCGCTCGATCGAGTCACGGATGACCTCGAGCACCCGGCGCTGCCGCTGGGTCAGTCCGTCGCCGTCGGCGGCCCGGTCGGGGAACTCCCGCACCGCTGCTCCCGCCCCCGCTGCAGCCGTGGGCGCTGCGCCGTCGGCGGGTGCCGGGCTGGACGCTCCACGCCGCGAAGGGCTCTTGCCGCCGCGCGCCTTCGGGCCGTCGACCGCCATGTGTCCTCCTCGTCCGGCTGCCTCGGCAGCAGTTCCCGGTGGCGTCCTGCCGTACCGACGGCCGTGTCGCCACGGCGAGCCGGGACCTCGGACGCTGTCCTCGATCGCCTCGGAACCGTATCGCCTCAGGCCTCTCCGTTCAAACACGTGTTCGAAGAAGTCGCCGTGTCGGCGTGTTCCTGTCGGGGGTGTGCGGTAGACATCGCCCAGACGTTCTGTTCGAACGCCTGTTCGACCACCCGGTACCGCGAGACCTCTGGAGCACCCCGATGGCCAGTCCGCAGCTCGAGCTCCCCGTGGCCGCCCCGGCCTCGATGGCGGTCGTGCTCCCGTTCCCGGGGGCGCGCCAGGTGGCGCACTCGCCCGGGTCCGTGGTGCGCGGTCGGCCTGCACCCCTGCCCCGGGCGGCTCGCCCTGCGGCGGCCCTGCGGGGTCCCGGGCATCCCGACGTGCGCCCTGGTCGGCGGGTCGGCGTTGCGGGCGGGGGCGCCGCCGGCTGCGCGAGGCGCACGGGAGGGGGTGGCGGTGGGGCCGCCTCGGGTGCACAGGCGCCGTTGCGGCTGACCCGGCGCGGGCGGCGAGTGGTCGCCGGGCTGTCCATCGCCTTCGGGGTGTCCGTCGCCGCGGCGACGTTCGCCGCCGAGTCCGGCGGCCCCGGCGGCGGCCTCGAGCTGGCCGGCTCGACGATGGTCGTCGTCCAGTCCGGGGACACCCTGTGGTCGATCGCCGGCGAGATCGCGCCGGAGGAGGACCGTCGCGCGGTCGTCGACGCGCTCCTGAACGTGAACGGCCTCTCCGACGTCGACCTCGTCCCCGGTCAGGTGCTCGAGCTGCCCTGACCGGCGGCGCACCGGTGTCCACCGCGGTGCGAAGGGCCCGGCCGAGGCGCCGGTGGTTGTGGCGGGAGGGGCTCCGAGGGGCGCCCGGGTCAGATGCGGAAGACGACACGCTCGCCAGGGCTTGCACACCTGTAGGGGTGGTCGTACGGTTCCACCACAACATCTAGTAGTTACAGAGCTGTAAGCCATCCACAGTCGTTCCACACGTTGTCCCCGGCGCATCCACCGGATGTCCCCGGCCCAGTCCACAGCACGGCCATCGGGTCGGGGCCCGGTCACGGTGTCACGACGCCGCGGCGAGACCCTGCGCGACACCTCGGGAAGGAGGAGATCGACATGCGTTGTCCCTTCTGCCACAACCCCGACAGCAGGGTCATCGACTCGCGGGAGACCGACGAGGGGGCGACCACCCGCCGTCGACGCTCCTGCCCGGGCTGTGGACGCCGCTTCACCACGGTGGAGGAGGCGGTCCTCGCCGTCGTCAAGCGCAGCGGCGTGAGCGAGCCCTTCGCCCGGGGCAAGGTCGTCGCCGGGGTGCGGCGGGCGTGCCAGGGGCGGCCGGTCGACGAGCACCAACTGGCCCTGCTGGCCCAGCAGGTCGAGGACGCGGTGCGCGCCACCGGCTGCGCCGAGATCCCCAGCCACGAGGTCGGCCTGGCCATCCTCGGCCCGCTGCGCGACCTCGACGAGGTCGCGTACCTCCGCTTCGCCAGCGTCTACCGCAGCTTCTCCTCGGTCGCCGACTTCGAGAAGGAGATCGCCGAGCTGCGCGCCGCACCGGCCCGGAGCACTGCCCGCGCCGGTGACGCGCCACCCGTCGAGCGCGACGCGGTCGACGGCGACCAGGAGACCCCCGCGACCGGGAGCCCCGCGACCGGGACCACCACCCGCCGGCGAGCCCCCGAGCGGCCGCGACCGGCCGACACCGGCAGCGCCGCCGGCCCGTGAGAACTGTCCGACCCCTCCGCTAGACAGGTCTCGACGAGGAGACCGCACGACCCGGCTCCGGCACCCGCCGGCTTCCCCAGCCGCTCCGCCCGCACCACCGCACCAGTCCGACCCAGGGAGCCCTCGCACGATGACCGAGACAGCTGACCGCCTCACCACCAGCCGGAACCGCCGCACCGCCAAGGCCCCCAGCCGGGGGAAGGGCCTGAAGGTCAAGCGCGTGTTCACCACCGCGGGGGTGCACCCCTACGACGAGGTCGTGTGGGAGCGCCGCGACGTCGTCATGACCAACTGGCGGGACGGCTCGATCAACTTCGAGCAGCGTGGGGTCGAGTTCCCGGCCGAGTGGAGCATCAACGCCACCAACATCGTCACCACCAAGTACTTCCGGGGTGCGGTCGGCAGCTCGCAGCGCGAGACGAGCCTGCGGCAGCTCATCGACCGGGTCGTCCTGACCTACGGCGCGGCCGGCCGTGAGCACGACTACTTCGCCAGCGAGGGCGACGCCGAGGTCTTCGAGCACGAGCTGACCTGGATGCTGCTGCACCAGGTGTTCAGCTTCAACTCGCCCGTCTGGTTCAACGTGGGCACGGCCTCCCCGCAGCAGGTCAGCGCCTGCTTCATCCTGGCCGTCGACGACCAGATGGACTCGATCCTGAACTGGTACCGGGAAGAGGGCCTGATCTTCAAGGGCGGCTCGGGTGCCGGGCTGAACCTCTCCCGCATCCGCTCCTCCAAGGAGCTGCTCTCCTCCGGTGGCACCGCCTCCGGGCCGGTCTCCTTCATGCGCGGGGCCGACGCCTCCGCGGGCACGATCAAGTCCGGTGGCGCCACCCGCCGCGCGGCGAAGATGGTCGTCCTCGACATCGACCACCCCGACATCGAGGAGTTCATCGAGACCAAGGCGCGCGAGGAGGACAAGATCCGCGCGCTGCGGGACGCCGGGTACGACATGGACCTGGGCGGCAAGGACATCACCAGCGTCCAGTACCAGAACGCCAACAACTCCGTCCGGGTCAACGACGAGTTCATGCGCGCGGTCGAGGAGGGCACCGACTTCGGGCTGCGGGCCCGCGGCGACGGCTCGGTGATCGAGACCGTCGACGCCCGTGAGCTGTTCGGCAAGGTCACCAAGGCGGCCTGGGAGTGCGCCGACCCGGGCATCCAGTACGACGACACCATCAACGACTGGCACACCAACCCCGAGACGGGGCGGATCAACGCCTCGAACCCGTGCTCGGAGTACATGAGCCTGGACAACAGCTCGTGCAACCTGGCGTCGCTGAACCTCATGAAGTTCCTCAAGGACGACGGCACCTTCGACTCCAAGAACTTCGTCAAGGCCGTCGAGCTGATCATCACCGCGATGGACATCTCGATCTGCTTCGCCGACTTCCCGACCGACCCGATCGGCGAGACCACCCGGGCCTACCGCCAGCTGGGCATCGGGTACGCCAACCTCGGCGCGATGCTCATGGCCACCGGCCACGCCTACGACTCCCGCGGCGGGCAGTCCCTGGCCGCCGCCATCACCTCGCTGATGACCGGCACCGCCTACCGTCGCTCGGCCGAGCTGGCCGGGGTCGTCGGTGCCTACGACGGCTACGCCCGCAACGCCGACGCCCACGCCCGGGTCATGCGCAAGCACGCTGCCGCCAACGACGCGATCCGCCCGGTCGGCGCCGACGACGCCGACGTGCTCAAGGCCGCGACCGCTGAGTGGCAGGAGTGCCTGGCGACCGGCACCGAGAACGGCTGGCGCAACGCGCAGGCCTCCGTGCTGGCCCCCACCGGCACGATCGGCTTCATGATGGACTGCGACACGACCGGCATCGAGCCGGACTTCTCGCTGGTCAAGTTCAAGAAGCTGGTCGGCGGCGGCTCGATGCAGATCGTCAACCAGACGGTCCCGCGGGCGCTGAAGAGCCTGGGCTACCAGGACGAGCAGGTCGAGGCGATCGTCGAGTACATCGCCGAACACGGCCACGTCGTCGACGCCCCGAGCCTGCGCCCGGAGCACTACGAGGTGTTCGACTGCGCGATGGGCGAGCGGTCCATCTCCCCGATGGGCCACGTGCGCATGATGGCCGCGGTGCAGCCGTTCATCTCCGGCGCGATCAGCAAGACGGTGAACATGCCGGAGTCGGCGACCGTCGAGGAGGTCGCGGACATCTACTTCCAGGGCTGGAAGATGGGCATCAAGGCGCTGGCCATCTACCGCGACAACTGCAAGGTCGGCCAGCCGCTGTCCGGTGGCAAGGGCAAGAACGACGGCACCAAGGACGAGGCCCCCGTCGCGGCGGCCGCCCCGGCCACCGCGCTGGCGCACCCGGTGCGCAAGCGGCTGCCGAAGAAGCGGACCAGCGTCACGACGTCGTTCAGCGTCGCCGGTGCCGAGGGATACATGACCGCCGGGATGTACGAGGACGGCAGCCTGGGCGAGGTCTTCCTCAAGCTGGGCAAGCAGGGCTCGACCCTTGCCGGTGTGATGGACGCCTTCTCGATCGGGATCTCCCTGGCCCTGCAGCACGGGGTGCCGCTGGAGACCTACATCCAGAAGTTCACCAACATGCGGTTCGAGCCGGCCGGCATGACCGACGACCCGGACATCCGGATCGCCCAGTCGGTGATGGACTACATCTTCCGTCGCCTGGCGCTGGACCACCTGCCGGTGGAGAAGCGCGCCAACCTGGGCATCTTCACCGCCGAGGAGCGCTCGGCCCAAGTCGCCGGCTCCTACGGCACCTCGGCCTCGACCCCGGCGGTCGAGGAGGACGACGTCGACCTGGAGCAGCTGCGCGGCTCCGCGCCGATCGAGACCGCCAAGGTGGAGGAGAAGGTCACCCCGGCCGGCCCGACCTCGGTCAAGGAGGCCCACTCCTCGGCCGAGCTGCTCGAGCTGGTCACCGGCACCGCCACCGACGCGCCGCTGTGCATGACCTGCGGCACGAAGATGCGCCCCGCCGGCAGCTGCTACGTCTGCGAGGGCTGCGGCTCCACCAGCGGCTGCAGCTGATGTTCTTGTGCACAGTCTCATTGAGCCTGGCCGTGCACTAATGAGACAGGCATTTGCACAGATGAGACTGCTTCTGCACAGTCTCATCTGTGCGAACGTCACCGCTTCTGCGGTGTCTCATTAGCGACTAGGGCGGGGAGACCTTGAAAGGGCCTCCCCGCCCTAGTCGTTTGGGCTGAGCCGCCGGGTGTAGGTCCGCTCCAGCGTCGCGCCAGCGAGGCGGGGGGCCGGAGTCACCCATGACGGAACCCTTTGGTGCCGATGCTGCGACACCACGACCACTCCTGGAAAACTCCGCGTACTGCCCTAAGCACCTCAAGGAGCGCAAACCCTTTCTGAAGCGGCTCCGCCGCCAAGGGCCCGCACTGACGCGAGGACCCGTGCGTCAGTGCCGCCGGCCATCCCCGACGGCAGTGGGTGCTGGTCCCAGTCGAGGCCCTGCTACTGATCGCCAACAGGGCGGCGCAGAGGTCATCCACGGCGCCTGCGCCCCCGAGCACAACCACGCATTCCGCGAACGAGACGGCCGTGACCCCGTGTGGCTGAACAACCTCATGTAGAGCGCCAAGCGTCTCGACGCCGCGATCCCCAGCCGTCTGCTCAATGGCGAGGTGCTCCCGGCCCACCGAGTGCCCACCCGCCTAGAAGCGCGAGCAGGCCAGTCGCGGACACCCGTCGCCCCGCCGCCTGTCATAGCCCTGGCATACCGTCCGGCCCGTCCCCGCCTACAGCGGACGGCCCGAGCCTTCGCACGGAGTGCCGGGCCGTAACACGTCATCCCCGCAGGGCTACCTGGCCGCAGGCGGACATCAAGATCCATGGCGACTGACCAGTCTTGGCACCCCGACCCGCACGTAGCCACTCTCACCCGATAGTTGATAAGACTCGGGGCCATTTCCTCGCCAAGGACTCAGATTGTCGGTGCTCATCCCTAAGGTGATCCGAGCCTGAGGCGTCCGCCTCGGCGCGGGAGGCTGGTATGAGCGGTATCATCCGGGACTTGGCCCGCGCCCGCGCGGCTTTCGACAAGCCCACGCTCGCTCTGCTCAGCCGCCGCAAGTCAGCGCCGCTGGTGCTGGCCATGTTTACCAGCCAATTCACCCGCGAACGCTCTCGGATCCCGGCGGACCGGTTTCATGTCCAGGTCGAGACCGCCCTGGACGAGTTGCGGCTGCACGGCCATGAGGTCCCCGACAAGCCCGCCCGTGACCTGTGCCGCGAATGGGTCGGAGACCGGTGGCTGTCGCTGACCAGCAACGAGGCCAACGTCGAAGAGTACGCGCTCACCAGCCACGCCCAGGAGGCGCTGGACTACGTCGAGCGGCTCGCCGGAGACCGTGCCTTGTTCGGTGAATCGCGGATCATGACCATCCTCGACGCCGCCCGACGCTGCGCGACCGAGGCCACACCCGACCGGGAGAACCGGCTGCGCCGCCTCAACGACCAGATCGAGAAGTTGACCACCGAACGCGACCGTATCGCTGCCGGAGGCGACATCCCCTCCGCATCCGATGACCAGATGCACGACGAGTACCTCAACCTGCACAGCCTGCTCGCCGCGCTCCCTTCGGACTTCATGCGCGTCTCCGAGGCGGTCAAGGAGATTCACCGCGGCATCATCGCCGACTTCCGCGCCGACGAACGCCGCTCCGGCGAGGTGCTCGACGACTACCTGGTGCGCGCCGACCGGCTGATGAGCGACTCCCTGGAAGGGCGGGCGTTCACCGGCGCCGTCCAACTGCTGCGCAACGACGACCTGCTGGAATCCCTCGCCGCCGACCTCGACGCGATCCTCGGGCACGCCTTCGCCAGCACCCGGCTCACCGCTGCCGACCGGACCAACCTGCGGCGCACCGTCACCGGCATCCGCACCGGCATGGAGGTCGTGCTCACCCAACGCCGCCGCCTATCGGGCACGCTGCGCACCCACATGACCCGCCACGATCCGCTGCGGGACAAGGAACTGGACGAGGCGCTGCGCCAGTGCGGCTACGAACTCGGCCGCTGGATGGAGACCGCCGGGCCGCGCGCCAAGGTCACCCTCGACCTCGGCCTGCCGCTGATCGAGGTCGGGCACCTGCGGGAACGGCTCTACGATCCGGCCGATCACACCCCGCCACCACCACTCCAGGACCCCGACGATGACGAAGGTCTGGTCGGGATGTCCTTCGACGACCTCCGCAAGCAGGGCGGCCCGGACCTGCGCGCCCTGCGCGCAGCCATCGACGCCTGGCTGGACGAGACCGGATCGGTGACCCTCGCCGAAGTGTTCGCGCACCTGCCCGACAACCTGCGCCGACCGGTCGAAATCCTCGGCCTTATCCACCTCGCGGTCACCGACTCTGGCGTCGAGCCGACCGCGGACACCCCGAACGCCGCGTTCGAGACGATCCGCCCCAACGGCGAGCGCCGCACCTTCCGCGCACCCGCCCTCACCCTCACCGTCCCGCCCACCGGGGACCCCCAGTCCAAAGGAGCCGGCCGATGACCACCACCTTCGAGGAGGACGCGGAGTACGTCGGCGCCGAGGACTACGGCGGCCCGTCACCGCTGTTCACCGGCGACACGGGCCAATTGGCCCAGGACGTGCGCGAAACCCTGGTCACCCTGCTCAAGCGCCGCTACATCTCCAGCGAGCGGCACGGCAAGGACTGGCGGATCGTGCAGGAGAACGAGGCCGCGCTGCGGACCCGGCTCAACGACCTGTTTCTCGACCTGGTGATCGATCGGAACTACGAGGTCGCCTACAAGCGGCAGGCGATCTCCGACACCGGCGCCAAGTTCCCGACCTTGCTCTACGACCAGGCGTGGAATCGGGAAGAGACGATCCTGCTGATCCACCTGCGGCGCATGATGCGGAGCACCCAGCAGTCCGGTGACGACGCGGTCTTCGTCGACCGCAGCGCGCTGGTCGAGGAGGTCAGCAACTTTCGTCCGGCGTCGTCGACCAACGAGGTCCGCGACGAGAAGGCCGCGAACAACGCCGTCGATGCTCTGATGAAGAACGACATCCTTCTCCGCACCGCCGAGAGCGACAGGTATCTCGTCTCCTCAATCATCGAGGTCTTGCTGCCGGTCGAGCGGGTGCAGGATCTCGCCGCCTGGCTGCGCATCCAGAACGGCAGACCCGACGACCCGATAGACCTCACCGACGATGGCGACCCGACCGATGACCCCGCCGACGCTGACCAGGCCGAGGAGCGCCCGTGACCACCTTCTTCGACCAGCCCATCCCCGGCATGGCCGGCGCCGGAGCCACCCCCGACCAGTGGCACGCCGACTCGGTGCAGATGGTCAACTGGGGCGGGTTCGAGGCCCACCACCGGGTCCTGCTCGACGTGAACTCCACCCTGCTCACCGGCGCGTCCGGCACCGGCAAGTCCACCATCCTCGACGCCTACATCGCGCTGATGATGGACTCCAACACCGCGTTCAACGGCGCCAGCAACGACAATGTCATGGGCCGCGCCCGCTCGTCGGAGCAGCGCAACCTGCTCTCATACACCCGCGGCAAGATCAACGAGAGCCGCGACGAGGCCGGACGAACCCACGATCAGGTACTACGCGGCGACGGTCAGACCGTCTGGTCCGGGGTGGCGATGACCTGGCGGCACGACGACGGCATCAAGGTGACCGCGCTTCGGCTGTACTACGTGCCCGCCTCGGCTACCAGCCCCCGCGACGTGCGCAGCCACATGGCCATCTACCGCGGCGAGTTCGACCTGCGCGCCGCCGACCCGTTCGCTCAGATCAACTTCCACCACGGCCGGATGGGCGCCCAGTTCCCCGGCCTGGGCTTCCACGAGTCCTACGCCAAGTTCGCCGCCGCCCTGCACAAGATCCTTGGCATCGGGAAGAACGGCGACGGTTCCGCCGCGATGAAACTGCTCGCCCGCATCCAGGGCGGACGGCAGGTGGCCTCCGTCGACGGGCTGTACAAGACCATGGTGCTGGAGAAGCCGAAGACCTACGACGCCGCCGACCGGGCCATCGACCACTTCGCCACCCTAGAGTCCTCCCACCAGACGATGAAGACCGCTGAAGAGCAGGTCGCCACCCTCCAGCAAATCCCCGACCACTACGCCGCCCTCCGCGACGCCGAGACCGAAGCCGACCTGATCGACACGTTCCGCGTGTTCGAACCGGCCGACGCCGACACCCCGCTCACCCTGTGGATCTTCCGCGCCGAAGCCGACCTGCTCACCGCCGAGATCGCCACCGTCCGCCGCGGCCTCACCGAGGCCACCGAAGCCCTCTCCGTCGCCACCGGCAAGGTGCACGGACTGGAGGTGCAGATCGCGGAGAACCAGCGGTTGCAGCGGGAGAACGGCGGCGACGCCCTCCAGGTCGCCGAACAGGAACTCAAACTGCTCACCGACACCCTCGCCGCCGTCGAGCAGGCGCACACCCAGTTTCTCGCACGGACAGAACCGATCGGCACCTTCCCGACCAGCCGCGAAGAGTTCCTCGCCCTCCGGGCCGACGCCGAACTGTTCCTCGCCGCCTTCCCCGACCGGATCCTCGCCCTCGACGAGCAGATCAAGGCCCTCACCCGGACCGCGTACCCGCTCGACGGGGAACGCAAGGCCCTCGTCGCCGAGCGGGCCTGGCTGGCGGGCCGCAACGACCTGATCCCGCAGTACCTGCACGAGGCCCGGGTCGCCATCGCCTCCGCCGTCGGCGTGCACCCCGACGACCTGCCGTTCGTCGCGGAACTGATCGACCTGCACCCCGACCACGAGCCGTGGCGCGAGGCCGCCGAACTCGTGCTCGGCGGGTTCGCCCGCACCATGCTCGTCGACCGCCGGGTCGGCCGCGGGTTCCGCGCCCGGATTAACGCGCTGCGGCTGAACACCCGGATCAACTTCAATCTCGCCGAACTCGACCGGCCCGAACGCGACCTGGACCCCGACCTGCTGCCCGGACGGTTCGTCTTCCGCGACGACTCGCCGTTCGTCGGCTGGCTCACCACCGAACTCGACCGCCGGTTCGACTACGAGTGCGTGCCCGACGGTTCATCGTTCGCCGACGACGACCGCAAGCGGATCACTCTGTCCGGGCAGATCCAGAACGGCGACCGGGGTGCCCACGGCGGTCACGGGCAGCGATTCATCCTCGGCTTCTCTCCGACCCGCCGCCTCGAAGAAGTCGACGCCCGCCTCACTGAGGTCCTCGCCGAACTCGGCGGGCTAGCCCGCGAAGAGCAGGCCCTCGGCCAGCAGAAGACTGCCCTGGACGCGCTGCGGAACGCCCACCAGTACCTGACCTACCGAACCTGGGAGGAGATCGACCTCGCCGCCGCCCAAGCCCGGGTCACCGGCAAGCAGGACCAGATCGACCGACTGCTGGCCACCAGCGACACGCTGCACGAGTTGCGCCGCCAGGAGAAGACCCTCAAGGACGACCTCGGCGAAGCGCAGCGCACCCAGCACCGCACCGAAGACGAAGTCGATCGGCTGGACAAACGCCGCGGCATCCTCCTCGATCGCGAGGATGCGGTCAAAGACCGCCTCGAAGACCTCGACGCCAACCCGCTTGTCGCGCTCACCGACGAGCAGGTCGCCCGGCTGACCGCTGAGTACCAGCGGCTGACCAACAGTGGCACGGCGGAGGAATTGCGGCTGCTCGTCCCGAAAATCAAGGACGCCCTCGCCGTCCAGGTCCGGCAGGCCCGCCGAGACGTGGAGACCTACACCACCGCCCTGACCAACGCGTTCGAGACGTTCCAGCACCGCTGGCCGCGCCCCAACCTCGGCACCGGCGTCGACTCCTACGACGGCTACCGAGAGATCCTCGACGACCTGATCGCCGAAGGACTCTCCGAACGCAAGGAGAAGTTCACCGAGAAGGTCATCGAGTGGTCAGGCGAAGACCTCCTCGGCCTGCACTCGGCGATGCGCGAAGCGATCGACGAGATCATCGACCGGCTCTACCCGGTCAACGACATCCTCCGCCGGTTGCCGTTCGGCCCCGGCAAGGACCGGCTCTACATCAACGTCCGCCCGATCCGCGGCGAGGACATCACCGC
This sequence comes from Modestobacter sp. VKM Ac-2979, assembly GCF_026967995.1. Lineage (NCBI taxonomy): Bacteria > Bacillati > Actinomycetota > Actinomycetes > Geodermatophilales > Geodermatophilaceae > Modestobacter > Modestobacter sp. VKM Ac-2979. The sequence goes on from NZ_JAPVBO010000007.1 coordinate 77,668, forward strand.
CTTCCGGGCCGAACTGAAGGCGCTCGCCTCCGACACCACCCGGCTGGACACTGCCGAGGCGGTCGAGAACCGGTTCAAGCACCTCCAGCGGTTCATCAAGCGGCTCCGCAAACCCGACGCCCAAGGAACGGGGGAGCGGGACTACCTGCTCGACGTGCGCCGCCACGTCCACATTGACGCCGAACGCCGCGACAAGGACACCGACGCGCAGTTGGCCATCTTCGACAGCCTCGGCGGCAAGTCCGGTGGCGAGACCCAGGAGTTGATCGCGTTTATCGTCGGCGCCGCGCTGCGCTACCAGCTGGGCAACGAGAACCAGTCCCGACCGGTCTACGCCCCGGTCTTCCTCGACGAGGGCTTCGTCAAGTCCGACGCCGAGTTCGCCGGACGGGCGGTCGACGCGTGGCGCGGCCTCGGCTTCCAGTTGATCATTGGGGCGCCGCTGGACAAGGTCACCGCGATCGAGCCCTACATGGACCGGATCATCCACGTCACCAAGTCCAGCCGCGGCTACTCACACCTGAGCTACATCACCCCCGAGACCCCGGCCCCGCCGGTCAACCCGCTCGGCTGATGAAGACCCCTCAGCGCATCCTCACCGAACTGGAACGCCGACTCGACGCCACCTGGCACCAGACGATCGCCAATGCCAGCGACGGCTGGCCGCTGCGGTTACCGCTCAGCAAGCCCAGCACCGCCGACATGACCACCCGGTTCCCCGAGGTGCAGCGCTGGGCGATCGACTGGCGAACCTGGGCAGCCGAGCGGAGCCTCACCCTGGACTGGGGGAACCGGCTCTCCTCCGGCACGCGCCAGCCGGTGCCCACCCACGTCACAGTTCCCGACATCGACACCGCCGCCACACTCCTCGGTGCCCCGTGGCCCGACCGGCTGCACCGGGGTCGTGACCACTGGATGGTGCTGCGCGACCGGTTCCCGCACGCCGCTACCCCCGAACGACTACGCGCCGTCGACCCGCTCAATGACGTGGACTTCGGTCTTCTGTGCACCGCCGCCGCGTGGTTCGCCACAAACGACGCGACTGGGCGCACCCCCCGGCAGGTGCCCATCGAGGGCCTCCACGGCAAATGGCTCAACCGCTACCGCGGTCTGGTCACCGCCCTCGCAGGTAAGGACAGCCTCGGGCTGGTCGACCGGCCGAGCCGGGTCCACATCACCTACCTCGACCCCGAGCACTGCGCCGCCGGAGGACGGAAGCACGACAGCATCACCCTCGGCGATCCGATGGCCCCGCCCTACCTGCCCTCTATCGCGGTCATCACCGAGAACAAGGACACCGCCGTCTACTTCCCGCCGCTGTCCGGCGCCATCGCCATCGAGGGCAACGGCGACGCCGCTCCCGCTCGACTGCCCCGCATCCCGTGGCTCGCCACCGTGCCTCGGCTTATCTACTGGGGCGACATCGACGCCGACGGCTACGAGATCGTCGATGCACTCCGCCGCAACGGCTTGCCCCTCACCACCATCCTCATGGACCAGGACGCCTACACCGCCTACGAGCGATACGGCGCCTGGACCGACGACCGCGGTAACCCCATCCCGTGCGCACCCCGCAAGAACTTGCCCAACCTCACCTCGGCCGAGCGCGCCGTCTACGAAGCCCTCACCGATCCCGCGTGGACGCGCACTCGTCGTATCGAACAGGAGCGCATTCCGCTGGAGGTAGCCCGCGCGCACCTCGCCGCACCCGCGGTCGCGTAGCCGACCGGCTGAGCAGTCGGTCGTAACCGAGTGATTGGACCGAGACGCGCGGTGCCGATGGCAGAGCCGTCCCGACGCGGCGAGGGAACGTCATGTCGGTAGGAGGGACGATCGACTCACGCCAGCACGGACCAGGGCGCTTGATCACCGACACCGACACCGACACCGACACCGACACCGACACCGACACCGACACCGACACCGAACACGGGATCGCGTCCGCGGCGGGTGTCGACTTGGAGTCGAGGGACGAGACCCAGCGCCTCCTTGTGGAGCAGGCGGCACGGGCAGACCGACTGGCCGTGGCCCCCGTCGAAGGCGTGCCCGAGGACTTCGTCGTGTTCACCGGCGCTACCGACCTGGCCGCGGTCCTCGCCACGTTGGACAAGGCAGGAGGTCAGGTCCTCACCAGTCGGCGACTGTCGAGGTCATGCCGTTGGCGATGACCCAGTGGGACGGGCCGTCGCTGGACCAGCACTGGTCCTGAACGACGGCACTGCCGGCGCCATCGGTGTATGAGGTGAAGGTGTAGAAGGGGATCGTCGAGTCGACGGAGTCAAAGCACTCAACGAGGACCGCCGCCTGCGGGGCGAAGTTGCTCAGCGAGATGTTGTAGCGGTAACCCGTGTCGACAGGCGCGCCCTGGTCCAGGATCACGGATGGCGACGGAGTGGCCGGCCAGGCGGTGAGTTCATCTGTGCAGAACGGTGTCGGCTGCTGCTGGGCGACGAGATCAGACCACATGTAGCCAACTTGGCCGGCTCCGTCGCGCACCCAGAACCAGCGCGGTGAGGTGCCCGGCGACGGTGGGTTGCCGTCGATCCAGCACACCATGGTGATGGAGGTGCCGTTGGGGATCACGGTGATGACTCCGCAGCCGGTGGTCTGTCCCTGGTTCGGCAGGCCGGGGCAGGAGCGCAGGTTGGCCCCGGTGCTGTCGGGGCCCGCGTCGACGACGCTGAAGTGGGAGGGGTCGGCGGCAGCGTCGGTTGGTCCTGTTGCCCACAGGGCGCTCACGGTTGCGAGCCCGCCGACGGTGGCCAGCGCAACGCGGGTGACGATCTTGTTGGCCATGGCATCTCCTCCAGGTCGTCGGTGGGTTGGATTAGACGTCCGGTGGGCTGGTCGTCGACGTGCGGCTGCGGGATAGAGCCGGTCGTCAGCAGTCGCGGATCTGGCTCTCGTCGCCGAAGGTGAAGAGGTATCCGCTGTACGCGTACGCCTCGGCCGGGTCGCCGGGGGACGAGTTGTAGAACGTCATGCCGAGCTCGCTGGACGGCCAGTGCACGCGGTACCAGATTGAGCCAGCGTCACTGTCTGGGGCCGGGTTGAAGCCGCTGTCGACGCGGCAATCGACCCAGACGGTCGCGCGGTTGTTCGCGCTCCCGACCTGTTGGCCCTCCAGGTAGGGGCTGTTCCGGATGATCAAGCCGCGGCCGGCTTCGGTGTTCAGAACGACGGTGGGGTACGGGCCGGTCGCGGGAGGCTCGCTGGCCGCCATCTGCTCGGCGATCTCGGCGTCGCTCAGGTCGGCATCACCATTGATGTCGCAGTCGTTCTCGCTGCCGTTGATGACGCACTGTTGGATCACGCCCGGTTCGCGGGGGGAGTGCTCGGAGTCCGTGCTTGCCGTTGCAGCCCAGGCGATCAAGGCCGCCAGGATTGGGACGACCGCCGCGGTCGCGGCGATCTTCTGACCGCGAGTCCAGCCACCGGTGTTGTCAGGTCCAGGCCCTGTTGCGCTTCCTTCGGCCTGCTCGGTCATGAAGTCTCTCCCGCCGTTCTGCGCGCCCCTGGTTCTGCCCCGGCCGGGTGCGGCCCGTTGTACTGCCGCCACCGCCCGCGCGCCCCGGCTGTGGGTGCGGTGGCCTCGCTAGTAGGAGTAACGCTCCCACTATGAGCGTGTTGACTGCCTCTTGGCAAGAGCGTGCCTTCGCGCATCTGCGCCTGGAGGACCCGTGGCCGCAGCGGCGCTACGGCGCCTGTCCTGTTGACTCCTACCGAAGGCCATGTCAAGGTGCGCGTGCTGGCTGCTTCTCAGAAGGAGGCGCTATGGGTTACGTGGCGACACCCGAGGGGTGCGGCGACGACGAAGCCGTGCTTCTCCGCGGTTTGGGCCTTAAGGCCGCGCCGATGGCTGCCGATGTCCTAGCGTCCGCGGTTGCGCACTTGGAGCGGTACAAGGAGTCGCTGGAGGCCTTCTCGATCGGTGGAATGGCCGATCTTTGGAAGCTGCAGGAGGCGACACTGCCAGCCGGCGGAGAGTTCACCACCTCGCCCTTCACCCACATGCAGGCGGCGAAATGGCTTTCGCGTCAACTCGCGCCGACCGAGTAGCTCCACACAGCTGTCATGCACTTCGAAAGGGACCTGATGCCTGCTCATTCGTCGCGAACTCGCTCAGACGTTCGCGAGCGCATCCTGCACGCGACACTGACCCAACTTGTGGCGAGCGGTCCCCGCTCTCTCAAGAGTGGCGAGATCGCTCAGCATGCCGGCACGAGTGAGAGCACGCTCTTCAGGCACTACAAGGACGTCTCCGACCTCCTCCACGCCGTCTACGAGGACTGCTGGAGCCGGGTCAACGAGCACCTTTATCTGGCGAACTCGCGGGACCCGGGGTTCGGCACGCCCGAGCAGGTGATCGCCAAAGAGTTCGACCACCTCTGGTCGCTGAAGGACGAAGCCGACCTGCGGGACCTCGTGCTCGTGGCCATGACCTACTTCCAGCGTCCGCAGGCGCTGGGCTCAAACCTGCCGTGCGACAGTCAGCAGCGCTTCCAGGAGCGGATCACCGGCCTTTGTCGTGGATACGTCCGCGAGCACCACCTCACGATCAGCGCCGAGGGCTTGCAGGAGCTTCTGACCAACTTCGCCGCAACTGTGTTCCTAACCTGGACATTCTTCCCCCGCGACGATGCCGACCTGACCCCCGCCGAGGCGCGGCTGAGCATCATCGGCCTGCTGCGCGGCCTGTCCGCGGAAAGCCCCTCCCGGGTCGATGCACCCTCTCCGCTGGCCGATGCCTGACGCGCAACCGCAAGACCAGGCAACGACGCGCGCCGGTGCAGGAAGCAACCTCGCCGGCCTCACCGCAGTAGTCGCGATGCGGCTCCGACGCCGATGCTCCACGCCGGTGGCCGACAGGCGCGCAACATCCACGATGTGGCCGGTGGTGGCGCGGGCCTAGCGTGTCCGGGTGCCCCGCCACCACCTCATTCCGCAGATGTACCTGCGGAACTTCGCCAACGAGCGCCGCATGCTGCGCGTCGCGGACCGGGACAACCTGACCCGCACATTCCTGAGCACGGTGAACCGGGCGTGCAATGAGGTCGGCTTCTACGACTGGCGCCCCGGCCTGTCAGCGGAGGAGGTAGACGACCCCAAGGTCCTCAACCCGAGCCACATCGAAGGGCTACTCAGCGTCTTCGAAGGGCGAGCGACTGGACCGATCAGCCGGATCCTCACCAGCGGTCGACCACCCCGGACGGCACAGGACCGCTACGACATCGTCCATTTCGTGGCGCTGCAGGCTGCGCGCGGACGACGGTTTCGCGAGGACCTCAGTCAGGTCGCGACGTGGGCTGCGCGGCGTCACGCACGTGAATCCGACGACGTAGCCGAGTGGCTGCGGAAGCGCGGTGACTCCCACACGCCGCACGATGTCGACGCATTCTTCGACCGCGTTCTGGGACCGGACGGGCCAACTCTGCAGCCGGACAAGACCTTCGCGATCCAGCAAGCGCTCGCCTTCGCCTACCGACAACTCGCCCCACGCCTGTGGACGCGCCCTTGGCACGTGGTCCGCTTCAACGAGCCGGCACTGCTCACCAGCGACGAACCGGTCGTGGCCTGGCACCCCGATGACGAGCCGGTCACGGCCGTGAACGCACCGATCCTTTGGCTACCGCTGGGCCGCCAGCACCTCCTTGAAATTCACGGTGACGACGCTCAAGGTCCCGACGCCACCCGAGTCGCCGACCGCAGCGAAGCGAGCCGAGTCAATGCGCTTGTCGCTACCCAGGCGGAACGCTGGATCCTGCACCACCCCGGCGACGACGCGCTTAGTTCAGCGCTCACAGTCGGACCCCGCACGCGATGGTCCGAGGAAATCCTCGATTTTCGAGTTGAAGGGGACACAGTCCGCGAGTTGCGCCGCGTTCGCCGACTCCCGATCGATTAGGCGCACAAGCCGGCCACCGGACCGTTCGTCTCGCGGCCGGCGACGCCGCGACTGAGGTCCCTCGCTTCCGCGACCCCGTCGAAGGATCACGAGACCTAAACCAGGATCGGCGGCAGATAGTACCGATCAACCCGCTGTCACCCCGCAGCATCGTGTAGATGAGCCGAGGTTGCAGGCGGCGCGGCCAGGCAAGCCGCCAGGTGACTGGCCCGCCGGCTGCGCAGATCGCCAGACGCGGAGACGTTATGGACGGTGAAGCCCTCCCACCTCTGGTGGCGAAGGCTTGCCTGGGACCGAGGTGCTCGGCCTTCTACACTCGGCCGCGTCGGTTGCCAGCCGAACTGGCACGGCTGCGGTACGGGAGCCAGCGTCGTCGGTGCGCGTCGGCGGGCTCAGAAGGGTGAGCTCATGCGACCGTTCGGAGAACTCGAAGCCGCAGTCATGACTGTCCTTTGGGATCGGGGCGAACCGACAACCGTCCGCGATGCGCTTGCCTCGCTCAGACCGACGCGTGACGTGGCGTATACGACAGTCCTGACGGTCATGGACAACTTGCACCGCAAAGGACAGGTAGAGCGTGAGATGCGGGGTCGCGCCTGGCTATACCGGCCGGTCCGGACCCGCATAGAGCATGCAGCGGCCTGCCTGCAGGGTGTTCTAGATGAGTACGAGGACCGGCACGAGGTGCTGATGCGCTTCGTCGCCGAACTGGATAGCGACAGTGTTGCGCAATTGCGGACTGCGGTAGAGGCCGCCCGGGGGCGCAGCAGCCTCGGGGCTGACCTGGTCGACCGGACGTCGTCGCGCGCCTCTTAGAACGCTGCGCTCGAAGCGACGTTTGAAGCCTCCAGGCGCGAATACGCACAGAAGTGACCGGACTCGCTCCCGAGGTTGGCCAGCGTGTCCGGCGTGTTCCGCGGGGCGAACAGCCACGAGCCTGGCCCGGCGGTGATCACTTCCGAGCCGACCTGGAACGAGAGCAAACCGGTCAGGACATAGAACCGCTCGCCGTGTGTGGGGTGCACGTGCAGCGGCGGCCCGCCAAGCTGGCGGCTCCTGACCCGACCCGTCCATGACCCGGCGCCCTGCCTTGGCAACACCGGCGGTCACTCCGCCCGCCTCGCCGACATCGCGCGCTCATCCCACTAGCGTCCCCGGAGTGGTCGACCAACCAACGGATACCGAGGCCGTGACTGACGAGATAGCGGACGCCCAGCTGTCGTACGACGAACGGGTAGCCAGCGGCTACTACATCTACGGCTTGGTCGACCCGCGCGCCCTGCGAGAGACCGGCGGCGACCCTCTACTCAGCGTGTTCTACGTCGGCAAGGGAAAGAACGACCGATGGGCAATGCACGAACGCGACGTGCTCAACACCCTCACCCGGGAAGAATTGCTCCTGGAGCGCCGGTCGTCGAAGGCGGAACGAATCCGCATGATCCTCGATCGCGGGGAGCAGGTACCGGCCATCCGACTGTCGGCCGGATACCTGGACGACAAGGACGCCTACTACGCCGAAGCGCTCGCCATCGACACAGTAGGAGCGGTCCTGGCCCAGGCAGGACGGCCACCGCTCACCAACGCCACACCCGGCCATCACGCCGGCTTCGTGTGGCTGCGCGACCACTTCGTGTTCACCGAGACGGTAGAAGAGGAACTCCGAGGGGAGCCGCCCACCAGTGGCCTGCCCACCGCGGCTCCGACTGAAATCCTCGTCAAGGGAACAGTCGAGGAGCTGATCGTCCCTGGCCAGCGCGTCACCGACCCGGCCCGGTTGCCCCACGACGTAGCCGCATTCGGAGCCCGGGTTATTGCGCTGCACATGCTCGACGACGCCCACCCGGAGACCACCACCCGGCGGGGCTGGGATCCGCTCGATCCCTGGACGGACCTTGAGGCCCGGGACAGAGCCCGCCGCTACTGGCCCATCGCGCCGCACCGCGTCGCCACATGGCTGCGCAACCCCGACACAATGCCGCGCAGCCTCCTCCTAGCCATTCCCGAGCCCGGTGGCCAGACCGTTGTCCGCTACGCCTGGAGCATCGACCCGCTTGGAACATGGGAGTACTACCCCGACGCCGGCCGCTGGGGGCTGCCCCTCGGTGATCGCCTCTATGAACACCTCAGGCTCGGCCGGGCGTTGTACGACAATCGTGATGGGCGGCGAGTTCAGGTTCTCCACGGCTACGCCTCGGGCATCCGGGTCATCGACTCTTGAGCGCCACAGGCAGCCTAGGGAGTCTTCACCTGCGCCGAGAACGTCCCCTGCTCGACGACTCGTATTGCGAATCTCGTTCCGGACCACCCGACGCCGCAGGCATGGCCACCTTCCGGGCCGGGGGAGCCGTCGACGACCTCGCCAACCCCTACTTCGCCGCCTACCGACTTCTCGAGCATGCCTTCCGGCTGCTTGACCGCCGCGGCGGGAGCCCCTCGACCCACGCATGACCACGCCATGCGGTTCCTCCATCACGCAGCAAGAAGCGGCCGACCGTCCTGGCCGTTGATGCCCTCGGCTGAGCACGGCTCCGCGCCAACCGGGTCGCACCGGCCAGCGCGGAGTCCGTGTCTCGCCGTGGCGGTCAAGATTCGGGGTAGGAGGCGTAAGGGTTGAGAATCTCTCTACCCCACAACTGGTCACGTTCTGCGCGCGTCAAATGGGCCTCATCGCACACCTCGGCCCAGGACGCGTGGATGCTCTCAACGACATGGTCGATGACCTCCTGGCCCTGTGCCGTCGTCAAGCCGAAGTCGACCGCAGCCTCCTTGGCCACCCAGAACTGGCTGTATTTGTTGCCGCGGGCCGTCAGCGCGATGGCGTGGGTGGCAACTTGTGTCGACCGTGGTTGCGGTGAGACGTCATACGCCGGCGTCAACCGCAGACTCTGGCCGTCCCAGAACGCCGCATGATTGCGCAGGTGGTCATCGGTGTTGGAGATGGCAATGTTCACGACCATCCGGGTGTACAACTCCTGCAGCTGAGACCGGACATCGCTCCAACCGGCACTGCGAATCGACTGCACCAGATCCGGATACCCGGCGTACCGAGCTTCGTGGGCGCGGAGTCCCAGGATGGTCAGTGCGGACACCATCAGCCGTCGTCCGCCGTTGGCGGTGCGGTCGAAGCGGTCGACCAGTAAGACATCCTTGCCTGCCGCGTGGACGATCTGTACGCGGGGCACCTCGATGCCGACTCGGCCGGCCAAGAGCATGCCAACGGCTTCGGCCTTGACGACAGGTCGGGTGTCGGTGGAGGAGGAGAACTTCGCGATCACGCCGGGGCCGTCGTCGGAGAGAATGGCCTTGGGTCGGGCGCCACCGATCGACGTTCCATGTCCAGCCGCCGCGGCCAGCTCCTCAGGGATCGGCTCGCCCGCCTCGACGAGTGCTGCGGCGTTGATGAGCTGCTCCAGGGTCGCCGATTCCCCGCGAGGCTCGTACGTCGAGGGGGAGGACTGGAAATCCAGTGCCCCGATCCGGTCGCTGGACGACGATTGCAGGTAGGTCATCTCCGTCAGGTAGGCCTCCGGATCGGCGGCCAGGCGCAGGTTGATGACCCGCCGTCCCCAGGCGTCGGGGGCCGCGTCCCGAAGGCAGCCGGCCAGCGGGACGGCGGAGCGGTCCTGCGGTCTGGGCAACCCCAGCCACGGTTGGCCTCGTAGATCACGGACCGCCACACCTGGACGTGTCGGGTTGATCGTGCCCGTTCCCAAGGGCAGCTCCGGTGGGAACAGTGCAATGGCGTCCTTCCGCTCCCGGTAGCTGCGCGCATAGGTGAACGCGATGACCGGCTCGCCTTCCAGGCTTGCGCCGGTGGGTTCGATTGCCCCGGCGGGGACGGGGTCGGTGGCGCCAGGAAGCCACACCCAGACGTACAGGCGTGCCGAAGAGCCGGCCGATGACCCTCGTTGTGGAGCCTTGGTCGCCGGTGAGGCCGCGGCGTTAGAAGTCATCGTCGATCTGGACGGTGTGCTGACGCACGCGGGTCGGCAAGAGGGCAGCACGGTCGCGTTCGGCTTGAGCCAAATCTCGGAGTGCTGCCGGGTTCGAAGGATCACGTCCGAACAAGGGCACGCCGCACAGGACGGCGGCCTCCAAGACGGTGCCGATCTGAGTGGTCGGATGCCCCTTCTCCAACCGGGAGATCACCGGGGCGCTGACACCCACGCGTTCGGCCAGCTCGGCTGCAGTCCACCCGAGCTCCCGTCGGGCTGCCGCGATCTGCGAGCCGAGCACTGACGCAGCCTCCAACGTGGCGGGCAGGTACCGTCGTCCACGACGAGCCATGGCTCCTCCATAACATAAAACGACAATAAGAGGTCTAACTGTCGTTTTATGTTATCTGCTGGCGGTTGAGGTAGGCAATAACCTCCCTCAACGGGGGCGCCTCCGGCGCAGCCAGGGAGCGCCGGGTCCACCCAGCCGAGCGTCGAGGCTGAGGCGGCCGAGGCGGCTGAGGCGGCCGCCTGGGACCGTTGGTCGATCGGGCCAAGGGGCGTCAGTCGTATGACCATGAGCATGTCTGGCCCGGTAGATCCGGACGAGATCCGCCAACTACCGACACCTGATCTGGCGCTACGCCTGCTCCGAACCCTGGTCACGGGAAGAAGCGTCAACTCGAACAGCACGTTCCGCGGGCCCCTCCGGCCGGCGCCCGCGCGATGCCGTCCGACCGATGCCCTTCCCGCACCCTCGATCGACGGCCGGCGCAAGTCCCAAGAGCCGACCCCACGTCTCGCGCTGCCTCTCCGACGCGCATCACATAGCGGGCACACCCGGTGCCCCTGCCTTGCCGGGGCGCAGAGCACCCGGCTGCCGAACCGCACCAGCCCAGCACACTTCCAACTCCCGCGGTGACATCAATCGAAGGCGCACCCCGCCGACTTGACCCGAACCTTCAGTCGCTCGCCGCTGCGCTGGCTCACGGCCCTTAGGGTCAGAGCATGGAGTTGGAGGGCCGCGGGGGAGCGGTGCACCGCCTGGCCGAGCGGTGCACCGCCTGGCCGAGCGGTTCCGCCAGGCCGCGGGTTCGTACGACGTGCCCAACCATGTGGTGCGCCGCATCGCGTACACGCTCGCCGGCGAACCGGCAGTCTTCGTCGATGTTGACCTAGCCGAGGTCGAGATGCTGCTTACTGTTCACCGAGCGGCACCTCGCTGTCGCGAAGGTGAACGGGCTTACCGACCGGCGTGAGGACGACGCTGGCGAGGTGCGATTGACGGTCGTACCGCGTCGCACGCTGACGGCTATCGAAGTCGCGCCCATCGGCAACCCCGTCCTCAACAACGTGATGGCCTGGCGGCCCGATCGCAGCGGGTTCGCAGACAGCGGCTGGCCGACGCGCGCCGCGGTATCACTGGCCTACCCATCCCTCGGCTCCGCCGTCGTGCTACCCAGGCGACGAAGCAACGAGAACTTCGACGCGTTGCTGCCCTCCCTGCTGGACGACCTGGCCGCCAGCGCGAACCGGCGTCTTCAATCGCCCCGAAATCGTCAATCTGTCCAACAGGTACGAGACGATGACGTCGATACATTCGGCATGGAGATCTACGAGTTCGACGGGGACGATGCCGAGGCCGACCTCCTCCGCCACCTTGTCACCAGCGAAGTACACCGCCTCCGCGTCGGCGGCGCTGTGCTCATCAGTGGATCAGAGCCAGTTCTTGCGGAACGGCTTGCCGTCGCGCTGGCCACCGCCACCGGAGGTGCGTTAGTCAGCCATCTGCCGGTCGCACGCCACACGCTCTATCAGCACGCCATCACCAGCGGAACACCCGTCATTCTGCTCACCGAAGTGACGCCCGGCCGCGCGCTTGCCTTCGCCCTCGCCGGCGGGATGGTCGACTTCGGGTGGCCTGAGGGTGCCCGGGCCGTCCAGGCCCTCCTTGCTGTCGGACCCCGCTACACCCATCTCGCTTGGGACAACGACCTGGAGTGCCTCCGCGCAACGACTGGAGTGCTGACCGAGTTGCTGCCCGCGCTGGACTGAAGCGCCTGGAGGGTGACGCATGCATGCGCAGGGCGGAGATCATCGCGGGGGACGTGGACACCGGATCGAGGACCGCCTATCCAGGGACCCCGGACGCTGCCGGACCGGTCGAGCGGCACTCCCTTTCGCCCGCGCTGACCTCGGCTCACACCGACGCCAACGGCGGCATGTGACCGTGATTCAGGGAGTGGCCGCCCAAGGGACGGGTTCGGTGACTCCCTCCCAGATGTTCTCGGCCCACGCCGAGCGGTGCCTTCCCTGGTAACCGACCGTGTTGAGGATGGCGAGCAAGAGACAGTGGGCTGCGTAGTCCCCGGCCTCGGACCACTCGTAGGCACTCCAGGTTCCCGGCTTGGTACTCGTCGGGTGAATGATCTTGTTGCGGAGCAACATGACGCAGCCGAGCGCATCTCGCGGTGTCGGCGCTTGCTCTGAGGATTGAGCCTTGCGGCTGACTCCCCTCAGGTAGCCATGAGTGGCGGGTATTCCTGTCGGAATCTTGCAGTCGTCGAGGAGTAGGCGGATCTCGTTCTCCGTGGCGGGCAGGGCCTTCCACTGCTTCTTCGTGTGACTGCGACGCTGCTCGACGAAGCGGTTGTAGGCGAGCAACTGCATGCCGGAGACAGGAAGCGCGACGCCGAGTTCAACGTCCACGTCGTACGTCGCGGTCACGTAGTACGACGTGGCGTATTGCAGAACGTCCAAGCGCTCGGGGACCCGGCAGTAGTCCACCACGCGCTCAATCAGTTCGCGCAGTTGCTCAACCCCGTCCTGCCGGTCGAGAAAGTGGCCGGTGTTCAGCACGCGGTCGATGTGAGCGCCGCCCCACCGAGCCCATACGGCGTGCCGTCCTCGCCAGCCGACGGGCAAGAGCGGGGTGACGGTGCGTCCGACCGCGAGGCTGAAAGCCAGCCGTAGGGCTTGAAGAACCGGCTCTGCGTCCTCGGCGTCGAAGGAGGAGCCATCGTCTCGGGCGATTTGGCCGATGTGGGTCACCGCGCTCGCGTTCTCGTCCCGCAGCCGTGCCCAGAACTTCCTGTTCACCTCGGGACGGCGGTCGATCGTGATGTGCCACCCGGTAGGGAACGCTTCGAGCCGCCCATGCCAGTAACGCCTGAGGTCTGCCGGATCCGCAACGCCCGATCCAAGCGGTGTATCCCAGCCATTGGGCACGAGGAAGGTCAGCCGATCGATCGCACTGCCGTCGCCGATGACCTGCGGAGCGAGACGGTCGGTTCGGCGCCTTCCACTGTCCATAGGCTGCGTCGTCGGGCCGACGGGCTGCGCCGGAAGAACGCCGTCCTTCAGTGGGACCTCGATCGACGGCATCTCCACCCACTCACGCTTCCCAGACGCCCGGATGTCCATGAAGTCCGTGACATCCCGACTTGGGCTACTCGCGGAGGACAGCACATGGGGGCTGGGATACCAGATCAGGGCGGCCCGTCCGAACCAGGTCCGCCCCTCGTCATCTCCAGCGAACTTGAAATCGCCGTCGTAGAGAGGGACCGACTCCCCGGGGGACGTTGGCATGTACTGGTGGACTAGGGCGTCCGGGAAATCGTGCTCGTGCACAAACTCGCCCCCGCCAGGCCGCTGCTGTCGGGTGCTGACGATGCGCCTGCCCCCCTCAAACCGGACCTCGATGGATGGCTGGCGGACGTCGCTCATGCGGCTTCACCGTGGGCGCGCCGGCAGTCCTGGCACAGTGCCCTTGAGGCGTCAGCGTTCGAAAGCTGGACGGGCACGATCGGACGGTAACCGGCCGGGGCGACAGGTCCGTAACGTGAGACGCGGTGCCGCGTCGCGCGATCCAGAAGTCGTCTGGTTCTGCTCGGCCGGCCCGTCAGAGATAGGCCCTGCTGTCCTTCGGAACGCCGCGCACTCGTTGGGCGTGTGACGCCCTTCCCGTAGGGGTCGACCGTTGCGGCGACCCGGTGGACCGTCCGCAACCACCTGCGCCGCTAGCCCGTCTGGACCGCGTACCACTACGTCCTCGCCGACGACTCCTTCCATCGGGTCACCACCAAGCAAGAGCCCTCACCTCAGCGCACACAAGAGCCGACTGCGGACACATGACCTTCAGCCTGCCGACGACGCCGCTGTCTGTGAGGCGCGCTCCCATACATGACGCGCGCCTCGTCCTGCCCTTCGCCCTTCATGGAGGCCAAGAGGTCGCGCTGCTGGCGCTGCGGCACACCGAAACCAAGCGCCTCGCCCTTGCGCTTGTCGACTCGGAGTGTCACGCCTATGCATTCGACGCTTGGTACGAGCCCAGCAGCGATGTCTGGAGCACTAGTCGCGCCAACCCAAAGCAGGCAGCAGAGGACCTCCTCGCCAGCGCCGCAACCAACGAGGACGGTGCGCAACTCTTGGCCGCCGACTCCGGCCAGTTGATCGTCGAGGACCACGTCCTCCTGCACTAGGGAAAGTGCAAGACACGGCGCGGCACAGTGTCACCGCACGACTCGCCGTGCCCCTCGCGGCAGGGCGCGTCCGTCGGAGGGTGAGACTGCGCAAGGGCCATGACGTTCCGGGATGAGACTGTGCAAGAGCCCGTCTCATGTAGTGCACAAGAACAGCTGACCCCTGACCCGGGCAGTCCCCTCACCGGGAGAGCCCGGGCCGTCTCCGGGCACAGCGCGGCCGTCCCCCCAGGTCATGTCCTGGGTGGCGCCCTCTACGTTGGCCGGGTGGCGGATCGGGGCGACCAGGCAGGGCCACCCCGGACCGAGAACGAGCACCTGCTGGCCAAGAGCAGCGGCCGTGCGTTCGGCGGTGCGCTGCTGTTCGCCCTACCGCTGTTGATGACCATGGAGATCTGGGAGCTGGGTCTGTCCATCCCGAGGTACCGCCTCGGCCTGCTCCTGGCGGCGACCGTGCTGCTCGTCGTCTTCCTCTCCCAGCACTTCGGCGCCGGGATGCCCGGGGTCGGCTGGCCCGGCTACCTCGCCGACGCGGGAGTGGCCTTCGTGATGGCCGCGGTGGCGACGGCGCTGGTCCTCGGGGTGCTCGCGGTGATCAGGCCCGTGCAGGGCTGGCAGGACGCCTTGTCGATCATCAGCTTGGAGATGCTCCCGGCCGCCGTCGGCGCATCGTTCGCACGCAGCCAGCTGGGCGTCGGCGGCCGTCGGGTCCCGACCACCACCTACGGCGGCGAGCTGCTCCTGATGGCGGCGGGTGCGGTCGTCTTCGCGGCCAACATCGCCCCCACCGAGGAGGTCGTGCTGCTAGCGGCGGAGATGGGCGCCTGGCACCCGGTGGCCCTCGTCGTCCTGTGCCTGCTCCTGATGCACGGCTTCGTGTACTCGGTGGGGTTCCGGGGGCAGGAGCCGGCCGTCGGCGGGGTGCTGCGCTCGTTCCTCACCCTGACCGTCGTCGGCTACGTCATCGCGCTGGTCGTGTCGGCCTACCTGCTGTGGACGTTCGGCCGGTTCGACGGGGTGGGTCCGGCCATGGCCGTCACCGAGGCCGTCGTCCTGGCGCTGCCGGCGAGCCTGGGTGCGGCGGCCGCCCGGCTGATCCTGTGAGGACGACGTGAGCGACGCCGATGACCGGGACGAGACCGGGACCGCCGACAGCGACACCAGCCGCGGCGAGTACCTGCTCGGCGCCCTCGGGGCCGTGGTGGTCCTCTTGGTCCTCGCCTTCCTCGTCCACCAGGCCGTCGTCGTGCGCGACGGCGGCCCCCAGCTGTCGGTCACGGCGGCGGCGGCGCAGCAGGTCGAGGGCGGCTGGGCAGTGCCCATCGAGGTGGTCAACGAGGGTGGCCAGACGGCCGAGCAGGTCGAGGTGACAGGGGTGCTCACCCGCGACGGCAGCGAGGTCCAGCAGGCGACCGCCACGTTCTCCTACCTCGCCCCGGACAGCCGGCAGTCGGGGGCCCTGCTGTTCTCCGAGGACCCGACCGACGGCAGGCTGGAGATCCGTCCCGCCGCCTACGCACTGCCCTGACCGTTGGACGGACATCCGAACGGCCGGTGACAGCTGACGCAGGCGGCACGACGCGTCCTGCGGTCGGAGCTCCGTGGCTGAGCTCCCCGCACGGCTCCGGCGGGGGACGGCGGCGCGGATCGTCGGCAGGTCGTGGTGGAGTGCGTCCATGACCTGGGAGACGCACCCCGTGACCCCGGACCGTTTCGAGGACTTCGCTGACGTCGTCAACCGCACCCGCCGTGCCAACCACTGCTGGTGCCTGTCCCACCGGCTGCGTGCCGCCGAGATCGAGGAGCTCGGCGGGGGGAGCCGGGAGCAGGCCATGCGGCGGTTGTGCGAGCGCGATCATCCTCCGGGGGTGGTCACCTACCGGGACGGTGAACCGGTGGGCTGGTGCAACATCGGCCCGCGCGCGGAGATCACCCGGCTGGCCGGCTCGCGTCTCATCCGGCCGGTCGACGACCTGCCGGTGTGGAGCATCGTGTGCGTCGTGGTCCGCTCGGGCCACCGTCGTCAGGGGGTGACGGCGCCACTGATCGAGGGGGCGGTCGCCTTCGCCGCCGAGCACGGTGCCCCTGCGGTCGAGGCGCACCCGGTCGACCCCCCGGGGCGCATGGACCTGACGATGTCGTTCGTCGGGACCCGGTCGATGTTCGAACGAGCCGGCTTCCGCGTGGTCGGCACCACCGACGCCGTGGCGAGCGGGATGCCACGCCTGGTCATGCGGCGGGACCTGCGCTGACCAGCTCGGGCCACCTCGCGCCATCCCCGGGGGGTGCGGTCGGTCGCCGGGTGCCGGAGAGGTCCTGCCCGACCGTTGCCGTCTACGTTGGCGGCCTACCTGCTGCCCCGACCGGGTAGGCCCTCGGGGACGGACCGCCCACCGGTCGCGCAGACCCCCGGCCGACCGCTGACGAGCGAAGGAGCGAGATGACCAGGGACCACCGTCGGCTGCGAGGACCTGCTGCCGGCTGGCGGCGTCGGGCGCTCCCGCTCGGCGTGCTCCTCGTCGTCACGACCGGCCTCGTCGGTTGCGGGCAGGACCCGGCGCCGGTGGAGCCCGAGGTCACGGCCGAGGAGCTCCAGGACGTCCGGGACGAGATCGAGGCGCTGGAGCGGCGGGTCGGGGCGCTGGAGTCCGAGTCCACCGCCGAGCCGACGGCCGAGCCCGACGAGGGCGACCCGACCGAGCCGCCCGTGGAGCCGACCCCGCAGTTCACCGACGGCGAGGACGTGTCCGTGCGGGCCGAGGTCGTCGGCCTGATCGCCACCACCGACATCGGCACCGCGTTCCGCGTCTCCACCGGCTCCGGGCGAGCCGTGGCGGTGGTGTCGGCGACCCCGGTCCCGCCGCTGGCGGTGCAGGACGTCGTCCGGGTCACCGGCACCGCGACGACGGTGGACCCGGAGACCTTCGAGCGGGACTTCGGGATCGCCGCGGCCGTGGTCTTCGACGACCCGGACGCCTTCTTCGCCGGCGAGGCCGGGCAGATCGCCATCGCCGCCGACCAGGTGGAGCTGACCGGGGCGTCGGCCGTCGACTGAGCCGCCCGGGGGCGACCGCCGGTCAGGCCGGGGGAGCCGCGGCCGGCAGCGGGCGGTCCGACCCGTCGAGCGGCTCGTCGGACGCGGGGTGAGTCCGCAGGTGCTCCACGACGCGGTAGACCACCGCGAGCATCGGGACCGCCAGCAGGGCACCGGGCACGCCGGCGACCAGGCCTCCGGCGGTGACCCCCAGCAGGATGACGACCGGGTGCAGCCGGACCGCCCGGCCCATGATCAGCGGCTGCAGCACGTTGCCCTCGACCTGCTGGACCACCAGCACGACCACCAGCACGATGACCGCATCGGTCACCCCGTTGGTGACCAGGGTGACCAGCACCGCCACCGCGCCGCTGACGGTCGCGCCGACGATCGGGACGAAGGCGCCGATGAAGGTGAGCAGCGTCAACGACAGCCACAACGGCACACCCAGGACGAGCAGCGCCAGTCCGATGCCGACGGCGTCGATCAGGGCCACCACGATCACGCCGCGGACGTAGCCGGCCAGCGTGTCCCAGGCCGCGAGCCCGGCGCCGTCGACCCTCGCCCGGCTCCGGTCGGGCACCCGGGCCAGCAGCCAGGCCCACATCCCGGCGCCGTCCTTGAGCAGGAAGAACACCAGGAAGACGATCAGCACCAGCCCGCCCAGTGCGAACAGGCCCAGCTGTGCCCCGGCACCCGGGCTCGGGGTGGCCTCGTACAGCCGTGTGACGATGTCGTTGCGGACGTCGGCGACCTGCTGCGCGTCCAGCTGCAGCGGACCCTCGATCAGCCACACCCGGATCCGGTCGATCCCGGCCGCCAGCGGCCGGGTCAGGTCCTGCAGGGTCGCGGCGGCCCGGAAGCCGATCAGGAAGCCGATGCCGGCCAGCACACCCAGCAGCAGCAGGACGGCGCCCAGCGCCGCCAGACCGCCGGGCACGCCCACCCGCCGCAGCCGGCCGGCGACCGGGGCGCTCAGCGCGGTCAGCAGCACCGCGACCGCCACCGCGAAGGTCAGCATGGGCAGCCGGAAGAGCAGCCAGAAGACCAGCCAGACGACGGCCGCGAGCGCCAGCGTGGCCCCGCCCACGGCCATCGTCCGCAGCGCCCAGGCGGGCATCACGCTCGGCTGGACCGGTGCGGCGACGGCAGGTCGAGTGGGCGAGGGGACGGTGGGGGACTCCGTGCTGGCCGGCCGCTCGGCGTGCTCGTCGTCGGCAGGAGGGCCGCCGTCCAGGTGGCGGTCTCGGCGGCCGGTGGCCCTCGCCCGGCGGATCATCGTCTGCTCCTGTGTCCCGTGCCCCGCACGATCACGTCTTCTCGGACTGGTGTCGGCGCGGCGCCCGACGCAGCATGACCCGGTACCCGACCAGCAGCATCGCGTCGGCCAGCAGCCGCCAGAGTCCCAGGAGGACGGCGGTGGCCGGCGACGTGGTCCCGTACCGCTCGGAGAAGGCGGCGAAGGACTCCAGGTACACCAGGTGGCCGCAGGTGGCCGACCGCCCCCGCAGGCCGCGGCCGCCGGTCGCGGGTCCGTGCCAGCCGACCGCGGGTCCGGGTGAGCGCGCGCAGCTGCGGCACGGAGAGGGCGGAGGTCATCGGGGCGGGCCTACCCGACCGGAGGCGTCGGGCAATCCCCGGGCGGCGGAGCGGGCCGGCGTCAGCAGGTGGGGCCGTCGTCGGCTGGGCGGGTGATCGGCTCGACCGGCGGCGTGGTGCTGGCGACCGCCGGCCGGTCGGCACCCGCCGTCCGGCCGAACTCCTGGGTCGCCCACACCGACCCGTCGGGGCCGCAGTGGACGCCCACCCCGAGCCGGTCCCAGCCGGGGTTGAGCACGTTGGCCCGGTGGCCGTCCGAGCGCATCCAGCCGGCGTGGATCGTCCCGGCCGGCACCGGGCCGGTCGCGGAGAAGATGTTCTCGCCCACCGCCCGGAACCCGGACAGCTCGTCGCCCTGCAACAGCGACTGGATGTCCTGGTGCTCGAACTGCCCGGTGTCGGCCATCTCCGTGCTCCAGTCGCGGGCGACCGTGGCCAGCGCGTCGTTCCAGGCCACCGGTTCCAGCCCGCGGGCCTCCCGCTCCTCGTTCACCCGGTCGAACACCGCCCGGGCGATCTGGTCCTCGGCCGGTGCCGCCGCATCCCCGGCGGGTGCCGACTGCGGTGCCGGGCCGGACGCGACGAGGGCGTCGGACCCGGAGGGCGAGGCGACGACGCACCCGGTGGAGCCGAGCAGCACGGCCAGGGCACCGGCGACGAGCGCCGGGCGGATGCGGATCACCCACGAGGCGTACCCGGTCGGACCCGGCGCAGCCCTCACCGGGCTCGATCGCGGCCGATCCGTGACCCGGTCCCCGGTCCGGTCCGTCGCCCAGGCGGCGCAGGCGGCGCAGGCCGCGGCAGACCCGTCAGACCGCGCCCGAGCGCACCGCCCGGCCGGGCAGCACGTCGGTGCGCAGCTCCCCGTCCCGGACCACCGGCGTCCCGGCGACCAGCACGTGCCGGAAGCCGCTGGACGGCGCGACCTGGGTGTACGTCGCGTGGTCGGTGACCGTGTCCGGGTCGAAGACCACGAGGTCGGCGTCAGCGCCGACCTGTACCCGGCCCTTGCGGCGCATCGCCGGGACGGCGCCCTCCAGGATCTGTGCCGGCAGCAGCGACGAGCGGCGCAGCGCCTCGGTCAGGCTGAGCAGACCTCGTTCACGCACCAGCCAGCGCAGCGTCCGCGCGTAGGAACCGGCCGAGCGCGGGTGGGTGACCATGTCCGGTCGAGGTGGCCAGGAATCCGGTGCGGGGCCTCCGCCCGGGGCGACCAAGGGCATCGCGTCGGTGGCGATCGCGGTGTCGGCCAGGGTGAACGACCGCTCCAGGACGGCGAGGTCGGCCGGGTCGTCCTCGTCGAGGAAGTGCACCACCACGCCGCCGCCGGGGTCGGTCGCGCGCAGCTCGGCCAGCCGGCGGTCGTCGGCGACCCGCTCCCCGGTGGGCAGGTAGGTCAGCTGCCGTGGGCCGATCCCCAGCCGGGGCAGCAGCTCGGGGGCGAGGAACG
Source organism: Modestobacter sp. VKM Ac-2979 (assembly GCF_026967995.1). NCBI lineage: Bacteria > Bacillati > Actinomycetota > Actinomycetes > Geodermatophilales > Geodermatophilaceae > Modestobacter > Modestobacter sp. VKM Ac-2979. The sequence continues at coordinate 98,072 of NZ_JAPVBO010000007.1, forward strand.
CCGCGCCGATGACCGTGGCGCCGGCGCCGTAGGGATAGGCCTCGGTGCTGACGCTGACGCCGCCCACCCGGGCGGCGTCGATCGCGCCGGCGACCTCGTCGATCATCCGGGTGGAGGTGCTGTTCACGTGGCACATGTGCATGTGCGCCCCGGTGCCGGCCGCGGCGGCGATCACCTCCAGGGCGCCCTCCAGCGAGGTGCCCGGCTCGGCAGTGGAGATGAAGCGGGTGTGGGTGAAGGTCGGCACGCCCAGTCGGGCGGCGAGACCGGCCAGCCGGAAGTACTCGGCCCGGCCGCTGTCCGGTGCGTAGCCGACCAGCACCCCGATGCCCAGCGCGCCCTCGCCGACCGCGTCGGCCAGCAGGTCCAGGATGCGGCCGACGTCCCGGTCGCTCGCCGGACCGCGCCAGTTCGGCAGCGACTGGTGGGTGGCGAACAGGTCCAGCGAGGCGTCGGCCACCAACGGCACCCCGTCGAGCACGTGCATCCGGGCGTCGGCCCAGGACGCGGAGAACCCGAAGTTCACCGGCCGGCCCTCCGCCTCGGCCCGTGCGTAGGCGCCGGCGACCGGCAGCACCCCGGCCTCCAGCTCCAGCGCGGTGGTCACGCCGTCGAGGGCCTGCAGCCGTAGCCCGGTGGTGCTCTGCGCATGGCTGTGCAGGTCGATGAAGCCGGGCGCCAGCACCTGCCCGGCGACGTCCCACACCTCCCGGGCCGGCGGCGCCGCCTCGCCGACCGAGGTGATCGCGCCGCCGGTGATCCCCACCGCCCGCACCCCGTCCAGGCCGGTCTCCGGGTCGATGACCCGGGCGCCGGTCAGGACGAGGTCGGCCACCGGTGCGGGCATCAGGCCTTCCGCGGTTGCGCGCGGGCGCCGTAGTGCAGGTACTCGCTGCCGTCGGGCAGCGAGTAGAAGACCGCCGCCATCCAGGTCTCCTCGCCCGGCGCCCGGGTGGCGTACAGGCCCTGCTCGACCGGGTGCAGCTCCATCTCCTCCACGGTCGCGCCGGTGGACAGGGCGACCTCCCCGGTCGGGATGATCCGCAGCACCAGCCCACCGTCGCGCTCGAACACCTCGGTGGTGATCGAGCTGCGCTCGTAGGTGCCCACGTAGCCGGAGTGGTCCACGTCCGGCGCGGTGGCCGGCGGCTCCAGCTGCCCGGCCATCTGCACCCCGGCGAGCTCGGCGAACAGCTCGCGGTACAGCTCGCTGTACAGGTCGCGGGGGTGGCCGCCGTTGGTCAGCAGCGCCACCGCGAGGCCCTGGGAGGGCAGCACCCGCAGGAAGGCGTTCTGCCCGATCGTCGTCCCGTCGTGGCCGTAGAGCCGTTCGCCGTCCCAGTCGAACCGGATCCAGCCCAGCCCCCACGAGTCACCGAGGGAGTACTTGTCCGGCAGGTCGGTCTGCAGCTCCTGCATCCGGGTCGTGGCGGCCGCGGACAGCAGCACGTCGCCGTCCGGGCCGCGGCCGTCGCGCAGGTGCAGCCGGGCGAAGGCGGTGACGTCGCGGGCGGTGGCGTTCACCAGGCCGGCCGGGCCGAGCGAGCGGGGGAGCAGCCAGGTGGTCGTCGGCTGCAGGTCGGCGTCCTCGCCCGGCTCGATGTGCCCGACGGCGGCGCGGTGCAGGATCGCCTCCTCCGGCAGCGTGGAGGTGTGGGTGAGCCCGAGGGGCTCGATGATGCGCTCGCGCAGGGCGGCGTCCCAGGTCTTGCCGGTGAGCACCTCGACCACCCGCCCGGCGAGGTTGAACCCGGAGTTGCAGTAGGAGAAGGTGGCGCCCAGCGGGTGGTTCTGTGCCACGTCGGCCAGCGCCGCGACGTACTTCTCCAGCACGTCGTCGCCGCGGCCGGTGTCGGTGAAGACGTCGCCGTCGATGCCGCTGGTGTGGGTGAGCAGGTGCCGCATGGTCACCTGCTTGGCGACGTCGGGGTCGCCGAGCTGGAGCTCGGGCAGCACCTCGACCAGCGGGGCGTCGAGGTCGAGCTTGCCCTCGTCGACCAGCTGCATCACGAGCGTGGCGGTCCAGACCTTGGTGATCGAGCCGATCTGGAACACCGAGTCGGTGGTCACCTCCACCCCGGTCCCCATGTTCAGCACACCGGTGGCGGCCTCCACCAGTTCGTCCGCGCCGCCGTCGGCGCCCAGCCGCAGGACGGCGAGCGTCGCGCCGGGCACCCCGTGTCGCCGGGCCAGCTCGTCCAGTCGCTGCTGCCAGTGCTGCTGGTCGATCGCAGGGCGTGTGGCCGTGGTCATCTGCTGCTCCGTCCGGTCGGCGTCCGGGGCCGGTCCGACCCACGGGCGCAGCCTGCCGCGCCGGCCGTCACGGATCTTCGTCGGCGCCGACGAAGGCGCCCGCGCAGCGCTGGCCGCGACCACGAACAACCAGCTGACCAGCGCTCCTACGGTGCCCGCATGACGAAGCTGGACGAGGTCGGAGCCTGGATCCGCGACCGCCTGCCGGCGCTGCTGGCCGAGCACGGGGTGCCGGCCGCCGGGGTGGCGGTGCTCGCCGAGGGTGAGGTGGTCGACGCCGCCGCCGGGGTGCTCAGCACCGTGACCGAGGTGGCCGCGACACCGGACACGCTGTTCCAGATCGGCTCGATCACCAAGGTCTGGACGGCGACCCTGGTGATGCAGCTGGTCGACGAGGGCCTGGTCGCCCTGGAGGACCCGGTCAGCCGGCACCTGCCCGGCCTGACGTTGGCCGATGAGTCGGCGGCACGCACCCTCACCGTGCGCCAGCTGCTGAGCCACACCGCCGGCTTCGAGGGCGACGTGTTCACCGACACCGGCCGCGGCGACGACGCCCTGGAGCGCTACGTCGCCGGGCTCGGCGACGTGGCACAGCTCTTCCCACCCGGCGAGCAGTTCTCCTACAACAACGCCGGCTACTGCGTCCTCGGCCGGCTGGTGGAGGTGCTGCGCGGCAAGCCGTTCGACGAGTGCCTGGCGGAGCGCCTGTTCACCCCCCTCGGCCTCACCCACGCCGCGGCCAGCCCGTACGAGGCGATCGTCCACCGGGTCGCGGTCGGCCACGTGCGCCCCGAGCCGGACGCCGCGGAGGTGCCGGCACCGATGTGGGCCATGGCCCGGTCCAACGCCCCGGCCGGCTCGATGCTGTCGATGCGGGCACGGGACCTGCTCGCCTTCGCCCGGATGCACCTGGAGGCGGGCAAGGCCGCCGACGGGTCGAGCGTCCTGGACGCCGGCACGGTCGCGGCGATGCAGGAACGCCAGGTGGACCTCCCCGACATCCGGGTGATGGGCGACGCCTGGGGGCTGGGCTGGGAGCTGTTCGACGGCCAGGGCACCCCGGTCATCGGGCACGACGGCAACACCATCGGCCAGGCCTCGTTCCTGCGGGTCCTGCCCGAGCAGGGCATCGCGGTCGTGCTGCTCACCAACGGCGGGGACCCCTACGGGCTGTACCGGGACGTCGTGGGCCACGTGCTGCGGGAGCTGGCCGACGTGCAGCTCCGGGCGCTGCCGGTGCCGCCGGTCGACCCGCCCCGGGTCGACGCGACGCGGTACGCCGGCACGTACAGCAGCCGGGTGGCCGACCTGGTCGTCAGCCAGGACGACGACGGCCGGATCTGGCTGGAGATGCGCCCCAAGGACATCGCCCTGGAGATGGGCGAGCAGCCCGAGCGCAGCGAGCTGGTCTCCTTCGCCCCGGACACGCTGATCCCGGTGCAGGCCCAGTCCGGCCTGCACGTGCCCTTCGCCTTCCTCGGCGACGACGGCGCCGGTCATGCGCGGTTCATGCACATCGGCCGCGCCGTCCCGCGGGTCGCCGGATGACACCGCCCGGCCGGCTCGTCACCCACGACGAGCCGGTGCGGTCGGCCTCGTCCGTCCGGACGAAGAACCTGCGGCTGTCGCGCGGCAGCCTTCTCGCAACCGCCGCATCAGGAGAGGACACACCATGAGGCTCATCCGGACCGGCGTCGGCGTCTCCGCCGCCACGCTCCTCCTCGCCGGGTGCGGTGGCGGAGACGACGGGGGTGGCGGCAGCGGTGAGGTCGTCGACGGCGGCACCTTCACCATGGCGCTGTCCTCCGACCCGGGGAACCTCGACCCGCAGGCCTCGGCGGCCAGCGACCTCTTCCAGCTCAGCCACTTCGCCTACGACTCCCTGGTGTTCATCGACAGCGAGGGGGAGGTCGTCTCGGGGATCGCCGAGGAGTGGACGGTCGACGCCGAGACCGTCACCCTGACCATCGGCGACGACGTCACCTGCTCCGACGGTTCGCCCTTCACCGCGAGCGACGCGGCGGCCAACCTCAACTGGATCGCCGACCCGGCCAACCAGAGCCCGTTCCTCGGGGTCTTCGTGCCGGCCGGCGTCCAGGCCACCGCGGACGACGCCACCGGCACCGTGACCATGGACCTGGCCGGGCCCGCGCCCTTCGTGCTGGAGGGCCTGGCCGGCGTCCCGATGGTCTGCGCCGCAGGCCTGGAGGACCGCGACCAGCTGGCCGCGGAGACCCTCGGCACCGGGCCCTACGAGCTCACCGAGGCCGTCCCCAGCGACCACTACACCTACACCCTGCGCGAGGGGTACACCTGGGGCCCCGACGGCGCAGGCACCGACGTCGAGGGCATGCCCGACGAGATCGTGGCGCAGGTCGTCGGCAACGAGACCACCTCGGCGAACCTGCTGCTGTCCGGCGGGCTCAGCGCCGCCCAGATCCTGGGCCCGGACGCCGAGCGGCTGGCCGAGGAGGGCCTGTTCGACGCGACCGTCACCGCGGTGCTGGGCGAGATGTGGTACCACCACGGCGAGGGCCACCCCACGGCCGACCCGGCGGTGCGGATGGCGCTGACCCAGGCGGTCGACCTGGACCAGCTGGCCGAGGTGATCACCGCCGGCCGCGGCGGACCCGGCACCACGTTCGCCGCCTCCGCCCCGGCTTCCTGCCCCGGCGACTCGATCTCCGGCGCGCTGCCCGAGTACGACCTGGCGGCCGCCCAGCAGCTGCTCGACGAGGCGGGCTGGGAGGCCGGCGCCGACGGCGTGCGCAGCAAGGACGGCCAACGGCTGGAGCTGACGTTCCTCTACGACAGCGCGCTGGGCGCGCCGGGCTCCGCGGCCGCCGAGCTCGTCGTCGCCGCCTGGACCGAGCTCGGCGCCGAGGTGACGACGACGCCGAAGGACGAGACCGCCGCGGTCGAGACCATCTTCGGCACCGGTGACTGGGACGTCGCCTGGATCCCGGTCAACGTCAGCAGCCCGGACCAGCTGGTGCCCTTCCTGTCCGGCCCGACGGTGCCCGACGGCAACAACTTCGCCGCCATCGACAACGCCGACTACACCCAGCTGGTGGCCGAGGCGATGACCATGATCGGCACGGAGGGCTGCGACACCTGGCTGGAGGCGGAGGCCGCCCTGGTCCGGGACGCCGACGTCGTCCCGTTCGCCAACCAGGACGTGAGCTTCTTCGGCAGCGGCGCGGAGTTCGAGGTCGTCGACGTCCTCCAGCCGACCAGCATCCGGATGGTCGACTGACCCGGCCCCGGACGACGACGCAGGCGGCGGGGAGGGGGTGACGGTGACGAGCACGACGACGACGACCGGCACGGCGACGGCGACCGGCGCGACGGCGGCGCCCGGCGCGACGGCGGGGCGCCGGGGGGTGGACGCGGCACTCGACAGCCCGTGGCTGCGGTTCGCCGCCCGGCGCGCCGGCCGGCTCGTCGTCTCGCTGTGGGTGCTGGTCACCGCGTCGTTCCTGATGATCCACCTGATCCCGGGTGACCCGGTCCGGGCGGCGCTGGGGCCGACCGCGCCGGCGTCGCTGGTGGCGGCCCGGCGGGCGTCCCTCGGCCTGGACGACCCGCTGTGGCTGCAGTACGTGCACTACCTGCAGGGCGTCCTCACCGGCGACCTCGGGACGTCGCTCACCTCCCGGCTGCCGGTCTCGGAGGTGATCTCCCAGCGGCTGCCGGCGACGGCGCAGCTGGCGGTGCTGGCGTTCCTGGTGGTCGTGGCCCTCGCCGTCCCGATCGGGGTGGCGATGGGCGTGCTGACCCGGGGTGGGCGCGCCCGTCGCCGCGAGCTGGCGTTCTCCTCGGCGAGCGTCGTCGCCGGGGCGGTCCCGGACTTCCTGCTCGGCGTCGGCCTGGTCTACGTCTTCGGCGTCCAGCTGGGCTGGCTGCCGGTGGCCGGCCAGCGGGGTGCGAGCTCCTACGTCCTGCCGGTGCTGGCCCTGGCCGTCGGGCCGGCCGCCGCGCTGGCCCGGATCCTGCGGGTGGAGATGCTCTCGGTGCTGCAGGCCGACCACGTGCGCACCGCCCGGGCCAAACGCCTCCCGGCGCCGAAGGTCTACCTCCGGCACGCCATGCCGAACGCGCTGACCGCGACGATCACGCTGGGCGGGCTGCTGCTCAGCGCGCTGGTCGCGGGCACGGTGCTGGTGGAGAACGTCTTCGCCTGGCCGGGGCTGGGCAGCACGATCGTCTCCTCGATCCTGCTCAAGGACTACTCCGTGGTGCAGGGCATCGTGCTCGTCTACGGCGCCGGGGTGCTGCTGGTGAACCTGACCGTCGACGTGGTGCTCGCGCTGCTGGACCCGCGCTCGGCCATCCGGGAGAGCTGAGTCGATGACGACCGCACCGATGCCGCCCACCGCCGCCGACCAGCCGGCCGCCGCCCCCACCCGGCGGTCGGCGGCGCGGGCCCGCTGGCTCGCCGTGCTCCGCACCCCGGTCGGCGCCGGCGCGGGCCTGCTGCTGGCCGTGGTGCTCCTGCTTGCGGTGTTCGGCCCGGTGTTCTGGTCCGACGCGGCCGACACCGTGGACACCACCGCAGCGATGCAGGGCGCCTCCGGTGAGCACTGGGTGGGCACCGATGCCCTGGGCCGCGACCTGTTCGCCCGGGTGCTGGTGGCGACTCGGCTGTCCATCGGCCTGGCGCTGCTGGCGACGCTGATCGCGGTGGTCCTCGGGTTGCTGCTGGGCACCGCGCCGCTGCTGCTGGGCCGGCGCGCCGGGCGGCTGGTGACCGCAGGGGTCGACATCGCCGTCGCCTTCCCCGGGCTGCTGCTGGCGCTCTTCTTCGCCGTCGTCTTCGGGGTGGGGGCGACCGGGGCGGTGCTGGCCATCGGCTTCGCCGGTGCACCCTCCTTCGCCCGGCTCTCCCACACGCTGGCCGCCGGGATCGCCGACCGCGACTTCGTCGCCGCCGCCCGCATCGCCGGGGTGGGCCGGGTGCGGGTGCTCCTGCGGCACGTGCTGCCCAACATCGGCGAGCCACTGGTGGTGAACGCGACGATCGGCGCCGGCGGCGCACTGCTGGCCTTCGCCGGGCTGTCCTTCCTCGGTCTGGGCGTGCAGGCGCCCAGCTACGACTGGGGGCGGCTGCTCCAGGACGGGCTCAGCGGCATCTACATCCACCCGGAGGCGGCGCTGGCCCCCGGCGTCGCGATCGTCGTCGCCGGCCTGGCGTTCAACCTGTTCGGTGAGGCGGTGGCCAAGGGCATCGGGCTGACCGCCGCCGTGAACGGGGCGTACCCGGTGCCCGGGGGCTCCCGGGCCGACACCGTGCCGGCCCCGGTCACCGACGACGGCACCCCGGCCACCGACCCCGGCCCGGCGGCGGACCGGCCGGTGCTCGACGTCCAGGACCTCTCGGTGACCTTCCCGGGGCCCCGTGGGCTGGTGCGCCCGGTCCGCGGGGTGAGCTTCCGGATCGGCCGGGGCGAGGCGGTCGGGGTCGTCGGGGAGTCCGGCTCGGGCAAGTCGCTCACCGCACTGGCGATCGCCCGGCTGGTCGAGCAGCCCGGCGAGGTCACCGCGGACCGGCTGGAGTTCCAGGGCACCGACCTGCTGACCGGGTCCGAGCGCAGCCACCGCCGGCTGCTGGGCACCTCGTTCGCGATGGTCTTCCAGGACCCGATGACGTCGTTCAACCCGACCCGCCGGATCGGGCGTCAGCTGGCCGAGGTCGCCGAGGAGCACCAGGGGATGAACCGGCGGCAGGCGCTGGACCGCGCCGTCGACCGGCTCCGCAGTGTCCGGGTGCCCGCGGCCGAGCGCCGCGCGCACCAGTACCCGCACGAGTTCTCCGGCGGGATGCGGCAGCGGGCGATGATCGGCATGGGCCTGATGGGCGAGCCGACGCTGATCGTCGCCGACGAGCCGACCACCGCGCTGGACGTGACCGTGCAGCGGCAGGTGCTGGACCTGCTGGCCGCGGTGCGCGCCGCCGACGGCGTGGCGCTGCTGCTGATCAGCCACGACGTCGCCGTCGTCGGGCAGGTGTGTGACCGGGTGCTGGTGATGTACGCCGGCCGCGTGGTGGAGGACCTGCCGGCGGCCGAGCTCGACACCGGAGCCCGCCATCCCTACACGCGGGCGCTGGTGGCCGCGGTCCCCGACATGGACGTCGACCTGGACGCGCCGCTGCCGGTCATCCCCGGCCGGCCGGTCGACCCGGCGCACCAGCCGCCGGGCTGTGCCTACGCGCCCCGGTGCCCACTGGCGTCGGCGCGGTGCACCGACGAGGACCCGGCCCTCGCCGACGACGGGGCCGGCTGGCGGGTGGCCTGCTGGCACGCCGGTGAGGTCACCGACCGCGCCGTCCCCGGTGCTGCGCCGGTGGCGGTCTCCCTGGGGGAGCGGGCATGAGCGAGCTGCGGTTCGACGACGTGAGCGTCCGGTACGGCTCCCGGCGGCGGGCGATGACCGCCGTCGACCGGGTGAGCCTCACGGTGCCGGACGGCGCGGTCGTCGGCCTGGTGGGGGAGTCCGGCTCGGGCAAGTCGACGCTGGCCCGCGCGGCCGTGGGCCTCACGCCGCTGTCCGGGGGTCGGATCCTGCTCGACGGGGAGCCGCTGCGGCACGGATCGGGCCCGCGGCCGGTGCAGATGGTCTTCCAGGACCCGTACTCCTCGCTCGACCCGCGGATGACGATCGGGGACAGCGTCGCGGAGGCGGTGCCGCGCGGGGTCCGGTCGGCCGAGCGGCGGCGTGAGGTGGCCCGGCTGCTGGACCTGGTCGAGCTGGACCCGGCCCGGGCCGGCGCCTACCCCGGCCAGCTGTCCGGCGGTCAGCGGCAGCGGGTGGCGCTGGCCCGCGCGCTGGCCGCCCGGCCCGCGGTGGTCGTCGCCGACGAGATCACCTCCGCGCTCGACGTCTCCATCCAGGGCACGGTGCTGAACCTGGTGCGCCGGCTGCAGCGGGAACTGGGCACCTCGATGTTGTTCATCTCGCACAACCTGGCCGTCGTCCGGTACGTGGCCAGCGAGATCGCCGTGATGTACCTGGGCCGCATCGTCGAGCACGGGCCGGCCGAGCAGGTGCTCGCCGACCCGCAGCACCCCTACACCCGGGACCTGCTCGCAGCCGTGCCCGACTCCGCGCACGCCCGCTCGGATCGGCCCGCCCCCGACCCGACGCCGGCGGTGGTGGCGGCCGCGGAGCCCGCCGACCCGCACGCCCCGCCACCGGGGTGCCGGTACCACCCGCGCTGCCCGATCGGGCCGCTCGTCCACCCGGAGCGGGAGGTGTGCCGGACCACCGAGCCGACGGCCGACCACCGGCACGCCGCCGCCTGCCACTTCGCGCCGGCGCACGAGCCGCTGGCCGGCCGCCCCAGCTGACCGGGGTGCGCCGGCCCTCGGTCAGCCCATCGACTTCTGGCCGTCGATGGTCTCGCGCAGGACGTCGGCGTGGCCGGCGTGCTGGGCGATCTCGGCGATCATGTGCAGCACGACCCGGCGGGCGGACCACCGGGCGCCCGGCTCGAACCACGGCGCCGCCGGCAGCGGGTACGTGACGTCCAGGCTCGGCAGGGTCCGGACCAGCTCGTCGGTGCGCTGGGCGACCGTGGCGGCGTCGGCGAGCAGCTCGGCCAGCGTCTGGTCCGGGCCCATCACGAACTCCGCCGCCCACTCCTCCGCCGTCGACTCGTCGAACGCCGGGAAGGTGGCCGGGCCGGTCACCATGAACTCCGCCCACATCCGTTCCATGGCGGTGACGTGCTTGAGCAGGCCGCCCAGGGTCAGCTCGCTGACGGTGGGCCGCAGCCGGGCCTGCTCGTCGGTCAGCCCCTGCACCGTGTGGATCAGGAACATGCGGTGCTTGGCGAGCGACTCGAGCAGGTCTGCCCGCTCGCCGGTGACAGGGGTGGGGGTGGTGGTCTGGGTGGTGGTCATCGGTGTGCCCTCTCGTCGATGGGATCTTGTACCGACGATGCTGCCGGGCATCGGTGCCAGATCCTGTCCGCGATGGATGGCAGTCTCAGCGCATGGTCGACCCCACCTCCCGTGCGCTGCGCCTGCTCTCGCTGATGCAGGGCCGCCGCGACTGGGCCGGCGCCGACCTGGCCGGCCGGTTGGGCGTCTCGCTGCGGACGCTGCGCCGGGACGTGGACCGGCTGCGCGAGCTCGGCTACCCGGTGGAGGCCCGTCCCGGGGTGGACGGCGGCTACCGGCTGGCCGCCGGGGCCGCGCTGCCGCCGCTGGTGCTCGACGACGACGAGGCGGTGGCGCTCACCGTGGGGCTGCAGGCCGCGGCGGCCGGGGCGGGCGCCGGGATGGCCGAGCCCTCGGTGCGGGCCCTGACCAAGGTGCTGCCGGTGCTGCCCGCCCGGCTGCGCCGCCGGGTGGAGGCGCTGCGGGCGATGACCGTGCCCGCCCCACCCTGGTCCGACGGCGGCCCCGCGGTCGACCCGGGCGTGCTGGTGGCGGCCGCCCAGGCATGCCGGGAGACCGAGCGGCTGGAGTTCACCTACACCGCGGCCGGGAGACCACCGGCGGACCGGCTGGTGGAGCCGCACCGGCTCGTGCCGCTGGGCCGCCGCTGGTACCTCGTCGCCTACGACCCGTCCCGTGGTGACTGGCGCACCTTCCGGCTGGACCGGATGTCCGGGCTGCGGGGCACCGGGGCCCGGTTCGCCCCGCGACCGCTGCCGGCCGAGGACGCCGCAGCATTCGTCCGGGCGGGCATGGACCAGTTCCGCACGCCGACCGTCGTGGAGGCGGTGGTCGAGGCCCCGGCGGCGGTCGTCCGCGACCGGGTCGGTCGGTGGGTGCGGGTCACCGACGAGGGCCCGGACCGCTGCCGGCTGCACCTGGAGACCGACGACCTGGACTGGCCGGCCCTGGTGCTGGGCGCCGTCCGCGCGGAGTTCACCGTGGTCGCCCCGGTCGAGCTGCGGGAGCGGCTCGCGGAGTGGTCGCAGCGCTTCGCCCGCGCGGTGGCCGGCTGAGCACCGGTCACCGAGCCGTTCACCAGCGCAGCAGCCGCAGCTCCAGCATCGCGGCGAACCGGGAGTCGGCGTCGCCCAGGTCGATCCCGCCGACCTCGGCGATCCGGCGCAGCCGGTAGCGGAAGGTGTTGGGGTGCACGTGCACCTTCGCGGAGGCGGCGATCGCGTCCCCGAAGGCGTCCAGCCAGGCGCGCAGCGTCTCCACCAGTTGGGCGCGGTGCGCGGCGTCGTACTCGGCCAGTCGGGCGACCGGCCCCGAGGCCTGGTGTCCCTCGGCGGCGGCCAGGTCGGCCAGTTGCAGCATCAGCGACTCGATGTGCACGTCGCTGGCGCGGGCCACCCGGCGCGAGGTGGTGCCGTTGCGCAGCACCCGCAGGGCCCGGTCGGCGGCGTCCCGGGAGCGGGTCAGCGCCGAGACGTCGAGGGCGACGGTGCCGACGCCGATCATCCCGGGCACCCGGCCACCGGTGCGCTGCAGGAACTCGGTGGCCACCGCGGCGGCCCGCGCGTCCGCCGTCGGTGCGTCCGCCCCGACCGGCAGGACGCCGTAGCAGACCCCGCCGACCAGGGCGACGACGGAGCCGGGGTGCAGTGCGGTCAGGTGCACGGCCAGCGCGTCCGCGGAGCGCTGCCGCTCGGCCTCGCGCCGGGCCAGGGTCAGGGTGCCGTGCTCGTCGGTGTTCTCGGTCAGTCCCATCGCCAGCACGATGAGCGGCCGGTCGGCCAGCCCCAGCCGGCTCAGCGCGTCGACCGTGCCCGGCCCGCCCTCCAGCGCCGTGGCGACCAGTTCGCTGGCCAGCCGCCGCTCCACGTCGGCACCGGCCCGCATCCGCAGCAGGTGCAGGGCGACCAGCTTCGCCGCGTCGACCAGGCTGCGCTCGCGCGAGGGGTCCAGCGGCTCGTCGACGGCGGCCCAGATGGTGCCGAGGATCTCGTCGCCGGCCCGCACCGCGACCGCCACCCGGGCGATGGTCACCTCCGGCATCCCGAGCACCTCCGGTGCCATCCACACCGGGCGGTCGGTGGCGTACAGCTGCCGGAACACCCCGTGCGCCTCGAGCCGGCGGGTGAACCGGTCGGGCACCTGGCGGCCGAGGATGGTCTGGATGCGCGACTCGTCGGCCTCGTCCTGGCGGCCGGAGAAGGCGAGGATGTGCGAGCTGCGGTCCTCGATGGTCACCGGGGCGTCCAGCAGCGAGGCGATCGCGTTGGCGAGGGCGAACAGGTCCCCGCCCGGCACCCCGCCCAGCGACTCGGCGCCCGCGGTGCCGACCCCGCCCTCGCCGAGCAGCGAGCGGACCAGGGTGGCCAGTTGGTTCCAGCTGGCGCCGCGGGTCAGTGCGAGCAGCACGGTGCCGGTGCGCTCGGCGACCGCGGAGATCCGTGGGTCGGGGGGCGCCGGCGCCCGCACGATCAGCCCGGCCCCGCCGGCGGCGGCGGTCTGCTCCAGCAGGTCGAGGACGGCGTCCGGCTCGTGCACGCCGACGCCCAGCACCAGCGCCCGGGAGGGCAGCGCCGGAGGGTCGACCGGGTCGTGGATGACCAGCCCGCCGACGCCCTGCTCGGCCAGGTCGGCCGTCGGGTCGCCGGCGGCCACCTCGAGCAGCGTGGTGCCCAGGTGGTCCAGGACGTGGCCGAGGCTGGCCCGGTGCGCCGCCGCCGGGGCAGCGGCGAGCGTGGACAGACCCGGGACCGAGCTCGCAGGCAGGCTCACCGGGCCGACCCTAGGGGCGGCGGCGGCCGCGCGGACAGTCCTCCCGCACGACTCGGAGGTGCCCGGTTCGTCCGGTCGGACGAACCGGGCACCTCAGCGCAGGTCGATCTCCTCCACCGAGGTGGTGACCTCCTCGAGCAGCGCGGCGTCGGGCTCGACCCCCAGGCCGGGGCCGGTCGGCACCCGCAGGTGCCCGTCGTCGAGCCGGAACGGCTCGGTGATGTCGGTGGCGTAGTACCGGTCGGAGGCCGAGGTGTCCCCGGGCAGGGTGAAGTTCGGCAGCGCGGCCAGTGCCACGTTGGCGGCGCGGCCCAGCCCGGTCTCCAGCATCCCGCCGCACCACACCGGCACGCCGTGCGCGGCGCACACGTCGTGGATCCGCCGGGCCTCCAGGTACCCGCCGACCCGGGCGGGCTTCACGTTCACGATCGAGCAGGCGCCCAGCCGGATCGCCGCCGCGGCCGAGCGGGCCGAGGTGATCGACTCGTCCAGGCAGATCGGCGTGCGCACCGTGCGGGCCAGCTCGGCGTGGCCGAGCACGTCGTCCTCGTCCAGCGGCTGCTCGATCAGCAGCAGGTCGAAGGGGTCCAGTCGGGCCAGGTGCCGGGCGTCGGAGACGGCGTAGGCGGTGTTGGCGTCGACCTGCAGCGCGACGTCGCCGAAGCGCTCCCGGACCGCGCGGACCGGCTCGACGTCCCAGCCCGGTTCGATCTTGAGCTTGATCCGCAGGTAGCCCTGCTCCAGGTAGCCGCCGACGGCGTCGAGCAGCTCCGGGATCGAGTCCATGATCCCGACCGAGACCCCGCAGGGCACCCGGTCGACGGCGGCGCCCAGGAACGAGCCGAAGGAGCGCCCGTCCGCGCGCAGCTCGGCGTCCAGCACCGCCGTCTCGATCGACGCCTTGGCCATCCAGTGCCCGGAGTACGGCGCCAGCGCCCGGCCGACGGCGTTGGCGTCGAGCTCGGGGACGGCGGCGACGGCGGGGAGGAAGAACCGGCGCAGCACGTCGGCGACGCCGTCGACGTACTCGGCGGAGTAGCGCGGGTCCGGCAGCGCGGCGCACTCGCCCCAGCCCTCCGCCACGTCGGTCCGCGCCCGCACCAGCAGGATGTCGCGGGCGGTCTGACTGCCGAACGACGTGCGGAACGGTGCCACCAGCGGCATCCGGATCCGGCGCAGTTCCACGGCCTCGAGCTTCACGGTGTGGCCCTCCCGGCCTCAGGGGCGCCGGGGAGACCCGGGCCGTCGACGACGTACCAGCCCTCGCGGGCGAACCCCCGCACGCGGGCTCCTGCGGTCAGCGCACCGCCGAGGGCGGCCCGCACGGCGATGCGCCACTCCGCGGCCAGCGCGGCATCGCGGGCACGCAGTGTCTCGACGTCGGCCGGGACGGCGATCAGCGCGGGCACCCCCGGCGTCCCGGGCCGGGCCTCCGGGCGCCCGTCGGGCCCCACGGCCAGGACGGCGGACGCGCCGGCCGCCAGCAGGGCGGGCAGGTCGACCTCCACCGGCTGGCCGGCGACCGCTCGCACCACCGCGGGTGCCTCCAGCGACCAGCAGGTGAGCAGCCGGTCGGACTGGTCGGAGGCGTTGATCGTGTCGCCCATCGGGCCGTAGAAGTCCGGCAGGTACTCCACCGGGGTGGCGGCCAGCCGGCCCAGGTTGAACCAGGCGTTGCGCCGGACGAGCGGGTCGAAGGTCCAGCTGATCCGGTCGAGGCCGTGCTGCAGTGCCCACGCCCGCTGGTGCAGCTTCAGCGCCCGGCCGACGCTGCGTCGCTGCGCCGACGGCGCGACGCCGGTGACGTGACTGTGCAGGGCGGTGCCCGACGGGGCGGCGAAGAAGGCCACGCAGGCCCCGACCAGCTGCCCGTCGGCGTACGCACCGAACAGCGGGTTGCCGGCCTTGGTCAGCGCCCGCATCAGCTCCACGGTCACCGGCCGGTTGTCCGGGGCGGGGTGCCAGATGAAGTCGAAGAGCGCCTGGACGGCCCGCAGGTCGGCCAGGTCGGTGAGCGCGACGACCCGCACCCCCGAGGCGGCGGCGGCCTCCGCGGCGACCACCGAGGCCGCACCGGCGCCGGCGCGGGCCGCACCCTGACCACCCGGCCCGGTGGCGGGCAGAGGCAGCGGGGTCCCGGCGATCAGGTCGGTCACACCGCCCATGGTCCGTGCGGTGGTCCCGCCCGGGCTTGGTGCGGGGTGCTCATTCACCGGGGCGGTCTTCGTCCGGGACGCCAAGGCCCCCGCCGTCCAGCACTGCCTGCACCAGGCCGGCGAGGAGCGCGGCCCGGCCGGGGAGCTGGTCGGCGAGCACGTGCTCGTCGACGGCGTGCGCCCCGCCGCCGACCGCGCCGAGCCCGTCCAGCGTGGGCACCCCGATGCCGGCGGTGAAGTTGCCGTCGGAGGCGCCCCCGACGGTGACCCCGGCCGGCGCCGGCAGGCCCAGCTGGGCCGACACCGCTGTGGCCAGCGCGAACAGCCCGGCCGAGGCGGTCTCCTCCAGCGGCGGCCGGTTGATCCCGCCGCGCAGCTCGAGGACCGCACCCGGCAGCTGCGGCGTCAGCGCGCGCATCCCGGCGTCGACCCGCTCCTGCTCGGCGGCGGTGCGCGCCCGGACGTCGACACTGAGCCGGCCGGTGGCCGGGACGGTGTTCGTGGTGGTGCCCGAGGTGAGCACCGTCGGGGTGACCGTGGTGCCCAGCGCCCGGTCGGCCAGGTCGGCGATCGCCAGCACCTGGTGGGCGAGCTCGACGGTGCTGCTGACGCCCTTCTCCGGTTCCAGCCCGGCGTGGGCGGCCCGACCGGTCACCAGGAGGTCGTACATCGAGGCGCCCTTCCGGCCGGTCTTGAGCGCACCGCCGTCGGCGCTGGCCTCCAGCACGAGCACCGCGTCGCAGCCGGCGGCCTCGGCCCGGATCAGGTCGGCCGACGTCGGGGAGCCGACCTCCTCGTCCCCGGTGACCAGCACGGTCACCCCGTCCAGGTCCTCGCCCGCGGCCTGCAGCCGGGCCAGCGCGGTGAAGACGAGCACGATGCCGGCCTTCATGTCGAAGCAGCCCGGGCCGCGCACCACCCCGTCGGTCACCGACCACGGGATCTCCGCCAGGGTGCCCAGTGGCCAGACCGTGTCCTGGTGGCAGAGCAGCAGCACCCGGCGGGGGCCCGCACCGAGCCGCCAGCGCAGGTGCGTGCAGCCCTCGTGCAGCAGCACCTCCGGCTCGGCCCCCAGCGCCTTCGCGCCCATCCGGGCCACCCGGGCCGCCCCGGCGGCCACTGCGGCCGGGTCGGCCGAGGGTGACTCGACGGTCACCAGCTCCTCGAGGTCGGCCAGCATCGCCGGCAGCAGCGCGTCGAACTCGGTGGGTCGGACGTCGTGGGGCAGCAGGTGGGTCACCGGGGGATCAGCCCTTCCTCGGATTGGCGCGGCCGCCGGAGTGCACGTAAGCGCTGCCGTCGGCCAGTTGGTAGAACGTGACCGCCGTCCAGCCCTGGGTACCCGGGGCGCGCATCGCGAACAGTCCGTCGGACACCGGCACGAGCTCGTGCTCCTGCACCGGCTGGCCGGTCGCCTCGGCCACGGCGCCGACCGCGGTCTGGCGCAGCACCAGCCCGCCGTCGCGCTCGAACACCTCCGTCTGCACCGAGCTCCGCTCGTAGGAGCCCACGTGGCGGGTGAGGTCCACCGCCGGTGGCTCGGCCGGCGGCTGCAGGCGGTCGGCCATGGTCACCCCGGCCAGCTCGGCGAAGACCTCGCGATAGAGGTCGGCGTAGACGTCCAGCATGTCCCCGCCGTTGGTCAGCAGCGACACCACCAGGCCCTCGCCCGGGCGCTCGCCGGGCAACACCCGCAGGAACGCCCCCTGACCCAGGGTGCCGCCGTCGTGGCCGTGCAGCCGTGCCCCGTGCCAGTCGAACCGGATCCAGCCCAGACCCCAGGATTCGCCGATCGCCCAGGTGTCCGGGAGGGCGGTCTGCGCGCTGGTCATCGCCGCCGCCGACTCCGCGGACAGCAGCCGGGTGCCGTCGGCGGCCACGCCCCCGCGCAGGTGTGCGGCCGCGAAGGCGGTGACGTCCCGGGCGGTGGCGTTGACCAGGCCGGCCGGGCCCAGCGAGCGGGGCAGCAGCCAGGTCGGCGACGGCTGCGGCTCGGCGCCGGGCTCGGCGGCGATGTGCCCGACGGCGGCGCGGTGCAGGATCGCCTCCTCCGGCAGCGTGGAGGTGTGGGTGAGCCCGAGCGGCTCGATGACCCGTTCGCGCAGGGCGGCGTCCCAGGTCTGGCCGGTGAGCACCTCGACCACCCGGCCGACCAGCGTGAAGCCGGAGTTGCAGTAGGAGAAGGTGGCGCCCAGCGGGTGGTTCTGCGCCACGTCGGCCAGTGCGGCCACGTACCGCTCGATGCAGTCGTCGCCGCGGCCGGTGTCGGTGAAGACGTCGCCGTCGATGCCGCTGGTGTGGGTGAGCAGATGTCGCATGGTCACCCGCTTGGCGACGTCGGGGTCGCCCAGCTGGAGCTCGGGCAGCACCTCGACCAGCGGGGCGTCCAGGTCCAGCTTCCCCTCGTCGACCAGCTGCATCACCAGCGTCGTCGTCCAGACCTTGGTGATCGAGCCGATCTGGAACACCGAGTCGGTGGTCACCTCGACGCCGGTCGCCTTGGTCAGCACGCCGGTGGCGGCCTCCACCAGCTCGTCGTCGGCACCCGGGCTCACCCGCCGGATCGCCAGCACCGCCCCCGGGACGCGGTGCGCCGCGGCGAGCTCGTCCAGCCGCCGCTGCCAGTGCGCGGCGTCCAGGACGGGGCGGCTGTTCCCGTGCTGCTGCGCCCAGGCGATCAGCCGCCGGCTGTAGCCGACCCGGTGCGAGGGCCGGCCGTCCAGGATGAACAGGTGTGAGCCGCCCGGGAAGAGGACCAGCTCGGTGGGAACGCGCTGGGTGCGCAGCGCGGTGAACCACTGCTCGGCCTGGCCGACCGGGCAGCGCTCGTCCGCACCGCCGTGCAGCACCAGCGTCGGCGTGCGGACCCGGTGCACGTTCGTGATCGGCGAGAGCGCCCGGACGGCGTCGGGGTCGGTCACCGGGTCGCCGTACTCCAGCGCGAGCACCTCCCCGGCGTCGCTGGTGCCGGTCATGCTGGTCAGGTCGGCGACCACCCCGCCGGCGATCGCAGCCGCGAACCGGTCGGTGCGGCCGGTCAGCCAGCAGGTCATGAAGCCGCCGTAGCTGTAGCCGGTGAGCACCAGCCGCGCCGGGTCGGCCACGCCCTCGGCGACCAGCTGGTCGACCGGGTCCAGGAAGTCGCGTTCGTCGGCGGTGCCCCAGCCGCGGACGGCGCCGGTGAGGAACGCCCGCCCGTACCCGTCGCTGCCGCGCGGGTTGACCAGCAGCACCGCCCAGCCCGCCGCGACCAGCGCCTGGTGGTACGGGTGCGCGGCATCGGCCACCGGGGACCAGGCGTTGTGCGGGCCGCCGTGCACGTCGACCAGCAGCGGCGCCGGCTGCGGGGTCGCCGGGTCGACCAGCAGCCAGCCGTGCACCTCCGTGCCGTCGTGCACGGTGAACGTCCGGGGCTGCGGCCGGACCAGCGCCACCTCGGGGAGCGAGGCCGCCGTGTGCGTGGTGAGCCGGGTGACGGTGCCCGAGCGCAGGTCGACCACGCCGACCTCGCCGTAGCTGGCCGGGTCGGCCAGGACGACGGCGGCGACGTCGGCCTCGCCGGCCACCGACAGCCCGGAGACGACGACGTCCGCGCCGGTCAGCACCGGACGGGGCGTGCCCGACCCGTCGACGGCGGTCGCGTAGACGTGCGAGCAGCCCCGGTCGCGGACGCAGAAGACGACCTCGGCGCCGTCCCGGGTCAGCTGCGGCAGCCCGCCGGGGTAGCCGGGGCCGCCCGGCATGACGTTGCGGTCCAGCGGCGCGGCCAGGTCGCGCTCGGCCGGGACGGCGTCCAGCGGCTGGAGGAGCAGGCCGGTGTGGTCGACGGAGACCGTGGGCTGGCCGGTGACCAGCAGCGCCTCGCCGTCGGCGGTCCACACCATCGGGCCGGCCAGGCCCAGGCCGTCACCGACCCGGCGGGGTGGGCCACCCGCGACGTCGACCACGTGCGCCGGGGTGCGGTGGGTGAGGTCGGCGTCGGGGTCGGTCGCCGCGGCGAACGCCAGCCGGGTGCCGTCGGGCGACCAGGCCGGCCGGCCGGCGTGCCAGTCGCCGGAGGTCAGCTGCCGCACCTCGCCGGTCGCCAGGTCCAGCACGTGCAGGTGCTGCCGGACCCCGCGCAGCAGCCCCGCGCCGTCGGCCTTGTGGCCGATCCGGGTGGTGCTGATCGGTGCGTGGTCGTCCTGCTCGGCCGGGCGGACCGGCGCGGTGAAGGCGATCCGGTCCCCGTCCGGGCTCCAGACCGGGGCCCCGGCGCCGGCGGGCAGGTCGGTCACCTGCTCGGCCTCACCGCCGTCGACCGGCAGCAGGTGCAGCTGCGGCGGCCCGTCGCCGCGGCGGAGGAAGGCGACCCGGTCGCCGGCGGGGGAGAAGGCCGGGCCGGTGTCGGCGGTGCCCCGGGTCAGCGGCGCCGGCGCACCCCAGCCGTCGGCCGCGGCGCGGACCCGCCAGAGCGCGTACCGGTCGGCGTCGGCCGCGGTGTCGGTGGTGTGCAGCACGTAGACGACGGCGCGTCCGTCGGGGGAGACGGTGGGCTCGCCCGGCAGCTGCAGGGCGTGCACGTCCTCGAGAGCGAGTGGTCGACCCATGGGGCGAGCCTGCTGCCCGAGCTCCGGGTGCTCTTCGTCCGAGGCGACGAAGCGCTGCCGGGTGTGCTGGCCGCTGCGACCAGCGCAGGGTCAGGTCCGCTGCCGGGTGGCCAGCGTGTTGAGCAGCGCCGCGGCCTGCCGGGCGCCCGGCACGGTGACGGCGAAGCGTCGTCCGTCGCCCTGGACCACCTCGACCGCCGCACCCCCGCGCAGCACGACGGCCCGGCGCCCGTCCCGGCCCACCCGGTAGCCCCAGCCGCCGAACTCGCGCAGCGGCCGGACGTCGACCACGGTGGCCTCGGCGATGTCGGCGAGCGGCACCTGCCAGGCGGGGCGGCCCAGCGGGGAGCGCACGGTCAGCCCGCGCTCGTCGACCCAGACGCGGGCGGAGCCGAACAACAGGCCGACGACGAGCAGCAACGCAAGGGCCAGCAACAGCGGCGCCGGGGCGATGCCGAGGAGCACCAGCCCGCCGAGCACGAGGCCACCGGTGCCGAGCACGGCGAGGCCGACCGGCTCCATGGTCGCCCGGCCGGACCAGACGGCCCGCTCGCCGGGGGCGACGGACAGCCGGGGTGCCGTCTCGGGCGGCGCGCTGGAGGCCCGCGCTTCCCCCGGCGGTGTGCCCGGCAGCAGCCGGGCGGCGGCCGCGCCGGCGAGGACGGCGAGCAGGCCGGCGACGATCACGGCCAGGGTGGGGGAAGGGGCCGTCGCGGGGTCGGCCAGGCCGCGCTGCCCGGCGATGCTGCCGACGACCAGCCCGACGCAGAAGACCGAGATCCCGGTCGCCGAGCCGGCCGCCAGTCGGCGCTCGGGGGCGGCGACGCGCCGGGCGCGCAGGACCAGCGCCGTGCCCAGCGACCCCAGCGCGGGGACGATGCCGGTGAGCAGCACCGTGCGCAGCGGAGCGGCGAAGCCGTCGGCGCCGTCGGTGCCCCAGTGGACAGCGACCGGCATCGGCAGCTCCGGCCGCCAGGACGC
Organism: Modestobacter sp. VKM Ac-2979; assembly: GCF_026967995.1. NCBI lineage: Bacteria > Bacillati > Actinomycetota > Actinomycetes > Geodermatophilales > Geodermatophilaceae > Modestobacter > Modestobacter sp. VKM Ac-2979. Next base: position 118,724 of record NZ_JAPVBO010000007.1, read on the forward strand.
CACCAGCGCAGCACCGGCCGCCCAGACGGCCAGCGGCAGCGCGACGGCGGCGACCTCCCGGGCCCGGCGGAACGGGCTCCGCGCTGCGGTGAGGTCCCTGTCGTGTCCGTCGCTCATGCCATCGCCTCTCTGACCATCTCGGTGACCTCGGTGGCGCTGAGCCCCAGGCGCCGCGCCTCCTCGACCAGTGCGTGCACTGCCTGGCGCAGCGCGGCGACCGCCGGTGCGGCGTCGGTGCGCACCTGGGCGCCGCGGCCGCGGCGGAGTTCGACCAGGCCCTCGGCCCGCAGCTCCTGGTAGCCGCGCAGCACGGTGTGCAGGTTGACCCCCAGCGCGGCCGCCAGGTCGCGGGCGCCGGGGAGACGCTCGCCCGGGGCGATCTCGCCCACGGCGATGCCCCGCCGCACGGCCGCGGAGATCTGCGCGTGCAGCGGCGCGGGGGAGTCGGGGTCGATGCGCACCAGCACGTTGGCAATCTAACTGTTCTATGCGGACTATAACAAGTGCGGCCTGTTCCGGTCGGCGGTCGGCGACGGCGGCATGATGCAGCGGGGTCCGCCGACCGGCTCGCACGGAGGTCGGCCGACGGACGCGCGACAGGAGGAGGGGCGCCGGTGGCCGAGCTGGAGACGATCGCCGAGGAGCTCTACGCCGTCGCCCCAGAGGAGTTCGTCGCTGCCCGCACCGCTGCCCGGGACCGGGCCCGCGCGGCCGGGCACAAGGAGCTGGCGAAGGCGGTCGCCGCACTGCCCAAGCCCACGACGGCGGCCTGGGTCTGCAACCTGCTGGTCCGCCGCCAGGTCGAGGAGGTCGACCAGCTGCTCGAGCTCGGGGAGCTGTTGCGGCAGGCCCAGGTGGACCTCTCCGCCGACCAGTTGCGCGCGCTGGGCCGGCAGCGGAACCAGGTGGTCGCCGCCCTGGCCCGGCAGGCGCGTGCGGTCGCGCACCGGGAGGGGCACGACGTCAGCAGTGCGGTCGCCGACCAGGTGGAGAGCACCCTGCGGGCGGCGATCGCCGACCCCGACGCCGGGACGGCGCTGCGGGCCGGCCGGCTGACCACCGCCCTGTCCTACAGCGGCCTGGGGCCGGTCGACCTCGGTGGCGCCGTGGCGACCCCCATCCGCTCCGGCGGGGCGGCCCCGGCCCGCGGTCAGGAGGCCGGGACCGGAGCGGGCGCGGCGCCGGACGCCGACGCAGCGGAGCGGAGTCAGGCGGAGGAGCGGCGCCGGGAGGCCGAGGAGCGCCGCGCTCGTGAGCTGGCGCAGGCCCGGCGGGACGCCGAGGAGGCCGCCGGGGTGGCCCGGGACGCCGACGCCGCCGTCGCGGCGGCGGAACGGCAGGTGGTCGAGGCAGCGGAGCGACGCGACGAGCTCCAGGAGCGGGCTGCCCGGCTGGCCGAGGAGCTCCGCCGGGTCGAGCGGCAGGCCGGCGAGGCGGCGGGCGCGGTCGGGGAGGCCGGGCACCGGCGGGACGCTGCGGTCCGCCGCGCGCACACCGCCGCCGCGATCCGGGACCGCGCCGCGGCGCGGGTGGCGGAGCTGGCGGACGCCGACGGGTGAGCGCCGGTCAGCTGCCGCCGTCGGTGGGGCCCGCCGTCCGCTGGCGCTTGCCGGCGTACAGCTCGGCGTCCGCGCGCTGCAGCAGCGCGGCCAGCGAGTCGCCGGCGCGGGCGGTCGCCGTCCCCACCGACCAGCTGATCGGGCCGCCGTCCAGTCGCTGGAGCAGTTCCTGTGCGCCCGGCCCGTCGGTGGCTGGCAGGCACAGCACGAACTCGTCGCCGCCGTAGCGGCCGAGCAGGTCGGCGGTGCGCAGCCGGGCCTGCCAGTGCTCGGCCACCTGCTGCAACAACCGGTCGCCGGCGCCGTGCCCGTCGCGGTCGTTCACCACCTTGAAGTCGTCGAGGTCGAGGACGGCGACCGTCAGCGGTTCCTTGCTGCGCAGCGCCCGGGCCAGGCTCCGGCCGGCCTCGGCCTCCCAGGACCGGCGGTTGGCCAGGCCGGTGAGCGGGTCGGTGGCCGCGTCGGTCCGCAGGACGTTGTTGAGCCGGGCATGGGCCTCGGTGAGGAGGAGGGCGCTGATCGCGGTCATCACCCACGGGAGCGCCGCGGTCCGCGGGAGGCTGACGGCGGCGCCGATGCTCGCCGTCCCGACCGCCAGCGCGGCGTGGGCGCGGGCCGCGGGCAGGGAGCAGAAGTGCGCCGCGTACAGCCCGACCGCGATGAGCACCGGGCCGAGTCCGACGATGCCGACGGCGGTGACCGACTGCGAGGCGAGGAAGGCGACGAGCAGGGAGACGCCGGCCAGGGCGACGTGCCCGCCGGCGGGCGACAGCCGGTCGCCGCGCGCCAGGATCGCGGCCGCACCGCCGATCCCGACGACGGCGAGGGCACGGGTCAGCGCCACCGGGGTGTCGGGGTGCATCGGCCACAGCGCCCCGGCCGTGCAGAACAGTCCACCCGACCCGTACAGCAGCGCCAACAGCCCGACCCGGGCCGGGACCCGTCGGTCCGCCGTCACCTCGTCCACCTGCCGTTCTCCATGTCACCGCGTCCATCGGCGATCCGGGCAGGAGCTTGCACCACCGGCCCCGTGGACCGACTCGTCGGAGTGACCCGGCGGTGATCGCCGTCGTCCGGTGGCGGCGCTGCCGCGGGGCTACGGTCGGGTGATGGCCGACCTGCGCTTCTACTTCGACCCGGTGTGTCCCTTCGCCTGGATGACCAGCAAGTGGGTCCGGATGGTCAGCGCCCAGCGCGACCACCGGGTCGAGTGGCGGTTCATCTCGTTGCGGCTGCTCAACGCACACGTCGACTACGCGGCCCAGTTCCCGCCGGAGTACGAGGCCGGGCACACCGCCGGGCTGCGGCTGCTGCGCGTCGCCGCCAGGGCCCGGGTCGAGCACGGCCCGGACGTGGTCGGCGGCCTGTACGAGGCGCTGGGCCGGCGGGTCTTCGAGTCCGCTCCCCAGGCGGACGAGGACCGGGGGCAGCGGGGCACGGCTGAGTTCCTCGCCCCGGTGCTCGCCGAGGTCGGCCTGCCGGCCGAGCTGGCCGACGCGCTGGACGACGAGTCCTGGGACGCGACGATCCGCGCCGAGACCGACGAGGCGCTGGCGCTGACCGGAAAGGACGTCGGCACCCCGATCCTGCACTTCCAGCCGCCGGAGGGCGTGGCCTTCTTCGGCCCGGTGATCAGCCGGCTGCCGTCGGAGGAGGAGGCCGTCGCGCTGTGGGACCACGTGGTCGGCCTGGCGAGCTTCCCCGGCTTCGCCGAGCTCAAGCGCAGCCTGCGGGAGCGGCCCCAGCTGCCGGCCTTCGGCGTGACCCCCGGCGAGGCCGGCCAGCAGGAGGACTGGCACGGGGGCAGTCGCCGGCAGCACCGCTGACCAGGCGGCGGACGACCCTGCCACGCTGGGGTCGGATGCCCCCGGCTTCCGCCGCACGGAAGTCGGGGTGACAGCCGGGCGCGCAGATGACACAACCGGCACGACGACTCACCGACGAGACGAGGCACACATGGCACTGCTCGAGGACGGCGCGTGGCGCGGCAAGATCTGGACCGGTTCCTGGACCGACGGCAGCGGTGGCACCTACACCGCGGTCGAACCGGCCACCGGTGCCGAGCTCGGTGAGGTCGGCAAGGCGACCCCCGCCGACGTGGAGAAGGCCGGCGCCCGCGCCGCCGAGGCCCAGCGGGAGTGGGCTGCGCTGCCGTTCGAGCAGCGCGCCGCAGTGCTCCGCCGGGCCGGTGACCTGCTGACCGAGCACGCCGCGGAGATCAAGGAGTGGCTGGCCCGGGAGTCCGGCGCCATCCAGCCCTTCGGCGACTTCCAGGTGCACACCAGCGCCCAGGAGTGCTACGAGGCCTCCGCTCTGCCCAGCCACCCCTACGGCGAACTGCTGCGCAGCGGCTCACCCCGGCTGTCGTTCGCCCGGCGGGTGCCGGCCGGCGTCGTCGGGGTGATCGCGCCGTTCAACGTGCCGACCATCCTGGCCATCCGGGCGATCGCCCCGGCGCTGGCGCTGGGCAACGCGGTGGTCCTCAAGCCCGACCCGCGCACCGCCATCTGTGGCGGGGCGGTGTTCGCCCGGGTGTTCGAGGAGGCCGGGGTGCCCGCCGGGGTGTTCCAGGTGCTGCCGGGCGGTGCCGACGTCGGGCAGGCGCTGGTCACCGACCCCGCCGTCCGGGTCATCGCCTTCACCGGCTCCACCAAGGCCGGGCGCTCGGTCGGCGCGCTCGCCGGTCAGCACCTGAAGCGGGCGCACCTGGAGCTGGGCGGCAACTCCGCGCTCATCGTGATGGGCGACGTCGACGTGACCGCCGCGGCCTCGGTCGGCGCGTGGGGCACCTTCGCCCACCAGGGGCAGATCTGCATGGCGACCAGCCGGCACCTGGTGCACGAGTCGATCGCCGAGGAGTACACCGCCATCCTCACCAGCAAGGTCGAGAACCTGCCGGTGGGCGACACCTGGCGTGACCAGGTGGCGCTCGGCCCGATCATCGACGCCGGCCAGCGCGACCGGGTGCACGGGCTGGTCACCGCCAGCATCGACAGCGGGGCCACGGTGCGCACCGGTGGCACCTACGAGGGGCTGTTCTACCGGCCGACCGTGCTCGGCGACGTGCCCGTCGACTCCCCGGCCTACCAGGAGGAGATCTTCGGCCCGGTGGCACCGGTGACGCCGTTCTCCTCGCTGGACGAGGTGGCGGCGATGGCGGCCGGCACCGAGTACGGGCTGTCGCTCGGCATCCTGACCCGCGACGTCTACGCCGGCCTGCAGCTGGCCGAGCGGATCCCGTCCGGCCTGGTGCACATCAACGACCAGACGGTCAACGACGAGGCGGTCGCCCCGTTCGGTGGGGTGGGCGCCTCCGGCACCGGCTCCCGGCACGGCGGCCCGCAGGCCAACATCGAGGCGTTCACCGAGACCCAGTGGGTCACGCTACGCGGGGACCTGCCGGCCTACCCGTTCTGACCCTCCGGCACGACGACGACGGCCCCGGTCCCGCAGCAGCGGGACCGGGGCCGTCGTCGTCAGGCGAGGTGCAGGTCAGGCGGAGTCGCGCCCGGTCACGTCGACCGGCTCGCCCAGGTGCCGACGACCACCGGTCTTGGAGACCTCGAAGTCCGCGCCGAGCTCCTCCAGCGCCAGCCGGCCGTACACCTGCTGCTGGGTGGCGGTCCGCTGCGAGCGGCCGCGGCCCAGGAAGCTGACCGCCCAGTGGATCACCGTGGTGAACCGGTTCTTGAAGCCCACCTGGTACATGATGTGCACCGCGAGCCACAGCACCCAGGCGAGGAAGCCGCCGAACTGGAACTTCCAGGTGTCGGCGACCGCGTGGAACCGCGAGATGGTCGCCATGCTGCCCTTGTCGAAGTACGTGAACTCCGGGGCGGTGGGCCGGCCGGCGAGCCTGGCCTTGACGGCGTCCGCGGCGAACTTGCCGCCCTGGATGGCGACCTGGGCGACGCCGGGGAGCCGCTTGAGCGAGATCATGTCGCCGACCACGTGCACCTCGGGGTGGCCCGGCAGGGTGAGGTCGTCCTGCACCGAGATCCGGCCGGCGCGGTCGACTGCGGCACCGGACTGCTCGCCGAGGACCTTGCCCAGCGGGCTGGCCTGCACGCCCGCCGCCCAGATCTTGGTGGCGGCGTGGATGCGGCGCTGGTGGCCGTCGCCGTCCTTGACCACGATGCCGTCGGCGTCGACGTCGGTGACCATCGCGCCCAGCTGGACCTCGACACCGATCTCGTTGAGCTGCTTGTGCGCCTTCTGGCCGAGCTTGTCGACGAACGGCGGCAGCACCTTCGGTGCCGCGTCGAGCAGGATCACCCGGGCGCTGGTCGGGTCGATCCGGCGGAAGTCCTTGCGCAACGTGCGGCGGGCCAGCTCGGCGATCTGCCCGGCCATCTCCACCCCGGTCGGGCCGGCGCCGACGACCACGAAGGTCAGCAGCCGGTCGATCTCGGCCGGGTCGGTGGCCAGCTCGGCGAGCTCGAAGGCGCCGAAGATGCGGCCGCGCAGCTCGAGGGCGTCGTCGATGCTCTTCATGCCGGGGGCGAACTCGGCGAACTGGTCGTTGCCGAAGTAGGACTGCCCGGCGCCGGCGGCCACGATCAGCTCGTCGTACTCGTGCACCGAGGTGCGGCCGAGCACGGTGGAGGTGACGGTGCGGGCGGCGAGGTCGATGTCGGTGACCTCACCGAGCACGACGCGGGCGTTGGCCTGGTCCCGGAGGATCTCCCGGGTGGCCGGCGCGATCTCCCCTTCGGAGAGGATGCCGGTCGCCACCTGGTAGAGCAGCGGCTGGAAGAGGTGATGGCTCGTCTTGGCCACGAGCGTGATGTCGACCGGGGCCTTCTTCAGCTGCTTGGCGGCGAAGAGACCGCCGAAACCTGATCCGACGATGACGACCCTGGGGCGACGTCCGGTCGGCTGGGTCACGGTGGTCACACTGGCTCCTGATGTCGTCATGATGACTGATCCTCCCACTACTGCTCCGGAACGTGCGGGCGCCCTCCGCTACGGGGCGCCGTCGTCCCGGACACAGTCGGCATCCACATGAGCAGCCTGGAGGCGAACGGTGTTCCCGTCGCGGTGTGCGTCCCGGGTCTCGGTCTGGACGAACGGTCTTGGGCGCGGGTCCTGCGGCGTGCCCGCGGGGACGTGGTGCGGCTGCCGGGGATGGGTGTCCGGGGGCCGGTCGGCACCCTGCCGGAGCTGACCGACCAGCTGCTGGCGGCGCTCGGGCCGGGCCGCTGTGTGCTGGTCGCGCACTCGCAGAGCTGTCAGGTGGTGGCGGCTGCCGCCGCGCGGGACGCCCGGGTGGTCGGCGTGCTGCTGCTCGGCCCGACCACCGACCCGCGGATGCGCCGGATGCCGGTGCTGGCCGGTCGCTGGGTGCGCACGGCGGTGCGGGAGCAGTGGTGGCAGGTGCCGTCCATCGTCGCGCAGTGGCTGCGGACCGGGCCCCGGGACATGACCGCGCTGTGGCGGCGGACTGCGCCGGACCCCATCGACGAGCGGCTGCGCCGGGTGGACGTGCCGGTGGTCGTCGTCCGTGGGGAGCGCGACGCGCTCTGTCCCCGGGACTGGGCGGTGCGCCTGGCCGGGTCGGCCCCCCGCGGTCGGTTCGTCGAGCTGCCGGGTGCGGCGCACATGACGCCGCAGACCCGCCCGGACGACGTCGCCGGCCTGCTGGCCGGCCTGCTCGCCGAGATGGACGAGGAGCAGGCCGGCTGACGTACGGCAGCGGCTACCTGCGGCCGGAGCGGGACGGCTTCCGGCGAGTGGCGACCCGGGCCTCCCGGCCGGTGAGGGCCTGGGTGAGCAGACCGATCCCGATCCCGAACATCCAGACGTCCTTGGCGATCGGCAGCCCGTCCTGGGTGGGGGCCACGCTCTTGCCCGGCTTGGTCATCCCCGGGGTGCGCAGGTAGAGCCCCAGCAGCCCGGCGGAGAAGCCGGTGAGCGCGGCGCCGGCGACGGCCGTGGGCACGAACGGGGTCAGCAGCAGCGCCCCGATGGTGATCTCTGCCGTCGACAGCCCCTTGGCGAAGGTGGTCGCCGGGACCTTCTTCAGCGCCGGGTAGGTGCCGGCGGCGAAGCCGTGCAGTCCGGTCGCGGTGGCCTCGTCGGCGGCGCGCTTGCCGAGGCCGGAGTTGAGGATGAACGCCCCGGTGGCGATGCGCGGGGCGATCTCGCTGGGGGTGATGGGCAGGCGCATGGCGACCTCTACTCGTCTACGGGTTTGCTGAAGTGCTCAACATCATCGTCGCGGTCGCCGAGCGGTCGCGCGACCCGGGGTCGGCCACCAGAACGGGCCGGGGGCGGCCTCAGCAGTGCTGAGACCGCCCCCGACCCGGGATGATCAGCGGCCGGTGCGCCCTCGGCCGCGGCCGGCCCCGCTGGGAGCCTGACCCGCCCGGGCGGCGAGCTCGGCGCGGGTGCGCGCCGGGCCGGCCGAACGGGTCTGCCCGCCGCGGCCGCCACCGGACGACGCCGCCGGCGCTGCGCCGCCACCGCCACCGGAGCGCCGACGACGGCCGCCGCCTCCGCCTCCGCCGGTGCCCTGCGGCTGCGGGGCCGGTGCGGGGGCGGGCTCGACGTACGGTGCGGCCGGGCCGGTCAGCGCGGTGATCTCCCGGGCGCCGGGCTTGATCGCCGACACGTCGGGGGTGATCCCGGCCTGCCGGGCCAGGGTGCGGACCTCGCCGGCCTGGTCGGGCGTGGCGATGGTGACCACGATGCCGCCGGCACCGGCGCGGGCGGTACGGCCCGAGCGGTGCAGGTAGGCCTTGTGCTCGGCCGGCGGGTCGACGTGGACGACGATCGCGACGTCGTCGACGTGGATGCCGCGGGCGGCGATGTCGGTGGCGCAGAGCACCCGGGTCTCGCCGTTGCTGAAGGCCTCGAGGTTGCGCTCGCGGGCGTTCTGGCTGAGGTTGCCGTGCAGGTCGACGGCGGGCACGCCCGCAGCGGTGAGCTGCTTGGCCAGCTTCTTGGCCTGGTGCTTGGTGCGGGTGAACATCACCGTGCGGCCCAGCCCCGAGGCCAGCTCCTGGACGATCTGGGGCTTGTCGGCGGCGTCGATCCGGAACACGTGGTGGGTCATCGTCGAGACCGGCGCCACGGCCGGGTCGACCGAGTGCGTGGTCGGCCGGTCCAGGTAGCGCTTGACCAGCACGTCGACGCCGTTGTCCAGGGTGGCGGAGAAGAGCAGCCGCTGGCCGATCTTGGGGGTGCGGTCCAGCAGGCGCTTGACGCCGGGCAGGAAGCCCAGGTCGGCCATGTGGTCGGCCTCGTCGAGGATGGTGATCTCCACGGCGCCGAGGTCGCAGTGACCCTGGCCGATGAGGTCCTCCAGTCGGCCGGGGCAGGCGATGAGCACGTCGACCCCGCCGGCCAGCGCCTGCACCTGCGGGTTCTGCCCGACGCCACCGAAGACGACGGTCGACCGCATGCCGAGCGCGCGGGCCAGCGGGTCGACGACGGCCGCGACCTGGTTGGCCAGCTCGCGGGTCGGCACCAGGATCAGCGCGCGGGGCCGCTTGGGCTGGCGCTTGGTGGTGGAGGAGGCGAGCCGGGCGACCAGCGGGATGCTGAAGGCCAGCGTCTTGCCCGAGCCGGTGCGCCCGCGGCCGAGCACGTCCCGGCCGGCCAAGGTGTCCGGCAGCGTGGCGACCTGGATCGGGAACGGCGAGGTGATGCCGCTGGCGGTGAGCACCTCGACGAGCGGGGCGGGCACGCCGAGCTCGGCGAAGGTGGTGTCGGTGGGCAGCACGGTGGGGACGTCGCCGGTCGGCACGACCGGGGCGGCCGGCACGTGCTCGTCGGCGCGGGGGGCGGTCGGCTGGCCCTCCGGGCGCGGACCGGCGCCCCGGCCGCGGCCGCCACGACGGCGGCGGTTGCCCTCCGCGCTGCCCTCGGCCGGCGGTGCGGCGGGGGCGCGGAAGGCGGGGGAGCCGGTGCTCGCCGTGGGGGCGGCGGACGGACGGGTCGCGCGACGGCGCGGGCGGTCAGCGCTGTCGTTCTGGGCAGGGGGGAACGAGTTGGTCATCTGGGGTTCCTCAACACTCCGGTGGCCACCGTTCGTCCACCGCGGGCGGGGCCACCGCAGGGGGCCGCATCGCTCTTCCGGGTCGGACGTCGGGTCGCCGGCGCGCCTCGGTGGCGCAGCCTCGCGCCGACGTCGAGTCCACCTGCTCTCGGATGAGCGGGGGGCGGCGCCGGTGTCCCTCACTCTGCCAGACCCGGTCGGTCACCGGGCGCAGGCGGGGGAGGGACTGGTCACATCGGGTCGGTCAGCGGTGGCGCCCGTGCACCAGGCCCATCACCCGGGCGAGCACGCCGGCGGCGTTCGCCGGCCGGCCGAAGCTCATCAGGTCCACCGGCAGGCCGACCCGCTGCCGGGTGATCGCCTTGGCCCGGGTGAACTCGCGCAGCCCGTCCTCGCCGTGGATCCGGCCGAAGCCGCTCTCCCCGACCCCGCCGAAGGGCAGCGCCGGCACGGAGGCGAAGGTGAGCACCGAGTTGATCGAGGTCATCCCGCTGCGCATCCGGCGGGCCAGGTCCATCGCCCGGTCCGTCGACCCGCTGAACACCGAGCCGCCCAGCCCCATCGTGGAGTCGTTGGCCCGGCGCAGGCCCTCCTCGGCGTCGGCCACCTCGGCGATGGTCAAGGTCGGGCCGAAGGTCTCCTCCCGGACGGCGGCGGAGCTCTCCGGCACGTCGAGCAGCACGGTGGGGGCGATGAACCCGCCCTCGACGGTCGCACCGGTCACCGCCCGTCCACCGGTGGCCACCGCGTCGTCCAGGTGCCGGCGGACGACCTCGGTCTGGCTCGCCATGGTCATCGGGCCGTAGGCCGCCGCGTCGTCCGAACCCGGCCGCAGCGCGGCCGTCCGGCGGGTGACCTCGGCGACGAACCGGTCGTAGACGGCGCTGGTGGCGTAGACCCGCTCGATGCCGATGCAGGTCTGCCCGGCGTTGCTCATCGCCCCCCACACCGCGGCGTCGGCGGCGGCGCTCACGTCGGCGTCGTCGTCGACGATCATCGCGTCCTTGCCGCCGCACTCCATGAGCACGGGCGTGAGGGTCTCGGCGCAGGCGGCCATCACCTTCCGGCCGGTGGCGGCCGACCCGGTGAAGGCGAGCTTGTCGACCCCGGCCCGGCAGAGGGCGGCACCCGTCTCCCCGGACCCGGTGACCAGCTGGAGGGCGTCGGCGACGTCGGGGACCGCGGTCTGCCAGGCATCGACCAGCCAGGCGCCGACCGCGGGGGTGAACTCGCTGGGCTTGAAGACGACGGCGTTGCCGGCGGCCAGCGCGTAGGCGATCGAGCCCATCGGGGTGAAGACGGGGTAGTTCCACGGTCCGATCACGCCGACGACGCCCAGCGGCTGGTACTCGAGGTGGGCCGCGTGGTTGGCAGCCAGCATCCCGACCTTGACCCGACGGGGGCCGAGGGTCTTCTCCGCGTGCCCGGCGGCCCAGGCCAGGTGGTCGACGGCGAGGGTGATCTCCAGGATCGCGTCGGCGCGCGGCTTGCCGTTCTCCCGGTGCACGAGATCGGCGAGCTCGTGCACCCGCCGGGCGAGGTGACCGCGGTAGGCCGCCAGCCGGAGCCGCCGTTCGGCGAACCCCAGCGCCGCCCAGGACCCGGAGCTCGGGCGGGCGCGCTCGACGGCCTGCCGGACGGCGTCCGCGTCGTCCACGGGGAACACCCCGACGACGGCGCCGGTGGCCGGGTCGGTCGTCTCGAACGTGCCGGCCCGGCCGGCCGACGGACCAGGGACGCTGTCCAACTCCTCGTCGAGCGACATGTGACCCAGGTTACTGGTCGGTAGTGTCGGGACCGGGGCGGGGTGACCACGGAACCGGTGACGTGCCCGGCCGGCACAGAGCTCCCCGGTGACCGCACGGTCGACCTGGACAGCCGGTCGGACGACGTCGGGGAGTGGGTGCCCGCACCCCGCCGCTCCGTCTGTCACTCCGGCGGGCCGTGTACCGAGGGTGGCGGGTGAGCGGCCCCGGGCAGCGGGCCGCTGGACCGCGCCGGCACCTGTGAGCGCGCTGAGTGTGCGGCATCACGAAGCGTGAGGTGTTGCGTTCGCGTGGCGGGGAAGGCGGGACAAAAGTGCCAGGCCAGTGCGGGACTGTGGTCGACCTGATCGTCTGACATCAGGCTGCCCATCACTCAATGTGATGAACGTTGATCATCTGTGCGTTTGAGTGGGGTCTGCGGTGGGGACATGATCATCCGCTTCTGGAGACGCCAGGACGCACGACGGTCCGCCGTCGACACAAGGAGGCACACATGATCTGGAACATCATCGTACTGATCGTCATCGGCGCCATCGCCGGGTTCATCGCCCGCGCCGTCATCCCCGGCAAGCAGGACCTCAGCATCGGTCTGACAATCGTGCTCGGCATCGTCGGCTCGCTGGTCGGCAACCTGCTCGGGAGCCTCCTCACCGGTGACGGCTTCGAGATCGGCACCGCCGGCATCATCGGCTCGATCATCGGCGCGATCATCGTGCTCGGGATCTACGTCATGACCACGGGACGCAAGAACATCTCCCGCTGACGGGAGTCCGCACTCCCTGACACACGTCGAGGGCCCGGCCGTACTGGCCGGGCCCTCGACGTCTGTCCGGGCACCTCCCGGACGCGCTCCTCGGGCATGCTGCCCGGGTGCCCACCCCCGCCGAACTGCGCCGTCGGGTGCTGGCCGCCTGGACCGACTCCCCGGCCCGGTTCCGGGAGGACGCCAACGCCGAGGAGGACCTGGTCCGCGGCGGCTACCGCGACCGGCTCCTCGTGGAGCTCGCCCAGAACGCCGCCGACGCGGCGAGCCGGGCCGGGGTCCGGGGGCACCTCCGGCTCGACCTGACCGACGGCGTCCTGCGGGCCGCCAACACCGGGGCAGCGCTGGACGACGACGGCGTCCAGGCGCTGGCGACCCTGCGGGCGTCGGCCAAGCGGGACACCGGCGACACCGTCGGCCGCTTCGGCGTCGGCTTCGCGGCCGTTCTTGCGGTGACCGACGAGCCGGCCGTCCTCTCCACCGACCGCTCCGTGCGGTTCAGCGCCGCCGACACCCGCACGGCGGTCGCCGCCCTCTCCGCCCTCGGGCCCGAGCTGGCCCGCCGGGGCGGTGCCGTGCCGGTCCTGCGCCTGCCGTTCGAGACCGACGTCCGGCCCGCGGCCGGGTTCGCCACCGAGGTCGTGCTGCCGCTGCGGCCGGACGCCGTCGCGGCGGTGCGGACGTCGTTGCAGTCACTGGAACCAGAGGTTTTGCTGGCGCTGCCCGCGCTGAGCCGGGTCGACGTGGTGCTCGACGGCCGGGTCCGCACCTCCACCCGCGAGGACGACGGCCCGCGGGTCCGGCTGGCCGGCGGGGACACGGTGACGACCTGGCAGCTGGTGCAGCGCACCGGTGACCTGCCCGCGGCGCTGTTCGCCGACCGGCCCGTCGAGGAGCGGGAACGCCGGCGGTACGCCGTCACCTGGGCCGTCCCGGTCGACGACGACGGGGTCCCGCTCCCGTTGGCCGGCCGGCAGGTGCTGCACGCGCCGACCCCGAGTGATGAACCGCTGTCGCTGCCGGTCCGGCTGATCGCTCCCTTCCCCCTGGGCCCGGACCGGCGGCACGTGGCCCCCGGTCCGGTCACCGACGCGCTCGTCCAGGTGGCGGCCGACGGCTACGCCGACCTGCTCGCCACGCTGCCCGCCGACCCGGTCCTGCTGCAACTGGTGCCGGCCGTCGGGCTGGCGGCTGCCGACCTGGACGCCGCGGTGTGCCGGGCGGTGCTCGACCGGGTCACCGCGACCTCGTGGCTGCCGGCCGCCGACCCGGAGGAGCCGCCGCTGCGTCCGGACCGGGCCGTGGCGCTGGACGACCCGACCGACGACCGGGTCGCCGCCCTGGTCGGCGTGCTCCCCGGCCTGCTGCCCGCCGGCTGGTCCCGGCGCACCGACGCCCGGGTGCTGGCCGCCCTCGGCGTGCGTCGCGCCGGGTGGGCCGACGTGGTCGAGGCGGTGCGCGGGGTGCGGCGGCCAGGGGAGTGGTGGGCCCGGCTCTACGGCGCGCTGGACGGCGCCGACCGCGACGAGTTGGCCGCGCTGCCGGTGCCGCTGGCCGACGGGCGAACGGCGCAGACCCCGGCCGGCGTGCTGCTCGCCGACGAGTCGCTGCCCGCCGCTCGGCTGGCTCCGCTCGGACTGCGGATCGCCGACCCGGCCGTGGCGGCCGGTCCGGCCCGGCGGGTGCTGGAGCGGCTGGGCGCGCGGCCGGCGACCGCAGCCGCGGTGCTCGCCGACGCGGACGTGCGCGCGGCGGTGGAGAGCTCGCTGGACCGGGCCGACGACGACGAGGACGTCGAGCCGCTGGCCCTCGCCGTCCTCGCCCTCGTCGCCGCGGCAGCACCTGCTCCCGGGGACCTGCCGTGGCTGGCGGAGCTCGCGCTGCCCGACGACGACGGCGGCTGGGCGCCCGCCGGGGAACTGGTGTGCCCCGGGTCGCCGCTGGCCGACGTGCTCGCGCCCGGGGCGCTCGGCGCCCTCGACCCGGAGTTCGCCCGCGGCCAGGACGTCGACGTACTGCGCGCGGTGGGCGTGCTGGACACCTTCGCCCTGCTGACCGCCGAGGACCCCGACGACCTGGACGTCGACCGGGTCGAGGAGTGGGTGGACGCCGTGCTGGACCGGCTGCCGGCCGATGCGCAGCCGCCGGAGTGGCCGGTGCTCACGGCGGTGCGGGACCTGGAGCTGGTGCGTGACTGGGAGTCCGCGATGCCGCTCCTCGCCGCCCTGCCGCCGGCCGCCCGGGCCGACCTCGACCTCGGCGGCACCGTCGTCCCCGGTTATCTGCGCTGGTGGCTGCGCACCTCACCGGTCCTGGGCGGGGCGCGGCCGGCCCGGCTCCGCGCCGCGGACGCCGCCGAGTTGCAGGGACTGTACGAACCGGTCGGCGACCTCCCCGGCGCGGTGCTCGACCTGCTCGGCGTCCCGGCCACGGTGGCCGACGTGCTGGCCGACGTGGACGACGCGATCGACCTGCTCGACCGGCTCGGGGACCCGGCGCGCACGGTCTCCCCGACGGTGCTGCGCACGGTGTACGCCCAGCTCGCCGAGGCGCTGGACGGTGTGGACGTCGACCCGCCGGCGCGGGTCCGGACCGCGCCGGACCAGGTCAGCGACGCGGCGGTGGTGCTGGACGCGCCGTGGTTACAGCCACTGGTCTCATCGGCCGTGGTGCCCGCCGGTGGCCGCCCCGTCGCGGTCGCCGACCTGCTGGACGTGCCGCTGGCCAGCGAGGAGGTCGCCGCCCGGGTGGCCAGCCGCCCGGCCCGGACGGTCGGCTGGGCCGAGGTGCCCGGTGCCGGCTTGGCCGCCGCCCGGTTGGGGCTGACCGCGCTGACCGGGTCGGTCGCCGTCCACCCGACGCTGACCGTGACCGGTGGGGTCGAGGTTGCCTGGTGGCCCGGTGCCGACGTCGACGCGGTGGACGGGACGCCGGCCGCCCTCGGCCGGGCGCTGGCCTGGCGGGCCGGCGCCTGGCCGCTGCGACAGGCGCTGGCCGAGGCGTTCGCCCATCCGCACCGCGCCACCGAGCTCGCCGCCGAGGACGCCGTCGCACCCCCACCCGCCGGTTGAGCGACCCTCCTGCAGGGGCCCGTCGCGAGCGTGCGGCAGGAGGGTCTTCCCTCAGTAGTAGCGCGGGATGGCCTGGGCACCGGGGGCGTGGCCGTGCCGGCTGTCCGGGCGCGGGCCGTGCCCGGTCGCCCGGCCCCCGGCGCGTGGCGCCCGCTGGTGGGCCAGCCACGCCTCGTGCAGGGAGAGCCAGTGCGCGGCCGTGAGGTCCGCGGCTCGTGCAGTCGGCGACAGGCCCTCGGCGTGCAGCCAGCGGACCCCGGCGGTGCCGGGCAGCAGGCCGCGCAGCACGGCGCCGAGCGCAGGCTGCCGACTGGCGCCGGGTGCGGCGAGCACCGCGTGCGTCAGCCGGTCGAAGCCGTCGTGGGCGTCGTCGGTGAGCTGGCCGCGGGCCGCGCCGGCCGGGCCGTCGAGAGCAGGGGTGGGTCGTGACACGGAGGACCTCCGGGAGGGCAGCGGGCAGCCCGCGACATCGGTGCGGGCACGCCGGGAACGAGGGAGGAGCGGTCGCAGCCGGTCGCGGGACCGGCGGACGGCGGGGCTGCGTGACAGCGCCCGCGGATCAGCTCAGGAGGTGTGCAGCCGCAGCCGCAGCGAGGTGTCGCCCATGTCGAGGACGCTAGGGACGGTCTCCAGCGCCGTCCACCGCTTTTCGGGTCAGGAGGTCGTGCGGTCCTCGGCGGCGCGCGCCTTGGCGGCCTGCCGCGCCTGGTGGGCGGCGTAGCGGGCGGCGTCCTTCTCCCGGCGGGGGGCGTTCTTCTCCCACTTGACCTTGCGCCGCCGGGCGCGGGCGACCTCGCGCGCCTCGAAGTCCGGGTGCTGCGACCAGGTGCTGGACAGCTGGACGACGACGACCGCCGCGCCACCGAAGATCAGCACGACGGCACCCAGGATCGCGTCGGTGCCGAAGGCCAGCACCGTGAGGGCCACCCAGACGGTACCGACGACGACGGTCCGCTTCGACATGCGGCCAGTATCCGCCTGCTGGCTGTGCGCCCGGCGCGGCCTCGCCGATCCGGTGCCGTTCGGAGAGGCCGAGGCCCGGTGGACCGAGCATGCTGGGGACATGTCCGACCGATCCGGCCCACCGTTCCGTGCCGACCACGTCGGCAGCCTGCTGCGTCCCCCGGCGCTGCTCGACGCCCGGGAGCGGTTCGCCGCCGGGTCGATCGACGCCGCCGAGCTGCGCGGGATCGAGGACGAGGCGATCGCCGACGTGGTCCGTATGCAGGCCGACGTCGGCCTGTCGACCGCCACCGACGGCGAGTTCCGCCGGGCGTCCTGGCACATGGACTTCATCTACGCGATCAACGGCATCAGCAAGGTCCGCGAGAACATCGAGGTCCACTTCAAGAACGCCGACGGCACGATCGACTTCACCCCGGCCGGCCTGCGGGTGGACGGGCCGCTGTCGATCGACGAACCGATCTTCGGCCCCGACCTGGCCTTCCTGCAGTCGCAGGTCCAGCCGGGGCAGACGGCGAAGCTGACCATCCCGTCGCCGTCGATGGTCCACTACCGGGGCGGTGCCGCGGCGATCGACCCGGCCGTCTACCCCGACGAGGACGGCTTCTGGGACGCCCTCTCGGCCGCCTACCGCCAGCAGGTGCAGGCGGTCGCGGCCCAGGGGTGCACCTACCTCCAGCTGGACGACACCAGCCTCGCCTACCTCAACGACCCGGCGCAGCGTGCGGAGCTCGCCGACCAGGGACGCGACGCCGAACACCAGCACGAGCGGTACATCCGGCAGATCAACGCAGCCCTCGCCGGTCGGCCGGACGGCCTCACCGTGACCACGCACATGTGCCGCGGCAACTTCCGGTCCTCCTGGGTCGCCGAGGGCGGCTACGACTTCGTCGCCGAGGCGCTGTTCGGCGGGCTGGAGGTCGACGGCTTCTTCCTGGAGTACGACGACGCACGCTCCGGTGGCTTCGAGCCGCTGCGGTTCGTGCCGCCGGGCAAGCGCGTCGTCCTGGGGCTGGTCACCAGCAAGCGGCCCGAGCTGGAGCGCAAGGACGACCTCAAGCGCCGGATCGACGAGGCCGCGCAACACGTGCCGCTGGAGCAGCTGGCGCTCTCGCCGCAGTGCGGCTTCTCCTCGACCGTGGAGGGGAACGCGCTGACCCGCGACGAGCAGGTCGCCAAGCTGGCCCTGGTGGTGGAGACGGCGCAGGAGATCTGGGGCTGACACGCCCGGCCCGTGGGACCGCTCCCTCGGCGTGGCGCGGCGCGCCACGCCGAGGGCCCCTTGTGCCCAACCGACCTCCTCCCTAGCGTTCGCGGTGCGGTTCAACCACCAGCCGCGACCGAGTGCACGTTGCTCGGCGCACGAGGCCGGCCGCCGACGCCGCCGGCCACGCGAGCTAAGCCGGAGGTCCGCATGACCGCACTCAACGTCGACGTCGACCCCACCCGCATCGACGTGCACGCCGCCACCTCGTCGGCCGGCTGCACCGTCTCCGTCAGCGGTGAGGTCGACTCCGCCACCGCCCCGGGGCTCCGCGGCTGCCTCCTCGAGGTCCTCGCCCGCCCGGGGACCACGACCGTGGAGGTGGACCTGCGCGGGGTCACCTTCCTCGACTCCGCCGGGCTCTCCGCCCTGGCGACCGCACACCGGTCGGCTCAGGCCGGTGGCCGCGACCTGCGGATGCGGTGCGGCACCACGCGCGCCGTCGCCCGGCCGTTGCAGATCACCGGCCTGTGGGACGTCTTCACCATCATCGACTGACCGACGCAGGGCACGGCGCGATGACCGAGTACACGTGGCGCGGTCCGTTCGCCGACGCCGACGTCAACACGCTGCACGCCGAGGGCTTCGGGCACCCGGTGCTCGCCGACGCCTGGGGCGCCCAGCTGGAGCGGCACAGCCTCGGCTGGGTCACCGCCGTGCAGAGCGGCGAACTGGTCGGCTTCGTCAACGTCGCCTGGGACGGCGGGGTGCACGCCTTCCTGCTGGACACGATGGTGCGGGCCGACCGGCGCCGGACCGGGATCGGCCGGGCACTGGTCGAGACCGCGGTGGCCGGGGCGCAGGCGGCGGGCTGCGAGTGGCTGCACGTCGACTTCGACGACCACCTGCGCGGCTTCTACCTGGACGAGTGCGGCTTCACCCCGACCGGCGCCGGCCTGGTCCAGCTCCGCTGACCACCAAAATGGCCATTTTGGTGGTCAGGGTGGGTCAGGTGGCGGGGTCGCGGTCGGGGTAGCGGGCCCGGACCAGCGCGTACACCCCGAACGCCATGAAGCCGACGGCGACCGCGGTGAGCAGCCACCGCCCGGTCGGTACGCCGCCGATCGCGTTCATCGCGCCGTCCAGGCCGGTCGCCGTCGACACGTCCCGGGTCGCCGCCGCGTACACCAGCAGACCGCCGGAGACGGTGAAGGCGATGCCCTTGGCCACATAGCCGACCGAGCCCAGCCGCTCGATCAGCGGTTCCCATCGGTCGGGGGCCGAGTCCAGGTCGACGTCCCGCATGAACTTCCCGGTCACCCCGCGGACGAGCACGTACAGGCCGACCGCGGCGACGCCGAGCCCGACGGCGACCACCAGCGTCGATCCGCCGGGGATCTCCAGTGCGTCGTCGGCCATCGCCTGGAACCGCTCGTCGGCCTGGTAGCCGGCGCCGACGGCGAAGAAGAGGGCCGTGAGCCCCAGCACCGCGTACACGACGGCCTTCGCCGCGCACTTGGTGCAGACGACGCCGGTGCGCAGCCGGTGGTCCGGACGGAGCAACCCGGTCCACCACCGCAGCACCTCGCCGGCCTGCCAGAGCGCCAGGGCGAACAGGCCCAACCCGATGCCCCACAGCAGCACCCGGCCGCCGGGGGACTCGGAGACCGCCTGCAGCGCCCCGGTCTGGTCGGCGTCCTCGGTGCCGGGCTCCACGAACCAGGCGATCCGGAAGGCCAGCCAGCCGATGAGCAGGTGCAGCACGCCGTAGGCGACCAGCCCGACCCGGGCCAGGTGCTCCAGGACGGGGTGGTCGGTGACCTCCCGGGCGCGGGCGACGGCGTCGTGCACCCGCTGCGGAACGGCGTTCACCTCGGGGATGGTGCCCGACCGGCCGGGACCCCGCCGGTCAGGGTCCGGACCCGACCGGTCAGGTGCGCTCGGGGAACCGGGCCCGGAACAGGCAGAAGACGCCGAACGCGGCGATGCCGAGGGCGACCAGGGTGAGGAGGGCCTGACCGAACGGCGCCGACAGGATGGTCTGCATCGCGTCGTCGAGCCCGCCGGCCTTGTCGGAGTCGAAGGTGACCGCTGCCCACCCGAGCAGGCCACCGACGACTGCCAGGGCGACCCCCTTCGCCGGGTAGCCCACCTGGCCCAGCCGCTCGATCAGCCGGCGCTGGGTCGCCGAGGCCTCTGCGGTCTCGATCTCCTTGAGGAACCGCTTGGTCACGCCCTTGTGCACCAGGTAGGCACCCACCCCGAGCAGCGCGAGTGCCGCAGCACCGATGAGGTAGCGGCCACCGGGCCAGCCGAGGACCCCGGCGACCGTCTGCTCCTCCTGCGCCGAGCTGGACTGACCGCCACCGGTGGCGAACCGGATCGCGGTGTAGGCCAGGACCAGGTAGATGAGGGTCTTGGCGATCGCCTTGGCGATCGTGGCGAGCGCGTCCTTCCGCGCATCGCCGGAGGCCTGAAGGCCGGCTCGGTGACGCAGCACCTCGGCCAGCTGCCAGACGGCCAGCGCGAGCAGGCCCAGGGCCAGCACCCACAGCAGCGGCTTCCCGAACGGCTGGGCCGCCAGCGTGGACATCGCCCCGGACTGGTCGGCCGAGCCGCCGCCGCCACCCCAGGCCAGCTGCAGCGACAGCCAGGCCAGCAGCAGGTGGACGACGCCGTAGGCGATCAGCCCCACGCGCGCCAGGTTCTCCAGCGCGTCGCTGTTGCCTGCCCGGTCGGCGCTCGCCGCGGTTCCCGAGGTGCCCATGACCGTTCCTCCTGTGTCGCCGTGTGCTCGGCGATCGCCTGTCGCAAGCGGCGATCAGCGTGGCACAACACGAGGTCGACCGCCGGGGGAGTGCGTGCGGGACCGGGGAGGCGCCGGTCCGTGCGGGACGGATCCCGGTCGGTGAGGGAGACTGGCGGAGTGACGAACGCCGTGACCGCCGGCCGGCAGGCCGGGAGCTCCCCGATCACCCCGCCCACGCCGGAGCAGGCCCGGTCCACCTGGCCGCGGATGGTGGTGCTGGGCGTCGTCCTGCTCGCCCTCGGGATCATGGCCCTGACCTGGCCCGCGGTCGGTTCACGACTGCTGCTCGGCGCGATCGGCCTGTTCGGCGTCGTCCAGGGCGTGCGGTTGCTGCGCCGCGCCCGCACCGGTGCCGTCGAGCGCACGACCGCGCTGGTCGGCGCGGGCGGCGTCTGGCTCGGGGCCCTCGCCATGGGGATGGCGCTGCTGTCGGCGACGGCGACCGGCTGGCTGTTCGTCGCCGCCGGCGTCATCGCGCTGCCGGCCCTGGCCGTCGCCGCCACCGACCGGCGTCCGCTGGCCCTCGGTGGTGCTGCGCTGGTCGCGGCCGCCGCGGTGGCGGTCGCCGTGCTCGGTGGGGTCGACGCCCTGCTGGCCACGGCGCGGGTCCTCGCCGCGGGGACGGTCGGGGCCCTCGGCCTGGCCAACCTGGCCGGTGCGGTCGGCATGGCCCGGATCGCCCGCCGGCCGGCGCCGGCGCCGGCGGCCGGCTGCGGTGGCTGCGCCTGCGGTGCCGGCGGCTGCGGTTCGGCCGGCTGAGCACCCGTCCCGTCCCACCGCGTCGCGTCCCACCGCGGCACGCCGTCCAGTCGTCTCGCGCCGGACACCTGCCCGTCACCGGAGCGACCTAGCGTCGATCCGGAGGTGGGCGGGAGACCCCTGCCCCACCCGCAGGGGGAGGCCGGGGACACCGGCCGGGCGAGAGGAACGGGACATGCGCACGATCGAACGCACGGTGTGGACGTGCGAGAACTGCCGACGCAAGAACGCGAACACCCGCAAGCGCTGTACCGACTGCGGCACCACCCGGCACTGAGCAGCAGCACCTGCGGCCGCGCGCAACGGGGCGCCGGCTCGGAGGGTCCCCGATCCCGGGCGTGACCTGACCGCCGGTTTCCTCGGCCACGACGTGGGCACGCCACAGGTCATGATCCGCATGCCCCGGCTGGACCAGTCGATCCAGATGTTGGCCAGGGGTTACGCCTGGCTGCCCGACCTGCGCCGCGCGGCCGGCCGGGACACCGTGCGCACCCGGCTGATGGTGCGCCCGACCCTCGGCGTCGTGGGGGCCGGTGGGGCCCGCTTCCTCTACGACGAGCGCAACGTGCGCCGCAGCGGCGCGTTGCCCGAGCCGGTCGTCAGCACCCTGTTCGGTCACGGGGCCGTGCACACCCTCGACGGCGAGCCCCACCGGGTCCGCAAGGCGATGTTCGTGGACCTGCTGATGGGCGAGGGGATCGGCGACCTGGTCGACCGGGTCACCACCGCCTGGGACGAGGCCGCGCAGCGCTGGGCGCAGCAGCCGCAGGTCGTGCTGATGGACGCAGCCGCCGAGGTGCTCACCCGCGGGGTCTGTGACTGGGCAGCGGTGCCGGTGAGCGACGAGGAGCTGCCGGCGCTGGCCCGCGACCTCACCACGATGGTCGACGGCTTCGCCACCGGCGCCCCTCGGCACTGGCGTGCCCGCCGGGCGCGGCAGCGGCGTGAGGCGTGGCTGGCCGGGATCGTCGAGGAGGTGCGCAGCGGCCGGCGGAGGGTGCCCGCGGGCTCGGTGCTCGACGTCGTCGCCGGCCACCGAGACTCCGAGGGGGAGCTGCTGGAGCCGCGGGTGGCCGCGGTGGAGGTGCTCAACGTCATCCGGCCGACCGTCGCCGTCTGCTGGTTCGTCGGCTTCACCGCGCACGCCCTGCACCACTGGCCGGCCATCCGGGAGCGGCTGCGGACCGGCCAGCCGGCGTACGCCACGGCCGTGACCCACGAGGTGCGCCGGTTCTACCCGTTCGCGCCGTTCATCGGTGGCCGCTCGCCGCGGGAGGTCGAGTGGGAGGGGCAGACGGTGCCTGCCGGGGCCATGGTGCTGCTGGACCTGTTCGGCCAGAACCACGACCCCGAGCTCTTCCCCGATCCCTACGCGTTCCGGCCCGAGCGGTTCCTGGACGGCGAGGGAGCCGGTGCCGCCGTCCGGCGGATCGGCCCGTGGGAGCTGGTCCCGCAGGGGGCCGGTGACCCTCGCACCGGGCACCGCTGCCCGGGTGAGGACATCACGGTCGCGCTGCTGTCGGCGCTCGCCGTCCGGCTGGCCCGGCTGGCGTACACCCTGCCGCCGCAGGACCTGGAGATCTCACTGCGCCGTATCCCCGCACGGCCGGCGAGTGGGGTCGTGCTCACCGCCGTCCGGCCCGGCTGACCGGGTGCGGAGGCTGGTACCGGAACGGCCCGGTCGCGTAGGTTCGTCGACATGAGCGTCCGCACGCGGCACGACGTCCGTGTGAGCGGTCGACCCGGGGGCCGGCCGATGGTGTTCGCGCACGGCTACGGCTGCGACCAGAACATGTGGCGGTTCATCACCCCCGACTTCGAGGTGGACCACCAGGTGGTCACCTTCGACCACGTGGGGTTCGGCCACTCCGACCTCTCGGCCTACGACCCGGCGAAGTACAACAGCCTGCGCGGGTACGCCGCGGACGTCGTCGAGGTCATGCGCGACCTGGAGCTGACCGACGCGGTGTTCGTCGGGCACTCGGTCAGCGCCATGATCGGTGTGCTGGCGTACGCGCAGGCCCCAGAGCTGTTCGGGGCGATGGTGATGGTCGGGCCGAGCGCCCGGTACGTCGACGACGGCGAGTACGTCGGCGGGTTCTCCCGGGCCCAGATCAAGGACCTGCTGGACAACCTGGACGCCAACCACCTGGGCTGGTCGGCCGCGATCGCGCCGGTGATCATGGGCAACCCGGACCGGCCCGAGCTGGCGGCCGAGCTGACCAACAGCTTCTGCCGCACCGACCCCGACGTGGCGCGGCAGTTCGCCCGGGTCTCCTTCCTCTCCGACAACCGGGCCGACCTGCCCGGCGTCGGCGTGCCCACCCTGGTGCTGCAGTGCTCGGAGGACGTGATCGCGCCCGAGACGGCCGGTCGGTACGTGCACGAGCACGTCCCCGGCTCGACCTTCACCCAGCTGTCCGCGACCGGGCACTGCCCGCACCTGAGCGCACCGGAGGAGACCACCGCCGCCATCCGGGCCTGGTCGTGACGGCGTCCCGCACGGCCGGCTCCGACCGTCGTCGCGGGGACGGCGACCGGGCTCAGCTGGACCAGCTGCTCGAGGACGACCCGGCCGACCTGTACGAGAACGCACCCTGCGGCTACCTGTCCACGCTGCCGGACGGGACGATCGTCAAGGTCAACCAGACGCTGTGCAACTGGCTGGGCCGCCCCGCCGAACGGGTGCTGCGCACCCGGCTGCGCGACCTGCTCAGCGTCGGCGGCCAGGTCTTCCACGACACCCACCTGGCCCCGCTGCTGCGGATGCAGGGGGCGGTCCGCGAGGTCGCCCTGGACGTCGTCCGGGACGACGGCTCGGTGCTGCCCTGCCTGGTGAACGCGGTCGAGCTGCGCGACCCCGAGGGCCGGCCGTTGCTGGTCCGCGCGACGCTGTTCGAGGCCACCGCCCGGCGGCGTTACGAGCGGGAGATCCTGACCGCACACCGGGCCGCGGAGCTCTCCGAGGCCCGGTCGCGGACGTTGCAGCAGGTCGTCGTGCAGCTGGCCGGCGCAACGACGGTGGCCGACGTGGCCGGTGTCGTCGTCCAGCAGGCGCGCTCGGCCCTGCGCAGCCGCGGAGCCGCGCTGCTGCTGGTCGTCCCCCGTCCGGTCGCCCCCGACGGCGACGCCGACGGTGTCGTGCGGCGGTCGGAGCTGGTCGTGGCCCGCAGCGACGGTCTGCCGGCCGCGCTGCTGGACCAGCTGGCCACCGCGGCCGACGGCCGGATCGCGCTGGAGCTGGCCGAGGGGTTGCGGGTCGTCGTGCCCGACGAGCGGCTGCACGGCCGGCGGCCCGAGCTGGCCGCCACGCTGGAGAGCGCCGGGCTGCACGCGCTCGTCGTCGTCCCGGTGTCCGCCGACACCCGCCGGCTCGGCGTCCTGCTGCTCGGCCAGGGCAGCTCGGGCGCCGACGACCTGATCGACCTCGACGAGCCCCGGGACGGCGTGCTCTCCGACGGGGACGTCGACCTGCTGTGGACGCTGGGCCGCCAGGCCGGCCAGGCGCTGGAGCGGGCCCGGCTGCACGAGGAGACCACCCGCCAGGCCGCGCGCTCGGCCTTCCTGCTGTACGCCGCACGGCAGATGGCCGCGGCGACCGGGGTGGGGGAGACGGTCGACCGGCTGTCGGAGCTGGCCGTGCCGCGGCTGGCCGACGTCTGCCTGCTCGACCTGGTCACCCAGCACGGGGCCCGGCGGGTGCTCGCCCGGCACGGGGACCCGGCCCGCCAGCACCTGGTCGACGACCTGCTCGAGTGGGCGCCACCGGCCCGGGAGCTGCCCTTCCCCGCCCGGCGGGCGCTGGCCGAGGGACGCACCCAGTGGTTCTCCGCGCCCGACGACGCGTGGCTGGTCTCGGTGGTCCGCGATCCCCGGGAGCTGGCGGGGGTGCGGGCACTGGAGCTGGCCAGCATCGTCAGCGTGCCGCTGGTGGCGGAGGGGCGGTCGCTGGGCGTGCTGACCCTGAGCGCCGACCGGCGCCGTGGCGTGTTCAGCGCCGCCGACGTCGAGGTGGTCGAGCAGCTGGCGCACCAGGTGTCGCTGGTGCTCGCCAAGGCCCAGCGGTACGAGCTGGAGTCGCGGACCTCGCACACCCTGCAGGCCACCCTGTTGCCGCCGCACCCGCCCGCGGTGCCGGGGATGACCGTCGCCGTGCGCTACCTGGCCGCCACCTCCGGGGTCGAGATCGGCGGGGACTTCTACGACGTCGCCACGTTGCCCGGCGACCACGTGGCGATCGCCGTCGGCGACGTGGTGGGCCACGACATCACCGCGGCGGCGACGATGGGACAGCTGCGCAGCGTCTACCGGGCCCTGCTGGTGGAGGCGCCCGCGCCGTCCGCGGTCATCGACCGGCTGCAGGCCAGCTGGCCGCTGCTCGGGCTGCAGCGGATGGCCACGGCCCTCTTCGCCACCCTGGACCTGCCCACCGGGTTGCTCCACGTCGCCTCGGCCGGGCACCCGCCGCCGCTGCTGATCGTCGACGGCCGCGCCGAGTACCTGCCGGTGACGCCCAGCCGGATGCTCGGGGCACCACCGGCGCCGGCCGTCGAGTGGAGCGGCGTGGTGCCGCCGGGGGCGACGCTGCTGCTGTTCACCGACGGCCTGGTGGAGAGCCGCACCAGTGACCTCGACACCGGCCTGGCCCGGCTGCGGGCGGCGGCCGAGCGCTGGGCCACCGTGGGCGCCGACGCGCTCTGCGACCGGCTGCTGGCCGAGCTGGCCGGAGCGCACCGCGCCGACGACATCGCGCTGCTGGCGCTCACCCGCGACGCCTGACCCGGGACGTTCGCCTCCTGCGCTCGGCGACGATCCCGGGCAGGCTGGGGCGGTAACCCGAAGGTGACAGGAGGCGGACATGCTGGACCAGGCGCAGTGGACCCAGGTGGTGGAGCAGGCGGTGCGGGCACCGTCGATCCACAACACCCAGCCCTGGGCGTTCACCGCTTCCGGTGACCGGCTGGAGGTGCGGCACGACACCGCCCGGGGCCTGCCCGCGATCGACCCCACGGGCCGTCAGCAGGTGCTCAGCTGCGGGGTCGCCGTGCACTTCGCGGTGGTGGCCCTGCGGGGGGCCGGCGTGACCGCCGAGGTCGACGTGCTGCCCGACCCGGCCGACCCGGAGCACCTGGCGACCGTGCGCGTGACCGGGCGGGGCGAGCCCGACGCCACCGACGTGCGGGCGGCCGCGGCGATCGGCGCCCGGCACACCGACCGTGCGCCGTTCCTGCCCGAGCCGCTGCCGGCCGGCCTGGTCGACCGGCTGCAGGCCGAGACGGGCCGGGACGGCGTCTGGCTCAAGCCGATCAGCCGGATGGAGGAGGAGACAGCGGTCGCCGTCCTGCTCGACCAGGGGGAGCAGCTGGAACAGCACGACCCGGCGTACCTGGCCGAGCTGCAGGCCTGGCTGCGGACCGACCCGGACGCACCCGACGGGGTGCCGGTCGCGGCCCTGCCCACGGAGAGCCGCGCCACGAACTTCGCCGTCCGTGACTTCGCCGGCGGCGGACCGCACCCCACCCCCGTGACGCCGGCCGACGACGACCCGCCGCCGCCGGTCGAGCACCCCTCCGTCGTCCTGCTGGGCACCGCTGCCGACGACCGGCGGGCCTGGGTGTGGGCCGGCATGGCGCTGGGCCGGCTGCTGCTGTCGATCACCGACGCCGGGCTGACCGCCTCACCGCTGACCCAGGCGCTGGACCAGGACTGGGCCCGGAACCGGCTGACCGCCCGGCTGGACCTGGTCGGCCACCCGCAGATGATGCTGCGGCTGGGCCGGCCGTCCGGCGCGCAGGTGACCAGCGGCCGACGCCCGGTGGCCGAGGTCCTCCGGGTCAGCTGACCCGGCTCAGTCCTCGACCGGCTGGGGCTCGGTGAGGCGGTCCAGTTCGTGGGGGAGCTCGCCGGGGTGCAGCACGGCCAGCCGCTGGGTGGGCCGGGTGAGCGCCACGTACAGGTCGCTGTGCCCGCGCGCGCCCTCGGCCAGCACCGCGGCCGGGTCGACCAGCAGCACCGAGTCGAACTCCAGGCCCTTGGCGTCTGCGGGCACCAGCACGACCGGCCCGGCGGAGGAGTCCGCGGCCGGGCCGCTGGAGACCGCCGGCCAGCCCGTGCGCAGGCAGTCGACGACGTCGTCGACCCGGCTCGGCGGCACGATCACCGCGACGGTGCCCCCGGCGGCGGCCAGCTCGGCGGTCACGTCGGCGACCCGGGGGAGCAGCGACGCCTCGGTCACCTGCTCGGCGGACGGCGGCACCCCGGTGCTCCGCACGGACCGGGGCGCGGTGGTGCCGGCACCACCGGCGGCCAGCACGTCGGCGGCGACGGCCATGACCTCGGCCGGGGTCCGGTAGTTCACCGTCAGCTGGGCCAGCCGCCACTGCGCAGCGGCGTGCGGCGCGAGGACCGCGCCCCAGTCGGTGGCGCCGGCCAGGCTGCCGGTCTGGGCCAGGTCGCCGACGACGGTCATCGACCGGGTCGGGCACTTGCGGGCCAGCAGCCGCCAGGTCATCGCCGACAGCTCCTGCGCCTCGTCGACGACCACGTGCCCGAAGGTCCAGGTGCGGTCGGTCGCGGCCCGCTCGGCGGCCGACCGGACGTCCACCTCGGCCTCGCGGTCGGCGAGCATCTCGGCGTCCAGCAGGTCGCCGGCGGTCAGCTCCTCGCCGTCCTCGTCGTCGTCGAGGTCGGTGGAGCGGGAGCCGTACAGCAGGTCGAGGGTCTCCTGCGCCTCGTCCCGGGCCTGCCGGCGGCGACGTGCCTCACGGGCGCGGTCGGCGCTGTCGTCGTACCCGAGCAGCTCGTCGGCCTCCTCCAGCAGCGGGACGTCGGCCGGCGTCCACGGCGTGCCGGCCGGGCGGGAGAGGAGGGCGCGGTCCTCGTCGGTCCAGCCCTTCGTCGCCCGCGCGATGCGCTCGGGGGAGGAGAGCAGGTCGCCGAGCAGCTGCTCGGCGGTGAGCACCGGCCACATCTCGTCGACCAGCGCGCGGACGGCGGTCTCCCCGGCGATCTCCGAGCGGAGCGCGTCCAGGTCGCGGGAGTCCAGCAGGCTGCCGCCGCCGCGCACGTCGGCGCCGATCCGGTCGGCGTAGCGCTGGGCCACCAGGTCGACCAGGGCGCGGCGGAAGGCCGGCCGGCCCAGGTTGTGCAGCCGGGACGCGCGCCGGCCGGCGGTGCGGCAGCGGGTGAGGTCGACCGAGCGCAGCTTGATCGACACCCCGTCGATGCGCAGCTCCCGGACGCCGCGGGGCACCGTCTCCCGGTCGCGGACGGCGGCCTTGAGCACGTCGACCATCGCCAGCCGGCCCTTGACCTCGGCCACCTGCTGGCTCTCCGCGCCGCGGGCGTCCAGCCCGGGGCGCAGCTGGCCGAGCCCGGCGAGCAGCACCCCCGTCTCACCGAGCGCGGGCAGCACGTCGGCGATGTAGCGCAGGAAGGTGGGCGTGGGCCCGACGACGAGCAGGCCGCTGCGGGCCAGCCGGTCGCGGTGGGTGTAGAGCAGGTAGGCCGCCCGGTGCAGGGCGACCGCCGTCTTCCCGGTGCCCGGGCCGCCCTGCACGACCAGCACCCCACGGGCGTCGCTGCGGATGATCGCGTCCTGCTCGGCCTGGATGGTGGCCACGATGTCGGCCATCCGGCCGGTGCGCTCGGCGGTGAGCGCGGCCATCAGCGCCGCCTCGCCGGTCAGCGGCGGACCGTCGGTCTCCTCGGGGCGCACGGTGAGCACCTCGTCGTTGACCGCAGTGACCCGTCGGCTGCGGGTGCGGATGTGCCGGCGGCGCACCACGCCCTCGGGTCGGAACGGCGTCGCGGTGTAGAACGGCCGGGACGCCGGCGCGCGCCAGTCGACCAGGGCCGGGTCGCCCGCGGGGTCGTCGGCGGGCAGCCCGACCCGGCCGATGTAGAGCGGCTGCGGCTGCTCCTCGCGGTCCAGCCGGCCGATCACCAGCCCGTGGTCGGCTGCGTCGAGGGCGGTGATCCGCTGCGAGTGGAAGCGCGCCGCGGCCTCCCGCTCACCGAGGGACTGCGGGTTGATCACCGGGCTCGCCAGCGCCTGCCGGAAGCGGGTCACGGCGAGCTCGCGCGCGGCATCGAGCCGGCGGTAGAGGTCGGTGACGGCGGTCTGCTCGGCGGCCAGGGCGGGATCCGGGGCGGCGTCAGGGGGCGAGCTGGACAACGGGCGCTGCTCCTCGGGGGGTGTGCGTACGGCGGTGCTCCGTGGCGACTGGCAACCGTACGGGCACCCGGCTCCTTCCCGGGCGGAATGGACTCCCGGTGGACTGGTCCGTGGCGTCAGCGGCCGGGGCAGGATCGCGGCATGGCCACTGCACACCACGGGCACACCCACCGCCTCGACCTCGCCGACGCCACCGTGCGGGAGTGGGACGCCACCGTGGTCGCCGCTGACGCCGACCAGGGGATCGTGCTGGACCGCTCCGCCTTCTACCCCGGCGGCGGCGGGCAGCCCCCGGACCAGGGCGTGCTGCTGTGGGGCGGGGTGCGCACCCGGATCGCCGGCACCCGCCGCGGCGACGAGCTGTACCTGGTGCCCGAGGAGGGTGACCCGCTGCCGCCGGTGGGGACGGCGGTCCGCGGCGCGCTGGACGACGAGCGCCGGACCGCGCTGATGCGCACCCACTCCGGGCTGCACGTGCTCACCGGCGTCGTGTTCCGGGACTTCGGTGCGCTGGTCACCGGCGGCACCATGGAGCCGCTGACCGCCCGGATGGACTTCGACCTCGCCGAGGTGCCGGCCGACTTCAAGGAGCGGGTCGCCGCGTCGGTCAACGCCGAGCTGGCCGCCGACCGCCGGATCGAGGTCCGCGAGCTGCCCCGGGACGAGGCGTTCGCGATCCCGGACATCATCCGGACCGCCACCAACCTGGTGCCGCCGGAGCTGGAGGTGGTGCGGATCGTGGACATCGTCGGGCTGGACACCCAGGCCGACGGCGGCACCCATGTGGCGTCCACGGCGATGGTGGGCCGGGTCGAGGTGGTGAAGGTGGAGAACAAGGGCCGCGGCTTCCGCCGTCTCCGCCTCCGGATCGTCTAGAGCCACCGTGGCGTGGGAGCCGATGGTGCTGCGAATCGAGACAGAGCGGCTGGTGCTGACCCCGGAGGAGCCTGCGGACGCCGGGTGGTTCACCGAATTGCTGAACGCCCGCGGGACGGGCGTCTTCACCCGGTCGGACGCGGTGGAGCGGATCGCGGCGATGACCGAGACGATCGCGACGTCGGGCATCGGCGTGCTGGCGGTGCGTCGTCGGTCGGACGACGCAGCGCTGGGCTACTGCGGCCTCGTCGTCGGCCGCGGTTCGCTGGCCGAGCCCGAGCTTGCCTACGAGCTGCTGCGCTCCGCGCACGGTCGGGGATACGCGACCGAGGCCGCCCACGCGGTGCTGACTGCGGCGTTCGCGACCGGCCGGACCCGGATCTGGGCGACCGTGCGGTCGTGGAACGAGCCGTCCTTCCGAGTGCTGGCGAAGCTCGGCTTCGCCCGGGATCACACCACGGCCGATGACGCAGGAGAGCTGGTCTGGCTGGTGCACGACGGATGAGGACGGAGGTCAGCACCGAGTCGCACCCCGTTCGTCCGATCGGCGGGCGCGGGACCGGCAGGAGGCTACTGCCGGGAGGAGACGCTCCGCAGACCGCGGTCGAGGAGGTCGATGAGCCACTCGAAGCTCTCGTCGATGTCGGCGGACCACTGGAAGCCGTTCGCGGACTGCAGGGTCGCGAAACCGTGCAAGAAGCTGCGCAACGCGCGCAGCGCGTGGTCCAACTCCGCTCCTTCGACGGCGTAGGACCGGAGCACCGCGGTGAACGAGTCGAGCAACCCGAGTCCCGCGACCGCGATCGGGTCGTCCGGACCGGTCGGCTCGACGCCGATGGTCGCGGCGTACCGACCCGGGTGGGTGAGCCCGAAGTCGCGGAAGGCGTGGGCGGCGGCGGCGAGCGCGTCCCGCCCCGAGCGGCCCTGCGTGGCGGCGCCCACCGCCTCGGCCGCCTCGGCCAGGGCCAGTGCGGCGATCTGGCGGTTCAGGTCCTCCTGGCTGTTGACGTGCTTGTACAGCGACGGCGTCCGGACGCCCAGGCGCTCGGCCAGCCCGCCCATGGTCAGGCCCGTGAAGCCGACCTCGTCGGCGAGCGCGGCGCCGGCCGCGACGACCGCGGCCCGGTCGAGACCGGCCCTAGGCACGGACGGAGTCCAGGAACGACAGCACCAGAGCACTGACCTGGTCGGGGAACTGGACGTGCGGGTAGTGCCCGGCGCCGTCGACCATCGCCAGCCGCCCCAGCCCGGCCGGCAGTGCGGCCACGATCGCCTCGCCCTCGGCCTGCGGGGACGCCCAGTCGGGGTCCAGCGTGCCCTGCACGACCAGCACCGGGCAGCGGACGTCGGCCAGCCGCGCACCGGCGTCCGCGGGAGTCGTCTTGCCCATGCCCTGCAGCGCCTTCATCCGGCCCGGCTCACGCAGCATCGCCTCGATCTGGTCGAGCCGGGCGTCCCAGTCGGCCGGCTTCGGCCCGGGGTAGGCAACCGCCAGGTACCTCCGCCACTGCCCGGTGCTGCCGAGCAGGGCGGTGCCGAGCAGGTGGGACATGCCGCGCCGAAAGCGGGCGCTCCGCAGGTCGCCGAGCGCGATCGACTGCTTGCGGGTGAACGGCGCCAGCTCGACCACCGCGGTGACCGACGAGGGGGCCGTCGCCGCGGCGATCGTGACGGCGCCACCGGAGATGGAGTGACCGACCAGCACCGCCGGGCCGCCAAGGTGCTCCACCAGGGCGATCAAGTCACCGGCGATGTCCGTCCGGGTGTAGGACGGCCAGCCCACGCTGGACTCGCCGGAGCCGCGCAGGTCCATCGCGGCGACGCGGTACCCGGCCGCGACCAGGGCCGGGGCGAGGAACCGGTAGGCCGCACGGCTGTCGCCCATGCCGTGGGCCAGTACGACGAGCGGGCCGGCGCCGGTCACCTCGTACGCGATCGTGCCGCCGTCGACGGTCAGGTGCTCGGTCATGTCGTCCTCCAGTCAGCTAATGCTGTTAGCTCAAAGCTAATGGCGATAGCCATGACCTGTCAACCCTGCTGCCGGAGCACGGCGGGCAGCTGCCCGGTGCCCCCCAGGGAGTCGCTCAACCGAACGGCAGTCGGCCCAGCCGCGGGTGCCAGCCGGGTGGCGGGTCCTCGCCGACCAGGCCGTCGACGGCCTCGCGGAGCAGGTCGGCGTGCCCGGTGTGCCGGCCGTACTCCTCGATGAGGTCGCACAGCAGCCGGCGGAGACCGGCGTGCTCGCCGTCCGGGCCGGTCAGCTCGACCCGCTGGTCCATCCCGCCCGCGACGGCGGCGTCCCACCGGGCGCGGGACCGCGCGACGGCGTCGTCCCACAGCGCGTAGAGCCGCTCGGGGGAGTCGTCCGCGGCGGAGGTGAAGGCCCAGTCGCCGCCGCCCCACTCCGACTCCCACGGCTCACCGATCGGCGCGCCGCTCAGCCGGCCGGTGGAGCAGTCGTCCTCCACCAGCGCCAGGTGCTTGAGCAGGCCGCCGAGGGTGAGGGCAGAGGCGCCGATCCGGGTCTGCAGCCCGGCGGCGTCCAGGTCGGCGGCCTTCCAGCGGAAGGTGGTGCGCAGCCGGTCCAGCGCCCCGAGCAAGTGCTCGGCCTCCGTGCCGGCGAAAGGTGGTTCCCAGGGAGGGTCGTCGCTCATGGCGGCACCGTAGGGCCAGCGGCGGACAGGATCTACAGCCGCGACGTCGTCGCCGGGTCCTCGGCGCCGGCGAAGTACTGGGCGAGGACCTGGCCGAAGAGCGGCTCGTCGGGTGCGGCCCGGGCGAACAACGTCATCGACGAGCGCAGCTTCTGCGCGTCGATCGACCCCAGGACGGCGACCGGGTCGTCGGTGTCCAGCTCGGTGAGCGCCCGGGCGCACTCGCGCAGCCGGGGGCCGAGCACCGGGTGGGCGAGGTACGCGCGGGCCTCGTCCAGCCCGCTGATCGCGTACCGCTGGGCCATCGCGCTGCTGCCGAGGCCGGTGAGCTGCGGGAGCACGAACCACATCCAGTGGCTGGTCTTGCGCCCGGCGCGCAGCTCGGCGAGGGCCTGGTCGTAGGTGCCGCCGGAGTCCTGCGCGTCGACGAACCGGGACAGGGAGAAGGGATCGGTCACCCGGTCAGCCTGCCCCCCAGCGGGCCGGGACACACCGCAGCCGGTAGAACCGACACCGGACCCAGCGAGACCGGGCACCACACCGACGTGGGGAGCACTGCATGGGCAGCAACTCGTTGACGCTGGCGCCCGCGCCGCGATCGGCCGCCGCCGAGGAGGTACGGGCCGAGGTGCGCGAGTTCCTCGCCGCCGAGCTGGCCGCCGGGAGCTTCACCACGCACGTGGACACCTGGCTGTCCGGCGTCGACCCGGCGTTCTCCCGCAAGCTCGGCGAGCGCGGCTGGCTGGGCATGACCTGGCCGAAGCAGTACGGCGGGCACGAACGGACGGCGATGGAGCGCTACGCGGTCACCGAGGAGCTGCTGGCCGCCGGCGCCCCGGTCGCGGCGCACTGGATCGCCGACCGGCAGTCCGGGCCCAACCTGCTGCGCTACGGCACCGAGGCGCAGCGCACCGAGATCCTGCCGCGCATCGCGGCGGGGGAGTGCTACTTCGTGATCGGGATGAGCGAGCCGGACAGCGGCTCGGACCTCGCCTCGATCCGCACCCGGGCAACCCGCAACGGCGACGGCGACTGGGTGGTCAACGGCGCCAAGGTCTGGACGTCGAACGCGCACACCTCGCACTACGCGATCACCCTGGTGCGCACGTCGCCGGCCGACCCGGCCAACCGGCACGCGGGGCTCTCGCAGCTGCTGGTCGACCTGTCGCTGCCCGGGATCACCGTCAACCCGATCCGGATCCTGGACGGCGGCCACCACTTCAACGAGGTCGTGTTCGAGGACGTGGTCATCCCCGGCGACATGCTGCTGGGCGAGGAGGGTGCGGGCTGGCACCAGGTGACCGCGGAGCTGGCGTTCGAGCGCTCCGGGCCGGAACGGTTCCTGTCCACCTACCCGCTGATCGCCGAGTTCGCCCGGCGCGCGGCCGAGGGCCAGGACCCGGCCCAGCTGGCCGCCCTGGGCCGGCTGTCGGCCCGGCTGCTCTCCCTGCGTCAGCTCTCGCTCCGCATCGCCGGGGCGCTGGACCGCGGCGAGCTGCCCGACATCCCGGCCGCCCTGGTCAAGGACGTCGGGACGACGTTCGAGGCCGACGTGATCGACGAGGTCCGCCGGGTGGTCGACGTCCCGGCGTCGCTGGACTCACCCGACGCGCTGGGCCGGGCCCTGGCCGAGGCACAGCTGCACGCGCCGGGCTACACGCTGCGCGGCGGCACCAACGAGATCCTGCGCGGGATCGTGGCGAGGGGACTGGGGCTCCGATGAGCGACGTCGATCTGGTCGTCGAGACCGTCCGGGACATCCTGACGAAGCACGAGCCGTTCGCGCTCACCGCCGAGCGGTCGTGGGACGCCGGGCTGTGGTCCGCGCTCGCCGCGGCCGGGCTGACCGGGGTGGGGCTCCCCGAGGAGGCCGGCGGCTCCGGCGGCGAGCTGGCCGACGCGGTGGCGATCGTGGGGGCGCTGGCCGCCGGGGCCGCGGCGGTGCCGGTGGCCGAGCAGCTGCTGGTGGCCGCCCCCGCCGTCCTGGCCGCCGGCCTCGACCTCCCCGCACCCGAGGAGCCGCTCTCCATCGCGGTGGACGGCGCGGTCACCGCCGAGCCCCGGGACGACGGTGACGGCCCGGGCAGCTGGACGCTCACCGGCACCGCGACCGACGTGGCGTGGGCCGGCGTCGCGCAGCACCTCGCCGTGCTGGCGACCAGCGCGGTGGGGCCGGTGCTCGCACTGGTCGACGTCGCCGGGCGGGAGACCACGCACGCGGCCAACCTGGCCGGCGAACCCCGCGGCTCGTTCGTGCTGCAGGGGGTGACCGCGGCCGGGGCGCTGCTGACCGACGCGCAGGCCGAGCAGCTGCGGGCCCGGTACGCGCTGGCCCGGGCGGTGCAGCTGTCCGCGGCGCTGCAGCAGGTGCTGGCCTGGACGGTGCACCACGCCGGCGAGCGGCACCAGTTCGGCCGGCCGCTGGGCAAGTTCCAGGCGATCCAGATGGAGCTGGCCGAGATGGCCGGTGAGGTGACCGCGGTGGCGGCACTGGTCGACGCCGCCGTGCAGGCGGTCGAGCGCGGGGAGTCCCTGGTGCTGGCGGCCGCGGCGGCGAAGGTGCGGGCCGGGGCCGCGGTCGAGGTGGTCGCCCGGCTGGCCCACCAGGTGCACGGCGCGATCGGCTTCACCCAGGAGCACCGGCTGCACCACCTCACCCGGCGCTGCTGGTCGTGGCGGGACGAGGCCGGCACCGAGACGGCGTGGGCCCGGGTGCTCGGCGCCGGGCTGCTCGCCGACGGCCCCGACGCGCTCTGGCCGGCACTCACCCGGGTGGTGTGAAGCCGCGCATCCGGTCGTACCGCCGCTCCGACCGGGCGGCGGTCTACGACGTCTGCGTGCGCACCGCCGACGCCGGCGGTGACGCCCGGGGCCGGTGGTCGACCGACGACCTGATGCCCGACCTGTTCGCCGGCCCGTACGTCGACCTCGAGCCGGACCGGGCGTTCGTGCTGGACGACGGCGGGCGGGCGGTCGGCTACGTGCTGGGCACCGCCGACACGGCCGGCTTCGTGCGGGACTGGCGGGCGCGGTGGCTGCCGCGGCTGGCCGACCGGTACCCGGCGCCGCCCGAGCCGCCGCGCACACCGGAGGAGCGGATGGCGTCGCTGCTGCACCGGCCGGAGCGGATGCTCGTGCCCGAGCTCGCGGCGTACCCGGCGCACCTGCACGTCGACCTGCTGCCCGAGGCGCAGGGCGCCGGCTGGGGACGGGCGCTGATCGAGGTGTTCTGCGCCGCGGTCGCCGCGGCCGGGGCACCCGGTGTGCACCTGGGCGTGGACCCGGCCAACGCCCGCGCCCTCGGCTTCTACGCCCGGCTCGGCTTCACCGAGGTCGCCGTCCCGTCGGTGTCGGGCGCGGTCTTCCTCGCCCGCCCGACCACCTGACCCGCGCTCGTCCCGCCGTCGACTACACGGTCTCGGGGATGCGGAGGTGGGCGACGACCAGGTCGAACTCGGCGACCTCGGTGATCCGCCCGCCCATCGCCCGGCCGTACTCCGTGCGCAGCGCATCGGCGCGCTGACCGGCGACGAGCATCGCCTCCCGGTCGGCGTAGGCGACGGCCAGCACGGTGCCGCCGGAGACCCGGTCGATCATCAGGCTGGCGCTGCAGAAGCCGGTGAGCTCCTCGATCCGGGGCAGCAGGGCCATCCGGAACGTGGCGACGTCGTCGTCGAGCGCGGCCGGGGCCGGGCGGGAGCTCCAGATGAGCCGGCAGACGGCGTCGGCGCCGGTGGGCTGCGCCCGGTGCAAGACGGCGACCTCCCACTGCGCCACCACCGGCACGGCTCCGAGCACCTGGCCGAGGCGAGCGCGGTCGCGGCGCATGCCCTCGGCGCTGCCGAGCATCGCCTGCTCGTCCGCCCAGCCGCTGGTGACGATGCAGCGGCCGGTGCGGCGGCCGACGAGCATCGACAGCCCGGTGCAGCCCGGGAGGCCGGTCGTCGTCGGGAGCCACTCGTCCCGGACGAAGTCGATCGCGTCGTCGAGAGCACGCGGGTTGCCACGAAGGGTGGTGGTCCGTGCGTACATGGGCTGCCTCCTCGCCTCCGGCGCCGCCCCCGGCGACGCCGCCGTGCAGCGAACTGTGCTCGTGTCCCTGAGCCGCGGTCAGCCGGTGAGCGGTCCCCGGTCACGGGACCCGGCGTTGCGTCACGGGCCGCTGAACGACGGCGCACCCTCTGCTCCCCGGGGGACGGGGGTCTCGCCCGGCTGGTCCGAGCCGTCGGTCGCTCAGCGGGTCGCGCTGAGCGACCGGTGCCACTCCTCGGCCGCCTCGCCCAGCGCCACCGCCGTGCCCAGCCGCAGCGTGCCACTGAGCCAGACCAGCAGGTCGTGCAGCCGCAGCCGGGTCAGCGGGGCGCCGAGCAGCTCGGCCGCCGCCTGCTCCAGCGCCGTGAAGGCGGCATCGTTGGCGCGGAGCTCGCGGTGCACGACCGCCGCCGTCCCGCTGTCGCCCTCGCGCAGGTGCGGCACCGTCTGCAGCCAGGTGGCGCGGTGCAGCAACGGCACCAGGTCGGGACGGCGGTGGTGCAGCGCAGCCGCCACGTGCCGCCGCTGCGGTTCAGGCAGCTCACCGAGACCGCGCAGGCCGGCGCCGACGGTGCCCGGTTCACCGAGCACCGACAGCTCGTCGTCCGGCAGCTCCCAGAAGGCCCGTCCGGACGCACGCGCGGCGAGGGCGGCGGCCACGGGTCCGGCCGCGTCGAGGGCAGCGCGGACCGCGGACCACGCGTCGGGGTCCAGCCGGCCGTGCAGCCCCTCGGCCACCAGCACGTCCTCGTCGCCCAGTGGCCCGGCGGGCACCGGCCGGGCGTCGAAGCGCTCGTAGCCGAAGGCCGGCACCTGGACCCACCGGCCGTCCCGCTCGTTGGGGGAGCGGTACCGCAGCGGCCGCCGTCCCCGGGCGTACCCGAGGACGGCGGCCAGCGCGGTGCCCCACGGCAGCGGCTCCGGTCCGGCAGTGGGCAGCGCGAGGTCCGGCCGGCCGGTCAGCACGGGGCGGAGGTCAGCCGGCCGGGCTGACGTCGTCCAGGTCGAAGCTGGACATGGACGCCCCGCCGGTGGCGAAGGTGGCCACGTCGGCGCCGGCGGCGCGGCCGGCCTCGGAGCCCATGCCGGCCCCCATCGCGTCGGCGGACTCGAAGTCCAGCTCGGCGATCAGGTACGGCCCGGGCGCGATGGGGTCCATCGACCGCGGATGCCCGACGGTGAACCGGAGGAGCCCGGGGATGGCCTGCGCCAGACCGACGTGCACGTCCCGGTAGTGCTGGTCGAACTCCGCCGGGTCGGTCGGCTGGCCGTACTGGACGATCAGTCTGTGCACCACTGCGCCACCTCTCCTCGGTCCGCGGGCTCCGCTGCCCGGGACGCCGTGGTCAGCCAACCAGGGCGCCCGGGCTGCGGCGCGCTCAGCGGTGGCCGATGCCGCCGGGGCCGTGCTCGGGCGGGATGACCTCGCCCTCGATCGGCGGTCCGGGCGGGGTGCCGTCGCCGAACGGGCGGCCGCCCAGCTCCTCGCGCCCGTGCGGGGTCAGCCAGACCGACGTGTCCGGGCCCATCGGGATGATCTGGGTCGGGTTGATGTCGGCGTGCACGACGTAGTAGTGCTCCTTGATCTGCGGGAAGTCGGTGGTGTCACCGAAGCCCGGGGTCTGGAACAGGTCGCGGGCGTAGCCCCACAGCGCCGACATCTCGGCCAGCTTGTTCCGGTTGGCCTTGAAGTGGCCGTGGTAGACGGCGTCGAACCGGGCCAGCGTGGTGAACAGCCGCACGTCGGCCTCGGTGATCGTCTCGCCCATCAGGAACCGACGGGTGGACAACCGCTCCTCCAGCCAGTCCATCGCCGTCCACAGCCGCTCGTAGGCCTTGTCGTAGGCGCGCTGGGAGCCGGCGAAGCCGCAGCGGTAGACGCCGTTGTTCACCTCGGTGAAGATCCGCTCGATCACCTCGTCCATCTCCGCCCGCAGGTGCTCCGGGTAGAGGTCGGGGGCGCCGTCGCGGTGGAACGCGGTCCACTCACTGGAGAAGTCCAGCGTCATCTGCTTGAAGTCGTTGGTGACCACGGCCCCGGTCGGGACGTCGACCATCGCCGGCACCGTGATGCCACGCGGGTACTCCGGGTCGCGGGCGAAGAACGCCTGCTGCAGCCGCTCGTACCCCAGCACCGGGTCGCGGCCGTCGGGGTCGAGGTCGAAGGTCCAGCTGCGTTCGTCGTGCGTGGGCCCGCAGATGCCCATGGAGATGGCCTGCTCCAGGCCGAGCAGCCGCCGGACGATCGCCGCGCGGTTGGCCCACGGGCAGGCCCGGGCGATGACCAGCCGGTACCGGCCGGCCTCCACCGGCCACCGGCTGTCGCCGTCGGCGGTGATCCGGTCGGTGATGTAGTTCTGGTCCCGCTGGTAGTCCTGGCCCTTTTCGACGTAACCGCTGCCGCTCTTGGAGGTGCTCACCCCTCCAGCCTCGCCGACCGGACGCCCCGCCGCAGCGTGTGGCGCGCGGTGCCGGGCGATCGCGGCCTCGTGGGTCCGGGCCGGGCTAGCCTCGTGGCATGGCCGCCCCCTTCCGCCCGCCCTGGTTCGGCCACCGGGGGGTGCAGCTGCTGGCCGGCGTGGCGGTGGCCTACAACCTCGTCGCGATCGTGCTGCGGCTGGTGGACGGCGACTGGGGCGAGGCCTTCCTGAGCGTCGCGTGGACCGTGGTGTTCAGCTACGTGCTGGTGGAGTCGCTGCGGTTCCGAAAGCAGCAGGACGCCGGTCAGGACACCGCCGCCGACTGACCGGCGCCCGGACGGCACCGGCCGGGCCGGGGCAGCGGGATCGTGCTCGGCGCACCGGGAGCGGGACGGCGGGATGGAGCCGGCCACGGCCACGGGGCCGAGGACTCGCCGGGGACGCCGCCCCTCGCGTTGGCGTGTCACGAAATGGTCACTTACCGTCAGCGAGTCGTCCACATCCGCCGCTCAGGCTGGGCATGGACCCACTCCGCGTCGCCCTCCGAGAGGACCGTTCGTGCCCCTCCCCCCTGGTACCATCCGCACCGCTGCGAGGCGCGCTGCCCTCGGCGCTGCCACGGCGTCCGCTGCCGTGCTCGCCGCCGTCGCCGTCCCGGCGGTCGCAGTCGCCGCGCCGCCCACCACGCCGTTCATCTCCGAGATCCACTACGACAACGCCGGCACCGACGTGGGTGAGTTCGTCGAGGTGCAGCTCCCCGCCGGCACCAGCTCCGACGGCCTGAGCGTGGTCCTCTACAACGGGGGCAACGGTGCGGTCTACGACACCGACGCCCTCCCGGCCGTGACCGCGCCCGCGGACGGCTCGGCCGTCGCGGTCGTCGACTACCCGTCCAACGGGATCCAGAACGGCGCCCCG
The DNA here is from genome assembly GCF_026967995.1 of Modestobacter sp. VKM Ac-2979. NCBI lineage: Bacteria > Bacillati > Actinomycetota > Actinomycetes > Geodermatophilales > Geodermatophilaceae > Modestobacter > Modestobacter sp. VKM Ac-2979. Next base: position 158,696 of record NZ_JAPVBO010000007.1, read on the forward strand.
GACGCGGTCGCCCTGGTCCGCGGCACGGAGGTGCTCGAGTTCCTCTCCTACGAGGGGACGATGACCGCCGCCGGCGGCCCGGCCACCGGCACGACCAGCACCGACATCGGTGTCGAGGAGACCGGCAGCGAGCCGGCTGGGCAGTCGCTGTCGCGCAGCTACGACGCGGCCACCGACGCGCTCGTCTGGTCCGGTCCGGCCGCGGCCAGCAAGGGCGTGGTCAACTCCGCGGCCCCCGGTCCGGTGGAGCCGCCGCCGGCCGCCGGCGAGGTGTGCGACGTCCCGGTGACCAACGAGATCGGCGAGGTGCAGGGCACCGGCGCGACCACCCCGCTGGACGGCTCGACGGTCACCGTGCGCGGCGTCGTCGTCGGCGACGTCCCCGGGCTCTCCGGCTTCTACCTGCAGGACGCCGACGGTGACGGTGACGCCGCCACCTCCGACGGCGTCTTCGTCTTCTCGGCGGTCGAGGTGGACCTCGGCGACACCGTCGCGGTGACCGGCGCCGCCGAGGAGTACTTCGAGCAGACTCAGATCCGCGGCGAGGCGAACGTGGGCATCTGCACCGACGGCACCGTCGTGGACCTGCCGACGCCGGCCCCGCTGGACCTGCCCGCCGACGACGACACCCGCGAGCGGTTCGAGGGCATGCTGGTCGCCCCGGTCGACACGCTGACCGTCAGCGAGGTCTACGCCCTCACCAGCTACGGCGAGCTGACCCTGTCCGAGGGTGGCCTGCTGGTGCAGCCGACCGAGCTGGCCCGCCCCGGCGCCGGCGCGGAGGCGATCGCGGCGGAGAACGCCCTGCGCCGCATCGTCCTCGATGACGCGCAGAGCAGCCGGGTCAGCGTCACCACCGCGCCGTACCTGTCGCCGGAGACCCCGGTGCGGGTGGGCGACGAGCTGTCCTTCACCGAGCCGCTGGTGCTCGGCTACGGGTTCGACGCCTGGCGGCTGCAGCCAGCCGACGGCACCGCGGACGGCGTCTTCGCCCTGCAGAACACCCGCCCGGCCGCGCCGGGCGAGGTGGGTGGCGACGTCCAGCTGGGTGCGTTCAACGTGCTCAACTACTTCCTCACCTTCGGTGGGGTCGGCCGGGGTGCGCCGAACCAGGCCGAGTTCGAGGAGCAGGCCGGCAAGATCGTGACGGCGATCAACGCGCTGGACGCCGACGTGGTCACCCTGATGGAGATCGAGGACACCGACTCCACCGGGCTGACCCCGGGCAACGCGGACACCGCGCTGGCCGACCTGGTGACCCGGCTCAACGCCGACGCCGGCAGTCAGAAGTGGGCCTACGTCGCCTTCCCGGAGGAGCTGTACGCGGTCGACCGGGACGTCATCCGCAACGCGATCATCTACCAGCCCGCCGTCGTCACCCCGGTCGGTGACTCGGTCGGCCTGGTCGACGAGTCGGTCTGGTCCAACGCCCGCGAGCCGATCGCCCAGACGTTCACCGCGGACGGCGACGCCTTCACCGTGGTGGCCAACCACTTCAAGTCCAAGGGAGGCACCGGCACCGGTGACAACCTCGACACCGGGCAGGGCTCGTTCAACGGCGACCGGGTGCGGCAGGCGGAGTCGCTGGCGGTCTTCGCCGAGCAGCTGGAGGCGCAAACCGGCGACCCGGACGTCGTGCTGATGGGCGACTTCAACGCCTACACCCAGGAGGACCCGATCGAGGCTCTCCGCGACGAGGGCTTCGTCAACCTGGGTGAGGAGTTCGACCCGGGCCGGTACAGCTATGTGTTCAACGCACTGTCCGGCTCGCTGGACCACGCGCTGGCCACGGCCGAGCTCACCGCCAAGGTCACCGACGTCGTGCACTGGAACATCAACTCGGTGGAGTCCTTCGCCTACCAGTACGCCGGCGACCCGGAGCTGTACGCGGCGGACCCCTACCGCTCCAGCGACCACGACCCGCTGCTGCTCGGCATCGACCTCGAGGAGACTGTCGTGGTGCCCGAGCCGCAGCTCTGCCAGGGCCTCGAGCCCACCCTCGTCGGCACCGAGGGCGACGACGTGCTGCGTGGCGGCAACGGCGTCGACGTGATCATGGGCCTGGGCGGCAACGACACCATCACCGGTGGCAACGGCGCCGACATCATCTGCGGCGGCGCCGGCGACGACGTGATCCGCGGCGGGAACGGCAGCGACGTGCTGCTGGGCGGCGCCGGAGACGACGAGCTGTACGGGGACAACGGCAGCGACACGCTGATCGGCGGCCCGGGCACCGACGTCCTCGACCAGGGGCGGGGCAAGGGCTCCGAGCAGCAGGGCGGCGCGGAGTCCTGACCGCGGGCTGATCGGTTCCTGAACCGCACAACGGCGGCGTCCCACCGAGGTGGGGCGCCGCCGTTGTCGTGTGCGGAGCGGGTCAGCCGCGTTCCGCCGGCGGGGCGGACGCCTCGGACTCCTCGGGCTCGTCCTCGGGCTCGTCCTTGAGGAACAGGTACCAGTAGGACGTGGACACGAAGACCACCGCGCCGACGAGGTTGCCGGCGCCGGCCAGCAGCCAGTTGAGCGCCGCGTCGTCCCAGCCCAGGTCCGGGACGCCGGCGAAGATCGCCGCCGGGAGGAAGAACATGTTGGCGATCACGTGGTCGAAGCCCATCGCCACGAACGCCATGATCGGGAAGAAGATCGCCAGGATCTTGCCCGAGACGGTCGTCGCCGCCAGGGACATCCAGACCGCGAGGCAGACCAGCCAGTTGCAGCCGACCGCGCGGAGGAACGTCTGCCAGGCGGTCTCGCCCAGCGCCTTGCCCTCGGAGATCGAGGCCAGCCGCTCGTAGGTGAGCCCGCCGGTACCGGTGGCGCTGGCGTCCCCGATCACCCCGGTCTGCACGGCGAGGAAGAAGGCCACGAACATGGCGCCGACCAGGTTGCCGATCAGCACCAGGGACAGGTTCTTGGCGACGTCGCCGAGGCCGATCTTGCCGCGCATGGCCCCCAGCGGGACCAGTGCCATGTTGCCGGTGGCCAGGTCGGAGCCGGCGACGAGCACGAGCACCAGGCCGAGGGTGAAGGTGGCGCCGGTGAACAGCGTCGGCAGCGTCCCCCAGGTCTCCGGGTCGAGGCCGGAGGAGACGACGATGGCGACGAGGCCGCCGAAGGCGATGTAGGCGCCGGCCAGGAAGGCGCTGACCAGCACCTTGTCCCAGGTGCGGCGGGTCTTCTTCGCCCCGGTCGCGGCGGCGACCTGGGCGATCTCCTTGGGTGCGCGAGCGGGCAAGGCGTACCTCCTGGGGAGTCGAGCGGGTCGGCCCGTGGTCTCAGGCCCGGGAGGCACCAGCCTCTCGGACGGCGCGCGGTCCCGCACGGTGAGCGGTGGACCCGCCGAGCAGTCGGGGGCGGGCGTCCGGCCTGGCCGGCTAGTCGCTGCTGCCGCGCGGCCGGGCGCGCACGTGCATGCGCTCTCCCTGTGGCCCGAACAGGGCCAGCAGCTCGACCGGGGCCGGCCCGGGGTTGGTCAGCGCGTGCGGCACATGGGTGTCGAACTCGACCACCTCGCCCGGGGTGAGCTCCAGCCGCTGGTCGCCGAGGAAGAGCACGAACCGGCCGTTGAGCACGTAGAGCCACTCGTAGCCCTCGTGCGTCTTGAGCTCCACGCCGCCGGTGGGGTGACCCGGAGGCATGATCATCTTGTAGGCCTGCAGCCCGCCGGGCCGGCGGGTGAGCGGCAGCATGGTCATGCCGTTGCGCAGCACCGGGCGCGGCTGGACCCGGGGGTCCTGTGACGGTGGCTCGTCGAGCAGCTGGTCCAGCGGCACCTGCAGGGCGCGGGTGAGCGGCAGCAGCAGCTCCAGCGTCGCCCGCCGCTGCCCGGACTCCAGCCGGGACAGCGTGCTCACCGAGATGCCGGTGGTCTCCGACAGCTGGGTCAGCGTGGTGTCCCGCTGCTGCCGCAGCGCCCGCAGTCGGGGCCCGACGGCCTGGACCACCGCATCGACGTCGTCGCTCATGCCGACCAGCTTGCCGGTACAGCAACGATGCTTGTCAAGCCGTGCCCATGTGGAAGCTGGTCACTGCCAGGCCCAGCGGGCCGGTTCGACCAGCGGGAACACCGTGCCACCGGCGGCCAGGTGCAGGCTCCAGCTGCCGTCGATCCCGCTGTTCAGGTCCTCCCGCAGCGCCTCGGCCCACTCGTCGTCGCTCGCGGTGACCAGCGACCGGCCGGGCCGGCACAGCGCCAGCGCGAGGTGGCCGTCGGCGCAGTCGCTCTGCTCGGTGACCGCGTCGTGCAAGGCCAGCAGACCGGTCAGGCTCTCGTGCCGGGGCCGGCGGGGGAGGTCGTCGACCGGCATGAGCACCGGCAGCATCAGCCCGGCGGCGTCGAACCAGGCCAGCCACAGGCTGCGCGCACCGAAGACCGGCGGCGCGAGCACGGTGTGCCAGCGCCGGGTGAGCTCGGTGGCGGAGCGGACGGGGAGCTGGGCGAGCGGCGTCGTGGTCACGGGTCGACCGTGGCAGCCCCTGGGTGCCGGCGGGCCGTCGTCCACAGGTTGCTGCGCCGCCCACAGCCGGCCGCTCCGGCCGCGCCGGGCTGGTGCCGTCGGTGGTAGGCGGCACCAGCTCAGCCGGTCAGGCCATCTCCGGTACCCGCAGGTGCGCCACGGTCAGCTCGAACTCGGCGACCTCGACGATCCGCATGCCCGTCGCGGCGGCGAAGTCCTCGCGCATCGCCGAGCCCATCTCCCGCGACTGCTCCAGCTCTGCGCGGCTGGCGTAGGTGATCGCCGTGGAGGCGCCACCGGTGTCCCGGTCGACCAGCAGGCTGACGCTGCAGAAGCCGGGCAGGTCGCTCATCCGTGGCAGCAGGCTCATCCGGAAGGCGTCGATCATGCCGATGAGCTGCGCCGGGTCGCCGTCGGTCCAGACGACCCGGGTCCAGGCGCCGTCACCGGCCGGGTGCTCCCGGTGCAGCACCGCGATGTCCCACTCGGCGACGCCCATCTCCTCGGCCCGCATCACCTCGGCGGCCTGGTCGCGGAGCTCACCGACGGCGACCGCGCTGGCCCGCATCGCCTCGTGGGTGGCCCAGGCTGCGGTGACGATGCAGCGGCCGGCGTCCCGGTCGGCGAGCATCGACATGCCCACGCAGCCGCTCATGCCGCGCAGCATGGGCCAGACGGCGTCGCGGACGTACTCGATGCCCTCGTCGACGGCCTGCGGGTCGCCGCGCACCGTGGTGGTCCTGGCGTGCATCCCCGTCCTCCTCCCTGGCCGCGCCCGGACGGCACCGCCGCGAGGTCGAGGGTCCTCGCGCACCGCGCCCGTCGAGGGGTTCGTGCACCGCGCTCGGCGCGCCCCGGCGCGTGCACACTCCCCGCACCCCGTCGCACACGCGGTGCTGCTCAGCCTGGGGAGGACGCCTCGGCGACGGTGATCGCGGCGTTGACCAGCGCCAGGTGGGACAGCGCCTGGGGGAGGTTGCCGAGCAGGTCGCCGGTCGCCGGGTCGAGCATCTCGCTCAGCAGCCCGACGTCGTTGGGGGTGCTCATGAGCTCGTCCATCAGGCCGCGCGCCTCCTCGACCCGGCCGCACAGCGCGAGCGCGGAGACCAGCCAGAACGAGCAGGCGAGGAAGACGCCCTCCTCCTCGGCGGCACCGGTGAAGCGGTACAGGTGTGGGCCGGCGCCCAGCTCGGCGCGCAGCGCGTCCAGCGTGCTGCTCATCCGCTCGCCCCGGTCGAAGCCGCTGATCGCGTGCAGCACGATCGAGGCGTCCAGCTGGTCGGTGCCCGGGTACCAGACGTAGGCGCCGCGCTCGTCGGACCAGCAGTTCTGCTCGACCCACTCCCGGATGTGCTCCGCCTCGCTGCGCCAGCGGGCGTCGTCGCCGGGGATCTGCCCGCTCTCGGCCAGCTCCACGGCCTTGGTCAGCGCCATCCAGCAGCCCAGCTTCGAGGTCGTGTAGTGCCGGTGCTCGGGCAGCTCCCACATGCCGGAGTCCTTGCTCCGCCACCGGTCGCAGGCCAGGTCGGCGACGCCGGCCAGCAGCCGGCCGGTGTGCGCGTCCAGCACGTTCCCGTGCTCGACGTACAGCGCGACGATGCTGAAGAGGTCACCGAAGACGCCCAGCTGCAGCTGCCCGGCCGCGTTGTTGCCGCTGACCACCGGGGCGGCACCGCGCCAGCCCGGCACGTCGCGGAACTCCGCCGTCGGCACCAGGCCGCCGTCCAGGGCGTAGACCACCTGCGGCTCGGGGCCGTGCTGGCGGATCGTGGACAGCAGCCAGCTGATCGCGCCGTGGGTCTCCTCGCGCAGGCCGAACCGGAACAGCGCCGTCAGCGCGTAGGCGGAGTCGCGCACCCACGCGTAGCGGTAGTCCCAGTTCTTGCCTCCGCCCGGCGACTCGGGCAGCGACGTGGTGGCGGCAGCGACCATCGACCCGCTGGCCGCGTGGACCAGCAGCTTGAGGGTCAGCGCACTGCGACGGACGGCGGTGTCCCAGGGGCCGTCCCAGTCGAAGCTGCGCATCCACGCCGCCCAGTTCTCGATCGTCCGGTCGACCCCGGCGTCGATCGCCTCGGCCGCCGGCAGGAACAACGGCTCGCTCTCCGTGGCGACCAGGCCCAGCAGGTGCCGGGAGCCGGGGGCGGTGCGGAAGACGACGTCGATCCGCCGGTCGCCGTCGTCGACGGAGTCGGCGCCCAGCGTGCGGACGGCGAGGGTCAGGTCGTCCACCCGCAGCACGGCGCCGTGCGCGGTCTGGTGCACCCACGGCGAGGCGGTGTTCAGGCAGGTGCCCGGCCGGACCGCCGCCCGCATCTCGACGTGCCCGTCGACCCCCTCGATCCGGCGGGCCAGCTCCGACCACGGCAACCGGCCGGCGACGCCGCTGTTGAGCGAGTCGGTGACCCGCACGCTGCCCGAGGCGGTGGTGAAGGTCGTGGTGAGCACGTTGGTGTGCGCCACGTACGCGCGGCGCACGGTGGACTCCTCGACCGGGCGCAGCTCCACGTACCCGCCCTGCTCGGCGTCCAGCAGCGCGCCGAACACCGGGGCGCCGTCCATCTCCGGCAGCGGTAGCCAGTCGATCCGGCCGTCCCGGGCGACGAGCGCGACGGTGCGGCCGTCACCGATCGCGGCGTAAGAGCGCAGGTCGGCGTAGCCGGCGTCGTCCCGCTCGTCGACCGGGCCGGAGCCGGCGCCGTCCGCGCCCCAGTGCAGGGCGGGACGGCGCCGGGTGTCGTGCCCGGACGTCACGGCGTCGGCATCCCACCGTTGACGTTGAGGGTCTCCCCGGAGACGTAGCCGGACTCCGGCGAGGCGAGGAAGACGTAGGCCGGGCCGAGCTCGGCCGGCTGGCCGGCGCGGCCGATCGGCGTCTCCTGCCCGAACTCCGGCAGCGCCTCGGTGGGCTGGCCGCCCGAGGCCTGCAGCGGCGTCCAGAACGGACCCGGGGCCACCACGTTGACCCGGATGCCCTTGGGGGCCAGCTGCTGGGCCAGCGCCTTGCTCATCGTGTTGATCGCGGCCTTGGTGGTGGCGTAGTCGACCAGGCCGGGGGAGGGCTGGTAGGCCTGGATGGAGCTGGTGTTGATGATCGAGGCGCCGGCGGGCAGGTGCGGCAGCGCCTCCTGGACGATCCAGAACAACGCGTAGACGTTGGTCTTGAAGGTGGCGTCGAACTGGTCGCTGGTGAGGTCGGCGAGGTCGTCGACGTAGGTCTGCTTGCCGGCGATGTTGGCGATGATGTCCAGCCCGCCGAGCTCCTCGACCGCGGTGTGCACCAGCGCGCGGGCGGCGGTCTCGTCGGAGATGTCAGCGGGGGCGAGCACGGCCTTGCGGCCGGCCTCCTCGACCAGCGCGGCGACCTGCTCGGCGTCGGTCTGCTCGCTGGCCAGGTAGTTGAGGACGACGTCGGCGCCCTCCCGCGCGAAGGCGATCGCCGCGGCGCGCCCGATGCCGGAGTCGGCGCCGGTGACCAGGGCCTTGCGCCCGGTGAGCCGGCCGGTGCCGCGGTAGCTCTGCTCACCGTGGTCGGCGCCGGGCTGCAGGTCCGTGGTCAGGCCCGGGGCGTCCTGGGACTGCTCGGGGAACCCGTCGGTGCGGTACTGGGTCGTCGGGTCGGTGAAGGTGAACTGGTCGGCCATGACATCCGGCGTGCCCCATCCGATGGGGCGTCACACACCGGTCAGTCGTCGCGATCGCGCCGGCGCTCACGCCAGCGCTCGAGGGCCTTCTCGATGTCCTCCTCGTCCAGCTCGGCGTCCTCGGTCGGCGTCGGCGTCGGCGTCGGCGTCGGGGCGGGTGCGGGCGCCGGTGCCGGAGCGGGCGGCGGCGGTGGCGGCGGAGGTGGCGGAGGGGCGACCGCATGGGTGATGGTCACCGCGGCACCGGGCAGCACCTGACCGACCGGGTCGAGCGCGATCACCGAGCCGTCGGGGACGTCGCCGGTCTGCAGTGGCCGCAGCGTCGGGACCAGACCGCGCTCGACCAGCTCGGCCTGCACCTCGGCCGCCGGCCGGCCCACGTAGTCCACCGTGGACAGCGAGACCAGCTGCACCACCGGGGTGCTCGGGGGCGTCGGTTCGACGGTCGGGGTCGGCTGGGCGGTGGCCGGGGGGTCCTCGCGGCCGGTGGCGAGCTGGAGCAGGCCGAAGGTGCTCCCCATCGCGACGAGGAAGGCGAGCAGGGTGGCGACCAGGAACGGCCAGCGACGACGGCTCTCCGGCTCGGGCTCGTCGACGTCGTCCTCGTCGACCGGGGGCAGCGTGTAGGTCTGGGTCGCCGGGAAGGGCGGCAGCGGGGTCGGGGTGCGCACGGCAGGCAGTTCCGCCGTCCGGATGGCCGGCATCACCGCCGTCCGTGGCTCGGCGTCCGCCGCACCGACGGGCCGACCGGCGAGGACGTCGTCGATGGCGGCACGGAAGGCGGCGCCGTCGGCGAAGCGCTCGGCGGGGTCCTTGGCGATGGCGCGCTCGATCAGCCGGCGCACCGGTGCCGGGACGTCGTCGGGCAGCGGTGGTGGGACCTCCCGGATCCGCCGGAGCGCGACCTCCACCGCGTCCCCGCCGTCGAAGCCGCGGTGCCCGGCCAGGCACTCGTAGCCGACCAGGCCGAGGGCGTAGACGTCGCTGGCCGGGGTGGCGCGGTTGCCGGCGGCCTGCTCGGGGGAGAGGTAGTGGGCGGTGCCGACGACCTCGCCGGTGATGGTCAGCGGCACGCTGGTGGCGGAGACCGCGACGCCGAAGTCGGTGAGCTTGACCCCGCCGTCGTCGGCGAGCAGGACGTTGCCCGGCTTCACGTCCCGGTGGACGACGTCGGCGGCGTGCGCGGCGGCCAGCCCGGCGGCGCACTGCCGGAGCACCTGCAGCGTGCGGTCCGGCGACAGCCGCGGCTCACGCCGCAGCAGCGTCGCCAGCGACTCGCCGCGGACCAGCTCCATCACCAGGTAGGCGAGGTGCTCGCCGCGGGTGCTGGCGTCGGGCAGCACCTCGCCGTAGTCGAAGAGGGTGGCGATGTGCGGGTGCACCAGGCCGGCGGAGTGCTGCGCCTCGGCCCGGAAGCGGGCGAGGAAGGTCGCGTTGGCGGTGTACTCGCTGCGCAGGACCTTGACCGCGACGTCCCGGCCGAGCACGGTGTCGCGGGCGCGCCACACCTGGCCCATGCCGCCGGAGGCGATCAGCGTCTGCAGCTCGTAGCGCCCCCCGAGGAGCTGACCGTTGGGGTGCACCGGCACATCTTCCACGTTCGGCCGCGGCGGTGTGCGACTCCTGGGGCGGGAGTCACAGGCGGCACAGGAGCTCTCCCGAACTCAGGAGCTCGAGCTGGGTCCGGAGGGCGGTGATCCGCGCCTCGGCCTCCGCCACGAGCGCGTCGTGCACCCGGCCCCAGTCGGCGGGGGTCGGGTCCGGCGGGAGCTCGGCGAGCACCGCAGCCACCTCCGCGACCGTGAGACCGATGCGTTGTGACACCCGGGCGACCTTCACCCGACAGGCGGCGTCGGGGCCGAAGCGCCGTTGGTTCCCGGACGTGCGCACGCTGCTGATCAGGCCGTGCTGCTCGTAGAAGCGGACCGCGGAGGCGGCCACCCCACTGGCCTCGGCGACCTGGCCGACGGTGAGACCGTCGGCGACCTTGACTTCAACCATTGTTGAAGTCCTAGCGTCGCCGGCATGACCAGTCAAGACAGACAGGGGCCGGAGGACCGGCCGATGACGCTGACGATCGTGGTGGCCAGCACCCGTGCGGTCCGTGGTGGGCCGGTGGTCGCGGGGTGGTTCACCGCGGTCGCCGGACGACGGGGTGACCTGCGCGTGGAGGTGCTGGACCTCGCCGAGGTGCGGCTCCCCGACGTGGGGTCGGCGGCCGGTGCGGGGGCCACGTCGGTCGTCTCCACCCGGCTGCACCAGGCGGATGCGTTCGTGGTCGTGACGCCGGAGTACAACCACAGGTACCCGGGGCCGCTGAAGAACGCCATCGACACCTTCGACGCCGAGTGGCACGCCAAGCCGGTGGGCTTCGTCAGCTACGGCGGCATCTCCGGAGGGCTCCGGGCGGTCGAGCACCTGCGTCCGGTGTTCGCCGAGGTGCACGCCACGACCATCCGGGAGACGGTCAGCTTCGCCCACTACGGCGAGCTGTTCGACGAGGCCGGCCGGCTCCGGGCGCCGGAGCGGGCGACCGCCGCGGCCGAGCGCCTGCTGGACCAACTGGTGTGGTGGGCGCGGGCGCTGCGCACCGCCCGCGACCGCGCGCCCTACGCGGCATGACCGGCGCCCCAGCCGATCGGCCCCGCGCCGCGATCGGTCCCGTCCCCGACGACGTCGCCGAGGCGGTCACCGCCGTCCTCGCCGGCATCCAGTCGGGCTTCAACGCCAAGACCCCCGGCACCTCGATGGGCGGCTTCCTCGCCGACGCGGTCTCCGTGTCCCCGGACGGACGGCAGACCAGTGGCGGACACGAGCTCACCGAGTACCACCAGCACCGGCTGACCGGACCCGCACGGCACTGGCGCATCCAGCAGGAGGTCCAGCAGCTGGCCCTGGTGGACGAGGACACGGTGGTCGCCGACGTCCACCAGCGGATGCAGACCCCGGAGGGCGACTTCACCAACCGGGGGACCGCCGTCCTGGTCCGGCGCGCAGGGGAGTGGTGGATCGCCCGGTTCCACAACACCCGCGCCACCGGGGGCTGACCACGGCGTTCGGCTCAGCCGTCGTTCCCGCCCCCGGTGCCGGTCCCGCCGCCTTCGGTGCCGGTCCCGCCGCCCCCGGTGCCGGTCCCGCCGCCCCCGGTGCCGCTCCCGCCGCCCTGGTCCGGCTCGTCCTCGTCGCCCTCGTCCGGCTCGTCCTCGTCGCCGTCGGTCGGGGTGAGCGTCGGGGCGGTGGTCGGTGCGGGTGGGGCGGTGGCGTAGGTGACCGTGACGACGGTGCCCTCGGCCAGCTCGCCGGCCGGGGTGACGGCGAGGACCTCGCCCTCGTCGGCGTCGGCCGTCTGCCGCGGGACGGCGCTGACGGACAGGCCGAGGCCGATCAGGTCGGCCTCGACGTCGCCGATCCGCCGGCCCAGGTAGTCGTCGGCGTCCACCTCGACCAGCACAGCACTGCGGGTGGTGGTCTCCTCGGTGGTGGGCGTGGTCGGGGACGTCTGCTCGGCGTTCGTCGTCGGTGTCGTGGTGGAGGTGTCCGTCCCGTCGTCGCCGAGCAGCTGGAACCCGGCGACGGCGACGGTGGCCGCGATGAGCACCGCGAGCAGCGGCAGCAGCAGTCGGCGGCGCCTGTCCTCCCGCTCCCGCTCGGGCCCCGGCCCGGCTGCGCCGGCACCGACGGCGCCCACCCCGGCAGCACCGGCACCCACCCCGGCAGCGCCCACCCAGGGGGTGGTCGCGGCCCCACCGACGGCCGGCATGACCCGCGTGCTCGGCGACTGTGCCGACATCCCGGCCGCGGGGAGCACCGTCGTCCGGTCGGTCTGCGGCAGGGGGCGCCCGGCGCGGACGTCGTCGATCGCGGTGCCGAAGGCGGCGCCGTCCGGGAAGCGCTGGGCCGGGTCCTTGACCATCGCGGCCGCGATGAGCTGGCGCACCGGGGCCGGGACGTCGTCCGGCAGGGGTGCGGCGGTGTCCCGGATCTGCATCAGCGCGACCTGGACCGAGCTCTCCGCGTCGAAGGCGTGGTGGCCGGCCAGGCACTCGTAGCCGACGACGCCGAGGGCGTAGACGTCGCTGGCCGCGGTGGCCCGGTCGCCCTGGGCCTGCTCGGGGGAGAGGTAGTGCGGGGTGCCGATGACCTGGCCGGTCTGGGTGAGCGGCACGCTGGAGCCGGAGACGGCGACCCCGAAGTCGGTGATCTTGACGGTGCCGTCGTCGCCGATCAGCACGTTGCCGGGCTTGACGTCGCGGTGGACGACGCCGGTGGCGTGCGCGGCGGCCAGGCCGGCGGCGCTCTGCCGCAGCACGTCGAGGGTGCGCTCGGGGCTCAGCCGGCCCTCGCGGCGCAGCAGCGCCGACAGCGACTCACCGCGCACCAGCTCCATCACCAGGTAGGCGAGGTGCTCGTCGCGCGGGCCGGCGGGTGGGATCTCGCCGTAGTCGAACAGGGTGGCGATGTTCGGGTGCACCAGGCGGGCGGCGAGCTGTGCCTCGGCTCGGAAGCGGGCCAGGAACGTCGGGTCGCCGGTGAACTCGCTGCGCAGCACCTTCACCGCGACGTCCCGCTCGAGCAACGTGTCGCGGGCCTGCCAGACCTGCCCCATGCCGCCGGTGGCGATCAGCGAGTTGAGCTCGTAGCGCCCGCCCAGGAGCTGACCGTCCGGGTGCATGTGGCTCCTCCCTGGTGCGCTGCCCGGGGCGTCCGGACGCCCCATCCCACCAAGTCGGGCATGCGGTGGCGACCCCGGGCCCCCGATCAGGGGAGCCGGAGGCGCGGCCGCGGTGCCTCAGGCGGCGGGGGTCAGTGGTCCGGCCAGTTCGGCGGCCAGCTCGGTGAAGACCCGGCAGGTGACCTCCAGCTCGCGGCGCAGCGCGCCGATCACCGGGCCGGGAGTCGGCAGCTGCCCGGTGCGGGCGGCCTCCTCCAGGGTGGCGCAGAGCGCGGCCAGCGGGCCGGCGCCGAGGGTGGCCGCGCTGCCCCGCAGCTTGTGGGCGGTCTCCTCGACGGCGACGGCGTCCCCGGCGCGCAGCGCATCCTCGACGGACGCCAGCCCGTCGGGCGCCAAGCCGACGAAGGTGCCGAGCAGCTCGGCCTGCAGCCGGCGCTCGGCCTCGTCGCCGAGGTCCCAGATGTCCTCGACGTGGTCGCGGACGGCCTCTCCGCGGGCGGCGGCGGTGTCCTCCAGGGCGGTGTCGATGGCCGCGGTCAGGGCGGTCATCGACACCGGCTTGGCGAGGTAGGCGGCGTTCAGTGCGGCGCCGGCGGCCACGTCACCGGGCAGGGCCCGGCCGCTGAGGAAGATCAGCGGCAGGTCGGCCCACACCGGGTCGCGCCGCAGGGCGGAGGCGAGGGACAGCCCACTGCCGCCGGGCATGAACATGAGAGCGGCATTCAGCCGCGGGTACCGCACCGGCGTCGAGGGAGTTCACCCCATGGGGGTCCGTCCCCGGTGGGGCCATGATCGCGCTCCTGCCCCCAGGAGGTGTGAGGCGGGGGCGGTGTGCACCAGTGCGGCGATCTCCCGCTCGACTTCCCGGCTGCCCGAGCTCAGGGGAGGCGGCACGTCGGTCGGGGGCCGGCTGGCGCACCCGATCGGGACGACGGTCCGGGGGCGTGCTGCAGCCGGGAAGGAGCTGTGGCCATGCCAGCCGCGCGGACGTGATGCAGACCACTGCTAGCAACATGCTTGCAAGAGTTAGCAGAGGGGCTTTTCGGGGCATGGTGAAGACATGGCCGACAACAAGAAGATCGTCAACCAGCTCCGCGCCCTCGTGCTCCTCACCAAGACCGAGGAGCAGGTCGCGCGTACTCGGATCTCGCAGGCCCGGACCGACGCCGTCCGCCGCGAGCTCACGCAGAACGCCGACAACGCAGCGGCCCGCACCATCGAGATCACCGAGGCCCTCCGCTCCCTCGGCGGTGTCCCGGACGTCGTGACCCCGGCCCTCGGCCGGCTCTCCGCGACACTGAAGGCCACCTTCGAGCAGGCGGCTCCCATCGAGGAGGCGCTCCTGACCGACCTGTCGCTCGAGCACCAGCTGCTCGACCGTGCCACCTACGTCAAGGTCCTGGCCGAGCAGGCCAAGGAGACCCAGGTGCGCCGGCTGGCCGAGAAGCTCATCGGCGCCCACCAGGCGACGGTCGAGTGGCTGACCGTCGTCCTCGCCGAGGAGGCCCTCGGTGGCCCCGCGGCGCTCGTCGCGACCCCGGTCCAGAAGGTCGCCGGCGGTGTGGCCCGCGCGGTCAACGCCCCGGTCCGCTTCTGGACCTACACGGTCAACAACGCCGTCGACACCGTCCGGGACGCCGGTGAGGAGACCTCCGACCGGTTCTCCGCCGTGACCGACCGGGCGCAGCACCTCACCGACGCCGTCCGCGAGACGCTCACCGTCGGCCGCCGCGCCTCGCTGCGTCGCGCCGAGGAGATCGCCCGCCGCGAGGGCGACAAGGACGCCGCCGAGGCCGCCAAGTCCGCCCGCGAGGAGCTCGGCGACGTCTCCGCCGACGAGCTGCCGATCAAGGACTACGACCAGCTCTCCGTGAACGACGCCGTGAAGGCCATCAAGGGGCTCGAGGAGCCGCACGACATCCGCGTGGTCATCCGCTACGAGGAGGCCCACAAGAGCCGTTCGAGCCTGGTCAGCGCCGCGCAGACCCAGCTCGCCTCGCTCGCCAAGGAGGCCGTGGGCGTCGACGCCTGATCCCGCAGGACCATCGGAGGGTCCACACCCCGCTCGCCGGGGTGTGGACCTTCTCTGCGTCGCCGTGCCCGTTCCGTGGGGCCGCGCCCGGTCACGGGCTCGCGGCAGGCGCGACAACGGTGAGCCTGCTGCCCGCCGCAGGTGATGTGCGTCCCTGGCGGGTTCCCGGCCAGATACCCGCCAGGACCGTGCACTGCCCGCAACGGCGCGGGGCCCCGGCGGGGCGTCAGGCCGGGGCAGGGGCGGCGTGCACCAGCTCGGCGATCTCCCGCTTGACCGCGTTGAAGGCCGGGCTGGTCACGTCGCGGTCGGCCAGGTCGACCGGGACGATCCGGCGGATGGACCCGGGCACGCCGTGCGAGGCGCCTCCGGTCATCACCACGACCCGGTCGGCCAGGTAGACCGCCTCCTCGATCGAGTGGGTCACGAAGACCACCGTCGTCCGGGTGTCGACGTGGATGCGCTTGAGCTCCGCCTGCAGGTCGGCGCGGGTGAGCGCGTCCAGCGCGCCGAACGGCTCGTCCATCAGCAGCAGGGACGGGTCGTTGGCCAGCACCCGGGCGATCGCCACCCGCTGCTGCATGCCGCCGGACAGCTGGGCGGGGTACTTCGCCGCGAACCGGGTCAACCCCACCGCGGCGATGAACCGGTCGGTGACCGCGGCGACCTCCGCCTTGGGCAGCTTCTTGCGGGCCGGGCCGTAGGCGACGTTCTCCCGCACCGACAGCCAGGGGAACAGGCCGTAGTCCTGGAAGACGACGCCGCGGTCGGGGCCGGGGCCGGTGACCGGCGTCCCGCCGACCTCGACGACGCCGCCGCTGGGCCGCTCGAAGCCGGCCAGGATGCGCAGCAGCGTGCTCTTGCCGCAGCCGCTCGCGCCGACCACGGCGACGAACTCACCGGAGGCGATCGTCAGGTCGACGTCGGCCATGGCGGCGACCCCGCCGGCGTAGACCTTGCTCAGGCCGGCGATGCGGACGTCGGCGGTGCGGCCGGCGGAGAGGTGCTCGGTGTCCATCGTCGGCTCCTACTTGATCAGCGGGCGGTCGCGGAACAGGACGCGGAAGAACAGCGTCAACAACCGGTCGGAGAGGAAGCCGGCGACGGCGATGCAGATCATCCCGACGACGATCTGGTCGGTCTGCACGACGTCGCGGGCCAGGAAGATCGTCGAGCCCAGGCCGGTCGGGACGCCGGTGGTCTCGCTGAGCACGAGGATCACCCAGGCCAGTCCGAGACCCACCCGCATGCCGTTGACGATCGCCGGTGCGGCGGCCGGCAGCACCACCCGCAGCAGCGTGCCGACGCCGGAGGTGCCCAGCATCCGGGCGGCCTCCAGCAGCCGCTCGGGCACCTGCCGGGCGCCGCTGATGGTGCCCAGCACGATCGGGAAGAAGGCGGACAGCGTGATCAGGAAGATCGAGGCCTGGTCGCCGTAGCCGATGAGCAGGGCCACCAGCGGCACCCAGGCGGTCGCCGGGATCGGCCGGAACAGGTTGATCATCGGGTCGAACAGCGAGTTCGCGGTGCGGAACCGGCCCATCAGCACGCCGAGCGGCACGGCGATCAGCGTGGCCAGCGCGAAGCCGGACACGACCCGCAGCGCGCTGGCCGGCAGGTCCTCCCAGAGCAGGCTGCTGAAGGCGTCGTCCCGGGTGCCGGCGACGTAGTTGACCAGCCCGGCGGCGACGTCGGCGGGGTAGGGGAGGAAGCCCATCCGGATGCCCAGCGGCAGCTCCCACTCCTGCGCCCGGCCGAGCTGCCAGAGCAGCAGGAACAGCAGCGGGACGGGCAGGCCGAGGAGGACGGTGCGCGCCCGGCCACGGCCTCTCCGGCCAGGGGTGTCCGGGACCGTGGGGGCGGCGGCCGCGACGGGGACGGTCGCGACGTCGGTGGTGGTCATGGGGGTCCTCTCCTCCCGCAGGGCGGGAGGGGCGCCGGCACGTACGCCGGCGCCCCGGGGGCTCAGGCGGACGGGGCGAAGGAGGTGTCGACGAGGTCGGCGGCGGTGGGGGCGGTGTCGATGACGTCGAGCGAGACCATCGCGTCGGCCAGCGCCTCGACCTGGGTCTGGTACTCCTCGCTCAGGTCGGCGCGCAGCCAGAAGTTGTCCAGCGCGGACTCGAACACGTCCTGGTCGCCACCGAACTCGGCGACCATCTCCGGCAGCCACTCGTCGATGTTGTCGGCCATGTACTCGGTGGTCGCTGCGTGCGTGTCGACCACCGCCTGCACCAGCTCGGGGTCCTCCTCGATCAAGGCACCGGTGGTGGTCAGGCCGAGGTTCACCCGACCGATCGGGGTCGCGTAGGGGTCGGTGAGCTCGGTGGCGCCGGCCGCGGTGGCGAGCGAGACGGCGATCTCGGTGCCGAAGAAGGCGTCGATCGAGCCGCTGCCGAGAGCCGAGGCCATCTCCGGTGGAGGCACGGCGATCAGCTCCACGCTGCTCGGGTCGATGCCGTTCTCCTCCAGGATCAGCCGCATCGCGATCTCCGGGGCGCTGCCCTGGATGTAGCCGACCGTCTTCCCGGTCAGGTCGGCGACGGTCTCGATGCCCTCACCGCCGATGAAGCCGAAGCCGCCGTCGGCCGCGGAGGCGACCAGGGTGATGTCGCGGTCCTGCGCGACCGAGGCGATGGTCGCGACGACGCCGGTGATCGAGAAGTCGACGTCGCCGGAGATGACCGCGTCGGTCAGCGAGGGCGCGGTGTCCAGGACGACGACCTCGAACTCGACGCCCTCGGGGGCGTACTCCTCGTAGAGGAACGGGGCGTAGAAGTGCGGCTGGCCGCGCAGGGTCCCGATCGTGACGGTCTCGGTGCCCCCGTCGTCACTGCCGCCGGCCTCGGCGGAGTCGGACGAACAGGCAGCCAGCGCCAGGACGGTGGTGGCTGCGACGGTGCCGGCGATCGCGCGCCGGACGAGCTGGGGGCTCATGGGTCTCCTTCGAGGCCGACGTGGCCGACCGCCGAACGCGGGGCGGCGGGCGGACGGAGAGCGCGCTGTGCGTTCTCGAGGGCGACTTCACCCTCCCCGTGTGCGGCAGCGGTGTCCGAGACGTGACGGTGCCGTTACGTGGTGTCCCGGCGGTCGGAGATGTCTCACAGTCGCTGACCGGTACCGGCTCGGTCGTGGGCGACCGATAGCTCATCTGGTCGTTCTGCGAGAGGAATCCCCGGATGAGGTCCCGCCCCCGTTCTGCCGGTGATCGGTTGGCCGTACTGGCCGGCGCCCGGCTCGATCTGCTGCGGGTCGCCCCCGGCGCCCGTTCCAAGTACGTCGCCCTCGGTGGTGTGCTGGTCAGCACCGGTGCGCTGGCCGCGCTGTCGATGGCGTTCGCCGTGCACATGGCGCTGGGCGCCTGGTGGTGGCTCGCCGTCCTGATCGGTCTGGGCTGGGGGCTGGTGATCCTCAACCTGGACCGGATGCTGTTGGTCGGGATGGGCCACGACTCGTCCTGGTGGCGCAACGTGGGGCTGGCGGTGCCGCGGCTGGCGCTGGCCGTCGTCCTCGGCACGGTCATCTCCACGCCGCTGACGCTGCAGGTGTTCAGCAAGGAGGTCGACGCCACGATCGTGACGCTGCAGGCGGAGGCGGCCGAGCAGTTCACCGACGAGCTGGACGCCGACGCCCGGTACGCGCAGATCCCGGTGCTCACCCAGTCGATCGCCGACGACCAGGCCGTGGTCGCCAGCGGCGGCGCGACCGACCCGAACACCGATCCGCGGGTGGCGGCGGCGCAGGCCGAGCGGGACAGCAAGAAGGCCGTCTACGACGCAGCGTCGGGCCGGTACGACGAGCTGCAGGCCAAGGCGCAGTGCGAGCTCGACGGCACCTGTGGGTCCGGCGACGAGGGCCAGGGCGCGGCGTACTTCGCCGCGTCGGCAGCGGCCGGTCAGCAGGCGGCGGTGCGGGAGACGGCGAAGGCCGAGCTGGACGCCGCAGAGGCGGCGCTGCTGCAGACCCGCACCACGGCCGAGAAGGACGCCGTCGGTGCCGCGGCCCGCAGCGTGGCGCTGGCCAAGGCCGCGCTGGTGACCGACCAGGCCGAACTCAGCCGGCTGACCGACGCGCGACTGGCCGAGCAGGCCGCGTTCGACGCGGAGAACAGCCAGAGCGACGGCATCCTGGCCCGGCTCGAGGCGATCGACCGGCTGTCGGAGGAGCGGCCGATGGCGCACCTGGCTCACGTGATGCTCTTCCTGCTGTTCCTCAGCGTGGAGATCCTCCCGGTGCTGATGAAGACGCTGCTGAACTTCGCCCCGCCGATGGCCTACGACCGGCTGGTGAAGGTGCGCGACGACGAGGAGGTCGAGGCGGAGGAGATCCGGCGCGACGGCCGGCAGCGGGCGCAGCAGGCCCGGGCCGACCTCATCGTGGCGGCCGAGACCGACCGGATCGCCCGGGAGATCCTGGACCGCGACCTCGCCGCCCGCGAGGAGGCAGCCCGGGCGGCCGAGCGCAAGGCCCGCCGCAAGGAGGCCCGTTCGCTGCGCGGCCTGCTGCGGCGGATCGCACCCGGCCGCGGCGGCGCCCAGCCGGAGGTCTTCGAGCCGACCCTGGAGCCGATCGAGCCGACGCTGGACACCGGCGAGCTCGAGGCGATGATGGCCGCGCCGTCGGGCGTGAGCCTGTTCGGGACGACGGCGGTGCCGGCGCCCCGGCCGGCCGCCGAGCTGCTGCAGCCGGTGACCGAGGACCGCTGATCCCTCCTGCTCCACCTGACCGCCGATCCGGGTCCGCCCGGGTCGGCGGTCTGCGTCTCCCGGGCGGGTGACCGCGCTCACTCCTTCGGGGGAAGGACGGTTTGGGCGATCATGTTGTGCACCATTCATCGGGGGTGATGAACAGCGTCGTTCCCGCGCCCGGCCGCACCGCCCCGGCCTCCATCGCCGACCTGCTGGACCAGTACACCGCCCCGGCGCTGGCGCTTGCCCGGCGGATCCTGGTCGACGAGCGGCTCGCCGAGGACGTCGTCCAGGAGGCCTTCGTCGCCTACTGGCGCGACCCGGCCGCGTTCGACGGGGCCCGGGGCTCGTTCCGCTCCTGGTTCCTGGCGCTGGTGCACCACAAGGCGGTGGACGCCGTCCGGCACGAGTCCTCGCAGCAGCGTCGGCTGGACGCGGTGGCGGAGCGGTTCCGGGACGAGTCCCCGCTCGACGTCGCCGAGCTGGTCGCCGGCCGGATGGCCGACGCCCGGGTGCGCACGGCCCTGGCGGAGCTGCCCGCGGTGCAGCGTGAGGCGCTGGTGCTGGCCTACTGGGGTGGCTACACGCAGCGGGAGATCGCCCAGTGCACCGGCGCTCCGCTGGGCACGGTGAAGACCCGGATGATGGTCGGCATGCGGCGGCTGCAGAACGGGCTGACCGCCGTCGTCCCGGGGCTGGCGGTCCGGCCCGGCACCCCGCCGGTCGCCACCGCACCGCGGCCGGTCGACCGCTGACCCGGTCTGATCTGATCGCGCCATGCCGTCGCCCGGGGTGCCGTTGGAGAAGCTGGGTTTCCTGACCATCGGCCTGTTCGACGAGGCCGACCCACGCGGCGGGCACGAGTCGACGCTGCGGGTGATCGAGCTGGGGGAGCACCTGGGCTTCGACAGCGCGTGGCTGCGCAACCGGCACCTGCAGTACGGCATCTCCTCCCCGGTCGCGGTGCTGGCGGCGGCCACCCAGCGAACGTCCCGGATCGAGCTGGGGACGGCGGTGATCCCGCTGGCGTGGGAGAACCCGCTGCGGCTGGCCGAGGACCTCGCGACGGTCGACGTGCTCAGCGGCGGCCGGCTGAACCCCGGGTTCTCCGTCGGCCCGCCGATGCACTGGGACGACGTCCGGGCCGCGCTGTACCCCGACACCGCCGCCGTCGAGGACTTCACCTACGAGCGGGTGGCCCGGCTGCTCCGCTTCGTCGAGGGCGCGCCGGCGTCGTCCTTCGCCGGCCGGGAGGGCGTGGTGGAGGAGTGGTCGGACCGGGTGCAGCCGCACTCGCCGGGGCTGCGGTCGAGGCTCTGGTACGGCGGCGCGTCGCTGCGGTCGGCGGCCTGGGCAGGGGAGAACGGGTTGAACTTCCTGACCTCGTCGGTGGTGAAGGCGGAGTCCTCCGAGGACTTCGCCACCGAGCAGGCAGGCCAGCTGCAGGCCTTCAAGGCCGCGCACCCGGCCGGGCGGGTGTCGCAGGGCCTGGTCGTCATCCCGACCGACTCGGCGACCCCGGAGCAGCGGGAGAGGTACGCCGCCTACGTCGAGGCCCGGCTGCCGCGGACGGCGACCCCGCAGGGCCCGGCCCGGCTGATGTTCGCCCCCGACCTGGTCGGGACGTCGGAGCAGATCGCCGAGCAGCTGTACGCCCACGCCGGCTTCCGGGAGGTGACCGAGGTGGTCTTCGCGCTGCCGTTCAGCTTCGAGCACGACGACTACGTGCAGATCCTCACCGACATGGCTGAGCACCTCGGCCCGGCGCTGGGCTGGTCGCCGACCGCCTGACCGTCGCCTCTCACTCGCGGGAGGGGAATCGGGGGCTTCCCGGGCGTGATTCGCTGAAGTTCCGGAACCCGGCGTTCGATCACCTTGCATGCGGATCGGTCGGATGGCGCCTGAGCTGGCCACCCCCCGCGTGGTGGCCCGGACCGCCGGGCTGCTGACCGCGGTCGGCGGGCTGGCGGCGGTCGCCCTGGTGCTGGGCACCCCGGGCGGGCTGGCCGTCTACGACCCCGCCGTCCTCACCCTCGCGCCGGTCACCACGGTGCTCGGCCTCGCGGTCATGCGCTGGGGCAGCCGGGTGCCGATGGCCTCCTACCGCTGGTTGCTGGCCCTGGGGTCGGCCGGCATCGGGGTGTTCGCGATGGCCTCGCCGTCGGCCACCGGCGCGGTGGCCGTGCTGGCGCTGATGGCGTTCGCGTCGATGAACTCCTTCCTCTTCTTCCCGCTGGTGTGGGCCGTCGGCTTCCTGGGCGAGCTGCTGGTCATCGGCACGATCGTGGTGGTGCTGCGCGGTGACGTGCCGGCCGGACCTGCCGCCGTCCTCGGCCTGCTCGTGCTCGGCTCGGCCGGGGCCATCGGCGTCCTGGCGCGCCGGGCGGCCAGCGCCCAGGAGGACGCGCTGACCGGGCTGGTGAACCGGCGGGGGTTCGACGAGGCACTGGACGTCGCGGTGCGCGGTGCGCTGCGCGTCGGTGAGCCGCTGTCGGCGGCGCTGTTCGACCTGGACCACTTCAAGGCGGTCAACGACTCGCGCGGGCACGCGGCCGGTGACGAACTGCTGCGGACGGTGGCGGCCACCTGGGCACCGATGCTGCCGCTCGGCGCCGTCCTCGCCCGGCACGGTGGCGACGAGTTCTCCCTGCTGCTGCCCGGGCTGGACGGCGAGGCGGCCCTGGCCGCCGCGGAGCGGCTGCGTGCTGCGCTGCCCCGGATCGGCACGTCCGTCGGGGTGGCGGCGATGGAGCCGGAGGACTCGCCGGCCGCGCTGATGCGGCGGGCGGACTCGGCGCTGTACCGGGTCAAGTCGCTGGGCCGCGGGCGCAGCGAGCTGGACGCCGGCGGCCGGAGCCCGCTGGGCAGGGACCTGGCGGCCGCGCTGGTCGACCCCGTCGGCGGCGGGCTGTCCGTGCACTTCCAGCCGATCGTGACCCTGGCGGACGGCGAGGTGGCCGGCGTCGAAGCGCTGGTGCGCTGGACCCATCGCGAGCGCGGGCCGGTGACCCCGATGGAGTTCGTCCCGGTCGCCGAGCGGGAGGGGTTGATCGGGGAGCTGGGTGCGGTCGTCTGGGCGGCGGCGTGCCGGGACGCGCGGACCCTGTGCGCGGCGACCGGCCGACGGCTGTTCCTGACAGTCAACGTGTCCGGCCTGGAGCTGGACGACGAGGCGTTCCCGGCCCGGGTGCTCGCCACGCTGGCCGAGACCGGCTGGCCGGCCGAGCGGACCGTAGTGGAGGTGACCGAGAGCCTGGTCGAGGCGGAGTCGACCCGCTCGGTGCGCGCGCTGCACGTGCTGCGGGAGCACGGGCTGCAGGTCGCCATCGACGACTTCGGCACCGGCTACTCGGCGCTGGCCCGGCTGGACACGCTGCCCACCGACTACCTGAAGCTGGACAACTCGTTCGTCTCCACGATCACCACGTCCAGCCGGCGCGGCCGGCTGCTGCGCAGCGTGATGGCGCTGGCCGACGCGCTGGAGCTGATCTTGGTCGCCGAGGGCGTGGAGACGGTCGAGCAGGCCCGGGCGCTCACCGAGCTGGGCTGTCCACTGGCGCAGGGGTGGCTGTTCGGCCGGCCGCAGCCGGTGGCGGAGCTGATCGCGGCGCTGCGGCCGGTGGCGGCCTGACCGGGCCGGGGAGGCACGGTCTACTGTCGATCACAAAGCGGACAACCTGATCCGCTTCCTTGGTCGAGGAGACCCGCATGACCACAGTCCTGCTCGCCGGCGCCAGTGGTGACCTCGGTGCCCGCACGATCCGGGCCCTGGTCGCGAAGGGGGCCGACGTCCGGGCGCTGGTCCGCATCGGCGCCGGCCCGGAGAAGACCGCGCGGCTGGCCGGGCTCGGCGCCACCGTCGTCGAGACCGACCACGACGAGCCGGCCGACCTGCGGCGGGTGGCCGAGGGGGCCGACGTCGTCCTCTCCACCCTCAACGGGCTGCGGGACGTGATGGTCGGCGTGCAGACCCGGCTGCTGGAGGCCGCGGTGGCCGCCGGCGTCCCGCGGTTCATCCCCTCGGACTTCTCCGCCGACTACCGGCGCGTGGCCCCCGGGTCCAACCGGAACTTCGAGCTCCGCCGCGACTTCGCCCGAGTGCTCGACCGTGCCCCGATCCGGGGGACGTCGGTGCTCAACGGCGCCTTCGCCGACCTGCTCACCGGCCAGGCGCCGATCGTGCTGTCCGGCCGGGACCGGGTCCTGTACTGGGGCGACGCCGACCAGCCGCTGGACTTCACCACCAAGGACGACACCGCGGCGTTCACCGCGGACGCCGCCCTGGACGACGCCGCCCCGCGGTACCTGGAGGTCGCCGGCGACACCGTCACCGCGCGGCAGCTGGCCGCGACGATGACCGAGCTGACCGGGCGGCGGTTCCGGGCGACCTGGGCCGGCACGCCCGGTCTGATCGCCGGGATGGCCAAGGTGGGTCGTGCGGTGTCCCGGGACGACGAGGCGCCCTTCCCGGTGTGGCAGGGGATGCAGTACCTGCACAGCATGTTCAGCGGGGATGCCGAGCTCGGGCCGCTGGACAACGACCGCTACGGTCCGCGGGACTGGACGACGGCACGGGAGGTGCTCGCCGCGCGATGACCGAGTCGCCGCCGCTGCGCCGGGACGCCGCGCGCAACCGGGAGCGCGTCCTCGCCGCCGCGCGGCGGCTGTTCGCCGAGACCGGCCGGGCCGTCACGCACAACGAGGTGGCACGGGCCGCCGACGTCGGCGTGGGCACGGTCTACCGGCGCTTCCCGACCCGCGAGGACCTGATGCTGGCCCTGTTCGAGGACCAGCTCGCCCTCGTCGGCCGGCTCGCCGACGAGGCGCTCGCGGCCGACGACCCGGGCGAGGGCCTGCGCCGGTTCCTGGTGCAGGTGGTCGAGCTGCAGGCCGGCGACCGGGGGCTGCAGGAGTTCATGCTCGGGCCGCAGGCGCGGGCCAGGGCCGGGGCGGCGACGTCCCGGATCGCACCGGTGGTCGGGGCGCTGCTGGACCGGGCGAAGGAGCGCGGGCAGGTGCGGCCGGAGGTGACCGCGCTGGACGTCGCGCTGATCCCGGTGATGGTCGGCGCGGTCACCACCCGGTCGCGGGACGTCGCCCCGGAGATCTGGCGGCGGGTGGTGACGATCGCGCTGGACGGCCTGCGCCCGACCGACGGCGAGCTGCCCGGGCCGCCGCTGACGCCGGCGCAGTTCGAGGAGGTTGTCAGCCGGGAGCGCTGAGCCTGCTCAGGTGACGGGCTCGGCGATCCAGTGGCCGGTGTGCGCGAAGTCCGTGGTGGCCGGGTGCTGGCAGGTGGGGCACGGCTCGGTGGTCAGGGTGCCCTCCTCGGTCAGCCGCTTGCGGAGTCGACGCATCGAGGTCTCGCCGCCGGTCAGGTCGGCAAGCCAGCTGTTGAGCGCGTCGTCGGATCGGGTGCTCATGCAATCGGTTCTCGGCAGTCCGCGCCTCGGCCGTGACCGTGCGACGCGCCACGGGAGCCCGCCGCACCGCGGCCGGAACCTCATCGGTTAGACAGTGACCCATGACCGAGGCGACGACGAAGAACGACGCTGGCTGGCTCTCCGGTGAGGAGATGGACGCCGCGCGCGAGCGGTTGCCCATCCTCTACATCGACGCGGTGCCGGTGCGGGTTGACGACCAGGGCGTGGTGACCTCGGTCGGTCTGCTGCTGCGGGCCGGCAGCGACGGGCTGGTCAAGCGGGCGCTGGTGTCCGGCCGGGTGCTGTACCACGAGCGGGTGCGCTCGGCGCTGCTCCGGCACCTGGAGAAGGACCTCGGGCCGCTCGCGCTGCCCCGGGTGCCGCCCGCGCCGCAGCCGTTCACCATCGCCGAGTACTTCCCGACGCCGGGGGTGACGCCGTTCCACGACCCGCGGCAGCACGCGGTGTCGTTGGCCTACGTCGTCCCGGTCGAGGGCGACTGCGCACCGCAGCAGGACGCGCTGGAGCTGACCTGGTTCACCCCGCAGGAGGCCCGGGAGCCCGCGCTGCTGGCCGAGCTGGCGAACGGGCAGAGCCACCTGCTGCTCCAGGCCCTGGCGCACCTCGGCGTCTGATCGGGTCAGCGTTCGCGGACGAGCAGCGGCTGGGAGACCTGGCCGACCTCGCCGGCGGCGTCGGACAACGTGCCGAGGCACAGCCCGATGCCGTCGGCGGCGATCGAGCTGCGGGCGGACAGGTGCACCCACTCGCCGTCCGGCTCGCGGGTCAGGTGGGTGGTCATGCCCGGCGGGATGGACAGCCAGCTGCTGATCGGCAGCTCGGCGGAGAGGCCGTTGGCGGCGTCGGCGGCGACCAGCGTGCGGTCCAGGGCGGTGAGCTCCTGACCGGCGATCAGCGGGACCAGGACCCGGGTCCAGACGTCGGCCGGGCCGGTCTCGTCCGGTGAGCCGGCGGTGTAGCGCCAGTCGAGGGCCTGCCCGAAGCCCCAGTCGGGCAGGTGCGGCAGGAAGTGGCTGGACACCTCGGGGACGGCAGGTGGCGGGGTCAGCTCGGTGACCACCGGCGGCGTCGGGCCGGTGGCGATCGACCAGACCCGGGCGACGGCGACGGTGCGGCCCTCGACGGTCATCGCGGCCTCGGTGAGGTCGATTCGCCGGCCCGGGCGGACGGGGGAGACCTCGACGGTCAGCTCGCGGCGGGGGATGGCGCCGAAGAAGTCGACGCTGACCCGCGCCGCCCGCAAGTGCTCACCCGCGGCGCTGGTCGCCAGGTGCGCCAGCAGCGCGGACGGCGGCCCGCCGTGCTGGGCGCTGGTCTCCCACGGGCTCTCGGTGGCCCGAGTGGGGGAGAAGCGGTTGTCACCGAGCGGCAGGTAGAAGGCCTCGAGGTCCACGCCCGGCAGTCTCTCCCACGCCTCCTGAGGGGCCGCAGTCGCGACTTCGGCCCCTGGGGCGCCGGCTCAGCCGCCGGCCGTGCGCAGCGCGGCGATCAGGTCGTCGGCGACCCGGGTGACGGCGGACGGCAGCTGCCGACCGACCTGCGCCTGCAGCTGCAGCGTGCGCCGGGCCAGCTCGGCGCCCTCCAGCGGGATGGCGACCAGTCCGTCGAGGTGCTGGGGCAGTGACACCCGCCCCAGTACGGCGACCGCGCCGGACTCCCGGACGAACCGCAGCACGGCGTCGGTGACGTCGCAGGTGAAGACCGGCTCCAGCACGCAGCCGGCGGCGGCGCAGGCGAGGTCCATCAGCGCCCGGTTGGTGGTGGCGGTCGAGGGGAGCGCGAGCGGCAGGCCGACCAGCTCGGGCAGCGCCATCGTCGTCCGCGCAGTGAGGGGGGAGTCGCTGCGGACGACGAGCGTCAGCGGCGCCGGCTGGGCGTGCAGCACGCGCACCTGCGGGTCGGCGCCGAGGGTGAAGGTGAGCCCGAGGTCGGCGGTGCCCGCGCGGACCAGCTGGGTGACCGCGGTCGGGCCGGCGGCGGTGAGCACGAACCGGACGTCGGGGGAGGAGTTCCGGTGGGCGGCCAGCACGCGCGGGAGCAGGTCGTGCAGCGGGCCGTCGCAGGAGGCGAGAGTGACCTGCGGGCCGGCGTCGCGGTGGTCGCGGACGTCGTCGAGCAGCGTCCCCGCCTCGGCGATGGCCCGCCGGGCGTACTCGGCGAACGTGTGCCCGGCCGCCGTCGGCACCACCCCGGTGGCCTGCCGCTCGAACAGCGGCGTGCCCAGCTCCCGCTCCAGCCGGGTCAGCTGCCGGCTCACCGCCGAGCCGGCCACGTACAGCCGCCGGGCCGCCTCGTTGATCGAGCCGGTGGTGTACACGGCGAGGACGTAGGTCAGCGCCGGATCGACCAGAGGCACCCGGCGAGGTTAGCGCCGCGGCCGCAGCGTTGCCGCTACGGCAATGGCGCTGTTCCCCTATCGACACCCACAGTGGCCTTGTTCACACGCTCGGTGCAGGTCACGGTCCTCTCATGTCCCGAGACGCATCCCTGGCCGGCGCGGTCGCCGTCTACGACTCCGGTGAGTTCCTGGCCCAGCTGCGTCGCCGGGTGGCCCACCCCTCGGAGAGCGCGTTCCCCGAGCGGGAGGGCGCGCTGCGCGCCTACCTCGACGAGGAGATCGTGCCGGCGGTCGAGGCGATGGGCTTCGAGGCCCGGATCGTGGAGAACCCGGTGTCTCCGCGCCACCGGTTCCTGGTCGCCACCCGGGTCGAGGACGACGCGCTGCCCACCGTGCTCACCTACGGCCACGGCGACGTGCAGCCGGCGCACGCCGAGCAGTGGCGGGACGACCTGGACCCCTGGCAGGTCACCGTGGACGGCGAGCGCTGGTACGGCCGCGGGGTGGCCGACAACAAGGGCCAGCACACCGTCAACCTGGTCGCGCTGGAGCAGGTTCTCGCTGCCCGCGGCGGCCGGCTGGGCTACAACGTCACGTTGTTGCTGGACATGGGGGAGGAGTTCGGTTCCCCGGGCCTGGCCGAGCTGTGCGCGCGGGAGCGGGAGCTGCTGACTGCTGACCTGCTGATCGGCTCCGACGGGCCGCGGGTGGCCGCCGACCGGCCGACCGTCTTCCTGGGCACCCGCGGGTCGGTGAACCTGACACTGCGGGTGCACTCCCGCGACGAGGGGCAGCACTCGGGCAACTGGGGTGGCGTGCTGGTCAACCCGGCGGTCCGGGTGGCGCACGCGCTGGCCGCCCTGGTCGACGCGCACGGCCGGCTGCTGGTCGAGGCGCTGCGACCGGACGGCATCCCGGAGCCGGTGCGGCGGGCGCTGGCCGACATCGCGGTGGACCAGGGGCCGGACAGCCCCCGGCTGGACTCCGACTGGGGCGAACCGGGGCTGACCCCGAGCGAGCGGTTGTTCGGCTGGAACACCCTGGAGGTGCTGGCGATGAAGGCCGGCGACCCGGACGGGCCGGTCAACGCGATCCCGCCGTCGGCCCGGGCACACTGCCAGCTGCGCTGCGTCGTCGGCATCGACGTCGACGGTGTGGGCGACGCCGTCCGGGCGCACCTGGTCGACCGCGGCTTCGCCGACGTCGAGGTCGAGGTCGAGCACACCATGGCGCCGACCCGGCTGGACCCGCAGGACCCCTGGGTGTCCTGGACGCTGGCCAGCCTGGAGCGGAGCACCGGCCTGCGCCCGGCGCTGCTGCCCAACCTGGGCGGCTCGCTGCCGAACAACCCCTTCGTCGAGGTCCTCGGCCTGCCCACGGTGTGGGTGCCGCACTCCTACCCGGGGTGCGCGCAGCACGCGCCCGACGAGCACCTGCCCGCGCCGCTGGTACGCGAGTCGCTGCAGGTGATGGCCGGGTTGTGGTGGGACCTCGGCGAGCTGACCTGCTGGCCACCTGCATCTCCCGACGAGGACGGAACGAGCGCCCGATGACCGCACCGAGCCCTGCAGCGCCCAGCCCCGCACCGGCGAAGCCGGCACCGAGCGCGCGGCGGGTGATCACCGCGGCGTGCGTCGGCAATGCCCTCGAGTGGTACGACATCGCCGTCTACAGCTACTTCGCCGTCTACATCTCCCGGGCGTTCTTCGACAACAGCGATCCGGCGGTCGGGCTGCTGCTCGCGTTGGGGACGTTCGCGGTGTCGTTCCTCATCCGCCCGATCGGGGCGATGGTGCTCGGCAGCTACGCGGACCGGGCCGGACGGACGCCGGCGCTGTCACTGTCGCTGGGTCTGATGGTGCTCGGCACGCTGATCATCTGCATCATGCCGACGTACGCGTCGATCGGCGTGCTCGCCTCCGTGGGCATCCTGGTGGCGCGGCTGATCCAGGGCTTCGCCGCCGGCGGGGAGTTTGGCAGCGCGACGGCGATGATGGTCGAGCACCTGCCGGGACGGCGCGGGTTCGCGGCGAGCTGGCAGTTCACCAGCCAGGCGGCGAGTGCGCTGATCGCGGCCGTGCTGGGGACCGTGCTGACCACGACGATGAGCGAGGAGACGCTCAACTCGTGGGGCTTCCGCATCCCGTTCATCGTCGGGCTGCTCGTGGGCCCGGTGGGCATCTACATCCGCCGGCACGTCCCCGAGGCGGAGCCGACGGCCGAGGCGCTCGCCGACACCCGACGGAAGACGCCGGTGCGGGAGGTGCTGCTCGGGCACAAGGTGGCGGTGCTGCTGACCATCGGCGCGCTGGCGGTGACCACCTGCCTGAACTACATGATCACCTACATCCCCACCTACGCGATCAACACGCTGGAGCTGCCGTCGTCGTCCGGGTTCATCGCGACGGTGGCGGGTGCGGTGGTGCTGCTGATCGTGACGCCGCTGGCGGGGCACCTGTCCGACCGGTGGGGCCCGGTGCCGCTGATGCTGCCGGCGGCCGCCGCGGTGCTGGTGCTCATCTACCCGATGTTCGCGTTCATGGTGGCCGCGCCCGGGGTGGGCGTGCTTGTGCTGGTCGTCGGCGCGATGGCGCTGCTCAAGGGCACCTACTTCGGGCCGCTGGGCGGGCTGATGGCCGGCCTGTTCCCGTCCCGGGTGCGGGCCACCGGGATGGCGGTGGGCTACAACATCGGCGTCGCGATCTTCGGTGGGTTCACCCCGCTGGTGGCGCAGTGGCTGCTCGGGTCGACCGGGATCGACGCCGCCCCTGCCTTCTGGGTGATGGTCGCCGCGGTGGCCAGCATCTCCAGCCTGGTGGTCTGCCGGAAGCGCGTGCCGCTGCGCGGCTGACGGCGCCGGCCGGTGCAGTGCCCGGCGGGAGCGTGGACGAGCGCGCTCCCGGCCGGGTGCAGGCTGTCGCTGCAGACACGGCGGGTCGGCCGACCGCGTCGTCCCCGATGTCGGAGGAGCACCGCCCATGAGCTTGTACCGAGACTTCGCGACGGTCGAGGAACTGACCGCCCAGTACGACATCGAGGCCACCGTGCCCGACTTCGGCGCCTACGCCACCGACTTCGTGGCCCGCAGCGCGGCGACCCGCGAGGCGCTGGGCGGCACGCTCGACGTGCGCTACGGCGCGACGCTCACCGAGACCTACGACGTGTTCCCGGGCGCCGGCGAGGGACTCTCCCCGGCGCTGTACTTCGTGCACGGCGGGTTCTGGAAGGCGACGGACTCCAAGGTCTGGAGCTACGTCGCCGACGGCATGGCCCCGCACGGGGTGGTGACGGTGGTGGAGAGCTACACGCTGGCGCCGGCGGTGTCGGTCGCGGAGATCACCCGGCAGCACCGGGCGGCGTTCGCCCACCTGTACCGCAACGCCGAGGAGTTCGGCGTAGACCGGTCGAAGATCGTGGTCGCCGGGCACTCGGCCGGCGGCCACGCCGTCGGGGCGCTGCTGGCCACCGACTGGGCAGGGGAGTACGGGCTGCCGGCGCAGCCGTTCGCCGGTGCGCTGCCGTTCAGCGCTGTGATGGACCTCCGTCCGCTGGTGCACTCGTTCGTGCAGCCCTGGCTCAACCTCAGCCCCGGGGACGCCGCAGCCCTCTCCCCGCAGCTGCACCTGCCCACCGCCGTGCCGCCGACCCTTGCGGTGGTCGGCACCCGGGAGACCGAGGAGTTCGAGCGCCAGTCGCGGGACTGGGCGGCCGCCTGTCAGGCCGCCGGGTTGGACGTGGAGTTCCGCACGCTGGAGCGCAACCACTTCGACATCCTCGACGACCTCGCTGACCCGGACGGTGAGCTGGCCCGGGCGGTCCTCGGCTTCCTGGGCCGCTGACCCGCGGTCCCCGCCGGGGCGCTGGTGCTCAGGCGGGGACTGGCTCCAGCTCCCGCTCCCGCTCCGG
Organism: Modestobacter sp. VKM Ac-2979; assembly: GCF_026967995.1. Classification (NCBI taxonomy): domain Bacteria; kingdom Bacillati; phylum Actinomycetota; class Actinomycetes; order Geodermatophilales; family Geodermatophilaceae; genus Modestobacter; species Modestobacter sp. VKM Ac-2979. Next base: position 189,877 of record NZ_JAPVBO010000007.1, read on the forward strand.
CTGCTGGTCGACGCGGGGTGTGGCGGCGATGTGGGCGAGTGCGGCGGCGACCACGATCGCGGCGGCGACGGCGGGCAGGACGAGCGCGGTGGCGGCGCCGAGCCGGTCGACGACGACGCCGGTGACGGCGGAGGAGACCGCCTGTCCGACGACGACGGCGGACCCGAGAAGCGTCATGGTGGTCGCCGAGCGGCCGAGCGGGCTGAACCTGGCGGCGAGGCTGTACTGGCTGACCAGCGTCGGCCCGATTCCACAGCCGAGGACGGCGAGGGCGACGATCAGCGTCAGCTCCGACCGGGCGGTGGCGTAGGCGATCGCGGCGGCGAGCATCAGCGACCCGAACACCAGCCACCGCGCCCGCAGGCTGAACCGCTCGGGGAAGACGGCCGACCCGAGCGCCAGCGCGGCCGAGCCGATGCCCATGACGCCGTAGAGCAGCCCGGCCCGGTCGCCGCTGCCGTCGGCGGCGAGGAAGCCGGTGAGCGAGGTGAGGGTGGCGCCGAAGAAGAGGCCGATGCCGAGTGTGCCGGTCACCACGGTGACCAGCGGGAAGCGGGCGAGCTCCCGGGCGGGCGCCTGCTCGTGGCGGGCGTCCTGCGCGCCGGGGTGCAGCCGCCCGGTCGGGTGCAGCGCGAACCAGGTGACGAAGACGAACGTCAGCGCCGAGGCGCCGGCGATGGCCAGCCAGGGGGCGACGGCGGTGGCGAGCAACCCGACCAGGAAGGGGCCGACGATGAAGACGGTCTCGTCGGCGGCGGACTCGTAGGCCATCGTCCCGTTCAGCACCCGCTCACGCTGGTTGCGCTGGACCGAGCGCCTGATGATGGCGACCAGCCGGGTGCGCGACATCGGGGCGATCTGCGGCGCCGACGCCCCGATCAGCACCGACATGGCGAGCAGGGCGAGGGCCGGGGTGCTGCTGGCGACGACGAACGGGAAGGCGCCGAGCAGGGTCGCGTTGACCAGCCCGACGGGGACGAGCACCCGGCGCTGGCCGAGCCGGTCGGCGGCCGCGCCGAGCAGGGGGCCGGCGAGGGCGGTGCCGATGCCGGCGGCGGCGGAGTTGAGCCCACCGAGGGTGACCGAGCCGCGCTCCGCGACGACGAGGGTCAGGACGCCGACCACCATCATCGCAAACGGGAGCCGCGCGATGAAGGCGAGCGGGAAGTAGGAGAGCCCGGCGTGCCGGATGAGCTCGGAGCTGGAAGAGCGCGTGTGGAACATGACCTCTGCTGCGGGTAGGGCGTGCCGCCTTGCTCACACCGGGGACGCCGGCCGCAGGTTGTTACACACGAGTTTCAGGAACTGCACCGACGATAACCGACGCCGCCGCCTCGACGCGTGAGCTGAAGGCGATCCACTACGACCGGGTGGGGTCGGGTACCTCTTGCGACCTCTGTTGGAAACGGTCCTTGCTACCGCATTGCTACCAGCGGTAGCATCTGGTGCATGAAGCTCAGTGTCAGCCTGCCTGCCGACGACGTCGAGCTCATCGATCAGTACGCCCGCGCCTCAGGACTACACGGCCGCTCTGCCGTGATTCAGCATGCCTTGCGACTCTTGCGCGAAGCGGGTCTCGAGCGTGACTACGCCACGGCGTGGGAGGAGTGGGAGACCGCTGGCGAGCAGTCGCTGTGGGACTCCGTTGTGGGCGACGGCGTGACCGATGCGCCGCGGTGAGGTCCGGCTCGTCGACCTGGAGCCGGTGCGTGGCAGCGAGGCGAACAAGCGACGACCGGCCGTGTTGGTGAGCAACGATCGGGCCAATGTCGCGGCCGCCCGTCTGGGCCGTGGCGTGCTGACGGTCGTCCCGGTGACCAGCAACGTCGCTCGGGTGCTTCCCTTTCAGGCGTTGTTGCCCGCGGAGCGGACCGGCCTGACAGCTGATTCGAAGGCGCAGGCCGAACAGATCCGCTCGGTGGCCCTGGAGCGGATCGGTCCGGTGCTCGGTGACGTGCCGCCGGACCTGATGAGCAAGCTCGACGAGGCCATTCGGGTTCACCTACAGCTGTGAGCCAGACGAGGCGAGAACCGACCCGAGTCGGTTACGACTACGGAGCGGTGGTGCCGACCTCCGCGTGAGCGTGCCGGGTCTCACCCCGTGACGGCCAGCAGGTCGGCGAGGAGCACGCGCGAGATGGATCGGCCGCATCAGATCAGGTCGTCGAGTGGCGTCCGGGCGGCGTGCTGGGCCACTGCGTCGAAGGGCGCCTCGCTGCTGCAGCTTCAGGCGTCGGTCAGGCGGTCAACTCGTCGTCCCACCTCCGGACGGCGGTGCGGAAGGCAGGCGCCCACCGGTCGACCGCGTGCAGCGATGCGTCGGTGAGTCCGACGCGCACACCGCGTTCGCCGTGGCCGTACCGGATGAGGTCGCCCAGCAGCTCGGGGGCACGGTCGAGGTCGAGCTCGTCGGAGTCGAGGTCGTGCAGCCTCGGGTCGAGCAGCCGGCCTACGTGGCGAGGTGCCCACAGCAGTGGGTCACCCACGCCGTTGCTCAGGCCGCTGGTGAGGACCCGCTCGACCAGCAGCGGGAGTGCGCCCCGTGTCCAAGGGCGGCCCCAGGGTGAGGCCAGGAACCGCGTGGTGAGCTCGTCGGTGTCGACGTCGTCCGGTCTCCCGGGCACGGTGGCTTCACCTCCGTCGGGGAAGCGGGACAGCATCCACCGCACGATGCAGCGCTGGTTTCGCCACTTCGTGCTGGTTCTCAGGACCTCGTCGAGTCCCACTCCCGTGAACGCAGCGGTGAGCCGGGCGCGGGCGTCCGCCGCATCGATGTCGCGGATGCGGAGATCCGAGTCGTCATCCGTTCTCGGCGAGCGCAGCACCGTCTCGATCGGGTGCTCGAACAGGGCGCCGTCGACGGCTCGGGCGCCCAGCTCGTTGTCGACGCGGACGACGGCGGTGAGCGCATGCCCGCTCGGGATGGTGACGCCCAGGACGACATCGTCCGCCTCGCGGAAGGGGCCGATCAGCTCGACCACCCGGGCGGCCGGGATGGCGAGGTGTAGGTCGGCGAGCCAGCGCGGCACAGCGTGCCCACGGTCGGCGATGTCCCGGCGGACCCATCGGCGCAGGCCTGGGTCGTCGGCCAGCGTGGCGATGGCAAGTGCGCCGGCCGACGTCTCCGGGCGGTCCCAGGCCGTGAGGTGGCGGACGACCTGGGCCGTGCTCCCGGGATCGGCGTCGGGATGGCTGGTGAGGTCGAGCATTGACGAGGCCATGCCGAGCAACGTCCCAGGCGTGGTGGAGTCGAGACCCTCGCTCAGTCCCCGACCCAGGCTCTCCGAGAACTGGGCTCGGAGCTGGTCGGCGCGCGGGGCAACGGTGGGTTCAGCCGTGGTCGTCATGATTCGAACACTAGTTCGACTGTCTGACAGGAACGTCCGGTTGATGGCGGCTGTGCTGCGTCCGCCGCGACCTCGGTCAGCTGGCGACGACGGTGACCGGGCAGGTGGTTCCGGGTGCGCGCGCCAGTCGGGCATCGGCGGTGAGCAGGGCGCAGCCCAGCGCCTCAGTCAGGGCGTCGTAGGCCGAGACGTTTTTCCGGAGTGCCCAGATGCGCGGGAGAAGCGGATGGGCCGGGTGACGGACGAGGGTCAGCGCGGACCATTCGAGGAGGAGGTGTTCGCCGACGCGCGCCTGGAGACGGCCGGCCGAGACCAGCCGGCGGAGGGTCTGGGCCACGTCCGCGTCGATCAGGTGCGGCGCGTGCAGCTGTTCGCGGGCCGCGCTCTCCCGGGCCGATCCATCGCGGAGCAGGGCTGCGACGGCGGCCGAGGCATCGAGGACGACCACCGCTCCGCGCGGCCTGCGTCCACGGCGTCCACGATCTCGTCGAGGCCGACACCGGTGTCCGGCAGGGCCGCCAGCAGGGCCGGGTTGTCCACCCGGCGGCTGACATCGGCCAGCTCCCGGATCGCCACCGCGCTGACCGACGTGCGTTCGCGCTCGGCCAGCCGGGTGAGCCGCTCGACCACCTCGACGGGGACGTTGCGCAGGTACAGGCTCGGCACGCCGCGATAGTCCACCGGGCTGTCGCAATCTGCGAGCAGGTATGTCGGCGTTCACGGTGCCGGCCATGCGGGCCGGGGGAGGAGCGGCAGGGCAGTGCGCCCGTCGTGGACGTGCACGCTGCAGTCGAGACCGTCGCGGCCACGGACGATCGACTCAAACGCGCTGCACCAGGCGGCATCGTCCGGAGTGGGTGTCGCCGGGCCGGGGCGCTCGAGGCACATCGCCAGGTGCAGGTCGGCCGGATCGACGTCCTCGGACTGGGCCACGACGGAGTGCAGCTCGGCGAGGTTGCCGATCGCCACCCGGTCGGGCTCGAGCGGGAGCTCCTCGACCGGGATGAGCAGGTGGACCATCGTGCCGTCGCTCCGCAGCCAGGCGAGGAACAGCCGGCGGCAGGACGGTGGCCCGTCGAGGTGGAGCAGGTCGCGCCACCGATCGGTGAGTTCGGCGTCGTTGGTCACGGGGAGGTCGGAGTGCGGTCGGGTCCTCATGGCGGGGGACTCTGCCGCGCAGCGGCCCCTCGCCGCTCGCGTCGTCCACAGGCCCGGTGCGGGCGTGCGTGACCTGCACCGGGTCACCCTGGAGCCGTGCGGGCGGCCGATGTGGTCACGTCGGCCGCCCGCAGGGTCAGACGCTGACCGGCACCTCGCCGAACTCGGCGATCGGGACGTCGGCCGTGGCGGCCGCGCGCACCTCGGCCGGGGTGGGCGGCAACCCGATGCTCGGGGCGTGGCCGCGGAAGTTCGACAGCCACCACCGCCAGTCCGCCGGCAGCAGGTCGAAGGGGGCCTCCACGCCGAGTTCGCGGGCGGCCCAGACCGGCCAGTGCGGGTTGGACAGCGCCGGGCGGCCGATCATCGCGACGTCGATGAGCTCGGAGCGGATCACCGAGTCGGCGGTCTGCGGGACGCCGAGGTTCCAGCTGGTGGCGACCGGGATGCCCACCTCGCGGCGGACCCTGGTGGCGCGCGGGACGAAGCCGGCGGGCTCGTTTAGGAACGAGGGGTTGACCATCTCGTCGGTGTTGCCGCCCATGGACAGGTCGGCGAGGTCGAGGCCGTGCTCCTTCATCCAGCCGATCGCCTCGATGGAGTCCTCGAACTGCACGCCGCCGGGGTGGAAGTCGTCAGAGCCCAGCCGCATGGTGAGCGGGAGGTGCTCGGGCCAGATCTCCCGGACGGCGTCCAGGGCCTCGAGCAGGAAGCGGGCCCGGTTGCGGTTGCTGCCGCCGTACTCATCGGTGCGCTGGTTGGCGAGCGGGGAAAAGAAGCTGGCGGCGAGGTAGCCGTGCGCGAAGTGCATCTCCAGCCACTCGTAGCCGGCGTCGGCGGCGCGGCGGGCGGCATCGGCGTAGCTGCGGTACAGGCCCTTGATCTCTTCGACCGTCAGCTCGTGCACCGGGAAGGAGTGGTCGCCGGCGGGGATGGCGGAGGGGCCGACGGTCTGCCAGCCGTCCGGGTGGTCCGGCGGGAGGGCCTTCCAGCTGCCCTGGGCGTTGGCTCCTTGTGCGGCGGGACCTCGCTGCCCTTGCGCCCGGTGTGGCCGAGCTGGATGCCCGGGACAGCACCGAAGCGCTTGATGATGCCGGTGACCCGGGCGTGCCCGGCGATCTGGTCGTCGTCCCAGATGCCGGCGCAGGAGGTGGTCGTGCGGCCGTCGGGGGTGATGGCGATCTGCTCGGGGAAGACCAGCCCGAAGCCGCCGGCGGCGCGGGCGCCGAGGTATATGACGTGGTAGTCGTCCATCTGCCCGTCGACCGAGCCGTACATGGTCATCGGCGACATGGCGATGCGGTTGCGCAGCGTCACGCCCTTGAGCGTGAAGGGGGAGAACAGGTCGGGCACGGGCGGTCCCCTCGGAGTCGGTGCCCTCACGACACCTCTCGCTCGCTCCGCTCCGGTTACGAGCGCCGGGGACGTCGGTCAACTTCTCCGCACGGTGCTCTGCGGGGGCCGTGCGGATTGGGTCCGGGGTGTTGCGGGCGTTTGACTGTCGGCATGAACTCCGTGGTCGCCGCGCTGCGTTCGCTCCCTGTGTCGCTGGACGAGGCGCGCGCCGGCGTGCCCGCCGAACCGGGGGTCTACGCGTGGTGGGGGCGGTTCGGTGCGCTGCCCGGCATCTCCGGACCGCGGCACGAGGCCGCTGACCTGCAGCTGCTGTACGTGGGCATCGCGCCGAACGGGGCCGCGTCGAAGGCCACGCTGCGCAGTCGAGTGGTGGGCGACCACATTCGCGGGACGACCGGCTCGTCGACGCTCCGGCGGTCACTGGCCGCGCTGCTCAGCGAGCAGCAGGGTTGGCAGAGCCGATGGACGACCCGGCCGGTGCTGGTCAACCGGGACGAGCTGGCGCTGTCGGAGTGGATGGCGGAGAAGCTGCGGTTGACCTGGGCCGAGCACCCGAAGCCGTGGACGGTGGAAGTCGCGGTGATCACCGAGCTCGAGCCGCCACTCAACCAAGCCGACAACGCCGCTCATCCGCTCTATTCGTACGTGCTGGACGCGCGAAGGCGCTGGCGGGACGCAGCCCGGGGTGACGCGTGAGGTCGAGGTGGTCGAGGTGTTCAGCGCCGCGGTGCGCACTGATGGCTGGGACGTGGGGCTTGTCGGCGTCTCTGTGTAAGTGCGTGACCGGTGGTGATCGGTCAGGCTCGGTCGAGCCGGCCCAACAGCAGGATGACGGCAATCGGCGCCACTCCCACCGGACCAGGCCCGGGCCGGGGTGCGGGCGGCGGCGGGGCTGCACGCGTGGTGGGCGCCGTTCGGTGCGCTGCCGGACATCTCCAGGCCGCGGCACCCGACGGCTCCACTCCAGCTGCTGTACGGGGATCGCGCCGAACGGGGCGGCGTCGAATGCGAAGCGGCGCCGACACGTATGAGGCCACGGCGGTCGCTTAACCCGCCGTCGTCATCTACAACCTGAGCGATGTCCGCTTGACACTCCGAGTGTGTGACAGTCGGAAGGCGAGGCGCCACGTACCGTGCGTGCTCTGCAGGAGGAGGAAGATTGGCGAATCAACGGCCGCCAAGTGGACAGTCTCAGTCCCCCTTGGGTTCCACATGGCGAGCGGAGGACGACGAAGCGGCAGCAGATCTCACGCGTGGTCCTTCAGACGGAGCGACGACGACCACGATCGCGCCGTGGGCGACAGTCCTACTTGAGACCAGAGCAGCTGCCGCACGCTCAACCGGGAGGCAAGGGCTCATGTCGTTGGAGCCCACCACTGGAACCGAGCGGCTCATCAAGTCTGTAGATCGGGTTCGAGGCCTGGCGGAGGTCTTCACCCCGGCGAGCACCGTCCAAAAGATGCTGGACCTGCTCCCCGCCCAGATGTGGCACACGCACCCGTCGCCGACGTTCCTCGAGCCCGCCTGTGGTGACGGCAACTTCCTGGTCGCCATCTTCGATCGCAAGCTGGACCGCGTCTCGGAGGAGTTCCGCGCGGGGACGCTCGCCGCCGGCAACGACGACGAGGCCGTTCACTTCCACGCCCTCGAGGCGCTCGCGTCCATCTACGCCGTGGACATCTCGCCCGACAACGTCATCGGCGGAACCCCCGGACACGACGTCGGGGCACGCGATCGGCTTATCGCACTGTTGTCCGAACGCCTCACCGAGATCCTGGGCCGCACCGTCGACTCCGCTGCCCCGGTGATGCGCACGGCGCACTGGATCGTGGAGCGCAACGTCCAGGTCGGCAACATGTTGCCGCCTGGGGTGGACGGCACTCACAAGCGCGAAGACCTGCCCATCCGCGAGTACACCTGGGCCGCAGAGAACAGGACCGTGACGATCCAGCGCACCACGCTCAGCGCGATCGTGGCGGCCGGGGACGCCGACGACACCGGCGTGATGTCGCTCTTCGGCCCGCCAGAACCGGAGCCCGAGTGGCAGGGCCCTGCTCTCTCCCTGGGTTCCGCGTCGGGTTCGACGGCCACCGGTGCCCCCGCAGCGGCCGGCGCAGGTCGGGGAAGCAGCTGATGTTGCAGCAGAGCACGAACCAGCCCGACATCTTGGAGGTCATCTCCGACCTGTCTAACGATGAGGTGTTCACCCCGCCGAAGGTGGCCAACGCCGTCCTCGACCTGCTCCCCGACGAGGTGTGGTCCAACCCCGACCTCCGCTGGCTGGACCCCGGCACCAAGACCGGCGTGTTCCTCCGAGAGGTCACGCGACGCCTGCTCCAGGGACTCAGCACCGTGATCCCCGACGAGGAAGAGCGGCTCCGCCACATCCTGACCAAGCAGGTGGTCGGCGTCGCCATCACAGAGCTGACCGCCCTCATGGCGCGGCGCACGGTGTACTGCTCGAAAGACGCATCAGGGCCCCGCTCGACTATTGCCATGCCGACGAGCGCCGGCAACATCTGGATGAACCGGGTCGAGCACTCGTACGTCAACGGACGCTGCCCCGAGTGCGGCGCCTCTGAGGCGCTCATGGAGCGCGACAACCGCGAGAACCACGCCTACGGGTTCATCCACCAGTCGTCGCTCGCCGAGCTGGATAAGGAGTTCGGAATGAAGTTCGACGTGATCGTTGGGAATCCGCCGTATCAGATGACCGGCGGCGGCGGTGGCTCCGGTCACTCGCCGCTCTATAACGTGTTCATGGATCAGGCGAAGGCGCTCAACCCCCGCTACATTTCCATGATCATCCCCTCGCGGTGGATGGCCGGCGGCCGTGGCCTCGACAACTTCCGTGTCGAGATGCTTGGGGACCGCCGCATTCGGCGCATCGTCGACTACCCGAATGCTGCCGAGTTGTTTCCAACCGTGGACATCAAGAGCGGCGTCTGCTACTTCCTCTGGGACCGAGACAACCCCGGCACCTGCCAGACGACCCTTGTTCGCGACGGAAAGGCCACCGGGCCTGATGAGCGCCGCCTTAATGAGTTCGATGTCCTGATTAGGGACACCAGAGCAGTTGTCATCCTGCGCAAGGTCCTCGCCAAAGAGGAGCAGAGTCTTCAGGGGCTCGTTGCAGGAGCCGTCCCCTTCGGCCTTACGTCGAACTTCAATGGATACAAGAAGGGCGCCACGGCGGGGTCCAAGGAAGTGACCATCCACGCGAGTACTCCCTCCGGACAGCGCAACTCCGGATCCATGAGCCGAAACCTGATCACCAAGAATGTGCATCTTATCGACGCCTGGAAAGTGCTGGCCCCGAAGGCTGGTCCGGGAAGCAGTGGTGGTCACATCCTTCCTGACATGGTGCTCGGGCGCGCCATGATCGCCGGGCCCAGGTCGGTGTGCACCGAAACGTTCCTGCCCATCGGCCCCCTGGCTAGCAAGACCGAGGCGGAGAGTCTCGATGCGTACCTGCGGACCCGATTCCTGCGCTTCCTCGTGTCTCTCCGGAAGATCAGCCAGGACGCCATGCGCGGCGTGTACCGCTGGGTCCCTCAGCAGCCGTGGGACCGGACATGGACCGACGAGGAGCTCTACGCCAAGTACGACATCACTCCCGACGAGCAGGCGTTCATCGCCGCGATGGTCCGGGAGATGCCGGCATGACCGCAGCGCTCACCGGCGGGGTGCGGCACCCGAAAATCTACGCCTACACCACCGACGCCTACGAGAACGAGGCATGGATCGGCCCGCGGGAGGGCAAGGGCCTGCTCAAGGTCGGCTACACCGACCTCGACGTCGACCAGCGCATCTACAAGCAGCTCCACGGGGTGAAGATGCCCACCCCTACGGCCTACGAGGTGCAGGTTGTCGAGGCAGCGATCGCCGACGATGGGCGCGCGTTCCTCGACCATGACGTGCACGCCGCGCTCCGCCGCGCCGGCGTTCATCGGCGCGAAGGCGAGTGGTACGAGTGCACCGCGGCCGAGGTTCAGGCGGCCATCGCGGCCGTCAAGTCCGGCGCACGCCTTCAGTCGTTGCGGCCACGGGCCACCTTCGAACTGCGCCCCGAACAGGAAGCCGCCGTCGAGCGCACCGCCGCGTACTTCACTGCCCACGCCGACGGCAGCAGTCCGCCCCACTTCTTGTGGAACGCGAAGATGCGGTTCGGCAAGACGTTCACCACCTACCAGCTCGCCCAGCGCATGGGCTGGACGCGCGTGCTCGTGCTCACCTACAAGCCGGCCGTCGAGACGGCCTGGCGGGAGGACCTGGAAGGGCACGCCGACTTCGCCGGGTGGCGCTTCAAGGGCAAGGAGGACGCGCCACCGGACCTCGGCGATGAGTCTCCGTTGGTGTGGTTCGCCTCATTTCAGGACGTGCTCGGCAGCGACGACGACGGCAACCCGAAGGCTAAGAACGGAGGCCTGTACGAGGCGGAATGGGACGCCGTCGTCATCGACGAGTACCACTTCGGCGCATGGCGCGACGCTGCCCGCGGCCTCTACGTCGGCGACCCGGAAACCGGCAGTAGCGGCGACACCTCGGAAAAGGCCGAGCTCGACACCCCGGACCTCGACGAGGACTTCACCGAGAACCTTGAGGGCGCCCTGCCGCTGCGGGTGAGCAACTACCTCTACCTGTCGGGCACACCGTTCCGCGCCCTGACACAGGGCGAGTTCCTGGAGGACCAGGTCTACAACTGGACCTACAGCGATGAGCAGCGCGAGAAGGCAGCGTGGACGGGGCACGGCAAGAACCCCTACGCCGCCCTGCCCAAGATGTACCTGCTGGCCTACGAGATGCCCGAGGCACTGCGCGAGGTAGCCCTTAACAACCTGTCGGAGTTTTCCCTCACCGAGTTCTTCCGCACCGAGAAGACCGACGACGGTCCGCCCCGATTCATCCACGAGTCCGAGGTCCAGAAGTGGCTGGACCTGCTGCGGGGGCAGGAGATCACCGGCCTGTGGGCCAACGTGTCATCGCGCAACCGGCCGCCGCTGCCGTACGAGGACACCAACCTGCTCGCCGCCCTCCAGCACACCGTCTGGTACCTGCCGAGCGTTGACGCCTGCTTCGCCATGCGCGGCCTGCTGACCGCCCAGCACAACACCTTCTACCGCGACTACCAGGTGGTCGTCGCCGCCGGCGCGAAGGCCGGCCTCGGCAAGGAGGCGCTGCCGCCGGTCGAGCAGGCGATCGGCAAGGTCCCGCAGGAGCGCAAGACCATCACCCTCTCCTGCGGCAAACTCATGACCGGCGTCACGGTGCCGGCTTGGGCGGGCATCTTCATGCTGCGCGAGCTCAAGAGCCCGGAGAGCTACTTCCAGGCGGCGTTCCGCGTCCAGTCGCCGTGGAAGAGCGCCCTCGTCAACACCGCTGAGGGCGGCGAAGACGAGGTCGTGCACAAGGAGCACTGCTACGTCCTGGACTTCGCCCCTAACCGAGCGCTGCGCCAGATCGTGGACTACGCAACCCGGCTTCGCGCCGACACCGCCGCCGAGCGCAACGATGAGGCGGCCATCGACGAGTTTATGGAGTTCCTGCCCGTCTTGAGCTTCGACGGGTACTCCATGTCGCAGTTGCACGCCGCCGACGTCCTCGACTACCTCACCAACGGCATCAGCTCGAGCATGCTCGCCCGTCGGTGGAACAGCCCAGAGCTGCTCGCCCTGGATATGCGGGCCATGGAGGCGCTGCTGGCCAACCCCGACCTTCTGGCCTCCCTCGAGCAGATCGAGATGTTCCGCAACATCACCGACGATCTGACCGCCATGATCTCCACCAACAAGGAGCTCCGGCAGAAGACGCTAGCCAAGGAGAAGCTGAGCGGTGAGGAGAAAGCGCGCAAGGATGACGCGGCCAAGCGCCGCGACAACCTGAAGAAGCGGCTGCAGCGGTTCATCACGCGCATCCCTGCGTTCATGTACCTGACCGACGACCGCGAGAAGGCCATCCGCGATATCGTCACGCAGCTCGAGCCGCAGCTGTTCGAGCGCGTCACGGGCCTGACCCTCGCCGACTTCGAGCAGCTGGTGAACGCGGGCGTGTTCAACGACAGCAAGATGAACGACGCGGTGTGGAAGTTCCGCACGTTCGAGGAGCCGAGCCTCCACTACGGTGAGTCCGAGGACACCGCACCGCGCACCGTTGGTGGCTGGACCCTGCGGCGTGATGAGCAGTTCGCCCTACTGGTCGACACGGAAGTGCTCCGCCCGGGGGACACCCTGACGGGGGCGAGCGGCGCGCAGGCGATGATCACCGAAGACTACGGAATTCTCGTAGGCGGGATCCGGCAAGATGGGCCTGACGCGGCCGCTAAGGCCGCTACAAATAGCGCCGTTACGGATGGCTGGACTTACTGGTCAGCCAGCACGGGTTACGGAGACGGAAGCCTGGCAGAGCTGCATGCTCTCGTTGCTTGAGCCCAAAGGCTGGGTTGCAAAAGTCTAGACCGCCCCAGTGGTCGACTAGGCATGCTGCTGTTCTCTTGGCATCGGCCATATTCGCTCGCAACGAGCTGAGCGACTGAACGCGTGAAGACCTGATCCTATCGGCGCTCGAAAGTTCGTCAGCACATTGAGGGCGTGCCCATGCGGCGTCACTCGTCGTCCTCTGGGGCGTCGTTGACCGTGAGGACCCTTAGGCCCATCACTCTAGCGACTTCGTCCAAAAAGCGGGTGCTAGTGACGAACCACTCGCGGCCGGCGGTGCGTGCGACACTGCGGTGATGATCGGCTGCCTCGAGCAATCGGTGAAAACTGCGTTCCGTGTCCGCACTGCTCATGTCGCCGGTGGGATAAATGCGCAGGAGTATTGGCTCTTCTGGAAGTGCAGTCGTCCGCGTCTGGTTGCGAAACCGTTCAATCACGTCGCTGTCGCTTCGGCCGACCTTCATCAGCGTTCGGCCGCTCGGTGGGTCAAACGGGTAGCGAAGGTAGTGAGGTAGGGCGTAGACGTAAACGCCGACGTCGTTGCGCCGTTCGGCCTCTTCTGTCTGTTCCTTAGCCCGCTCCACCTCCACGACACGCGCCGTTTCATCGTTCGCACGTCGTTCTAACTCGAGTAAGTTGAATTGCAGGTAGTTGCGTACCGGGACCGACAGGTCGCGGCGTCGCAGCAATGACCTAAACTTACGTGCAACGCCGAGTGCGACCGTGGGCGCCGTCGGCAGCTCGCCGTGGAGCAGTGCCCGTAGTGTCTTCGTGTAATTCCATACGAAATTAGAGGTCGACACTTCGAGTTCCGCTGCAATCTCATCCGCACTTAAGCCGCGATTCAGTGCTCGGTAAACCTCGCCCAGTCGGGACTCGTCCATCTCAAGAATGCGCTCGATCTCTGCTTTAGCGGTCTCAGGCGGGGCTGCTGCTCCAAGAGAACTTGCATCCTCCAACGATTCGGTCGTGAAGTCCGCCACCCGTGTGACAGGCGTTGTATCCAAGCTTGGCTTGACTTCGGGGGCGTTGCGCGACTCGTTCTCATGGTCCACCCCGCGAATCTATACAGACGTGGTCGGTCGGCCACTTAGGTGGGGGTGCTTGCCGCCACCGCCAGCGTGGTGCCGTGCGGTTGCCTGGTTCGCCCCTCGCGAGGTGATCGCTCGTCAGGCGACCGCCGACAAACGCTTCCGGCTACCGCAACCGCGACCGGGTCAGGTCTGCGCCAGGTGAGCATCGCGGCCTAAAACACCCGGTCCCGCCGGCCTTGTACCCAGGGAGCTCTGAGCGCACGAGTCGCACCACACACCGTCAGGCGCGAAAGTGACCCGTCGAGGGCCTCGGGTCACAGTGGTCACAGCCGTCGCACCCGTTCGGTCATTGGGTGTCGGCGTTACCGAACGGTCCGTACCGGATGGCAGGGTCGAGGAAGCGCGGTTCTTTACCGTGGTCGGTGACTGTCAGGAGTTCATGTCTTGTCTGCGAAGCTCGTCTTCTTGCACGGCGTCGGTGACGGTGACCCGCGCGGTCAGTGGCTGACCGATCTGAACCATGGGTTGGAGAGTGCCGGCTACAGGGGTCTTGCTCGTGCGGAGACCATCGCGCCGCAGTACAGCGACCTGCTCAGCACGGACGGTGTCCACGCCTCGGTTCCCGCGCGCACCTACAAGTCCTCCAACGAGGACGGCCGGCGGCGCAAGTACGAGTTCCAGCAAGCGAATGCCGCACGCCTCATCGGCACTGATCCCGACATCGGGCGTTTCGGGTTCGACGACCTGCCTTCTGTCGTGCTCGGTCCCGGGCAAGAGGCAGTCATCGCTGCAGGCATCCTGCAGCTGCACCAGGTGCGCCGCTACATCGAGAACGAGGGCCTCCGCGGGGCGATCCTTCGGCGCGTGCTCGAGGATCTGCCGGCGTCGGGCGAGATCGTGCTCGTCGGTCACAGCTTGGGGTCCGTGGTCGCCATCGACCTCCTCGATCACCTGCCTGTCGGTGTAACCGTCAAGCGGTTCATCACGATCGGGAGCCCGGCCGGCTCGTCGTTCATCCACGCGAACTCTGAGCGCCTGCTCAAGAAGTTCCCGTACGGGATCGTGGGGGACTGGTCCAACCTCTACGGCCGTGCCGACATCGTCACCGCCGGTCGCGGGCTCGGCTCCACCTTCCCAGCCGCAGCTGACCACCCGATCGCAGTCGGCCCACGGCACGCCGCCAAGGCGTATTTCGAACACCCGTCGGTTGCGATCCTGATCGGTCAGGCGCTCCAAGGGTCGCTGGGAACTGACCTGGCCGTCCGATCCGTGGCCCTTGAGGTCATCGGTTCTGTGCCGGAGCAGACAGCCCTGTTCGCGCTGGCGTTTGCGCACCACGTCCGGCGAAGGATCAAGGACAAGGCGGTCGCTGGCCGCTACGAGCTGGCGCTGCGGACCGTGCAGTTGGAGATGGCGGAGAGCCTCAGGCTCCTCCTCGCGAATGAAGGTCGACCCCTGTCGGGCGCTGTCCGGGCACTGTCGAATGGGGAACCGCCCACGTTGGTCCGGGCCTGGAGGATTGACGAAGTCGTCGAGGTCCTCGTCCTCTGCGCGTTGTCCAACCTCGTCCAGCCATATGACGTGTCGACAGGCGACGCACCGATGGACGCGCTGCGCGACATGGCGACGGAGCTCCACATCCAGCCGGAGAGCGGGGACCGTATCCGGCAGGCCATCGCTGATGTGAAGGGCTGCCTCGGCGGCAGCACTGGCATCCCATGGTCACGCATCCTCATCGGTGTTGGTGGCGTGGCCCTTCTCGCCGCCGGGCCCCTCGGTGTCGCGCTGGCTGCGCCGGCGACCGCCTACGGGGCAGCGGCAGTCACGGGTGCTCTGGCTGCCTTCGGTCCGGGCGGCATGATCGGTGGACTAGCGATGCTGAGCGGGTTGACCTCAGCCGGCGCGGCAGTGACTGCGGGGGCGGTCACCGTGAGTGCGGCCAACGCGTCCGTCGATGAACTCGCGGCTGACGTGGTCATCCGGGTGAGTTCGGCGAGAGCTCGTCAGCTCCTCGATGTGACGCCGGATGCAGGTGCCTGGTACTACCTCGTCAGCGCTGAGACAGACGTGGCGGCAGAACTCAACCGGTTGACGCCCCTGTCGGACCCCAAGTCCCCGCGGATTGCCGATCTCGAGCGAAAGCGCGTGATCCTCCGTCGGCTGCTGACCTTCATGCTCGACCACGGACTGCAGCCGAGCGAGCTGCTGGCGGCGGAGCAAGAGCCCGTCGAAGCTGGAGTGCCCGGATGACCTCGACTCTGAAGTGGCTCGACTTCTCCGCTGAGGAGCAACGCCGGACGCGCGAGATGCTGCGCCTGTTCGAGGAGAAGGAGAGCCGCGACGAACTGGGCATCGGTCAGGTCCGCGACGCCTTCTCGGACCTGCTCTTCCCCGGTACATCAGTGCTGCTGACTCGTGCGCGGTACTTCCTCGTCGTCCCGTGGTGCGGTCAGTACGCGGACAGTACGGCGCACTACCGGCGGGGACGGCAGACGCTGGACATGGTCGAACGCAGGGCGCTCGTGGCGCTCAAGGCGGCGGCACCGGGCGAACCCGGGATCATCGGTGCGTACGCCGGAACCGCGGTGAAGAACCTGCCCTCGGTCCTCTACAAGCAGGCGCTGGAGCGCTACGGCATCGCCCGCCCAGCAGTGGAGAGCGGCGTGCTCGCTGAGGAGGCGGTTGGGGAACAGGTCACCCGTGATGCCCCAGGCCGATGGGTCTCCTCGCTGCCAGCAGCGCCGCCCGGCTTTCCCGATGCCATAGACGGTGGGGTTCGGCTGTCGCTGGAGGAGGCGAGCTGGTTGAGCGAGCAGATCATCGCAGCCACCCCGGACTCTTACCTGACGCACGTCCTGCTGTCCGAGTTGCCGCTAGACGGCGTGGACTGGCCGTGGAGCCACCCCGCCGTCGAAACGGCGCCGACCGAGATGGTCTCGGTCGTCGCGGACGCAGAGCTCTTCTCTCTCGCAATGCACGGAGCGGCCCTGCTCTACAACCTGCTCATCAGCGAGTGGTACGAGAGCAAGGACTTGAGCAACGTTCCCAGTCCGGTCGAGACCTACCGCAGCGCCCTGGACGACTGGGCGGAACAGGCCCTGGCGCATCCAAAGCGGAGCTTGTGGGACACCGCCGCGATGTGGGGACGGGTCATGAGTCAGAACCCGCGCGTCGAGGGCAACATCCGCGCCCGCCGGTTCATCAGTGATTGGCTCGACGGCTTCGTTCGCGGTGACGTCGACGGTGTCGCGGACGACGACGCACGCCGGCAGCTCATCAAGCAGCGCGAGCGCTCGATCAAGGGGGCGCAGTCGCGGTTGACCAACGAGAAGCTCCTGCGCAGCTGGGCCGGAGCATCCGGCAGCCGACGGTTGACCTATCGGTGGGGCAACGTGGCGGCGCTCGTCACCGACATCCGCGAGGGACTGGGATCGTCCGATGCTCGAACCTGACGGCCGCGCACTCCTGCTCGACGCCTTTCGCCCACCGGAGGGGTACCGCCTCGACTACGGCGTGGCCACGACCTTCACGCTGCACCTCGACACAGCGCTGTCGGTCCCGCTGTCTTTCCTCTCCCGTCGGCTGGCCGACTCCGGTGATCCGATCGCGCTGATGGAGGCGGTCCGGGCAGCGGCTGACCGGCTCGACATCTTCCACCAGGCCGGCATGATCGCCATGCCGCCATCGCGGTCGCCCATCTTTTCCTTCCTCGAGCCGGTGCTGCACGCGGTGCGGCGGCCCAAGGCGGGACATCTCTTCCACCCGAAGTTGTGGGCTCTCCGTTACGTGGCCGACGACGACGTCGCCGACGTCCGTATGCGGCTGCTCGTCCCCAGTCGCAACCTCACGGCCGACCGCAGCTGGGATCTCTGCCTCCAGCTCGAGGGTCAGCTGGGTCCAGATCCCGTCGAGGGCAACAGCCCGGTCGCCGAGTTGCTGACTGTGCTGCCTGGCATGTGTCTGTCGACCATGCCGCCTGATCGCATCGCCCGGCTCGATGCTCTGGTGAGCGACCTCCAGCGGACAGAGTGGGAACTGCCCGAGCACGTCGACGAGCTGTTCTTCGACGTCCTGGGACTCGGCCGCCCCCTGGCCGACGACTTCTTCGTCGGCCACGAGCACCTCGTCATCTCACCTTTTTGCACAGACGGTGGCCTGGCCACCGTCACCGGCCGTACGCCAGCGACGGTGGTCAGTCGGCAGGAGACCCTCGACGGGCTCGACCGGAGTGCTCTCGGGGAGCACGAGACGTTCGTTCTCGATCCGCTCACCAGCGAGATGGAAGACAAGGGAGACGGGACACACCCGAGCGCCATCGGGCTGACCGGACTGCACGCCAAGTGCTTCATCCTCCGCTATGGCAGGAAGGCGTGGATCCGGGTGGGCTCGGCCAACGCCACAGAAGCGGCCTTCGCCGGGAACGTCGAGATCCTCGTCTCGCTGGTCGGCTCGGCGGCGAAGCTGGGCGTGACCGACCTCTTCAAGGCCGAGAGCTCGCTGCGCAGCATCCTCACCGAGTACTCGCCGCAGGCGGCCCCCGATGAGGACGACGTGGCGGGTCAGCTCGGTGACCTGTTGATCGACCTGGCCAGTGGGGACTTCACCGCGTCGGTCCAGTCGAAAGACCAGGGCCACCTGATCCAGCTGCAGGGCCCAGCCATCCCGACGTTGCCGGTCGGTGCACGCGTCACTGTCCACCCAGTCACGGTGCCCGAGTTCGCCGCCGAGGTACCGCCAGAGCAGCTTATCGACGTCACGTTCGGGCCCCTGGAGGTCGACCAGATCTCGGCCTTCGTGATCATCACGGTAATGACCCAGGAGGATGTCTCGGCGAGTGCCGTCGTCCTCGCTGATCTCGTGGGGGCCCCGATAAACCGGCTCGATGAGATCATCGCCCGGCAGGTGGACACCCCGGAGAAGTTCCTCCGTTTCCTCGCGCTCCTGCTCGGAGTGGGTCAGCCCGCCTGGACGGTGGGGATGGAACCCGTCGGAAGTGCCGGAGCATCCGCCGCACCTGCATTTGAAGCGCCCGGGTTGCTCGAGCTGCTGATGTGGGCTTTGGTCGAGCACCCGGGCCGGCTGGATGACCTCGCCCGCCTCGTCGACCGTCTTGGTGCGTCTGCAGACCGAGGGAGCGTGCTCCCGGACGGGTTTTCAGAGATCTGGGCGGTCGTGGACGCCGTCCGACGCGATCAGGAGGCCGTCGCGTGACGCGCTTTGATGCCGGCCCGGTGCTCGCCGGACTGAAGGACTTCCAGCGCGCCACCGTGGACCACGTCGCTCGTCGGTTCTTCACCGATGATCAACCGACGCGACGGTTCCTCGTTGCCGACGAGACGGGCTTGGGCAAGAGCGTCGTGGCCCGCGGCGTCATCGCCAAGACGCTCGAGCACCTCCAGGACGACGACTCGGTCGACCGCATCGACGTCGTCTACATCTGCTCGAACGCGGACATCGCCCGGCAGAACCTCGCTCGGCTGGAGGTCACCGGAACTCGAGCCACGCACATGTCCACGCGATTGACGATGCTCGCCAAACACACCGCCTCGTTGAAGGGCGCCACCTCCGATCTGATCGACAAGCCGGTCAATCTGGTCGCGTTCACGCCCGGAACGAGCTTTGAGCAGGGCTGGCGGACGGGACAGGCGGAGGAGCGAGCGCTCATCTACCTGTTGCTGGAGGAGCACCTCGAGCTGTCCGGCTGGGCTCGTCGCAGCGCACTCCAGACTCTTCGGGCCACCACCCGGTCGTACGAGCGGTTCGAGTCCGCCGTTGAGTACCTCCGCTCGACCCTCGACGGCGGTCCCGATCCCGTCATCGCGGAAGCCTTCGGTCAGGCACTCAACAGGGACGGCCTTGGGCGGCGCGCCGAAGACCTCTTCGCTGACGTCGGCCGTCGGCAAGACATCACTGGCGAGTTGTGGCACCGCGCGACGGGGCTGATCGGAGAACTCCGCGGTCGACTGGCGCGAGCCTCAATCGAGTCCCTGGAACCCGATCTCGTCATCCTCGATGAGTTCCAGCGGTTCAGGAACTTGCTCTCGGTCGAGCAGGGCGGGGAAAGTGCCGAGCTCGCTCAGGAGCTGTTCAACTACGGCCAGGCGAAGGTCCTGCTGCTGTCCGCTACCCCGTACAAGCCCTTCACGTTGGAGCAGGAGCGGCTGACGACGGGGGAGAGCCACCACAAGGACTTCCTGGAGACCCTGCGTTTCCTCAACGGGGACCCGGACTGGCTGGACCAAGTCGACGACGCTCTGGCGGACTATCGCGATGCGCTGTCGCGTGCCATCCCCGCAGCGGAAGCGGCCAGCCGCGTCCGAGAGCTGTTGACGACCGTCATGACACGGGCGGAGCGCCCGCGGTTGAGCACTGGGGAGATGGTGCACGAGCGGCGCACTGAGCTGGTCGATCTGACAGCGGACGACGTCCGCGGCTACGTGCGGCTTCGCGAGCTCGCCTCGGCGCTCGACGCCAACGCGACTCTCGAGTACTGGAAGTCCGCCCCGTACTTCGTCAACTTCGTCGAGGGATACCAGCTCGGCGACAAGCTGAAGAAGGCCCTAGCGGACGGCGCCACACCACGCGTCCGCGAGCTCGCCTCGCGTACCCAGCAACTGGATGCGGCGGCTCTGTCGTCGTTCAAGCCGATGGACATGGGCAACGCCCGGCTGCGCCGTCTCGCTGAGGACACGGTGAACAAGGGATGGGCAGAGCTGTTGTGGCTGCCGCCGTCCATGCCGTACTTCTCGCTCGGTCAGCCCTTCGCGCAGCACGCCGCCGTCGGGATCACCAAGCGCTTGATCTTCTCCTCGTGGTCGGCGACTCCTACGGCCATCGCTGGGCTGCTCAGCTATGAAGCTGAGCGCCGCATCGCCGACGGCGTGCTGACGGAGAACACCGTCCAGGCGCGTGCCGCGGTGGCGAGTCGGCTCGACTACCGCCTCACCGACGGCCGGCCCGCAGCCATGAGCGCGCTGGCTCTGTTCTGGCCGCATCCGGAGTTGGCTCGATTGGGTGACCCACTCACTGTGGCCCGCTCGCGCCCCGGCGAATTGCTGAGCCGTGCGCAGATGGAGACCGCGGTCCGAGACGCGCTGGAAGGTGCGGAGGACGACGCGGAGCAGGCGGAGCCGGAGGGCGACACCGTAGCGTGGAACCGGTTCCTGAGCTGGCCGGGCGCTCTGCCGGCCGACGTGGGTGGCGGGCTGCCATCGCTGTTGGCGGGCGGCTCTGGCGAATCACCCGACGCGGGCCAAGAGCAGCCAGAGACGGGTGCCGGTTTGAGTGCACACGTCGATCAGGCACTGCAGGCAATCGCCCGCGGCGGCCCTGGCCGACTGCGTCGCAGGAACAGCCTCGGCCGGGACGTCGTCCGGCTCGCCGCGCACGCGCCCGGGAACATCGCGTGGCGAGCGCTGAGTCGCATCCTCACCGAGGACGACAACGTGACCAGCGGCGAGCACTGGCGGGCGGCAGCACACCTCGCTGCTGGCCTGCGCGCACTCTTCAACCGACTTGAGAGCACGCTCATCATCGACCGCGGTGACGAAGGACCCGCCTACTGGCGAGCAGTCCTCGACTACTGCGCGGCCGGCAACCTGCAGGCCGTTCTCGACGAGTACGTGCACCATCTGCGGAGCTCACTGTCTGACACGCCCCTGACCGGCGAGGCTCTGTTCGGCTTGGCGGATGACATGGTCCGCGCGGTGAGCCTGCGCGTCGCCAACTACACGCCCTACTACCCGCTCGATGGCGGCGGACCACGACTCCGCAGTCGCTTCGCGCTCCGCTACGGATCGGCGCGAGGGACGGCAGCCGATGCTGCCGAAGGTGTGCAGGTGCGTCAGCAAGACGTGCGGGCGGCATTCAACAGCCCGTTCTGGCCTTTCGTGCTCACCACCACCTCAGCCGGCCAGGAGGGCATCGACTTCCACTGGTGGTGCTCGGCGATCGTGCACTGGAACACCCCGGCAAATCCGGTGGACTTCGAGCAGCGGGAGGGGCGTGTGCACCGCTTCGGCGGGCACGCCGTGCGGCGCAACGTGGCTTCCGCGCACCGAGCGGAAGCGCTCGGCTCCTCGCTGAATGACCCGTGGAGGGCGGCCTACGACGCCGCTGACCAGGCGACTCAAGACCAGGGTGACTTCGTGCCGTACTGGGTTTACGGCGGCGACGCCAAGATCGAGCGGTACGTGTACCCGTACGCGCTCAGCCTGGACGGCCCCCGATATGACCGGCTGAAGCGCGACCTGGCGCTCTACCGGCTCGCCTTTGGCCAGCCGCGCCAAGAGGACCTGCTCAAGCTGCTTGATCGGCGCAGCGATGACGAGGTGGCAGCAACGGATGTCATCGACCTGCGGGCGCCGACTGTGTGAGAGGAACCGGGGCGCCATCCCGCGTTCGATCTCGAGGCTGATGCTGGCGTGCAGCCCAGCTGGTAAGGGCCCCAAGGCGGGGCGCGTAGGGCCCAGTCAGGAGGCGAACTATGGATCTGAAGCCTGATCAAGTAGGCCAGCTGGTCGCCGCGCGGCAGGAATGCGGGTCAGCCGTATCGGAGGACTGTGACGAGGCCTTACGTGAGGTCGCCGCTCGCATCGCCTCAACGGGCTCGGTGGGGAAAGCGGACATCGGTGCTCTCGTGCTGTGGAAGCGTCTGCAGGCGAACACTCCCTGGGCGGCGCGCCTGAACTCGACACCCGACAGCAACGTCCGTGCTGCCACGCGTGCGGCCGTCGAAGCGGTGCACGACTCGAACAGATCGACGGCCGACGCCGCGGGAAGTGGCCGCAGTGCTCTCAGGTCGCTGCCTGGTTTTGGCCATGGCGACGCCCTGGCGTCGGCTGTCTTGGTCGCCGCGGCACCACAGCGAATGGCGATCTACGACCGACGAGCCCACGCGGCCCTGGCCCAATTGGGCGTCCAGCTCGACAACGCGTCGGGACGCTATGGCCGCTACATGCAAGTGGTCGAAGACGCACGCGCGATGGTGTCGAGAACACACGGCCTCTCATGGACCGCGCGCGACGTGGATCTTGCGCTGTACTGGCTGGGCGGCCGCAGGTGACCGAGAGAAGACTATGACCGTCAACATTGCCCGCTGACCTGTCAGGCGACCTTTGCGCCATGGAAGACGTCGCCGGGTAGGGCATGGTCTAGTCGCCAGAGGATGCGCATCGGTCGGTTGCCAGTGTGCGACTGGTAGG
Organism: Modestobacter sp. VKM Ac-2979; assembly: GCF_026967995.1. Lineage (NCBI taxonomy): Bacteria > Bacillati > Actinomycetota > Actinomycetes > Geodermatophilales > Geodermatophilaceae > Modestobacter > Modestobacter sp. VKM Ac-2979. Next base: position 212,409 of record NZ_JAPVBO010000007.1, read on the forward strand.
TCATCGGTCCGGCATACAGGTACGGCGGCACTCCGAGGGCGCCGTCCGCCGTCTTCGTCTCCCGCACGAACAGGTGCACTGAGCTCCCCAGCTCCCGGTGGTGCACGTACCGCTGGCCGACGGGTGACGCTTCCGTCGTCGTGTTCTGCGACTCCCACTGGAACAGCGTCGGTGTGATTGCCGAGTCGGCGTACATCGTGGTGGGGGAGAAGTGACCCTCGGTCTTGGTCAGCGTCACGAAGAACAAATCCGCCCGCTCGTCCAGCACCCACTTCACGCCGGACCCGAACGTGCCGGCCAGATCGGTCATCCCGAACGCCGCCAGCGCCTCCTCGCGGCTGTATCGGGCGTGCACGTGCAGCGGCCGCGCTCCGCCGTCCAGCGCTGGCGCCACGCGATGGATGCGCTCTCGCAGCACCCCGATCAGTTGAGCCAGCTCCGCCGAACGAACTCGGTCGGCGAGCAGTCGGGCCAGTGACTCCTCCACCGAGGAGAACGGCGTCCGCGAACCCCAAAGTGCGAAGTGAAGCATCGCGGCCAGTCGTCGGTCTCGGTCGCTCGATCCGAGAACCCCGCCGTTGAGCACGTCGCCCAGGCGGTCGAGTCGCTCGACGTCGTCCAGGTGCAGCATCCGGGCGAATGCGCCGCGCAGCCGGGCGTCGTCCGGCCCCGGTTCGGCGGTGACCACGCCGGCCGCGCGCTGCAGGTCCAGCCAGCTTCGGTTGGTGCCGCGGTAGAGGTCCTCGATGTCCAGCCCGGTCTCGTCCAGGAAGGTGGGCAGGTCGGCCTGCGGGGAAGCAGCGAGTTCGCTGGCCAGTTGCGGCCAGGGGAGCCGCAGCGACTGCCGGACGTTGTCCAGGACCACCTGCTGGGCGACCCGGTCCAGTTGGATCGAGCAGCCGGCCGGCAGCGTCGGAAAACCGAGGTCGATCTCCCGTTCCAGCCCACGTCGGGACGTCCCGGTCAGCGCCCGAAAGCGCAGGTCGAAGCGGAAGCTCCGGTGCTGGGAGCCGATGAAGTCCAACACCGTAAGGCACGGCTTGTCCTCAGCCAGCCGGAGGCCGCGGCCGAGCTGCTGCAGGAAAACGGTGGCGCTTTCCGTCGGCCGGAGGAAGAGCACCGTGTCGATCTCCGGCAGGTCGAAGCCCTCGTTGAACAGATCGACGGTGAACAGCACGTTCACCTCGCCGTTCCGCAGTGCCGTCAGCGCTGCCGCACGGGCGTCCGCGCCGTCCCGAGATGTCACTGCGCGGCTCGGGATGTTGGCGGCATCGAACCGAGCAGCCATGAAGACGGCGTGGTCGATGCTCACGCAGAAGCCCAGCGCTCGCATGCGGGTCGGCTCGGCCACGGTGTCGACCACGGCCTGCAGGATCAGCCGCACTCGGGCGTCACTGCCGGTGTAGAGGTTGGTCAGCTCGGCGACGTCGTAGCCGGAACCCCGTCGCCAGCGCACTGTGTCCAGCGGGACGTCATCGTGCTTGCCGAAGTACTGGAACGGCGCCAGCAGCCGCTGCTCCAGCGCCTCCCACAGCCGCAGCTCGACTGCCGGCCGGCCGCCGAAGCGGGCGATCACGTCCCGGCCGTCCGCACGTTCCGGCGTCGCGGTGAGCCCGACGAGCACCTTCGGCTTCAGGTGGTCCAGCAGCCGGCGGTAGGTAGCTGCCTCGGCGTGGTGGAACTCGTCGACCACCACCAGGTCGAACAGGTCCGGCCGCAGCTCGGCGAGGTCGAGCTGGGCCAACGACTGCACCGAGGCGAACACGTGCTGCCACTGCGTGGGCTTGGCGCCGTCGACCAGCAGCTCACCGAAGTCGCCGCGGCGGAGCACCTGGCGGAACGTCGACCGGCTCTGGGTCAGGATCTCTTTGCGGTGGGCGACGAAGAGCACCGTCTCGACGTGCCCCTGGGCGCGCAGCCGCCGGTAGTCCAGCGCGGAGACCACTGTCTTGCCGGTGCCGGTCGCCATCACCACGAGGTTCTGCCAGCGGTCGTGCACCAGCCGCTCGGCGTCCAGCGCCTCGAGGATCTCCTGCTGATAGCCGAACGGTCGGACGTCGAGGGAGGTGATCTCCGTAGGGTCGTCGGTGCGCCCACCGCGCTCGACGGCGATGGCAGCGGTGAAGCGCTCGGCGTCGTAGGGCTCGAACGCAGGGTCGTGCCAGTAGGAGTCAAACGTCTCGGCGAAGGTCTGGAGCAGATGAGACTGCTCCACCGACGACAGCCGCACGTTCCACTCCAGCCCGTCGATCATCGCCGCCCGGGACAGATTCGACGACCCGACATAGCCGGTGGAGAAGCCGGAGTCGCGGTGGAAGAGCCAGGCCTTCGCGTGCAGCCGCGTCGTCCGGGTCTCGTAGGAGATCCGGACGTCAGCCCCCGCAGCGATCAGCCGCTCGACGGCCCGTGGCTCGGTTGCGCCCAGGTAGGTCGTGGTGATGACCCTTAGACGCACGCCGCGCTGCTGCAGGTCGTGCAGCGCCTGCTCCAGCACTCGGACACCGTGCCAGGTGATGAAGGCGCACAGCAGGTCGACGCTGTCCGCCGACGCCAGTTCGCGCTCCACCTCATAACCGATCCGCGGCTGCCCCCGGCCGTTGACCAGCAGTGCGCTGGTGCTCAGCGGCACCTCCGGCCGCGCCGGGAAGGTCACCGGCACCGGGGTGGGGGAGGGCGTCGCGACGGCGAGCAGCTGCTGAGCGGCGTCGGCGACCCGGTCGCCGGACAGGACGGCGTCCGGTGCGCTGAGCTCGCCGACCGAGGTCGCGATCCGGTTTGCCAGCTCGATCTGCGCGGCCACCTTGCCTCGGTCGGACCCAGGCGCGGACTGCAGTGACCGGCTGATGAGGTTCGCCAGGTGTCGGGTCAGCACGAGGTGCGAGTCGGCCGGGTCGAGCGGCTCGTACTGCACCAGCTCCATCGGCGTGCTGGTCAGCGTGCCCGCCAGCTCCTCGGTGACCAGCGCCTCGTATATCCCCGGCGCGACCTCGTTCACTGCGTCCTCCGTCGACCAAGCATCGACGCAGAGTCGCACGTGCCGCCCAAGCGCCCGAGCGCACGCGCCGAGAACGACTGCTTCAAGGCGACCAGCTCTGTGTTGAAAGTAGTGGCCGCTGGATCGGAAAGGCACAACCCGATTCGGCGGAGGTCGTTGCACTGCTGTGCTCGCCATCGGCTGCCTAGACGCAAGGATGGGGGAGGCCGCCACTACGGGTGAGAGTCACGACCAACGGCCTGTTCCCAGCGACCTGTGCAGGCGGACGATCACCGAATGGCCATGTTGCGTCGCTCGCCCAGTGCGGGTCGTTTCGCGGAAGGCCGCTATCGCGAGCTGCGCAGCCGCTGGCGGCGCCGGATCTCTCGCCGGCTCCTGTTGCTCATTGCGATCACCTGGACCGCCTGCCTGCTGGTCTCCTGGCTCGGTGATGGCTGGGTTCGGTGGTACGGCGGCGTCATGCTCGGCGCATTCGTGATGATGGCCGTGGCCGTGTGGACCACGCCACCAGAATCGATTCAGCGTTGGGGTGTCGGGGCCGAGGGCGAGCGCCGCACCGGGCGTGAGCTGAAAACCCTCGCAAGGCGGGGCTGGAACGTGACCCACGATCTCGACTGGCCGGGCGCGGGAAACATCGACCACCTGGTCATCGGTACCGGCGGGATTTTCGTCATCGACAGCAAGGCGTGGAACGGCGTCGTGAGCGTGGACGACGCAGGTGCCACCATCACGCCTCGGGACGACCCGGACCGAGCGTGGACGGAGCGCGGGCAACGAAACCGCCAGACCCGCGCAGCAAGAGCCGTCGCCCGAGCCCTCGCGGCTCGCAGTGGAATCGCTGTACCCGCTCCTTGCTCGGTTGTGGTGGTGTGGGCGTCCTTTCCGCAGCGCGTCGCGGTCAGCGGTGACGTTTCGTACGTGGCGGGGGATCAGTTGGCCGATTGGTTGCACAGCCGTCCGCGAGAGCTCTCAAGTGAGCAGGTCACGCGCCTTTCCGTTGCTGTCGGAACTGATCTGCTGAGTGACGCACTGCCCGCCTGATCGATGCACCGATCGAGAGATCGGATGGGTCCGTTCCAAGACCGACACGTGGCGACGCCACTACCGGATCCGGTGGCCCGGCTCGCTGCCCCGTGGCGCTACCGGGTAGCCCCCACGGTGCAGCGGGTCAGCCAGCCGTTTCCTTGCCTTGCCGGCGGCGCGCCGGCTCAGCGATTGATCTGTCAGGCGGTGAACAGGCCGGACGGTGCAGAGTTCAGCTGGCCGGCGTCGACCGCCGCCGACAGTGCTGACTCCAGGACAGCGACCTGGGCCGGTGTGCGGCGGCGGTAGCCGAACACCTCGAGCGTTTGGGCGAACAGCTCGTCCCTCGTCATTCCCGCACTGGCCCGGCACAGGGCGACCATCGCGTTGCCGATCTCCTCCGGCGCCAACTGCTCCATTGGCCGGGTCGCCCCCGGGTCACGGCGGAAACCGGTCCAACTCGCCCGGTCCAACTGCGCCGGCCAGACGACCTCACCGATTCGAGCCGCCTCGGGCACCAGCGCGGCCAGCGCATCGCGGCGCACCTGGGCCACCCGGCCCAGCCCGAACGCACCCGCGGCCAGCCGGGTCAGCCGGTCGAGGTGGATGGGCCCCTCCGCCTCGGCTCCGGCCGCCAGCACCGCCCGCACCTGCTCGGCCACCCGCCGATTGCCCAGCTGGTCGAGCAGGCTCCGGGTGCCTGCCGGCTCCGGCGTCCACGGCACGAACGGCTCCTCCCCGTCCAGGACCGCCGCGGCGGGAACGACGTCCGCCGCATTTGAAGCCGGAGCCACCGAAGCCGGAGCAGCCGTCGCAGCCACCGAGACGGGAAGCGGCTCGGCCGCGGGCGGGGGAGCGACCGGGGTCTGGGCGGCGGCGACCAGCCGCTCCACCACCGCGTCCGGGTCAGCCAACCAGGCCGGCAGCCACACCCGCTCCACCGCCGGCCAGCGCAGCATCCCGCCGAGCACCTCCACCGGCAGCCCGTCGCGGTCGCCGACCGTCCGCCGTCGCGCCCACGCCGGGCCGTCGAGCAGCACCGCCAGCACCGGCACGTCGGGCGCCGAGGCCAGCGACACGGCCAGGTCCACCTTGAACTCCGACAGCCCGACGTCGGTTCGCACGACCAGTCCACGAGCCCGCAGCGCTTCGGCGACGGAGTCCCGGTGCCGGTCGGGCAGCGAGGCGAACCGTGCGTCCCGCGGCAGCGCATCCGTGCCGTGCGCCGCCAGGTCCAGGTAGGCGCGCAGGTGCTTGATCCCCACCGACGACGTCTGCTCCGCCCGCAGCTCGGCCGGGTCGAAGGAGGAGAACACCACCACCTGTCGCCGGGCGCGGGTGATCGCCACGTTCAGCCGGCGCTCGCCACCCACCTTGTTTAGCGGCCCGAAGTTCAGCGGCAGCTGACCCCGGTCGTTGGCGCTGAATGCGGTGGAGAACAGCACAACGTCCCGCTCGTCGCCCTGCACGTTCTCCAGGTTCTTGACGAACAAGCCCTCGCCGTCGGTGCGGTCCAGCGCCTCGACCAGCCGCTCGTCACCGGCGTCCCGCAGCAGTGCATCGATCAGCGCCCGCTGCTGGGCGTTGAACGTCACCACGCCGATCGAGGGCGGCTCGTCGGGGGAGAGCGCGAAGCGCCGGCGGATCTCCGCCACGATCGCCTCGGCCTCGACCGGGTTGGTGCGCAGCAGCTTGCCCGCCCCCGAGCGGTGGAACGTGCCGTCCACCCGCACCAGCGAGACACCGCGGCCGTCCGGCGCCGAGGAGGCCGGCCCGTGCACCGGCGCCGGGAACGAGGACAGCCGGTTCTCGTAGTACTGGCCGTTGCTGAAGGCGATCAGCGACTCGTCCTGGCTGCGGTAGTGCCACGACAGCCACTGCCGCGGCACCCGCGCCTGCACGCACTCCGAGAGGATCGACTCCTCGTCCTCCACGGCGGTGGCCAGGTCCTCGGGCAGCGAGTCGTCGTCCGTCGTCGGCTCGGCGAAGGACGTCGGCGGCATCTGCTTGCTGTCCCCGACGACGACCGCGGCGTGCGCCCGGCCCAGTGCACCGACGGCGTCGGCGACCCGGATCTGCGACGCCTCGTCGAACACCACCAGGTCGAACAGGCCGGCTCGGGCCGGGAAGAACCGGGCCACCGAGTCGGGGCTGACCAGCACGCACGGCATGACGGCGGTGACCAGCTCGCCGTACTCGGCGATCAGCCCGCGCACGCCGAGCCCGCCGCGCTGCCGGTTCAGCTCGCGCTGCAGCGCACCGACCCGGCCACCGCGGGCGGTGACGTCGAACGACCGTGCGGCGACGACCGATGCGGGCAGCGCGGCTGTGAGGTGTTGGCGCACCGCCCGGGAGGCCGCGGTGAACCGGGAGATCGCCCGCTCGTGCACCGGCGCGTCGAAGACGGCCAGCCCGGTGGCCCCCTCCCGCTCGGTCATCGCGGCGCCGGCCAGCCCGAGCTCGAAGGAGCGGACGGCGTCGTCGGCGGGCACCGCGCCGGACAGCAGCGCCGACCGCGCTTCACCCAGCCCGGCCGAGCGCAGCGGCTCCACCGCGGCGACCAGGTCCAGCCACCGCCGCAGCGACGGCACCCCGGGAGCCGTGACCGCCCGTTCGGCGCGGGTCGCCTGCCACCGGGCGAACAACCCGTCGGTGCCCGCCCACGCCGCGAGCTGCTCCGGCGTCGACCGGCAGACGGTCAGCAGCTGCTGCACCGCCTCCTCCGCGCGGCCGACCGCCGCCGCGGCGGACGGGTTGGTCGCCGGCCCCTGGGCCAGGAGCGCGCGCAGCGCCCAGGGGAAGCCGTCGCTGCCCTCGACCACCGCACCGGCCAGCCGGAGCCAGTCGACCTCCCGATCGACCAGGCCGGGATCGGTCAGCGGGTTCCACGTCGCCGGGACCTGCAGCCCGGGGATCGCCGCGGCACGGGCGGCCAGCGCCCGCGCCGCCGTCTGCACGGCGAGCAGCGCCGCCGCCAGCGCCGGCACCGCCTTCGGCGCCACCTCGCCGGTCAGCACCGGAGCCAGCTGGTCGCGGACGGCGATCAGCCGCTTCTTGCGGCCGAAGAAGCCCGACTGCGCGGCGGCCTGCCCGGCGGCGGCGATCTCCGCCAGCGGCAGGTCCAGCGCGGCCGGCGTCGCGACGTCCAGACCCGGGTGCTGCGCCGTGCGGAAGGCGGCGACGTCGGCCGACAGCGCGGCCGTCTCGGTGCGCCAGCGTGCCGACCGGGTCTCGTCCAGCACCGCCAGGTCGACCGGCGGGCCGTCCAGCACCCGGGCCAGCCCGGCCAGGTCGCCGGGCGTGGTCACCGCGGCCAGCACCGGCGCCAGCCGCGCAGATCCCAGCAACTCGGCGACGGCGGTATCGACCGCGGCAGCGGCGGACGCAGCGGCCGGCACGTCGACGTCGGCGACGTCCACGAAGCCCCACGGGTGGCCCGGCCGCGGCCGGGCCAGGTCGGCGACGTCCGGGAGCCCGGCGAGTGCGCGCCGCACCGCCGCCACGTCGTCCGCCGTCAGCCCACCGACCGCACTCGGCGAGACGGGCAGCGGCGGCACGGAGTCGCCCACGCTGAGCGCACCGGTGTGCGCGCTGTACAGCGAGAGGCCGGCGGCGTTCGGCTCGTGCAGCCGGGTGGCGTACCGGGCCAGCGAACGCCGGGCCGAGCGCAGGTCCTCGCCGTCGGCGGCCAACCCCTGCTCATCGACCTGCACCGCGTGCTCCAGCGCCGCCCGGATCTGCGCCCGCACCACGGCCGGCCGGCTGCCCTTGTCGTGCAGGTCGAGGGCGAACGGGCCCATCCCGACCGCGTCCAGCCGCCGGGCGACGACGTCCAGCGCGGCGCGCTTCTCGGCGACGAACAGCACCCGCTTGCCGTCGGCGACTGCCCGGGCCAGCAGGTTGGTGATGGTCTGCGACTTGCCCGTGCCGGGTGGGCCCTCGAGCACGAACGTCCGGCCGGCGGCGGCCTCGGCGACCGCGGTCAGTTGTGAGGCGTCCGCCGGCACCGGCACGCCGGCCGCGAGCTCGTCGAGGTCGACCGAGCCGTCTTCAGCGACCGGGTCGTCGAACGGGTCGGTGGGGGAGTGCACCAGGTGGGCGACCAGCGGGTTCTCGCTCAGCGTCGCCCAGTGCTCGTCGAGGTCCTTCCACAGCCGGAACTTCGCGAACGCCAGGATCGCCAGGTCGGCGGTGGGCTCCACCCGGTACGGCAGCCCCTGCTCGACCAGCGCGACCCGCATCGCCTGGAGGGCAGCGTCCAGGTCGATGCCGGCGCCGTCCTCGGTCGGTTCGGCCAGGCCGGGGACGCTCAGCCCATGCAGCTGGCGCAGCTTCTCCAGCAGGCAGTAGTTGGGCGTGCTGGTGCCGGACTCGTCCACGGTCAGCCGGTAGGCCCCCGACCGGGAGTGGGCCTTCAGCACGACGGGCACCAGGATCAGCGGCGAGCGCAGGGGCCGGCCGTCCAGCTCCCAGGCCAGGCTGCCCAGGGCCAGGTACAGGTTGTTGGCGCCGGTCTCCTCCAGCACCGTCTTCGCCTTGTAGGCCAGCGCCCGCATCCGGGTCAGGTACGAGGCCTCCGGGACGTCGACGTACAGCCCGCGGCGGTCCAGCAGCAACTCGGCCAGCTGCTCCTGCGGCAGCTCCCGGGCCGAGCGCAGCCCCCGCTCGCGCTGGACGGCGGCCAGCTGGTCACTGGGCAGCAGGGTCAGCGCCGTCCCGCCGTTGACCAGGTCCTCCAGCGCGCCCAGCTGCGCGTCGGGCACGGTCAGCGCGATCCCGGCGCGCGGCGTGTAGTTGATCAGCCGGTTGCGCAGGCTGAGGTCCAGCAGCGCGTTCTTCCACTGCGCGATCCGCGGCGGGGCTGCCTCACGAGCATCCAGCGGAGCCGCCGTCCCGCTGTCAGCCGGGCGGGCCGGGGTGCTGTGCACGGCCGGCCGGTACTCGACCACCTGCACGGTGCCGTCGGCGTCCCGGGTGCGGGCCGGCAGTGGGAGGACGCCGTCGCGCCGGGCGCGGTAGACGTCGACGACGCCGATCACCCGGTCGAGGTCGCCGGTGAGCCACGCTGCGTAGGGCGGGCGGTGCAGCTCGTCGAAGCCGACCGGCTCGGTGCGGGTGGTGAGCATCGTGGTCTCCACCAGCCGGATCAGCCCGAGGTCGACCAGGTTCACCAGGCTGGCGACGTCGGTGGTCGCCGAGCTCTGCGCCGACAGCTCCTCGCGCCAGTAGCCGAGGAAGGCGTGCCCCTCGACCAGCCACAGCAGCGGCCGGATGCCGGCCTGCTCCAGCGCGGCAGCCAGGACGACGACCAGGTCCAAGCAGGTGCCGACCCGCTCGTCGAGCACCTCGCCGGGCGTGCGCACCTTCTGCCCGACGTCGGCCCAGCTGGCCGGCGGCTCGCTGTAGCGGACGGCGCGGGCCTGCACGGCGGCGCAGACCGCGGCGGCGATCGCGTCCACCCGCTCGGCGCCGGCCTGGTAGCCCTGGATCGACGGGCTGCCGGTCTCCGTGCGCAGCAGCTCGGCGGCCTCGGCGACCAGCGCGGTGATCGACGGGTGGTTCGGCTGCACGTGGGCGGCGAGCATCTCCATCGCCAGCTCCAGCGGAGTGGCCAGCCACTGCGCCGCGGCCAGCACCTGCACCGGCACGCGCGCCCGGCCGAGCACCTCGCCGTCCTTCTCCACCAGGACCGACAGCCAGCCGGGACGGCGCTCCTCGACCTGCAGCATCGCCGCCGGGTCCAGCCGCAGTCCGACGTCGGTGAGCCGGGTGGTGTGCCCGGGGTCGACGTCGGCGAACAACTCGACGGCCTCGCCGATCGGGCCAGCGGCGTCCCGGATGCCCACGTGCACGCTGGCGTGCCGCACCGGCTCGTCGTGCCCGGTGAGCACCAGCTGTGAGACGACGGTGATGCCGTTGTGGGCGAGCGCGTAGCTCAGGACGGGCACTGCCGTCACGTCGACCGTGACCCGCGGCCCCGGTGCCGCCCCGTCGATGGACGTCGGCTGGAGCTCCGCGGGGTCAGTCATGCGCCCTGTCTACCGGCCAGCAGCGACGAGTCCGGGTTACGCCGTGACGGTTGTGGCAGCTGGTGCGTCAACGGACGAAGTCGATACGCCTCACTGCGGGGTGACGGCCACGGCGTGTGCTCACGCCACGGCCGGCGCCGCGCTACTGCAGGACGGTGAGCACGAACAGGATGAGGAGCGCTGACAAGGCCACCATGATCAGGCTTCCGGCGACCGACAGGGCGATGTAGTTGTCGCGGGCACGCCAGGCGACCAGTCCGCCCGCGATGGAGGAGACGAGCAGTACTCCGAGCAGGAACCAGATCATCGGTACGTCTCTACTCCAGGGTCCGCGGTCACGGGGCGTCGACCGGCGTGGCCAGCGGGGCCCGGGTGTCGGTCATCAGCTCGATGAGCTCTCGCACCGCTGCCCGCGTGCCGGCGATGTCGTCGGCGACCGGGCTGAGCCCGGCGCGCTCGCCCCCCACCGACATGGCGATGGTCAGGTCGTCGACGACCAGCGCGGAGCGTTCGAACCGCTCCAGCTCGGCCAGCTGAGCGAGCTCCCGCGACAGCTGTGCGGCCTGCTCGCGGTGTCGGATCAGCGCGTCGGCGCGCTCGCCCAGCCGCTCGGCGGCCGCGTCCAGCGCCGTCCACTGCTGCTGCCAGATCACCCTCGCCGGCCCGGTCGGCATCGCCCCGAGTTGGGTGCGGGCGTCGTGGATGCGCAGCGCCAGGTCGATGACGGCGTCGACCTCGTGGTCGCCGTCGAACGCCGCGCGGGTGGCGTCGAGTGCCGGAGATGACCAGGACGGTTCCCGCAGCGTCGCCTCCCACGCCCGGCAGGCCGCACCGGCCACCCGCGCCTCGATCCAGTCGGCCTCGGCCAGCTCGGTCTCCGGCCCGGTGAGAGCGAGCCGGCGGCGCTCGACGGCAGCCTCGCCCGTGAGCCCCAGCAGGGTCAGCAACAGGATGGCGAACAGGACGCCGACGGGCGCAACGAACGTCTGCAGCCCCACGAAGACGCCCACCGCCAGCGCCCACTGGCTCCACGGCGGGAGGCGCCGCCATGCGTCGCCGGCGTCCTGCAGCGTCCCGGTCGGGGTGGGCCAGTACCTGCGTTCGATCCGGTTGCCTCCCTGCGGATGGCGGGTGTTCCACAGCGCCTCGTGCGGCAGCACCCGAGTCCTGCTCTTCGGGTTGTCGGGGTCGGATCTCACGGATCGATGGGACAACCGGAAGAGGGCTGTCCGCAGCTCCGGATCGCCCTTCGTCAGCAGCGCGATGACCTGGTTGTCGGTGTGCACGGCGACGCCCTCCGACGTCACAGAGACCTTGCGGACGTCGCTGCGCGGGATGACCAGAGCGCGCGGACCGTGGCGGTGCCCCGGCCTGGCCAGACGCAGCATCTCGGTGAAGTGCTGCCGGGGACGGGCCTGCCCGAAGAGCAGAGCGCCGGACGTGATCGCCAGGGCGCCGCTGGACGTCCCCGCCCACCGGGCCCGGAACACCCTGTCGATGACGTCGCCCGGGGCGAGCGCTGCGGCCATCGCCTCGACGTCGGTCTTGAGCGGCCGCTTCGTCCACGGACGCCGCAACGCTGCCCGCCACAACAGCTCCGCCGCCTGCTCCACCGGGCCTCCTCCTGACCGCGCGGGTGGGTCCCGCTCGTTCCTGCGACGAAGACGACCACGGGCCACCGACGGGAACCGGGGTCGCCGCACCGCCTGTCACCGGTCCGGGGGACGCCGCTCGCGGCCGTTGCCCCTTCCGGGGGTGGCTCGGACCTGACCGACGTCCGGTGACCCGCCGACTCCTTAGCGTGCCCACCGGCGACACCTGTCGCCTGGCCGTCGGAGGAAGCATGCAGAACCTGTTCGCTGTCGTAGCCGCCCACAAGATCGCTGCGACGGTGGCCACCGCAGCCCTGGTGGTCGGGGCGGGAGCCGTCCACGAGGCAGTGAGCGGACCCGTCATCGCGACAGTGACCAAGGTGGTGGACGGCGACACCATCGACGTCCGGTACGACGGCGAGACCCGTCGGGTGCGACTGCTCAACGTGGACACCCCGGAGTCGGTGGACCCGAGCAAGCCGGTCGAGTGCCTCGCCCCGGAGGCGACCCAGTACCTGAAGGGCCGCCTCCCCGTCGGGACCGAGGTGCGGCTCGAGCACGACGAGGAGAAGTACGACCGGTACGACCGCGAACTGGCCGCGGTCTTCCTCGGCGACGACCTGGTGAACGCCGACATCGTCCGGCAGGGCCTGGGCGTGGCGCTGGTGGTCGGGACGAACACGCAGTTCTACCCGCCCGTGCGGCAGGCGCATGACGAGGCGCGAGAGGCCGGCCGGGGGCTCTACGCCTCCGACGTGACGTGCACCGTCCCCGCACAGGTGGCCGCCCTGGAGCAGACGGCGGCCGACACGGTCGCCCAACAGCCCGTCGCACCGACCGAGCTGGCCGCGTTCGATTCCCACTCCGGTGAGCTGGTCGCTGCGCTGACCACGGCGCGTGCGCTCACCGCTCTCCTGGACCGGGACGCGCGCGCTTTCCCACTGCTGCCGTTCGCCGGCCGCGGGCTGAGCGGTCTGCAGAGCCGGGTGGAGCGCGTCCGCACCGACCTGAACGCCGCCGTCGCGGACAACGACTCGGCTCGGGCGGCCGAGCAGCAGCGACAGGAGGAAGAGGCCCGGCGAGCCGCGGAAGAAGCCGCGCGCCAGGCCGCGGAGGAGGCGGCGCGTCAGGCCGCGGAGGAGGCTGCACGGCAGGCCGCTGAGCAGGAGGCTGCGCGGAAGGCAGCCGAGGACGCCGCAGCAGCGCGAGCCCGCTCGCAGTCGTCCAGCTCGTCGTCTCGGACCTCGTCGAGTGCCCCGAGGACGGCAGCCCCATCGCAGCCGTCCGGCGACTCCGGCCCGAGTGGCTACACCGGCTGCCGGAGCTACGCGCCCGGCGGAAAGAGCTGGACGCCGATGCCGTGCCCGGGCTCCTGACGCCTGCAACGTCGTGGGGTCACGGTCCGCGGCTCAGGACCCGGCAGCACCCTGGGGTGACGAGTTCGCCGGGTGTGCCCGGTTGAGCAGGTCCCGCTGCTGGGCGCGCCGCGAGCGGCGCCTGTGACGAGTGGGCTGCATGGGACGGATTCGTTCCGTGGACGTCGGCTCCTGTCGTTGCGCCGTGCCATGGTCCGCCCCGTTGCACCGAGAGCGGGGGACACATGAGCGGGATCATCGTGGTCGATCAGCCGACCGACGAGCGGGTGGCCATCTGGCAGGTGAGCGTCGGTGACGGCCTCGAGTCGACGATGGCGGGCGCCTGGGTCCTCCCGGCGGACGACGAGCGGATCGACGGGCTGGTGCGCGGACGCCTCCTGGTGACCACCGAGCCGGCCGCCGGGCGGTTCGGCGCCGGAGCCGATCCTGCAGCCCTGGTGACGGCGATCCGCGAGGAGATCGCCGACCTGGACCGGGCCTTTGCCGGGCACCTGGCGTCGCTCCCGTCCACCCGCCGCAGCCTCGTCCGGCCGCGGTGGCCTTCCGTCCCCGACGCGGCGACCCCCGAGTCCGCCGGCGACCCGCTGGCCTCGCGTGCGCTCACTCTGGCCCGCTGGGTCTCCGACCTGCTGACCGCGTGGGACGAGGTGGAGAGCCAGCGGCTCACCCGGCCGTTCCTGCTGTCCTCCGGTGGTGAGACCGCCCGCGACCACCCGCCCGGCTGGCCGGCCGCGCCGGAGACGACGCAGGAGGAGGCAGCGTGAGCGTCGCCGTGCTGGACCTGGAGACCACTGGCCTGCGCCCGGGCGTCGACCGGGTGGTCGAGGTGGGCGTCGTCCTGCTCGACGACCGCGGTGAGGTGGAGGGCGAGTTCTGCACCCTGGTCAACCCCGGCCGCGACGTCGGGCCTACCTCGGTGCACGGCATCTCCGCTCGTGACGTCGCCGACGCACCGGCCTTCGCCGACATTGCCGGCTACCTCAGCCACCTGTTGGCCGGCCGGCTCGTCGTCGCGCACAACGCCCTGTTCGACCTGCGGTTCCTCGGCCGGGAGTTCGGTCGCGCCGGCCTGCCGATCATGCTGTCGCCGTCGCTGTGCACCATGCGCCTGGCCCCGCTGTTCTTCGGCGCGGGCACCCGCTCCTTGCAGGCGCTCTGCGACTACATGTCCATCCCGCTGGAGGCGCACGCGGCGCTGAACGACGCCCGCGCGACCGCCGAGCTGCTCGTCCGGATGCTCGCCTCCGACCTGGGCACCGAACCGCTGGTCGGCGCCGGCCTGACCGTCCGCTTCGCCGCCGACGGCGGCTACGAGGGCTTTGAGCCGCTGGACGCCGTCTGGGCCGACCTCGTCGCCCGGGCGATCGAACCCGGCCCGTGCTCGCCCTGCGACCCCTGTCCTTCGGTGCCCCGGGACGCGGCCACCGCGCTGTCCCGCCGGCGGGACGGCTACCTCGGCGGGCTCGTCGCGGCCCTGCCCGCGCTGGACGGCGCACCGCCGAGCATGGCGCCCTACCTGACCGTGCTGGACGAGGCGCTCGAGGACCGGCTGGTCAGCATCACCGAGGCCGACCAGCTGTTCTCCCTCGCCGCCGAGCTCGGCTGCGGGGCGGACCACGTGCGGGCCGCGCACCGCCTCTACCTCGATGCGCTGGCCACCACGGCGCTGGCTGACGACATCGTCACCGACGCCGAGCTGGCCGACCTGCGGCGCGTCGCCGAGCTGCTGGGCATGGAGAGCCGGGACGTCGACGTCGCGCTGACCATGGTCCGCTCCGGCGCGAAGGTCTCCCTGCCTCGGCGTCCCGGGCTGTTCTCCCCGGGCGACAAGATCGTGTTCACCGGCGAGATGTCCCGCAGCCGCGACGACCTCGAGCAGGCCGCCCGGGACGCCGGCCTGCAGCCGATGTCCTCGGTGTCCGGCAAGACCAGCCTGCTGGTCTGCGCCGACCCGGACTCCCAGTCGGGCAAGGCCCGGAAGGCCCGCAGCCTCGGGGTGCGGGTCATCGGCGAGGCGGTCTTCTGGGAGTCGCTGTCCCTGGCGGGCGCCCGGTGAGCAGCAGGCCCGCGTGACCGCGCGCGTGTTCCCGGCGGAGCCGACCTTCGAGTCACCCGCCGAGCAGTCGTTCGTCCAGGCGCTGCGCGACCAGTTGCCCGACGACGTCGGCCTACCCGACGTTGTCGCTGCAGGCCGCCGCGCTCCTCCACACGCTGGGGGCAACCGCGCGCTCGTCGACGGGCACCAGCGACTGGGCTGGTTGGGCACAGTCGTCTTCCTCGACCCCAACGCCCACGAACCGGAGCTGAGCGACGACGCCGCCTTCCAGCTGGTCATGGACGTGGCGGCCGGCTCGGCCGAGGTCGAGGAGATCGCCGAGCGACTTCGGACTAGGCGCGCTGACCCGCTGCGGATGCCGAGCATGACGAGCGGGTCACCAGGGGCAGTTCACGTGCGACGCCGCCGGCCGCAGCGACTCAGCTCGGTCGTCCGCCTCGTTGACCTGTTCGGGGGACTGCCTTGATCACGCGCCGCAGCATCCCGGACAGTAGCCAGGATGGGGTCGATCGAGGGAGTGGCGGGCAGATGACGCAAGCACAGCCGGCGCGACGCACGCGCCGGCGTCGGTGTCCCCGGTGCGGGCAGCTCGGGGCACTTCCCGTGATCTACGGCCTCCCGGACATCACCGCGATGGACCTCGCCGCCGAGGGCAAGCTCATCCTCGGCGGCTGCATGCTCGGGTCGGATGATCCCGACTGGCTCTGTCTGCCCTGCGCGAAGGGGCCGGATCCGCAGACCGACTGACCGGTCAGCTCACCGCTGGACGACGACCGTCACCGGCACGTGGTCACTCCGACCACTTTCACCCAGGTGTCGAAGTCGCCCACCTCGACCTCAGCCGCTCGTAGCCAGGCCGGTCGGCGGACTCAGCCACCCGCTGCGCCGGGCGAGCGGCCCAGGCGCTCCAGCGCGGCGGTGAAGCTGTCATTCCACAGCCCGAGGTGCGGCCACGCGTCCCGCACTCTGGCCGTCGCCTCCGCCGCCGGCAGGCCCTCCGTCCGGCGCAGCCACGCCCGCAGCACCAGCCCGGTGCGGGACGCCCCGCCGTGGCAGTGCACGAGCACCGGCCGGCCCTCGGCTCGCAGCGCCGCCATGTCGTCGAGGACGTCGGCCAGCACGGCGTCCACCTCACTGTTCGCGTCGTCGTCGGTCAGGTAGGCGTACCGCTGCACCTCGTGCCCGAACGGCTCGCCGGTGCGGCACAGCGAGACGACCGCGAAGTCCCGAGCGCTGATCCGCGCACCGTCCAGGTCGGCGGCCCACACACCCGGCAGCACCTCGCGCGGCTCGATCCGCGGGCTGCGAGCCGCGACGTGCCGGTTGGTCGGGGTGCCGTCCAGGGTCATGGCGAGGGCGTGCAGGTCGGCCAGGTCCCAGCGCTCGTCGGCGTAGCCCGGCACCCGGCCGTGGACGACGGAGGTCCAGCGCATCGGGATGCCGGCGATGCCGAACACCGCACCGGCCAGCCCACCGGCGACGGCGGCCACCGTGTCGGTGTCGCCACCGAGGTCGATGACCAGCCGCAGCACCCCGGTGAAGTCGTCCGCGTGCCGCAGCGCCCACACCGCGGAGCCGAGCGTCGGCCACACCGCGCCGTTGCTCTCAGTCGCCTGGTCCGGCGTCCAGTTCGGTGCCAGCACGGTCGCCCAACGGTCGCGGTGCTCGGGCGCCACGAGCTCCAGGGCCGCGGGGATCGCCGCCAGCGGGTCGCCGCCGTCCAGCGCCACGCGCAGCAGCTCGTGGAAGACCGCGCAGCCCTCACCGGCCGACGGGTCGCCGTGGGTGAGGGCGGAGATCCGCCGGGCGGCGTCCATGGTGGCCGCGGTGCCGGACCGGGCGAACCAGATCGCGGCCGGCGTCGTCCGCATCAGCGAGCCGTTGCCGGCCGCGTGCCCGGAGCGGGCGAAGTGCTCAGCCGCGGCGACGTCCCACGGACGGCCGGAACCGAGGACGGCGCGGGTCTGCTTCCCGGCGTCCGGCGGGTCGGCGCGCAGCCAGGTGCGGAACCGGTCGAAGAGGTCGGCCTCGTCCAGACCGCCCCGCTCGACCAGGGACGCCGCCACGAGCAGCGCCATCTGGGTGTCGTCGGTGAACTCGCCCGGCTCCCGGTCCAGCGCTCCGCCGCCGCACATCTCGGTGGCCACCCCGCGGGCGTCGCTGGGGAAGCGAGCGGAGAACCGGCCGGCCGGGCCGAACTCGAACGGGGCGCCCAGTGCATCGCCGACGGCGGAACCGATCAGCGCGCCGGCGACACGGTGGTCGCGCGGCATGAGTCCGGACATCTGGCCTCCCTCCCGGTGGCACGGCGTGCAACCGGCTACGAGTCAGCCGCACACACGCCCTACGGTCAACGGGTGAGTGACCAGGCAGAGCAGGACCGTTCATCGGGGGGCCACCGACGCCCGTCCGTCGCGGTGGACACCGCCGTCCTGACGGTGGACGTGCGCAACGGCGCCCTCGGCGTCGTCCAGCACCAGCGCCGCGGGGAGTGGGCGCTGCCTGGCACCTTCCTGCACGAGGGAGAGACGCTGGCCGACGCCGTCCTCCGCTCGCTGGCGGAGGAGGTGGGCTTCCGCGGGACGCGCCCGCAGCAGCTGCACGTCTTCGAGGACACCGAACGCGATGACCGGGGCTGGGTCCTCTGCGTCGCGCACGTCGTCCTGCTGCTCGCCGAGGACGTCGACCCGGTGGTGGCGAGCCGGGACGACGTCCGGGTCCTGCCCGTGGACGACGCCGTGGGGCAGCCGTTCGACCACGAGGTGATCGTGCGCCTGGCCGTGGACCGGGTGCGGCAGGACTACGCGCTGCAGCCCGACCCCGCCGGCCTGCTCGGCGAGGCATTCCCGTTGAAGGCCCTGCAGGCGCTGCACGACGCGGTGGCGCCACAGCCCGGCCCGGGGGAGAGCCGGCCGTCCATCGACACGTTCCGGCGCTACATGGTCGGCAAGGGGCTCATCCAGCCCACCGGCGAGTTCGCTCGCAAGGAGCGGCCGGGCGCCATGGGCAAGCCCGCCGAGCTCTACCGTCGCGCCGGGGACAGCCGGGACGCGACCGACGTCCTCGGCATCCGCCCGGTGCGCCAGGAACGCAACCGGGCCGAGCGGCCGGTGGACGACGCGGGTCCGGCCCGGACGTTCGGCGAGCTGGGCGCGCAGAACGTCGCGCCGGCGATCCAGCGGCTCGTGGACGAGGTCGGTGCCCTGGTGCCGTTGACCCTCACGGTGATGCCGCACTACGTGGCCGTGCGGCTGGTGGGGGAGGAGCGGGTCGCTGCCTACGCCCGGCCGCAGACGCTCTCCGTCGGACTCGACCCGGACGCCGCGGTGACGGTCGCAGAGGACGACCCGGACTTCCGGCTCGAACGCACCTCAGCGGCGACGCACCACCTGCACGTGCCCGCTGCTGCCCTGGACGAGCCGGCGCGCCGGCAGGTGGCCCGCGCGGTGCTGGAGCAGGCACTGGCCCGCATCGCCGGTGCGCGCTGAGCCTCGGGGAACCCGTCGGGCGTGAGTCTCGCCGTCCTGGGGCACAGGTCCGAAGATGCGCGGCCAGCACCGGCCGCTTCACCAGAGGGAGACCACCATGGCAGGCATGATCCGCAAGCTCCTGATCTCCGGCGTCGCGTCGAAGGTCATCCAGGAAGCCCGCAAGCCGCAGAACCAGGCGAAGCTCAAGAAGGCGTTCGCGGACTTCCAGGCCAAGCGCAGTGGCAAGGGTTCGGGCGGCGGCAGCCGCTACTGAGTCCGCTCCCGGCCGTACCGGCACGAGCGGCTCGAGTGCAGGGCCGGCGCCGCCGACCACCGCGGCGTCCGGCACTGGACTGTGGTGACTGCGGCCCGTCGACCGGCGCAGCCAGCGGCGCCCGGGTGCGGGTCATCAGCTCGATGAGTTCTCGCACCGCGGCCCGTGTCATCAAGACGCGCACTGCGCCGAGGACCTTGCGCTCGTCGCTGGCGATGAGTGGGCAGGAACAGCCCCCCATCGGCGGATGACCGGCGAGGATGACGGTGTGCCAGCCGACCACCGTCCGGCGGTGCCGCCGCTCGCCGGCGAGGAGCACGTCTGCCGGTCGTGCCCGTTCTCCTACGCCGATCACGACGTCGACCGCGCGTCGGCAGTCATCGCGGCCATCCCAGCCCGAGCCTGGGCGCTGTTCGGCTCCCTCGACGAGGCGACGTGCCGGCAGCCCGGCCCGGACGGCGCGTGGTCCGCGGTGGAGTACCTGTGCCACCTGCGCGACGTCTACGCCGCCTCCACCATCCGGCTGCACCGGGCGCGCACCGAGGACGACCCGGCCCTCGAACCGATGCTCAACGACCTGCGGGCCCGCCGCTTCGGCTACCGCGACGCCGCCGTCGAGCCTGCGCTGGACCAACTGCAGGCCCACGTCACCGGCCTTCTGGCAGAGATCATGCGAGTCGGGCCGGAGGACTGGGGCCGACCGGTGCACCGTCTCCCGAACGAGCACCGCAGCGCACGGTGGCTGGTCCGGCAGGCAGCGCACGAAGGCGTTCACCACCTCCGTGACATCACCGAGGTCTCGCGGCAGCACTGACGGCCAGTGCGGACGACGGTGACCAGCGTTCGGCCACCGGGGTCAGCAGGCGCGGGGCGGCAGTTGACGGAGCGCTCCGGTCCCGTAGGGCTACCGGCGGCGCCGCGGCCACATCCCGGTCTTCCGGCGCCCCTCGGACGCCTCCCCGCCGCCACCTGCGCCGAGAGCGCCGGCGGCGAGCCGGGCGACCTCACCCGGCCAGCCGTCGTCCCCGGCCAGCACCAGGAAGTTGCGGGCCACGATCGCGGCGACCTCCTCGTCGGGAAATCCCGAGCGGAAGAGCACGTCCCGCAACGCCCAGCCCTGCCCCGCCAGCTCGCTGGCCGCCACGGTGACCGCCAGTTGTTCCACCTGCGCAGCTGCCAGCCGCTCCGCCGCCCAGGGCAGGGCCGACCGCACCACGGACGGCGGGGCGGAGCCAGCGAGGGTCAGGAACCAGTCGGGGTCTTCCAGCAGCAGGTGCCCGAGCAGCGAGGCGGAGCTCGCCGGCCACTCGTCGACTCCCGCCCACTCCCGCACCAGCGCCTCCCGCACCACCGGCCGGCCCGTGGCCAACCGCGCCAGTCCGGCGAGGTCATCGGTCAGTTCCAGCAGCGCCACGGGCTGGGGGAGCGTCACCGACTCCTCGACGAGCGCGGCCGCGGCCCCGCCGACCTCGGTCAGTCGGCGGCCGCGCGCCAATTCGGCGACGAAGGCCTCGCACAGCTCCGCCCGGGTCAGCCCGGTGAAGCCGGTCGGTACGGCCGCCTGGGCCGCGCCGCCGAAGACGGCGGTCAGCGCGGCGTCGAGCTCCCGGTCGCGCAGCCGGTCCCAGGCATCGGGGTGCTGGGCGAGCGCCGTCCGCAGCGCCGTTTCGACCTCCGGGGACGACGCAGCCACCGCGCAGGCGACGTCCACGGCGTCCGGGGAGGACAGCCACCACCCGGCCTTCTCCGACTCCAGCACCCCGACCAACTGGGGCGGGGTCAGCGACGCAGGGTCCATCCCGGTCCAGGTGTCGGTGAACAGCCACCGGTCGAGGGTCTCCAGCTTGCGCACGTTGTCCGAGCACAGCTCCTTCTTCGCCGCCGCCTCCAGCAGCGCCCGCGCCCGCGCGGTGTCCTGCCCGTCGGGCACGACGTCGTTGGGCACGTCCGACCCCACGTGCACCCGCACCGGAGCAGCATCACCCGAGGCGGACGCCGTCCCCACGTGCAGGGCGACGGCCGAGGCCAGCGCCCGCGGCAGCACGTCGAAGACCGCCTCGGCGACGTCGCGCCCCGACGCCGTCCGGGCCGGCAACCCGACCACCCCCGCACCGGCGGCCACCGCAGCGAGCACTAGGGCCACGCCGGGCATGAGGGCGTCGACGTCGTCGGCGGTCAGGGCCGACAGCGACCGGCGGGCCGACGGCACCTCCACCGCCGGCACCTCCCGGGAGGGCTCGGCGTCTCCGGGCAGCTCGTCGAGGAACCCGTCGCTGTTCCGGAACGTCAGCACGTCCCGAGGCGTGACCCGGCCGTCGCTGTCCCAGAGCAGGTGCACCAGGTAGTTGCCCGGCCGGCCGAACGCATCGGTCCCGGCCGGGACCTTGCGGTAGGCGATCCGCCCGCCGGCGGTGTGCAGCAGGCCGAAGGACTCCCCGGCCCCCAGCCCGATCAGCGGGCCGAGCGTCGCACGGCTGTCGCCGACCTCCGCGGGCCAGTCCGGGGACAGCTGGACGACGCCGAAGCCCGGTCCCTCCAGCGTCCGGCTCGCCGACGTGTAGACCAGCTGCGGGCAGGTGGTCATCGGCCCAGCCGATCACCGGCGGCGCGGGGAGATGCGTCGTCGTCCAGGCCCTCGCTGGGCAGGAGGCCGTGCCGGGCCAGCAGCACCAGCAGCGGTTCCAGGCAGCCCACCGGGCTGATCGAGGGGTAGGCGCCCTCGCTCGCCTCCGACCCGGTCGCCGAGACGGCGTGCACGGTCGGGTCCGGCAGCCGGGTCAGCAACGTGGTCAGCAGGTTGCTGCCGCCGTTGGCCTCCAGGAAGTCGACCAGGCGGGCGCTGTTGTCCCGCACGTCCTCGAACAGTCGCGGCAGTCCGCCGAGGCTGATCTCCGGGTTGCGCAGCGTGTCGGCCGGGAAGTCCGGCCGGGCGAGCAGCTTGTCGGCCTTGCTCAGGACCACCCCGGTGGAGACCCCCTGCAGGAAGCCGTCCGGGCGCAGCCCACGTGAGGAGCGCAGCAGGTCGGCCAGGTTGACCAGCATCTGCGTCGGCCGGGCCATGCCCAGCGCGCCCTCGCCGGGGTCGGCCACCGCCTGCAGCCGGGGGAACATGCCGGGGGAGAGGACGACGAGCACTGCGCTCGCCTCGTAGAGGAACTTGCTGAACCGGCCCAGGTCCTCCTTCCGGTACAGCTGCTCCCCGGAGGCGTCGAACAGGACGAGGTTCATCGCCCGCTCCGGACCGCCCTGCGTCGTCCGCCGCAGCACCAGCGTCAGCGGCTCCGGAGACTCGCCCTCCTCCAGCAGCGGCGGGGTCAGCGGCAGCTGCCGGTGGTCGACCAGCAGCGGCTGGTGGTAGTGCCGCTCGAACCGGTCGGCGCTGTACTCGTCGAGCTCGACCGAGATGCCCAACGGCGCGAGCGCCCCGGCGTGCAGCGCGTCGATCAGCACCGTCAGGAAGGTGCTCTTCGAGGCGCCGGTGAGCCCCACGACGCCGACGACGACGGTCGGCCGCGCGGCGTAGTCCGGCGGCAGGCGGTGACCGTTCGGGCAGACCGGTACGGCGTCGACCGCGTCGGAGGCCGCCGCCCTCGCCGGGGACGAGGGGCCCGGCGCCGGCTGGCCACCCCACCGTCCCTCGCCGAAGCGCTGCCACGCCGAGCGCCGCTGGACCGGCATCGGCTCGAGCCCGCCGCGGGGACTGCGCAGCAGCGGCACCGGGAAGGACTCCAGGCACCGCGGGCAGACGAGGTCCTTCTTCGCCACCTCAGCCCACCAGCGCGAGGTAGCCGAGCACCGTCGTGATGGCGAACACCAGCAGCAGCACCCGCTGCCGCTGCAGGTAGCGGTGACGGCGGGCCTCCAGCGCTTGCTGGGCCCTCGCCCGCTGGTACAGACCGGACACGACGCCTCCTCGGATCAGACGATGACGTAGGTGAGGCCGGCGAGGACCATCGCGGTCACCAGCCCGAGCAGGACGGCGACCCCGATCGCGGCCGCGAAGCCGGTGGGGGTGTCGGCGATCGCCCGCTCCAGCCGGGAGAGGTGGTAGCGGACCGCCTCCCGGACGGCGGCGGTCGACCGCAGGTCCTGCAGCGCCGACCGGGGAGCCGGGATCTCCGAGGGCTGCTCCAGCCAGCGGGTCTGCTGCTCGACCTCGCGGGCCAGCTCCGCGATCGAGGGCCGCCGCTCCGGCGCGACCCGCAGCGCGTGCGACACCGGGTCGAGCAGGTTGGGCGGGACGGCGGCGAGGTCGATCCGGCCGTGCTGCAGTTCCAGCCAGTAGTCGGCGGGGCGCAGTTCGTCGTCCGGGTCGACCGGGTGCCGGGCCGCCGCGGCGTAGGCGACCACCATGCCCCAGCTGAAGACGTCGCTGGCCTGGGTCAGTGGCAGCCCCTGCAGCTGCTCGGGGCTGGCGAACAGCTTCGAGCCCAGGCCGGCCAGCGTGGTGGTGACCGTGCCGGCGGGCCCCTCGGAGCCGAGGTAGCGGCTGATGCCGAAGTCGACGAGGACGACGTCCCGCTCGGTGATGATGATGTTGGCCGGCTTCACGTCGCGGTGGACGACCGAGGCCGCGTGCGCGTCCCGCAGTGCCCGGAGCAGCCCGATGGCGATCCGGCGCAGCTCCTCGGCGTTCAGCCCGCCCTCCCGGGAGGCGAGGAACTCGTCCAGCGGGGTGCCGGCGACGTACTCCTGCACGTAGTAGGGGCTGGCCGCGTCGAGGTCCTGGTCGACGATCTGGGCCACCCGGGGACTGCGGATGCGGGCGGCGTTCTCGACCTCGCGGGCGAACCGCCTCCGGACCAGCTCCCCGGCACCGGCCGGCAGGCACTTGACGACCACCATCGGGTCGGCGGCATCGCTCCGGCCGACGAAGACGTCGGCACCCTGCCCGCCGCGCGGCAGCCGGCACAACAGCCGGTAGGGCCCGATCTGCGCCGGGTCACCGGCTTCCAGCGGGTGCACGCGGCGGTGCCCGAACCCGTCGGCCAGCCCCTCGGTGGGGGACGAGGCGTCTGACATCGTGCCGCGCCCCTCCCGTCGTCGGATCGACCGCGGCCCACCGTAGAGCCCGTACCTGTGCCTGCACCATGAGTCCGGATCGCTCCGCCGTGGCCGAGGTGGCCGGCATCCCGGCCGACGCCCGGGGCCTCACCCTCCAGAGGTAGCGGAACCGGCCAGTCCCGCCCGCACCGTCAACTGCGTCCACCACCGGACCGACCAACACCTGGTGACCTGGTCGACGGCGCCTGCGGTGGCGACACCCCGGATGATGGCGCGCGTCCTCGCGACCTTCTACGTCGCGGCCGGCATCGCCGGCATGCTCGCCGTCTTCGGTCCGGACGCCGGCACCGAGGGGCGCTGGGCGATCTTCGGCCTGGCCATCGTCGTCCTGGCGTGCGGCGCCGTGGCGTTCCGCTGGGGCCCGCACTGGCCGCGCCGGGTGTTCCACTGGCCGGTCGCGTCGGCCGCCGGGCTGGTCGCCTGCGCGGTGACGGTCAGCCCGGACGCCGCCACCGCGATGGCTGCGGCCTCGATCATGGCCTTCGTCGCCGTCGACGCCTGCTTCTTCTTCAGCTTCCCGCTCGCCTGGTTGCACATGACGTTCGGGATCACCGCGGTGACCGCCGCCCTGCTCGCCCAGGGCGACGTCCCCGGGGCGATCGCGCTGGGCCTCGACGCGATCATCGTCGCGCTCGGCACCGTCGTCCGCGGCCTGGTCATCCGGGCGTCGAGCGCCAGCCGCGACCCGCTCACCGGCCTGGCCAACCGCCGCGGTTTCGACGACGCCCTGCACGAGCTGCGCACCGCGTCGTCCCGCACCGGGGAGTCGCTCTCCGCCGCTCTCGTCGACCTCGACCACTTCAAGCAGATCAACGACACCGCCGGCCACGAGGCCGGGGACCGGGTGCTCTGCCGGATCGCCGACGTGTGGCGCCGGGAACTGCCGCCGACCGCCGTCTTCGCCCGGCACGGCGGCGACGAGTTCGCGCTGCTGCTGCCCGGCGTCGGTGGTGCCGAGGCGCTCACCCTGGTGCGCCGCATCGCCGGCGAGCACCCGGAGATCGGGATCTCCTGCGGTGTCGCCGAGCACCGCTCCGACGAGGGCGCCGCCGAGCTGATGCGCCGGGCCGACCGTGCGCTCTACGACGCCAAGGCCGCCGGCCGCGGCCGGTGCGAGCTCGAGGGCGGCAACGGCTCCGCGCTGGCCCGCGACCTCGCGGCTGCGCTCGCCGCCGGTGAGGTGGCGGTGCACTACCAGCCGATCGTCGCCCTGCCGGACGGCGTCGTCGTCGGGGTCGAGGCGCTGGCCCGCTGGACCCACCCCGAGCGCGGCCCGGTGCCGCCGGAGGAGTTCGTCGCGGTCGCCGAGCAGAACGGGCTGATCTTCGCCCTCGGGGCGCACGTGCTGCGCACCGCGTGCACCGAGCTGGCCGGGGTCCGCGCCCCGGCCGGCGAACAGGTCACCGTCGGCGTCAACGTCTCCGGCCGCGAGCTCAACGACCCGGGCTGCGCGCAGCGCGTGCAGGACGTGCTCGCCGCGACCGGGTTCCCCGCCCGCCACCTCGTCGTCGAGGTGACCGAGAGCATGCTGGAGGGCGAGTCGCCCACCGCCGTCGCCACGCTGCACGCGCTGCGCGCCGTGGGGGTGGTGGTGTCCATCGACGACTTCGGCACCGGCTACTCCTCGCTCAGCCGGCTGGACACGCTGCCGGCCGACGTCCTCAAGCTCGACCGCTCGTTCGTCGAGACCGTCAGCTCCTCACCGCGCCGGGCACAGATGCTGCAGAGCCTGGTGACGATGTGCCGCGGGCTGGGCCTCGACGTCGTCGCCGAGGGGGTGGAGACCGCCGAGCAGGAGGCCGCGGTCCGCGCCATGGGGTGCACGTTCGCGCAGGGCTGGCGCTACGGCCGACCGGTCCCGCTGCCCGACCTGCTCGCCGGCCTCGCGGACGACGTCCTCCTGGAGACGGCCTAACGTGGGTGAGGCAGCTGCCCGCTCCGGAGCAGGTCCGAGCGGAGGAGGCGACCTCGTGCGGCAGGTCCGGTCCCGGGCACCCGAGGTGGCCACACCGCGGATGACGGCGCGCATCCTCGCCGTCTTCTACGCCTTCGGTGGCGTCGCCGGGCTGCTCGCCGCGCTGGGGGCGACGCCGCATCCCGAGCGGAACTGGGCCGTCACCGGGGTCGCCACCAGCGCGCTGCTCGGTGCGATCGTCCTCGCTCGCTGGGGCACGCGCTGGCCACGCGGTGCGTTCCACGTCCCGGTCGCCGGGGCGACCGCCCTCATCGGAGCAGCGGTGGCGCTGGCACCGGACCCGCTGACCTCGCTGGCCATCGCGTCGATCGTCTCCTTCGTCGCGGTCGACGCGTTCTTCTTCTTCCGTCCTGGGCCGGCGCTGCTGCACCTGGGCACGGCACTGGTCGGCACCAGCACGGTGCTCGTCCTGCGCGGGGACGTCCCGGTGGCCACCGCGCTGGCGCTGGTCACCGTGGTCGTGGCGCTGGGCACGGTCACCCGCGCCCTGGCCTGGCGGGCGTCGAGCGCCAGCCGCGACCCGCTCACCGGGCTGGCCAACCGGCGGGGCTTCGACGCATCGCTGCAGGAGCTGCTCTGCGCCGCGGCCCGCCGGGGTGAGCCGCTGTCCGCGGCGCTGCTGGACCTCGACCACTTCAAGCGGATCAACGACACCGACGGGCACGAGGCCGGTGATCGGGTGCTGGTCCGGGTCGCCGAGGCGTGGGGAGCCGAGCTCCCTCCCCACGCCGTGCTCGCCCGCCACGGTGGCGACGAGTTCGCGCTGCTGCTCCCGGGCCTGACCGGGCCGGTCGCGTTGGCGGAGTTGGAGCGGCTGACCGCGCTGCACCCGGGCATCGGTGTCTCCTGTGGGGTCGCCCAGCACGCCCCGGGGGAGAGCGGGGCCCAGCTGATGCGCCGGGCCGACGCCGCTCTCTACGTCGCCAAGGACGCCGGGCGGGACCGCTGTGCCCTCGATGGCGCCCGCGGCACCCAGTTGTCCACCGAGCTCGCGGCGGCCGTCGCCGCCGGGCAGCTCGGGGTGGCCTTCCAGCCGGTGGTCGAACTCGTCGGCAACCGGGTGATCGGCGTGGAGGCGCTGGCCCGGTGGGAGAGTCCCGGACGCGGCGCCGTCCCGCCGGACGAGTTCATCGCCCTCGCCGAGCAGCACGGTCTGATCGCCCCGCTCGGTGAGCTGGTGCTGCGCACGTCGCTGGTGCAGCTCACCGCGCTCCGCGAGACGACCGGCGTGCAGCTGGTCCTCGGCGTGAACGTGTCGGTGCGCGAGCTGGCCGACCCCGACTACCCGCAGCGGGTCGCCGCGCTGCTGACCGAGTTCGGCTGGCCGGCCGACCACGTCGTCGTCGAGGTCACCGAGACCCAGCTGGAGTCCGACGTCGCCGTCGTCCGGCAGAACCTCGAGACGCTGATGCGGCTGGGCCTGGTCGTCGCCGCCGACGACTTCGGCACCGGGTACTCGTCGCTGAGCCGGATCGACGTGCTGCCCGTCCAGCACCTCAAGCTCGACACGTCGTTCATCGCCTCGATCACCACCTCCCCGCGCCGCGCGCAGTTGCTGGCCAGCATCGTCGCGCTGGCCGACAACCTCGGCCTGGGGCTGGTCGCCGAGGGCGTCGAGACCGTCGAGCAGGACGCCGAGCTCCGCCGGCTCGGCGTCCTGCTCGCGCAGGGCTGGCTCTACGGCCGGCCGATGTCGGTCACCGAGCTGGCGGTGTGGCTGGCCGACCGGTCGGTCGACGGCGCGTTCTCCATCGCGGGCTGAGCGAGCGGGGCGGCGCCGGGGCGGTGGTGGACCCGGGTCAGTCCCCGGGGACGACGACGGCGCGGCCGCGGAGCGTGCCGTCGTGCAGCTTCCGGTAGGCCTCCGGCGCCTGGTCCATCGAGTACCGCTCGACCTCGACGTGGATCGACCCGTTGCGCGCGAGATCGAGCACCTCCATCAGCTCTGTGCGGGTGCCCCAGTACGGCGCCCGGACCGAGGCGCCGAACGGGGTGGAGAAGAAGCCGGTGGACAGCACCCCGCCGCCGATCCCGACGATCTGCACGACGCCGTCGATCGCCACGGTCTGCCGGGCGATCTCCAGCGTGGCCGGCGCGCCGACGATGTCGAACACCGCCTGGGCGCCCACCCCGCCGGTCAGCGTGCGGATCGACTCGACGGCTGAGGCGTCGGAGGGGATCGCGTGGTGCGCGCCCACCTCCTTGGCCAGCGTCAGCTTGTCCTCGTTCACGTCCAGGGCGATGACGGTCGCGCCGGTGATCGCCCGCAGGATCTGGATCGCGACGTGCCCCAGCCCGCCGGCGCCGATCACCACCGCCGTGCTCCCGGCCTGCAGCGCCCCCATGCTGGAGCGGATCGCGTGGTACGGCGTCAGGCCGGCGTCGGTGAGCGAGACCGACGCCACCGGGTCCAGGTCGCCCAACGGCACCAGGTGCCGGACGTCGTCCACGATCAGGTACTCGGCCAGCGCGCCGGGTGCACCCAGGCCGGGCGGTGCGATGCCCAGCGCCGCCGCCCGGGTGCAGTAGTTCTCCGCGCCACGGGCGCAGGCGTGGCACTGCCCGCAGCCCCACGGGCCGTAGACCGCCATCGACTCGCCGACGCTCACCCCGGTGACCCCGTCGCCGAGCGCGTCGACCACCCCGGCCCCCTCGTGGCCGAGGGTGAGCGGCAGGCCGTAGGTGTACTGCTCGGCCGGCAGGCTCATCACGAAGGAGTCGGAGTGGCAGAGGCCCGCGGCGGTCACCCGCAGCCGCACCTGGCCGGGGCCCGGCTCCGGGGTCGGGATCTCGACCACCTCGGGGCTCCCGCCGATCGTCCGGTACTGCACTGCGCGCATGCGCCCGCCCGCCTCTCCGTGGACGCCGACCGTCGACGTCCACGGCCGAGGCTAGGGCTCTCGCAGCGGTGTGTGCTGCGGTCCGTGGGCACCGCGAGATGGAGGCGGACGACCCTGGCAGGCGCCTGCCGGCGGGCTCCATGCGACGCCACCGGCCGACGGGTGGGTACGGGAGCGACGGGGGAGGCGTCTGGCGGTGAGTCTCGTCTCGGACGGCCGGATTCGACACGAGGACGCAACGCAGCCGTGGGACGGTGGTGGTCGTGTCTGCCGCGCCGTCTGAACCCCAAGACACCCCGACCCCTCGCAGTGCCGAGCACGCGCGACTGGCCGAGTCGGCCGACATGGCCGCGCCATGGCGGATGTGGGGGCCCTACCTGGCCGGCCGCCAGTGGGGGACCGTCCGCGAGGACTACTCCGCCGACGGCGACGCCTGGGCGTCCTTCACCTTCGACCACGCCGTCGCCCGCACCTACCGCTGGGGCGAGGACGGCCTGGGCGGCATCTGCGACCGCTACGGCTTCCTCAACTTCTCCGTGGCGATGTGGAACGGCAAGGACCCGGTCCTCAAGGAGCGGCTGTTCGGCCTGACCAACGGCGAGGGCAACCACGGTGAGGACGCCAAGGAGCACTGGTGGCCCACCGACGGCACGCCCACGCACTCCTGGATGCAGTGGCTCTACCGCTATCCGCAGGCCGAGTTCCCCTACGCACAGCTCCGTGAGGAGAACGCGAAGCGCACCCGGCTGGAGCGGGAGTACGAGCTCGCCGACACCGGGGTGCTCGACGAGGACCGGTTCTTCGACATCCAGATGACCTACGCCAAGGCCGGCCCGGACGACGTCTGCATCACCGTCACCGCCACCAACCACGGACCCGAGGCCGCACCGCTGCACCTGCTCCCACAGATCTGGTTCCGCAACACCTGGTCCTGGGGCCTCGACGACCGCAAGCCCACGCTCGCCGCCCAGGACGAGGAGGTCGCGGCGGTCGTCGCCGAGCACGGCTACCTCGGTCGCTGGGTGCTCGCCGCCGACGGTAGCCCCGACGTCCTGACCTGCGACAACGAGACCAACGCCGTCGCTCTGTTCGGCGCCGAGAGCAACGCCAGCGAGTACACCAAGGACGGCATCGACCGCCGCGTCGTCCACGAGGACAAGTGCGCGGTGAACCCCGACCGGACCGGCACGAAGGCCGCGTTCTGGTACCAGTGGGACGCCGTCGAGCCCGGCGAGACCGTCACCGTGAAGCTCCGGCTGACCCAGGCCGAGCCCGAGCAGCAGATGTTCGGTGCGCAGTTCGACGAGGTCCTCGGCCTCCGGAAGACCGAGGCCGACGAGTTCTACGCCGGCGTCATCCACCCTGACCTCTCCGACGACGACCGGCACGTGGCCCGCCGCGCCTATGCCGGTCTGCTCTGGACCAAGCAGCTGTACCGCTTCGACGTCGCCCGTTGGCTGGACGGTGACCCCGACGTCCCGGCGCCCGAAGGACGCCGGGCCAAGGGCCGGCGCAACACCAGCTGGCGGCACGTCGCGCTCGCGGACGTGATCTCCATGCCCGACGAGTGGGAGTACCCGTGGTTCGCCGCGTGGGACACCGCCTTCCACACCCTCCCGCTGGCGCACGTCGACCCCGACTTCGCCAAGGAGCAGCTCGTGCTCATGTGCCGCGAGTGGGCGATGCACCCCAACGGGCAGCTGCCGGCCTACGAGTGGGCGTTCGGTGACGTCAACCCGCCGGTGCACGCCTGGGCGGCCTGGCACGTCTACCGGCTCGACGGCTACCGCGACCAGCAGTTCCTCATCCGGGTGTTCACCAAGCTGCTGATGAACTTCTCCTGGTGGGTCAACCGCAAGGACGCCGACGGGTCGAACGTCTTCGAGGGCGGGTTCCTCGGGATGGACAACATCGCGCTGTTCGACAGGTCCGCACCGCTGCCGCCCGGCTACCGGCTGGAGCAGTCCGACGCGACCAGCTGGATGGCGTTCTACTGCCAGCAGATGCTCAAGATCGCCCTCGAGCTGTCGCAGTTCGACCGGGCGTGGGACGGCGTCGTCACCAAGTTCTTCGAGCACTTCCTCGCCATCTCCGAGGCGATGAACGCCTTCGGTTCGCACGAGGTGTCGTTGTGGCACGAGGACGACGGCTTCTTCTACGACGTCCTGGTCGCACCAGACGGGACGACGGAGTCCCTACGGGTGCGCTCGATGGTCGGGCTGCTGCCGATCCTGGGCGCCACCGAGATCCCGGCCTGGGTCGCCGAACGGTTGCCGGACGTCGCCGAGCGGGTGCGCTGGCTGCAGAAGCGCCGGCCGGAGCTGATGGGCCCGCTGCGCAGCCGGCGGGCGCCGGAGGGCCGCAGGCTGCTGCTCTCATTGGTCGGTAAGGAGCGGCTGCAGCGGATCCTGCAGCGGATGTTCGACACCGAGGAGTTCCTCTCCCCGTTCGGCATCCGGTCGCTGTCGAAGTCGACCGGCCAGGTGTTCGCCAACGTCGGTGGCCGGGACGTGTCGATCGAGTACGAGCCGGGGGAGTCGCGCACCGGGCTGTTCGGCGGCAACTCCAACTGGCGCGGGCCGGTCTGGTTCCCGGTGAACGTGCTGCTGGCGGACAAGCTGCGCACCCTCGGCCGGCACTACGGCGACTCGTTCACGATCGAGATCCCGACCGGCTCGGGCACGCAGTGCACCCTGGTGGAGGCTGCGGACCTGATCGACAACAGCCTCACCCGGCTGTTCCGCCCGGTGGACGGCAAGCGCCCGGCCGACGGCGATCGGATCGAGTCCAGCGACTCACCGCTGTGGCGCGAGCACCCGACCTTCAGCGAGTTCTTCGACGGCGACACCGGCGAGGGCCTGGGCGCCACCCACCAGACCGGCTGGACCGCGCTGGTCGCCCACCTCCTCAACCCCCGCCTCCCCGCCGACCCCCGCTGGGCCTGACGCCCGGAGGGGCCAAAGTCACGACTTTGGCCCCTCAGCCGGGTCCTGCCTCCGGCTAGTGCGCCAGCTGGCCCGGGTACGGGGACCCCATGGGCGGGATCACAGCGACGACGTCGGTGAGCGGGAGCGGCTGCCGGCTGGAGTCGAAGGTCGTGTGCTCCCACTTCCAGCTCTGGATCCGCGGCATGACCCAGAACAGGTAGATGCCGAAGGTGATGATCGAGAGCAACAGCCACTTCAACCAGCTGAGGAACAGGCCGGTGGCCGATCCGGTGAAGACGAGCTGGAAGCCGTCGATGTAGGAGTGCTTGGCCCGCCAGCGTTCGCGCAAGACGAGGGCGAAGGGGTAGCAGATCCCGAAGGTCGCAACGGTGATCACCAATGCCAGCAGTGCGGTCCCGACATAGGTGGCTGCGCCACCGTCGAACGTGAAGCGCCCCGATCGCGCCATTGCACATCTCCCCGTCAGTAGGTCTTGGTCTTCCGAGTCCTCATCGGCCGTTTCATGCGCGGCCCTGACCGGGCTGCTCCTGGGGCGTGGGGGTGCGAGCTGCGTTGAAGTCGCGGGTCGACGTCGCTGTCCAGCTCGGGGCTCAGCACGCGCCACGACCTCGGTCGGCGCAAGGCAGTCCTGTCGGTGGACCTTGGTCTACTCCGCCTCTGGTCGCCGCCGGTGCGACCACGAGGTGAGGAGGATCGTTGAGCGAATCGGTCGGTGTGCAGGTCGGGCAAGAGTCTCCGTCGTGTGGCCGGGAGGACTCCGTCCCGCTGATCTGGGGGCTGCCTGATGAAGAGGGCATGCTGCTCGCTGAACGTGGCCTGGTGGCGCTGGGCGGCTGCCTGGTCGGACCCGACGTACCGGCTCTCGCCTGCCGCGGCTGCGGGCTGGAGTGGGGACGGGCCGAGTGAACCGTCCATCGATGCAGTTCAGCTGCCACGCTGCTAATCTGCATGCATGCCTGTCTCGATGACGATCCGCGACGTCCCCGATGAGACGCGCGACGAGCTCGCGGCCCGGGCCGCCCGGGCCGGTCAGTCGCTCCAGGAGTACGTCCGGGCTCAGCTGACCGCGCTGGCGCACCGGCCCAGCCCCGAGGAGCTGTGGGACCGCGTGCAGCAGCGGGTGCAGGAGACCGGTACTGCACTGTCGGCCGAGGTCATCCTCGACCTGCGGGACGCCGACCGCCGGTGACGATCGTCGTCGACTCCTCGGTCGTCGTCGCCGCCCTGGTCGACAGCGGATCGGATGGCTCCTGGGCACGGGCCGGCCTGCGCGGGCAGGAACTCGCCGCGCCGTCCCACCTGTACGTCGAGGTGTCCAACGTCCTCCGCCGCGCCGTCATCACCGGGCGGCTCGGCCGTGAGGCCGGGGCCATGGCGCACGCCGACCTGGTCCGCATCCCCCTGGCCAGCTTTCCGTTCGAGCCACTGGCCGAGCGGGTGTGGGCACTGCACGGCGCCGTCACCTCCTACGACGCCGCTTTCGTCGCGCTCGCCGAAGAGCTCGAGGCGCCGCTGTGGACTCTCGACCGCAAGCTCGCCACCGCCTCCGGCCCGCGCTGCACCTTCCAGGTGCCCGACCGCTGAGAGTCGGGCGCATCGGAGTGCCTGGTCAGCCGCTCGTCGCTCGGGTGCGGGACCCCACCGGGTGCGCGGTGGTGACCCGCTCGGTCAGGTGGATCTCGACGGTGTCGCCGGCCTGCTTGCCGATCGCAGCGCGGAGCGCGGCCCGCACCGGCAGCTTGTGCGTCCCGTCGCCGAGCGCCATGAACGAACTCCGGAACGGGTGTCCGTCGATCGTCCCGCTGACCTTTACGAGCCCCCGGGTGCCGAAGAAGGTGACCGAGTCCGGCCACACCAGATACGTCCATCCGCCGTCCGCCGGGCTTTTCAGCAACCGGGCCGTGAACCGCTCGTCGAGGGCGGTCATCATGCACCTTCCACCAGCACCAGGACGTTGCCGTCCGGGTCGCGGACGGTGAACATCGGCGGGGCCATCTCGCCCATCCGCAGCACCTCGGCGTCGACGTCCACGCCCCGCCCGCGCAGCTGAGCGTGGGCGGCGTCCGCGTCGGCCGTGCCCAGCCGGATGCCCGGTGGGAAGCCGCTGTCCGCCACGATGAGAGCGATCGACGTCCCCCCGCCGGCCGGCGCCACCTCGACCCAGCGCATGCCCGGACCCATCTCCGTGTCGCGGACGACCTGCAGGCCCAGGTCGTCCACGTAGAAGTCCAGGGCCCGCTGCAGGTCCGACACCACCACGGTTGTCGTGGCGACCCGGGTGATGCCTGTCGTCGTCTCGCTCATGACGTTTCCTCTCCGACCGGCGCGCATCGCCAGGCAGAGATGAAGACCCGGCTCGTCCCCGGAAGTCATCGCCGAAGCCGGAGAGGGGCCAAAGTCGCGACTTCGGCCCCTCAGGGGATGGGGGCGCCGAGGAGGGCGTGCGGGGTCCAGGTCCCGAGGGCATCGGCGTGGCCAGCGTGGCGGAACGCCAAGGCGGCGGCGCCGATCCAGCCGGCCTCGCTGCCCAGCTCGGCCACCCGCACCGGCGGGGCGGAACGCCAGGCCAGGCCGGCGGCCAGGCCGGAGCGGAGCGGCTCGAGCAGGGCGTCGCCAGCGGCGGTGAAGCCGCCGCCCAGCACGATCGTGGTCGGGTCCAGCAACAGCGTCGCGGTGACCAAGCCCTGGGCCAGCACGGCCATCGCCTCGGCCCACACCCGGTCGGCGTCCGGGTCGGCGCCGAGCCGGGCCACCACGTCCTCTGCCGGCAGCGGGACGCCGGAGAGGGCGGCGTAACGCCGGGCCAGGCCGGCGCCGGAGGCATAGACCTCCAGGCAGCCGCGCTGCCCGCACGTGCACGCCTCGCCGCCGGGCACCATCGGGATGTGGCCGAGCTCGCCGGCCGCCCCGCCGTCCCCGGTCACCGGCCGCCCGTCCGTCACCAGCGCCGCGGCCACCCCGGTGCCGATGGTCACCAGCACGAAGTCCTCGACGCCGCGCGCCGCCCCGAGCAGTTGTTCGGCCAGCCCCGCCGTCCGCACGTCGTGGCCGGTCACCACAGGCAGCCCGGTCGCCTCGGCCAGCAGCGCCCGCAGCGGCACGTCCCGCCAGTCCAGGTTGGACGCGTAGACGACGGTGCCGCTCGCCTCGTCGAGCATCCCGGGGGTCACCACGCCGGCGCCGACCACGTCCAGGTCCTGCTCACGCGCGGCGCCGGCCAGCGAGCGCAGATGGCCGGCGATGGCGGCCACGATGTCCGTCGCCGGGTCGGTGGGCCAGCGCTCGACCACCACCGGACGCCCGTCCCGGGTGACGACCGCGCCCTTCATCGAGGTGCCGCCGACGTCGATCGCCAGCACCGCAGGAGTGGTCGTCACGAGGCGAGCGCCGCGAGCACGGCCCGGATCGGCTCGGCGGAGGTCGCCAGCCGCGGGACGGCGTAGTCGACGTCGGTGGCCGAGCCGGCGGCCGGGGAGACGACCGGCGAAGCCGCCCGCAGGTGCACCTCCGGCACCCCGGTCTCCGCGACCAGGGAGGCCACGTTCGACCCGCGCACCGACCCGCCGGCGAGCACGGTGATCCGGTCGCCCGCCAACTCCACCAACGAGCGGAGCACCGCGGCCCCAGCGGCAGCGGTCGGCTCGCCTCCGGAGGTGAGCACCCGGCTCACCCCCGCGGAGATGAGCGTGGGCAGTGCGGCGGGGAGGTCGGGCAGCGTGTCGAAGGCCCGGTGGAACGTCACCGGGCACGGCCCGGCGGCCTGGACCAGCCGGCGCAGCACGGCGGTGTCGAGCGCGCCGTCTGCAGTCAGCGGCCCGACCACGAACCCGACCTGCGCCGAGGCGGGCAGCGCTCGGACGGCGGCGATGTCGGCGAGCATCACGTCGACCTCGGCGGGGGAGTACACGAAGTCCCCGGCGCGGGGCCGGATCAGCACCTGCACCCCGATCCGCGACACCTCGGCGAGGATCGCCGACACCAGCCCGATCGACGGCGTCGTCCCACCCTCGGACAGCGCCGCGCACACCTCGACCCGGTCCGCGCCGCACTCCTCGGCGATCGTCGCGCCGGCGACGTCGTCGATGCAGATCTCGACCGCGGTCACCGGCGTTCCAGCCACGCCACGACGTCGGCACCCGGCTCGATCGCACCGACCGGCACCCCGCCGCCGAGCACCGGGAGAGCGGTCAGGGAAGCCGCAGCGGAGACGTCCACGCCCAGCCCACCGAGCACGGTCAGCGCCAGCAGCGTCGTCGCCCGCGGGTTGCCGTCCACGATCTTCATCGCCACCGCCTGGCCCTCCGGACCGGCCACGCCGATCACGCCCTCCGCGCCGCCCTTGGCCACCGCACCCGGCACGAGCTCCATCACCGCGGAGTTCTGGTGCCCGGTGCCGCCGATGAAGAACGGGTGCGTCCGCATCGCCGTGGCCACTTCAGCGCCCGGCCCGTCCGTCGCCAGCGACAGCGCACGGAAGGCGGTGGCCAGGCCGCGCACCGTGGTGCCGAACAGCGGGGCGCCGCAGCCGTCGATCGCGTCGTGTCGCACCGGCGCACCGGTCCACTCCGCCGTCACCGCGCGCACGTGCTGCTGCAGCGGGTGCCCCGGGTCCAGGTAGGAGGCGGTCGGCCAGCCGTTGACCGCGCAGGCCAGCAGCATCGCGGCGTGCTTGCCTGAACAGTTCATCCGCACCGCGCTCCGCTCGGCGCCGGCCCGGATGAGGGCGACGCGGGTCGGCTCGTCCTCGGGCCAGTCGACCGGGCACTGCAGCGCCGACTCGTCCAGCCCGGCCCGGTCCAGCAGCCGGCGCACGACGTCGACGTGCGCGTCCTCGCCGGTGTGGCTGCCGGCGGCGATCGCCAGCTCCGGCCCGGTCAGCGGGGCGCCGGCGGTCAGGCAGGCCAGCGCCTGCAGCGGCTTGGTGGTGGAGCGCGGCAGGATCGTGGCGTCGGGGTCGCCGAGCGACAGCGCGACGGAGCCGTCGGCGTCCAGGGCGAGCAGCGAGCCCAGGTGTCGGCTCTCCACCAGCCCCGAGCGGCGGACCACGGCCAGTTCAGCGGACAACGGGGGTCTCCAGTTCACGGTCGGCGGCCTGCTCGGCGGGCCCGGACGGCGGCGCCACCTGGCGGCGGACCCGGGTGCGCAGCCGTGCGGCCAGGTAGGACAGGGCGCCGTTGAACACCAGGTAGATCAGCGCCACCACGAGGAAGGTCTGGATGAGCAGCCGGTTGTAGGCGCTGAGCACCTGGGCCCGGTACAGCAGCTCGGTGAAGGCGACGACGTAGCCCAGCGAGGTGTCCTTGATCAGGCTCACCAGCTGCGTGACCAGGGACGGCGTCACGTGCCGCAGCGCCTGGGGCAGGACGACGAAGCGCATCGCCTGGCCGCGCCGGATGCCCAGGCTCAGCGCCGCCTCGGTCTGCCCGCGCGGCAGGGCGAGCACCCCGGCCCGGACGATCTCGGCGACCACCGCGGCGTTGGCGATGGTCAGCGGCACGACGAGCTTCCAGAGCACCGGCAGGTTGATCCCGTACGCCGGCAGCCCGAAAAGCATCAGGTAGATCAGCAGCAGCACCGGGATGGTGCGGGCCACCTCGATGTAGCCGGTGGACAGCCAGCGCAGCGGCCGGTTCTGCGACAGCCGGCCGACGGCCAGCAGCAGCCCGAACGCCCCGGCCAGGACGGCGACCAGCGCGGCCGCCAGCGCGGTGCCGCGCAGCCCGACCAGCAGGTAGGACCAGATCGGCCAGTCGAGGAACGGCGTCCACCGGTCGGCGTCCAGCTGCCCGGTCCGGCCGAACTGCACCAGCGCGAGCGCGAACACACCGGCCAGCACCAGGGCGCTGACCACCGAGCCGAGCAGGATGCGCCGCCGGGCACGGGGCCCGGGGGCGTCGTAGAGGAACGCACCGCTGTGGCTCATCGGTGGATCGCCACCTTCTTCTCGATCCGCCCGGCGGCCAGCCCGATGGCCAGCGCGAGCGCCATGTAGGTGAGGCCGGCGGCGGTGAAGATCGGGATCGGCTGGGCCGCGACCAGGTTCACCTTGTTCACCGCCGAGGTCAGCTCGACCACGCCGACCGTGGCGGCCAGTGCGGTGTTCATCAGCAGCGCGATCATCACGTTGCCCAGCGGCTGGACGACGGCGCGCACCGCCTGCGGGACGACGACGAACCGCAGCGTCTGCGACAGCCGCAGCCCCATCGCCCGGGCCGCCTCGACCTGGCCGGCGGCGACGGTGTTGATGCCGCTGCGCACCGCCTCCGCGACGTAGGCCGCCTCGTAGACGGTGAGCACCACGATCACCGTGGTGGTCAGCGGCATCAGCAGCCCGGCGTCGGGCAGTGCGAAGACGGCCAGCAGCAGCAGCGCCAGCAGGGGGATGTTGACGAACACCTGCACGTAGGCCCAGGCGGCCCCGCGCAGCACCGGGATGGGGCTCACCCGGGCCACGGTGATCAGCACCCCGAGCACCAGGGAGCCGGCCGCGGAGATCACCAGGATCAGCACGGTCGTCCCCAGCGCCCTCAGCAAGGGGTCCAGGTTCTCGATCACTGCAGTCACGTCGTCGTCCTCTGCTGGCGCTGTTGCTGCCTCAGGGGTGCCGGGTCAGGAGCCCGGCACCGAGCCGATCTCCGGCGGCGTCGGGGCGTCGCCCTCGACGACCGTCCCGAGGGTCGCCTCCCAGATCTCGGCCCACGAGCCGTCGTCCTCGATCTCCTCCAGCCAGGTGTTCACGAAGTCCTTGAACTCCGGGTCCTCCGGGGGGAGGCCGATGCCGTAGGGCTCCTCGGTGAACGGCTGGACGGCGATCTTGATGTCGTCGTTGGCGTCCGCCGCGGCCAGCAGCAGGGTGTAGTCCTGCACGTAGGCGTCCCCGCGACCCTGCACCAGCGCCTGCACCGCCTGCGGGTCGGTGGCGAAGCTGGTCACCTCGGCGCCGGGGGCCACCTCGGGCACCGCGGTGACCGCCGGGGTGTTGGCGCCGACGATGACGTTCTTGCCGTCGAGGTCCTCGATGCTGGAGATGTCCTCGTTGTCGGCGGCGACCGCCACCGCGAGGCCCGAGGTGAAGTACGGGCCGGCGAAGTTGATCTGCTCGGCCCGCTCCTCGGTGATCGTGTAGGTGTTGAAGACGACGTCGACGGTGCCGTTCTGCAGCAGCGCCTCCCGGGTCTCCGACGCCGGCGGCACGATCTCGATGTTGGGCTCGCCCAGGATGTAGATGGCCAGCATCTTCGCCAGGTCGATGTCGAAGCCCTCGACGTCCTCGGGGTTGCTCGGGTCCTGCTGGGAGAGCAGCGGCGCGTCCAGGGCGGCGGCGACGCGCAGCACGCCACGCTCCTTGATCTCGGCCATCGTGGACTCCGGGAGGATCAGCTCCTCGTCGGCGACCGGCGCGTCCTCGTAGACGGCGTCCAGGCCGGAGGCGGCGGTGTCGTCGCCTCCGCCTCCGGGGACGGCGTCGGAGGAGGAGTCGGACGAGCCGCACCCCGCGACCGCCACCGAGGCGGTGGCCAGCACGGCGGTGATCAGCGGGAAGCGGCGCCTGGGAAGGCGGATGTCACTCATGCCTTGCCTTTCTGATCAGCCCGGCCGGGGGAGCGGCGCCGGGCGTGGGGTGGGCGGGTCCGCCCGGGGTGCGCTCGGCCGTCAGTGGGCCAGCACGTTGGAGAGGAACGAGCGGGCGCGCTCGCTCCGGGTGGCGTCGAAGAACTCCGCCGGTGGGGCGACCTCGACGATCTGACCGGCGTCCATGAAGACGACGCGGTCGGCGGCGCGGCGGGCGAAGCCCATCTCGTGGGTCACCACGACCATCGTCATGCCGTCGGCGGCCAGCGAGGTCATCACCTCGAGGACCTCGTTGACCATCTCGGGGTCCAGTGCCGAGGTCGGCTCGTCGAAGAGCATCAGCTTCGGGTGCATCGCCAGCGAGCGGGCGATCGCCGCGCGCTGCTGCTGGCCGCCGGAGAGCTGGGCGGGGACGCGGTCGGCCTTGTCGGCGATGCCCACCCGCTCCAGCAGTGCCATCGCCTCGGCGCGGGCGGTGGCCTTGCTCGCCTTGCGCACCTTCAGCGGCGCCAGCATCACGTTGTCCAGCACGCTGAGGTGGCCGAAGAGGTTGAAGGACTGGAAGACCATGCCGACGTCGGCGCGGAGCTGGGCGAGCTGGGTGCCCTCCGCAGGCAGCAGCTGGCCGTCGACCCGGATCTCGCCGGAGTCGATCGGCTCGAGCCGGTTGATCGTGCGGCAGAGCGTCGACTTGCCCGACCCGGACGGCCCGATGACCACGACGACCTCTCGCGGGGCGACCTCCAGGTCGATCGAGCGGAGCACGTGCAGCTCGCCGAAGTGCTTGTCGACGCCGCGCAGGCTGACCATCGGCGTGGTCATGGTCGGGCTCCTCCCGGGTCGGCGCTGAACGATGGACGAAGGCTAAGTGACGATCGTTACAACCAGAAGTCCATCAAGTATTTCCACTTCCGGACTAAGTGGCCATTGCTTCGAACGACCGGCGTTGCTTCACTGACCGGCATGCCCACCCCTGCCGGTGATCGGTCGGCCACCTCCCCGAGCGAGGTCCTCTCCCTGGTCCGGCTCGGCCGCGCCACCTCGCGGGCCGACGTCGCCCGGGAGACGGGGCTCTCGGCGACCACCGCGGCCGCTCGGGTGGAGATGCTGATCCGGCGCGGCTGGCTGGTGGAGACCGGCACCGGGCCCTCGGCGGGCGGTCGGCCGCCGCGCCGGCTGGAGATGCGTGGCGCGGCCGGCCTGGTGGTCGCGGTCAGCCTGGGGGAGCGGCACGCGGCGATCGCCGTCCTGGACGCCGCCGGTCGGCAGGTCGCCGAACGGCACCTGCCCATCGCGGTCTCCGACGGCCCGGAGGCCGTGCTGCGCACCGTGGTGACCACGGTCGAGGAGTCCGTCGCCGGGCTGGACGACGCCCCGCCGCTGCTGGCGATGTGCGTCGGCGTGCCCGGGCCGGTCAGCGCGCGCACCGGCCTGGTCGTCTCCCCGGCCCGGATGCCCGGCTGGAACGGTGCCGACGTGGCCGCGATCGTGCGGCAGTGGCTGCCCGTGCCGGTGATCGTGCAGAACGACGCGAACCTGATGGCGCTCGGCGAGCACGCCGCCGGCGGGGCGCCGGCCGAGCAGATGGTGTTCGTGAAGGTCGGCTCCGGCATCGGCTGCGGCGTCGTCGCCGGCGGGGTGCTGCACCGGGGGAGCGGCGGGTTCGCCGGGGACATCAGCCACACCACCGTGCCCGGCGCCCCGCCGGTGCCCTGCTCCTGTGGGCGGGTCGGCTGCCTGGACGCGGTGGCCAGCGGCGCCGCCCTGGTCGAGCAGCTCGCCGAGCGCGGGGTCGACTCCTCAGGCACCGAGGGGATGCTCGACCTGGCCCGGGACGCCCACCCGCTGACCACCCAGCTGCTGCGCGAGGCCGGCGGCAGCACCGGCACCGTGCTCTCGACCATCCTCAACTTCTTCAACCCGGAGCGGCTGGTGATCGGCGGGCACCTGAGCAGCGCCGAGGCCTTCGTCGCCGGGGTGCGCTCGGCGATCTACGCCCAGTGCCCGCCGATGATCACCGACGGCCTGGAGATCGCGGTCAGCCGCGTCGGCCAGCACGCCGCCGTGCTCGGCGCCGCCCGGGAGGCCCTGGACCTGGCCTTCTCCCCGGAACAACTGGCCGCGCGCGCCGCCGCCCGCTGAGGTCCGCTCGGTCCACCCGGTGCTGCCTGCGTGAACACCTCGTGACCGCTGTCGACTTGTCGGCATCCCTCGTTACGTTGGCTCAGCAACCGCACAGCCGGCCCAGCAGGGGCGGCTGACGAGCTTGGGGGAGATCGCGTGCGCAGACGGACGACGGTGACGGTCGCGGCAGCGGTGCTGGCGATGAGCGTCGGGGCGGTGACCCCCGCGGCGGCCAGCCCGGGCGGTCACGACAACGGCCATGGGAACGGCCACGGTCACGGGAACGGCCATGGGAACGGTCACGGCAAGGGGCACGGCGGCGGGCACGGCAAGGGGCAGAGTCTCGAACTCACCATGCTGGCCACCACCGACGTCCACGGCCGCGCGCAGGACTGGGACTACTTCCGCGACGCGCCGTACACCGACAGCGCCGGTGACGCGACGGGCCTGGCCCGGATCTCCTCGGTGGTCGACTCGGTACGCGCCGAGAAGGGCGCGGACAGCGTCTTCGTCGTCGACAACGGCGACTTCCTGCAGGGCACGCCGCTCACCTACCTCGCCGCCCAGCAGCCGCCGGAGGCCGAGCACCCGATCGCGGCGGCCTACGACGTCATCGGCTACGACGCCCAGGTCGTCGGCAACCACGAGTTCAACTACGGCCTGGACACCCTCGCCGGCTACGTCGACGACGTCGACCACCCGGTGCTCGGCGCCAACGTCATCGACGTGGAGACCGGCGAGCCGTACCTGCCGCCGTACACGCTGGAACGGATGAAGGTGCGCGGCGCCAAGCCGGTCACCGTCGGCATCATCGGCCTCACCACACCGGGCTCGGCGATCTGGGACCGCAACAACGTCGAGGGCCAGCTCGAGTTCCGCGACATGGTGGAGACGGCGGAGGAGTGGGTGCCGGTCGTCGCCGAGCAGGCCGACGTCGTCGTCGTCCTGGCGCACGCCGGAGTCGGCGGGACGTCGTCCTACGACGACCCGGCCGTCGGCACGGAGAACCCCTCCGACGTCATCGCCCGCACGGTGCCCGGCATCGACGCGATGGTCGTCGGCCACACGCACCGCGACGCCCCGTCCCAGGTCGTGGTCAACGAGGTCACCGGCGAGGAGGTGCTGCTCACCCAGCCCTACCGCTGGGGCGCCACGGTCAGCCAGGTCGACTTCGAGCTGACCAAGACCCGTGGTCAGTGGGACGTCACCGAGGCCACGGCCACCGCACTGCGCACCAGGGACTACCCGGAGGACCCCGACGTCCTCGCCGTCACCGACGAGGCGCACCAGGCGACCGTCGACTACGTCAACCAGGTCGTGGCCACCTCCACCGAGGAGCTGACCACGCTCACCAGCCGGTACGAGGACACCCCGATCCTCGACTTCATCCAGCAGGTGCAGACCGAGACCGTCGACGCTGCGCTCGGGGGCACCGAGTGGGCCGACCTGCCGGTGCTGTCGATCGCCGCGCCGTTCAGCCGGGAGGCGGTCTTCCCGGAGGGCGAGGTCACCATCCGGGACATCGCCGGGCTCTACGTCTTCGACAACACCCTGGAGGCGGTGGAGATGACCGGCGC
The DNA here is from genome assembly GCF_026967995.1 of Modestobacter sp. VKM Ac-2979. Taxonomy (NCBI): domain Bacteria; kingdom Bacillati; phylum Actinomycetota; class Actinomycetes; order Geodermatophilales; family Geodermatophilaceae; genus Modestobacter; species Modestobacter sp. VKM Ac-2979. The sequence goes on from NZ_JAPVBO010000007.1 coordinate 255,324, forward strand.
CCAGGTGCGCGACTACCTGGAGGAGTCGGCGAGCTACTTCACCCAGGTGCCGGCCACTGGGCCGGTCGACCCGGAGACGATCACCAACGCCGACGGCACGCCGGACTACAACTACGACGTGCTCTCCGGCGTCGAGTACGACCTGGACGTCTCCCGGCCGGTCGGCGAGCGGGTCACCCGGCTGGAGATCGACGGTGAGCCGGTGGCCGACGACGCCCGCTTCGTCGTCGCGGTGAACAACTACCGGCGCTCCGGCGGTGGCGGTTTCCCGCACATCTCCACGGCCCCGGTGGTCTACAACGAGCAGCTGGAGATCCGTCAGCTGCTCATCGAGTGGGCCCAGGAGCGCGGCGTGATCGACCCGGCCGACTTCTACGTGGAGAACTGGCAGCTCGTCCGCGACGGCGAGCCGCTGCTCGGCTGACCCTCGGAGGGGCCGGGGTCGCGACATCGGCCCCTCCGGCACGGCGAACGCCCCGCTCCCCGGTATGGGGAGCGGGGCGTTCGTCGTGCGACTGCCCTCGGGCGAGCGGGTCAGACCAGCCGGCGCGCGGAGTTGTAGCCCCACATGGTGTCGACGTTGATGGTGCGGACGACGTCCCCGGCGGTGGGGGCGTGCACCATCAGGCCGTTGCCGATGTAGATGCCGACGTGGCCCACCGGGTCGTAGAAGAAGACCAGGTCACCGGGCTGCAGGTCGGCGCGGGCCACGGGCACGCCCATCGTCGACTGCATGCGGGAGGAGTGCGGCAGCGTGATGCCGGCGGCCGCGAAGGAGAACTGCGTCAGCCCGGAGCAGTCGTAGACGTTCGGGCCGGCCCCGGCCCAGACGTAGGGCTTGCCCTGCTGGGCGAGCGCCGTGTCGACGATGATCTGGGCAGCTGCGTTGGGAGCCGCGACCGGGGCCACCGGTGCCGCGACGGGTGCTGGGGCGGCCGCGCCACCGCCGCCGACCGAGGCCTGGGCGGCCATCGGCGTGAGGGCGACGCCCGCGCTGGCGAACAGCGCGATCAGTGCCCGGCGACCGGAACGGGAGGGACGACGGGCAGGGGACGTGCGAGTGGTCGTCATGGACGACGGGTTCTCCTTGTTCTCCTCAACCGCCTACCGAGTTAGCTGACGGGTTCGGGCGGGGAACTCGCCCGGCGCTCCGGCACTCGCGTGCCGTTGCGCTTCACCCCAAGACTGCGGTGGGTCCCCGGTCCGGGCGTCCGCGGCGACGATGCGGCGGTTGCCCGGTTCGGCGGTGCTCGCCGGTGTCACCGTGTGTGGTGACTCAGGGCCGGCAGGCGCGGATGACGGTAGGGCTGTCATGGATTTGTCACAAAGTGCCGCGCGTTGCGGTTCCGACACCCCGTGGGGCTGCAACACGCCCGGCCGGCGGAGACGACTCGCCGAGCTGACGTCGAGCAACGCCGGAGCGGGTCGTCGGCGAGGTCGGCTCTCGCCGGCTGTTTCCGCCGGGAATCTGATTTCTGGTCGGACGGCGGGTGTGCACGTTTCGTGTTCGACGCGACACGGCCCGCTGCCTGAAGTGCCGCGTGATCGGCTCTCCCGTCGACCAAGTCCCAGCACGGCGCTGGTCGCTGGCCACGTGCGCCGCACGTGCGGCCGGGCCGATCGTCGACGGGCCACGATCGACCGCGTCAAGGGGCTGTCGGGATCTGTGGACAAGCCTCTGACCTGCGGATTCGCCTTGCCCGTAGCTGGTGACGGCGGTAGTATTCGTACACATGTTCGAATACGTCGGGAGGTGTCCGTGAGCGAGTTGATGTCGGCTCTGGACGCCTTGGCGGCCGACGATCTCCATTCGTTCACGGACGGTCAGGTGCTGGAGCGGACGGCGTTCCTGGTGCAGCTGGTCAACCGCGCGTCGGCTGAGTTGACCCGCACCGTTCGGCGCGCGGACACCACCCAGGCCGCCGAGCACGACGGGTTGAAGTCGATGCGGTCGTGGTTGATCGGGCACACCCGGTTGTCCGCGAGTGACGCGTCGCGGATCCTGCGGTCGGGTCGGGCGTTGGAGCACTTCCCGGCGCTGGCGGCGGGGTTCGCTGAGGGTGCGGTGACGGCGGCGCAGATGGACGTGGTCGCCGCTGCGGTGGGGGAGCGGGAGCGGGCTCGAGCCGCCGAGCAGGGCATCGACCTGGCTCCCTTCGATCGGGTGTGGGCGCAGGTGGCGGCCGTATCGCCGCACCAGTCGCTGGTGGCTGCGGTGCAGGCGTTCGAGGACGCGCTGGACCCGGACGGCCCGGAGCCTGATCCGACGGAGGGCCGCCGGTTGACGATCGCGAAGCACTCCGATGGCAGCGTCACCGGTCGGTTCGACCTGGATGCCGTGGGTGGGGAGAAGGTGCAGGCGGCGATCGAGTCGATCGTGCAGGCCGACCGCCCCAGGGGTGATGAGCGGACCCGTGCGCAGCAGAACGCCGACGCGCTCGTGCAGCTGTGTGACAACCAGTTGGCCTCCGGTGATCTGCCGATCCTGCGCACCGTCAAGCCGCATGTGGTGGTCGGCGTCGATCTCGATGACCTCGTCGATCCGGCCACCGGCGCGGGTGCGGCGGAGCTGGGCTTCGGGGCGACGATCTCGGCAGCGCGGGCCCGCTACCTGGCCTGTGACGGCAGCATCTCCCGCATCGTCATGGGCCCCGACGGGGTCCCGCTGGACCTGGGCCGGGACCACCGGGTGGTCACCCCTGGCCTGCGCAAGGCGGTGGAGCGGCGCGACAAGTCCTGCGTGTTCGCCGGCTGCGGCGCCCCGTCCTGGTGGTGCGACGTCCACCACCTGATCCACTGGCTGCACGGCGGCGAGACCTCGCTGCAGAACTCAGCGTTGTTGTGCGAACGCCATCACAACAAGGTGCATCACGGGTTCCGGGTCGAACGACGACCGGACGGACGATGGCGCACCTACCGCCCCGACGACACCGAGATCCTCATCGGTCCGCTGCTGTAGCGCGGCAGGGATCGCGGGCCCCGCCGTCAGCAGGACGGCGGTTCCGCAGGCTGCGCAGGTCCGGGCCGATGTCCCGCCGACATCGGAGGCGGCCGGAGCAGCTCCTCAGCCCTCGTCGGTTCCCGGCCTGATCACCCTGCGGCGGGCTGGTCCAGGTGTTCCCGCACCACCGTGCTCGGCGGGACGGGCGGGGTGGGGACCGCGTGCAGGTCCGCGTCGCCGTCCGCCACCGCGGTCAGCCACTGACCGGCGCTCTGCCGGGTGATCCGGCCGGCCCGCACCGCCTGGGCCAGCGCCAGCTCCAGCGGCGGCATCAGCACCGGGTGCCGGCGGCGGTGCCCGAACACCGCCAGCGTCTGCTGGAACAGGTCGTCGCGGGTCATCCCGGCCACCGACCGGCACAGCGCCACCATCGCGTTGCCGATCTCCTCCGGCGGCACGTGCTCCAGCGCCCGGTCGGTGCTCGCCGCCTGGCGCCGGAACGTCGTCCACCCCGCCGGGTCCAGCGGCGTCCGGTCCGACGTCGCCGGCCACAGGAACTCCGCACCCGGCTCCGGCAGCAGCGCCAGGATCGACGCCATCCGTGCCGCGTTCACCCGCGGCACCCCGAACGCCGACGCGGTCAGCCGGGCCAGCCGCTCCCGGTGGATCGGCCCCTCCGCCCGGATCCCCGCCGCCAGCACCCGCCGCACCAGCCGGGCCGCCTCCGGGTTCGCCAGCTGCCGCAGCATCTGCGGCTCGCCCACCGGCTTCGGCGTCCACGCCCGGAACGGCACCTCACCCGCCAGCAGTGCCGGCGTCACCACCGGGTGCGCCGCGCAGCGCACCGGCTCCGCCGTCGACACCTCGTCCTCCACGTCGGGGGCGTCCGGGTCGAACGGGTCGATCTCCTCCTGCGGCTCGGCGACCTCGGCGACCGGGGCCGGCAGCGGCGGCAGCAACGGCGCCACCGGAGCAGCACCCGCCACCGCCGCGACCAGCCGGTCGAGCACCGTCTCCTCCTCGGCCAGCCACTCCGGCAGCCACACCCGCTCCACCGCCGGCCAGCCGCGCAGCTCCGCCAGCTCCAGGTAGGCCAGCTCGCGATCCACCGGCGCCCGCTCCGCCCACGCCGGGCCGTCCAGCAGCACCGCCAGCACCGGCCGCGCCGGCGCCTCCGCCCGGGCGACGGTCAGGTCGACCCGGAACGGGGAGAGCCCGACGTCGGTGCGCACCACGAGCCCGCGCCCCCGCAGCGCGGCGGCGACCTCCTCCCGGTGCGGGTCCGGCACCGCCCCGGAGCGCCGCGGGACCGTGTCCGTGCCGTGCACCGCCTGCTCCAGGTAGGTCCGCAGCCGACGCACCCCCGGCTGGGTCGTCGTCACCGGCCGCAGCAGCGACAGCCGGAACGACGCGAACACCACGACCTGCCGGCGGGCCCGGCTCACCGCGACGGTCAGCCGTCGCTCACCGCCGGCCCGGTTCAGCGGCCCGAGGTCCAGCGGCAGGCAGCCGCGCTCGTCGGCCGCGCACCCCAGCGACAGCAGGACGACGTCAGCCTCCTCGCCCTGCGCGGCCTCCACCTCTCGCACCCGCAGCTCGCCCCGATCCAGCGCCTCCGCCGCCCGGTCCCGGCCCACCCGCAGCAGGCCCTCGATCAGCCGGCGCTGCGGCCCGTGCAGCGTCACCACGGCCACCGAGGGCACCGATTCCGCCGACGCCGCGAACCGCTGTCGCAGCTCGGCGACCACCGCCTCCGCCTCGGCCGGGTTGGTGCCCCGCTGCTCGCCCGCCCGCAGGAAGACGCCGTCCACCTGCACCAGCGAGATCGCCGGCCCGGCCGGCGGGCCGGGCACCGTCGTCAGCCGGGAGCCGTAGGCCGCGACGTCGGCGAACGCGACCAGCGACTCGTCGGCGCTGCGGTGGTGCCAGGTCAGCTCCCGCCGCGGCACCCCGGCGCGCACGCAGGCGTCGAGCAGCCCCTCGTCCGGGACCTCGTCGACCGCAGCACGCGGCGGCAGCTGCTGGCGGTCGCCGACCACCACCGCCGCGCTCGCCCGGCCCAGTGCACCGAGTGCGTCGGTGACCCGCAGCGACGACGCGTCCTCGATCACCACCAGGTCGAACGAGCCGGCGGTCGGGGGGAGGAAGCGGGCGACGGCGTCCGGGGTGGCCAGCACCGCCCGGGTCCGGTCGCCCTCGGCGAGGGCCGCAGCCGCCTGGGTCCGGGCAGCCGCCGACGCCGCGAGCGCCCGGTGGACCGCCTGCTCCGCCGCCCGCGCGTCGGCGGCGCCGAGCCCGCCGGCCGCCGAGCGCTCGGCGAACGACGCCTCGGCCACCCCGCGGTCGAAGGCGGCGACGGCGTCGTCGGCGGGCACCGCTCCGGACAGCAGTGCGGCGCGCGCCTCGGCGAGCCCGGCGGCCTCCAGCAGGTGCAGGTGCCGCAGCAGGTCCAGCCAGTGCCCGAGTGACGGGACGCCGAACTGCTCGACGGCCCGCTCATCCTGGGTCGTGTCCCACAGCCGCACCAGGCCGGTGTCCCCGGCCCACGCGACGAGCTGGTCCAGCGAGCCCAGACAGGCCACCGGCAGGGCGGTCAGCGCGGCCCGCAGCTTCCGGACCGCCACCGCCCGGGCCGGGTCCGGTGCCGGCGAGGTGTCCAGGAAGCGGCGCATTGGGGGAGTGAAGGTCGGGTCGCCGTCCAGTGCGGAGCCGAGCCGGCGCAGGGCGGCGACCTGCCGTTCGACCAGCTGCGGGTCGGTCAGCGGGTTCCAGTTCCACGGCACCGCGAGCCCCGCCACGTCCGAGCAGCGCAGGGTCAGCTCGCGGGCCGCTCCCTGCACCTGGAGCAGCTCCGCGGTCAGCACCGGGACGTCGGTCGGCTCCACGTGCGCGTCCGGCCGCAGCGACGGGGTGAGCTCGGTGAGCACCGCCGCCAGCCGCTTGGCCCGGCCGAACCGCCCGGACACCGCCGCCTGCTCGGCGTCCTCGGCGATCCCGGCCAGCGGCAGGTCCAGCGCCTCGGGCAGGGCGACGTCGAGCCCGGGATGCGCCGCGGTGACGAACGCGGAGATCTCGGCGAGCAGCACGGCGACGTCCTCCGCCCACTCCGGGGTGCGGACGGCGTCCACCGCGGCGAGCGGAACGTCCGGGCCGGCCAGCACGGTGGCGACCGCGTCGAGGTCCTCCGGGGTCCGCGCCGCGGCGATCACCCGCGCCAGCGGCCCGGCGGGCGGCAGCGCGCGCAGCGCCGTGTCGACGGCGAGCACCGCGGCGTGCACCGCCACCGGGTCGGCGTCGGCGGAGTCGAGGAACCCCCACGGGTGCCGCGGCCGCGGCCGGGTGCGCGCGGCGACCTCGGGGAGGGTGGTGAGCAGCTGGTGGACCTTGGCGGTGGTGCGCGCCGACGCGGTGGCGACGAAGGTCGTCGCCAGCGGCAGCGCCGGGGTGCCGGGCACCGCGGAGAGCACGCCGGCGCGGGCGGCGTACAGCGACAGGCCGGCGGAGTTGGGGGCGTGCAGCCGTTCGGCGTAGCCGGCCAGCTCGCGCCGCGCCGTCCGCAGCTCGTCGGGGAACGCAGGGAGGGCGGCGAACGCCGGGAGGTCCCCGGCATCGGGCGGGACGGCGGCGGGACGGCGCAGGCCGGTGACCAGCCCGCCGAGCCCCACGCCGTCGAGCCGCCGGGACACCGCGTCCAGCGCGGACTGCTGGGCGGCGAGGACCAGCACCCGCTGACCGCCGGCCGCGGCCGCGGCGACCAGGTTGGCGACCGTCTGCGACTTGCCGGTGCCGGGTGCACCCTCGAGCACGAAGGTCCGCCCGGCGGTGGCGTCGGTGATCGCCTGCAGCTGGTCGGTGTCGGCGGGCAGCGGCAGGGTCGCGGCGAGCTCGGCGAGGTCGGTGGCCAACGCGCTGCCGGGTGCCGGCACGGGGTCGACGAAGGGCTGGCCGGGGCGCAGCAGCACCGGCACCAGCGGGTTGCGCAGGGCGGCCGCGCCGAGCTGGTCGACGTCCTGCCGGATCCGGGCCGACGCCGCGGGCAGGACCGCCAGATCGGCGGTCGGCTCGACCCGGTGCGGCAGTCCGCGCTGGGCCAGCTCCTGCCGCAGCGCCGGCAGGACGACGGCCAGGTCGGGGTCACCGCCGTCGTCCAGGGCCGGCACGGCGACGCCGGTACGGCGATGCAGCTCGGCCAGCAGGTGCCCGTTCGGGCCGATCGCCCCCGCCGGGTCGGCGGTCAGCCGGTAGGCGCCGGTGCTCGCCACCCGGGAGAGGAGGACCGGCACCAGCACCAGCGGCGAGCGCACCGGCCGGCCGTCGAGCTCCCAGGTCACCGACCCCAGCGCCAGGTACAGGTCGCCGGTGCCAGTCTCCTCGACCAGCGCGGCCGCCCGGTCGGCGAGCCCGGCCAGCCGGCGCGCGTAGTCGACCGAGCCCAGCTCGGCGTACAGCCCGCCGTGCTCGACGAGCAGCTCGCCGAGCTGGTGCGGTGGCAGGTCCCGGGCCGACCGGATGCCACGCCGCCGGGCCGCGGCACCGAGCTGGTCGGTGGGCACCAGGGTGAGCGCGGCGTCGGCGGCCAGCCGCTCGGCGAGGACGGTCAGCCGCCCGGGCGGCACGGTGAGCGGCACGACGCCGCCGTCGGCCCGGTCCAGGTCCAGCAGCGCGGCCGCCGTCCCCGTCGGTCGGGCTCCCGTGCGGGTCGGGCTCCCGGTCGGGCGGCGGTCGGGCAGCCCCGGCAGCGGGAGCGGGTCGACGCCGTCCAGCCGTGCGCGGTGCACGTCGGTGACCCCGAGCACCCGGTGCAGGTCACCGGCGAGCCAGGCGGCGGCTGCCGTGCGGTGCAGGTCGCCGAAGGTCGCCGGCTCCGCGGCGATCCCCAGCATCGTGGTCTCCACCAGGGCGATCGCGCCCTGCTCGACCAGCTCGGCGAGCCCGGAGACCTCGGTGGTGGCCGCGCTCTCGGCGCAGCGTTCGACCCGCCAGTAGCCGAGGAAGGCGTGCCCGGGGCAGGTGGCGCCGTCGGCGGCGATCCACAGCAGCGGGCGGATCCCGGCGTGCTCCAGCGCGGCGGCCAGGGTGAGCACGGTGTCCAGGCTGGTGCCGGCCCGGTCGTCGAGCACCTGGTCGGGGGTGCGCACCCGCTGTGGGACGTCGGCCCAGCTCGCGAGCGCGGGGCGCGGCCGGATCGCCCGGCGCCGCATGGCCTCCACGATCGCCGCGGCCGTCTCGTCGATGCGCGTCCCGTCGAGGCGTGCGGTGCCGTCGATGCGTGCGCTGCCGGTCGGGTGCCCGCCGACCGTGGGGTCACCGGTGCGCAGGCGAAGCAGGTCGGCGGCCGCGCCGACCAGCCCGGCCACCGCGGGGGAGCCCGGCTGCACGTGCGCGGCCAGCAGTTCCAGGGCCAGCGGCGTCGGCGCGGCCAGCCACTGCCCGGAGGCGAGCACCCGCACGGCGGTGCGGGTGCAGCCCAGCAGCTGCCCGTCGCGCTCGACCCGAGCCTCGACGGTGGCCGTGCCCGGTTCGGCGACGCCGGCCAGGACGGCCGGGTCCAGCCGCAGGTCGAGGTCGGTGAAGACCGTCGTCCGGCCGGGCTCGACGTCGACGGTCAGCTCGACCGGGTCGCCCAGCGGGCCGTCGGAGGAGGCGATCGTGACGACCACCCGCGCGCCGGGCACCGGCTCGCCGGCGCCGGTCAGCGTGAGGCCGGCGACGACGGACACGCCGGCGCGGGCCAGCGCCTCGCCGACCACGGGCACGCAGTCGAGGGCCACGGAGAGCTGGAGATCGGCTGCCGCGGTGTGCTGCGGGCACGGGGAGACGCCCATGGAGTCGTTCTACCTCCGCAGGGCCCCCGGATCGGGGAGCCCGGGCGGAGGTGTGACAACTGGGGCGGGAGGGTCGCCCCGCGAGGTGCTCAGCCCGGCGACCAGGGCGTTGCGCCCAGCACCTGGACCAGCGTGGTGGTGGTGGCTCGGGCCGGCGGGCGCCAGGCGGCCCAGGTGACGACGGCGAGGTCGCGACCGGTGGCGTCCCGCTCCATGAACGGCACCCACCGCCAGCCCGACAGGTTGCGCCGGGCCGACGCCTCGGTCATCAGCGCCGCCTCGACCTTCGAGCTGACCGCGATCAGCTCGCTGTGCACGGAGAACCGCCGGAACATCCAGTGGGTGTGCACGCCGGCGGCGGCCGACGCCGACCGGAGCCGGGCCTCCTCGCTGGTGATCTCCCCGGAGGCGTGTGCCATCACCCGGCGCCCGTCGAGGTCGGCGAAGCGGATGGACGGGCGGTCGCCCAGGGGGGAGTCCGGTGGCACGGCGACGCCCAGTTCCTGGGTGAGCACCGGGGCGCAGCCGAGGTCCGGCGGCTGGACGTGCAGCAGGCCGACGTCGATCAGCCCGTTGCGCAGCAGGTTCTGTTGCTCGTCGCTGCTGGCCTCGACCAGGGAGAGCGCGACGTGCGGCAGGGAGGCCTCCAGCGCGGCGATGACCGCCAGGAACCACTCGTGCGGCACCCCCGGTGGGAGCCCCAGGCGGACGATCTCCTGCCCGGCCCCGAAGGTGCGCACCACCTCGGGGATCCGCTCGAGCTGGGCGAACACCACCGCGACGTGCTCGTGCAGGCCCCGGCCGGCTGCGGTGAGCACCATCCCGTCGGCCGTCCGCTCGAACAACCGGTGCCCCAGTTCCCGCTCCAGGTCGGCGATCTGCCGGCTCAGCGAGGGCTGGGTCATGTGCAGCATCGCCGCGGCACCGCTCACCGACCCGGCCTCGGCGACACGGGCGAAGTAGGTCAGATGCCGCAGCTCCACGGGGGCAGCCTATGCCTGACAGGCATCGCACTACTGCGGAACAGGCATTTGCGGTCTACCCCGACCGCGGACAACATCAATAGGGCGCAGTGAGCCGCACCACAGTGCGGGCCGGCGCGACCTGGAGCGAGGAGCGCGCGAGCGCCCGAGCGCGCCGGCCGCCGAGCGCACCAACCCAGACGAGAGGCGAGACGTGGACTTCGACGTGGTTGTGGTCGGCGGAGGAGCGGCCGGCATCGGCGCCGCCGTCAGTGCAGCCGATGCCGGCGCGACGGTCTGCCTGATCGAGCAGTACGGCTTCCTCGGTGGCGCGGCCACCGCCAGCTCGGTGCTGACGCACTGCGGCTTCTTCGACCAGACCCGCACCCAGGTGGTCGGCGGCGTGGGCCAGCAGGTGCTCGACCGGCTGGAAGCCCGTGACCTGTACCAGACCGAGACCTTCCCGGCGACGGGCAACACCGTCGTCCTGCTGGACCTGGAGACGACCAAGAGCGTCTACGACGACCTGGTCACCGACGCCGGCGTCACGCTGCTGCTGCACAGTCGGGTCATCGCCGCGTCGGTGGCGGGCGGGCGGGTCACGGACGTGACCATCGACCACCGGGGTGGCCGCGAGACGATCACCGGCCGCTCCTTCGTCGACTGCAGCGGCGACGGCGTGCTGCTGGTCGCCGCCGGCGCCGGGGTGCAGGTCTCCGACGTCGCCGCTCGACAGGCCAGCACCCTGGTGATGCGGGTGGGCGGCGTGGCCGAGGACGCCGACCTCTCCGCGGGCGCGCTGAGCACCGCGGTGCTCGCCTACCGGGAGCGGAGCGGCGCGCAGCTGGCACGGGAGAGCGGCGTCGCCGTCCGGATGCCGCTGTCCCGGGAGGTCATGCTCCTGCTGGCCGACCAGCACCGCGACGTCCTCGACGTCCACGAGATCACCGCCGCCGAGACCAACGCCCGTCGGCTGAGCTGGCAGTACCTGCACGCCTTCCAGCAGGGCCTGACCGGCTGGCAGGACAGCTACCTGGCTGCCACCGGCCCGCAGATCGGCATCCGCGAGTCCCGCCGGCTGGCCGGTGTGGAGACCGTCGTCGCCGACGACGTGACCTCCGGGCGACGCCGCCCCGAGGACGGCGTCGCCCGGTGCGGATGGCCGATGGAGGACCACGCCACCCCGGGCCTCACCGTCTACGGCGGGATCAAGGACAAGGGCTGGTACGACATCCCCTACGGCGCGCTGTGCTCGGCGGACACCGACAACCTCTGGGCAGGGGGGCGGCTGGTCAGCTCCGACCCGCGGGCCTACTCCTCGCTGCGGGTCATGGGCACCTCGTTCGCCACCGGGCAGGCCTGCGGGGCCGCCGCCGTGGTGCACGCCGACCTGGACCGGCACGACACCGCCGCCGTCCGGGAGCTCCTCACCAAGCAGGGAGCGCTGCTGTGAGCGCCCCGCTGCGGATCGCCGTGACCGGCGCCGCCGGCAGCCTGGCCACCGACGTCCTCCCCGGTCTGCTCGAGCTGGGGCACGAGCTGGTCTGCATCGACCTGCGGCTGCCCGCGGAGCCACTGTCCGGGTGCACCTGGGTGCGCGCCGAGGTCACCGACCGGGACCAGCTCGCCGCGGCGATGGCCGGCTGCGACGCCGTCGTCCACCTCGCCGGCATCCCACTGGAGTACGACTGGCCGGCCCTGCTCAGTGCCAACGTCGACGGCACCCAGGCGGTGCTGGAGACCGCTCGCCGGCTCGGCATCGGCAAGGCCGTGCTCGCCAGCTCCATCCACGCGGCGGGCTTCGTGCCGGTGCCGCCGGCCGGCGCGATGGTGCCTGACGACGTCCCGGTGCGCCCGAACACCTTCTACGGGGTGACCAAGGCGGCGGTCGAGGCGCTCGGCAGCCTCTATGCCGACCGGTACGGCCTGGACGTGGTCTGCCTGCGGATCGCCTCCCGCACCGACCGGCCCACGGACTCCCGGATGCTCAGCACGTGGCTCTCGCCGGCCGACGCCGTTCGGCTGCTCGCCGCATCCCTCGACCCGAGCACCACCGGGTTCCGCGTCGTGTGGGGGGTCTCGGCCAACACCCGCGGCTACCTCTCCCCGGCGGGGGGCCGGGCCATCGGCTTCCAGCCCCGGGACGACGCCGAACCGTACGCCGCCGACGTCCTCGCCTCTCCCGGCGCGGACGAGGAGTGGAACCGGAGCTCCATCGGCGGGGTGTTCAGCTCGCCCGCCCCGCCCACGTTCACCCCTCCCGGCGCGCCCGTGGACGGCGGCCGGTGACGGGCGGCAGAACGGGCCAGGCACCATCACCCCGCCAGACCCGCACAGAGGAGCAGTCATGACCCAGACGACGACGACGTCGGCCGACGTCGGCCGCCCCGCGTTCACCACCCGCGGCGTCTCCAAGGCGTTCGTGGGCCGACACGGCAACGTCCACGCGCTCAGCGACATCAACCTGGAGTTCCGTACCGGCTCCTTCACCTGCATCGTCGGTCCGTCCGGCTGCGGGAAGTCCACGCTGTTGCGGATCCTCGGCGGGCTGGAGACGCCGACCTCCGGTGAGGTGACCGACCACCTCGAGGCCGGCGCGGTGCCCAAGTCGGCCTTCGTCTTCCAGGAGCACGGTGTGTTCCCGTGGCTCAACGTGCTGCAGAACGTGGCCTTCGGCGAGCACATGGCCAACGTCGGCAAGAAGGAGCGCGACGAGCACGCCCGGCACTGGATCGCCGAGGTGGGCCTGACCGGCTTCGAGCAGGCCTACCCGCACCAGCTCTCCGGCGGCATGCGGCAGCGCATCGCCATCGCCCGGGCCTTCGCCACGGGTTCACCCTCGCTGCTGATGGACGAGCCGCTCGGTGCGCTGGACGCGCAGACCCGGATGCTCATGCAGGAGCTGCTGGTGCGGCTGTGGGAGGCCGAGCGCAAGACCGTCGTGCTCGTCACCCACGCGATCGAGGAGGCCCTGCTGCTGGGCGACCAGATCGTGATGATGTCGGCCCGCCCCGGGCGGGTGAAGGAGGTCATCGACGTCCCGTTCAGCCGGCCGCGGGACGTCGCCATCGAGGGCACCTCGGAGTTCGCCCAGGCCCGGCAGTCCATCTGGGAGTCGCTCCGCGACGAGGTCCAGCTCTCTGTGAGGTACGCATGACCACCACCACGCCCCGTCCCGTCGGCGCCTCCGCGGTGGCCGACCCGAACGCCGCGGGAGCCGCCGAGCTCGACCGGGCGATGCAGCGGGACTTCCGCCGGGAACGGCGGCTCAAGGCTCGCGACCTGCTGCTGGCGGTGCTCACGCCGATCGCCCTGCTGCTGCTCTGGGAGGTCGCCGCCCGCACCGGTGTCCTGGACGCGCGGCTGTTCACGCCGCCGACCCAGATCGCCCAGCGCGGCTGGGAGATGCTGCTCAGCGGTGAGCTGTGGACGCACACCGTCGCCACGGTCGGCCGGCTGGTCGCCGGGTTGGTGCTGGGCTCGGTGTTCGGTGTCATCGCCGGCCTGCTGATGGGCGTCTGGCGCCCGCTGCGCGCCGCCCTCGGCCCGACGTTCACCGCGCTCTACGCGCTGCCCAAGATCGCCATCCTGCCGCTGCTGCTGCTGATCTTCGGGCTCACCGAGACGCCGAAGGTCCTGTCGGTCGCGATCTCGGTGTTCTTCGTCGTCCAGATCAACACCCTCGCCGGCATCGTCCAGATCGACGCGCGGATCATCGAGGCCGCCCGTGCCTACCGGGCCAGCGGCTGGAAGTTGTTCCGGTACGTCCTGCTGCCCGGTGCGCTGCCCAGCATCATGACCGGCCTGCGCGTCTCGGCGGGCATGGCGGTCATCGTCATCACCGCCGTCGAGTTCGTCGCGTCCAACGACGGCCTGGGCTACCTGATCTGGAACTCCTGGCAGCTCTTCCAGCCGGAGAAGATGTTCGTCGGCCTCATCGCCGTCTCCCTCCTCGGTGCGATCGCCACCGGTCTGATCATCCTGCTCGAGAAGGCGCTGCTCCCCTGGAAGCACGCTGGCGGGTCCAAGAGAAAGGCAACGAAGCCATGAGGAACACCAAGCTGCTCGCGCTCACCGCGACCGTCGGGATCGCGCTGACCGCCTGCTCGTCGGGGGAGGCCGACACCGACACCGATGCCGCGGCCGGCGGCGAGGGTGGTGAGCTGCAGACGGTCGACGTCGGGTACGTGCAGCTGCCGATCTTCGCTCCGCTGTACGTCGCCGACGCCAAGGGCTACTTCGCCGACGAGGGCATCGACATCAACCTGCAGACGGTGAAGTCGGGTCAGGACGCCGTGCCGCTGGCGTCGGCCGGCCAGCTCGACGTCGTCGCCGCCGGCTTCTCGGCCGGCATGTTCTCCGCCATCCAGAGCGGCCTGAACGTCAAGGTCGTGGGCTCGATGGGCGTCTCGGACGGCAGCGCGGAGTCGCCCACCGACCTCGTCGCCGCCACCTCGCTCGTCGAGTCCGGCGAGGTCACCGACGCCGGCGACCTGGCCGGCCGGGAGATCGGCGCGGCCGGCGGTGCGGGCGGCACCGGCGCCTACCTGCTGGCCCTCGCGCTGGAGGAGGAGGGGCTGTCGCTCGGGGACGTCAACCTGGTCAACCTCGGCAACCCGGACATGCCGACCGCCGTGGCCAACGGCAGCATCGCTGCCGGCCTGATCAGTGCCCCGTTCTCCACGATGGCCATCGAGGACGGCACCGGCACGTCGCTGTGGGTGCCGCCGTCGGGCACCTCGGGCACCGGCGTGATCTACGGCGAGGAGTTCGCCGAGTCCGACCTGGCCCAGCCGTTCTTCGACGCGCTCGCCCGCGCCGCCAAGGACCTCCAGGGCGAGGACCGGTACTCCGAGGAGAACCTCGGGATCATCGGGGAGGCGACCGGGCAGACCGCCGAGGAGGTCGCTGCCGTCCCGCTCTACACCTGGCTGCCCGACCTGGCCCCGCTGCCCGACCAGCTCACCGCCATGGAGCGGATCTGGATGGAGGGCGGCGCGCTGGAGTACGAGGAGGCGCTGCCGGAGAGCGACTACATCGACGCCTCGTTCGCCGAGGCCGCCGAGTAGCAGCGGTCGGCCGGCGGAGCGCCGGCCGACCACGACGTACGCCCCGCCCCGGGGACGATCCGGGGCGGGGCGTACGTCTGTCTGCGGGCCGGTCAGGCGGCGGCGTCGCGCTCCAGTGCCCGCATCGCCAGCTCGGCGTGCAGCAGGGCGCCGTCGGCGAGCACCTCGTCGCTGAACTGTGCCCGCGGGCTGTGGTTGTTCGGGGCGTCGGCGTGGTCCTCGCCCACGGCGGCGCCCAGGAACAGGTAGCAGCCGGGCACCTCCGCCAGCACCCGGGAGAAGTCCTCGGACCCCGACTGCGGGAACAGCTTCGGCGCGTACCGCTCCTCGCCGAAGACCTCCTGCGCCACCCCGGCCGCGAACGCCGTGTGCGCCGGGTCGTTGACCGTCACCGGGTACTCCTCCAGGTACAGCGCCTCGGCCTCCAGCCCGTAGCCGGCCGCGACCGACTCGCACAGCCGCACGGAGGCGATCCGCATCCGCTCCCGGGCCTCGGCGGAGAAGGTGCGCACGGTCGCCTGGAAGGTCGCCTCGTCGGGGATGATGTTGCGCTTCGTGCCGGCGGAGAACAGCCCGACGGTGAGCACCACCGGGTCGAAGACGTCGAACTGGCGGGTGATCATCGTCTGCAGGTCGCCGATCAGCTGCGCGGCCACCGAGATCGGGTCGCGCGCCAGGTGCGGGGCCGAGCCGTGGCCGCCGCTGCCGCGCACGGTCACCCGCAGCTCGTCGCTGGCCGCCATCAGCGTGCCCGGGCGGGTGGTGAACTCCCCGCGGGGGTTCATCGCCGACATCACGTGCATCCCGTAGGCGGAGGTGACCCGGGACCCGGCGGCGTCCAGCACGCCCTCGCGGAGCATGTACCCGGCGCCGTCCCAGCCCTCCTCGCCCGGCTGGAACATCAGGACGACGTCGCCGGCGAGGGACTCCCGGTGCGCACTCAGCAGCCGTGCGGCGCCGACCAGCATCGCGGTGTGCAGGTCGTGCCCGCAGGCGTGCATCGTGCCGTCGACCTGGCTGGTGAACTCCACCCCGGTCTGCTCCTGCACGGGGAGGGCGTCCATGTCACCGCGCAGCAGCACCGCCGGGCCGGGCCGGCCGCCGCGCAGCACCGCCGTCACCGAGGTGAGCGCGGTGCCCGTGCTGACCTCCAGGCCCAGGCCGTCGAGGGCGGTCAGCACGGTCTCCTGGGTCCAGGGCAGCTGCAGCCCCACCTCGGGCCGCCGGTGCAGCGCGTGCCGCAACTGGACCAGTTCGTCCTGCATCGCTCGGGCGTCCTCGCGCAGCGCGCTTGACCGGATCACGTGCCCTCCTCGGATCGGTGGGCGGGACGTTAGGAGTTCGGCAGGTTCTCCGACAGGATTTGCAGTCATCCGTCACGAGAGGCGCCTGAAGTGACTCGATCAGTTGTGCTGGACGAGGACGACCTCGCCCTCGTCGAGGCGTTGCAGCGTGACCCGCGCGCCCCGTGGACGGAGGTGGCGGCGATGGTCGGCACCAACGCGGTCACCGCGTCCCGGCGGTGGGACCGGTTGCGCGCAGCCGGCGCCGCCTGGGTCACCGGCACGCCCGGCCCGGGGTCGCACCACGCCCAGGTGCTGGCCTACGTCGACGTGACCTGCCTGCCGAGTGAGAAGACCCGGGTCGCCAACGAGCTGGCCGGCGACGCCCACGCCCTGTCGGTGGACATCACCGCCGGTGGCCGGGACCTGATGCTGACCGTGGCCGCGGTCGACCTGCCCACCCTGGGCCGCTACCTGCTGGAGCGGCTGGACCGGGTGCCCGGGGTCACCGGCACCCGGGCGCGGATCGCCACCCGGCTCTACGCCGAGGGCAGCACCTGGCGGCTGGGCGTGCTGTCCTCGGCCGGGGCCAGTGGCGGGCCGCCGCAGCTGATTCGCCCCACCGTGCTCGACGAGGTCGACCGGGAGCTGATGTCGGCGCTGGGGGAGGACGGCCGGGCGTCCTACGCCGCCCTCGCCGCGGCGACCGGGATCAGCCAGCCGACCGCGCGCCGCCGGGTGGACCGCTTGATCAGCTCCGGCGCGGTGCTGCTGCGCACCGAGGTGGCCGCGCCGCTGGCCGGGCTGCCGGTGATGGTCGTGCTGTCGGCCGACGCCCCGGCCGGGCGGCTGGACGACGCCGCGGCCCGGCTGGGCCGGCTGCGCCAGGTGCGGCTGTCGACGACGCTGGCCGGCACGCCGAGCCTGCTCGTGGTGGCCTGGCTGGCCTCGCTGGAGGAGGTGCACCGCTTCGAGCAGGAGCTCTCCCACGTGGTGCCCGACGTCGTCGTGGTGGACCGGCTGGTTGTGCTGCGGGCGGTCAAGCGGATGGGCCACCTGCTCGACGTCGAGGGGCGCGCGACCGGCACGGTGCGGATGGACGTCTGGTCCGATCCGGTGGCCGGCGAGCAGTAGGCTGCCCCCTTCGGCACACAGAGTGTGAGGCCAGTCACACGGAACGCATGGACTCACCGTCGTGACATGACCGTCACCCAAACCCGGTCGCAGTGATCTAGCTTTCAGCCACTGATCGGTCGAGGAGGCGCTGTTTGTGAGCAGTCCTGTTCTCTCCGTCCGGGGCCTGACGACGGAATTCGTCACCCCCGCCGGCGTCGTGAAGGCCGTCAACGACGTCAGCTGGGACCTGTTCCCCGGCGAGACCCTCGGCGTCGTCGGCGAGTCCGGCTCCGGCAAGAGCGTCACCGCGATGTCGATCCTCGGCCTGATCCAGAGCCCGCCGGGGCGGATCACCGGCGGCGAGATCCTCTTCGAGGGTCGCGACCTGCTGACCATGCCGACCAAGGAGCTGCGGCGGCTGCGCGGCAGCGAGATCGGGATGATCTTCCAGGACCCGATGACCAGCCTGAACCCGGTGCTGACCGTCGGGGCCCAGATCTCCGAGGCGCTCCGGCTGCACGACAAGAAGCTGAGCAAGGACGCCGCCCGCGCCCGGGCGGTCGAGCTGCTGACGATGGTCGGCGTCCCCAACCCCGAGGGCCGCTTCGACCAGTACCCGCACGAGCACTCGGGCGGGATGCGGCAGCGGGCGATGATCGCGATGGCGATCGCCAACGACCCGAAGGTGCTCATCGCCGACGAGCCCACCACCGCCCTGGACGTGACGATCCAGGCCCAGGTGCTCGACGTGCTGAAGACGGCGAAGGAACGCACCAACGCCGCCACCATCCTCATCACCCACGACCTCGGCCTGATCGCCGAGCACGCCGACCGGGTGGTGGTGATGTACGGCGGCAAGGTGGTCGAGGTCGCCGACGTCTTCTCGATCTTCGCCGCCCCGCGGCACCCGTACACGCTCGGCCTGATGAGCAGCCTGCCCCGGCTGGACGTCGACCTGGCCCGGCTGGACCCCATCCCGGGGGCCCCGCCGAACCTGATCGACCTCCCTCCCGGCTGCTCCTTCCACCCGCGCTGCCGGGTGTCCAAGGGCCGTGAGCTGTGCCGCACCGAGGTGCCACCGCTCTACGACACCGGCAACGGCGCGCGCGCCGCCTGCCACTTCTCCGAGGAGGTCCCTGCCGAGATGGCCGTCGTGTCCCGTGAGATGGGTGCCCGGCTGGGGAGCGGCGGCGCATGAGCTCCGTGGCCACGCCGACCGGCGCCTCCCAGGACCTGCACACCCGCGCCGCGCACGGCACCGAGATCCTCCGGGTCACCGACCTCAAGACGCACTTCCCGATCCGCGGTGGGGTCACCCGGCGGCAGGTCGGCACGGTCTACGCCGTCGACGGGGTGAGCTTCACGCTGACCGCGGGGGAGACCCTCGGCCTGGTCGGGGAGTCCGGCTGCGGGAAGACCACCACCGGCCGCACCCTGGTCAAGCTGCTGGAGCCGACGTCGGGCTCGGTGCACTTCAAGGGCGTGGACATCACCGGCTTCGGCCGGGCCCAGATGAAGGCGGTCCGCCGGGAGATGCAGTTCGTCTTCCAGGACCCCTACACCTCGCTGAACCCGCGGATGACGGTGCGCGGCATCGTCGCCGAGCCGCTGCAGATCCACGGCCTGGCCTCCGGCAGCGAGCTGCGCGCCAAGGTCGACGACCTGCTGGAGTCCGTCGGGCTCAGCGCCGAGCAGGCCAGCCGGTACCCGCACGAGTTCTCCGGCGGGCAGCGGCAGCGGATCGGCATCGCCCGGGCGCTGGCGCTGGACCCCCAGGTCCTCGTGCTCGACGAGCCGGTCTCGGCCCTCGACGTCTCGATCCAGGCCCAGGTGGTCAACCTGCTCCAGGAACTGCAGGACCGGCTCGGCCTGGCCTACGTCTTCATCGCCCACGACCTGTCGGTGGTGCGGCACATCTCCACCCGGGTCGCGGTGATGTACCTGGGCAAGGTCGTCGAGATCGGCGACCGGGCCGACATCTACGCCCGCCCCACGCACCCGTACACGCAGGCGCTGCTGTCGGCGGTGCCGATCCCGGACCCGACCAAGCGCGGCAGCCGGGAGCGGATGATCCTCACCGGCGACGTGCCCAGCCCGGCGAACCCGCCGTCGGGCTGCAACTTCCGGACCCGGTGCCCCAAGGCCCAGCAGATCTGCGCCGAGGAGGAGCCGGCGCTGATCGACCGCGCCGGTTCCGGCCACCCCAGTGCCTGTCACTTCGCCGAGGTCAAGCCGGTGATCGCGTGACCGGTCCCGCCTCCCCACCAGCCCCGTCGTCGCCGACGACACCGTCCCACCGTCCGTCCCGTTGCGTGTCACCTCGTCAGAGCGGAAGCCGATGAACACGACCCGAGCACGTCGCAGCCCCTCCCGGATCAGGTCCCTGGCCGCCGCCGCGGCGCTGGGCCTGCTGCTCAGCGCCTGCAGCGTCAGCGACCCGGAAGCGCCCGCGGCCGACGGGGAGGGTGGGGACGCCACCTTCTCCATCGCCGTGGGCATCGACCCGGACACGTTCGACCCGGCCGGGCAGACCACGACGACCGTGTCGAACATGGTCGACTACGTCGTCGAGACGCTGGTGGAGATCGACGACGAGGGGGAGATCGCCGGGGTCCTCGCCGAGTCCTACGAGGTCTCCGAGGACGGCCTGACGCTCACCTTCGAGCTGCGTGAGGGCGTCACGTTCCAGGACGGGACGCCGTTCGACGCCGAGGCCGTCGTCTACAACCTCGAGCGGATCACCGACCCGGAGCTGACCGTGCCGCAGGGCGCGGCGTTCGCGGCGTTCGAGTCGGCCACCGCCGTCGACGAGAACACCGTCGAGGTCAGCCTCAGCCAGCCCTCGCCCGGCTTCGTCAGCGCGCTGTCTGCGACGGTCGCCGGGATCATCTCCCCGACCTCGGTCGACGCGGAGGGCAACAGCTACCAGGAGTACACCCGGCCGGTCGGGACCGGGCCGTACGAGTTCGGCGAGTACACCGCCGGGGAGAGCCTCACCGTCACCAAGTACGACGACTACTGGGGCGAGGAGCCCTACTACGAGACCGTCGTCTTCCGGGTGGTCCCCGAGGCGGCGACCCGGGAGAGCCTGCTGCTCGCCGGCCAGGTCGACATGATCATCCTGCCGCCGGTCTCGGACATCGAGGCGCTGCAAGCCAACGAGGACGTCGAGGTGCTGCTCGCCGAGAGCGACCGCACCATCTTCATCGCGCTGGACAACACCGACCCGGTGATGCAGGACCCCCGGGTGCGCCAGGCGCTGAACTACGCGGTCGACAAGCAGGCGATCATCGACAACGTGCTCTTCGGCGCCGCCGAGGTGCTCGACGCACCGATGGCCCCGAGCCTGTTCGGCTACTGCGAGACCGGCTCCTACGAGTACGACCCGGAGCAGGCGCGGCAGCTGCTGGAGGAGGCCGGCGCGGTCGGGGCGAGCATCGAGCTGCTCACCCCCAGCGGCCGCTACGTGCAGGACGCCCAGGCGGCCGAGGCGATCGCCGGCTACCTGCGCGAGGCCGGTCTGGACGTCAGCGTCTCCACCAGCGACTTCCCGTCGTTCCTCGCCCGGGTGAACGCACCGGTCACGGAGAACACGCCGGAGGCGCACCTGCTCGGCTGGGCCCCGGCCTACCTGGACGCCGACTTCCAGATGCAGATGTTCCGCCAGGCGACCCACCCGCCGGCCGGTCTGGGGACGTCGTTCTACACCAACCCCGAGGTCGAGGCGCTGCTCGCCCAGGCGGACGTGGAGACCGACCGGGACACCCGTGAGCAGCTGTACTGCGACGCCTCGCAGATCATCTGGGATGACGCCCCGTGGATCTTCCTCTGGACCCAGTCGTTCCCGATCGTCTACGACGCGGACATCACCGGTGTGAGCGCCACCCCGGTCGAGAAGTTCGACGCCATGTACGCCCGGCCGGCGAACTGACCACCATCGGACGGCCGCCCCTGCCTGCGGGCAGGGGCGGCCATCGCCCGGCGGTGCACGCGAGCCGCCGGTCCGGGTACGGGAGAGGACGGGGATGAAGGGCACCGCGGCGCACATCGTGCGCACCCTGCTGCTGTCGTTGATCACCCTGTTCGGGGTGTCGATCCTGATCTTCCTGATGCTGCGCGTGCTGCCCGGCGACCCCGCGCGGGTGCTGGCCGGGCTGAACGCCAGCGAGGACCAGGTCGCCCGGCTCCGGGCGGAGCTGGGGCTCGACCAGTCGCTGCTGACCCAGTACTGGTCGTTCATCACCGGCGTGCTGACCGGTGACCTGGGCACCTCGGCGCGCACCTCGGCACCGGTGTCCAGCGAGATCGCGGTCCGGCTGCCGGCGACGCTGATCCTGGCGGTCGTGGCGACGATCATCGGCACCATCGCCGGGGTCACCGCCGGGGTGGTGGCCGCCGTCCGCCGCAACTCGATCGTCGACCACGTGATCTCCAGCGTGGCGATGATGGGCGTGTCCATGCCGGTCTACTGGCTGGGCCTGCTGCTCATCCTGCTCTTCGCGGTCACCCTCGGCTGGCTGCCGGCCGCGGGCAGCGGGGAGCCGCTGAGCATCGTGCTGCCGGCGGTGACGCTGGCGGCCTTCTCCACGGCGCTGATCTCCCGGATGACCCGGGCCAGCATGCTCGAGGTGCTCGGTCAGGACTACGTCCGCACCGCCGAGGCCAAGGGCGCCCCGCCGACCACGGTGATCATCCGGCACGGGCTGCGGAACGCGTTCATCCCGATCCTGACGGTCATCAGCCTGCAGTTCGGCGCCCTGCTCGGCGGCGCGGTGCTGACCGAGACGGTGTTCGGCTGGCCCGGCATCGGGCGGCTGCTCGTCGACTCGATCGGTGCCCGCGACTTCGCCGTCGTCCAGGGGATCGTCCTGGTCTACGCCGCGGCGTTCATCCTGCTCAACGTGATCGTCGACGTGCTCTACGTCGTCGTCGACCCGCGGATCCGGTACTGATGAGGGAGAGGGTCCGATGAGGGCTTGGGGCCGGTTCCGGCACCACACGCCGGCGATGATCGGGCTGGGCATCATCGTCACGTTCGTCGTGCTGGCGATCTTCGCCCCGCTGATCTCGCCGTACGACCCGAATGCGCAGAACCTGTCGGTCGCCATCCAGGGGCCGTCGGCCGAGCACTGGCTGGGCACCGACCAGCTGGGCCGGGACATCGCCACCCGGCTGATGTTCGGCGCCCGCATCTCGCTGCTGATCGGCGTCCTGGCCGTCTCGATCGGCCTGGTCATCGGCGTCCCGCTGGGGATGATCGCCGGCTACTACGGCGGCTGGGCGGACCTGGCGATCTCCCGGTTCGCCGACATGATGTTCGCCTTCACCTCCATCCTGCTGGCCCTCACGCTGGTCGCCGTCCTGGGCGTCAGCCTGCAGAACGTGATCATCGCGGTCGGGATCAGCGTGATCCCGGTGATCATCCGGCTGGTGCGCTCCTCGGTGCTCAGCCTGCGCGAGGAGCCCTACGTCGAGGCGGCCCGGGCGCTGGGTGCCAGCAACCTGCGGATCATCACCCGGCACGTGTTCCGCAACTCGCTGACCCCCGTGCTGGTGCACGGCACGCTCAGCATCGGGGTGAGCATCCTGCTCGCCGCCGGCCTGGGTTTCCTCGGGCTGGGCGTGCAGTCACCCACTGCCGAGTGGGGCACGATGCTGGGGGAGGGGCGGCAGTTCATCTTCAGCGCCCCGCACCTCACCACGTTCCCCGGGATCGCGATCTTCCTGGCCATCCTCGCGTTCAACCTGCTCGGCGACGGCCTGCGCGACGCCCTGGACCCGCGGATGCGGACCGTCGACGGGCCGGCCGGGTGACCGCCGATCTGGGCACGGCTCCGCTGGTCACCCTGGACGACGTCCGGGCGGCGGCGGCGCGGCTCACCGACCGGGTGCACCGCACCCCGGTGCTCCGCTCCACCAGCCTCGGTGAGCTGTGGGGGGTGCGGCTGGACCTCAAGGCCGAGGTGTTCCAGCGGACCGGCAGCTTCAAGGCCCGCGGGGCGCTGAACAAGGTGCTGTCGCTGCCTCCCGACGAGCGCGCCCGCGGGGTGATCACGCTGTCCGCGGGCAACGCCGGGGCCGCGGTCGCCTACGCGGCCGCCAGTGTCGGGGTGCCCGGCACGGTGGTCATGCCGGCGACCGCGGTGCCGGCGAAGATCGCCGCCTGCCGCGGGTACGGGGCCGACGTCGTCCTCACCGACGGCGACCTGCTGGAGACCTATGCCGCCACCGTCGCCGAGACCGGCCGGGTGCCGGTGCACCCGTTCGACGACCCCGCGGTCGTCGCCGGCACCGGCACCGTCGGCCTCGAGATCGCCGAGGACGTGCCCGACGCCGAGGTGGTGCTGGTGCCGGTCGGCGGGGGCGGGCTGATCTCCGGGGTCGCCGCGGCGCTGGCCCGGTTGGCGCCGGGGGTCCGGGTGATAGGCGTGGAGCCGGAGACCGCCGACGTGATGACCCGCAGCCTGGCCGCCGGGGGGCCGGTGCGGCTCCCCACCGCCCGCAGCGTCGCCGACGGCCTGGCCGCGCCGATGAGCGGGCAGGTCACCGTCGACCACGTGCAGGCCTTCGTCGAGCAGGTGGTGACGGTCAGCGACGAGGACATCCTGCGGGCGCTGCCGCTGGCGGTCTCCCGCACCAAGCTGCTGCTGGAGCCCTCGGCCGCCGCCCCGCTGGCGGTGCTGATGACCGGTGTCCTCGACCTGCCCCCGGGCACCCGGGTCGTCTCGATCGCCAGCGGCGGCAACGTCGACCTGACCCTGTTCGGCCGCCTGACCACCTGACCGGAAGGCACCGCATGACCCCCGCCAGCTTCCTGCTCCGCAACGTCACCGTCGTCGACGGCACCGGCTCCGCGCCCGTCCCCGAGCAGGCGCTGGTGGTCGAGGGCCGCCGGATCGTCTGGATCGGCCCGGCCGCCGACGCGCCGAGCACCGCCCCGGAGAACGTCATCGACGGCGGCGGCCGCACCGTGCTGCCCGGTCTGATCAACTGCCACGTGCACCTGACCGCCGACGGTGCCCCGGACCTGATGGCGCAGACCGCCGGCGACACGGTGCCGCTGGCCACCCTCCGGGCGGCCGCCGGGGCGGTGGAGACGCTGATGTCCGGCGTTACCACCGTGCGCGACTGCGGGGCCGCCGACGACGTGGTGGTGGAGCTGGCCAAGGCGATCGACCGCGGGCTGGTGCCCGGGCCGCGGGTGCAGGCGGCCGGCCGGGTGATCACCATGACCGGCGGGCACGGGCACTTCATCGGCCGCGAGGCCGACGGCTCCGACGAGGTGCGCAAGGCCACCCGCGCGGAGATCAAGGCCGGCGCCGCGGTGATCAAGGTGATGGCCACCGGTGGCGTGCTCACCCCGGGCGTCTCACCGACCCAGACCGCGCTGCTGCCCGAGGAGCTGGCGGTCGTCGCCCAGGAGGCGCACAACTCCGGCCGCCGGGTGACCACGCACGCCATCGGCCGGTCCGGCATCCACAACGCGCTGATCTCCGGCATCGACTCCATCGAGCACGGCTTCTACCTCGACGACGAGCTGCTGGACATCGCCGTCGCCCAGGGGACGTTCCTGGTGCCGACGATCCTCGCCGTCGACGGGATCATCCGGAACGGCATGGCCGCCGGCATCCCCGAGTGGGTGGTGGACAAGGCCGAGCGGGAGGCGGCCAAGCAGCGGGAGAGCTTCGCGGCCGCGGTCGCCTCCGGGATGAAGATCGCCGCGGGCACGGACGCCGGCACGCCGTTCAACCCGCACGGCGACCTGTCCCGCGAGCTGGCGCTGATGGTGGAGCACGGCCTGACGTCGATGCAGACGATCATCGCCGCCACCCGCGGGGCCGCGGAGAACCTCGGGCTGGCGCACGAGCTCGGCACCCTGGAGGTCGGCAAGCTCGCCGACCTGGTCGTGGTCGACGGTGACCCGGTCGCCGACATCACCGCGACCGGCCGGGTGGTCCTGGTGGTCAAGGACGGCGTCGTCCACCGCGACGAGCTCCCCGACACCGGCCCCGCCGTCCCCACCGCCTGAAGCCGGGAGGGGCCAGAGTCGCGACTTTGGCCCCTCCCGGGATCACCAGGCGAGTCGGTGGAGGGCGGTGGCCAGGACGGAGGCGCCGCGGGCGCAGTCGGCCGGTGAGGTGTACTCCGCCGGGGTGTGCGAGCGGCCCTCGACGCTGGGCACGAAGACCATCGCCGTCGGCACCCGGGAGGCCATCAGCTGGCTGTCGTGCCCGGCGCCGCTGGGCATCCGCCGCCAGCTGGCGCCGCACTCCTCGGCGGAGCCGCGGAGCACGTCCAGCAGGTCGGCGTCCATCGTCGCCGGCTCCTCGTCCTTGTCCCGGACGACGTCCACCTCGACCCCGTGCCGCTCGGCCACGGCCGTGCAGATCCGGTGCACCGTGTCCAGCAGCCGGTCCCGGACCCCGAGGTCGGGGTGCCGGAGGTCGACGGAGAACCGGGCCAGCCCCGGCACGATGCTCGGCTGCCCGGGCTCGACGGTCCAGCGCCCGGTGGTGACCACGGCCGGCCGGCCCTCCTGCTCGACCGCGGTGGTGATCTCCCGGGCCATCTGCGCCGCCGCCTGGAGGGCGTCCCGGCGCAGGTCCATCGGGGTGGCGCCGGCGTGGTCCTGCCGGCCGCGCACGGTGATCGTCTCCCAGGCGATGCCCGGGATGACCTCCACCAGGCCCACGTCGACGCCCTCGTCGGCGAGCACCCGGCCCTGCTCGATGTGCAGCTCCAGGAAGGCACGGAGGTCGTGCCGCTCCGCGCTCGCCGCCGCCGCCGGGTCCAGGCCCGCCTGCCGCATGGCGTCGGCCAGCAGCACGCCGTCCCGGTCGCGGAGCCGGTCGGGCTCGTCGGGGGAGATCAGGCCGAGCATCCCGCGGGTGCCGAAGAAGTTGGCCGGGAAGCGGCTGCTCTCCTCCTCGCACAGGGCGACCACCTCCAGCGTGCGCACCGGGGTGCCGTGCTGGGCGCGCAGCGCGGCCAGCGCCGCCAGCCCACCGACCACGCCGAGCGCGCCGTCGTACTTCCCGCCGGAGGGCACCGTGTCGACGTGCGAGCCGGTGAGGACGACGCCGTCGCCGGAGCCCGGCAACCGCCCGAACACGTTGCCCACCGCGTCGACCCGGCCCTCCAGGCCGGCGTCGTCGATCCACCGCAGCAGGGCGTCCCGCGCCTGTTGCCAGGCCTCGTCGTACATGAACCGGTACATGCCGTCCGGGGTCTCGCCGAGGGCGCCCAGCTCGGTGACGTAGGTGTCCAGCAGCTGCTCGTCGACGTGCACGGCGGTCACGGGGCCTCGACCCCCAGCACCAGCTGGACCTCGACCGGGATGTCCAGCGGCAGCACCGGGGCGGCGACGGCAGTGCGGGCGTGCCGGCCCCGCTCGCCGAGCGCCTCGATCAGCAGGTCGCTGGCGCCGTTGGCCACCAGGTGCTGCTCGGTGAAGTCGGGGGTGCTGGCGACGAAGACGGTGACCTGCACGACCGAGACGCCGGCCAGCGACCCGAGGTGCGCGTCGGCCACGGCGAGCCCGTTGAGCGCCGCCAGCCGGGCCAGCTTCGCGGCCTCGGGAACGTCGACGGTGTCGCCGACCTTGCCGGTGCGCGGCAGCCGCCCGTCGACGAAGGGCAGCTGGCCGGCGATGAAGAGCAGGTCGCCGTGCCGGCGGGCCGGGACGTAGTTCGCCCCCGGCGGGGGTGGGGTGGGCAGGGAGATCGTGGGCGTGTCGGTCATGTCGTCCTCTCCGGGATGTCGACCAGCCGGCCGCCGAGGACGACGGTGCGGACGTCGGTCAGGGCGGTCACGTCGTCCAGCGGGTCGGCGCCGGTGACCACGACGTGTCCGGGGGCGCCGACCGACAGGTGCCCCAGGTCCGGCCGCAGCAGGCAGCGGGCGGCGGTGGCGGTGACCGCCCGCAGCGCCTGCGCCGTCGTCAGCCCGATGTCGGCGACCAGCAGCGCCGCCTCCTCGGCCACCCCGCCGTGCGGGTTGAACGGGGTGCCGGCGTCGGTGGCGCCGGCGATCGGGATGCCGGCCCGCGCCGCGCGCCGCAGCGAGGTGATGGCCACGTCCTTGATCTCCTCGGCTCGGGCCACCACGGCCGGGTCGACCAGGTGCCGGTTGCGCAGCATCCGGGCCACCGCGACCTGGGTGGTCACCAGCACCGCACCGGTCGTGGCCATCAGCTCGACCGTCTCGTCGTCGAGGAGGTAGCCGTGCTCGACGCTGGTCGCCCCGGCGCGCAGCGCCCGCTTGGTGCCCTCGTGCCCGATGGCATGGGCGGCGACCCACCGGCCCTGCTCGCGAGCGACCGCGGCCGCGGCGGCCAGCTCGTCCTCGGCGAAGGGCGCGTTGCCGAGGGCCGCTCCGGGGGTGAGGACGCCGCCGGTGGCGACCAGCTTGATGCCGCCGGTGCCGGCGGCCAGCTCGGTGCGGGCCGCCGCCGCCAGCTGGTCGACGCCCTGCACCTCGATGCCGAGGTAGGGGATGTGGCCGCCGGGGGCGGTCAGCGCCCGGCCGGCCGCGGTGACCTCCGGACCGGGTACTCGGCCGGCGGCGATCTGCTGCCCGAGGGAGATCGCGATCCCGTCGGGGGCGCCCAGGTCGCGCACCGCGACGGTGCCGGCGGCCAGGGTGCGCCGGGCGTTGGCCGCGGCCCGCTCCGCCAGCTGCTCGGTACTCGACCGCAGCACCGAACCCGCGAAGTCGGCGGCGCCGTCGGCGACCAGGTGCACGTGGGCGTCGACCAGCCCCGGGACCACCGCACCGTCGCCGGCGTCGACCTCGGTCACCTCCCCGGTCAGGCGCGGGGCCCGACTCATGGGGCCGACGTAGGTGATCACGCCGTCCTCGATGACGACGGCGCCGTCCTGGATCGGGTCGGCCAGGACCGGCAGCACCCGGCCGCGCAGCAGCACCGGCACGTCAGACCCCCGTCTCGGGCAGCACCGACCAGGACGCCGGATCGAGGTTCGCCCCGCACACCACGACGCCCACCCGGTCCCCGGCAGCGGCGACGTGCGCGCCGGACAGCAGGGCGGCCAGCGCGGTGGCCCCGCCGGGTTCGGCGAGCACCCGCAGCTCCTCCCAGAGCAGCCGCTGGGCCTCCCGGATCGCGTCGTCGGGCACCAGGACGGCGTCGTCGACGTACCGGTCGGCGACCTCGGCGGCGATGCTGCCCAGCCGGCGGGCGCCCAGCGCGTCGGCGGCCCGCCCA
Source organism: Modestobacter sp. VKM Ac-2979 (assembly GCF_026967995.1). NCBI lineage: Bacteria > Bacillati > Actinomycetota > Actinomycetes > Geodermatophilales > Geodermatophilaceae > Modestobacter > Modestobacter sp. VKM Ac-2979. The sequence continues at coordinate 283,744 of NZ_JAPVBO010000007.1, forward strand.
CCCACCTCGACGTCCACCGGGTGCCCGGCGGCCCGGGCGGCGTGCAGCGTCGGCGCCCGCTCCGGCTCCACCCCGACCACCCGCAGGCTGTCGGTGTACCAGCTGGCGCAGCCGGCGATCAGCCCGCCGCCGCCGACGGCGATGAGCACCGTGTCCAGGTCGGGCGCCTGCTCGCTCAGCTCGTGGGCGACGGTGCCCTGCCCGGCGACCACCTCCGGCTGGTCGTAGGCGTGCACCCGCAGCGCGCCGGTGCGGCCCTCCTCCTCGACGCTGGCCCGGTGCGCCTCGGCGTAGTCGCGGCCGACGGCCACCACGTCGGCGCCGTAACGCCGGATCCGCTCCAGCTTGGCCGCCGGTGCGGCGGCGGGGACGAAGATCGTGGCCCGGTGCCCGAGCCGCTGGGCGGCGTACGCGACGGCGGCGCCGTGGTTGCCTCCGGAGGCGGCGATGACCCCCGTCGCCGGGACGTCGGCGGACAGCAGCGTGTTGAACGCCCCCCGCGCCTTGAACGACCCGGAGTGCTGGAGCTGCTCGAGCTTGACGACGACGTCGTGCGGCAGCCCCAGGCCCGCACCGGCCAGGACGACGACCGGTGTCCGCCGGACGAACGGTGCGATCCGGGCGGCCGCCTGCCGGACGTCGGACCGGGTGATCGTCATGCGGTGTCCTCCTCCGGCCGTCCAGGACGACGGCTCCCGCACGTTATGCCACCCGGCCCCCGGCCACGACCGGGCCGGACGCCACAGCGGGGCCGGACGCGACAGCGGGGCCGGACACCAGCTGGTGTCCGGCCCCGCGGATGGAGCGGGAGCGATCAGGCAGCTGCGCTGTGGCCCCGGTCGCCTCCGTTCCCGTGCCCGCGGTCGAGGCCCTTGCCCTTGCCCTTCCCCTTGCCCGGGTGGTTGTCGGTCAGGTCGAGCGGCGTCGGGTCCTGGGCGAGCGACAGGGTGGCGAAGGCGATCGCCTGGCTGTTGATCCCCAGTGCGGTCAGGTCGACGTTGCTGAGGTCGTCGGCGGGGGAGTGGTAGTTCGGGTCGTGCGGGATCCCGGCGGTGCCGCCGAAGAGCGCGACCTCCTCCTCGGTCTTGATGTCGTCCGCGCCGGTGAACAGCCCGGTGGCCGGGATGCCGTACTCGATGAAGCCCTGGTAGTCCGACCGCCCGGAGAACTCGGTGTCGACCCACGGCTGGCGGGTGCGGTCGAAGTAGCCGGTGAACACCTGCTCCAGCGACGCCGAGCCCTCCGGCACCGCGACCGGTGCGGTGTACGTCGACTGGTCGGCGTCGTAGACCCCGATGATGTGGTTCGGCGACCCGATCATGTCGAAGTTCAGGTAGCCGGCGATCTGGGCGCGCTCGGCCTCGGTCAGCGACTCCACGTACTCCCAGGAGCCGACCAGCCCCGACTCCTCGGCACCCCACCAGGCGAACCGCACGGCGTTGGTCGTCGGCTTGATCTCGGCGAGCTCGAGCGCCGTCTGCAGGATGCCGGCGGAACCGGTGGCGTTGTCGTTGATCCCCGGGCCGTCGGCGACCGAGTCCAGGTGCGCGCCGAGCATGATCACCTGATCCGTGTCGCCGTGGGGGGTCTGGGCGATGACGTTGGAGGTGGTGGTCTCGGTGACCTCGACCTGGATGTCGAGGGTGGCCAGCTGCCCGACCTGGCCGAGCAGCGCCTGCCCGGCCGCCTGGGTGAGCCCGCCGGCCGGGGCGCCGGGGACGGCCTCGCCCAGGGTGCCGTTCAGCGGCTCGTCGGCGACGTTGTTGTAGACCAGGACGCCCACCGCGCCGGCCGCGGTGGCCAGCTGCTGCTTGACGGTGAAGGAGCAGGCGCCGCGGGAGACCAGGACGACGGTGCCGGCCACCGTCCCCGGGTAGTCGGCGGCCTCGCAGCCCGGCGTCGCGTCGTCGGCGGCCAGCGCCGAGAGCGGACCGGTGACCTGGCCCGACGGCGAGTACTCCATCGCGATGACGTCGACCGGCGCACCGGACACGGTCAGTTCCTGGGCGGTCGTGGACGAGGCGACGAAGTCGAAGTACTGCCGCTCGACCTGGTAGCCGGCCTCCTCCAGCAGCCCCTGCACGTAGTCGGCCGAGGCGTCGTACCCGGGGGTGCCGCTGGCCCGGTTCCCGCCGTTCGCGTCGGCGATCTCCTGGAACGCGGCGAGGTGCGCGGCGACCTCCTCGGTCGACACCCGCTGGGCGAAGCCGTGGGGGTGGGGGTTGCCCCCGGCGCCGGCGGGTCCGGCGATGAGCACCGAGCCGGCGAAGGTGGCCGCTGCGGTGGTCAGGGTGAGCGCTGATCGGCGGGTGCGGAGCGACATGGACGTCCTCTCGGGGAGCGGCCACCGTTCCCGTGCGGCGGCCGGTGACGGCAACCTAGGCACGGTCGGGTGTCCCCGTCGAGAGCCGGTCGACGGTCCCGGTCCCGCCCGGTTCCGCATGTCGGCGACCCGCCCGCAGCGAACGTGCTGGTCGCGACGGCGGGTCCACGCGGATGAGGCGCACCGGCCCGGACGGACACGCCGCGTGACGACACACCGGGCAGCCGGTGCCGGGGGCGTCGGCGGTGCGGCAGCCCGACCACGGAGCCCCGTCGACCTACGGTGGTCCGGCCGCCCGCCGGTCGGCCCCGACACCCGCTGACGGAGGAGCACCGCCGTGACCCGTTCCCGTTCCTCCGCCGACGCCGGTCCGACGGTCGGGCACCGCCCCCGGCGTCGACTGGCCGCAGCACTGCTGATGGGGGTCGCCCTGACCGGCGTGGTGGCGTGCGGCAGCTCGGCGGGGACGACGCCCGTGGCGCAGAGCACCCCGGCGGCGACCCCGCCCCCACCACCACCGCCGCCCCCGCCGCCGGTGCTCTGGCCGCTCACCGGGCTGGAGAGCGGCCCGGTCGACCCGCGTCCCGCCCTGGCCGTCAAGGTGGAGAACTCCTCCGACGCCCGGCCGCAGACCGGCCTGGGCGCTGCGGACCTGGTGTGGGAGCAGGTCGTCGAGGGCGGCATCCCCCGTTACGTCGCGGTCTACCACTCGAACCTGCCGGCCCAGATCGGGCCGATCCGTTCCGTGCGTCCGATGGACCCGGCGATCGCCGCGCCGCTGCACGGCCTGTTCGCCTTCTCCGGTGGCCAAGCCGGCTACGTCGACGCGATCGCCGCCGCCGGGATGCAGGTGCTCAGCAACGACGCCGGCGCCGACGGCTTCTTCCGCACGAGCGACCGGCCGGCCCCGCACAACGTGCACGCCGACCCGCTGCGCCTCCTGGCCCAGGCCGACCCCGCCCACCAGGCGGCGCCGCCACCGCAGTTCGACCTGGCCGCCACGGCCGAGGAGGCCACCGCGGTGACCGCCGGCACGCCGGCGACGAACCTGGCGCTGACCCTGTCCAGGGTCAGCCGCCCGCAGTGGACCTGGAGCCCGCCCGACGCCCGGTGGCTGCGGACCGAGGGCAGCACCCCCGCCGTCGGCGCCGACGGTTCCCGGTTGAGCGCCACCAACGTCGTGGTGCTGCGGGTGGACGTCCTGGCGACCGCGGCCCGCGACCCGGCCGGCAACCCGGTGCCGGAGACGGTCCTGGTCGGAGAGGGCGAGGCCCTCGTCGCCACCGGCGGGAAGACGGTGGCCGCCACCTGGGTCAAGACCGGCGTCGGGGAGCGCGTGGTGCTGCGCGGGGCCGACGGCCAGCCGGTCCGGCTGGCCCCGGGGAACACCTGGGTCGAGCTGGTGCCCAACTCCGGTGGCGCGGTCGCCGTCGGCTGAACGCCGGACGCCCCGCACCCGGGAGGCCGGGGCGGGGCGGTCAGCTGTCGCAGTGGTCGGTCAGCTGTCGCTGCGGGACAGCACCGGGCGGTCCTTGGCCCACTGCAGGAAGCGCGCTGCCTGCTGCAGGTCGGGGAGGTCGTTGCCGACCAGTGAGCGGAGCAGGTCGTTGCTCCAGACCGCCAGCCGGCCACTGGTCCACGCCGTCTTCTCCACCGGCGGGAGGTCCAGCTCGAAGACCGTCTTGGCCAGCTCCTTCTTCCCGCCGTTCGCGGCCGTGTACCGCACCACGGGCAGGAAGCGCTCGGGCTCCACGACGCAGAGGACCTTGGTCAGCAGCGCCTCCTTGAACGACGGGAAGCCCAGGCCCTTCTTGCTGCCGTCGATCAGCTGGGTCATCCGGTCCTCGAGCCGCAGGCTCTCCGGCCCGTACAGCAGGTGCTCGATCGTCTGCCGCACCTGCGCGGCCGCCTTGTCCGGGCCGGCGGTCTTCCACGCCCGGTTGAAGCCGGACACGTTGCCCGGGTCGGCCACGGTCGTGGAGTTGGCGAAGTGCAGCAGCTGCTCAGGCGTCGCCGACGGCAGGTTCTCGCGGGAGAACAACGCGGCGTACCGCTCGCGGTAGGGCTCGACGTCCGGGTCCGGCTCGGGCCGGTCCATGGCGAACTCCGACTGCAGCAGCATCACCCGCTCCCGCACGTCGGGACGGACGTCAGCCGGGGTCGGGAAGGCCGCCTGCAGGGAGTCGAAGGACTGGACGGCGGGCCGGGCCGGGTCGCGGCGGGTCTCCCCGCGCAGCCACTCGGCGCCGCAGTCATCGCAGTGGATCAGCAGTCGGCCGTCCGGCTGCGGCTTGCCCGAGATCTCCTCGGAATTGCAGGTGGGGCAGGTGATCAGTGCCAAGGGAGCCCCGTTCGTCGGCGGCGAGTCAGCGAGCGCGTCGTCGTCGGTCAGCCTCCAGGGTCCCACGCCGGGGCGGGAGTGTGTCACCTCCGGCCCCGCCCTCCGGGTCGGTGACCCCCTGCCGGACGCGCCGGAGAGGCAGGGCAGGGGGGCGGCGCGTCACACCACACGAGAGAATCGACCCCGATGTCCAGCACCCGTGGCGGCGACCAGCTCCCTCTCCCTCTCCCGTTCACCCGCCGTCAGGAGGCGGAGCGGATCGCCCGGCGCACCGGACAGGTCGTCTCCGGCGTCGTCCAGGTGCTGCTGCGGTGGGCGCTGCGGCTGGTCCTGCCGCTGGTCTGCGCCGCTGCGGCGCTGCGCGCCTTCCCGTACGAGGCGACCGTGCAGGGCGTGCCGTTCGAGGTGCGGGGCACGCTGCTCAGCCGGCCGGGGCTCAGCGCCGACACCACGCTGGGCAGCTGGGAGTTCCCCGAGGTCAGCGGGGTGCCCTTCGGCGTGCACATCAGCCCGGTCGACGTCGACGTCCTGCAGCTCACCAGGTTGGCCGGCGGCGACCTGCCCGGCTTCGTCGAGCGGATGCAGGCCGACTTCACCGCCCAGCTGCCGCGGATCGCCACCTGGCTGATCGCCGAGTTGCTGCTGGGTCTCGTCTCCGGTCTGCTCATCGCCGCCGCGATCAACATGTCGGTCCGCTACCTGCGGGGCCGGCCGCGTCGCCCGCACGAGCTGCGGTACCGGTCGCTGCAGGCTGCGGGCGCCGCCGCCGTCACGGTGACCGTCGCCGGGTACGGGATGGTCAGCTACAACCCGAACTGGGTGCGGGACTCACAGCTGACCGGCACGCTCGCCGCGGCGCAGCTGTTCCCCAGTGAGCTGAGCGCCTACTACAGCCAGTCGAACAAGGCCCTGGACGTGCTCGGCTCGGTGGTCGGCATCCAGGCAGCGCTGCAGGCCCAGATCGAGGACGACCAGACGCCGGAGACGGCGCTGCAGATCATGACCATCTCCGACATGCACCTGTCGGCGAACTACCCGCTGGTGGCGCGGTACGCGGCCAACTACGACGTCGACCTGATCGTCAACGCCGGCGACGAGAGCGCCTTCGGCACCCGCCAGGAGCTGACCCCGGCCTACCTGGAGGCGGTCGCCGCCCTCACCGAGACCGCTCCGATGCTCTGGGTGGCCGGCAACCACGACTCCCCGGCCACGGTCGAGGTCATGCGCTCCGTCCCGGGCGTCACCGTGCTGGGCGACAAGGTCGCCACCGCGGACGGCTACGCCGTGACCGCCGGCGTCGTGGACGCCTACGGGCTCACCGTCGCCGGCCTGTCGGACCCCCGGGTCTACGGCGGCCCCGGCCGGTACGGCGCCGATACGGCCGACGTGGTGGAGCCGCTGCAGCGCGAGGCGGTACGGGAGGCCCTCGGCGTGCTGGAGGACGAGGAGATCCCGGCGGGCGAGGAGATCGTCCTCGACGAGGCCCCCGCCGACGGCGCGGTGGCAGCCGGGGACGGCGCCCTCGCCGGCGATGCCCCCCTTGCCGGTGACGGCGCCGCCGTGCTGGACGGCATCGACGCCGAGACGGGGGAACCCGTCGACGCCCTGGAGACGATCGACGTCTTCGCCGTCCACGAGCCGGTCGCCGCCGAGGAGGTGCGCGAGGTGCTCCCCGGGCGGGTCCGGCAGACGGTCTCCGGGCACGTCCACGCCCAGAACGACAGCTCCGAGGTGCAGGACGAGGACGGGGTGATCGACCTCGTCGAGGGCTCGACCGGGGCCGGCGGGCTGGACAACATCGTGCGCGGCACCGCGCGCCCGCCGATCGAGTTCAGCATCGTGTCGGTCGCCACCGACTGCCAGTTCACCCGGGTCATCCGCTTCTCGATCGAGTCGACGCAGCCGGTGCTGGTGGCCCCGCCGACGGCGGACTCCCCGCGGGACTTCGGCGACGACGTCACCGCCTCGACGGTCTACTTCCGCCCGCAGGACATCGACCCGGACCGCCTCTGCAGCACCGGGCTCGGCATCAGCGAGGAGCGCCCCTGGCCGCTGCCGGAGTGACCGTCCGCTGAGCGACGCCCGCCCCGTGCGTCCCCCGGAAGGGTGGAGTCCGGCGCCCAGGGCCGCTCCGACCGCCGTCCGGGCTCCCCGGAGCCGACCACGGCACCGATCATGATCGGTGCCGTCCCGGTCCCGGTGCGGCCGGACGGGAAGGTGGTCGACCGGTGTCAGCAGGCACCCTGCAGCGTGCCCGGGCGACAGCCGAGCGACCGCCTCCCCGGCGGTCCTGGCCCCGGCGGGTGCTGCGCCGCCTCGGTGGGCTGGCCCTGGTGCTGGTCTTCCTGGGCGTGGCCGTGGTCGGCATCGGCTGGGCGCGGACACCGGCGGTCGACGACGCCGCGGCGCGGGTCGCGGCGCACCTGGCCGAGAGCGGTGCGCCGCCGCTGCAGGTGGAGCCCGCCCCGGCCTTCGTGCAGGCCCTGCTCGCGACCGAGGACACCGACTTCGCCGGCCACCTCGGGGTGAGCCCGACCGGGGCGGTCCGGGCGTTCTGGGGGCTGGTGTCGGGCACCGACCAGGGCGGGTCGACGCTGGTGCAGCAGCTGGCCAAGAACGTGTACCTGGACGGGGAGAACGGCCCGGTGCAGAAGGCCGAGGCCGTGGTCCTCGCGCTCAAGCTGGACGCCGCGTACAGCAAGGACGAACTGCTGCGGATGTACCTGGACAACGGGTACTACGGCCACGGCTTCGTCGGGCTGACCGCGGCCACCGAGGGCTACTTCGGGGTGCCGCCCGACCAGCTGAGCTGGGCGCAGGCGACCCTGCTCGCCGGCCTGTTCGCCGCGCCCACCGCCTACGACCCGCTGGTGTCCCCGGCCCTCGCCGGCCAGCGGCAGGCCCACGTGCTGGGCCGGCTGGTCGACGAGGGCGTGCTGGACCGCGGCGAGGCCGCCGAGATCGCCGCCGACGACTGGGGTCTGGTCACCAGCTGACGGGGTCCTCCTTCAGTCGCCCTTGACGTTGACGACCTGGCGCAGCGTGTGCCGGACCTCCACCAGGTCGGCCGCGTCGGCCATCACCTGGTCGATCGGCTTGTACGCATCCGGGTGCTCGTCCAGGAACGCGTCGGAGTGCCCCCAGGCGATCCCGGTCATCCGCTGCTCCAGGTCCGCCCGGCTGAACAGCCGGCGGGCGGCGTTCCGCGAGTGGTTGCGGCCGGCCCCGTGCGGAGCCGACATCAGCGCCGTCGCGTTGCCCAGCCCGGAGACGACGTAGGACGCCGTCCCCATCGAGCCGGGGATCAGCCCGGCCTGCCCCTGGCGTGCGGAGATCGCGCCCTTGCGGGACAGCCACACCTCACGCCCGTCGTGCCGCTCACGCTCGGTGTAGTTGTGGTGGCAGTTCACCGTCTCCAGCCGCTGGACGTCGTCCCGGACGAACCGCCCCAGCTGCTCGACGACCCGGTCCATCATCTCCTCGCGGTTGAGGAAGGCGAACCGCTGCGCCCAGCGCAGCGCCTCCAGGTAGGCGTCGAACTCCGGCGTCCCCTCCTGCAGGTACGCCAGGTCGCGGTCGGCCAGCTCGACGCCCTGCGCCCGGCACCACTCCTGGGCCCGGCGGATGTGCACCGACGCGAGCTTGTTGCCGACCCCGCGAGAGCCGGAGTGCAGGAACAGCCAGACCCGGTCCTGCTCGTCCAGCGACACCTCGATGAAGTGGTTGCCCGAGCCGAGCGAGCCCAGCTGCAGCGGCCAGTTGCCGGCGGCGCCGTCGGCCTGGGCGATGCCGGGCAGCGTGCGGAGCTCGGCGACGCGGGGCTCGGCGGTGGGCCGCACCGCCTTGTTGTTCCGCCCGGCCGACAGCGGCACCGAGCGGGAGATCTGGCCGTGCAGCACGGACAGGTCCCGGCCGGCGAGGGCCGATGCGTCGAACTGGGTGCGCACCGCCATCATCCCGCAGCCGATGTCGACGCCGACCGCGGCCGGGATGATGGCGCCCTCGGTGGGGATGACCGAGCCGACGGTCGCGCCCTTGCCCAGGTGGGCGTCGGGCATCAGCGCCAGGTACGGGTGGATGAACGGCATCGCCGCGGTGCGCTCGGCCTGCTCGCGGGTGCCGGGGTCGAGGATGGACGCCCAGCTCAGCAGCCGTCCGTTGATGGTCTCCATGGTCCCTTCCCGTGTGTTCCACCCGTCCACCGAAATGGCCATCTTGGTGGACGGGTGGGGGTGTCGGTGGTGCCGCGCGGCTGGGGCAGTCAACGCGACGCCGGCTGGACCTGCACCCGCTTTACCGGGCCGACCCCGTGCGAAGCTGCCGGGCGTGCCAGTCACGCGCAGCGCCGGGGTGCTGCTCCACCGGGTCTCCAGCGGCGGCGACGTGGAGGTGCTGCTCGGGCACATGGGTGGCCCGTTCTGGGCGCGCAAGGACGACGGTGGGTGGTCGATCCCCAAGGGCGAGCACGGCCCGGGGGAGGAGCCGTTGGACGTGGCCCGCCGCGAGTTCGCCGAGGAGCTCGGCTCGCCGGTGCCGGCGCAGGAGTTCCTCGACCTCGGTGAGCTGCGGGTGACCAGCGGCAAGCTGCTCACCGTCTTCGCCGCGGCGGGCGACCTGGACGCCGCGGCCTGCACCAGCAACACCTTCGACCTGGAGTGGCCGCCCCGGTCGGGCCGGGTCCAGCAGTTCCCCGAGATCGACCGGGCCGGGTGGTTCCCGGTCGTGGAGGCGCGGGCCAAGCTGGTCAAGGGCCAGGTGCCGTTCCTGGACCGGCTGCTGGCCCGGCTGGCCGCCCCGGCCTGACCGGGGTCCACCCAGGAGCGGAGGACGGGGTCCGCCCGGAGGTGCAGGTGGGACGACGGAGGTCAGCGCGCGGGCCGATGCGCACCGCGGGTGAACTGCGGTCGACTGGGGGAGCACCGCACCCCAGCCGAGGAGCACCGATGTCCGCACCGCACGCCCCGACGTCCGCCGGTGGGCCGGCGTGGTGACGACGGCGTCCCGGCCCACCTGGTCGCCCGCACCGGCCCCGCGGCCCCGGCGGGTGTCCCGGGGGCGCCGGGTGTTGCGCGGCGCGGTCCGGGCCGTGGTCGCCCTCGCCCTCGTCGGGCTGCTGTCCCTCGCCGTGGCCTGGCAGCTGACCCCCGACGTCGGCGACGCCCGGGACCGGGTGGACGCCCGGCTGGCGGCCGCCGCAGCGCCACCGCTGTCCGGGCCACTGCCGGCGCGGCTGTCGGCGGCCGTGCTGGCCACCGAGGACAGCCACTTCCGCAGCCACCCGGGCGTCGACCCGCGCGGTGTGGTGCGGGCGGCCCGCGGTGCGCTGACCGGCGTCGACCTGGGCGGGTCGACGCTGCACCAGCAGCTGGCGAAGAACGTCTACGAGGACGGGGAGAACGGGTTCCTGGACCGGGTCTCCGCGGTGGTGCTGGCGCTGAAGCTGGACCGCACCTGGAGCGAGGACGCCGTGCTCCGGATGTACCTCGACGACGCCTACTTCGGGCACGGCTTCACCGGTGCCACCGCGGCGGCGCAGGGGTACTTCGGCGTGCCGCCCGAGGAGCTCAGCTGGGCCCAGGCCACGCTGCTGGCCGGCCTGCTGCAGGCCCCGAGCGCCTACGACCCGGTGCAGCACCCGGACCGGGCCGCCAGCCGGCAGGAGCACGTGCTGGACCGGCTGGTGGACGTCGGTGAGCTGACCCGCGCCCAGGCCGACGAGGTGGCCACCGACCCCTGGGGCCTGGTCGTCGGCTGACCGGCCGGTTTCCGCTGCCGACCTCCCGGGCACCGCCGTCGGAGACAGCACGTGACGACGGAGGGACTCCCCATGCAGGTCGGCTACAAGCTCGCCACCGAGGCGTTCAGCCCCACGGAGATCGTCGAGCAGACGGTGGCGGCCGAGGAGGCCGGCTTCGACTTCGTCGAGCTGAGCGACCACTACCACCCGTGGCTGGAGGAGCAGGGCCACAGCGGGTTCACCTGGTCGATGCTGGGCAGCATGGCGGCGAAGACCGAGCGGATCGGCCTGGCCACCGGCGTGACCTGCCCGATGATCCGGTACCACCCGGCGGTCATCGCCCAGGCCGCTGCCACCGTGCAGCTGCTGTCGGACAACCGGTTCACCCTGGGCATCGGCGCCGGTGAACGGCTCAACGAGCACGTGGTCGGAGGCGGCTGGCCCGCCGTCCGGATCCGGCACCACATGCTCCGCGAGGCACTGGAGATCATCAACCTGCTGTGGCAGGGCGGCTACCAGTCCTACGAGGGGGAGTACCTCACGCTGGAGGACGCCCGGGTCTTCGACCTGCCCGACCAGCTCCCGGTGATCGCCGTGGCCAGCGGCGGGCCGGGGGCCTCCAAGCTCGCGGCGAAGTACGGCAGCGGGCTGTTCGCCACCGAGCCGAAGGCCGAGCTCGTCGAGGCCTACGCCGAGCACGGGGGCAGCGGCCCGAAGTACGCCGAGGTGCCGATGGCCTGGGCTACCGACGAGGACGCCGCCGTGCAGGCCGCGCTGCAGACCAGCCGCTGGGCGCTCAGCGGCTGGCCGGTGATGAGCGAGCTGCCCAACCCGGTGAACTTCGACGCGGCCAGCGCCACCGTCACGCCCGCGGACATCCAGGGCCAGTTCGCCTGCGGCCCCGACCTGTCCCGCCTCGTCGACAAGGCGCAGCCCTACGTCGACGCCGGTTTCGACCACATCGTCTTCATGAACGCCGGCCCCGACCCCGACGGCTTCCTCGAGGTCTGCAAGAGCGAGCTCATCGAGCGGGTGCGTTCGCTGACCCCGTCGTCCTGATCCCTGTGCGAGGTCTGCCGTGAGCCGGGAGGAGCGGTGGGAACGCCGTCTGGCGTTGCCGGTCCTGGTCGCGGCGCTGGCCTCGGTGCCGGCGATGTTCCTCACCTTGGCCGGCGGTCCGCTGGGCACGGCCGGGCGCTGGGTGGACGTCGCCAGCGGCGTCGTCCTCGTCGGCGAGGTGGTCGTGCTGCTGGTGGTGGCCGAGGACAAGCGCGCCTGGATCCGGGGGCACGCGGGGCTGCTGCTGCTCAGCGTCGCCGTGCTGGTGGCCATCGTGCTGGCGGTCGGCCCGGTGCAGCTGCTGCGGCTGGTCCGTACGGTCGGGGCGCTCCGGGTGCTGCGGGCCGGCCGGATCGTGCGGGCCGCCCGGGAGCTCGCCGCCCGCCTGGGGTGGACCGGCCGCGCCTCCGCCGTCTTCGCGGCCGGTGCGGGTCTGCTGGCCGCCGTCTTCGTGGGCGTGGTCCTGGCGGACCCGACCTCCCGTTCCCGGTCGCTGCTCACCTGGGCGCTCGGCCCGGTGAGCCCACCGGTGGTGGTGGTCCTCTCGGTGATCGCCGGGGCCCTGCTGGGCGGCGCGACCTACCTGTTGGCCCGGGACAGCGGCCTGGGGGATGCGCCGGACGGCGAGGACGAGGACGAGGACGAGGACTCTGACGCCCGGGACGCCGGCGAGGGCCGGTCGGCGTCCAGCTGAACGAGACCGCCCGGGGCCGGTTGAGCGCGCGCTGGGCGGGCACCGACAGAGGAACACCTGCCGGACGAGACGAAGGAGAACACCATGGGACTGATCAGCAAGCTCACCAAGGGCGCCGTCGCCAAGAAGGCCATGACGGAGGCGAAGAAGCCGCAGAACCAGGCCAAGATCAAGAACGCCATCTCCTCGATGCGCGGCAAGAAGAGCGGCGGCACCGGCACCAGCACCAGCCGTCGCGGCTGACCCAGCGTCTCTCCTCGCCGGGACGAGGTCAGAGTCCGTACGGGTCCGGGCCGACGTCACCGACGTTGCGGCTGATCGAGCTCAACAGCTCGATCAGCCGCGCGCGGTCGTCCTCGTCCAGGTCCCCGACCGTGCGTCGCTCGAGTTCGGCCCAGATCCGCTCGACCCGCGCGCGCAGCGCCCGGCCGCTGGCGGTCAGCGACACCAGCACCACCCGACGGTCGTCGGTCGACCGTTCCCGTTGCACGAACCCCGCGTCCTCCAGTCGGGAGACCGCCTTGACCGCCGTCGGCGGCTCGACGCGCAGCGCTCGGGCTAGTTCGCCCGGGGAGCGGGGCTCGTGTTCCCAGAGCTGCATCAGCAGGAGCTCCTGGCCCGGGTAGAGACCGACCTCTCGCAGCAGGGTCCCCGCCAGGGTGCGGTGGGCCCGCGCGACCGTCGGGATCAGCGCGCTGACCGGCCCGGCCGCAGCGACCGACGATGCTCCGTGCTCCTGCTCCAGTGTGCCCACCCCCGGAATGGAAGACAGCCGGCTACTGGTTAGCCGGCTACAGGAATCGCACGAGGCGGTCCCTGGTCCGAGGGAGTACAGCATGGACACCAGCACCTCCAGCAGCGACAGCCCGCTCGTCGCCGTCGTCGGCGCGACCGGACAGCAGGGCGGGGCGACCGCACGGGCGTTGCTCGACGCCGGCGTACGGGTCCGCGCACTGGTCCGCGACCCGGGCAAGACCACGGCCCAGGCACTGGCCGCGCGCGGAGCCGACCTGGTCCACGCAGACTTCCGCGACCCCGAGTCGCTCCGCACCGCGTTGCGCGGAGCCGACCGGGTGTTCGCGATGACCACCTTCGCCGACGAGCGCGGCGTCGCCGGGGAGGTGCAGGGCGGCCGGGCACTCGCCGATGCCGCAGCCGAGGCGGGTGTCGGGCACCTGGTCTACAGCTCGGTCGGCGGCGCGGAGCGGGAGACCGGCGTGCCGCACTTCGAGAGCAAGCGGCGGGTGGAGGAGCACGTCACGGCGCTGGGGGTGCCCGCCACCTTCCTGCGGCCGGTGTTCTTCCTGGAGAACCTGACCGCCCAGGGCCCGACGGTGGAGGACGGCGTGGTCGTGGTGAGGTTGCCGCTCCGGGCCGACGTGCCGCTGCAGATGGTCGCCGTCCGGGACATCGGCGTCGCCGCCGCAGCGCTGCTGCGGGAGCCCGGTCGGTTGCCCGGCGGCTCGGTCGAGCTCGTCGGCGACGAGCGGACCGGTGCGCAGATCGCCGCCGCGTTCGGAGCCGCAGCGGGGCTGCCCGGCCGCTACGAGGCGCTGCCGCTGGCGGTGCTCGGCGGGGACGAGGACATGACCCGGATGTTCCGCTGGTTCGCCGAGCTCCCCGCCTACCAGGGCGACCTGGCCGCCAGCCGGGCGCTGGTGCCCGACCTGCACGACCTGCCCGGGTGGCTGCAGAGCACCGGCTGGACGCCGGCCCGCTGACCTGACGGGGCTGATCCCGCCGCCGATCGCGGGGTTCCTGCCACGTCGGGCCGGACCCGGGACGAGGGGCACGGTCGGCGGCCAGACTGCCGTCCGTGCCCCTCGACCACCTCGTCCCCGACACCGCCGCTGCCACCTCCGCCTTCGAGGTGGCCCAGGCCTTCCACTCACCCGCGCTGCTGAACCACTGCCGGCGCGCCCACCTCTGGGCCGCCGAGTACGGCCGGGAGCGCGGGATCGCCTTCGACGCCGAGCTGCTCTACGTCGCGGCGATGCTGCACGACATCGGGCTGGTGCCGGCGTTCGACAGCGCCACCGTGCCGTTCGAGGAGGCCGGCGGCGCGGTCGCCTGGGTCTTCGGCGCGGGCGCCGGGTGGGACGCCGGCCGCCGTCGCCGCACCGCCGAGGTCATCGTCGCCCACATGGCACCGGAGGTGGACGTCGCGGCCGACCCGGAGGGCCACCTGCTCGAGCTGGCCACCGGGCTGGACGTCTCCGGCCGCCGGCCCGACGACTGGCCGGCCGCCTTCCGGGCCGAGGTGCTGGACGCCCACCCCCGGCTGGGGCTGGCCGAGGAGTTCCTCGGCTGCTTCACCGAGCAGGCCCGCCGCAAGCCCTCGTCCCTGGCCGGGCAGTTCGTCGCCGAGGGCTTCGCCGACCGGGTGCGGGCCAACCCGCTGGACGGGATCAGACGCTGAGCAGACCGGACGGCTGCTCGGTGAGCCGGCCTGCGGCCAGGGCGCCGGTCAGGGCGGCGTCCAGCAGCGGCAGCAGGGCCGCGGTGCGCCGGCGGTGGCCGAAGACCTCGAGCGTCCGGAGCTGGAGCTCGTCGCGGGACAGGCCGGTGCCGGCCCGGCACAGCGCCACCATGGCGTTGGCGATCTCCTGCGGCGACACGTGGTCCAGCGGCCGCTCGGCGCTGCTGGCCTGACGGCGGAACCAGCTCCACGTCGCCCGGTCGATCGAGGCCGGCCACAGGAAGTCGCCGTCGACGGCGGTGGCCGGCAGCAGCGCCAGCAGGGCGTCCCGCCGGGCGTCGGTCACCCGGGACAGCCCGAACGCCGCGGCGGTGAGCCGGGCCAGCCGGTCGCGGTGCACCGGCCCCTCCGCCTTGATGCCGGCGGTGAGCACCCGGCGGACCAGCCGGGCGACGGCGGGGTCGCTCAGCTGGTCCAGCTGCTTCTTCTCCCCGGCGGGCTTCGGCGTCCAGGCGATGAACGGCTGTTCCTCGTCCAGCGGCGCACGGGTGCGGGCGGCCTTGGCCGGCGCCTTCGGCGACGTCCCGGCGGCGCGCTCCTGTGGGGCCGTCGCCGCCGCCGGCTGCGAGGCGACCGGCGCCGGGACGGCGGCCGGTTCGACGACGGTGACCGGCCCGGGTCCGGTCTCGACTGCGACGGTCTCGACTGCGACGGTCTCGACCACGACGGTCTCGACCACGACGGGCTCGACCACGACGGGCTCGACCACGACGGGCTCGGGGTCGGGCTCGGGGTCGGGCTCGGGGGCCGGCGTGACCCGGGCCGCGAGCGGGCGGAGCGGGATGACGTCGGCCAGCGGGCCGTCGTAGGGCGGCTCCTCGACCTCGACCTGGACCTCGGGCTCGACCGCTGCCGCGGCCGGGGCGGGGGACGCTGCCTCCACCACCGCCTCGAGCGCGGTCAGCACGGCCTCGCGGTCGGCCAGCCAGCTCGGCAGCCACACCCGCTCCACCGCCGGCCAGCGCAGCTCCTGGAGCACCTCGACCGGGAGGCCGTCGCGGTCCCCGACCGTCTGGCGTCCCGCCCAGGCCGGGCCGTCGAGCAGCACGGCCAGCACCGGGGCGTCGGGCGCCGACTCGCGGGCGACGGTCAGGTCGAGGCGGAAGCCGGACAGGCCGACGTCGGTGCGCACCACCAGTCCCCGGGCGCGCAGCGCGGCCGCCACGTCGTCGCGGTGCCGATCGAGTGACGTCCCGGTGCGGGGGAGTGCACCGGTGCCGCGGGCGGCGAGGTCGAGGTAGGCGCGCAGGTGCTCGACCCCCGCCGACGTGGTCTGCTCGGCGTCCAGCTGCTCGGGGGCGAAGGAGCTGACGACGACGACCTGCCGGCGGGCGCGGGTGACGGCCACGTTCAGCCGCCGTTCCCCGCCGCTGCGGCTCAGCGGCCCGAGGTCCAGGGGCAGCCGGCCGCGCGCGTCGGCGCTGAAGCCGGTGGAGAGGAACACGACGTCCCGCTCGTCGCCCTGCACGTTGTCCAGGTCCTTGACGAAGAGACCCTCGTTGTCGCTGCGGTCCAGCGCGTCGACCACGCGCTCGTCGCCGGAGTCGCGCAGCAGCTCCTCGATCAGCGTCCGCTGCGGCGCGGTCGAGGCGATCACCCCGATCGACGGCACCGCCGGGGCGGCCGAGGAGAACCGGCGCACCACCTCGGCGACGACCCTGCGGGCCTCCACCGGGTTCGTGCGCCGGCCCGGGCCGGAGCGCACGAACGTGCCCTCGACCTGCACCAGGGAGACCCCGTGACCGTCCGGGTCAGCGGAGGCCGGCCCGTGCACCGGCGCCGGGAAGGAGGAGAGCCGGCCGCCGTAGTACCGGGCGTTGCTGAAGGCGATCAGCGACTCGTCCTGGCTGCGGTAGTGCCAGGTCAGCCGCTGCTGGGGCACCCGTGCCTGCACGCACTCGGAGAGGATGCTCGCCTCATCGCGGACCGTGTCGGTGTCGGCGTCGTCGTCGAGGCCGGGGGGCAGCGGGGGCAGCTGCGCACTGTCCCCGACCACCACCGCGGACCGGGCCCGGCCCAGTGCGCCGATGGCGTCGGCGACCCGGAGCTGCGAGGCCTCGTCGAACACGACCAGGTCGAACTGGCCGCCGACCGCGGGGAGGAACCGGGCCACCGACTCCGGTGTGGCCAGCACGCAGGGCAGGACGGCGGTGATCAGGTCGCCGTGGGTCGAGAGCAGGCCGCGCACCCCCAGCCGCTGCTCGGCCAGCTCGCGCAGCAGGGCACTGACCTGACCGCTGCTGGCGGCGTCGAACGGGCGGGCCGCCAGCACCGCGGCCGGCACGGCGTCGACCAGGTGGGACCGCACTGCGCGGGACGCCGCCCCGAAGCGGGCGAGGGTGCGCTCGTGCAGCCCGGCGTCGAACGTGTCCAGCCCGGTGGCCTGCTGCCGCTCGAGGACCGAGGCCTCGGCGAGCCCCCGGTCGAAGGCACGCACCGCGTCGTCGGCGGGCACCTCGCCGTGCAGCAGCTGCAGCCGCGCCTCGGTGAGCCCGGCCAGCCGCAGCGGTTCGAGGGTGTCCAGCAGGCTGACCCATCGGCGCAGGGACATCGGGTGCACGTACTCGACGCCGCGCTCCGGCCGGGTCAGCGTCCAGCGGAGCACCAGCCCGTCCTCGCCGCTCCACGCGCCCAGCTGCGCCGAGCTGCTGGCGCAGACTGTCAGCAACTGGCGGAGCGCGTCGCGCAGCCGGGCCACGGTGCGGGCCCCGAAGGCGTCGGTCACCGGGCCTGCGGTGAGGAACCGGCGCACGGCAGCGGGGAAGCCGGCGCTGCCGTCGACGGTGGCGGCGGCGCGGCGCAGCCAGCGCACCTCCGCGTCGAACACCGACCGGCCCGGTTCGGTGAAGGGGTTCCAACCGGGCGGCACCTGCAGCCCCGGGATGCCGGCGGCCCGCGACGCCAGGGCCCGGACGGCGGTCTGCACCCGCCGCAGCTCGGCGGTCAGCTCGGGGACGTCGCCGGGCTTGATCGAGGCGCCCGGGCGCAGCGCGGGGGTCAGCTGGTCCCGGACGGCGGCCAGCTTGCCGCGCCGCGCCACCCAGCTCGCCGCCGCGGCCTCCTGGGCCTGCACGAACAGGTCGGCCAGCGGCAGGTCGAGGGCGGCCGGGGTGAGCGCCTCCAGGCCGGGGTGCGGCGCGTCGGCCAGCGCGGCGATGTCGCCGAGCAGGTCGTCGGTGGCCGCCGCCCAGCGTGCGGAGCGCACCTCGTCGAGCACGGCCAGCCCGATCCGGGGGCCGCCGAGCAGGTGCACCAGGGCGTCCAGGTCCTCCGGGGTGCGGACGGCCCGCAGGACCGCGGCCAGCCCACCCTCGCCCGGCAGCTCCCGGATCGCGGCGTCGACGGCGACCGCGGCCTGCTGCACCTCGGTGATGTCGAGTTCGATGGTGTCGATGAAGGCCCACGCGTGCCCGGCCGACGGGTGGGCCAGGCCGGCGATGTCCGGCAGCAGCGCCAGCGCGCGGTGCACCTCGGTGACCACCTCGGCGGTGGCCCGAGCGGCGAAGCGGGCGGTCACCGGCAGCGGGTCGACGTCGGGGGCAGCGGCCAGCACCGCGGTGCGGGCGGAGTAGAGCGACAGGCCCGCGGGGTTGTCCGCGTGCAGCCGCTCCGCGTAGTGCTGCAGGCTGCGCCGGGCCGTCCGCAGCTCCTCGGCATCGGCCGCCAGGCCCTGGGCGTCGACGTCGACCGCGTGCTCCAGCGCAGCCCGGATCCGGGCCCGGACGACGGCCGGCCGGCTGCCCTTGTCGTGCAGGTCGAGCGCGAACGGGCCCATGCCGACCGCGTCGAGCCGGCGGGCGACGACGTCCAGCGCGGCGCGCTTCCCGGCGACGAACAGGACCCGCTTGCCCTCGGCGACGGCCCGGGTGAGCAGGTTGGTGATGGTCTGGGACTTGCCGGTGCCGGGCGCGCCCTCGAGCACGAACGTCCGCCCGGCGGTGGCCTCGGCGATCGCGTGCAGCTGCGCGGCGTCCGCGGGCACCGGGCACTGCGCGGCGAGCTCGTCCAGGTCGACCGGGTCGGCGGCGGCGGGCACCGGGTCGACGAAGGCCTCTGTCGGGGCGTGAACCAGGTGGGCGACCAGCGGGTTGGTCACGAACTCGGCCCAGTGCTCGCCGAGGTCACGCAACAGCCGGTACGCCGCGACCGGCAGGACGGCCAGGTCCGCGGTCGCCTCGACCCGGTGGGGGAGCGAGGCGGCGGCCAGCGCCTCGCGCAGCGCCTGCAGCGCCGTGACCGGGTCGATGTCGGCGCCGTCGTCGGCCAGCGCGCTCAGCTCGGGCACGGTCAGCCCGTGCACCCGGCGGAGCTCCTCCAGCAGGCAGCCGTTCGGCAGGCTGCTCCCGGCCTCGTCGACCGTCAGCCGGTACTCGCCGCCGCGGGCGGGCGGGGTGAGGAGGACGGGGACGAGCACCAGCGGTGACCGCAGCGGGCGGCCGTCGAGCTCCCAGACCAGGCTGCCCAGGGCGAGGTACAGGCCGTTGGCGCCGGTCTGCTCGCCCACCGTGCGCGCCCGGTGGGCGAGGCCGCGCAGCCGGGACGGGTAGCCGGCGTGCGGGACGTCGACGTGCACCGATCGACGCTCGGTGAGCTGCTGCCGCAGCTGCTGGGGTGGCAGGTCGCCGGCGGTGCGCACCCCGGGCTCTGCCTGCACGCCGGCGACCCGGTCACTGGGCAGGAGGGTCAGCGTGGCCCCGCCGCTGACCAGTTCCGCCAGCGTCGCCAGCGAGTCCTGCGGCACCGTGAGCGGCAGCCCGGAGCCGTCGGTGGAGTCGATCAGCCGGTTGCGCGGGCTGAGGTCGAGCAGGTCGTCCTGCCACTGCTGGACCCGGGCCGGGGCAGGCGGGCGGTGGTCGGGCCCGGGCGCCGTCGGGGAGTCGGGGAGGGCCTGCGCGTGGGGGAGGGCCGGGGCCTGGGCCGCGGCCGGGTGCGGCTCGACCACCTGGACCGAGCCGTCCGCCGAGCGGGTGTGGACGGGCAGCGGGCGGACGCCGTCGAGGCGGGCGCGGTGGACGTCTGTGACGCCGAGGACCCGGGAGAGGTCACCGGACAACCAGGCTGTGTAGGCCGGGCCGTGCAGGTCGGGCGTGGTGTTGCCGCGGTCGGTCAGCAGGGTGGTCTCGACCAGGCCGATCACGCGCTGGTCGACCAGCTCCACCAGTGCGGCGACATCGGTGGTCGCAGCCGTCTCGGCGCTGCGCTCCTCCCGCCAGTAGCCCAGGAAGGCGTGCCCCTCGACCACCCACAGCAGCGGGCGCAGGCGGGCGTGCTCCAGGGCGGCGGCGAGGGTGACGACGGTGTCCAGGCAGGTGCCGGTCCGGCCGTCCAGGACCTCACCGGGGTCGCGGACGTGCTGCCCGGGCTCGGTCCAGCTGGCCGGCGGCTGACCGTGCCGGACCTCGCGGCGGCGCACCGCCCAGGTGATTGCCTCGACGACCTCGTCGACCCGGTCGGGCCCGTCGGCGTAGCCGGTCATGCTGTCGCTGTCGGTGCCCTCCTGGAGCAGGGTTGCAGCGTCGGCGAGCAGCGCGGTGATCGCCGGGTGCTGCGGCTGCACGTGGGCGGCGAGCACCTCCAGGGCCAGTGGCAGGGGTGCGGCCAGCCACTCGGCGGCGGCCAGCACCGTCACCGGCACCCGGTGCTCGGCCAGCACCTGGCCTGCGGCCGTCAGCTCCACCTGCACCCAGCCCGGACGGCGCTCTCCGCCCCGCCGCAGGGTGGCCGGGTCGAGGGTGAGGCCGACGTCGTCGATCACCGTGGTGCGGCCGGCGTCCAGGTCGACCAACCGCTCGACGGCGGGGGCGAGCTCGCCCTGGGCGTCCTGCACGGACAGCCGGAGCACCGCCCCGCGGACGGTCGACGTGCTGCCGGCGAGGGTGAGCCGCGAGACGACCGGCACGGCGAGGGCGGCGAGCGTGTAGCTGACCACCGGGCTGACCCTGAGCTCCACCGAGACCGACGGCGAGGACGCCGCCGCCGGGCCCTCGGAGCTCAGCTGGAGGTCGGCCGCGTTGCGCATGGAGTCTGTGTACCTCGTCGGACGGACCGTTCCGCTCAGGCGAGCCGCTCGTGGGGCGGGTGTGACAGCCGATGTCCGGTGAGGTCGGGGTGGGCCGATCCGCTCGGCGGTCTCGGTGTCGCCCCGGCCCGGTCGCTCAGAGGCGGGCGAGGGTGTCGCAGTCGGCGCAGAGGGCGTCGTAGAGCTCGGATTGCGGGGGCCACGGCACCGCTTCGTCCCGGGCCACGTAGGCGCCGCAGAGGGCGGTACGGCCACGTGCCCCGCTGAGCCCGAGGGTGGCGTGCGCCGGTCCGATGAGCCGCGCCGTCTGGCCGGCCGGGTCGTTCAGCGAGCCGACCATCATCACGGCCCGGGCCGTGCGGTAGGGGAAGGCCATGGCGCCACGATGTGAGACGCCGGCGGCTGCGACGCGCGCAACACGCAGGCCGTGTCCGGGGTGTCACCTCACCAGCCCCAGCCACCCCGGCAGGCGTCCGGTGGCCCGGCCGGCCCGACCCCGACACAGCAGTACCGCCGCCGTTGGCCTTCCCCCAGGCCAACGGCGGCGGTACTGGAACTGCTGTGCGTACGGACCAGTGGGCTGGTCCGGGTGGGTCAGGCGGCGAAGCCGGCCTTGTCCACCTTGCGGTGGTAGCGCTCGCCGAGCTTGCCGCCGAGCACGGCGCCGAGCAGCGTGACCAGCAGGACGGCGACCAGGGCGATGATGCCGGCGGTCGTGAGGGTGCCCTCGTCGATCGGGATGCGCGGCAGGTTCAGGTCGGAGAGCACGTTGAACTCCGAGCCGAGGACCGCGCCGGCGATGGCCAGGGCGAGGACGACCAGCAGGCCGACCACCCACACCGCGATGCCCTGTCGAGCACCGTCGAAGCGGGCCATCCGGCCGGCGACGTAGCCACCGGCCAGGTAGGCCAGGAAGAGGACGACGAGCAGCGCGATGCCGCCGCCGATCCCGATGCCGCTGGCGTTGGACGCGGCCTCGTCGACGGAGGGGACGCCCTCGGTCAGCCCGATGGCGACCCCGGCGGCGGAGATCGCCGCGATGAGCAGGACGGCCAGGCCGTTGGCGGACAGCCAGCCGAAGAAGGCGGCACCCCACTTGATGCCACCGAAGCGGTCGTGCTGGCGGTCGACGGCGTCGTGGGCGGTGCCCCGGCTGGCGCGGGCGCCGGTGCCCGGGTCCACGTCGTTGTTGCGGAAGCTGGTCGTCTTGTCGCCGACCGAGGTGCTGCGGTCGGACGGGTCGGAGGGGGCGGTGCTGCCGGTCATGGTCGCTCCAGGGAAGAAGTCGTCACAGTCGGCGGGCGAGCAGCCGCTCGCCGACCGTGACGAGTGCAGGGGCGACCGGCGGGCGGGGCTGGCCGGCACGGTCGCGGGGTGGTGCGGGGTCGGCCCGCCGTGTGGCGGCCGACCCGGTGGATCAGCGGCGGTCGGTGTCCCGGGCGCCGTCGACGTCGCTCTCGATCTGCTCCTTGCGGACCGTGTCGGTCACGGTCTCCTGCTCGGTGACCGTCTCGGTCTCCAGGCGCACGCGCTCGACGGGGACGGTCTCCTTGGCGACCACCGGACGCTCGGCGTGCAGCACGACCTCGTGCTCCTCCTCGGAGATGGCCGGACCGGCCAGCGCCTCGTCACGGTTGGCGTCGGTGATCGGCTCGCGCTCGAGCCGGACCTCCTCGTGCGAGACCGGAACGGTCGTCGTCACCTCCTCGGTGACGACGTACTTGCGCAGGCGCGCCCGGCCGGCCTCGACCTGCTGGGTGCCGACCCGGATCTGCTCCTCGGAGCGGGTCATCGCGTCGTCGGTCGTCGGGCCGGACGTGTCGTGGCCGACGGTCCCGTGACGGTTGGCGTCGGTCCCGACCGTGTCGGTCCGGGCGGTGTCGACCCGGGCGGTGTCGGTGCCGACGCCCACGCCGTAGTAGCGGTAGAGCTCGGTCTCCTCCTCGGGGCTGAGGTGACCCTGGTCGGCGTCCACCCGGGGGGCGTCCTTGACCTTGGACTTCTGGTAGGGGACGCGGAGGGTGCCGTCCGCGACCGTGGCGTCGGTCAGCGGGACGAAGGTCTCCGAGGTGCCGAACATGCCGGTGCTGACGGTGGCCCACTCGGGGCTGCCTGTCTGGTCGTCCAGGTAGACCTGGCCGACCTTGCCCAGCTTGTCGCCGTCGGCGTCCACGGCGTTGCTGCCGATGATGGAGGTGATGTCCTGCTGCGTGATCACGGGCGTTCCCTTCCAGGGGTTCTGGGTTGACCGGTGCGGACCGTCTCGGGACGGCCGGTCGCCGAACGCCTCTGTGCCCGACCGTTTACGCCGTAAACGAGACCAAGGTCAGATTCTCGGATCCTCCTCGGCCGGGGCCGGGTGTGATCAGAGGTCGCCGACGTCGCCGCCGGAGTTCTTCGCCTCGTGCAGCACCCGCTCCAGCCGGTCCAGCAGGTTCTCCAGCGACTCCTCGAACTCCGCGGCCGACTTGTCCTGACCGAGCAGCGGCTCGGTCCGCGCCAGGTTCGGGTACTCGGCGAAGTCGGTCTCCTCCTGGGCCTGCGGGTCGCCCTCGGGCTGGTCCAGCAGGCTCACCTGCGCACCGATCTGGGTGACCTCGAGCAGCAGGTGGCCGAGCAGGAAGCTGGAGTAGGCGCGGTACGCGGCGACGGCGGCCTGGTCGGAGAAGCCGGCGTCCTGCAGCGTGCCGAGGAAGGACTCGACCAGGCGCAGGCTGCGCAGCGGTGGGCGCACCCAGGGCGCAGCCGGCGGACGGCTGGCCACCAGCGGGAAGACCGCCGGGTGGGCCAGTGCGATCCGGCGCATCCCGTGCGCCAGCCGGACCAGGTAGTCCTGCCAGCCGGAGTGGTCACCGATGTAGACGTCGTCGCCGTCCTCGTCGTCCCAGAGCGTCTCCACGACCCGGTCGACGACCCCGTCGAGCAGGTCCTCCCGGCCGGGCACGTACCGGTACAACGCCATCGCCTCGACGCCCAGCGTAGAGCCCAGCCGGCGCATGGTGAGGGCGGCCAGGCCCTCCTCGTCGATGAAGTCGACGGCGGCCTGCAGGATCTTGTCCCGGTCCAGGCCGGCTGGACGGGTCAGTTCGCTGGCCGCCTCGGGGCCCTCCGTCACGGCCACCACGTCGGGGTCGCGCACGTCGTCACTCGTCTGCTCACTCATCGTCGCCACCGTTCACCTCCTCGTGTCCCCCCACTGTCCACGTCGCCGCCCGTTCGGGGCACGGTTCCCCTGGCCGCTACCCAGTGCGAGGGGGCTACTCGGCACCGGATGTGACGACGGTCATCGCGGGCAGACCGCTTGCTGTTGTTAGCACCTGGGTCGTGCTGGGCATGCAGCAGGGGTCCGGTCACACCCGACCCGTTGGAGTCCCCGATCCGGGTCGCCCAGGCGCGCACCGACGCCGTCCGCCGGGAGCTGGAGCAGAACGCCCAGCACGCGGCCGAGCGCAGCTCCGCCATCGCCGACCAGCTGCGCGAGCTCGGCGCGGTGACCGACGTCGTCACGCCGGTGCTCGGCCGGCTCGGCGCCCTGGTCAAGGGCACGCTGGAGCAGGCGGAGCCGATCGACGAGGCGCTGCTGCAGGACCTCCAGCTGGAGCACCAGCTCCTGGACCGCGCCACCTACCTCGAGGTGCTGGCCGACACCGCCGGGCAGTCGGAGGTGAAGGCGCTCGCCGAGCGGCTGGTGACGGCGCACTCGGCCACCGTCGAGTGGCTCACCGTCGTCCTCGCCGAGCAGGCGCTCGGCGGCCCCGCGGCGCTGGTGGCCACTCCGTTCCAGCGGGTGGCCGGTGGCGCCACCGAGCTGGCGAACCTGCCGGTCCGGTTCGCGGCCAACACGGTCAACCGGGCCGTGGCCACCGCGCAGCACGCCGGTGAGCAGGCCGGTGCCTTCACCGGCGCTGTGTGGGAGACCCTCTGAGCTCCCAGCTCCGGCCCGCCGTACGGCGGGGCCGGAGCCGGGCACGTCCCGCGTCCGACCGACCACCGTGTGCGAGGCCACTCGGTCGTACACGAGACGCTGGTCACGATCGGGTTACAGCCTGCTGGCTTCGGGAAATGCTGGCTCTCATGACCACTGTGCCTGAGGTCGCCACCACCCCCGAGGTGCTGGAGAGCGAGTTCTCGCTCGTGACCGCCGTGACCCGGCTGAACTTCCTGAGCCGGCGCGACAACGTCGCCATCGACGGCCCCAACGACCGTGCGGACGACGACGACGACTGGGCCAGCTTCAAGGCACTCGGCACCTCGTTGGACGTCGACGAGGCCCTCGAGCTGCTCGCCCTCGGCGAGGTCGTCGCCCGCAAGGCCCACGCCCACCGCCAGCTCGGCATCCGAGCGGCGCTGCGTGGCGGTGCCGACTGGCAGCAGATCGGGCGGGCGCTCGGCATCTCGCCGCGGGCAGCCTGGGAGCGACACGTCAGCTGGCTGGACGGCCAGGCGGCGGCGCGCCGCGACGGGGACGTCGAGGCGCTGGACGCCCACACCGTCGCCGCTGCCCGCCAGCTCGCCGGCCGCCGGCCCGCCTGACCCGCTACTCGAAGTACCGCCGGGGCACCTGGACCAGCATCTGGTCCAGGTGCCCTTCGCTCGCTCCGCGTTCCCGCAGCATCGGCAGCACGTCCTGCGGGACGTGGGTGAAGTTCCAGTTCGGCATCGCCTGGGTCATCGCGGTGCGCGCCTCCCCGGGGAACCAGTCGATGTAGCAGCTGGCGTCCTGGCTGAGCACCATCCGGTCGGCGTAGCCCTGCTCGGCCAGCGCGACGATGGTGTCCACCCGCGCGCTGGTCGGGTTGTAGAGGTCCAGGCCGAACCGGTCCATGCCCAGGATGCAGCCGGCGTCGGCCAGTTCCTTGAGGTGGTCGAGGTCGTTGCTGTCGCCGGCGTGGCCGATGACCACCTTGGTCAGGTCGGCGCCCTCCTCGCGGAGCACCTGGACAGCCAGTCGGCCGGTCTGTGCGGCGGCTGAGGTGTGCACGGTGATCGGCGCCCCGGTCTCCCGGTGGGTGGCTGCGACGGCCCGCAGGGTGCG
The DNA here is from genome assembly GCF_026967995.1 of Modestobacter sp. VKM Ac-2979. Taxonomy (NCBI): domain Bacteria; kingdom Bacillati; phylum Actinomycetota; class Actinomycetes; order Geodermatophilales; family Geodermatophilaceae; genus Modestobacter; species Modestobacter sp. VKM Ac-2979. Next base: position 309,431 of record NZ_JAPVBO010000007.1, read on the forward strand.
CTCGACGCCCGGGGTGAGCCCCTTGGCCTCGACGGCGCACTTGAGGAAGGCAGCGTGCACGCCGGTGTCGGCGATGCCGTCGCGGACGTCCCGGGTGAAGTCGTCGACCATCGGGTCGGTGGGCGTCTCGATGAGGGTGCCCGGCCCGCGATGGGCGTACTGGAACGGGATCTCGTCGTAGGTGTACAGCCCGGTGGCCGCGATGATGTTCAGCTCGGTCTGCGCCGCCACCCGCTGTACCCGGGGCAGGTAGCGGCCCAGCCCCCACACCGTCGGGTCGACGATCGTGTCGATCCCCAGGCCCTTCAGCTCGTTCAGCTTGGCCACCGCATCGGCGACCCGCTCCTCCTCGTCCCACCAGTCGCCGGTGCCGTAGTTCTGCTGGTGCTCGGTGGAGAGCACGAACACGTGCTCGTGCATGAGCGTGCGGCCCAGGTCGGCGGTGTCGATCGGGCCACGGACGGTGTGCACGGTGGGCATGCGAGCTCCCTTGCTCGAGGTCAGGTCACCGGTGCAGCACCGCGAACGTGGCGACGGCGTGCACCAGGCTGCGGCCATCCTGCTCGACGTCGGCCTCGCACACCGTCAGGTGCTCGCCCTGCTTGCTGACCCGGCCGGTGACCTGGAGGGTGCCGGGACCGCCGGGCCGCAGGTAGGTGATGGTCAGCTGGCTGGTGGCCGGCACGTCGTCCTCCCCGGTGCGGCTGCGCACGGCCTGGCCCATCGCGGTGTCGACCAGGGTGGCCAGCACCCCGCCGTGCAGCGTGCCCGCCTCGTTGAGGTGCTGCTCGGTGACGTCCAGCCGGAGGTGCGCCTCCCCGTCGTCCGCCGTCCGGTCGTACACGCCGAGGGTCTCCACGAAGCGTTGGGGGTCTGTCATCCCCGCCCGCTACCCGGCGGTGTGTCAGCGACCCATCGACATGTCGACCGGGGAGAAAGCGGTGGCCATCTGATCACCTCAGGTGATCACATGGGTGCGAGAAGGCATTAGCGCTCATCACGCTGTGTGTCTAGGGTCACGTCGGCACAGGGCCATACCGCGCGAGGAGGACAGCCATGACACCGCTTCACCGCGCTGTGACCAGTTCCCGGACTCCTGAGGTGGCAGAGCAGGACGTCGACGTCGACGGCGCCCGGATGCGCGTGCTGACCGCCGGCACCGGCCGGGCACTGGTCTACCTGCACGGGGTCGGGGACCTCGGCGGGTGGCTGCCCTTCCTCGCCGACCGGGCCCGTTCGTACCGGGTCGTCCGGCCGGACCACCCGGGCTTCAACGGCAGCGAGAACGCCGACGTGACCACTCCCGCCGACGTCGCCGGGCGACATGCCCGGCTGCTGGACCGGCTGGGCCTGACCGACGTCACGGTCGTGGGCTGCTCCTTCGGCGGCTGGGTCGCCGCCGAGCTCGCCCGGCTCGAGCCGCGTCGGGTGCAGAGGCTGCTGCTGATCGACCCCGCCGGCATGCCGGCACCGGAGCCGGCGCCGCGCGTCCTGGACCTGGCCCCGGCCGAGTCCGCCGAGCTCACCTTCCACGGCGTCTCCGCCCGGGAAGCCGCCGTCGCGCGGGCCCGGCAACTGGCCGCCACCGACCCCGCCGCCGCCGCCCGCGAGCTGCGCAACCGGACCACTGCTCGCCGGCTGGCCGGCGACCCGTACATGCACGACCCGGAACTCCCGGCCAGGGTCGCCGGGCTGCGCCAGCCGGTGCGGTTGCTGTGGGGGGCGTGCGACCGGATCGTGCCCCCATCGCACGCCCGCGCCTGGACCGCGGCGCTGCCGCAGGCGGAGCTGGCGGTCGTGCCCGACACGGGGCACCTGCCGCACGTCGAGCAGCCCACGGTGTCCGCCGAACTCGCCCGGCTCGACTGAGCGGCGGCGGACATGGAGCTCAGGCACCTGCGTTACTTCGTCTCCGTCGCCGAGGAGCTGCACTTCCGCAAGGCCGCGGAGAAGCTGCACATCGTCCAGCCGGCGCTGAGCAAGCAGATCAGCGCCCTGGAGAAGGAGCTCGGCGTCCAGCTCCTGGAGCGCGACCGGCGGCACGTCACGCTCACCGAGGCCGGCCGGGTCTTCCTGGAGGAGGCCCTCGAGGTCCTGGCCCAGGCCGACGGGGCGGTGGCCCGGGCCCGGGCGGTGAGCCGGGGTGAGGTGGGCCGGCTGAACATCGGGTTCATCCAGCCGGCGTTGGCCGACCTGTTGCCGCGCTCGCTGCAGGCGTTCCGGCAGCACTACCCCGGCGTGCTGCTGACCCTCAGCGAGGCCACCAGCCGGATGGCGGTGGAGCGGATCTCCAGCCGGAACATGCACTTCGCCTTCACCCGGCTGCCGATCGACGCCCGTCCGGACCTGAGCACCGAGGTGCTCAGCGAAGAGCCGGTGCTGCTGGTCGTGCCGCGCGACCACCGGCTGGTGGAGCGCGGCTCGGTGCGGCTGCCAGACCTGGCGGGGGAGGACGTCATCCTCATCGACCGCAAGGTGGAACCCGAGCTGCACGATTACTACGTCGCCCTGTGCAACGACGCCGGTTTCAGCCCACACGTCGCGCACGAGGTCAACAGCACCTCGGTGGCCATCGGCTTGGCGGCCGGCGGGCTGGGCGTGGCGTTCGCGCCCTCCTCCGCCCGGCTCGCCGCCCAGCACGGGGTCGCCTACCTGCCGATCGAGGGCGAGGCTCCGCGGCTGACCATGGGGGCGTTGTGGCACTCCGGCCCGCGGCCCACGGTGCTGGACAACTTCTTGCGGCTGCGTCCCTGGGAGGCCCCGCCGCCCCCGGCAGTCCGCACCCGTGCGGTGCCGGTGGTGCCCCGTGGCGTCTGAACCGAACTGCGGTCGGCCGCTCGCCGGGCTGCCGGGAAGCAGCCTCGAGCAGTTCCGACACCGCCGTTCCGACTGATTCCCCAGGGTCATCAATTGAGAACATCCGAGTTCTCCGCGGAATGTCCTCGCTGGCTACTGTGAACTGCGACACGCCCATCGGGACGAAGTCAGGAAAATGGCCGTACCGTGCCGTTTCGTCCCGCACACATCAATGACGATGGAAAGAGGTGCGACCCGTGAGGAATGGTCGTCGAACGACGTCTGCCGCGGCACTCTCCGTGGCAGTGCTGCTGGGCATCACCGCCTGTGGCGGAGACTCCGACGACGGTGGTGGTGGGTCGTCCGCCTCCGAGGGAGGGGCCACCACGGTGACCGTCAGCTACAACCCGGCTTCCCAGTTCGCCCCGATGTTCGTCGGGATGGACCAAGGCATCTTCGAGGAGCACGGGGTCCAGCTCGAGCTGGTGCCGCAGACCGACGTCGCCGCGATCATCTCCGGCGTCGCGAGCGGGCAGTACGACTTCGGGTTCGCCACCGTCGTGCACGTCATCAACGCCCGGGCCAACAACATCCCGATCAAGGCGGTCGCCACCCCGGACGGCCAGCAGGCCGTAGAGGAGGCCCCGGACATGGGCAACGCCCTGGTCGCCGGACCCGACTCGGGCATCAGCGACGCCGGGGACCTGGAGGGCAAGACCCTCGGTGTCATCGGTCTGGCCTCGCTGAACACCCTCGCCGCCCAGGAGCTCGCCGACGCGGCCGGCGTCGACCCCACCAGCATCCAGCTGGTCCAGATGCCGTTCGGTCAGATGCCGGCGGCACTGGCCGCCGGCGACATCGACGCGGCCGTGGTGCAGAGCCCGTTCATCGCCGAGGCGGTGGCCAGCGGGTCGACGGTCATCGCCAAGCCCAACGTAGAGCTGTTCGCCGACTCCGCCGTGGGCCTGTTCACCACCAGCGAGCAGAAGATCGCTGAGGACGAGGAGGTCGTCCGCGGCTTCGCCGCCGCCATGGTCGAAGCGCAGGAGTACGCCGCGGCGCACGTCGACGAGGCCCGGCAGACGCTGGTCGAGCACCTCGGCCTGACTCCCGAGGCGGCCGCGGCGGCGACCTGGTGCACCACGTGCACGCCGGAGCTGGACACCGATGGCTTCGCCACGGCGCAGGAGCTGATGGAGAAGTACGCCGGCCTGGAGGACGCCCCGGGCGTCGACGAGTACGTCTGGAAGCCGGCGCTGGACCTGTGATCCCGGGGTTAGAGAGGGACCGACTCCCCGGGGGACGTTGGCATGTACTGGTGGACTAGGGCGTCCGGGAAATCGTGC
>NZ_JAPVBO010000008.1:0-307502 GCF_026967995.1 Modestobacter sp. VKM Ac-2979
ACCGCGCTGAACGACGGCACGATCCCCCGCACGGTGAAGGTCAAGGCGGGCGACGTGGAGTTCGACGCGCGCGTCCGGATCGACACCCCCGGCGAGGCGAACTACTACCGCAACGGCGGGATCATGCAGTACGTGCTGCGCTCGCTCCGCGGCACCGTCTCCGCCTGATGGACCTGGGCCTGGGCGGCCGCGGGCTCCTGCTCACCGGCGCCAGCCGGGGGCTGGGGTTCGCGACCGCCCGGGCCCTCGTCGACGACGGGGCCCGGGTGCTGATCAGCTCCCGCGCCGAGGACGGCGTCGGCTCGGCCGTCGAGTCGGTCGGGCGGCCGCGCTGCTGCGTAGGGTGGCCGCGGAACGGCGCCGCCGGACGCGCGAGTGCCCCGTCCGGTCCTTGACGAGCTGACCGCGCTACTTGGCACCGGCCAGGTCGAGCAGGTGGCACGCAACTGGCGACGTTCGATCTCTCGGCGTTCCTGGAGGACGGCGCACGGTTGTCCGGCGGAGGCTCGTGTTGGCAAAGGCCGGTAGCGTGTATCCGTGCCCGAGGACGTTGATCCGAACGAGGCGATCTGGAAGGCCGAATGCGGCGTCTCCCTGTAGATGTCCACGGCTGAGGACCGCGAACGGCGTCGCAGTGAGCAGCGCCGCCTCGTTGCGGAGTTGCTGCCGTTCCGCCACAACGATGAGCTCACGTTCTTCGACCTGAGCGCCGGCACGGGAGTGGCGGCTCGTGCGGTGCTGGACCGCTACCCCGGAGCGATGGCGGTCTTGGCGGACTACTCGCCGCAGATGATGGCGGAGGGCGACCGCGCTCTCGGCGCATACGGCGGCCGCTATACCTATGTGGAGATCGATCTCGCCAACGGTCCGTTGCCGCCCGAGATCCCCGGCGAGCTGGGCGCCGTCATCACCTCGATATGCCTCCACCACTTTCCCGACGAACGCAAGGAACGGCTGTTCGAGGAAGTTCTGGCACGACTGATCGCTGGCGGCTGGTTCCTGAACTTCGATCCCGTGACAGCCGATGACCCGGTGGTGCGAGCCGCGTGGCAGCGGGCCAACGCCCGACTGGATCCGGCAGCCGCGGCCAGGAACGCACCCCGGAGCCCCGAGGAGCAGCTGCAACTCGAGAACCATGTGCGCTACATGAATTCCTCTCAGCCAGCTGGAAGCACTGCAGCGGATCGGCTTCGAGGCGATCGACACGTGCTGGAAGCAGCTGGACGTTGTTGTCTACGGCGGTCGCCGCCCGCCGTCGTCACCCTCTCCGTGATGGACGAGCACATGGTTCCGGCGGGCGTGGCCTGGCGGGCGCACCGGCCGCTGATGTGCAGCCACGGGTTCTCGGTCGCACGGCTGGGGCCGGGGTGGCATCCGCTGATCGCCATCCCGCTCGGGTGGCGGTAGGCGTTCGGGGCCTCCGCCATCCTCGCGATGCTCGTCGCAGCAACCGTCCCAAGGGGCAACCCGGCGCAGGCCGATCCGGCAGCCTGCGCTCGGAGGCCGCGGGACCGTTCCCGACCCGCTGGCTGCCGGTCGTCGCGGCTGAGCCGGCGTGGGCAGCGCCGAATACGCGCTGCTCGGCACCGACAGCGGACCGCTCATCGGCGTTGGGCGCTCGTTGCCACCTGCTCCGGATGGGCATGGGCCGGCCTGGCGACCCACGCGCTCGCTCGGATGCATCCCGGTATGGCCGCGAAGGCCACGTCGATCACCCAGGGCGGAATGAGCCTGGGCACCACCCTCGGGCCGTTGTCCTTTGGCGCCACGGTTGCCGCGACGTCGTACACGGTCGCCTGGTCTGCCGCCGCAGCCATGGCGCTCGCGTCCGCGGTGGCCTGCCTCATCGCCCGCCGGATGATGCTGCGGGAACGGCCCGCGCTCGTGGCCGCATAGCGACAGCCGCACACCTCCGCTCAATGCTCCCGGTAGCTAACCCGAGCCAACAAGGAGGAGATCAAGCTGATCACGGCGGCGGTGAGGAGGGCGGCCTGCACGTTAACGGCATCCGCGATCAGCCCGTCGAGCAGTGCGGCGGCCGGCCGAGATCCGAGGAAGGCCAGTCCCCACAGCGCCATCACCCGCCCGCGCAGTTCGTCCGGGACGCGGCGCTGGATGCGCGTCGTGAGGGCGACGGTGGCCAGGATGAAGCCCGTGCCGGCCACCGCGAAACCGGCGCTCGCCGGGATGACGGCGGGGCTGAGGGCGACCCCAACCAGGCCCGCGGCCAGCACCCAGAAGCCGTAGACGCCGAGCAGGCGGAGTGTCACCACCTTCCGGAGCGGTCGGAGCGCGACGACAGCGATCACGGCACCGACCCCGAAGGCGCTAGCGAACAGTCCCACCGTCTCGTCGTCGCCTCCCAGGCCGGCCGCGAGCGCAGGTGTCAGCGTCATCACCGGGTCGGCGCCGAACGACACCGCGGCGCCGCCCAGCACGAGCATCGCCGCCTTGTGATCGTCCCGTAGGTACCTGAACCCGCCCAGAATGCGGACCCGGGCTCCGGACCTTGCCTCCGCACGTGGTCGGATGACCACCAGGACGGCGGCAAACGCCAGATGTGCTGGGCCCGCGATCGCGAACGCCAGCGCGGGCCCCCCCAGCAGCAGAAGGCCGGCACCGAGGGCAGGACCGACCGTGCGGCCCAGGCTCGGAGCCACGGCGTTCAGCGCCAAGGCCTGTTCGAGATCACGAGCTGGGACAAGGGCAGGCACCATGGCCTGCATCGGCGGCATGCTCACCGCCCAACCCGTGCCAGCGAGGAATACGGCCGCCAGGAGCGCGGCCTCACCGCCGAACTCTTCCGGCCCCAGAACGAAGAGCAACGTGGCCAGCACCACCACCGTAACGCCGGATAGCACCAGCCCGGCGATGAGCAGCCGACGTCGGTCGATCCGGTCGGTCAGCGCACCGGCCCAGAGGGAGAACAGCAGCATGGGCACGAACTGCGCGGTGCTGACGGCACCGACCATCAGGTTCGACTCAGTGAGCTCGTACATCAGCACGGCCGCGGCGATGTTCTGCACCCACATGCCGCAGGTAGAGACGACCTTGCCGCCGAGGAAACCTCCGAACATCGGGTCTCGCAGGAGCGCCAGCGCCCCCCTGGGTGTTCCCGGGTCCGTCATGGCCCGCCAGCCACGCCGCGCCGCCTTCCGGACAGATGCCGCTCGTCTCGGACGGTGAACGTACTGCGACGGCTCCGACGACGCGTCGGGAGCGGTCGCGACGCTCCGTGGCTGCGCCGGGAGCGGTTGCGACCGATCGGCGTAGACGGGAGCGACGAGGTCTGGCCGCCCGGTCGCGTGAATCCGGATGCGCCAACCCAGCTCCTCGGGCACGAGGCCAGGACACGGATCCACTGCTCGGGAGCACCGACGCCGAACAGCACGGACTCGGTGCTCGGCCTCACAGCGGTGTGCTCTGACACGAGGACACCTCTCCCACTTGCGCGTCCGCCAGACCGTGAGACGCGGTCCCTGAAGAGCAGGCAACCGGTCCGGTCATGGGCTGGTCACGGGCGTACGCCTATGTATACAGTCAAACTGCCGCTCGACGAAGGAGTGCTGGTGCCCCTGTTCGACGTTCTAGGGCGCCCGCGCCGCCCAGGCCCTGGCGTTGGACGCGACAGGCCTGAGCGAGTCCAGTGGTGAGACTCCGGCAGGTCAGGGTTCGGGCGATGAGGGGAGACGGGACGGGCGGCGAACCCCGCTCCCGACGCGTCGACCGCGACACACTGGCGATGTCCACTCTGGCCGTGCTGTTCGCCTCGGCACTCGGTCTCTCGAGTGTCGCTCTTCCACTGCGTGCTCTCGACGCCGGGCGTGGCGCCGGGGTGATCGGGCTCCTGGTGGCGCTGTCCGCCCTCGTCCAGATCGTCACGCGGTCGCGGTTGGGCGTCGTGATGCGCCGGGTCTCGGACAGTTGGCTGCTCGGGCTCGCGCCCGTGGCTCTGGCCGGCACCTTCGTGGTCGTACTGGCGTCCCCGTCCGTCGCTGCGCTGGCCGTGGGGTGGGTGCTCCTCGCCCTGGCCCGCGCCTGTTTCTGGACGGCGGGGCAGACCCACTCGGTACGTGGCAGGCGAAGCTCGCTGAGGGGTCTGGCCACGCTGAACTTCTTCGGCAGTCTGGGGGCCCTGGTCGGTCCGCTCCTCGCCGGCGTGCTCGCCGAGTCGGGGATCGAGACGGCGCTCGTCACCGGTATCGCACTGTCGGCGGCCGGGGTTATTCCCGCGCTGGTGCTCGAACGGTTCCCGCCGTTCGCCCGGTCGCAGGGGCACGGCAAGGGGGCGATGTGGCGGCGCCCGGGTGTCGACGCCGCGTGCTGGTCCGGTACGACCGCAGGCGCCTGGCGTGGACTGATGGACGGCTACGTCCCGGTCGTCCTCGAGGCGGCGCGGCACTCCTCTACGATGATCGGTGCGCTGGTGTCGGTGGCCAACGCGACGTCCGTCGTCGGCACGGTCATCATCGGCAAGCTGCGATCGGGCTGGACCGCACCGACCTACGTCGTCTCGGTACTCGCCGCAGGGATCGGTCTCTCTGTGCTGGGGTATGTGTCGGGATCGGTGCCAATCGCCGCACTCGCGCTGGGCCTGTCGGGCCTGGGCGCCGGGGTGATCCAGACCCTGGGCCCGAACCTGGCAGCGACTTCGGTGGGGGAGCAGGAGAAGGGCGACGCCATAGCTGCCTACGGCACGGTGCGGACGTCTGCGATGTTCCTCGCGCCGCTGGCTGTCGCAGGTGGAATCGTGGTCCTCCCCCTCTCGCTCGCGCTGCTGATCGTCGGTGCCGGACTGGCATTGCCATCGTTCGCCGTACGTTCGCTGAAGCGGATGCCCACCGCGGAACCCGTCGCGCCTTGACGCCCTCAATGCGGTATGCAAGCGTATACGGACCGGAGGGCATCCGTCGGTCGACGTCCGAAGTGCCGGTGACTGCCCTCGATCACGTGGACGTCACACGACGTCCCCTTTGTCCGCGTCTAGGGAGAACCTGTGACAGACAACCAGTATGACCTCGTCGTGCGTTCCACCGAGATCTATACGCCGGCCGGCCGGGTCGACGGCCAGATCGCGGTCCGTGACGAAAAGATCGTCGCGATCCTCGGCCCGGAGGAGCAAGCTCAGGCGCGCAAGACGATCGACGCGGGCACCAGCCCGGTGATCCCCGGCCTGATCGACACCCACTGCCACTTCCGCGACCCGGGCTACACGCACAAGGAGGACTACTACAACGGCACGCTCGCCGCGGCCGCCGGTGGCGTGACGACGGTGTTCGACATGCCAAATGTCGACCCGCCGACTACGACGGTCGACCGGCTGAAGGCGCACCTAGAGAACGCGCAGTCCAAAGCAGTCGTCGACTTCGGGCACAATGCGTCCGGCGTCGTCCCCGAGAACATTAAGGGCCTGGCCGAGGCCGGCGCCACGGCGTTCAAGGTGTGGATGATGCAGGACATCGGCCGCGACTACCCGCATCCCCCGGGCACCTCGCTGACCAACCACGGGATGCTGTACCGGGTGTTCGAGGAGGTCGCCGACACCGGGTTGCCCCTCTACATCCACCCCCACGACCACAACCTCTACGAGCTGTTCGTCGAGCGGTCGCAGAAGCAGTGGGGCATGGACTTTCGTTCCTACGCCCGCGCTCTGCGCGGCGGGGACGGCGTCATCCTGAACACCGCTATCGCGACCATCCTCGAGTTCCAGCGGTCGGTGGGCACCAAGCTGCATGTTCTGCACTTGTCCACCCGTGAGGGTGTCCGCATGATCCGGGAGGCCAAGGCACTGGGCCGGCCGATCACGGCCGAGGCTAATCCCTTCGCGATGTTCGTGACCAACGACTGGGCGAACATCGAGAAGAAGGGCCCGTACGCCCTCGGCTTCTGGGTGCCGGAGGAGGACAACCCCGCGATGTGGGGCGCCATCGTCGACGGCACGATCGACGTCATCGGCAGCGACCACGGCCCGCACACCAAGGAGGAAAAGGAGGTCGGCTGGACCGACATGTACACCGCCCCCGGTGGCAGTCCCATGATCGAGCAGTACCTCCGCCTCATGCTGACCGAGGTCAACAAGGGGCGCCTCTCGATGGAACGGGTCGTGGAGATGACCTCGTCGAACCCGGCCAAGCTGACCGGGTTCTACGGCAAAAAGGGCGCTATCCAGGTCGGCGCGGACGCCGACCTCGTCGTCCTCGACATGAACCACGAGGAGACCCTCCACGCCGAGCACAGCCACTACCTGTGCGGCTGGATGCCCAGCGAGGACTTCGAGACCAAGGGCCGTCCGGTCAAGACCATCCTACGTGGCCGCCTGATCATGGAGGACGGCAACGTTACCGCCGAGAAGGGGTCCGGCCAGCTGCTGCGTCCCCGGCTGTAGCAACCCCGTAGCGCCCAGCGTGGGCCGGTCGACCATCGGATGTGGTCGACCGGCCCACGCGACGACACACGTTTGCTGTCCCAGCACACGTCACACGACCGACGACATGGTGGTGGACATGGCAGCAAGCGACTCGGGACTCCCCGTCGTGCGTGCCGGAAGGTCCCGTGGGTAGCTGGCCGCAACCCGACCTGTTGGTAGTGGCCAAGAGCGTCGAGATTTACCCCGCCGGCGTCCGCACGTCGCTGCCCCGGGGATGATCGTCGGGGCAGGCCGGATTCTCGAGCTCGTTGATCCCGACAGCAGCGCCGCACGCCGGAAGTTGACCGGTTGTGGAGTCCTCGACCTGTTCCCGGGTTCATCGGCGCGCACAACCATCAGCCGACCCCGGCGGGAGACGTGGGCGACATGACTGCACACGTCCGCAGCCTCGGAGAGCTCCGTCACGAGCTAGTGCCGGGTCAGGCAACCTTCGCCCTCTTGATGGTTTCAGCTCGGCGGATGACCTTGCGGAGGTTGGGATCGGTGACGTGCCGGTTCCGCCAGGCGATGTAGCGGCGGATCATGCTGGCCTGCTCGCGGTGGCTGTCGTGGTCGGTGCCGTCGAGGGTGAAGTAGCGCAGGGCGGTGAACTGGGCCTCGATCCGGTCGAGCCAGGAGCCGTAGAACGGCGTGTAGGCCAACTCGGCGTTGTTCGCTGCGGCCCACTCACCGACCCGCCGGTCGGTCTTGCTGGTCAGGTGCGGACTGAAGTTGTCCAGCACGATGGCGATCCGCACCCCGGCCGGGTGCAGTGAGCGCAGGTAGCGGCAGAACGCCAGGAACTGAGTGCGGCCCTTGCGCTTAACGATGTGGCCGTAGACCTTGTCGCGGGACAGGTCGTAGCCGGCCATCAGATGCAGCACTCCGTGCGGGCGGGTGTAGGTCGCCCGCCGGCGGCGGCGCCGCGGCGCGTCCTGCTCACCCTTTTCGGCCGCGACCGGCGCCCACTGCCTGCCCAGGTGGGGTTGTAGGTTCAGCGGCCCGAACTCGTCCATGCAGAACACCACCGTCGAGTCACCGGGGCCGGGGGCGGCCGTGCCATCGGCGATGGCGTAGAGCTCCAGCACCCGGTTCTTCTTGGCCTCGTAGTCAGGGTCGGTGCTGGTTTTCCAGGTCTTCACGGCTTGAAAGCTGACGCCTTCCTCGCGGAGCAGGAGGCGTACTCCCTCGCGGGAGATGTCGTCGACCACCCCCTCGGCGACCAGGAAGTCCGCCAGCTTTGACAGGCTCCAGGTCGAGAAGGGCAGATCGTGATCGACCGGCCGGCTCAACGCGACCTTCTTGATCTACTGCCGCTGAGGCAGGCCGAACTTCGGTGGCCGCCCGCCTGGTACTTCGGTTTCAGTGAGTCGAAGCCGTCAGCGTTGAAGTCGTGCAGCACGTCCCGCACCCGGTCCGGGCTGGTGAAGGTGACCTTCGCGATCTCCGGGACGCCCATGCCCTGGGCCGAGAGCAGCACCATCTGCGCTCTTCGCCAGGTCACCACCGACCCCGAGCTGCGGCGGACGATGCGCAACAACCTGTTGCGCTCATCGTTGTCGATGGCCCGGACCTGCACGCGATGCACCATCTCGCATCTCCTGCGGGGAAGACAGGATCAGATGGTGAACCCCTTGACCTCTGCGTCCAGCTGTATACATAGTGGGCGTCGTTCCAGCTGGTTTTGGGGCGACTAGAACCCCGCCCAAGATCATCCCTGCCGATACCCCAGGCGCCGGCCGCCGGCGCGAGAAAGTGAGGTCCGCGAATGGCATCCGAACAGTTCGCCCGTGAACTCGTCGTGGCCTCCGCACCGGAACGCTGCTGGGCGGTGCTCACCGACGTGGCAGAGGTCGCCTCCTGGGTGACCATCGCCTATGACGTCAAGGAGATCGAGAGGTTGGCCGCCTACACAGCGGTCCTGCAGGACAAGCTCGGACCGTTCAAGCTCAGGGCCCTCCTGCACATCAGCGTCGAGGTCCTGGACGATGGCCGTCAGGTCCGCATGCGCGCGTCCGGCAAGGACGTCCAGATCAACTCGCAGATCACCGTGGACGCCACTCTGTCACTCCGCCGCACCGACGAGGGCGGGACTGTGGTCGCGACCGAGGGTACGTATCAGGTGGTCGGCCGCGTCGCGACGATGGGCGCCGGCACCATCCGGAAGAAGGCAGACAAGATCCTGGAGGAGTTCTTCAGTAACGCGGCGAGGGAACTCCAGGCTCGCGTGTAAGGGGCGGCAGTGGAGACAGTCCTAGCGGGCGCTGTCCGCTTCCGTGTACGCTCGTATACAGAGCCACCAGGTAAGTCGTCAGGAGAAACCCATGAATCCGTCGTACGACGTGATCGTCGTCGGTGCTGGCAATGCCGCCCTCTGCGCCGCCCTCGCGGCACGCGAGACGGGCAGCTCGGTGCTCGTTCTCGAGCGGGCACCGTACGAAGAGCGCGGCGGGAACAGCACGTACACCGCCGGGGCCATGCGGGTGGCCTACCGCGACGTCGAGGACATCAAGGAGCTCTCGCCCGACCTCACGGACGAAGAGCTGGCGACGACGGACTTCGGCACCTACACCGAGCAGCAGTTCTTTGATGACATGGCCCGGGTCACTGAGAACCGCACCGATCCCGACCTCACCGACATCATCGTCACGCGCAGCTTCAACACTCTCCGCTGGATGCGCAGTAAGGGCGTCAAGTTCCTGCCGATATACGGACGCCAGGCGTTCAAGGTGGATGGCAAGTTCAAGTTCTGGGGTGGCCTGACGCTCGAGACATGGGGCGGCGGCCAGGGTCTGGTCGATGCGCTCACCAAGGCTGCGCTGGATGCAGGCATCGAGATCCGCTACGAAACCAAGGCGACCGGTCTGCTGACCGAGGACGCCCGGGTCGTCGGAGTCCGAGTGAAGCACCACGGCGTCGCCGAGGAGATCTCGGCCGGCGCGGTGGTCCTGGCGTGCGGCGGTTTCCAGTCCAACTCGGAGTGGCGGACGCGGTACCTGGGTCCAGGATGGGACCTGGCCAAGGTTCGTGGGTCGCGCTTCAACATGGGGGACGGCATCAAGATGGCCCTGGAGATCGGCGCGATGCCCTGGGGCCACTGGTCCGGGGCTCACGCCGTCGGGTGGGAACTCAACGCCCCGCCCTTCGGGGACCTGGCGGTCGGCGACGGGTTCCAGAAGCACAGCTATCCGTTCAGCATCATGGTCAACGCCGGCGGCGAGCGTTTCGTCGACGAGGGCGCCGACTTCCGCAACTACACCTATGCCAAGTACGGGCGTGAGATCCTGGCGCAGCCGGGTCACTTCGCGTGGCAGGTATTTGACCAGAAGACTATCCACCTGCAGCGCGATGAATACCGGATCCGCGAGGTCACCAAGGTGACCGGCAAGACGCTCGAAGAGCTCGTCGCCAAGATGGACGGCGTCGACGCGGAGGCGTTCCTGCGCACGGTCGCGGAGTACAACGCGGCGGTGCAGCAAGACGTCCCGTTCAACCCGAACGTCAAGGACGGCCGTGGTACGACCGGTCTGGCGCTCCCCAAGTCGAATTGGGCAAACACGATCGACGAGGGCCCGTTCGAGGCCTACGCGGTGACCTGCGGGATCACCTTCACCTTCGGTGGCCTGCGCATCACCGAGGACGCCCAGGTGATCAACGCCGATCAGGAGGTCATCCCCGGTCTCTACGCCTGCGGTGAACTCGTCGGCGGGATCTTCTACCACAACTATCCCGGTGGTTCGGGGCTCACGAACGGCTCGGTATTCGGCCGCATCGCGGGTACGAGCGCCGGCACGGTGGCGTGCACGTCCTCCTGAATGAAGCGGGGTCGGCGGTGCACCGCCCGGGGGACCTCGACAGTCGACGATCGAAGGAGGGCGACGTGACGCCGGACGGGATTTTGATGCCCGACGACAGGGCGGGGGAGTGGTATCTCCCGTGATGGCTAACTTCGAGCTCCGCCGTCCCGCGTCAGTTGCGGAGGCCCTGGAGGACCTCGCCGTAGGGGGTGTGCCGTACTGCGGCGGCACCGAGCTGGTTCCGATCATGCAGATGGGCCTGATGGCCCCCGAGATCCTCGTCGACCTCAAACGGGTTCGGTCACTGGGCGGGATACGCGAGGACGGGGACGAGATCGTGCTCGGGGCCCGGGTGACCCACGACGAGGCCGAAGGTTCTCCACTCGTTCGCCGGCACGCGAGTGTCCTGGCCGAGGCAACGTCCCGCCTCGGCAACGCCAGGGTCCGGGCCACCGGCACCCTGGCGGGCAACATCTGCTTCGCCGAGCCGCGGTCCGACGTCCTGACGGCTCTCCTGGCGCTGGAGGCGCGGGTCGACCTCCGGTCGGCGACGGGCAGCCGGATGGTTGACGTCGCAGACTTCGTCGAAGGCGCATTCACCACGGTGCGTGAGGAGGAGGAGTTGCTCGCGGCGATCCGCATCCCGGCCCAAATCTCGCGCAGCGCCTACGTCCGCTTCCAGCCCGGGGAATACCCCACCGTGGCCGTCGCCGTCGTGCAGGGTTCCGCGAGTTGCCGCGTCGTGGTCGGCGCCGTCGGGGAGATCCCCGGTGTCTTCACCTTCCCGAGGGTCGAGGACGTGGATGCCGCACAGATCGCCGCGGAGGTGGACGTGACTGAGGACCTGGGTGGCCGTGAGGACTACAAACGCCACGTGACCGGGGTGTTCGTCCGCAGGGCAGTGGCCCGGCTAGCAGAGGGGAGCCTCGCGTGAGCGAGATACTGGTTCGGACGACGGTCAACGGACGGCCGGTCGAGGCCCGCATCCCCACCAGAATGCTGTTGGTCGATTTCCTGCGTGACCGGCTGGGTCTCACCGGCACCAAGGTCAGCTGCGGGATGCAGGTCTGCGGCGCCTGCACGGTGTTCGTAGACGAGCGTCCGGTCAGCGCCTGCGGTTTCCTCGCCTGCGATATCGACGGCGTCGACGTCGTCACGGTGGAGGGACTCGCGACCGACGACGGCCTCACGCCGGTGCAGAAGGCGTTCGTCGACTGCTCCGCGCTCCAGTGCGGCTTCTGCACGCCCGGCTTCGTGATGATGTCCACAGCGCTGCTCCGGAAGACGCCGAATCCGACAGAGGAGGAAGTGGGCCACTACCTCGAGGGCAACCTGTGCCGGTGCACCGGTTACCAGCCGATCGTCGAGGCGGTTTTGCACGCCGCCGAGGGAGCCTCCGCTGCCGAGTCAGGCGCCAGCCATGAGTGAGCGGCGCATCGTCGGTAGGTCGGTTCCGCGCACCGACGCAGTCGCGAAAGTCACCGGGGCGGCCGTCTATGCCGTCGACGTCGCGATGCCCGACATGCTGCACGCCAAGGTCGTGCGGTCCGACCAGGCCCATGCACGGATCCTGGGCGTGGACAAGCAGGCGGCCCTCGCCGTCCCCGGGGTCGTTGCGGTGGTGGCGGGAAGTGATCTCACCGGCCTCTTCCCGCGGTTCGGGCACATCGTGGCCGACCACGCGATCCTGGCGGTCGACAAGGTGCGGTACTACGGCGAGCCGGTGGCGCTCGTCATCGCCACCGACCCGATGATCGCTCGCGACGCCGTGCCGCTGGTCGAAGTCCACTACGACGAATTACCAGCGCTGATGGACGTCGCCGCGGCGCTCGCGCCGGACGCGCCGCCGCTCCACGAGGACGACTACACCGACATCCCGGACGTCGACGCGCCCCCCGGCGGGAACATGAGCCGCACCCCCGTCAAGGTCACGTCGTCGCAGAAGAACGTGGCGCACGAATCCCAGAAGAGCTGGGGCGACGTGGAGGCAGCGTTCCGAGAGGCCCACCGGATCGTCGAGACAACGGTCCATCATCCGATGCTCTACGCGTACGCGATGGAGCCGTACAACGCAGTTGCTCGCTTCGTCGAGGGAACGCTGGAGGTCGTCTCGACGGCCCAGCACCCGTTCATGGTGGCCAGCGACCTCGCGCGGGTCTTCTCCCTGCCGCTGAGCCACGTCCGAGTCACTGTGCCCTACGTCGGCGGTGGCTACGGGTCGAAGTCCTACACGAAGGTGGAGCCGCTGACGGCCGTCGGTGCCTGGGCGGTCGGCCGGCCGGTGAAGCTCGTCCTCGACGTGGAGGAGTCCATCTACACGACCCGTGCCGACAGCGCCGACATCGTCGTGCGCAGTGCATTCGCCGCCGACGGCACGATCCTCGCCCGCGACTTCGAGATCGTGCTGGACACCGGCGCCTATGCGGACAACAGCCCGCTCGTGCTGGACAAGGCTGTCAACCGCTGCTTCGGGCCATACCGGATACCGAACTTACGGGTCCGCGGCCAGGCGGTCTACACCAGTACGTCACCGGCGTCCTCCTACCGGGGGTTCGGTGCGTTCCAGGGCAACCTCGCGGGCGAGACGAACATCGATCAGGCTGCCGAGCAGCTAGGCATCGATCCCGCGGAGATCCGGCGCCGGAATCTGGTGCACCGCGGCGAGCGCCTGATCCCCGGCAACCGGGCGATGGACGCCGACCTCGTCGATGACCTCGATCTGCTGGTGGCGGAGTTGGATGCATCGCCAAGTGACGAGCGCCGGCTGCGCGGTGTGGGCTTCGGGTGCGCCGCCACCGATGCCGGTGCGGTGCCGAGCTCGACCGCACTGGTGAAGCTGCTGAGTGACGGCTCGGTCCTGGTCCTCACCGGGTCCTCTGAGTTGGGTCAGGGCAGTCGCACCGTGCTCGCCCAGATCGCGGCAGAGGAACTCGGGGTCGACCTGGATCGGGTCCGGGTCCTCCAGTCGGATACCGCGACGACGCCGTTCGAACGCACGACCGGCGCCAGCCGGACCACCACGCTGGCAGGCCTTGCCGTGCAGCGGGCCTGCCAGGATGTCGTCGAGCGCGTATGCCTGGCCGCCCGCGAGGTGTGGACCGATACCGGCGGGCCGATCGAGGTCCGCGACGGTGTCGTGCACGGAACCGACGAACGGTCGATGACCCTCGCCGAGGCCGTGCAGAGCTGGTTCGGTCCCGGTGGCGGGGAGATCCTCGGGCAGGGGGTTGTGCGCCGGACCGGCGAGCTGGCGGAGCTCCCCCCGTTCTGGGAGATCGGCATGGTGGGTGTCAGCCTCGAGATCGACCCGGAGACGGGGGTAATCCAGGTGGACCAGCTGGTTACTGTCGCTGATGTGGGCTGCGCCATCAACCCCGCGCTGGTAGAGGGGCAGGATCTCGGCGCCGCCACGCAGGGACTGGGCGGCACGATCTCCGAGCACCTTGTCTATGACGGCATCCAAATCGTCAACGCCAACATGGTGGAATACCGCGTTCCGCGGATCACCGACCGGCCCCGACGGTTCCGCTCCCTGATCGTCGAGCGTGCCGACGGCGTGGGCCCGTACGGCGCGAAGGGTGTGGGGGAGGGGGCCCGCAATCCCGTCCCCGGCGCGGTCGCTGCAGCCGTCGCTCGCGCCACCGGCATGTGGCCGGACACGCTCCCACTCAACCCGGAACGGGTCTGGCGTCTCCTCCAGAGGGCGGAAGCGCTGTCCGGGGCGGGGCCGGCGGCCGGCGCGGACGACCATGACCGGCCGACGACGTGACTGAATCGCCGTCCGGCCGCAGCCCCGCGCCACAGCAGCTCCAACCCGGGGCCGACGGGCCGAGCACCACCTTCGCCCTCTCGGGCGTAGCCGAAGAATTCGCCACGAGGAGGACACATGAGTGAGGCACTGAACAGTGCAGAGGTGATGGCCGAGTCACTGGTGGCAGCGGGTGTGACTAGCATCTTTGCCTACCCGGGGGACCCGATCATCGAGTTCATGGAGCAGTCCCGGGCGCGCGGCATCGACGTCGTCCTCGCCCGGCGCGAGGGGACCGCGGCGTTCATGGCCGAGGGGTACGCGATGGCGACCGGGGGGCTCGGCGTCTGCCTCTCCACCCTCGGCCCCGGCTCCACCGCCATGCTCAACGGTGTGGCCGCTGCCCACCTGGACCGGGTGCCCATGCTCGCGATCTCCGGCCAGATCGAGTCGGCGCGCGAGCAGTACTTCACCCACCAGGTCGTTGACCACAAACTGCTCTACAGCCCCGTTACCAAGTGGGCGGGCAAGATCGAGGCGGCCGCGGTCGCCACGACGATGCGCAAGGCGATCAGCCTGGCTACGGCCGAGCGTCCCGGGCCGGTGCACCTGACAATCGGCGGCGACACCAGCAAGCTGCCCGCCAAGGACGCCAACTTCGTCATGCCGCCTACGTCGTCCTCGGTGAGCGCCGTGCGCGTGCACCGGGCCGACGGTGGCAGCGACCCGATGGAGCTCCTTGCGGGCGCCCGCCGCCCAGTCGTGCTGGCCGGCATCGGCGCCGTCCGCAACCGGTCGACCGAGGCGCTCGTCCGGTTCGCCGAGGCCACGTCGGTGCCGGTCGTCGTCGCCCCCATGGCCAAGGGCGTCTTTCCCGAGGACCACCCACTCTTCGCCGGCGTCCTCGACATGGCCTGCAACCAGGTACTGTGGGACGTCCTCGGGGCGGCCGACCTCATCGTCACGGTCGGCTTCGACGCCGTCGAGCTGATCAAGCCCTGGACGGCGAAGGCCGCGGTCCTGCACATCGACATGATGCCCAACACCGACCAGATCTACTCCAGCCAGTGCGAGTGCATCGGCGACATCTCTGGCATCTTGAACTGGCTCACCGACGACTGGTCGGGTGAACCGCGCTGGAGCGAGGGTGAGGTTCGGAAGCACCGCGAGGCGCTGCGCGCGGCCTACTACGAGGGCCGCGTCGAGGGTGCGCTGAACCCGACCGATGTCGTCGATGCCGTCCGCGAGGCCGCGCCCCGCAACGCGTTGGCGACCTGTGACGTCGGCTCGCACAAGCTGCTGGTCGGCCAGGGATGGCAGACCTACGACCCGCGCTCGGTCCTGATGACCAACGGGCTGTCATCGATGGGGTTTGGTGTGCCGGCCGCGATCGCGGCGAAGCTCGCCGACCCGTCCCGGCCGGTCGTGGCCATGATCGGTGACGGGGGCTTCGCGATGACCGCCACCGAGGTGCGGCTCGCCGCGGCCATGGAGCTGCCGGTGGCCTTCGTCGTCTTCGTCGACGGCAGTCTGAACCGGATCGAGCTCAAGCAGATGGTCCAGGGCTACGAGAGCACAGCCACCCGAATCGAGGACATGGATCTCGTGGCGATCGCCGAGGCGATGGACTGCGACGGCATCCGGGCCGACTCGCGGGCCGAGCTCGACAAGGCGCTGAGCGGTATCGGCAACCTCACCCGGCCTCTGGTCGTCGAGGCGCGGGTCGACCCGGCCCAGTACAAGTCCCAGTTCTGATCGGAGCAAACATGGTGCTACGTCGTTTCGCCGAGTTCGCGGTCGCCGAGCGCGACCGTGGGCTCGGCCCCGAGGTGCAGCAGGCGGCCAACCGGGCGGTCGTGGACTGGTTCGCGGCCACAGTGGCCGGATCGGGGATGGACGCCGCCCGGATCATGCGGGCCGCGCTCTTGGAGGGTGGAGGCACCGCCGGACCAGCCCGGCTGGTGCCCGGCGGAGAGGGGACGAGCGCCCGTACGGCGGCGCTGATCAACGCGACGGCATCGCATATCGCCGAGATGGACGACATCTTCCGTGAGGGCATCTACCACCCCGGCTCGCCGACCGTGGGGGCCGTACTGGCGGCGGCCGAGCTGACCGGGGCCAGCGGCGCGGATCTCCTGCGCGCCGTGGCGGTGGGTTACGAGATCGGGGACCGGATCGCCGCGGCGATGCAGCCTGCGCACTACAGCTACTGGCACACCACCGGCACGGTGGGCACGATCGGGGCAGCTGCAGGCGTCGCCGAGCTCCTGCAGCTCGACACCGAGCAGTTCGCGCATGCGCTGGCCACTGCGACCACCATGGCGGCGGGCCTGCAGCAGGCGTTCCGCTCCGATGCGATGAGCAAGCCGTTGCACGCTGGGCACGCTGCCGAGCAGGGTCTGCTCGCCGCGCAGCTCGCTGCCAAGGGCTTCACCGGGGCGCTCGACGTGCTCGACGGCGAGGCCGGCTTCGGTGCCGCGATGGGGAAGAGCCCCGACTGGGACGCCGCGGTCGCCGACCTGGCCTCTCCCTGGGGCGTCACCCAGCCCACGGTGAAGAACCATTCGTGCTGCGGGCACACCTTCGCCGCCGTCGACGCCGCCCTCGAGCTGCGCAGCCAGGGGGTGCGCACCGACGACGTGCGGGAGATCCGGGTCGCCACCTACACGATGGCCACCAAGGTGGCCGGCAATCCGAACCCGAAGACGGCCTTCGAGGCAAAGTTCAGCACGGCCTACTGCGTCGCAGCTGCGCTGGAACTGGGCTCGGTGCGGCTGCGTGCCTTCGAGGAGGAGCGACTGTCCGACCCCCGGCTGCGGGATCTGGTGTCGCGCACGACGGTGGAGGCCGCTCCGGAATACGACGCCGCTTTCCCTGGTCAGCGGGCGGCGCGGGTCACCGTGGTCGACAGGACCGGCACCGAGCACGAATTCGTCCGGACGACCCGCAAGGGGGACCCGGACGACCCGCTCACCGATGCGGAGCTGCGGGAGAAGTTCGACGACCTCACCGTGCCGGTCCTCGGCGAGGCCGGATCGGCGGAGCTCTCCACGGCGCTGTGGGGCCTGCCGGACTTGGCCGACGTCCGTGACATGGCGGGGCGGGGTGCCTGATGGCCCCACGGGTCGGACTGACTGCAGCAGTTCCTCGATCCCGGGGATCGGTGCGGATACGAAGGACATCTACGACAACGGCGTCTGCGCGCCGTGGCACAGGCGAGGAGCCAACGTGGTGAAGAAGGCAAGACTGTTCTTCGGCGGCACCTGGGCCGACGGGGAATCGGTCCTCGAGATGCGGGACAAGTACTCCGGGGAGCCGGTCGCCGAGGTGCACCAGGCGAGCACCGCGCAGGTGGCCCAGGCGCTCGAGGGCGTCGCCAGCGGCCAAGAGAGGCACGTGCTCACGCCGTACGAGCGGTACGAGGTACTGCACCGGACGGCAGGGATCCTCGAGAGCCGGCATGCGGAGTTCGTCGAGACCGTCATCCTCGACGCAGGTTTCACCCTGGCTGACGCGGGCCGCGAGGTGGACCGTGCCGTGCAGACCCTGCTGATCTCGGGCGAGGAGGCCAAGCGGATCCACGGCGAGGTCGTGCCGTGGGGCGCCGCTCCGGGTGCCGCCCAGGACCGCTACGCGTTCACGGTGCGGCGCCCGCTGGGCGTCGTCTGCGCCATCACGCCGTTCAACTCGCCGCTGAACACCCTTGTGCACAAGGTCGCACCTGCCCTGGCGGCCGGCAACAGCGTGATCGTCAAGCCGGCGACGTACACCCCGCTCAGCGCCGGACTCCTGGTGGAGGCGCTGCTCGAGGCCGGACTCCCGGAGGACCTCGTCGCCGTCGTCACCGGTGGCGGTGGCACGGTGGGCCAGGCGCTGCTCGAGAGCCCGGTGCCGGCGTTCTACGCCTTCACCGGCAGCACGGAGGTCGGCGAGCACATCCAACGGACAGTGGGCCTACGCAAGACACAGCTGGAGATGGGCAGCCTCTCCAGCACCCTGGTGTGCGACGACGCCGACATCGCGAAGGCGGCTCGGCTCAGCGTGTACGCGGGGTTCCGGAAGGCCGGCCAGGTCTGCACATCTGTGCAGCGGCTCTACGTCCAGGCGGGGGTGCTGCCCGAGTTCGTCCAGGCCCTGCAGGACGTTCTCGCCACGCAGAGCGCCGGTGACCCCAGGGACGAGAAGACGCTGGTCGGGCCTGTGATCAGCGAGAAGGACGCCGACCGGATCGAGTCCTGGATCGCACGGGCGGTCGAGAGCGGTGCGTCGGTGCTCGCCGGTGGGCAGCGGCATCAGCAAGTCATCGAGCCCACGGTGCTTAGCGACGTCACGCTGGACATGGACGTCCTGTGCAAGGAGATCTTCGGGCCGGTGCTCTCCATCCGGCCGTTCAGCGACCTGGACGAGGCGATCGTCGAGATCAACGACACCCCGTACGGGCTCTCGGCGGGCATCTTCACGAGCAACATCGGGCGGGCGCTGTCGGCGACGGAGAAGCTGCGCATGGGCTCGGTCCACGTCAACGAGACGTCGAGCAACCGCGTCGACCTGATGCCGTACGGGGGAGTCAAGCGGAGCGGTATGGGGATCGAGGGCCCGAAGTACGCCATCGAAGAGATGACCGAGCACCGCCTCATCACGCTGGCTCGCCCGTGAGCAGCCGGCAGACGAAGGGCTGATCCATGCAGACCGAGAAGATCGAGTACTTCAGTGGCCAGGATAGGATTCGCGCGCTCTGGCGGACGCCGGACGTGGTCGATGGCCCGATCCAGGCGATCATCCAGGGGCCCGGGTGGCTCGGTCTGAAGGACGCCAAGGCCTACGACCGGTACCACCAGGGCTTCACCGACGCGGGCTTCGGCGTACTCTCGATCGACTATCGCGGGTTCGGGGAGTCGGAGGGCAGCGAGCGGGGCATCGTCAACCCGACCCACCAGCTGGAGGACCTGGTCAACGGGGTCACTTACCTGACGACCCGCGACGAGGTGGGGGCGATCGGCGCGTACGCGACCGGTGGGACCGGTGGCGGAAACGTTGTCCTTCTGGCCGCCACCGATCCTCGGGTGCGGGCCGTGATCAGCCAGATGCCCGTGGCCGACGGGCGCGACTGGCTGCACCGAATGCGCACCGAGTACGAGTGGGTTGAGTACCAGGCCCTGCTGCAGCAGGACCGTCGCGAGCGCGTGCTCACCGGCAAGAGCCGCCTTGTGCACCCCCGCAACGAGGTCATGGTCGAGACGCTCGAGCGCAAACAGTCGAACTTCAAGAAGGACGTCGACGTCAAAATCCGCATGGAAGTTCCCTTGAGCATGGTCGACCCGCTGCTGCACTACCGCCCCGGCCAGGCCGCGAACGGGCTGACCACGCCGCTCATGGTGGTCGCGGTCGAGGACGACGCCACCACCCCCACTGACCATGCCGTCGCCATCTACGAGGCGGCGGCAGGACCCAAGGCGCTGATCCTACAGCGCAACACCAGCCACTACGCGGCGTACGCAAAGTACGCCGACGTGGTCATTCCGCAGATGGTCGCGTGGTTCCGCGAACACCTGCACATCCCGGGCGACGTCGTGGTCCGGTCGGAGAAGCCCTCCCGGTCCTAGACCGGACAGTCGAAGGAGATTCCTGTGCGTTTCGGATTGTTGCTGCCCCACTTCGGGGAACACGCAGATGCCGCCAAGATCATTCGCGGTTCCCAGTTGGCGGAGTCCCTCGGCTTTGACTCGGTCTGGGTACGTGACCATCTGCTGTTCGAGCCGCACGGTGAGTTCGAGAGCCCGAATGCGACCTTCTACGACGCATTGACCGTACTCACTGCGGTCGGGGCCGCGACCGACCGCCTGCAGTTGGGCACCGGCGCGCTCATTCCGTTCCGGCACCCACTGCACACCGCGCTCATCACGACCACGATGACGCAGTTCTTCGGGCCCCGGGTCATTCTCGGAATGGGCGCGGGCAACTTCGACCACGAGTTCGACGCAATCGGTCTTTCCGGTGTGCCGCGACCGGAGTTGGTGCAGACCAACATGGAGATCATGAGGCGCATTTGGACCGAGAACGGAGTGTCCTGGGAAGGTGCACCGTTCTCGTTCGAGGACGCGACTATCGAGCCCAAGCCGGCTGGTGGGCCGCCGCCGCTCTGGTACTGCGGTGCCACCCCGAAGTCGGCGCGCATCGCTGCGACGACCGCCGACGGCTGGCTCCCCGGCCGTATCGCGCTGGAGACGCTCAAGGCCCGCGTGCAGACGCTGTCGGAGACCTCCTCTGCGGAGGGACGCGCACGGCCGACGGTCGGCATCATCCCGACCACGTCCATCGCGGACAGTCGTGACGAAGCGATCTCGCGGGTGAACGTCCCCGGCCTGCTCACGTGGGCGAACAACTCGCGCTTCTGGGTCAAGCCGGAATCGGGCAGCTTCGAGACGGTGGAGGATCTCCAGGGCGTCCTCATCCACGGGACGGCGAAGGACGTCATCGAGCAGTGTCGAGTCCTCCAAAACGTGGGGGTGGATCACCTGGTCTTCGACTTCCGTCTGAACTTCCCGATCTGGGAGGATCAGATCCGCCGCATCGGGGAAGAAGTACTTCCTGCGTTGCGAGAAGACTAGGGACCCGAAGGGTCAGCCGCCTCGTGCGGCGGAGAGATCGGTGCAAGCAGTGTCGGGACCGGTGTTGTCGGATGGTAAGCCCTACCGGGTCTTGGGGCGGAAGCCGTCGCCCTACGAGAAACTCACGCAGGCCATCATGTCCGGTGAGCTGGCACCCGGTCAGGCCCTGATCGAGACAGCTCTGGCCGAGTGGTGTGAGGTCAGCCGCACGCCGGTCCGTGAGGCGCTGACGCGCCTCGAACAGGACGGAATGGTTGTCCGGGGGGAACGCGGCCTCATGGTCCGGGAACGGAGTCCGGAAGAGATCCTCGATCTCTACGAGACCCGGATAGTCCTCGAGGCGATGGCTGCGCGGGTCGCGGCCACCCGCAGGTCCTACATGGACCTGATCACGATGCGCCGTATCGGAGAGCGACTGGAGGCGATGGACACCAGCGACGAACACGCGATGGCGGCCGGCAACCGGGAGTTCCACAAGGCGATCCGGCAGGCCAGCCACAACGATTCGTTGAGCGATCTTCTCCAGCGCCTCGACATGCACGTCGCTCGCTATCCCTCCACCACGCTGTCGCAGCCGGGGCGGTGGAGCGAGGGGAACGGCGAACACAGGGAGATCATCACGGCCATCGAAGCGCAGGATGCCAAGCGGGCGCACGATCTGACGGCGGCGCACTTCGCCAAGGCGCGTGAACTGCGGCTGGCGCTCTGGGCGAAGGGACAGGAATGAGCGTCATCGCGGTACTGGGAGGCACCGGCGCGCAGGGCAAGGGGCTCGCGCTCCAGTTCGCCAAGGCGGGCCACGACATCATCCTCGGCTCACGCTCGGCTGAGCGTGCAGTCGAGGTGGCGCTGACCATCAATGAGCGGATCGGCGACGGCCCGGAGGTCGCCGGGCAGGCCAACGCCGAGGCGTGCCGTGGGGCGGAGATCGTCGTTCTCGCCGTGCCCTACGAAGGGCACGGCGAACTCGTCGGCGGTCTTCGGTTCGAGCTGTCGGGCAAGATCCTGGTCTCCCCGGTGAACCCGCTGGGTTTCGACGGCAATGGGCCCTTCGGCCTTGTCGTACCCGACGGGAGCGCCGCCGAGGAGGCTGCTCGCATCGTCCCCGACGCCCGGGTCGTGGGCGCCTTCCACCACGTATCGGCTACGAGCCTGTGGAAGGACGACGGGCTCGAGCACGAGGTCGTGCTCGTCTGCGGCGACGATGCGGAGGCCAAGGCACAGGTGGGGGAGTTGGCCGCTGCCGTCACCGGCCAGCCCGGCGTCGATGCCGGGCCACTGCGCATGGCTCGTCAGCTCGAACCGCTGACAGCCGTGCTGATCAACATCAACAAGCGGTACAAGATCCGGTCGGGTCTGGCGGTGACCGGACTGGCGCGTAACAGTCATTGACCGTATTGCATCCGCCCGCGTACGGTCGCATGCAGTCGAGTTTTCGGACACGTTCCGGCCGTTGCGTACGGCCGTGGGAAGAGGTTGATGGTGGCCCAGCGACTGTATTTGCAGGAGGTGGGCAGCGCGTTGTACAAACTGACGGCGCTGCTCGACCAGCGCCGCACGCTGCCGCGTGTCTGGACGGGCCACACCGACTACGACGAGCTCAGCGAGGGCTACTACGCTTCTGACCCGTCCAAGGAGTCGCGTACCGAGTGGGTGATCAGCCCCGAGGAGGAGCCACTCCGGACCCAGAGCCTGCAGGTGCACTACAAGTGGCTCGCGCCCGGCGGCTCGAACACCGGCCACGGTCACCAGAATGAAGCGGCCTTCTACATAATCAGCGGCAACGGCTACGAGATCCATGACGACAAGCGCTATGACTGGCAGACTGGTGACTTCTGTTTTGTGCACTCCGACTCCGTGCACCGGCACTTCAATGCTGAACTCGACGAGCCAGCCCTCGCGCTGGTGATGAAGGCGAAGAGCACTTGGATGGCCATGGGCCTCTACCAGCAGGGCGGCATCGAGCCGTGGAGCTCCAAGGTCGACGGCTATGGACCGCGAGTGGACTGGAGCCAGCTCTGGACACCGGGCTCCGACGAGATGAGTAAGGTCGTCCGCTCGCCGGAGCTGGAGTACCAGCTGACCGCCGACGGGTACGTCAAGACCATCTGCTCGCCACGGACGCCGAGCGTCCGCAGTTGGGGTCTGGACCTCGACATGCTACGCATTCCGGCCGGGAGTCGTACGGCCCTGCATTGGCACATGGCCGATGAATACCTCTACGTCCTCAAGGGCTCCGGTCGCACCCGCCAGTGGGACGTCGCCATGGAGCTCGACGAGAAGTACTACGCACACGTAGCCGAGGAGCCGGTGGTGGTCGAGTTCTCGCCCGACTCCCACATCTACGTGCCGCCGAACACTCAGCACGTGTTCGAGAACACCGGGGACGAGGACGTCGTCCTCATCTCGGCGCAGAACCGCCTCTTCAAGCACATGGGCTACGACAAGACCGTGGTGCTTGAGGCAGCTCCGGAATACGAAGGCCGGCCCTGACCGTCGGCGAGGCAGGCGATGGCTCCTGTCCTCTGGACAGGAGCCATCGCCTGCCTCCGCCCGCTCCTGGGAGGAGGGGGGTCTGCAGATTAGCTGCGGATGTCGGCGAGGAAGCGGTCTAGGACCGCGCGCTGCGCCGCGGGCGTGTGGGCCTGTTCGAGAGCGGAGGCTGTGTCCACTGAAGTGCGGACCAGGTCGATCTGCCCCCTCACGAAGTCGGACAGTCGAGCGACGAACCCGGTGCCGGCCCCGGTCTTCCGCACGGTGGGGATGATGCGGGCCAGGCTGAGCGTGGTCATGGCGTGCTGCTCCTCTTTCCGGACGGGCCGCTGTGTCGGCCTCCCGTGGTACACAGCTCCGGAACGGCAGACTTCCTTCCGATCTTGAGTGTGATCATGGGCACGCGGGGCCGAGCCAGGCCGGCTGAGGCTTGTCAGTCATCCAGCCCGCCTGGCGTCGACGGCTTTGGCGTCCGCGGTGAACCCACCTTCTCCATGATCATCTCGACGTCGGCCGCGATGCCGGTCTCGGCGATCGCCGCCCGTAGCGAGTCGACCAGAGCTCTGGTGTCCTCCTCCGGCACGGTCCGGATATCCACGTAGATGGCCGCATACGCCGCGGATCGGGTGGGCCGCCACGGCAGCCCACCCCGGACGGCGCCGATCTGTGCCTTGGGGTCCATCGTGCCGCAGGCGGTCTCGTGCGACCGCCTGCTGTACGCCCACGACCCATGCTTCGAAGGTAAATCCATGGGGCGAACTCGGCGACGACCCTGCTCGCAACTATGACACCGACTATGACCACGACGCGGCCGTCGAATGGCATCGACGGCTGACAGCCATCGACCTCTGGTCGCTTGACGACGGCACCCGGGATGAGCCGGCTCGGTTGCACACGTTCATCGACCTGTCGGACGCAGAGCAGGATGACGTGGAGGCGGACCGGCGGGACCTGCGCGCCGAATGCAACGGCGCCATCGCACGGATTGAGGCCATCGTCGCGGCCATCGGCGAGCAGACGCAGGAGTTCTACGCACGGGAACTCAAAGGAGGCCTCACCAGTCCCGTTGCCGCGCGCAAACGTCAGACGAGGAATAGGGCAGCCATCTCTCGTTAGCTCAGCTGCCCAACGTCGCCGGCGCGCCACTCCGGTTCGAACACGTCTACCCGCTCAACCTCCTGTCGCGCGACCTGCTCGCCGAAGAGCCAACCGTCGAGGCGTACGGGCGCATCGTGGCCGACCGGCTCGCCCTCGCTGTCATCACCGCCGAGGAGGACATACGTCTCGGTGCGGCTGGCCTGTCTCGGTCCATGCCAGCCGCATGGGACGGGCGCGACCCATTCGACCGCTACCGTGCGGCTGACCTCGACGTCGAAGCCTTCGCGTTGAGGCTGGTCACTGGGCGGACTCAACCGGTCGTCGCAACACCCCGTGATCTCGGAGGTGTGCGATAGCACGATGTCAGCAGCAGGCGGATCGGGCTCTGCGGCCGGCGATGCGCTCGCCGGGTCGGCCGATGCCGGCCCGCCATGTGGAGCGCGAGTTCTGGCGCCTGATCGCACAAGGCAAGCGCACCGAAGACGCCGCACGGGAGGTTGGCGTGTCCTGGCCGGTCGGGTCGCGCTGGTTTCGACACGCTGGCGGGATGCCGCCGCTGAGCCTGGCCGAGCCCACCGGCCGCTACCTGTCCTTCCATGAGCGTGAGGAACTAGCACTGCTGAAGGTGCAGGGTCTCGGGGTCCGGGTGATCGCACGGGAACTTCAGCGCGATCCGGGCACGATTTCCCGCGTGCGCTCGCTGACCTGAGACCGCGGCAAGGAGCTCTCCGCGCACGCAGAGTTCGAGGTCGGTACCGGTATCGCCGCCTACTTCGCCGCCCACCTTCTCCCTGGCAGCGCGGCACGAACGAGAACACCAACGGGCTGCTGCCCCAGCACTTCCCCAAAGGCACCGACCTCTCCCGCTGGACCCAGGAGGACCTTCTCGCCGTCCAGGCCGCCGCCGTCAACAGCAGACCCCGCAAGGTCCTCAGTTGGAAGACCCCCGCCGAGGTCCTCGACGAGCACTTACGCTTCCGCACCAGGCCGGTGTTGCAACGACCGGTTGAGACGAGTCAATACACGTCCGCCGAGCTTGATGCATTCACCGTCAATAGGAGCATCTGGCGGACCCGAGTGCGGACCGGGGCGTCCTGGGACAAGCCGCTGCAGAGTCGCTCTTCGCGACCTTGAAAAACGAGATGTACCGCCGGCAACCCATCGCCAGCGGGGCGCGGGCATGCTTGGATTTCGCCGAATCCATCGAAGTCTTCTACAGTCGCGACGGCTTAACTCGCCCCTCGGCCGCGTCCCGTTCGAAACGCTCACCGACTACCGGACTGCGGCAACCGCCGCAGCGTGATCAACATGAGGACGTGTTCGAGATCCTTGACACAGCCTAGTCGGAGGCCTCTCGTTGACCGGGGCACGTGCAGCGTATACACTGGTATGCCGATGCCACGCATCGTGACTGGATGGACTGTGCTGGCGCTGATGCTCAGCCGCCAATCGCTGGGATCGACGCGGATTGCGTGTGCGCTCGCTTGTCGGCACCTAGGGACGGAGATGCAATGAGTGACCAGTCGACAACCACAGCCGACTCTTATGACGTCATTGTCGTCGGCGGCGGAAATGCCGGCTTTTCGGCGGCGCATGCGGCTGCATTGCGGGGGCGCCGGGTGCTGCTGCTGGAGAAGGCCGCCATGGGGCTGGCCGGGGGGAACAGCTACTACACAGCGGGGGCCACCCGGATCAGCCACGGCGGCTTGGAAGACATTCTCCAATTCGTCGAACCGGATTCCCGGCACGACCGTACACGCGTCCCGCCCTATTCGGCCGAGGAGTACGCCGCTGATCTAGCCAAGGTGACCGGGGGGCGCAACGACCCGGCGCTTACCCAGATCCTGGTCACCGAGGGGCAGCAGACCGTGCGCTGGCTGCAGTCCTTGGGATTGCGATATCGCCTCATGTACGAGCGGCAGGCCTACGAGCGAGCCGACGGGAGTTACCTGTTCTGGGGCGGGCTGCACGTCGGCAATGTCGACGGGGGTGAAGGGCTCATCCGCGACCATACCCGGGTAGCAGGCGAACTCGGGATCGAGGTCCGGTACCAGGTGGCCGCTACAGGCTTGGTTGTGGAGGGCGGCCGGGTCGCGGGCGTGAAGGTTCGCGTGGACGGCAAGGAGTCGACGCTGTCGGCCGAGTCGATTGTGCTGGCAGCCGGGGGCTTCGAAGCTAACGCGGAGATGCGCCGGCAGCATCTGGGGGAAGGTTGGGAGAACGCGAAGGTCCGTGGTACCCCCTGCAATACCGGTGAGATGATCCAGGCGGCGCTGGCTGTGGGCGCCGCGCGCGGAGGCGACTGGGGGAGCGCGCACAGCGTGCAGTGGGACGCGGAGTGCGTCAACAATGAGAGCAACCGGGAACTGACCAACCGGCTGACTCGGCAGAGCTATCCGCTGGGCATCCTGGTGAACAGGGACGGCGAACGCTTCGTCG
Organism: Modestobacter sp. VKM Ac-2979; assembly: GCF_026967995.1. Lineage (NCBI taxonomy): Bacteria > Bacillati > Actinomycetota > Actinomycetes > Geodermatophilales > Geodermatophilaceae > Modestobacter > Modestobacter sp. VKM Ac-2979. The sequence goes on from NZ_JAPVBO010000008.1 coordinate 26,590, forward strand.
ATGAAGGGGCGGACTTTCGGAATTACACCTACGCAAAATACGGCAAGGTTATCTTGCAGCAGTCGGGGTCCGTCGCCTATCAGGTGTTCGACGCCAACCTGCGGCCGATGCTCCGCACGGAGGAGTACGACATGCCGGGAATCTCGGTGGTCGCAGCGGACAGGATCGAGGATCTAGCTGCGCGACTCAACGTCCCGGTGGGGGCTTTTCTCCGAACCGTCGAAGAGTTCAATGCGGCCATCGACCACGCTGTCCCCCTCGACCCCACGGTCTTGGATGGCCGACGGGCCGACGTTAGCCCTCCCAAGAGCAACTGGGCGTCTCCGATCGAAACCGGTCCCTTTTACGCATACCCGGTTACCTGCGGCATCACCTTCACCTTTGGTGGTCTCAAGGGCGACACTAACGGTCGGGTTCTCGACGACAACGGCGAGGTCATCCCCGGGTTGTTCGTCTGCGGTGAGATGCTGGGGGGGCTCTTCAGCGACAATTACCCGGGTGGTTCGGGGCTTACGGCGGGGATGGTCTTCGGGCGTCGGGCCGGCGAAGTGGTCTGATTCGCCTAAATTAGGGTCGCGTGGGCGCGACCCACGGCACGTGACCGGTCAGGCCCCCTCCCCGTGGGCCTGCCGAGCGGCTGGCCGGGATGCTTCCTCGCGGAAGCGATCGACGGGCTGCTGGCCGACGCCGAGGCGGCCGGTACCGCGATCGACGACCCCGACGGCCTACTGGCGCGGATGTCCAAGGCCGTGCTCGCGCGGGCCCTGGACGTGGAGATCACCGACCACCTCGGCTACGAGGCCGGGGACCCGGCCGGCAACGGGTCGGGCAACTCCCGCAACGGGCATGGCCGCAAGACGGTGCACACCACCGCCGGCCCGGTCGGGCTGGAGGTTCCGCGGGACCGCAACGGCAGCCTCGCCCCGGTGATCGTGCCCAAGCGGAAGCGGCGACTCCGCAACGTCGAGGACATGATCAGTCGAGGACTGATCATCAGCCTGTACGCCCGCGCATGTCGACCCGGCACATCACCGCTCACCTGGCCGAGGTCTGTGGCGCGCAGGTGAGCGCAGCGACGATCTCCCGGGTGACCGACGTGGTGGCTGATGAGATCGCCGCCTGGCAGAACCGGCCGGTCGACCCGGCGTATCCGGTCTTGTACATCGATGCGATCCAGATCAAGTTGCGTGACGCTGGGGTGGTGGCCAAGAAGGCCGCGCACCTGGTCGTCGAGGTGGATCTGGAGTGTCAACGCCGCTTGAAGACTGACCCCCGGGTGCTGTTTGAAGGTTGACCCCCCGGGGTCGGCTTCAGTAGTTGGTTGGTCGGTGTGCTCGAGTTCGCCAGGAGTCGCCGTCGAGGGTGATGACGGTGGCGTGGTGGACGAGTCGGTCGATGGTGGCGGCGGCGACGACGTCGTCGCCGAGGGTCTGGCCCCAGGCGGAGAACGGCAGGTTGCTGGTGACGATGACCGAGCCGGTCTCGTAGCGGGAGGCGATGAGCTGGAAGAACAGGCTGGCTGCGGCGGCGTTCAGGGGTAGGTAGCCGACTTCGTCGATGATCAGCAGCCGGTAGCGGTGGAGCTTGCGGAGCTCGGTGTCCAGGGTGTTGCGGTCGTGGGCGGCGGCCAGTCGGTGCAGCCAGCCGGTGGTGGAGGCGAACGCGACCGGGTAGCCGGCCTGGCAGGCCTTGTGGCCGATGGCGATGGCCAGGTGGGTCTTGCCCACCCCGGGTGGACCGAGCAGGACGGCGTTCTCCCGGCGGCCGATGAACGTGGTGGTGGCCAGGTGCGCGAGGGTGTCTCGGGTCGCGGCCGGGGGGTGGGTGAAGGTGAAGTCCTCCAAGGTCTTGGTCTGCGGGAAGTGCGCCCCGTTCACCCGTAGCCGGGTGCCATTGGTGGTGCGGGAGGCGACCTGTCGGGCCAGTACCGCGGCCAGGTAGGTCTCGTGCGACCAGGCCTCGGTGTGGGCCTGGTCGGCCAGGGCTGCGAAGGTCGCGGCGATGACCGGGGTCTTCAGTTCCCGGGCCAGCAGCCCGATCTCGGCGTCGACGTCGTGGCCGTTCACGGGCGGACGACGCTGAGTCGGGGCTGGCTGGTCAACCCGAAGACGGTGTCGTAGTCGCTGAGCGCGCGACGGGCCACCACGTCACCGGCTCGGGCAGCCGGTGCGCCGGTGGCGCGCTGGCGGGTCTGGAAGGTCTCCCGCAGGCCGGCGGCGGTGACGACGTGGGCTGGGTCGGTGATGGTCTGGGCCCGAGCCCAGGACCGCGGATGGTCAGCGACCAGCTGCCCGGCTCAGTGGGCGCGCACCCGGTCCAGGTCGCAGCTGATGTCGACCATCCGCCCGATGATGGTGGGGTCGACGCTGTAGTCGTTGCCGGCCACGCGCACGTAGTAGTCCCGGCCCAGCCGCACCTGAGTGCGCCAGGCCACCTGCGGTGGCACCGGCGGCAGCGCGCTCATGCCGACCCGGTCGGTGGCGATCAACGCCGGCTGGGGCGGCGCCGGTGGCGCGCACCAGCCGGGAGTTGGCCCGGGGCAGCCAGCCGGCGAGCTGGGTGCTGAAGTCAGCTGGGTCGGTGAAGGTCCGCCCGGGCAGGAAGGAGGTCTGCAGGTAGCCGTTCGCGCGCTCGACCACGCCCTTGGTCTCGGGGTCCCGCGCCGGTGCCTGCCAGATCCGGGTGCCCAGGGTGCCGGCGAAGGACCGGGCGCCCACGGTGAGGTTGCGGTGCTGGCCGATGCCGGCCTCGTTGTCCCAGACCAGGGTCTTCGGCACCGCGCCCAGCACCAGGATCAGCGCAGTACGTCGACGGCGACGTCATCCATGGCTTCTCCTTCGTCGGGAATCTCTCTCGGTCACGGTCGTCGGCACACGATCACCGGTAGGGGCGAAGCCGCAGGGACATCCAGAGCGTCATGCCAGCCAGCAGGGCGGCGGAGACGGGGAAGGCGAGTCCCAGCCCTAAGGTGCCCGCCAGACCGCCGAAGATCAGCGGTTGCGCCACCTGGCCGGAGCGGTTGGCCACCATGCGTAGTCCCACCGCGAGACCTCGGTCGCGGGCATCGGAATGTTCGGCCAGCAGGCTGACGGTAATCGGCGGGTTCGCGCCCAGGCCGACACCGATCAGCAGCGCACCGATCGTCAGGACCGCGATGTTCGTGCTCAGCGGAATGCTCGCGGCCCCGATGATCGCCAGCCATGTGCTCGCGATGAGGACACGCAAGGTGCCGAACCGCCGCTCAACACCTGGCAGCACGGTCCGGACCGCGAGTGACGATATGCCGATCAAGGACAGCAGGAGGCCAATCTGGGTGATCGCCACGCCGGCCCGCTCGAGGTACACCGGGTAGAAGGAGATCCGCATCGACAGCACGAAGAGGTTGATGAAGCTGGAGATGAGGACGCTGACGAGGATCGGGTTCTCGAACGCCCGGGACAGCGCCGCGCGGATCCCGGCCTCCTCGGCCGGCGTCTCGCCGTCCTTCTCACCTAGCGGGAGGACGTTCGGGGCCCCGAGGGCGGCTGCCCCCCCGAGGAGCGTGACCGCGCCGAGGATCACGCAGAGCCCGGTGAAGTCGAGGTGGTCGTAGAGGACCGCCCCGATTGACGGGCCGGCTGCCAGACCGATGCCCCAGGTGAGGGAGAAAAGGGCCATCTGGTTGCGGCGCCCCTGGCCCTCGCCGGCGCTGCTGATCATGGACTGCAGCAGCATCCACACCCACATGGCGAACAGGCCGTTGATCAGCATCCCGAGAAACAGGAGGAGAACCGACTGGAGCAGGCTGAGCATGGCGGTCGTCAGCGCCAGCCCGACCATTGCTGCGACCAGCAGTCGGCGCTGGGACAACCGGTCGAGCAACCGGCCGCTGGGAATGGCCAGCAGGAGTCCCACCAGCGCATATGCCGCGATGGCCAGGCCAATGACGAGATCGGAGGCGCCGAGCTGCTGCAGGCGGATGGGCAGGAAGGGGCGGACTCCCTGACCGGTGACCCAGTACAGCAGGGTCACTACGGACAGGACTGCCCAGCGTGAGCGGAGGGCACGCCACGCAGGGAACCGGCTGTCGTCCGGGGGAGGAGGAGGGAGGCCCGTCACCGTGCGGCGGCGTAGGTCGGCGGATGGTCTCGGGTGGAGGGCCAGAACAGGTCGGCCGGCTCGATCTGCCGGTCGATCAGCCCCTGCTCATGGCTGTAGCGCAGCGCCGTCCGCAGCTCGGGCATGTTGTCCTGGAGTCCGTAGCGCCAGGGGTCGGCACCCAGGATGTCCCGTTGCTCGTCGAGCGCCTGCTCACCCCAGGCGACCGGCAACCACCGGGGGTTGGCCGTGAGCCGGTAAGCCGCCCGTTTGGCGTCGTCGAAAGCGGTGACCAACTCGTTGGCCAGCCACGGGTGCCGCTTGAGGAGTTCCCTGCGGACGGCCACCAGATGCATGATCGGGAAGAGCCCGGTCCTGTCGGCGTAGGCCCGTTCCGCTGCTGGTGCGTCGGGGAACAGAGGCTGGATGTCGTCGCCCTGCAGGCGTTCTGGATAGATGACGGCCTGCAGCCGGCCGTCGAGCAGCATCGATCGGAGGCTCGCGCCGTCGGGCATCTGCTCGATCCGGTAGCCGCCGGAGGCCGGGGTTCCGGCGCTCTCCTGGTGCTCGGTCACCCACCGCACGCCGCGCAGGTCCACGCCGTGCTCGTCCTGCAGGATGCCGCGCATCCACAGGCCGGCGGTCGTCCCCCAGGTACGCAACCCGACGGTGCTCCCTGCGAGCTCCTCGGGCAAGCGGATGCCCGATCGCACGGAGGTGAAGACGTAGCCGTGGCGGAATCGCCGGTGCGGGAACACCGGGATCGCCGCCCACGTGTCCGGCTCGCGGACGAACACCGTGGCATAGCCCGCGAAGGAGAGCTCGCAGACGTCGAATTCCTGGTGCCGCAGCATCCGCCAATGGCGCTCGGGGGAGGGCATGGCGAAGGTGCGCAGCCGGACCCCGCGTGGCTGCACGGTGCCGTTCAGCAGTCCTTCGGTGATCGCGTAGCGGCCAACGGCGAGGGAGAGGTCGAGGTCGCTCACGTCGGGTCGACCGGCTGAAGGGGGCGGAGCGCGTGGCTTCCCTGTTCGAAGGCGAGGTCCTCGCGCCTGGTGTCATGGCTGTGCACGGGGTTGCGCCCTTCGTCGAGAGGCCGGGGATCAGCCAAAGAGGATGCCGTCCGGCAGGAGGACGTTCAGGAACTCCTGAACGCCGTAGAGGATGCCGCTGAGCACCAGGGCGTAGACGACCAAAACCAGCCACGTCGCGCGGGCCTCGAAGAACAGGTACAGCACCGTGAAGACCAGGATCGAGGGAATGGCGCCCACGAGGAAGAACGCGAGGAAGAACCCCCCGGCCCAGCCCAGAACCCGTAGCCAGTCGGTTCGGGACGCTGTCTCGAAGACGTACTCGAGGGCTTCGTCCGCCTCGTCGTCCTCGTCGGTCAACTCCACTCCGGACACCGTATGAGCGGCGGACCCAGCCGCGGCCGAAGGCGGCCGGAGCGCAAGGGCCATCTTGAGCAAGGTCAGCACCATGCCGACCCCCGACACGATCATGGGGAAGATCTTCGCGTCGAAGGACCAGTTCGTGGCTCCGACGAAGGCAGCCGCGAAGACGCACAGGAGAACCGCCGAGAGGATGAAGTCGGCGCTGACCGCCCGGCTCAGCACGCCGCCCTTCTGCACTGTCTGGCCTCCGTCGACGTTCGCCGGCCGCTGCTTTGCGGTCATCGCTGTCCGTCCTTCTCGTTCGTCTGCTCAGGCCGAGCCCCCTGCTCCGGAGCCGGGGGGGTAGGAGAGGTCGTGATGCCGGTCTGGGAAGTTCCCGTCGCAGCGCGCCGACGAGCCCGCGCGTTCTTGATCAACGGGCGGACAACGGCGGCGACGCTGATGAGAAACAGCACGATCACGATGGGGTCGGCCAGCCATGCCCAGCCCGTCAGGGAGTACGAGAGGAACAGGTACCTCTCGGCGATGGCCCCGAGGATCGCGGCCAGGAGGAATGGCACTCGCGGCCAGTCCCAGCGGATGGCGATCACACCGAGGGCGGACGCCGCCAGCATGACGAAGACGTCGAAGTAGGAGTTGCTGGACGTGTAGGCCCCGATGCCGAGCAGCACCAGCAGGAAGGGCACCAGCAGGGTGCCGCGGATGTAGGTGAGCTTGGCGAGCGGCTTGAGCGCCAGGAAGGCGACCCCGACGGCGATCGCGTTCGCGAGGACCATCACCCAGACCATCGACATTGTCACCGGGAGCTGGGTGGTGAGCATCTCCGGTCCGGGCGTGAGACCGGCGACGAGGAAAGCGCCCAGCAAGACCGCCGTGCCCACGCTGCCCGGGATGCCGAAGGAGATCGTCGGGATGAGTGACCCGCTGTCCTTGGCGTTGTTGTTCGCGCCCGCGGCGATGACCCCCTCGACGTTGCCCTTGCCGAAGGTCTCCGGAGACTTCGAGGCGCTCTGGGCCTGCCCGTAGGCGATGAACTGGGAGATCGACCCCCCCATACCGGGGACCACGCCGAGGCCCACGCCGATCGCGCTGGACCGCACCCAGACAGTCCAGTGACGGAAGGTGTCCTTCACCCCTTCCATCACTCCGGTCACACGGGCGTCGCCGTTCGTCGGCACCTGCGCCACGCTCTTCTTGCTGAGCATGAGCTGCAGCACCTCGGCGCCGCCGAAGAGGCCGACGACGAGGGGTACGAGGCCGATGCCGTCCCAGAGGTCCAACTGACCGAACGTGTATCGGGGAATGCCGGTGGCGGAGTCGATGCCGATCATGCCGACCACGAACCCGAGTAGCGCCATGATGAAGCCGCGGAGGACGTTCTTGCCGGCCAGCGCGATGATGAAGGTGAGGCCGACGAGGGTCAACGCGAAGAAGGCCGGCGGGCCGAGCGACAGGATGACCGGCCGGATGATCGGGATCGACGCGGCGAGCACGAGCGCCCCGAGCAGGGCGCCCATGAAAGAGCTGCTGAGCACCGCACCGAGCGCGCGCCCGGCCTCCCCCTTGCGGCTCATCGGGTACCCGTCGAGGATCGCCGCGGCGGACGTCGACTCCCCGGGGATGCCGAAGAGCACGCTCGTGATGTCACCGGTCGTCGATGTCACCACCCACATTCCCAGGAGGAACGCGAAGACCTGGGCCGGCTCCATGTCGAAGGTGAACGGAATCATCAGGGCGAGAGTGACCGCGCCGCCGAGTCCGGGCAGGATGCCGACGGCGAAGCCGATGACGATGCCGAGCAGCATGAGGGCGATCGTCGAGGGCTCGAGGAGAAGCTCGAGACCGGACCACAGGGCGTCGATCACTGTTCGGTTCCCACTGCTCGACCGTTCGAGCCAGCAACGGCGGTGGCACCCGCGGGTGTGTCGATGCCATGCACCCGCCGGACCCAGGCCGCCAGGGCCTCGACGGCCACATCCGGCGCCTGCCAGAACATGCCGTGCGAGAGCCCGGCCAGCAGGTTCAGAGTCGCTCCCGGGATGTTCGCATGCAGGAACATGGACTGATCGACGTGCGAACCGGTCGGGCCACGGCGCAGGTCTCGGTCACCGACGAGCACGAGTGCGGGCCGGGTGATGCCACCGAGGCGGGCGCTGGCGTCGTGATTCTGCCGGGCGGACACGTGGCGGAGGTAGTCCTGCACCGTCGGCCGGTGCTCCCAGAAGGCGTCGACGAGCCAGTGGACCCGATCGGGGTGGGCGGCCGCGAACTCCGGCGTGAAGAAGGTGGCCTCGATGTGCGTCTCCATGTAGCCGCGGTAGCCCTGCTCGATCATGGCGGTCATTGCTCCGATCGGGAGCCCCACGGGTTGATCCGGATTGCCCATTCCGCCCGACCCGGAAGCGGCGAGCACGAGCGAGCGTACGAGGTCCGGCGCGTCCAGGGCCATCCACTGGGCGACCCGACCGCCCATGGAGTGACCGACGACGTGTGCCGGGCCTAGGTCGAGCGAGCGGAGCAGTGCGCAGGCGTCCGCGGCGAAGGAACGGGTGGTGAAGACCTCGTCAACCCTCGGGGTGTCCCCGGTGCCGCGATGGTCGAAAGTGATCACCGTGTGATGCCGGGCGAGCTCGTCGAGGAACTCCGGCAGGTGCCAGGTCGCGCCCGGATATCCGGTCCCGGCCACCAGGAGGAGCGGCGGTCCCTCTCCCTGGACGGAATGGGCTATCGAGCTACCGGTAGCGACGGTATTCATTGCTGCGTGCATCTCTTCCATGACGAGAGCGGGAGCCGATGGCCGGCCTGGCCTTGTCCTGCGGCACGCGTGGTCGAGGGCGAGTGTGTTGTGCCCTGCGGCAGTCGGCGTGCGATCACCGGTGGCTGTTCCCGTGGGGCGAGGCCCCGCGGGAACAGCCACCGGTGATCGTCAGAGCCCGTAGGCATCCTTCAGGAACTCCACGTAGATGTCCGGCGGCGAGGCGGACTGCTTGGCGAGCTCCTCGGTCTCCTCCCCGGTCAGGTAGCTGACCGGACGCTCCTGCTGCTCGGCGGCTGCCTCGAGCTCCGGGTTCTCAAAGACGCAACGCATGGCTCCCCGCAGGTCGGCCGTGGCGTCCTCGTCCATGCCGGGCGGGCCGATGAGCGGACGACCGATCTCCGACAGTGCCAGGTGCGCCTCGAACAACTCCTGCTTGTCGTCGCTGAGGTCGTAGTCACCGACCGCCGCCACGTCCGGCAACGCCTCGATGGGCTCCGGCTCGATCGCCAGCAGGCCGACGGCGTCGCCGGACTCGATCTGCTTGATGCGGCTGTCGATGTTGCCCGGGAACAGCTGGATGTCGCCGGTGAGCAGACCGAGCTCGGCCTCGCTGGCCGAGTCGTATCCGGCGATGACCTCGCCCTCGAGGTCGAACAGCTCGTTGATGAGGGCCCCGTTGATGTAGGCCTCCGATCCGAGACCGGTGGAGCCGATCTTCGGGGAATCGCCCGCAGCGATGACGTCGTCCCAGTTCTCATACGGCCCGTCGGCAGCGCCCGTGACGACGTAGGGCTCTCGGGCCACGCGGCCGATGTAGGTCAGGTCACCCACCGGGAAGCTGGCGCCCTGCACCTCGGCCAGTACGGAACTGATGTTTCCGGTCGCGTTCATGATCATGAGATTGGTGCCGTCCTTCTCACCCGCGATCATGCTGTTGACCGCACTGAGGCCGCCGGCGCCGGGCTGGTTCTCGACGACGACCTCCGCACCGAGTTCCTCGCCGAGGAGTGGCGCGATCATGCGGGCGTAGGCGTCGTAGCCGCCGCCGGGGTCGGTGCCGACGACGAGGCGGACGTTCTCGCCGCTCAGGACGCTTTCGCCACTGCCGCACTCGAAGTCGGCAGAACTGGCGCCGCCGTTGTCACCCTCTGCCTGGTTGGCGGACCCTGCGTCGTCACCACCGCAGGCGGTGAGCAGGAGCGAGAGCGCCGCCGTGGCCGTGACGGCCTTGGCGTGAACGAGCGATTGCTTCTGCATGAAGCCTCCGTGACTCTAGCCGCGAGCGCGGTGTACAGGTGAATACCGCGGACCATATGAGCACGATCACAGTCGGTCAAGGGGGCGCAGAAGCTCGTAACAAGTCAGCAACACAGGCCGGGTGGGCGAGGGTGCCGACTTTTGATGCGTTCTCGGCCCGCCTTGCGCCGGAGCGGCTCCATCCGAGCGGCGGGGACCACCGCCGTCCATTCTCTCAATTCCGGCTACCCGCTCGGGGATGGTGTGGGCGCGCTCTGGACACAGGCGTATGCAGAGCTCTAGGGTGCAGCGCACCGCTCCCTTCCCGCCTGCCCGACCGCGTGTCCCGAGGCCGGAAGTGGGTCGGGCGGAGACGGGAAACGACGAGGGGTTGCGGTGACTGAGACCTGGGCGGCAGTCGTTCCTTTGCACGGCAGCGCGGCAGGGTTCGGCGCAGGTTCTCCGTCCGGACTAACGATGCTGACACCCGGGCCCGTTGCTCGCAGCCGGACGCCCGTCCGAGTGGTTGGGCTGGGCACTGGGGGGCGAGTTATCGCATGCGCACTGGGCGGCCATCTTCTCAGGCACCGTCCGCCTGCTAAGCCACCGTCCGTGCGCCGCCCGGCACCGGCGCGGGTATTCGCCGGCACCCTCCCCTCCGGTCCCGGTCTGCTGCCGGCGCGTGAGATCGCCGACGGGTGAGACCTCGTCATCGCGCGTGCGCCGGTGGTGGTCTTCCCCGAGATCCCCCCGACGGTCATGACCCAGGCAAGGAGCAAAGCCGCACGTCGTCGACCGAATAGGCGGTCGTTACGGCGTGTCGACCGGAAGGACACACGATGAGCGACATTGCAGTACTGGGCGGTACGGGGCCGCAAGGGAAGGGGTTGGCGCTCCGGTTGGCTGAGGCCGGCCGGACGGTGACGATCGGGTCTCGGTCGGCGGAGCGGGCACAGGAGACGGCCGATGCGATCAACGATCGACTGAGGGTGCCGGCTGTCGAGGGCGCGACGAACACCGACGCCTGCGGGGCGGCTGACATGGTCCTGCTGGCTGTGCCCTACGACGGCCATGCCGAGCTGGTCGAGTCCCTGCGGGCCGAGCTGGCCGGCAAAGTCGTCATCAGCTGCGTCAACCCGCTGGGCTTCGACGCGCACGGTCCCTACGAGCTGGACATCCCCGACCGAAGCGCGGCGGAAGAGGCCGCGCGGCTGGCGCCCGAGGCCCGACTCATCGGGGCTTTCCATCACGTCTCGGCGGTGAACCTCTGGAAGGAGGTCTCGCTTGAGCACGAGGACGTGTTGGTGTGCGGCGACGACGCCGAGGCGAAGAACCAGGTCATGGACCTGGTCCAAGCCGTTTGCGGACACGCCGGGGTCGACGCCGGACCGCTGCGGATGGCCCGCCAGCTGGAGCCGCTGACTGCCGTGCTCATCAACATCAACAAGCGGTACAAGGTGCGGTCGGGGCTTGCGGTCACCGGGTTACCGGCAAACCATTGATTGCTACACGCACCGTCCACGCTCGGATACAAGCTCTCACCCGCGCCCTGCTACTTCTCGGAGGTGACCTCGGCGACGGGCTCGTCGGCGAGGAAGGGCGCGATCATGCGGGCCGTAGGCGTCGCAGCGCCCAACGGACGCAGGCCGCCGAGGACAGGAACCCCAGGATGGCGCTACGGGCGTGGACCCGTGCTGGGAGCGACAGCGCATCCGTTGGCTAAAGCAGGCGAATCCTTTCCGGACCTGGAGGTATGAACGGTGACCCCGACTACTCGAGCAGCGGGAGGTCCGTCGTGAGCGCGCGCGTTGCCGTCCTCGGGCTGGGTGAGGCTGGATCGGAGATCGCGCGTGACCTTGCCGTTGCAGGCGCCGACGTGCGGGGCTATGACCCCAGAGCTATCACGGTCGAGGGGGTGCAGGAGCGCAGCAGCGAGGCAGAGGCTGTGGCTGATGCCGATGTCGTGCTAAGCCTGAATAGCTCCCGTGACGCCATGACGGCACTCGAGAACGCGTTGCCCTCGCTCTCTGGCAGCACACTGTGGGCGGATCTCAACACCGCTAGTCCCGGCCTCAAGAAGGCACTCGCCGACCGGGCGGCCGTACGCAACGTCGCGGTGGTCGACGTGGCACTGATGTCGACCGTGCCGGGTAAGGGTCTTCGCACACCGATGCTGGTGTCGGGAGAAGCCGCCGGTCGCTACGTCGAACTCCTCTCGGGTCTTGGTGCTGAGGTGACGGTGCAGCCAGGCCCGGTGGGTGCGGCCATCTCGCGCAAGTTGCTACGCAGCGTCTTCTATAAGGGTCTGGCCGCCGCCGTCGTGGAGGCACTGCGCGGCGCGGAAGCTGCGGGCTGTGCCGACTGGCTCCGGGACAACATCACGGCCGAGTTGGCGGGCTTCGACACACACACGATCGACCGCCTGGTCGACGGCACGCACGCACACGCCAGGCGTAGGGCCGATGAGATGACCGCCGCCACCGGGCAGCTGGAGGAGTTGGGGGTGCCGTCGCGCGTCGCCGCGGCCGCGCGCGACCTTCTCGTCGAGCTACGCGACCGCCGCGGGTAGCGCTGGCCGGCTCAGGAGGGCTCCACTCGGAGTATCGACCGTCGGGGGAGGTGTTGGTTCAGCCACTTCGGCCGGCCCGGACATCGGCAGGCTCAGGGGCGGGTGTCTTTAGGTGACAATCCTTCGTCGGTTTGCTTCCAGTCAGTCGTCCAGCGGTGGTGCCTGCTTCCGACGCGTCTATGTCACGTGGCTCCCAACGGCGCCGAATCTCGACGCACGGACGTCTGCCCTAGTTCAACTTTCACTAGTGTCAACGACGGCCCAAAGCTGACCCTCTGGTGACGGGCGGGTTCCAGGGCTGAGGGTGAGCTCTACCTCTGCGCGATCAAGGACGTCCACTCCGGCCGGATCGTCGACTACTCCATCGACTCACGAATGAAGGCATCGCTGGCCGTGGCCGCCCTGCACGGCGCGATCGCCCGCCACAGCCCGGTCGGCACGGTGGCGCACTCGGACCGCGGTGCCAGGGCGGACTCAACTGGTCGTCGCAACACCTCACGATCACGGAGGTGTGCGATGGCATGACGCCAGCAGCTGTCGGATCGGGCGCTAGGGCCGGCGATGAGGTCTCCGGGTCGGCCGATGCTGGCACGGCACGTGGAACGGGCGTTCTGGCGCTTGATTGCGCAGGGCAAGCGGGCCGAGGCCGCTGCGCTTGAGGTAGGCGTGTCCTGGCCGGTCGGGTCGTGGTGGTTTCGCCACGCTGGGGGCATGCCGCCGCTGAGCCTGGCCGAGCCCGCCGGCCGGTACTTGTCGTTCGCCGAGCGTGAGGAGCTTGCTCTGCTGCGGCCCAGGGGCTTGGGTGTTCGGGCGATCGCTCGTGAGCTCGAGCGCGATGCCGGCACGATCTCGCGGGAGCTGCGGCGCAACGCCGCGACTCGCGGAGGCAAGATCGAGTACCGGGCGAGCGTGGCGCAGTGAAAGGTGCAAACCGCGGCTCGGCGGCCTAAGCCAGTCAAGCTGGCGACTAAGTCGCGGTTGACCGAGCACCTGCAGACACGGTTGTGTCCCGCACCGGGTCTGGTGGAGGGCTCTCATCAACGGAAGGATGAGAATCATGGCGGCACCGAGGCCGTTATGTTGCTTGCCCAGCGGCCGTTGACATCGGCACATCGGACGTCTGAGAAGCCGTGACGCTGCGGAACTGGCTTGGATAACGACGGGGGTCGCCCGGGCCGCCCCGAGCGTCATAGGCGCGCTCGATGCGCTGCTCCATGCGAGCGACGGTGCCGCTCGCGGACGCCATGGCCAGCACCTCGTCGGGACGCTGACCGCGGAGCTCGCCGATCAAGTCGACGGTGAGGTCCTCGAAGATGTCTGCCGCGGCTTGGTACATGCGAGAGAGCTGCAGCAGCTCCCACGCCTCGATCAGCGGGCTGCGGAACGGCTGGCGGCCGACGACGCGCAGGACGCGGCTGATTTGCGGGTGGGACCACCCCGCAGGGCCGGCGTTGTCGACATCGGACCAGATGACCATGCTGCGGATCTCTGCCATGGTGAGGCCCAGCTGGACGCCGATCGTGTCGTAGGAGCCGATGGTCAGGTAGGCGTCGGCCAGGCGCTGGCCGATCGCGCCGCTGAACCGGTCGACGACATCGCGGATCGAGTTGCGGTGCCGGGGGAGCAGCTGCAGGTGCGCGATGGTGAAGAAGTCCAGTTGGCCGCCCGTGGTCTTGGTGCAGATGTCCACCAGGTGTTCGGGCCACCACCGGAAGCGAGCCGGCCGGTACATCCGCTTGTGCCACATCAGGTCGTCGAGCCAGCGAGCCGCGCGCTCAAGCCGCTCCTGGCCGGCTGGCGTGCCCGCCGGCGTCGGCTGAGGGGAGTCCGGCTGCAACCCGGGGAATCGGGTCTCGATTTCGCGACCCATCTCCTCGCACAGGCGTCGGGTCTGAGCAAGGACGTCAGGAGGCAGCCCGCCGTCAACCCCGCGGGCATCACGGCCGAGCCGGCGATCTGTTGGCATCGTTCCTCCCAGACTCATCGTCGGTGATCAGTCTGGGGCAAGGACCTCGCTGCGGCAGCCAGATGACGCTCCGCGCGCGTCTTCCCACTTGCTCCCCACCCTGCTCCCCACCCCGGTGGGGAGCAAAAAAGCCTCGGTGAGCTGGACTTTCACTTCCTTCCCCATGCTCCCCACCGTAGTTGGCGTAGGTCGTGCGTGGGATGCGCGCGCGGACAGCTTCGATCTTCACGAGCAACCCCAGGCGACTTCCTGTAGTTCCGATGTCACAGCTGCAGGCCGCCCGGTCCCTTCCCTGCGCGTGAAGGGTTCGGGGGGCGCCATGTCGACACGCCCGGCTGTCGCAGGATCCTGATGCAGCATCGCAACGGTGGTAGGACTACGTCATGGCTGCCGCTGCTTCTCGCCGTAAGCCGGGGAACCCAGGCCTCGGAGATCGCAAGGCGATCACCTCGCGCGTGCCTCCACCCCACTGGGCCGTCTACGCGCGCCAAGCGGAAGACGCCGGGATACCTCTGGGCGACTACGTCGCACGGTGTCTTGCGCGCGCTCACGAGCTACCCGAACCGGAGTGGATCGAGGAGCGGCAACGTAAGTCACGCAGCGATCAGGCGGAACTGCCGATCAGCGCGTGAAAAGGCCCTAGAACAGCGAGAAGCCCCCCATAGCTGGCCGGCGGAGGGGGGCGACTCGATCTCAAAGCAATCCTCAAGCAGGAGGACTGGCGCCATCATACCCAGAAATCTGGGCTTCACGAGGCTGCGCCCGCAGCGCTGTGACCCGTGTCGTACGAGCTGGCACCCGTGAGTGAGTCACTCGCGGGCAATGTCGCTCGCGGTCCACGCACCTCCCTTCGCCGCGTCGTCGAGGCACTGGAGGCCCCGCACCTGCGCCCGCTGCGCGGCTACCACGGGCAGGACGTGTTCCAGGCCCCGTGCCCTGTGCACGACGACGCGAGCCCGTCGCTGGCGGTGCGGTGGGTCTCTGGCGGCGGCCGCGGGCAGGTGCTGCTGCGCTGCCACGGCTGCAACGCCGACTTCGACGACCTGGCGGCGGCGCTGGGTCTGTCCCCCTCGGACTTCTTCGACGAGGCCCCCCAGCAGTCCCACGCCGATCGGATCGGTGTTCGCGCTGGCCGCTCCCCGCAGCAGCGCCGCGCCGGCCAGCGCCGAGGCCGGCTGGGGCCCTTGCCCAAGCCGATCGCCAAGCCGGTGCACACCGAGACGCAGACCGATGAGCCGCAACACACCTGGGTCACCGTCGAGACCTACCCGTACACCGACGCCCAGGGGCACCTGGTCCAAGAGGTCATCCGGGAGCAGTGCACGACCTGCCCAACGCCGCACAAGGCGTTCCGGCAGGTCTTCGTCGTGGGCGACCGTCGGGTCAAGCGCAAGCCCGAGGGCTTCACTGCCGTGCTGTACCGGCTGCCGCAGGTCCTGGCCGGCGTCGCGGCCGGAACCCCGGTCTGGCTGCTGGAGGGCGAGAAGGACGTCGCCGCAGCCGAGGGCCTGGGTCTGCTGGCGACCACCAACGCCCAGGGCGGTCGGAGCTTCTCCGCCGAGCTCGCCGAGGCCCTGCGCGGAGCCGACGTGCGGGTGGTGCTCGACCGCGATGACACCGGCTGGGACCGCGGTGTCGCCGCCCATCGTGAGCTGACCGCGGTCGGCGCGTCAGTGGAGCTGCTGCTGCCGGCCCCGACCGCGGCCAAGAGCGACTTCAGCGACCACGTCGACGCCGGGCGGGCCTCCACGATGCCGTCGGTGTACAGGACCACGCGGTCGCCGACGTGCAGCTGGACCTCGCACACGTCCGGCTTCCGCACCTGGAGTCCCAGCGGCGGGTGCGGCTTGCAGGGACCGGGGTGCAGCAGGACGCCGTCGCGCACGATGAGCGGGTCGGGGTGCCCGGCGTTGACCCAGCGCAGCTGACCGGTGTCCAGGTGCAGGCGGGCGATCGCGGCGGTGGCGAAGCGGCTGTCGGTGAACTGGCCGGCGATCACCTCGTTCATCGCGGCGGCGACGTCCGGGAGGTCACGCATGTCCCGGCGGGCATGGCGGTAGGCGCCGACGGCGGCCGAGGCCAGCAGGGCCGCGGGCAACCCGTGACCGACGGCGTCGAGCACCAGCAGGTCGACGGTGGGCCCGTTGACCGCGTAGTCGAAGGTGTCCCCGCCGATGTCGTAGGCGGGCTCCAGGGCTCCGGCGACCACCACCCGATCGGAGGCGAAGGTGAGTGGTGGCAGGAGGTCCCACTGGATCTCGGCGGCCAGGCTCATGGTCTTGCGCCGGCGCAGCTGGGCAAAGATGTCGGTGTAGGCGTCGTTGACCACGATCAGCTCGGCGATCAGCCCGACGTAGGCCAACAGCTGCTCCTGCAGCTCGGGGGTCACCTGGTCGACGACGAACTCAACGACGCCCAGGCGCTCGACCCCGTCGAGCAACGGGACCCACAGGCGGTGCGCCCGGGTGCGCGCCGGCGACGTCAGGACCTCCACGCGGCGGAACGCCCGCCCACCCAGTGAGCCGTCCACGCGGAGCTCCTGACGCACCGGGACACCCTCGCCGCGCAGCGGCTGCAGCAGCAGCTGCTCGTAGTCCGCGAGGTAGACCACCGTCTCCCGGGAACCCAGCCCTCGTCCGTGCGATGCGACGGCGGCGGACAGCTGGTCGGGTGCCAGCAGGTGGATCTCGCGTAGCAGGGACCGGAGGGGGTCCGCGGCCACCGGTCCGTCAGAGGAGGTCACCGGGGAGCACTGCCCAGCAGGAGACGTGCCGACCCCTGCCACACCTGACGAGCATTCAGGCGCGGAGCGTTCGGGGAACGTGTCCGCACGTCGGGCATGCGAGCGGACGGATGACCGGATGTGCGGTGTCGTTGTCCCTCGTCGGGGATCAGCGATGGGAGGCTCCCGAGCGGTCGCCCGGATGGTGACCGGTCGCGACGGGAGCTCGATGGCAATGACGTCCTTGTTCGGAACGGGAGACCTGGCCCAGTGGGACCCCCTCATCGGCGCCGACCTGCGGATCTCCGTCGGCGGCGAGCAGCGTCGGTACATCGACCTCGACGCCGCGGCCACCACGTCGGCCTCGGCGGGCGTCGTCCGAGCCGTGCAGGAGTTCCTGCCGTGGTACTCCAGCGTCCACCGGGGAGCCGGCGCGAAGTCGCAGTACACCAGCGCCCGGTACGCGCAGGCCCGCGAGACCCTCACCCGGTTCGTGGGGGCTGATCGGGCGACGCACGTGGCCCTGTTCCCCCGGAACACCACCGAGGGCCTCAACCAGATCGCCTTCCGGCTGGGGCTGACCCGGGACGACGTCGTCGTCACCACCGCGGTCGAGCACCATGCCAACCTGCTGCCCTGGCAGCGGCATGCGCAGGTGCGGGTCGTCGACGTCGACCGGTCCGGGACCTACGACGTCGCCGCCGTGGTCGCCGCCCTCGACGCGCGGCCCACGCCGCGCGTGCTCGCGGTGTCCGGGGCGTCCAACGTCACCGGCTGGATGCCCGACCTCGCCGCGATCGCCGCGGCGGCCCGGGACCGTGGGGTGCTGGTGGTGGTCGACGGGGCGCAGCTGGTGCCGCACCGACCGGTGGACATGGCCGCGCTGGGCATCGACGTGCTCGCGTGGTCCGGCCACAAGATGTTCGCGCCCTTCGGTGCCAGCGGCCTGGTCGTCGACCGACGGCTGCTCGCCGACGGCGAGCCCTTCCTCGTCGGGGGTGGCGCGGTGAAGGCCGTCTCGCACGGGGAGGTCATCTGGGCCGACACCCCCGACCGGGACGACGCGGGCACGCCCAACGTCGTCGGCGTCGTGGCCCTCGCCGCCGCCGCAGCGGAACTGCTCGCCGCGGCAGGGCGGAACCGGGTCCACGAGGACCTGTTGGTCCGGGCGCTGGACGACGAGCTCGCCACCGTCCCCGGACTGCGCCGCCTGGGGCCCACGGCCGGCGACCGTCTCCCCGTGGCCGCCTTCGTCATCGACGGGATGCCCCACGGGGAGGTCGCGGACCGGTTGTCCCGGGAGCACGGCATCGGGGTCCGCAGCGGGTGCTTCTGCGCCCACCCCTACCTCAGCCGTCTGTTCGGACTCACCCCGAGCGAGGTGCAGCAGTTCCACGACGACGCGCGGGTGAACCGGGCCGACCGGCTGCCGGGCGCGGTGCGCGTGAGCTGCAGCTCGGCCACTCCACTGGCAGACGTCGCCGCGCTGGGCGAGGCCCTGCGCGCCATCACCGCCTCGTCCAGGGGCGAGGTCCGGACCCGCACCGCTGTGACGGTTGGGCAGGGGCGCTGAGAGATCCTGGCGATCCCGGTGGCGGAGAGCCACCGGGACCGCCGTGGAGCGGTCGCGTCAGCCGATGTCGGACTCCTTCGCCTGCCGGATGAGCTCGTAGGCGTCGTAGTAGGTCAGGAAGCCGGCGGCCTGCAGCTCGACGACGTTGTCGGTCACCTGCGTGACGTAGTCGCGGTGGCTGCTGTACAGCTCGTCCAGCCGGGCCTGCTCGAAGGGCACCTCGTACCCGGCGATGTAGCAGAACGAGGCGCCGGTGGCCGTGCCGAACCACGTGCTGGTGGGCACGTCGAGGAACGGTGAGCGCAGCCCGCCCAGGACGTTGCCGAACTCGTCGAGCACCGGCTCGCCGCGCTCGACGACGATCGGGTTGGACCGGGGCGGCGCCACGTCGTCACGGACCCAGCGGTCGAGGTTGTTCAAGGCGGCGTTGAAGAAGATCGAGCTCGGGAACCGGCTCCGCGGCCCCTCGTTGCAGGCCTGCGGGGGCACGTCGCGGCCGGCGGCGACGATGTCCGCCGAGGACGCCGAGTAGTACAGCTCGAAGGGCGTGGCGTGCCCGGCTCCGGCCATCTCGTAGTGGCGGAACTGGTCGGGGGCGACGTCACTGTCGGGGCGCCGCGAGCCGATGCCGCGCAGGTAGTCCGACTGGGACATGACCTGGATGACCGGCACACCGATGCCGTAGAGGTCGCGGCGCGGGTCGTCCACCGGCGGCGCCGGCTCGCACTGGTTCATCGGGTAGGCCCCGGCGAAGCCTCCGCCGGCGACACCGACGAGGTAGGCGTCGTAGGTCGGCGCACCCTGCTCGGCCACCACGAGCGGGTGGACGGCCTTCATGTAGTTGATGAGGTAGCCGCCGGTCTGGGAGTAGCCGAAGCCGTAGGCGCGCTCGACCGCCGTCCCGCCGGTGCCGTAGGTCAGCGGGTTGGAGGTCTCGTCGCTGCGCAACCAGTTGCCGACCTGGGTGTAGATGTCCCAGACGAGCCCGTTCTCGGTGGCCTGGGTGGTGTCGGCCGGGAGGGGCGTCGGTTCGGTGGCCGGGTCGGCGTCGGCGTCGACGACGGAGCAGTTGGCCGGGTCGTCCACCGGGAGTGGGTTGGCGAAGGAGAGGGAGCCGTACCGCTCCGCGTCGAAGGTCTTCAGCGCGTCGACGGCGATCGGCTTGGCGGTGATGCCGACCCAGGCGTCGCCGTTGTCGATGATCTCCTCGCGGGCCAGGGCCCAGCCGATGTTGAGGTCGAACAGGTTCGAGGGGTTGAGCATCTCGACCACGACGTTGCCGCTGAAGTCGTCGGCGTCGGCGGGACGGCGCACCAGCACGCGGGTGGTGTACGGGGCGTCCGCGGTGCGGACCACGGCGGGGGCGTCCTCCGGCCAGCTGTAGACGTTAGAGGTGCCGCTGGCGAGGAACTCCTCCTCGGTGTAGCCGATGGCGCCGAGGTCCTCGGGCACCTCCTGGTAGGCGGCGCCACCGAAGGGGTGCGACTCGTCGCTGGAGGGCAGCGGGCCGGAGACCTGCGGCACGGGCCCCTCGGTGCGTTCCACGCCGCCGTCGGCCGGGGTGCTCACCGGCTCGGGGGTCGGGGCAGCGACCGCGGGGGCGGCGGCGCCCCAGGAGGCGGTGACGAGGCCGGCGACGAGCAGGCCCCGTCCGACGGCCCGGGCGCGCGGTGGGGAGGAGGCGATGCGGTGCATGGCAGCTCGATCCTGTGTCGGTCCGGGGCGTCGTTGCCCCGGGTCTCTCCAAGGGCCCACGGCGGTGTGGGCCCGCCGGCCCGGAGGCGGTGGCGTCCGGGTCGATGCGTTGCGGCTGGGCTCCTTCCCGAACGGCGTGCGGTCCCTCCGGCCGAGTGCCGGGACGGCCCGGGAGCCGGCGTCCACGTCCCGGGCTCGGCATCGGGCGCCCGGGAGCGCCCGTCACCGGGGTGTCGCTCAACGTGCTCCTCATCCCGCCGCCCGGCAAGTCGTCGCGCGGGTGCGAGGCATGGGCCACCCTCGCTCCTCCGCGCCACGGGATGACCGGCACGCCGAGTGCCTAAGGTCTGCTCATGTCCCTGGCCGAGCCACCCAGAGCGAGTCGCGCCGCTGCCGAGGCTGTGCCGGTGCCCAGCCACGGGTACGTCCTGGGACCGGATGAAGGCGTCCCCGGCAGGAGCGCAGACGTCAAGTGCTCGAACGAGTCCACGGGTGGCAGCCTGGCCGTCTACCGGACGGTGCTCGACGGCCAGGGACCTCCGCCGCACCGGCACAGCCACGAGGACGAGACGATCCTCGTGCTGGCGGGCACCGTGGAGGCCGACTGTGGTGACAGCACGTTCTCCGGCGGGCCGGGCAGCACGCTGTTCCTCCCGCGCGGGCTGACCCACACCTTCCGTTCCGTCGGAGGCCCAGTGACCTTCCTCTTCATCGTGACCCCGGGACACCTCGACGAGTTCTTCCGCGCACAGGAGTCGGTGACGAGCCGGGACGAGATGATCGACCTGGCCGGCCGCTTCTTCTGACCCTGAAGGCGCACCGACCAGAGCGGCGTCCACGTGGACCGTCAGCGGTGATTCCGCAGACGCCCGATGGTCCCGGGCATGCTGCTCGGTCACTGATCACGCCTACAGCCGAGTAGCTGTCCGGGACCTGTTGGTCGCGGCGAGTGGACAGCGCGGGCTGACAGCTGACGTCCCTCGAAGCTCAGCGGTGTGTTGGCGTGGCAGATGCGTCCATCGCGTAGGACCGGTCCATCAGATCGGTCATGGACTGCCGGAAGTCGCGGCGCCGCTCGTCACTCCAACCTGCGGCCAGTTGATCGAAGACCTCGTCCTGCCAGGCATGAGCGTGGTCCAGCATCGATCGGCCCGCGGCGGTGAGTGAGGCTCGGCGTTGTCGGCCATCGACCACGGATGCCTTCATGATCAGGTGGCCGGCCGCGGTGGCGCTCTTGATCAGGCGCGAGGCTCCGCTCTGGTCGATCCCGATCTCGTGTGCGACCGCGTTGACGGTCGCAGAGATCCCGCGTTCGGTGAGGCAGTGGACTGCCTCGCAGACGAGGACGAGTCGCCCTTGTTCGGAAGCTCCCGGATCACCAGCTGCCGATCGGCGTGACCAGTGCCGGACGAAGCTGAACAAGACCTGGCCCGACCCTTGGCTGCTCACTCGGATGCCGCCATCTCGCGGCAGATGTAGGCCAGTTCGAGTGCCGACGTGAGGTCAGGGAGCCGCAGCGACGCGGTCACCTTGCCATCAGAAGCGCGGAAGACGGTCGCTACTCGCGTCGGGGTCTCGCTCTCAGGCCAGGTGGCGTCCTCCTCGACCACCATGAGTCGCTCGCTGATCGGGTGCCATGACCGAGGGATCAGCTTGATCCCGGAGCGCTCCACCCACTCCGCGAACTGCTCAGGCGTGATCGGGCCAGCGCCTTTCGGCCCCAGGACGACGATCGGACGACCCACCGCCCTGGCCGACCGCTGCAGATCCCCGTCATTGACACTCGCGTGCCACTCGTTGATGGCTGCTTCGAGGCTCGACTCCATGCCATCAACTGTATGCGTAACGCATATACCCGTGTCGGCCCGGGGTGTCAGCAACTCCTTGCTCCGCAACAGCTAGCGTGCCGAGCGTGCCGGTCTCTGCCCCTGGTCAGCCGGTGCTGTCAGCCTCTGGTGTCTGGTGGCGGTACGAGCGCCGATCGTGGCTGCTGCGGGACGTGACGTTCGACCTGTCCCCGGGCTCGTTGCTGCGGGTCGAGGGAGGGAACGGGAGCGGCAAGTCCTCGCTGCTGCGCTTGCTGGCCGGGTGCACCACGCCGCAGCGGGGGACCATCCGGTCCACCGCTCGGGCTGTGTACCTGCCCCAGCTCGCTCGATCGCTGCCGGCGGTTTCCGCAGGGCAGTTGTTCTCCTCGTTGTCGGGACGCCCTGGCCCGGCTGGTGCGTTCTGGGATCAACATCGGGACTCCAGGGCTGACAGGCTCAGCGGTGGCACCGCCCGTCGGCTGCTGCTGGATGCTGCGCTGAGCCTGCCCAGTGGGCTGCTGGTCCTCGATGAACCCTCCGCTGGCCTGGACGCCGCGGGCTCGCAGCGGCTGGCCGCCGTGTTGCAGGGGCGGATGGAGGACGGCAGCGCAGTCGTACTCGCTGATCACCAACCGCCGGCGCTGCCGGCCGATCAGGTGATCAACCTGGGGGAGACAGCAGTCCCAGCTTCTCCGGACGTCCGGGTCACGCTGGCCGGCACGGGGACGTTCCGTGGCGAGCCCGCCCGCGACGGGACTGTGCAGCTGTCGGTCTCTCTCGCCGAACGCGATGCGGTGCTGCTGGAGGCACTGCGGTCCGGCTGGTCGGTCCTCGCGGTGGAGCCCCCCGCGTGAGTCCGCCACCGCTCATACCCGTGACCCGGGCGGCCCGGCTGAGCCTGGCCACAGCAGGAACCAGCCGGTCGGTCCTGGGAGCTGCCTTCGTCTGGCTGCTCACCTTGGCCGCTGTCTACGCCGCCGACGCCGGGCCGCCCCTGCCGGCCATGGCCGCTACCGCGGCCGTGCTCTACCCGGTCACAGCGTGGGCGACCGCAGCTCAGCTGGCCGTGACCAGCCCGGACCTGCGAGCGATGCTCACGGCCGCCAGCGGCCGCTGGCGCACCTTGCTGGCCGAAGCCGCGCCCGGACTGGTGTGGGTGGTGGTCACCGCGCTGCTGGGCGTCGCGGTCAATCTCATCTTCGACCCGCACCCTGCCCCGGTGTACGAACGGTTGCTCGGACTGGTCCTGCACCTGGTGTGCGGGCTCGCCGGGGTCTCCTTGGCCTTCGCCGCACACGCGCTCGGCCTGACCCGCGGCGCCCAGACAC
This sequence comes from Modestobacter sp. VKM Ac-2979, assembly GCF_026967995.1. Lineage (NCBI taxonomy): Bacteria > Bacillati > Actinomycetota > Actinomycetes > Geodermatophilales > Geodermatophilaceae > Modestobacter > Modestobacter sp. VKM Ac-2979. The sequence goes on from NZ_JAPVBO010000008.1 coordinate 49,716, forward strand.
TGACCATCATCGCCATGGCCCTGGCCAGCGCGCTGACACCGATGCTGCCGCCCATCCGACCCGTGCTGCAGGCCTGGAGCGGAAGTCAGCTCCCATCTTCGACCTGGCAAGGCGCCTGGTCACTGGTGGGGCCACTGGTCCTCAGCTCGGCGCTCACCGCAGCCACCCTGGCACTCCGCCGGCGCGGTGTGTGAACGCCCGTGGCCCGTTCCTGCCAGCGTGGTCAGAACCCGATCGCGTTGTGGGGTGGGGGGTCGGTGCGGAACAGCCGGGACAGCAGGTGTGTGCCGTCGGGGGTGTGCGGCCGGATGCGGCCGGCAGAGGTCAGCAGGGCCGCGGAGTTGCCGCCGAGGTAGAGCGCGCCCAGGGCCGCGACGTCGATGGTGAGGTCGGGGTCGCGCTGGACGCGCCGGCAGCTGGGTGTCGGTCCACGGGTGTCCAGCAGCCAGGTGCCCACGTTGCCCGGGCACATCGGGTCGCTGGGGATGGTGAAGGTGAGTTCTGCATCGAGGTCGTAGGCCCGCGCGGTGAGCGCGGCGGGGACGTCGAGCAGGCGGAGCCACAGGTTGTCGGACTGCCTGGTCACGCGAAGCGCCCGGGGGTTGCGCAGCATCCAGCGCAGTGGCTCGTCGGTGGGTCGGCCGGCGGCCACGACCCGCTTGGTCAGGTCGAAGTCGAGCAGCAGTGCCCACATCGACCGGTAGGCGTCGTCCGTCGTCGCCTCGAGCTGTTCGACGACGAGGGTCCCGGTCTCCTCGATGTGGGGTGACCAGGGCAGTCGGTAGTTCGCGATGCCGTCGATGCGGCCGTCCCCGTCGTGGTGGAGCAGGTAGCGCAGTGGCCCGGCGTCCCCGTCGGCGTCGTCGGTGAGGTGCTGCCAGCGGCCCGCCGTCGAGGACACCTCTCCGTTCCTGGTGGCGGCGATCTGCCGGTAGACCACCGGCCACGCCGCTCGCGCCTGCTCCGCGTCGGCGAGGGCGAGACGGCCCGCGGGCTCGGGGTGGGGGAGCAGGCTCGCGTCAGGGCGCTCGATCTCCCACCGGGTGCGGAGAGTCGCTGGGGCGAAGCCGAACCGGCCGTAGATGCCGCCCTCGCTGGCGCTGAGACCCGCGAGCGGCTCGCCCCGGGCCAGGGCGGCATCGAACATCGCCTGCATCATCGCGCGGAGGACGCCGCGGCGTCGGTGCGTCGCCCGCACTCCGGTGGAGGTGACCCCGCCCATGGGGACGGCGTGGAGGCCGGGCACGGTGATCGCCAGGGACAACATGGCCGATGCCCCGACCACCTGGCCTTCCTCGAACGCAGCCTGGGTGTGGACGTCGTCCGCCAGGACCTCGCGCGTCGCTCGCTCCAGCTCGTTCGCCGACGCGGGCCGCCCAGGACGTGGCCACGCGCCGGCGCCACCGTGCCAGGCGGCCGGCGCCGGCTCCCACTGCGGGAGACCGTTGATGAAGGGCAGGACCCTCAGGTAGTCGGCGGCTTCGGACTGGACGATGGGCCGTACCGAGAACGCCGCCACGGGAGCATTCAGCTGCCTCGTCCGGACTCCGGCAAGTCGTTTTCCCCGCACCTGCTCAGCGGCGCTCGGCGACCCGGTCCAGGTACTCGATCATCACCGGGGTCATGCCCCCGCCCGAGTGACCGGCATCGCCGATGACCACCAGCTCGCCGTCCGGCCAGGCCTTCGACAACTGCCAGGCGACGTCCAGCGGCCCGCTGACGTCGTGTCGGCCGTGCACCATGATCCCCGGGATGCCGGCCAGTCGGTGCGCGTCGCGGAGCAGTTGGCCGTCGTCGAGGAAGCAGCCGCGGGCCCAGTAGTGGGTGACCACCCGGGCGATGGCCAGCTGGAACGCCGGGTCCGCCACCGACAGTGACGGCTCGGCGTCCGGGGCGAGGGAGACGTGGGTGTCCTCCCAGTCGCACCAGTCCTGGGCGGCCTTCGCCCGCACCGCTGGATCGGGGGAGTGCAGCAGCCGGCTGTAGGCCGCGGCGAGGTCGCCGTCCCGGTCGGCGGCCGGGACGGCGTCTCGGAACCGCTCCCACTCGCGTGGGAAGACCCGGCCCATGTCGCGGGTGATCCAGTGGGTCAGCCACCGGTCGGGGCTGGTGATCGCGGCCAACGCCAGCTCGCTGACCCGCTCCGGGTGCGCCTGCGCGTACGCGAGGCCGAGCGTCACGCCCCACGAGCCGCCCCAGACCAGCCAGCGGTCGATGCCCAGGTGTTCCCGTAGTCGTTCGATGTCGCGCAGCAGGTGCGAGGTGGTGTTCGTCGACAGGTCGACCTCGGGCTCGCCGGCCCACGGGGTGCTGCGCCCGGCGTTGCGTTGGTCGAACAGCACCACCCGGTAGCGCGCCGGGTCGAACTGCCGGCGCATGCCCGGACGGCAGCCCGATCCCGGGCCGCCGTGCAGCACCACGGCCGGCTTCCCGTCCGGGTTGCCGCACTGCTCCCAGTACAGCGAGTGGCCGTCGCCGACGTCGAGCATCCCCGTCTCGTAGGGCTCGATCGGCGGGTACCGGTGATCGACCACGTGGGCATGGTGCCTCAGTTCCCGGTCGCCCACCGCACCCTCAGGCTCGCAGCGGTGGCGCGGGCCGCGCTGGAGCCCTGAGCCTGCGGCGCCGCCGTCACCGCTTGACCTTGACACTGTGTGAGTGGGTCCAGTGGCGACGTGTTGAGCATCGGGGAGCTGGCGCATCGCACCGGGGCCTCCCGGCGCATGCTGCGTCACTGGGAGGAGATCGGCCTCTTGGTGCCGGCCGAGGTGGATGAGCGGACCGGGTACCGGAAGTACAGCGTGAGCCAGACGGGTCGGGTCCGCGCCATCACGGCACTCCGTGCTGTCGGATTCGGGCTGGAGGCCATCGCGGATCTCCTCAGCTCGGACCTGTCCGAGGCTCGCCTCGAGGCGGTGCTCCGTGCGCGGGAGGTCGACCTGATGGTGGAGATCTCCGAGGCGACGACGCGTCTGCAGGAGGTGCGGAGGCGCCTCGACTCCCTCGACGAAGGACGGCGAACGGTGATGAACTCCCTCGAACTGGGTCCGCTGCCAGGTCTGCGACTGGCGGCGCTGCAGACGTGCGTCGGCGACGAATCAGAGATCGGCATGGCAGTGGACGAGCTGACCCGTGCACTGCGCGCTCAGCTGTCCGAGCTCGGGCGTGACGACGCCGAGGTCGTGCTCGCCTACGACGGGATGGCGGACGAGGAGACGATCTCCGTGACGGCCGGGGTCTCCGCGGGTGATCTGGAGGTGGGGCACGAGCTCGCGCTCGTCGTCGTCCCCTCATCGGAGCGCGGAGTGACGGTCCGGTACGAGAGCGCACCTCGCAGCGTCGGCGACGCCTGGATCACGCTCGATGCCCGGCTCGAGCAGCACCGGTTGCGCACGGAAGGGGTCTACCGGCAGACGCTGACCGCAGAGGGTGGGGTGGTCCTCCAGGCACCTGTGGTCGCCCTGTCCTGAAGCGAGTCCGTGCACCACGATCAGGTCGCCGGGGCGCCCGGAGTTCAGCGGCGCGGGGCAGGTGGTCGTGACATGCGACAGGGAGGACCGATGATCGGTGATCGTTGGGGCGTGAGCGACGAGGACATCGCTCGGCACTACCCATGCGACGGCCTCGTGCCGGCTCCGGTCTGGCAGGCCTGGCGCGGAGTCACGGTGCACGCCGCCCCCAGGGACGTGTGGCGGTGGGTCGCTCAGATCCGACTCGCGCCGTACTCCTACGACTGGATCGACAACCTCGGGCGACGCTCGCCGCAGGAACTGCGAGACCTGGCCGAACCGACCCCCGGCCAGCAGTTCACGACCGCTGGCGGGCGGGCGGCCGGGCGCATCCTGAGCGTCGAGTCCGGGGTGCAGCTCACCGGCCAGATCATGGGTGCGGTCATGTCCTATGTCGTCCTGCCCCCGGGCGGGCCCACCGATGGGCCGACTCGTCTCCTGCTGAAGGTCGTCGGCGCACACAGCCGCTGGATCGCCCTGCCGCTGTCTGTCGGGGACCTCGTCATGGCACGTCGGCAACTGCTGAACCTCAAGCAGCTCGCTGAACGATCGACCACGCGATCCGACACCTGACACGGGACTGTCCGTCTGCCTCCGGTTGCGACGGTGTGCGATCAGGCAGCGCCACTCGCCGCGGGCAGCCGCTTGTGTGTCGCTGGGGGCCCCGCTAGCTTCGACGCGGGCCGTGACTGGCGCATCGCAGGTGGGATCGACCACCGGGGAGCGGCCCCGTCGACTCGACGTCTGCCGCGCGCCTGGGCTCCCGTCGATCGAGGAGAGCCCGTGACCAGCACCGTCACCCGCGAGACCGCCGCCTTCGCCAGCGCCCTGGACGTCATCGCCCAGGTCGAGCCGCGGGTCGCCGCAGCCATCGGCCAGGAGCTCGCCGACCAGCGCGCGAGCCTCAAGCTCATCGCCAGCGAGAACTACGCCTCGCCCGCCGTCCTGCTGGCGATGGGCAACTGGTTCAGCGACAAGTACGCCGAGGGCACCCCGGGACGGCGCTTCTACGCTGCCTGCCAGAACGTCGACACCGTCGAGCGGCTGGCCGCCGAGCACGCCCGCGAGCTGTTCGGCGCCGACCACGCCTACGTCCAGCCGCACTCGGGCATCGACGCGAACCTGGTCGCCTTCTGGTCGATCCTGGCCCACCGGGTGGAGTCCCCGGCCCTGACCGAGGCCGGGGTGAAGAACGTCGACGCGCTGAGCGACGCCGACTGGGCGCAGCTGCGCCGGGCGCTGGGTGACCAGCGGATGCTCGGCATGTCGCTGGACGCCGGCGGCCATCTCACCCACGGCTTCCGGCCGAACATCTCCGGGAAGATGTTCGAGCAGTCCAGCTACGGCACCGACCCGGCGACCGGGCTGATCGACTACGCCGCCCTGCGCGCGCGGGCCCGCGAGTTCCGGCCGCTGATCCTGCTGGCCGGCTACTCCGCCTACCCGCGCCGGGTCGACTTCGCCGCGATGCGGGAGATCGCCGACGAGGTGGGCGCGACGCTGCTCGTGGACATGGCGCACTTCGCCGGGCTGGTCGCCGGGAAGGTGCTCACCGGCGACTTCGACCCGGTGCCGCACGCCGACGTCGTCACCACCACCACGCACAAGTCACTGCGTGGCCCGCGCGGCGGCATGGTGCTGTGCACCGAGGAGTACGCCCCGTCGGTCGACCGGGGCTGCCCGATGGTGCTGGGCGGCCCGCTGCCGCAGGTGATGGCCGCCAAGGCCGTGGCGCTGGCCGAGGCCCGGCGGCCGGAGTTCGCCACTTACGCCGAGCGGGTGGTGGCCAACGCCCGGGCGCTGGCCGACCAGTTGCTGCGCCGCGGCGCCCGGCTGGTCACCGGCGGCACCGACAACCACCTCGTGCTCGTGGACGTCGGTGGGTTCGGGCTGACCGGGCGGCAGGCCGAGGCTGCGCTGCTGGACGCCGGCCTGGTGACCAACCGCAACTCCGTGCCGGCCGACCCGAACGGCCCCTGGTACACCAGCGGCATCCGGCTGGGCACCCCGGCGCTGACCACTCGTGGCCTGGGCGAGGCCGATCTGGCCGAGGTCGGGGACCTGATCGTCGACGTCCTGGCCAGCACGCAGTCCGACGGCGACTCCAAGGTCCGGTACCGGCTGGAGCCGGCGGTCGCCGAGCGGGTGCGGGCCCGCGCGGCGGAGCTGGTCGACGCCCACCCGCTGTACCCCGAGGTGCAGCTGGACCTGGCCGCCCAGGGCTGAACCGCGGCGGACTGGCCGAGTCCAGTCTTCTCGTCCCGACGGCTGACGCCGTCGGCGTGCCTCATCGACTGTGGAAGGACGGACCGTCGTGGTCTCCAGCTCTGCGCTGCTCGGCATCGCTCTGGTCGAGCTGGGCCTGGTCCTCACCCCGGGGCCGAACATGATCTACCTTGTGTCGCGGTCGATCACCCAGGGGCGACGGGCTGGGTTCATCTCGCTGCTGGGGGTGGCGGCCGGCTTCTTCGTCTACCTCGCGGCGGCCGCAGCCGGTCTCGCCGCCGTCTTCGTCGCCGTGCCGGCTGCCTACACGGCGCTGAAGCTGGCAGGGGCGGCCTATCTGCTCTACCTGGCCTGGCAGGCCGTCCGGCCCGGCGGCACGAACGCCTTCGCGCCGCGCGAGCTCCCGATCGACCGGCCCCGCCGGTTGTTCGCGATGGGGCTGTTCACGAACCTGCTGAATCCCAAGATCGCGGTGCTGTACGTGTCCCTGCTGCCACAGTTCATCGACCCCGACGGGGCACCCGTGGCACTGCAGAGCCTCGTCCTGGGCCTCACGCAGATCGCGATCGCGCTCACCGTCAACGGGCTGATCGTCGTCTTCGCCGGGGGGCTCGCCCAGTTCCTGTCCGTTCGGCCGACCTGGATGCGGGTCCAGCGCTACCTCATGGGCGGGGTGCTCGGCGCCCTGGCGGTGAAGCTGGCCACCGACAGGTCGCGTACAGCGGCTGTCTGACGCGCCACGTGGCGATCACCGCCGCGGGGACTCGGCCGCGACGTTCTTGCCGCGGCGTGCTCTCCGGAGCACGGCGGTGAGCGGTGGCTACGAACGCGCGGCGGCGCGGAGCAGCGGGTCGAGGGCGTCGACGAGCGCGGTGAGATCGGTCGGGGTGTCGCCCGGGGCTGCTTCCAACTCGCCGATCTCGACGCCGAGCACCGGTCGGGTGGCCAGGACCTCGGCGGCGGCGTGCAGGTCGGCGAGGGAGAGCCCGCCCGGTACCTGGTAGTCGGTGGGCACGATGCCGGGTTCGAGGACGTCGCAGTCGAGGTGGACGTAGACGGGCCGGTCGGCGAGGGCCTCGTGCAGTCGGGTCGCCAGGTCCGGGCCGGGCGCGATGTGGGTGATGGGCGTGCGCTGGAGCAGTCGCTGCTCGGGTGGGTCGATGTCGCGGGCACCGACCAGGACGATGTCGGCCGGCGACAGCCCGGCACCGAGTCCGGAGTCCCACAACCCTGCTGGGCCGGACAGGGCCAGCCCGCCGAGGTAGCCGGTGCCGGAGGTGGCCGGGGTGTTGAGGTCGGCGTGGGCGTCGAACCAGACCACCCGTGCTCCGGGGTGGTGCCGGACGACGACGGGGACGGTGGACAGGGCCACGGTGCACCGGCTGAGCGCGGTCACCGGTACCTGGCCGGCCGCGAAGATGTCCTCGTAGCGGGCCGCCATCTGCCGCAGGACCGGCATCGCGGCGTCCAGCTCGGTCTGCCAGTCGGCGTCCAACGCCGGTTCCGGCGATCCCACGGTGACCGGTGCGAGGTGCAGCCGGTCGGCGAGCTCGGCGGCCAGCAGTGGCCCGCCGGTCATCGCGCGGTCGTTGTGGTCACCGGCGCGGCCGTTGAACAGGGTCAGGGCGAGGCGGTCGGGCACGGGAGCTCCTCCGGGTGTCATGGGCGGGTGGCGCTGCGGTCGTCGATCGCCTCGGCGGCTCAGGCCGGCCGCGAGTGCACCGCGTCCCGGCGCGTCAGCTCACCCAGCCAGTCGCGGACGACCGGCGTGACGATCGCCGCCAGTCGGCCGTAGCCGGCGGTCGAGGGGTGGAAGGCATCTCCGGCGGCTACCTCCGCCACCCACACCGGGTCCTCGGCCAGGGCGCCGACGTCGACGAACCGCACGTCCCGATGGGCGCACACGGCGGCCATGTCGACGACCAGGTCGCCCGCCCGGGCGCTCATAGCGGTGTCCAGCACCGGCGGCGGGCCGACCACCAGCGGTGCCCAGCCGGCGGTGTGTGCGTCGTCCAGCATCTGCGCCAGCAGGTCCAGGGTCCGCTCGCGGGGGACCCGCCGGCGTCCCTCCTGCTCGTCGACGTCGTTGGTGCCGAAGGCCAGGACGACGCCGAACAGGTCGCCGTCCTTCAGCCGGTTGCGGGCCTCGCCGGACCAACGCCGGGCGATGTCCACCGAGGTGTCCCGGCGTACGCCGAGGTTGTAGACCGTCAGGCTCCAGCGGGGATCCTGCGCCGCGGCGGTGACCTGGCCGACCCAGCCCGCTCCGGTGCGGTCACCGACCCCAGCGGTGAAGGAGTCCCCGAAGACGCACACGCGCACATCGGGCGATGCGATCACGACGTCGCGGGACAGCCGCTCCAACTCAGGCTGCGGCGGCGTCGCGGCACGAGCGTGCACGCGGCGACGGCCAGAGCAGATAACGGGGGACACGGCATGACCGGAGCATAGTCATGCAAGGCCCTGCATGGTCAACCTCAGGCGTCGGCCGGTCCGGCAACGGGCGGACCGGGGGACCGGGTCGGGGCCTGGCCCCAGGGTGTCGTGGCGGCGGAACGTGCGACGTGACCAGCGGCGACTCCATTGACAGGCAAGCGACAACTTGCATATAAGGGACGCGTGGACGCGGACCCCGACCTGTACAAGGCCATGGGTGACGCGACGCGACGCGCGATCCTGGACGAGCTCATCGACAGGGACGGTCAGACGCTGTTCGAGATCTGCGGTCGGCTGACCATGAAGCACGGTCTGGCCTCCTCGCGCCAGGCCATCTCGCAGCACCTCGCAGTGCTCGAACAGGCCGGCCTGGTGCGCACCCGGCGACAGGGTCGCTACAAGTTCCACCACATCGACACGAGCCCGCTCCGCTCGATCGTCGAGCGGTGGCCCATCGAACGAGAGGTGCCAGACCCGTGATCCGCATCAACATCACCAGCGTGTTCGTCGACGACCAGGCCGAGGCGCTCGCCTTCTACACCGAGAAGCTGGGGTTCATCGCGAAGACCGATGTGCCCGTCGGTGAGCACCGTTGGCTCACCGTGGTCTCCCGCCGACCCGGACGGTGTCGAGCTGCTGCTGGAGCCGACCGGCCACCCGGCGGCGGGTCCGTTCAAGGAGGCGCTGGTGGCCGACGGCGTCCCGTTCACCCAGTTCGCCGTCGACGACGTGTACGCCGAGGTCGAGCGGCTCAAGGGGTTGGGCGTGCAGTTCACCCAGGACGCGACCGACTTCGGGCCGGTGGTCACTGCGGTCCTCGACGACACCTGCGGCAACCTGATCCAGCTCGCCACCATGAAGTAGTCGCCGGAGCACGGTCTGGTCGGTTCACCGGGACGGGCGTTCGGTCCTGTGGCGGCGCTGCCAGCGGCCCCAGGCGGCGGCGTGAGCCGCTTCGAGCAGGGCCATGACCCGCTCACCGGTCCGCTCGCCTGGGTTGACGACGGCGAGCCAGCCGAGGTCTCCGTAGACCGGGTGGGGCATCAACAGGTCCCGCGAGCTCGGGTCGGGTGCGGTGCTGGGGCTGGGCCCGGTGGGCTGGCGGTGGTCGCCCGCGGCGATGTTCACGCGGTAGGCGTCCGCGCCGTCCAGTCCGGAGCTGGGCTCGCCGGGGTAGTCCTTGGTGACGATGGTCGCGAACGGCTGCCCGCTGGGGACGATCCCGTCCGGGGCGACGTAGAAGAAGACGTCGCCCCAGCTGAGCTCGGGTGAGCCGTCGCCGGGACCGGGGCGAAAGGCGAGGACCCCCTCCCAGGCGGAGACGCGGTCGACGATCTCGTGCATGTCCATGGCTCCAGCGTCACACTCATGTCCCTGTGGAGACCTCGGGTGACGTGAGCAGGGCCGATGGTGTGGTGAGCCTCCACCGCGGGCTGCGCACGATCGACGTCGCCCGCCGTGTCGGCTGCTCGGTGCAGCACCTGCGCGACCTCGAGCGCGACGGCGTCATCCCACCCGCGGCGCGCACGCCCTCGGGCTACCGCTCCTGGAGCGCTGTCCACGTGCGCTCGGCGGTGGCCTACCGCGAGCTCACGCAGGCCGTCGGTCCGGTCCGGGCCAAGGAGCTGCTGCAGGCGCTGCACGATCAGCCCTTGGCGGCGTTCCTCGCCATGCTCGACGACGCCCACGCCCAGCTCGCTCGTGAGCGCCGCGACCTGCAGGCGGCGCGCGAGGCGGTGGCGTCCATCGCGGCCGAGCCGCTCGGGGAGCCCCGCCCCTCGGATGCCATGACCATCTCCGAGCTCGCCGAGGCCCTGGGGACCACCCCGGCCACGCTGCGGCACTGGGAAGCAGAGGGACTCCTGGCCCCGGATCGGGAAGGGAGCGGTCGCATCCGCACCTACTCCGCCGTCCAGGTCCGCGACGCCCGTGTGGTCCATCAACTGCGCATCGCCGGCCACCCGATCCCGCAGCTGCGCGCGGTCCTGAGGCAACTCCTGGACCCGGGGGTCTCGGGTGAGGCGCTGCACACCGCCTTCCGCGTCCGGGACCAGCAACTCACGCGTCGGTCCCACGCCCTCCTCCGCGCCGCTCCCGCGCTGACCGACGTCCTGGCGAGCAAGCAGTCGCTCATCGGCCCGGACGGCGGGCACCAGGACGTCGACTGGTCCGGCGAGAGGTGGACCGGACCAGTGGGACCCGGACAGCCGGCACGGGTGTGGTCAGCCCTCGGGGGTGGTGGCCAGGATCCGGTGGACGACGGCGGTGGTGATGGCCTCGGCGGACAGTCCGCCGAGGCCGTCGAGGACCTCGGGCAGGGTGAGTGACTCGACGACGAGCCAGTTGACGGCCAGGTACAGCAGGACGGCCGTGGTCGTGTCCCCGGGCAGGTCGGTGTCCAGGTGGTAGGCGATGGTGGCCTCGAGGTCGGCGCGCACGGTGGCGGTGAGGACCGCTCGCAGCGCCGGGCGACGGGTGGCCTCCAGGCGTAGTTCGAGCAGCGCCAGCCAGCCGGTGCGGTAGGCCTGGATCCGTTCGGTCACCGCGGTCACCAGCTCTTCGACGCGCTGCCGGTCGCGGGGGCCGGTGCGGCTGCCGGCCATCGTGGCGGCGTCCGGCGTCAGTCGTTGGTAGATGCGTCCGCCGGCCTGGGTGAGCAGGTCGTCCCGGTTCGGGAAGTAGTTCGACGCGGTCCCCGGCGGCACCCCCGCCTGGGCGTCGACGGCCCGGAAGGTGAGCCCGCGGGCGCCCTGACCGGCCAGGACCTCGATCGCCGCGTCGATGAGCGCCTGTCGCCGCGAGACGTTGAGCACGCGTTCTCCTCTCCCTGACAACCCACGTCGGCGGTGGTGCACCAGACCGCCGGGTCACTACTATGCCTGTAGTGGTTGCGTCCAGGCGCCACGGGTGAGGAGTGATCTGACGTGCGTGCGCTGACCTACTACGTGGGGGTGACCCTGGACGGGTTCATCGCCGCCCCGGACGGTTCCTACGACTTCTTCCCCGTCACGGAGCCGCTGCTGGAGTTCATCGCCCAGGAGTTCCCCGAGACGCTGCCCGCGCACGTCCGGAGCCAGCTGCAGATCACCGCCCCGGGGACGCGCTTCGATGCCGTGGTCATGGGGCGGGCCACCTACGAACCGGCCCTGCAGGCCGGGATCACCAGTCCCTATGCCCACCTGGCCCAGCACGTCGTCTCGACCACGCTGCCTGCGGACGTCGACCCGGCGGTGCAGGTCAGTCGGGACCCGGTCTCGCTCGTGCGCCGGCTGAAGGGCGAACCCGGCGCCGGGGTGTGGCTGGCCGGTGGGGGAGCGCTGGCCGGTGCGCTCCTGGACGAGATCGACGTCCTGGTGCTCAAGCGCTACCCGATCGTCCTGGGCGCCGGCATCCCGTTGTTCGGCGCCGGTGCGGCCGAGGCCCGCCCCTTCGACGTCGTGGACGAGCGCACCCTCAGCGGCGGGACCCAGGTCAGCACGTACGCGCGGCCTGCCTGACCCGAGGAGAGGGGTGCCGGGGGAGCCGGCCGCCTCCTTCCTGCTGCGCAGGAGCGTCAGTCGAGCAGGCGTGCGCCCGAGCCGGGGCGGGGGGCGATGTCGAGCACCGACAGGTGGTCGTGCCCGGCCGCGCAGCTGAGTCCGACGTCGACCGGCGACTCGCAGTCGCGATGGACCATCTGGACGGCGGGGCCCTCCGGGTCGCTGTAGTAGCGAGCTCCCCACTGGGCGAGCGCGGTGAGCACGGGGTAGAGGTCGAGGCCCTTGGCGGTCAGCCGGTACTCGTGGCGGGGGCGCGAGCCGGTCGCCTGGTAGGTGACCTTGGTGAGGATGCCCTCGGCCACCAGCAGGGCCAGCCTGTTCGAGAGCACCTGCCGTGACACGCCACTGTGCCGGTGGATCTCGTCGAAGCGACGGACGCCGACGAACACCTCGCGCAGGACGACCATGGAGTAGCGCTCGCCGAGGACCGCCATGGCGCGCTCGACCTGGCAGTTCGCAGTCGAGTAGGCCAGCGCCAGCGGTTCCTCGGGCGACACGGTCACCGGCACAACATACCGAGCGCTGCGTCTGCTTGACAGACCCAGCCGTGCCGGTGAGGCTGCGTGCGTGATCGAGACCCAGACTGTGCAGCCCGTTCCGCCGCCTGCCACCCCCGGGCCGACCCGGCCGGCTCGCGGGCGTGTCCACCGGTTCGCGGGCTGGACGGGGGCGACCTCCCGTGCCGAGCCGGACTCCTGGCGACCCGGGGCAGCGGAACTGGCGAGGCCGCCGCGGCCCCGTATGCCGCGTGAACTGTGGGGTGCCGCCGGGACAGTGCGCCTGGCCGCAGCTGTGCCGCGACTGGCCCGCGCACCGCGCGGTGACGGTCACGTGGTCGTCGACGTCCCGGGGTGGAAGGCGCCCGAGTTCGCCGGCGCGCCGCAGCGCCATTACCTCCGTCGCCTCGGCCACGACGCGCGTCCCTGGGGTCTGGGCGTCAACACCGGGAACCCCGAGCGTGACGCCGACCTCCTGGCCGAGGAGGTGCTGCGGCTCGTCGCGGAGACCGGGCGCCCGGTCTCCCTCCTCGGCTGGTCGCTGGGCGGGCTCATCGTCCGGGAGGTGGCGCGGCAGCACCCCGATGCCGTGCGCCGGGTCGTCACCTACGGCACGCCCGTCGTCGGCGGACCGTCCTGGACGGCCGGAGCCGGCGCCTGGAGCCGGGAGGAGACCTCGCGGATCGCGGATCTGATCGCCCGGCTGGACGCGGAGGAGCCGATCCAGGTGCCGCTCACCGTGATCTACACGCGCCGCGACGCGATCGTCGCCCCGGCGGCCTGCATCGACCTCACCTCACCCCGAGCCGACCACGTCGTCGTCGGCTCGACCCACCTGGGGCTGATCACGGACCCGGACGTCTGGGCCGTCGTGGCCCACCGCCTCGCCCTGCCCTGAGCGGTTCCGCGCACGGCTGATCGAGGCGACCGCGGCAGCCGCCGGTCCGGACGTCCGGCCGACGCAGCCGCTCTGCCCGGCGTCCCGAGGACGTCGCTGTCCCACGACAGGTGCGGCCCGGGATGTCGTGGGCGTATGCGGAATCGGAGACGCCCGGGCAACGGCGGCCCGCGTGCACTGGGAGCTGTCCACCAGTTCTCGATGCCGCACCGGCTCTGCCGCGCGGGGAGGAGTCCTCCCATGACGACCACCCACCACCTGCCCGCCGGCAGGGCGCCCGGCGCCCCGTCGGGCTCGCGGCGAACGGGCATCCTCGTGCTGGCCGCGGTCGCTGTGCTGGTCGTGGTCGGGGGCATCACGCTCGGTCCGACCGGGTTCGTCGCCGACGCCCGCAGGGCGGTGGTGGCCGGGGTCGAGGCCCTCGCCGCGCCCTGGCCGGGCACCGTGTCCCGGACCCAGGTCGAGGCCGCGGCGAACGCGCTGCTCTTCGTCCCGGTGGGTGCGCTGGCCGCCCTGGTCCTGCGGCGCTCCGGTCCGGAGCTGCCGCTGGCGCTCGGTGCCGCGACCTCGGTGCTGATCGAGCTGGCGCAGACCGCGCTGCCCGGCCGGGTGCCCGACCTCGTCGACGTCGCCGCCAACACCGCCGGCACGCTGGTCGGGGTCGCGCTCACCACCGTCTGCCTGGCCGTCGCGCGCTGCTCCGGGCGAGCCGGCGCGCGCCGTCCCCGGCGGGGGATCGTCGCGACGCTGGTCACCGCACCCCTGCTGATCGCGGGCCTGGCCGGGTGCTCGTCGGCCGGTCCGTCCGTCCCCCCGGGGTCCAGCGCGTTGGCCGGTGTCGCCGGCACACCGGCCCCGGGTGCGTCGGGCGGGGGGGCCATGACCGTCGAGAACGGTCACGTCGCCGACGGCGAGGAGCTGTCGGCCTTCGCCGACGTCCCGGCCATCACCGGGCTCGACGGCGCGCTGCGCACCGCCGTCCAGGACGCGGCCCGGGACGCGACGGCCGACGGGGTGGACTTCCACGTGGCAAGCGGGTGGCGCAGTGCGGCGTACCAGCAGGCGCTCTTCGACGCCGCGGTGGAGCAGTACGGCAGCCCCGAGGCAGCCCGGGAGTGGGTGCTCCGTCCCGAGGAGTCCTCCCACGTCACCGGCGACGCGGTCGACATCGGTCCCACGGACGCCATGTACTGGCTGTCCCGGTACGGGTCCGACTACGGCCTCTGCCAGACCTACGGCAACGAGATGTGGCACTACGAGCTGGCCGTCGAGCGCGGCGGTCAGTGCCCCGCGCCGGCCGCCGACCCCACCGCCGGCTGACCGCGTGACGGCCACCCGCGAACCGGCCAGCGTCGTCGCGGCCCGGCAACTCGCCGCCGAGGCGCACGCGCGTCGTCGGGTGCCCGCCCGGCGGGTCGCCCCGTCCGCCGCCCAGCGCGCCGATACGTCGAGGAGACACCCGGCTCCCTACCCTCGCCGCATGCGCGTGCTGATCGCCGAGGACGAGCCCTACCTGGCCGACGCCATCCGGGACGGGCTCCGGCTGGAGGCCATTGCCTCCGACGTCGTCCACGACGGGGACAGCGCGCTGGAGAACCTGGCCGTCAACAGCTACGACGTCGTCGTGCTCGACCGTGACCTCCCCGGCACCTCCGGGGACGAGGTCGCCCGGCGGATCGTCGCCGAGAGCCTGCCGTGCCGCATCCTCATGCTGACCGCGGCCGACCGGCTGGAGGAGAAGGTCGCCGGCTTCGAGCTCGGCGCCGACGACTACCTCACCAAGCCCTTCGCCATGCGGGAGCTGGTGGTGCGGTTGCGTGCGCTGGGCCGCCGTCCGCTCGAGGGTGCGCCCCCGGTGGTGGAGTTCGCCGGCCTCACCCTCGACCCGTTCCGCCGGGAGGTGTACCGCGACGGCCGGTACGTGGGGCTGACCCGCAAGCAGTTCGCGGTGCTGGAGGTGCTGATGGCCGCCCGCGGCGGGGTGGTCAGCGCGGAGTCGCTGCTCGAGCGGGCGTGGGACGAGAACGCGGATCCGTTCACCAACGCCGTCCGGATCACCATCTCCTCGCTGCGCAAGCGCCTCGGCGACCCGTGGCTGATCCACACCGTTCCCGGCACCGGCTACCGGGTGGGCGAGCCGACGGCCGACGACGCCGCGAGCGGTCCCGGCCTCCGGTGAGTGCCCGGCTGCGGCTGACCCTGAGCTACGCAGGCTTCCTCGGCGCCGCCGGTCTCGGCACGGTCGCGCTGTTGGCCTACGTGCTGCACTTCGTCCCCGAGGGGAACCTGAGCGACGCCGACGGCGTCCCCGTCCCGGACCGCGGCGACCTGGTGACCGCGCTGGTGCCGAAGCTGGTGGTGGTGCTCGCCCTGCTGGCGGTGGTCGGGTTGGTCGGGGGCTGGGTCCTGGCCGGCCGGATGCTCCGCCCGCTGCACTCCATCCACGGCGTGGCCCGGCAGGTGGCGGCCGGCTCGCTGGAGCACCGGGTGCGCCTGCAGGGCACCCCGGACGAGTTCGGTGAGCTCGCCGACACCTTCGACACGATGCTCGACCGGCTGCAGGCGTCCTTCGAGGAGCACCGCCGGTTCGCCGCCAACGCCTCGCACGAACTGCGCACCCCCTACGCCGTGGAGCGCGCGATGCTCGACGTGGCGCTGGCCGACCCGGCCACCGTGGACGTGCCCCGGCTGCTCGCCCGGCTGGACGAGACCAACCGCCGGGGCACCGAGACCGTGGAGGCGCTGCTCGCCCTCGCGGCCCTGGACCAGGGGCGCATGCCGCCGCGCACCCCGGTCGACCTCGCCGAGGTCACCGGGGGCGTCGTCCGGGACCTGGCCCCGCTGGCCGACCGGGCGGGCGTCGGCGTACACACCGATCTCGGCGAGGGCGACCTCGACGGTGCCGAGCCGTTGGTCCGGCAGCTGGTCACCAACCTGGTGCTCAACGGCATCCGGCACAACACCGGCCCGGGCGGGACCGTGCAGGTGACGACGGGAAGCACGAGCGAGGGCCGGGCCGAGCTGCGGGTGACCAACACCGGCCCGCGGGTGCCCCCGGACGTGCTGGGCACGCTCACCGAGCCGTTCGTCCGAGGCGGAGGACGGACGTCGGTCGGCGGCGCCGGGAGCCACGACCCCGCTCAGCCCGGCAGCGGGCTCGGGCTCGCGATCGTGGCCCGGGTGGCCGAGGTCCACGGCGCGGCCCTGGAGCTGTCCGCGCCACCGGAGGGCGGCCTGGACGTGCGCGTGGGGTTCCCCGCGCCCGGGGCAGACGGTGGGCTGCTCTCGGGCGTGTCCGGGTGAACGCCGCACCGGAGCCGCCGGGACCGGGCGCACTCGACCTGCAGGACGGTCCGCGGGCCTGGTCGGTCGTGGCAGCGGCCTTCGTCGCGATGTTCACCAGCTTCGGGGTGGCCTACAGCTTCGGGGCGTTCCTGCTCCCGATGAGCGCTGAGCTCGGCTCCGGGCCCGGGGGCACCGCCGCCGTCTTCTCCCTGACCACCCTGGCCATCTTCGGTCTGGGCGCCCTCTCCGGCCCGGCGGTCGACCGGTTCGGTCCCCGCCGGGTGGTGCTCGTGGGGGCCCTCGCGATGGGGCTCGGCCTCGTGCTCACCTCCCGCGCGACGGAACTGTGGCACGCGTACCTGGGACACGGCCTCGGCGTCGGGCTCGGAGTGGCCTGCAGCTACGTGCCGTTGGTGGCCGTGGTGGGTGGGTGGTTCACCCGGCGCCGCACCCTCGCGGTCGGCATCACGGTGTCCGGCATCGGGTTCGGCACGCTGCTCGTCGCCCCGCTGGCCGCCGACCTCATCGCCCGCTACGGCTGGCGGGAGGCCTACCTCCTCCTCGCGGCCGTCAGCACCATCGCACTCGTCGGGTGCGCCCTGTTCGTCCGCGCTGCCCCGGTGACCACGCACGACGACCCGGCGCCGTTGCTGTCCCGGCTGCGGACCCCGGCGTACCTGCGCCTCTACGTGAGCGGGCTGCTGCTCTCGATCGTGCTGTTCATCCCGTTCGTGCACCTGCCGGCGTACGCCGCGAGCCGGGGCGCGGGAGACGTCGCGGCGGCGACCCTGGTCGGGGTCATCGGTGCGGCCAGCATCGTCGGGCGGCTGGCCCTCGGCGCCGCTGCGGCCCGCACCGGAGTGCTCCGCACGTACCAGGCCTGCTTCGCGCTGATGGCCGGCAGCTTCCTGCTCTGGCTCGGCGCGCCCGGCTACCCGCGCCTCGTCGTCTTCGCCGCCCTGCTCGGCATCGGGTACGGCGGGTTCGTCGCGCTCGGCCCGGCGGTGGCCGCCAGCCTGTTCGGGGTGCGGGGACTCGGTGGGCTGCTCGGCGTCCTCTACACGTCGGCCGCCCTGGGGTCCGCGCTCGGACCCCCTGCCGCGGGCGCGGTGATCGGCGCGACCGGGGAGCACCTGCCGGTCGTCCTGGCCGCCGTGGCGATCGGGGCGCTTGCCACCGGCGTGGTGCTCACCGTCCGGGCTCCTGCCCCGGTGGACTCGAGCTCGTAGCGGGTGCGGTGACCGCCGTCGCCCAGGACGATCTGTACCCCTGGTGGACGTCGTCGTCGAGGTGGGTGGCTGGGAACACCAGTGCTGTGGGGAGGCCATCGAGCGGGACCAGCTCGTCGACCTCGAGTGCATCCGGCACAGGGGAGCGGACGGTCGCGAGCGCCTCGTCGAGTCCCACCACGACCACCCCGTCGACGAACGGGTCCGGGGACGGGTGGTCGACGTGCAGGTGGTGCACCACGGGGGAGTCGCTCGACACGTTCTCCGCCTGCCGAGCGGGGGAGCCCTGCGGGGCGTCGACGAGGACGACGACGGGCACCTGGAGGACCCGTGGACCGGTGAGGTGATCCCCTCGACCGAGGAGTTCCTCGTGACCGTCCGGACGCCCGGCTGACCGCTCCTCGCTCCCTCGGGCGTGGCTCAGACCGCGACGGTGGTGCCGCAGATGCCACAGACCTCGACCTGCCGGCGCTTCCACCGGGCGACCGGCACGAAGAAGAGTGAGAACTGCTTGTACTGCTCCACCCGAGCCCACTGCGAGGTGTTGTTGCAGTTCGGGCAGGTGCGGGTCTCGCCGGGGCCGAGGTGCTGCCGCTTGGTGCCGAAGCCGAAGAGGAAGAACATCACGTCAGCGTAGGGAGCGGCGGACATCTCGGGCGGCGAATGGTCGTCCGCAGCCGAACCGCGGAGTACGGCTAGCGTGTCCTCCGACCGAGGAGACGAGAGCACCCGTGACCCGCTGGCTGTCCCGCAGTGCCGTCCGCCGTCGTCCCCGACGGGACACGCATGCCCCGTCCTGCCGGCGCACCTCATCGCCCGCGCACGTCGAGCGCTCGTGAACCCCGTCGCGCCGCGACCGCACTGGGACGTGGTCGTCGCCGGCGCCGGGCCGGCCGGGCTGTCGGTCGCTGCCGCCTGCGCCGCTCGGGGGCTGGGCGTGGTGGTGGTCGCCCCCCACCTGCGGCCCTGGCACCAGACCTACGGCATGTGGGCCGACGAGCTCGATGCCGTGACCACGGCGCTGCTCGGCGACACGGCCCGGACGGAGGGACCTCCGCCGCTGGGTCGCCGGTATCCGGTCACCGTGGTGCGCACCACCTCCGGGAGCCAGGACATCGGTCGTGCCTACGCCCGGCTCCACAACGACGTCGTGCACGGTCTCCTGCTCGGTCAGCTGCGCGCCGGTGGCGGTGCGACCCGCACCGGGTCGGTCGCCGCCGTCCACCAGGACCCGGCTGGTCAGGTCGTGACGCTCACCGACGGCAGCACCCTCACCGGCGGCATCGTCGTCGACGCCCGCGGCGGCGGTCCCGGCAGCGCCCACCAGCGGGCCTGGGGGGAACGGGTCACCGGAGACCTCGGCGGCCTGGTCCCGGACGGGGGTGCACTGCTCATGGACTGGGCGGTGCTGCGCGAGGACGGCGTCGCACAGCCGCCCGCCTTCCTGTACGGGATGGGCCTGGACGACGGCACGACCCTGCTGGAGGCCACCTCCCTGGCTGCCCGGCCGCCGGTGGCACTGCCGCACCTGCGCGACCGCCTGCACCGGCTGATCGCCGAGGCCGGTCTGCGCACCGCCGACCGTCCGGAACGGGTGGCGATCCCCCTGGACGCCGCCGTCCGACGATCCGTCGGCGTGCCCATCGGGGCGGCCGCCGGGCTGGTGCACCCGGCGACCGGGTACAGCGTCGCCACCTCACTGCGGGCGGGCAGCGCGATCGCCGACGCCGTGCTGGCCGGGGCCGATGCAGCCGCGGTGCGGGCACTGGTCCGCAGTGCGCGGCAACGCGCGACCCTCGGCATGCTCGGCCTGGGGCGTGAGGTCCTCCTCGATCTGGACGAGGCAGAGACCGACGCCTTCTTCCAGGCCTTCTTCAGCCTCCCGGAGCAGGCGTGGGTGGCCTACCTCGACGTCGGGTCCGCACCGACGTCCATCGCGGCCACGATGCTGCGCGTCGCCCGAGCACTCCCACCGCCGGCCCGTCGCCGCCTCGTCGCCACCGCCGTCCGCGTCTCGCTGCCCCGGTTCGCGTCGCGGCGTGCCGCGCCCGCCGGACCCGTCAGGGGATGATCCGCGCCGCGCGGTACCGCTCGACGTAGCGGAAGAAGCTGTCGCGGGAGTCCCGGCTCTCGGTGAAGCCGGCCTTGCGGCTCTTGTTCATGTCGGTCAGCACCTCGATCTCCCGGCCGAGGTCGCTGTCGGTGTGCCACCAGGAGGCGATCCGGCCGAGGTCGGGCTCGACCAGCCCGTGCTCCGCGGCGATCCCGGCCCAGACGTCCTCGGTGCCGGCCATGCTCTCGGTGAGCGGGCGGACCCGTCCCTCGTGGCCCTCCCACTCCAGGCCGAAGTGGGCGGCGATCTGCGGCCACAGCCAGCGCCAGCGGAAGACGTCGCCGTTGACGGTGTTGAAGGCCTGGTCGTGTCCGGCCTCGGTGGCGGCGGCCCAGATGATCTGGTCGGCCAGCAGGTCGGCGTCGGTCACGTCGGTCACGCTGTTCCACTGGGTGCTCGACCCGGGGAACACGAACGGCCGGCCCGTCTGCTTGCAGATCGCGGCGTACGCCGACAGCGTCAGCACCATGTTCATCGCGTTGCCCACGGCGAAGCCGAACACCGTGTGCGACCGGTGGACGCTCCAGGTGAACCCGGCGCGGGCGGCGGCGGCGAAGAGCTCGTCCTCCTGCGCGTAGTAGAAGTTCGGCGCGTCCAGACGGGGCTCGTCCTCGTGGAAGGGCGTGTCCGGCATCTCGCCCTGCGCGTAGGCCTCGAACGGGCCGAGGTAGTGCTTCAGCCCGGTCATCAGCGCCGCGTGCCGCACCGACCCGGCCGGCTCGAGCGCCTGCAGCACGTTGCGGACGGCGGCGCCGTTGACCGCGATGTTCTCCGCCTCCGTGGCCTGCCGGGTCCAGGCGGTGATCGCGACGAGCTCGGGCGTCAGGCCCGCCAGCGCGGTCGCCAGTCCGGCGGGGTCGGCCAGGTCCGCCTGCACGGGGTGCACGCCCGCGCCGGGGGCCCGCCCGCTGCGGGAGAGCCCGTGGACCTCCCACCCCTGGGCGGTCAGTCGCTCCGCCAGGTTCTGGCCGACGATCCCCGTGGCGCCCACGACGAGGGCCTGTCGTGGTCCGGCTGTCGCAGTCACGTGTTCGGTGTCTCCTGTCGGTCGTGCACGCCGTCGGACGGCCCCGGCGAGTGGTCGCCGGGGCCGGTGCACGTGTCCTGCCGAGCGTCGCACCGCCCGGGGCTCAGCGTGTGGTGAGGTGGGCCACCACGAGGTCGCCGAGCAGCTTCCGCTGGTGGGCGCGGGTCGCCGGGTCGAGCATGTCGCGGTCGAAGATGGCCCGGAAGGTGTGCCGGTTGGCGGTCCGGAACACGCAGAACGCGCTGATCACCTGGTGCACGTCGAGCGCGTCGACGTCGTCCCGGAACAGCCCGTCCTCCCGGCCGCGCTGCAGGATGGCGCCCAGGACGTCGACCGCCGGGGCGGCCAGGCCGGCCAGTGCCGGGGAGCCGGCCAGGTGCTCGGCCCGGTGGATGTTCTCGATGCTCACCAGCCGGATGAACTCCGGGTGCGCCTCGTGGTGGTCGAAGGTGAGCCCGGCCAGCTCGCGGAGCGCCGCCACCGGCTCGAGGTGCTCGACGTCCACCTGCTGTTCCAGCGCGCGGATCCGGCCGTAGGCCTGCTCCAGCACCGCGACGTAGAGCTGCTCCTTGCCGCCGAAGTAATAGTAGATCATCCGCTTGGTGGTGCTCAGCTTGTCGGCGATCTCGTTGACCCGGGCCCCGGCGTACCCGCGGTCGGCGAACTCCGCGGTGGCCACGGCGAGGATCTCTGCCCGGGTCCGGTCGGCGTCCCGGGTGCGTTCCACCGGGCGCGCCGTGGCCGTGTCGGTGCCGAGCTCGCTGTTCGGGCGGGGCGCGGTCACGGTCTCCTCCTGCGTGGGCGGGCGTCCGGCGGAGCCTATGCACACCCCGCGCCGAGCGGCTGCGGCGACCGGGTGCCCGGCGTCGGCGGGGACTGGCGCACCGCCGTCCGATGTGGTCGGGTGTCGGTAACTCACCGCTTGGTACATAGGAGAGCAGGGTCCATGCCACCAGCCCGTCCCGCAGACGGCGCCACCCCCTCCGCGCGGCCGCGCCGGGGGATCGCCACGGTCTGCCTGTCTGGGACCCTGGAGGACAAGCTCACCGCGGCGGCGGCCGCGGGCTTCGACGGCATCGAGGTGTTCGAGCCCGACCTGATCGCCTCCCCGTGGTCCCCGGCCGAAGTGGCCACCCGCTGCGCCGACCTCGGCCTGTCGATCGACCTGTACCAGCCCTTCCGGGACCTGGACTCGACCGACCCCGCGCGGTTCGCCGCCAACCTGCGGCGTGCCGAGCGGAAGTTCGACGTGATGGGCGCGCTCGGCGTGGACACCGTGCTGGTCTGCTCCTCGGTCGCTCCCGACGCCGTCGCCGACGTCGACCAGCTCGCCGAGCAGCTGTCGACCGCCGCGGCCCGGGCCGAGCTGCGCGGCCTGCGGATCGCCTACGAGGCGCTCGCCTGGGGCCGGCACGTCTCGACCTGGGACGCCTCCTGGGACGCCGTCCGCCGGGCCGACGTCGCTGCGCTCGGGCTGTGCCTGGACAGCTTCCACGTGCTCTCCCGCGGCGGGGACCCGAGCGGCTTCGCCGCGGTGCCGGGGGAGAAGGTCTTCTTCCTCCAGCTCGCCGACGCCCCGCAGCTGACCATGGACGTGCTGCAGTGGAGCCGGCACCACCGGCTCTTCCCCGGGCAGGGCGCCTTCGACCTGCCCGGCTTCCTCGGCGCCGTGCTCGCGACCGGTTACCGCGGGCCGCTGTCGCTGGAGGTGTTCAACGACGTGTACCGCCAGTCCGACCCGGCCCGGACCGCCGTGGACGCCATGCGCTCGCTGCAGTGGCTCGAGGAGGCGCTCGCGCTGGTCGACCCCGCCGCCGGCCTCCGCCCGCCGCCGGCCGCACCGGAGCTGTCCGGCTGGTCGTTCACCGAGCTGGCCGTCGACGGGGTCTCCGGGCCGCAGGTCGGGCAGGCGTTGACCGCCCTGGGGTTCACCCACACCGGTCAGCACCGGTCCAAGCCGGTGCAGCTCTGGGAGCAGGGGGCGGCGCGGGTGCTGCTCAACGCCTCCGTCGTCCGGCCCGGCGCGCCCGGGGAGGCCGCGGTCTCCGCGCTGGGGCTGGAGAGCAGCGACCCGGGGCGCTCGGCCGTGCGCGCCGAGGCGATGAGCGCGCCGGTGCTGCCGCGGACGCGCGGCGCGGCCGAGGCCGAGCTGTCCGCGGTGGCCGCGCCGGACGGCACCGAGGTGTTCTTCACGCGCACCGGGCCCGACGGCTGGCCGGCCGACTTCCTGCCCACCGGTGCCCCACCCGCGCCGGGCGCCGGCCTCACCGGCATCGACCACGTCGCCCTGACCCAGCCCTTCGACGCCTTCGACGAGGCCGGGCTGTTCTACCGGGCGGTGCTCGGCCTGGAGCCGCAGCAGGTCACCGAGCTGGCCGCGCCCTTCGGGCTGGTGCGCACCCGGGCGGTGACCGGGCCCGACCGGGCGGTGCGGCTGACGCTCTCCGCCTCCTCACTGCGCCGCGGCGGCTGGGCTCCCCGGGTCCTCGAACCCCAGTACCTCGCCTTCGCCACCGACGACGTCGTGGCGACGGCGGAGCGGCTGCGAGCCGCCGGCGCCCCGCTGCTCCGGCTGCCGGAGAACTACGCCGACGACCTCGAGGCCCGGTTCGACCTCCCGGCCGACCTGCTGGCGGCCGTCCGCGAGCACGGCCTGCTGTACGAGGAGGACGCGCACGGCGCCTGCCTGCACCTGGCCACCGAGGTGCTCGGCGACCGGCTCTTCGTCATGGTCGTGCAGCGGCTGGGCGGCTACGACGGGTACGGGAACGCCGATGCGCCGGTCCGGATGACCGCCCACCGCCGTCAGCGGCGCGCGCCGGCCGTGCCGGCGGGAACGCCGGTCGGCCCCGCCAGGATCGAGAGGACGGACGTGTCGTGAACCGGTTGGCCGTGCACCAGTCCGTGGTGCACCCTCGCAGTCCCGTCGAGCTCACCGAGCTGCTGGCCGGCACCGGCTGGGACTCGATCGGCCTGCACGTCGGCGCCGTGGCCGAGGTGGAGCCCTGGTGGTCCGGCGGGGCGGGCGAACGGAACCTGCAGCGGCTCGTCGAGGAGCTGCTGGAGACCCGGGTGACGGTGCTCGACGTCGGCCGGGTCCAGCTCGGCGGCAGCCTGCCCGACGACCACGTGCACGCCACCCACGGGCGGGTGCTGGACCTGGGCGCCCGGTTCGGGGCCCGCCACGTGACGGCCCGGTTCGGCCCGGACGCCGCCGCGGGGCAGGGTCTCGCCGAGCAGGTCGACGTCTTCGGCCGGCTGGTCGAGCAGGCCCGGCCGTACCGGCTCCTGCCGCTGCTCGCGCCGCTGCCGGTCGACCGCCCGGACCTGCTCGCCGGCGCGGCGGCCGTCGTGCGTCCCAGTGGTGGCGGCGTCGTCCTGGACGTGCCGGTGGACAGCTGCACCCCGGCCGAGGTCGAGGCAGCCGTCGACGTGCTCGGTGAGTCCCTCGGGTACGTCCGGCTCAGCGCCCGGCAGGTCGAGCGTGCGGGTGCGGCCACGGCCGGGCTGCTCGCCACCCTCCCGCCGCACGTCCCGGTCGCGCTCGGCGGCGACGACTCCGTCGGCGTGCTCACCGACGACCCCACCGCCCGGCTGCACCGGCTGCACGGCCTGGTCGACGAGATGCTCGAACACCCCCGGGCGCGCGCCCGCCGGCTGGCCGCCGGCTGATGCCGGGGGCCCGCGGTCAGCGGGGCTGTCGGGCCAGCTCGGCGAGGCCGGTCAGCGCCAGGGGGTAGCCGAGGACGCCGAGCCCGACGACGACTCCCCGGGCCACCGGGGAGATGTGGGAGTGGTGCCGGAACTGCTCGCGGGCGTGCACGTTCGAGATGTGCACCTCGACCACCGGCAGCTCCACCCCCTCGATCGCGTCCCGCAGGGCGATGGAGGTGTGCGCGTGGGCGCCCGGGTTGTAGACGGCGCCGATGGCCTGGCCGTCCCGGACGCGCCGGCCCCACTCGTGCACCCAGTCGATGAGCTGACCCTCGTGGTTGGACTGCCGGAACTCCACGTCCAGCCCCAGCTCGGCCGCCCGCACCCGGCACAGCTGCTCGACGTCGGCCAGTGTCGCCGAGCCGTACACCTCCGGCTTGCGGGTGCCGAGCAGGTCCAGGTTCGGGCCGTTCAGCACGAGCACCGAGCTCATGACGTCCTCCTCGGGTGCGGCGTGAGCAGTCGGGCCGGGTTGACCACCGTCATCTGGTGGACGTCGTCCTCGGTGGCCCCGCCGGCGAGCAGCATCGGGACCACCCGGGTCGGGATGTTCTCGAAGCGCCAGTGCGGTGCGCGGGCGGCGCGCCACGACGGTGGCGTGACGCGGCTGAAGCAGGCCGCGTCGTGCGAGAGCACCATCCGGTCGGCGTACCCGAGCCGCAGCAGCGCCAGCACGGTGGCGACCCGGCGCTCGTCGGGCAGGACGTGCTCCATGCCGAACCGGTCCATGCCGATGGTCGAGCCGGCGTCCATCAGCACCCGGAGGTAGGTCAGGTCCTCGGTGTCCCCGGAGTGGCCGATGACCACGCGGTCGAGCGGCACGCCGCGCTTCCGCAGGAACGCCTGCTGGTCCAGCCCGTTGCGCAGCGCCGGCCGGCTGTGCGTGGTGATCGGGACGCCGGTCTGCAGGGCGGCCACCGCGGCGGCGGTCATCACCCGGGCGACGTCCTCGGTGATGCCCTCCTCGTCGGTGACGACCTTGAGCATCCCGGCCCGCACGCCGGTGCCGGCGATGCCCTCCTCGATGTCGTGCAGGAAGAACTCGATGAGCGGGTCGGGGCCGTCGACCAGCAGCCCCGGCCCGTGGGTGCGGAAGAAGGGTGGCAGCACGTCGGCGGTGTAGTAGCCGGTCGAGGCGATCAGGTGCACCGGGGCGCGTTCGGCCACGGGCAGCAGCCGGGCGACGTCCCGGCCGAGGCCCAGAACGGTCAGGTCGACCACCGTGCGGACGCCGAGGTCGCGCAACCGGGTCAGGGCGGTGACGGCCCGGTCGACGGCGGTGTCCGGCTCCCACTCCGGGTGCGGGTGGTTGAGGTCGAGCTCCGGGCTGCCGACGAAGACGTGTTCGTGCACCAGGGTCGACCCGAGCTGCTCGGGGTGCACCGGGCCGCGGAAGGTCTGCACCACCGCCCCGGGGCGCTCCTGCGCGGAGTCGCCCCGGGGGTGGGTGCGGAGAGCGTCGGTCACTCGGCCGAGTCGCGGATGGCCTCGTAGACGCTGAGCTGCTCCTCGCTCAGGTTGGCCCGCAGGTACTCCTCGGCCTGGGTGCGGAAGGCGTCGACGTCCACGTCCTCCACGACCTCGAACTCGCCGCCGGAGGTCCACTCGTCGAGGACCTGCTGCTCGTCCTCCGCGACGCACTCGGGCACCTGCTCGACGGCTGCCGCGACCGCGGCGTCGAGCGCCTCCCGCTGCTCGTCGGACAGCTCCTCGACCCCCGGGCCGGCGATGACCAGGTTGGAGTTCTCCTGGTGGGCGGACAGGCTCAGGTAGTCCTGCACCTCGCCGAGGTTCTGCGCGTCGATGTTGACGATCGGGTTCTCCTGACCGTCGACGATGCCCTGCTGCAGAGCCAGGTACAGCTCCTCGTAGGCCACCTCGGTCGGGTCCGCGCCCAGGGCGCGGGCGTTCATCAGGTACTGCGGCGAGTTGGGGAACCGCATCCGCAGGCCCTCCAGGTCGGCGGGCTCGCGGATCGCCTGGCCGGCGGTGAAGTGCCGCGCGCCTGCGGACCAGGCACCGAGCACGCTGGCACCGGTGGAGTCGGCGAACCCCTGGGTCAGCTCGTCGGAGGCGTCGCTGCCGAAGAACCGGGCGAGGTGCTCGCCGTCGTCGAAGGCGTAGGCCGCGTCGACGACGCTCATCGGCTCGTGGACCGCCCCGAGCGCCGAGGCGCCCTGGATGTCGAGGTCGATGTCACCGGAGATCACCGACTGGATGCGGTCGGCGTCACCACCGAGCTGGCTGCTCGGGAAGAGCTCCACAGTCACGCCGACGTCGGCGGCCTCGACCTCGTCGGCGATGACCTGCGCACCGCAGCGGTGCTGCGGCTGGGCCTCGGTGTAGCTGTGCGCGAGCGTCAGCTCCACCTCGCCGCCGCCACCGCCGGAGTCCCCGCCGCCCGCGTCGTCGCCGCCACAGGCGGTGGCGAGCAGGAGCGGGAGCAGGGCGGAGGCCGCGAGGAACGGGCGCTTGGGGAGGGGACGGTTGGGCATGGTCTTTCCCTTCGTTGGGATCACGTGCTCGGTCGGTGCTGGTGGAGCGGTCCTGCAGGGGTGGGGTCGGGTCAGGCGTCGATCTCGGCGGCGACCAGCTGGTCGAAGTCGGCGAACATGGCCGGTCGCGCCGCGGCCCGGCCGAGGAACAGCTCGAAGGAGTCGGCCGCCTGGTTGACGGCCATCCCGGCACCGGTCATCACCCGGCACCCGCGGGCGGTCGCCTCCCGCACGAGCTGGGTCAGCAGCGGGCGGTAGACGATGTCGGCGACCCAGAGGTCGGCGCGCAGCAGGTCGACGGGCACCGGGGTGCCGGGGTGGGCCGCCATCCCCATCGGGGTGGCGTTGACCAGGCCCGAGGCGTCGGCGAGCAGGCCCGGCAGCTCCTCCGGCGGGAAGACCGCCGCCGGCACCTGGCTGCCGGCTGCCGCCAGCCCGCCGATCAGCTGCTCGGCCCGTACCGCGTCGCGGTCCACCACCGACAGCTGCTGGACGCCCTGGCTGACGAGGGCGTGCGCGACGGCGCCCCCCGCACCGCCCGCCCCGATCAGGACGACCCGTTCGAGCGGGACCCCGGGCAGCCCGGCCTGCAGGGCGGCGCCGAAGCCGGTCACGTCGGTGTTGTGACCCCGGGTGCGCCCGTCCTCGATCACGATCGTGTTGATCGCGCCGATGGCGGCGGCCTCCGGAGCCAGCTCGTCGACCAGCGGCGCCATCACCTGCTTGACCGGGTGGGTGACGTTGAGCCCGTCGAAGCCGAGCTCGACCGCGGCGCGCAGCAGGCTCCGCAGGTGGTCGGGCTGCAGGGCGTCGTCCGGCAGCTCGACGGTCTTGTAGGTGTAGCGCAGGCCCTGCCGGGCGCCCTCCCGCTCGTGCAGCTCGGGGGAGAGCGACGGCCCGATGCCCTGACCGAGGAGCCCGGCGAGGAAGGACCGGCGCGGAGCGGGGGCGCCCGTCTGCGGTGGCGAGTCGGTCACAGGCCCAGCACCCCCGGCAGCCAGAGGACGGCGTCGGGGAAGGCGATGATCAGGCCGAGGATCACGACGAGCGGGACCATGAACGGCAGGCAGCCGCGGAAGACCTCGCTGACCTTCGTCTCGGCCACCGAGCTGAGGACGTAGAGCACGGTGCCGACCGGTGGGGTCAGCAGCCCGATCATCAACGCGACGATCATCAGCACGCCGAGCACGATCGGGTCGACCCCGAAGCTGGCGCTGATCGGCAGCAGGATCGGCACCACCAGCACCAGGACGGCGGTCGGGTCCACCACCGTGCCCAGGACGAGCATCAGGATCGCGGTCATCAGCAGGAAGACCGTGGCGTTCTCGGTGAACCCGAAGACGTTCTCGGCCAGCAGCTGGGGAACCCGCTCGCGGGCGAGGATGTAGCCGAGCAGCGACGCGGAGGAGACGATCAGCATGATCGCCCCGGTCGTCGTCACGGTCTCGGTGAGCACCTTGGGCAGTTCCCGGACCTTCAGGCTCCGGTAGGCCAGGCAGAGCACCAGCATGTAGGCGACGCCGACGGCGGCCGCCTCGGTGGGCGTGAAGAAGCCGCCCAGGATGCCGCCCAGGATGATCACCGGGGCGAGGATCGGGCCGATCACCCGTCGTCCGGTGACGACCAGCTGGCGCATCGAGAAGTCGGTCCGGACGATGTCGGGCTGCTTCCGCACCAGGAAGAAGACGACGACGCACAGGCCGAAGGCCATCAGCAGCGCCGGCACGACGGAGGCGGCGAACAGCCCACCGGTCGAGACCGCGGCCAGCCCGGCGAAGATGACCGCGGGGATGCTCGGCGGCATCACCGGGGCGATCAGCGAGGCCGCGCCGGTGACGCCCAGCCCGAAGCGGAGCGGGTAACCGTTGCGCACCATGGCCGGGATCTGGATCTTCCCCAGGGCGGCGGCGTCGGCCACGGCCGAGCCGCTCATCCAGGAGAACCCGAGGCTGACGCCGACGCTCACGTAGCCCAGCCCGCCGCGCACCCGGCCCAGCAGCGCCAGGGCGAAGTCGAAGAGCCGGTCGGCGATGCCGCCCCGGTTGGCGATGACGCCGAGCAGGATGAACAGCGGCACGGCCAGCAGCGGGAAGCTCGCCGTCGCGTTGACGATCAGCCGCAGGCTGAGGCCGAGGGACTGCCCGGTCAGCAGCATGTAGGCCAGCGAGGGGCCGAGGAAGGCGAACGCCACCGGGACGCGGACGAAGAGCAGGGCGACGATCGCGAGGGTCAGCAGCAGGAGGCTCATGCCGGCCGCACCTCCGTCGTCCCGACCGGAGCCGGCACGCCGCGGACGGCGAAGACCACCGCGGCCACGGCGCCCCGGACGGCGGTGCTGAGGAAGCCGAGGAAGGGGAAGAGGTACAGGAAGGTCAGCGGCATGCGCAGGGACGGCGACTTGAGCTGCCCCTGCGAGGACATCAGCTCCCACGCCTCGGCCGCGAAGCCGGCGCCGATGACAGCGACGATCGCACTGGCCAGGACCCGCACGAAGCGGACGACCTTCGGGTTCTTCACGTTGTCGACCAGCTGCAGCGCGATGTGGGAGTCGGTGGTGACGAGCACCCCGGCCACCGTGAACGTGACCCACACCAGGCAGAACCGCGCCAGCTCGCCGGTCCACGACCAGCCGCCGACCGGCAGGTAGCGCTGGGCGGCCTGCACGAGCACGAGCAGGAACAGCACCGCCAGCGCCGTCGCGGCCAGCCCGAGCTCCACCTTCGTGATCACCGAGATCCACGCCGGTCTGCGCCGGGCGGTGGTCCCTCCGTGAGCTCCGGTCATCGCCAACCTCTCTCTGCCCTTGTGCTGCCCGTCACAGCACCGGGGGACCGTACGAAGCCGTCAGGTGCCACGGCAAACGGTTGCCATTTGTTGCCATGCCCTCGTAACCTGACCGTGATGTGCAGATGAGGAGCTCGACGATCTACGACGTCGCCCAGGCCGCCGGCGTCGCGACCTCCACGGTGTCGCGGGCCTTCAGCAACCCCGACCGGGTCGGGGCGGCGACCCGGGAGCACGTCCTCGAGGTGGCCCGCCGGCTCGGGTACCAGCCCAACCCGCACGCCCGGGCGCTGGTGTCCCGCCGGACCCGGACCGTGGCGATGGTGGTCTCCGACATCACGAACCCGCACTTCTTCGAGCTCATCCGGGGCGCGGAGATGCGGGCCAAGGCCTCCGGCTACACGCTCGTGCTGGTCAACGCGGAGGAGTCGCCGCGGATCGAGCTCGAGCAGATCCACCGGCTGACCCGGTCGGTCGACGGCTTCCTGCTCGCCGCCAGCCGTCAGCCGGAGGAGGACCTGCTGCAGCTGGCGGCCAGCCACCGGGTGGTCGTGGTCAACCGCCGGGTGCCCGGTCTGGCCAGCGTCGTCCTGGAGCACGCCGAGGGGTGCCGGCAGATGGTCGGCCACCTGGCGTCCCTCGGGCACAGCTCGGTCGTCTACCTCGCCGGCCCGCGGAGCTCGTGGATGGCGGCGAGCCGCTGGGCGGCCATCCGCGGGGCCGCGGCGGAGCTGGGTCTGCGCGCGCAGCGGATGGGCCCCTTCGCCCCCACCGTGGCGAGCGGGGGCGCGGCCGCCGATGCGGCGCTGACCACCGGCGCGACGGCGGCCATCGCGCACAACGACCTGCTGGCCATCGGGGTCCTGCGGCGGCTGGCGGACCGCGGTGTCCAGGTGCCGGCGGACGTGAGCGTGGTCGGGTTCGACGACATCTTCGCCGCCGACCTGTGCACGCCGACCCTGACCACGCTCGGCGGTGCGCACGCCGACGTCGGGCGTGCGGCGGTGGAGATCCTGCTGAACTCGATGGAGCAGCCCCGGGACCACGCCCCGGAACTGGTCGTGCCCTCGGAGCTCATCCTGCGCAGGTCGACGGGCAGCCCAGGTCGCAGCGCCGGACCTGCCCGCTGACCTGGCCGAGCACGCCTCGCGTCACGGTGTCGGCGACCCGGCAGGGGCCAGCCAGGACAGCAGGCGGCCGCGGGACCAGCAGCGGCCGACGGCCTCGGCCCGCAGCGTCGACTGCTCGACCAGGGCCAGGCCGATGATGCTGTGGCCGGACGCGCGGCGGTCGCCGAGGGTCGGGACCGCCGGCGCGACCCCGACCCCCTCGGCGGAGACCCACGCCACCGGGCGACCGGCCGCCGCGTCGTCGAGCCGGTGCAGGAAGCGCAGGCGCTGCTCCAGCGGCAGCTGCGACAGCGCCCACGTCGTGGTGACCACCGCCAGGGCGTCGGCGGGCACCCGGGCGACGGCCTCGGGGAGCAGCTCGACGGGGTCGCCGCGCAGCAGGAGCGGTGGGGCCGTCGCCGCCAGCGCCAGCTCCACGTCGAGCCTCGCAGCCTGCTCCGGCTGACCCGGCGCCAGGCAGGCGTGCAGCCGGCGGACGACGGCGGCGTCGGTGACGTCGAGCGGATCGCGATCGATGCCGATCCGGGCGACGACGTCGGGGATCGCCCGTGCCGGGAGCCGCCGGTCTCCGCGGAGCAACGCCGACAGCTGCACGGGGGACGAGGGGTCGCCCAGCACCTGGCCGTTGCCGTACGTGAGGCCCACCCGGTCGACCTGGAGGTCCAGCCCGGGCGAGCAGCCCACGTCGACCAGGCCGACAGCAGCTGCGCCCACCCGGTGCGCCGCCTCGGCGATCGCCGGGTACAGCACGGCGCAGCGGGCGGTCTCGAACGTCTGAGTCCGCCGGCGCACGTCGATGCTCACCTCGTCGGTCATCCGGAGCAGCGTGTCACCCGCCGCGCCGGGGGCAGCATCGCCGTCCCCGTCGGGTGGTGTCAGCGCTCGCGCACTCCCTGCTCCCGGTCGGCGGCGAGCGTGCCGAGCAGCCGGACGGCGTCCGCGTCGGTGGAGCCGGGCTCGGCGAGGTAGACGACGAGCTGCTGCCCCGGGGAGCTGCGGACGTCGAGGGTCTGCATCCGCAGGGTCAGCCGGCCCACGTCGGGGTGCAGGAACGTCTTGACCTCCGCGCTCTTCCCCCGCGCCTCCTGCCGGGCCCAGATGCGGGCGAAGTCGGGGCTCTGGTCGGTCAGGTGGCGGACGAGGTGCCGGGCACGCGGATCACCGGGCACCGCCCCGGACTGCAGCCGGAAGCCGGCGACGGTGTTGACCGCCGCCCGCGACCAGTCGGCGTAGAACCGCCGGGCGGCCGGGTCGAGGAACACGTTGAGCAGCAGGTTGTCCGAGTGGGTGAACGGCGCGAGGAGCACCGCGCCCAGTCGGTTGCGGGCCAGCACGTCGTAGGTGCGGCCGAGCACGAACGCGGGGTTCTCCGGCCAGGCGTCCATGAGCTGCACGAGGTCGGGGTCGACGCGCTCCGGGGACGGGTCGGTGACCGGCCGGGGTGCGATGTCGGCCAGCCGGTAGAGGTGCAGCCGGGCGTCGTCGTCGAGCAGCAGCACGCCGCTGAGCGCGTCCAGCACCTGCACCGACGGGCGCCGCTCGCGGCCCTGCTCCAGCCGGACGTAGTAGTCGACGCTCACCCCCGCCAGCAGCGCGACCTCCTCGCGCCGCAGCCCCGGCACCCGACGGTTCAGCCCCGGCGCGAGGGCCACCTGCGCGGGCGTGACCAGCGCGCGGTGCGCGCGGAGGAACTCACCCAGCTCGCCTGCTGACATGCCCTCGACCGTAGGGCCCGCGGAACGCGCCCGGGTGGGTGCCGTGCACCCAGGAGGACCGCGGCACCCCGGAGCCGATCGCGCCGGACGACGGTGAAGCCACACCCCAGACGCAGGAGGAACACCATGACCACCACCACCCCGGTCGCCGCGCGGGTCGTGCTCGTCACCGGCGCCAGCAGCGGCATCGGCGCGGCGACCACCCGGCGGCTCGCTGCCGAGGGACACCTCGTCGTCGCAGCCGCGCGCCGCACCGAGCGGCTCACCCAGCTGTCCACCGAGTGCGCCGCGACCGGCGGCCGGGTCGAGCCGCTGGAGCTCGACGTCACCGACCGGGCGGCGACGGCCGCAGCGGTCGCGGGCATCGTCGACCGGCACGGCCGGCTGGACGTCCTGGTCGCCAACGCCGGGCTGATGCCGCTGTCCCGGCTTGACGCGCTGCTCGTCGACGAGTGGGACCGGATGATCGACGTCAACGTCCGCGGCCTGCTGTACGGCATCGCTGCGGTCCTCCCGCACTTCCAGCGGCAGGGCAGTGGCCACCTGGTCACCCTCGCCTCGATCGGCGCGCACGCGGTGTCGCCGACGGCCGCGGTCTACTGCGGCACGAAGTACGCGGCCTGGGCGATCACCGAGGGGCTGCGCCAGGAGGCCGACCCGAGCATCCGGGTCACCACGATCACCCCGGGCGTGACCGAGTCCGAGCTCGCCGGCACCATCTCCGACCCCGGGGCCCAGGAGCTGATGCGCAGCTACCGGGCGAACGCCATCCCGGCCGACGCCGTGGCCGGCGCGATCTCCTACGCGCTCGCCCAGCCCGCGGAGGTCGACGTCAACGAGATCGTCCTCCGCCCGGCGGCGCAGCGGTGAGCACGCGGCTGCTCAGCTGACCGTGGCCCGGCCACGGTCCAGGGCGGCCTCGACCAGCCGGGCGCTGGCCAGCAGGGCGGCGTCCTCGCCGGGCAGGGCCTCCAGCGAGATCCCGATCGGGAGGCCGGCGCGCGTCGTCCCGGCCGGCAGGGAGATGGCGGGCATGCCCGCGGTCGAGCCGGGCCCGGTGTTCCGGATGGTGGTCAGGAAGACCGGCACCTGATGCCCGTTGAGCTCGGTCGTGTCGTCGTCCCCCAGTGGGGGAGGGGGCAGGGGCACGGTGGGGTAGACGAGCGCGTCCAGCCGCTGGACGCCGGCGGGCTGGAGGGCCGCGGCGTAGGCGGCGCGCAGCCGGTCGCGGGTGGCCATCGCCTCCCGGTAGACCTCCTCGGTGACGACCCCGCTCAACACGGCCTCGAGCGCACCCCGGACGTCCGGCGACGCCACCTGCGCCAGCACGTCGGCCAGCGTGAGCCCGCTCTCCGGGCCGGGCAGCGTCGCCAGGTAGGCCGGCAGGTCCTGCGCGATCTCGAAGAAGACGATCGGGAAGCCGCACTCCGCGTCCAGCGTGTGCCCGCCGACGACCTGGACCTCGACCAGCTCGACGCCGGCGGCGGCCAGGCGGTCGAGCGCCTCCTCGGTGCAGCGGGCGACCTCCGGGTGGAGGTCGTCGTAGAAGCCCTCCCGGGGGACGCCCAGCCGCAGCGGGCGGCCGGACGCCGCCGCGGCGGGCTCGCCGGTCACGACCTCGTCGACGAGCGCCGCGTCGGCGACCGAGGTGGCGAGCACGCCCGCGGTGTCCCGGGTGCGGGAGATCGGGACGGTCCGGCCGGTGCCCCAGCGACCGGTCGTGGGACGCCACCCCACGACCCCGCAGTGCGCCGCCGGCACCCGCAGCGACCCGCCGGTGTCGGTGCCCAGGGCGATGGGCACGACCCCGGTCGCCACCGCGACGGCGGACCCGCCCGAGGAGCCCCCGGCCGAGCGGGTCGGGTCGTGCGGGTTGCGCACCGGCCCGAAGGCCGCGTTGTTGCTGGTGATGCCGAGGGCGAGCTCGTGCAGGTTCGTCTTGCCGATCACGGCCGCGCCGGCCTCGCGCAGTCGTGCCAAGGCGTGGTGGTCCCGCCCCGGCCGGGAGTCCCGGAGGGCCGGCGTCCCGCCGGTGGTGGGCAGGTCGCGGGTGTCCAGGTTGTCCTTGACCGCGAGCGGGACACCGGCCAGCAGCCCCTCGCCCGGCTGCGGGTGCTCGGCGAGGGAGAGGAAGACGCCGAGCTCCGCGACCTCCCGGGCCCGCTGCCCGCTGGCCGCGACCACCGCCTCGGCCGAAGACGCGATGACCTGCTGACGCACCTGGTCCAGCGACGAGGACTCCACATACGGGATCGTGGCACGTCCCGCCGCTGTCAGCCCCTGCACGCCGGTCGGGTGCGGGGTCCCGGGATCAGGCGTCCAGGCCGGAGTACGTCGGCGTCGCCTCCTCGCCGTCCCAGGTGACCCGGAACTCGAAGGCCGCCTCGAGGTCGGCGAGGTACTGGTCGGCCTCTTCCTGGGTGATCGTGCCGTCGGCCAGCAGCGTGTCGATCGCCACGCCGTACTTCGCGACCATGCCGTCGATGAGCTCCTGCGGGTTGACGCCGAGGTCCTCGGCGACCTCGGCCAGGCCCTGCCCGGCGTCCATCCGGACGTGCAGTTCCTCGTGGGAGATGCCGAGCACCTCGTCGAGGACGTCCTCCACCGGCTGGTGACCGCGGTGCAGGTCGAGGCCGGGGTCGCCGTAGGCGTCCTGGACGAGCTCGACGAGCTGCTCCTCCGTGGTCACCGAGGAGACGTCGACGGACCCGCCGGGGCCACCCTGACCGCCGCCTGGCATCCCGCCGCCAAAGCCGGTCGTCTCGGACGTCGAGTCGGTGGAGGTGGTCGACTCCGTGGAGGTGGTCGACGTGCTGGCGGCGGCCGAGTCGTCGGCGGTCCCGCAGGCGGCCAGCGGGAGGGCGAGGGAGACGGAGAGGGCCAGGGCGGCGACGGTCGTGCGGATCTTCACGGTGGAGTCCTGTCGGTCGGGTCGTCGGAGGACGACCGGGGGATGTGCCGACCACGCTGACCCCCGGGGCTCTGTGCGCCACGTGCGCTGCCTGTGCGCTTCCTGAGCACTGCCTGGACGGATGCACACGACGTCCTCAGCCACCGCACAGCCGGCCCGGCCACGGTGGACACCATGACGACGCGTCCCACCCGTGCCCTGGCCGTCACCGCCCTGACCGGGGTGCTGACCGGTGGTCTGGCCCTGCTCACCGCGGGCACCGCCCAGGCGCACAGCCTCACCAGCAGCACCCTGGCCGTGCGGGTCGGCGAGGAGTCCGTCGAGGCGACCGTCTCCGTCGCCGCCGACACCCTCGACACGGTGCTCGGCGGCCCGGCGACCGATGCGGAGGTGGCCGGCTACCTCGCCGAGCACCTGACCGTCACCGGCAGCGACGGCAGCACCTGGCCCGAGACCTGGTCCTCGGTGGTGCGCGAGACGGTGGAGGGCATCGACTCCTACCGCGTCGACGTCGTGCTGGACCCCGGCGGCGCCGACCCGTCCGCGTTCACCCTCGGCTACGACGGCGTCATCGCCGCCGACGCCTCGCACGAGGCGGTGGTCGTGCTGACCGACGCCGCCGGGGAGATCTCGACGGCGGGCGTGCTCACCGCCACCGACGACACCCTCACCGTCGGCGACCCCGGGGCCCTGGGCACCGGACTGACCGACATGGTCGGGTACGGGCTGCACCACGTGCTGGAGGGCGCCGACCACCTGCTGTTCCTGCTCACCCTGCTCCTGGTCGCACCGGTGGCCGCCGTCGCCGGCCGGTGGCGCCGGCGGGACGGGATGCGGCCCACCGCACGCTCGGTGCTGGCCGTGGTCACCGCCTTCACCGTCGGGCACTCGCTGACCCTGCTGGCCTCGGCGCTGGGCTGGGTGACCGCGCCCAGCGCGCCGGTCGAAGTGCTGATCGCGGTGTCGGTGGGGGTCGCCGCCGTGCACGCGCTGCGCCCGCTGGCCCGCCGCGGCGAGGTGCTGGTGGCCGGGGGGTTCGGTCTGGTGCACGGGCTGGCGTTCGCCGGCATCCTCACCGACCTGGGGCTGGGCGGGGTGACCTCGGTGCCCGCGCTGCTGGCGTTCAACGTCGGTGTGGAGCTGGCCCAGCTGCTCACCGTCGCGCTGGTCTTCCCCTCGCTGTACCTGCTCTCCCGCACCCGCTGGTACCCCGCCGTCCGCACCACCGGCGCGCTCATCGCGCTGGTGGCCGCCACGACCTGGGCGCTGGACCGGCTGGGCTGGCTGGCCGACCCGCTGGCCGGGGTGGAGGAGACGCTGATCGCGAACCCGTGGTGGGTCGTCGCCGCCCTGGCCCTCCTGGCCCTGGTCGCTCGCACGACCGAACCGTCGGTGCCGGAGCACGACGCCACCCGGACGACCGACCGTCCCGCCCTCGCCCGGCTCGGGTGAGGGACCGAGGCCCGAGCAGGCCCGGAGCGCGCGCCGCTGGACCAGGGCCGCCAGCCGCGGGTAGCTGGCGGGGAGCAGCCGCACCAGCAGGTCGACGACCTTCGCGTCGGTGCCGACCAGCACCCGCGCCCGGCCCGCTTCGACGCCGTCGACGATGATCCGGGCCGCCTGCTCGGCGGGCATCCGGAGCAGCTTCTCGTCGTACATCCGCGCCCGCGCCTCGTCCTCCGGCGTGACCAGACCGTGCTGCCGGGAGTGCTCCAGCGCCGCCTTCGAGATGTCGGTGCGCACGCCACCGGGGTGGACGACGGTCACCCGCACCGGGTGCCCGGCGAGCAGCATCTCGCTGCGCAGCGCCTCGGTGAACCCGCGGACGGCGAACTTGCTCGCGCTGTAGGCGTTGATCGACGCCTGGCCCATGATCCCGTTCAGGCTGGACACGTTCACCACGTGCCCGTCGCCGGAGGCCACCAGGTGGGGGAGGAACGCCTTGGTGCCGTGCAGGACGCCGAAGAGGTTGATGCCCAGGATGCGGTCGTAGTCGGCCCACTCGCTCTCCAGCACCGTGCTGCCGCCCGCGACCCCGGCGTTGTTGTAGACCTGGTGCACGACGCCGAAGTGGCCGGCCACCGTGGCCGCGTGCGCCAGCACCGCGCCCCGGTCGGCGACGTCGAGGACGGCGCTGTGCACCTCCGCACCCAGCGCCCGCGCGCGGGCTGCGGTCTCGGTCGCCCGGGCCTCGTCGATGTCGGACACCGCCACCCGGGCACCCCGCCGGGCCAGTTCGAGGGCCAGCTGCCGGCCGATGCCGGAACCGGCGCCGGTGACGACGGCGACCTTGCCCTGCACGCTGCTCATCGGGGGTCTCCTGTCGGGGACAGCGGCGCCAGCGGGGCGCCGGTGCTGCGGGCGAGGTCGGTGGTGAGGTCGACGAGCTGGTCGACGACGCCGGGGGCCAGGTGGTGCCCCAGGTCGGGGAGCTCGACGAACCGGGAGCCGGGGACGGCGGCCGCGGTGGCCCGGCCGCCGCTCGGGTGCACCATCCGGTCGGCCGACCCGTGCACGACGAGGGTGGGGGCGGTGATCCGCCGCAGCTCCGCCGTCCGGTCGCCGGAGGCCTGGATCGCGCTGATCTGCCGCGGCACACCGGCCCGGGCGCGCACGCCGCCGCCCCGCTCCCACAGCCCCAGCGCCCACGCCCGCTCGAGGTCGTCGTCGGGCAGGGCGGTGGGGGAGCCGATGTGCCGCAGCAGGGACAGGTGACGCTCGACCGACTCCTCGACCGTGCGCGCCGGCGCCTGGGCCAGCCGCGCCAGGGTGGAGCGGGCCGGCTGCCCGAGCCGCCGGTTGCCGGTGGTCGAGAAGATCGACGTCAGGCTGGCGACCCGGTCCGGGTGCCGTGCGGCCAGCGTCTGGGCGATCATGCCGCCCATCGACATGCCGACCAGGTGGGCGCGGTCGACGTCCAGGTGCTCCAGCAGCCCGTGGGTGTCCGCCGCCATGTCCGCGAGGTCGTAGGCGTCCGGCCGTGGCCGGGCCAGCAGCTGGCGCAGCCGCCCCGGAGATCGGGTGCCGCTCGAGCTGGACCGCCCGATGTCGCGGTTGTCGAGGCGGACGACACGGAAGCCGGAGCCGGTGAACCCGTCGACCATCCGCTGCGGCCACGAGGTGAGGTCCAGGCCGAGGCCGGCGATCAGCAGCAGCGGGACGCCGTCGTCCGGGCCGTCGGTGCGGTAGCACAGCCGCGGCCCGGCGGGCAGGTCGACGAACCGGTCCAGGTCCGCGGCGCTCACGCGGCCACCTGCTCGGCCGCGCCGCTGCGGGTGAAGACGAGCTCCGGGTCGACGACGCTGTCGGCCCGGAGCAGCTTGACGTCCGACCGGTAGTCCATCGAGGTCAGCCAGGGCATCCGGTCACCCTGCCGCGGCAGCTGGTGCACCGCCCGCTGGACGTAACCGGCGGCGAAGTCGAGGAACGGTCGGGTGGGCATGTCCGGGTCGCGGGGCTCGGGGCGGACGCTGTCGTACCCGTGCGCGTCCAGGTGGCTGAGCAGCCGGGTGAAGTGCTCGCAGAGCAGCCCGATCTTCAGCGTCCAGGAGCTGTTGGTGTAGCCGACCGCGAAGGCGAGGTTCGGCACGCCGGAGAGCATCATCCCCTTGTAGGCGACGGTCTCGGGCAGCCGCACCTCGTTCCCGTCGACGGTGAACTGCACGCCGCCGAACGCCTGCAGGTTCAGCCCGGTGGCGGTGACGATCACGTCGGCCGGCAGCTCCCGGCCCGACGCCAGCAGCACCCCGGTCTCGGTGAAGGTGACGATCCGGTCGGTGACGACCTCGGCGCGGTCCTCGCGGATCGCGCGGAACAGGTCGCCGTCCGGGACGGCGCACAGCCGCTGGTCCCACGGGCCGTACGGCGGGTTGAAGTGCTCGTCGACCGGATAGCCCTCGGGGAGCTGCTTGGCGTTGACCCAGCGGATGAGCTTCCGGGCCCGCTCCGGGTGCCGCTGGCAGAACTGCCAGACCAGCCGGCCCTTGGCGATGTTCTTGCGGCGGATCAGCGGGTGGGCACGCTCCTCGCCCAGCACCCGGCGCAGCCGGTTGGCCAGCTTGTCCTCGGCCGGGACCGGCATGACGTAGCTGGGCGTGCGCTGCAGCATGGTGACGGACGCCGCCGTCTCGGCCAGCGCCGGGACGAGGGTGACCGCGGTGGCCCCGCTGCCGATGACGACGACGCGCTTGCCCGCGGTGTCCAGGTCCTCGGGCCAGTGCTGCGGGTGCACGAGTTGGCCGGTGAACCTCTCCCGTCCCTCGAAGTGTGGGGTGAAGCCCTCGTCGTAGCGGTAGTAGCCGCCGGCGACGAACAGCCAGCCACAGGTGAGCGCGGTCCGCTCGCCGGTGTCGGTGCGCTCCACCTCGACGGTCCACCGCGCCTGCTCGGACGACCACGACGCGGCGACCACCCGGGAGTGGAAGCGCACATGGCCGTCGATGCCGTGCTCGGCCGCCGTGCCGCGCAGGTAGTCGAGGATCCGGTCGGCGCCGGCGATGGACTGCGGGTCCCGCCACGGCGCGAACTCGTAGCCGAAGGTGTGCAGGTCGGAGTCCGAACGGATGCCCGGGTACCGGAACAGGTCCCAGGTGCCGCCGGTCGCGTCGCGCGCCTCCAGCAGCGCGAAGCTGCGCTGCGGGTGGTCGCGCTGCAGGTAGTACGCGGCGCCGATGCCGGAGAGACCGGCACCCACGATCAGGACGTCGAGGTGCTCGACGGGAGTCGGGGTGCTCATGCTCTCTCCAGCTCAGCAGGGGACGGCGCTGTCTCGACCTTCTGTGACCCGAGGGCGTTCTGCCAGCACGATCAGCACCACGGTCACGGGGGAGTGGTGCACGATGAACCGGTGACCCCGGAGTGGCCCACCCCGTCGCCGGCCGTCCGGGAGCTCTTCCGACGCGGCGCGGAGCTCGCCCTCGATCCCCGGGCCGAGTGGGTCGCCGAGATGCACACCGCGGCGTTGAGCGGGTCCGGGATGCGCCCGGTCGCCGAGGACCCGGTGCTCGCCGAGGGGGCCCGGCGGGCCAACCGCGCCAACCTGCTGCGCTGGGCCGCGGCCAACGTGCAGCGCCCCGGGGAGCGGGTGCCGGTCGACCTGGGGCCCGAGGTGCTGGAGGGGGCCCGGGACCTGGTCCGGCGCGGGCTGGACCACCGGGGCCTGGACGCCTACCGCACCGCGCAGGCGGTCGCCTGGCGCCGGTGGATGGACATCTGCTTCCAGCTCACCTCCGACACCGCCGAGCTGCGCGAGCTGCTGGACGTCTCGGCGCGGTCCATCAGCGCGTTCATCGACGACACCGTGGCCGCGGTGTCCGCCCGGATGGCCGCCGAGCGCGCCGAGCTGACCCGCGGTGCGCACGCCGAGCGCCGGGCCACGGTCTCGCTGCTGCTGGAGGGGGCGCCGCTCGCCCGGGCCCGGGCCGAGGTGCAGCTGGGCTACGGCCTGACCGGGCCGCACACCGCCGTCATCGTCTGGAGCGGGTCCGGCAGTGCCGGTTCGGTCCAGCTGGAGGCGGCGGCCGAGGCGGCGATGCGGGCCGCTGGTGCCGCCGGGCGGCTGACCGTCGTGGCCGGAGCGGCCGCGCTGTGGGTGTGGCTGCCGGTCGGCCGGGCGCCCGAGGCGGACTCGGTGGCCGCCGGGCTGGCCGACGCCCCCGACGTCCGGGTGGCCGTGGGGCGGCCGGGGGTCGACGTCGAGGGGTTCCGGCGCAGCCACCTGGACGCGGTGACCACCCAGCAGATGCTCGACCGGCTGACCTCGCCGCAACAGGTCGCCCGCTACGAGGACGTGCAGCTGGTCGCGCTGCTCACCAGCGATCCCGCCCGGGTGGAGGAGTTCCTGACCGACACCCTCGGCGGCCTCCTCGGCGCCGATGCGGTCACCCGCGAGACGGTGCTGGTCTACCTCCGCGAGCTCGGCAACGCCTCGCGGACGGCGGCGCGGCTGTACACCCACCGGAACACCGT
This sequence comes from Modestobacter sp. VKM Ac-2979, assembly GCF_026967995.1. Lineage (NCBI taxonomy): Bacteria > Bacillati > Actinomycetota > Actinomycetes > Geodermatophilales > Geodermatophilaceae > Modestobacter > Modestobacter sp. VKM Ac-2979. The sequence goes on from NZ_JAPVBO010000008.1 coordinate 91,191, forward strand.
GCTCCGCCGGCTGGCCCGGGCCGAGGACCTGCTGCCGCGGCCCCTGGCGGAGAACGCCGTCGCCGTCGCCGCGGCGCTGGAGGTGCTGCGCTGGCGCGGTGCCCGGCCGTGACGTGCGAGACCGGGCTTGACCTTGACGCAGGGTCAGGGCTGGACGCTCCCGCCATGACCACCACACCAGCCATCGAGCTCACCGGGCTCACCAAGTCCTACGGCGACCACGCGGTGCTCTCCGGCGTCGACCTGAGCGTCGCCCCCGGCACCGTCCTCGCCCTGCTGGGCGCCAACGGCTCCGGCAAGACCACCACGGTGAAGATCCTGTCCACGCTGCTCCGGGCCGACGGCGGCACGGCGACCGTCCACGGGCACGACGTCGCGACCGCGCCCGGCGAGGTCCGCGCGTCGATCAGCCTGACCGGGCAGTTCGCCGCCGTCGACGAGGTGCTCACCGGGCGGGAGAACCTGGTGCTCGTCGCGGAGCTGCGCCACCTCGACGACGCCGGCGGCATCGCCGACCAGCTGCTCGCCCGCTTCGAGCTGACCGACGCGGCCGGACGCCGGGTGGCGACCTGGTCGGGCGGGATGCGCCGCCGCCTCGACATCGCGATGAGCCTGATCGGCGACCCACCCGTGCTCTTCCTGGACGAACCGACGACGGGGCTGGACCCGCAGTCGCGGATCGAGGTCTGGACGACGGTCCGCGAGCTCGTCGCTCGAGGCAGGACGGTGCTGCTCACCACCCAGTACCTGGACGAGGCCGAGCACCTCGCCGACCGGATCGCGGTCCTGCACCAGGGGCGGATCATCGCCGAGGGCACCCTCGCCGAGCTCCAGCAGCTGCTGCCGCCGGCCGAGGTCGAGTACGTGCAGAAGCAGCCGACCCTGGAGGACGTCTTCCTGGCGATCGTCGGCCAGGACGGCGCCAGCGAGAAGGGGGCCGACCGATGACCGCCGCCGTCCTCCGGGACACCGCGACCCTGTCGAAGCGGTCGCTGCGCCACGTCCTGCGCAGCCCGGACACGATCATCACCACGGCCGTCACGCCGATCGCCATGCTGCTGCTGTTCGTCTACGTCTTCGGTTCCGCCATCGACGTCGGCGAGGGCCGGTACGTCGACTACCTGCTGCCCGGGATCCTGCTCATCACCGTCGCCTCCGGGATCGCCTACACCGCCTTCCGGCTCTTCACCGACGTCTCCGGCGGGCTCTTCGAGCGGTTCCGGTCCATGCCGATCGCCCGGTCGGCGGTGCTCTGGGCGCACGTGCTCACCTCGGTCGTCGCCAACCTGCTCGCGCTCGCGCTCGTCGTCCTGGTCGCCGTGGCGATGGGGTTCCGGACCGGTGCGGGCGTGCTCGCCTGGCTCGCCGTCCTCGGGATCCTGGTGCTGTTCACCCTGGCGCTGACCTGGCTGGCCGTGGTCCCCGGGCTGACCGCGAGGTCGGTCGACGGCGTCAGCGGGTTCTCCTACCCCCTGGTCTTCCTGCCGTTCATCAGCTCGGCGTTCGTCCCGACCGACGGCATGCCGGGCCCGGTGCGCTGGTTCGCCGAGAACCAGCCCGTCACCCCGATCGTGGGCACCATCCGCAGTCTGTTCGCGGAGCAGCCGGTCGGGGACGACGGTCGGCTGGCAGTCGCCTGGTGCGTGGGCCTGCTGCTCGTCGCGTACGCGCTGGCGATGAGCACCTACCGTCGGAAGACCGGCTGACCGGGACGACGGAGGAGGGACCCCGACGCCATGCTGACCATCAGCCAGCTCGCGTCCTACGCGGGCGTGACGGTCCGCGCCGTGCGGCACTACCACGCCAAGGGGCTGCTGCCCGAGCCCGAGCGGGACCACTCCGGCTACCGGCGCTACGACGCCGCGGCCGTCGTGGAGCTGATCAGGATCCGCATCCTGGCCGAGGCCGGCGTGCCGCTGTCCCGGGTGCGCGAGCTGCTGGCCGCAGGGGACGAGGGATTCGCCGAGGCCATCGCGGACATCGACCGTCGGCTGCGAGCCGAGATCCGTGACCGCCAGCGTCATCGGGAGCGGATCTCCCAGCTCGCCGCCGGCGACAGCCTGGCGCTGCCGCCCGAGGCGGTCGCCTACCTCGACCGGATGCACGAGTTCGGGTTCCCGGAGCGGTTGATCGAGATCGAGCGGGACAGCTGGATCCTGCTCGCCGCGCAGCTGCCGGACCAGGTCTCGGCGTTCATGGCGATCAAGCACGCCCAGATCGAGGACGAACCGCTGCGCCGGCTCTACCTCGACATCGGTGACCTCGCCGACTGCGCGGCGGACGACCCGCGGCTGCCGGCGCTCGCGGACCGGGTGGTCGCCTTCCTCGAGGCGGCGGCAGCCCAGTCTGCGGGGATGGCGGAGGACGAGCCGATCAGCGCCGACCTGATCGCGCTCCTCGACGCGGCGTTCGTCGAGGCCTTCCCGTGCGCACCGCGCCTGTTCCAGCTCCTAGAGGCGCGGGGCTTCACCGGCTGGACCGGCATCAGGCGCATCGACCCGGCGGGCTGAGGTCCCGGCCGTGGGTCTGCGGGGACCGTTGCGCGACCGCGCAGGTGCGCGCGGGGCACCCGGCGGGGGATGCTCACCCCGAGCTCGCTCCTCTCTGCAACGACGCGGAAGACCAGAGGTGCCGTATGACGCCTGACCTGCCGGGGCACTGCGCCGGGAACCGCCACCGGGGCGCCCGGTGACCGACGCGGGTCCCGCGGACCGCGACCCGGACGCCGTCGTCCCGGTGTTCTTCCTCTCCGACAGCACCGGGATCAGCGCGGAGACGATGGGCAACGCCCTGCTCATCCAGTTCCCCGACGTGCACTTCGAGCGCACCCTCATCCCGTTCATCTCCTCGGTCGAGGAGGCCCGCGAGGTGGTGGCCCAGCTCGACGAGGCGATGGAGGGGCCGGTCACCCCGCTGGTCTTCACCACCGCCGCGGTCGACGAGGTCCGCGAGGAGCTGCTGCGGACGAAGGCCCCGATCATCGACTTCTTCGGCATCCACATGGACCGGGTGGAGGAGCAGCTGGGCACCCGCGGCCTGCGGGAGGCGCGGCGGCTGCACGGGGTCGGCGACGTCCGGCGCTACAACAGCCGGATGGCGGCGATCGAGTTCGCCATCGAGCACGACGACGGGCTGAGCCCGCGCGGGCTGGACCGGGCCGACGTCGTGCTGCTGGCGCCGTCCCGGTGCGGCAAGACGCCGACCGCGATGTACCTGGCGCTGCAGCACGGCCTCTTCGTGGCCAACTACCCGCTGGTCGACGAGGACCTGGAGACCACCGACCTGCCCCGTCCGGTGAAGGGCCTCCGGGAACGGTGCTTCGGGCTGACCACCACGGTGACCAGGCTCAGCCGGGTCCGGCAGGAGCGGCGCCCGGACTCGCGGTACGCGTCCGAGGACCAGTGCCGGTACGAGCTGCGCCGGGCGACGGCGATGTACGAGACCCACTCCCTGCCCACGGTCGACACCTCGGCGGCCTCCGTCGAGGAGATCGCCGCCGTGGTGATCCAGACCCTGGCCCGGCAACGGCGCAGCTCCGGCGTGCCCTCGATGTCCGGCCACGACCTCCGGCGAGGAAGGACCCCCCGACCATGAGCACCGACACCGCACCCGAGGTCCCGGCCGGCAGCACCCCGGACGACGGCGACAACGTCCGCTGGTTCGCCGAGCTCGGGCTCGGCGACCTGGAGGTCGTGGGCGGGAAGAACGCCTCGCTCGGCGAGATGATCTCCCACCTCGCCGACGCCGGGGTCAGCGTCCCGGACGGCTTCGCGACCACGGCCGCGGCCTACCAGCGCTTCCTCGGCGACACCGGGCTGGCCGCCCGGATCGCCGACCGGCTGCGCACGCTGGACACCGACGACGTCCGGGCGCTCTCCGCCGCCGGCACCGAGATCCGCCGGGAGGTGGTCGACCAGCCGTTCCCGCCGGCGCTGGAGGCCGACATCCGGGCCGCGTACGAGCGGCTCGCCGGGGACGACGCGGAGGCCTCCTTCGCGGTGCGCTCCAGCGCCACCGCCGAGGACCTGCCCGACGCCTCCTTCGCCGGCCAGCAGGAGACCTTCCTCAACGTGCGCGGCATCGACGCCGTCCTGCAGGCGGTCCGCGAGGTCTACGCCTCCCTCTACAACGACCGGGCGATCGCCTACCGGGTGCACCACGGCTTCGACCACGAGTCGGTGTCGCTGTCGGCGGGCGTGCAGCGGATGGTCCGCTCGGACGTCGGGGCGTCGGGCGTGCTGTTCACCATGGACACCGAGTCCGGCTTCCGGGACGCCGTCTTCATCACCTCGGCCTACGGGCTGGGGGAGGGCGTGGTGCAGGGGGCGGTCAACCCCGACGAGTTCTACGTCTACAAGCCCGCCCTGCGCGCCGGCCGCCCGGCCGTGCTCAAGCGCGGCGTGGGGGAGAAGGCCACCAAGATGGTCTACACCGCGCACGCCGAGGTCGGCCGGACGACGGAGTTCGTCGACGTCGACCCCGCCGACCGCCGGAAGCTGTCCCTCACCGACGACGAGGTCCTCGAACTGGCCCGCCAGGCGCTGAAGATCGAGGAGCACTACGGCCGGCCGATGGACATCGAGTGGGGCAAGGACGGCCGCACCGGGGAGCTGATGATCCTGCAGGCGCGTCCGGAGACGGTGCAGTCCCGCGCCGGGACCACCTCCGAGCGCTACCGGCTCACCGGCACCGGGGACGTCGTGGTCGAGGGGCGGGCGATCGGGCAGAAGATCGGCGCGGGTGCGGTCCGGGTGCTCACCGACATCGACGAGATGGACTCCTTCACCCCCGGCGACGTGCTGGTCGCCGACATGACCGACCCGGACTGGGAACCGATCATGAAGCGGGCCTCGGCGATCGTGACCAACCGCGGCGGCCGCACCTGCCACGCGGCGATCATCGCCCGCGAGCTCGGCATCCCCGCCGTCGTCGGCACCGGCACCGCCACCCGGGCGCTGTCCGACGGCGACCCGGTCACCGTCTCCTGCGCCGAGGGCGACACCGGCCTGGTCTACGCCGGCGAGGTGGGCTTCGAGGTCGCCGAGACCGAGCTGGACGCGATGCCGGAGATCCCCACCAAGATCATGATGAACGTGGGGACGCCGGAGCAGGCCTTCGCCTTCTCCCGGCTGCCGCACGCCGGGGTCGGGCTGGCTCGGCTGGAGTTCATCATCAACCGGCAGATCGGGATCCACCCCCGCGCCCTGCTGGAGCTGGACACCCTGGACGCGCCGCTCAAGGCGGAGATCGAGGAGCGGATCGTCGCCTACCCCTCGGCGCGGGACTTCTTCGTGCAGCGGGTGGCCGAGGGCATCTCGATGATCGCCGCGGCGTTCGCGCCCGAGCCGGTGATCGTGCGGATGAGCGACTTCAAGTCCAACGAGTACGCCAACCTGCTCGGCGGCGAGGCCTACGAGCCGCACGAGGAGAACCCGATGCTCGGCTACCGCGGGGCGTCGCGGTACCTGTCGGCCGACTTCGCCGACTGCTTCGCCATGGAGTGCGAGGCGCTGCGGTACGTGCGCGACGAGATGGGGCTGACCAACGTCAAGATCATGATCCCGTTCGTCCGGACCGTGGCGGAGATCGAGGGCGTGGTCCGGCTGCTCGGCGAGCACGGGCTGCGCCGCGGGGAGAACGACCTGTCGGTGGTGATGATGTGCGAGCTGCCGTCCAACGCGCTGCTGGCGCACGAGTTCCTCGACCACGTCGACGGGTTCTCCATCGGCTCCAACGACATGACCCAGCTGGTGCTCGGCCTGGACCGCGACTCCAGCCTGGTGGCCGGCAGCTTCGACGAGCGCAACCCCGCCGTCCTCGCCGTGCTGGAGATGGCGATCAAGGCCTGCCTGGAGCGCGGCAAGTACGTCGGCATCTGCGGCCAGGGCCCCAGCGACCACCCCGACCTGGCCGAGTGGCTCGTGGCCCAGGGGATCGAGTCGATGTCGCTGAACCCGGACACGGTCGTTGACACCTGGCTGCACCTGGCGAAGACCGCGCGCCCGGCCTGACGGCGGGGCGGCCGGTGCCGTGGGCGCCGGGATGGGGGTGCGGCCCTCAGTCCCGGCGGCCCGCCGGCCCGCGCTTGGTCCGGTACATGGCGGCGTCGGCGCAGGCGAGGAGCGATGTCGGGTCGTCGGCGTCCGCGGGGAAGACCGCAGCCCCGGAGCTGGCGCGGATCCGCAGGGCCGTCCCGGGCAGCTGGAGCGGCACCTCGAGCGCGGTGCGCAGGTGCTCCTGCACCCGCCGGACCAGCTCCTCCGCAGGTGGGCGGCTGCCGTCGTCCGGCCGTGCCCGGCCGGTCGCGGGGAGGCCGGCGAGGACGACCAGGAACTCGTCGCCGCCCAGCCGGCCCAGCAGGTCGCCGGAGCGGACGGCCGAACGCAGCCGGCCGGCCGCCCCGACGAGCGCGGCGTCGCCGACGGCGTGACCGAAGCGGTCGTTGATCGCCTTGAAGTCGTCGAGGTCCAGCAGCACCGCCGCCACGCTCCCGCCGCTGCGGCGGGCACGGCGCAGTTCCAGGTTCAGGTGCTCGAGCACGTGCGCCCGGTTCGGCAGGCCGGTCAGCTCGTCGTGGTGGGCCAGGTACGCCGTCCGCCGCTCCCGGTCGACGCGTGCCGTCACGTCCAGCTGGCTGCCGATGAGGTGCGTGACCTCGCCGTGCGTGTCCCGGACGGCGCTGACGTGCAGTTCGTTCCAGAACGCCGAGCCGTCGCGCCGGTAGTTCAGCAGCACCGTGTCGACGCCCCGCCCGGCGAGCAGCCGCCGCCTGATCGGGTCCACCTGGTTGCGGTCGGTGTCGGCCCCCTGCAGGAAGCGGCAGTTGCGGCCGAGCACCTCCGTTTCCGGGTAGCCGGTCATCCGCAGGAACGCGTCGTTCGCGTAGACCAGCGGGAGGTCGGGGAGGCGGGCGTCGGCGATCACGATCCCGTTGCTGGCCACCGAGACGGCCCGGAGCATCAGGTCCGGCAGCTCGGCCTCGGTGACCCGCGCGACGGGGTCTCCGACGGCCGGGGCGGGGCGGTGCGTCGGCGGAGCCGTCCCGGCTGGCGGGCGGGTCTTCTCCAGCAGCAGCCCGGCGGCCTCGAGCACCCGCTGCCGGTCGTAGGTCAGCACGTAGTCGAGCCGGCGACCAGCCGAGCGCACCGGGACGGCGGCCTCGGTCGGGTCGCTGCGACCCTCGACCGGGACCTCGCGGGCGGCCAGCGCAGCCGCGAAGTGCGGGCTGACCACGGTCACGACCCACTGGTCGGTCAGCGGGTCGTCGGCCTCGAGGGCGGTGCCCACCACGCCCGGCGCGGGCTCGTCGGGCATCCCCGCGCCGGTCACCGCGGTCAGGGCGGTGAGGCTGCCGAGCGTCTCGTACCGACGGCGGGTGCGCGCGCTCATCAGCTCGGCGTGCTGGAAGTTCGCGAGGACGACGGTCTGCTCGTCCAGCAGGAGTGCCTGGCGCTCGACCTGACGGGTCATCGAGGCGAGCAGCGGCACACCGGCGCGCTGCGGTCGCGAGGCGGCGGCGAGCACCTCGTACGGGGTCCCCGGACCGGTTCCCCCGGCGCCCCGCGCGGGGGTGGCCGGGGGGAGCTGCAGGGCCCGCATGCCGGCCGCCGGCAGGTCCCCCGGACGCCCGAACATCCAGCCCTGACCGAGTCGCGCGCCCATCGCCAGCGCCCGGTCCAGGTGCTCGGTGGTCTCGATCCCCTCGGCCAGGACGAGCGCGCCGGAGCGCTCGGCGTCGGCACGCACGGCGTTGACCACCGCGGCGGCCTGCAGGCTGGTGTGTCCGCGCACCAGGGCCAGGTCCAGCTTGATCACGTCCGGCCGCAGGAACGACACCAGTGCGAGCCCGGCCGGTTCGGCGCCGACGTCGTCCAGCGCCACCCGCCAGCCGATCTCCCGCGCACCCCGCACGCCGCGGACCAGGTCGGCCGGGCGCTCGAGCAGGTCGCGCTCGGTCACCTCCAGGACCACCTGCACCCCGGCCGGCGTCAGCTCGGCGAGGTCGGCCAGGTCGGCGGGGGACAGCGTGGACAGCGTCGCCGGCTCGATGTTCACGAACAAGGTGGTCGGCTCGGCGGCGCCGGCGACCCCGCGCAGCGCAGCGCGCAGGCAGGCGGCGTCCAGCGACGCGGTGGTCCCCGCTGCCGCGGCGGCGGCGAACAGCTCGGTCGGGGACTCCAGCGGCCCCGGCTCGCCGCGGGACAGTGCCTCCACCGCCACCAGCGCGCCGCCGTCGGACAGGTCCACGATCGGCTGGAACAGGGACCGCACAGCGTGCTCTCCGCACACCCGTGGGGTCATGGACCGAGCCTTCCACGCCGGCCCGGTCGGCGCGGGTCGTGCGGCCCCACCTGCCCGAGCATGCGCCCCCAGCCGGGTGAGGAGGGGCACCCGGGACGACACGCCGACCCCCGGCTCCGGGATGCTGTGCCGGTCAGCCCCGCGGGAGCGGGCGCGGCCCCGGCCGGGGCGCTGGCGAGTCGCGAACGACGGAGGAGACCCCCATGCCGGCTGACCAGTTGCTGGACGAGGCGACGCGGATCGCCGATGCGCTGCTCGAGGTCCAGACCCGGGTGAACGCCCAGATCGACGCCGCGCTGACCGACCTGCTGCCCGCGGTGCAGCAGCGACTGGGTGCCGCGCCGGCGGCGGACGTCGACCTGAGCGACCTGGGGAACGCCCGGATCACCGGCCTGAGCGTCGTCGTCACCCCGGCTGCGGTGGCGACCGTCGTCCCGCTGTCGGCGGAGTCCGCCGCCACCACCCGGGACGCGCGCCGCGCCACGACCGACATCGTCGGCGGTGCCGACGACCGGCTGGCCGTCATCGCAGGTCCCTGCTCGATCCACGACGCGGCCGCGGCCCTGGAGTACGCCGCCTTCCTCGCCGACATGCGGGCGAGGCACGGCGCGGACCTGGAGATCCTGATGCGGACCTACACCGAGAAGCCGCGGACCGAGGTCGACTGGAAGGGGTTCGCCTACGACCCGTTCCTGGACGGCTCCAGCCGGATCAGCGTCGGCCTCGTCGCGACCCGGATGCTGATGGGCCGGATCACCGCGCTGGGCGTCCCGGTGGCCGCGGAGCCGCTGAACGCGCTCACGCCGCAGTACGTCGACGGGCTGGTCACCTACAACGGCGTCGGTGCCCGCAACGTCACCGACCAGACCGCCCGGGAACGGGTGTCCGGCTTCTCCTCCGTCGTCGGCTTCAAGAACTCGCCGGAGGGGAGCGTCGACGTGGCGATCCAGGCCGTGCTGACCGCGCGGGCGCCGCACCAGTTCCTCGGCGTCGACCAGCACGGCGTGAGCGCCCAGCTGTCCACGAGCGGCAACGACACCGGTCACGTCATCCTGCGCGGCGCCAAGGACGGCCCCAACTACTCGGCCGCGCACATCGCCGCCACCAAGCGGGCGCTGGCCGCCCGTGGCCTGCCGGAGGTCCTCGTCGTCGACGCCTCGCACGGCAACAGCCAGAAGGACCACCGCCGTCAGGCCGAGGTCGTGCGCGACCTGGCCGGGCAGGTCGCCGGCGGCGAGCAGGCGATCCGCGGGGTGATGATCGAGAGCAACCTCGTGGCCGGGCGGCAGGACCTGGACCAGCGGCACCCCGAGCGGCTGGAGCACGGCAAGAGCGTCACCGACGCCTGCGTCGACCTCAGCACCACCGAGGAGCTGCTGGCAGAGCTGGCCGAGGCCTCCCGGACGCGGCGCGCGGCCTGACCGGCCCCGCCGTCAGGCCGTCGAGGCGAGCCGCCCGGCCAGGGTGACGTCGACCGTCAGCACGCAGGGGAGCCGGTGCAGCCGGGCGACCACCAGGTCCACCTCATCGGGGGTGGCGAGCAGGTCGACGCTGATCGTCCAGCGGTCGGTGCCGGCCTCCTCGGCCGACAGCCGGGTGAAGGCGTGGTGGCGCCCGGTCAGCATGGTGAGGACGCGCTGCAGGCCGAGTGCGTCGGTGACGACGACGCGCACCTTGGCGGCGTCGTGGGCGGAGCTGTGGCGGGGGGACATGGGGAGCCTCCGGGCCGGGTGGCCCTGGTCAGCGGGGGAGCGACCTCGATGGACGTGCCCACGGACCCGCCGGTGCGAGGGTCAGTCGCCGACGGGCCCGCACGGAATCCGCTGCCCAGCCACAGCCGCACGGTAGCCCCGGTGGTCGCCGCGGGACAAGGGGCCCGACCGGTCAGGAACGGAGAAGCGCAGGCGGTGCGGACGTCCCTAGCGTGATGCCCCGGGGAGCACCGCCGGCCGGGCGCGAGCTCCCCACTGCACGCCGATCTGCGGCACGCTGGCCCCGCCGCCGCACCAGGACGCCGCATCTGCGACCACCGGACCCGCCCCGAGGAGACACGTGAGCACCGCACCGGAGCACGCTGCCGACACCCACGACCTGATCCGGGTGCTCGGCGCGCGGGTGAACAACCTCAAGGACGTCAGCGTCGAGATCCCGAAGCGCCGGCTGACGGTGTTCACCGGCGTCTCCGGCTCGGGCAAGAGCTCGCTGGTGTTCGACACGATCGCCGCGGAGTCCCAGCGGCTGATCAACGAGACCTACAGCGCCTTCGTGCAGGGCTTCATGCCGACGCTCGCCCGGCCGGAGGTCGACCTGCTGGAGGGTCTGACGACGGCGATCCTGGTCGACCAGGAGCGTATGGGCGCCAACCCCCGCTCCACCGTCGGTACCGCCACCGACGCCAACGCGATGCTGCGGATCCTCTTCAGCCGGCTCGGCACGCCGTACATCGGTCCGCCCACGGCGTTCTCCTTCAACGTCCCGACCCGCAGGGCGAGCGGGGTGATGAGCACGGAGAAGTCCGGCGGCCGGGTCGAGAAGGCCGTGGTGAAGGACGCCGTCTACCTGGGCGGCATGTGCCCGCGCTGTGAGGGCATGGGCTCGGTCTCCGACTTCGACCTCACGGCGCTGTACGACGAGGGCAAGTCGCTGGCCGAGGGTGCGCTGACCGTCCCCGGCTACAGCATGGACGGCTGGTACGGCCGGATCTTCGCCGGCGCGGGCTTCGACATGGACAAGCCGATCTCGAAGTACACGAAGAAGGAGCTGCACGACCTCCTCTACAAGGAGCCGACCAAGATCAAGGTCGAGGGCATCAACCTCACCTACGAGGGCGTCATCCCCAAGATCCAGAAGTCGATGCTCGCCAAGGACGTCGACGCGATGCAGCCGCACGTCCGCGCCTTCGTCGAGCGCGTGATCACCTTCCAGACCTGCCCGGAGTGCGACGGGACGCGCCTGACCCCGGAGGCACGGTCCTCAATGATCGAGGGCAGGAACATCGCCGACCTCTGCGCGATGCAGATCAGCGACCTCGCCGCCTGGGTCCGCGAACTCGACGACGCATCGGTCGCCCCGCTGCTCACCGGTCTGCGGCACCTCCTCGACTCGTTCACCGAGATCGGGCTGGGCTACCTCTCCCTCGACCGGCCGGCCGGGACGCTGTCCGGCGGTGAGGCGCAGCGCACCAAGATGATCCGCCACCTGGGGTCCGCGCTCACCGACGTCACCTACGTCTTCGACGAGCCGACCATCGGCCTGCACCCGCACGACATCGAGCGGATGAACGACCTGCTCCTGCAGCTCCGCGACAAGGGCAACACCGTGCTCGTCGTCGAGCACAAGCCCGAGACCATCGCGATCGCCGACCACGTCGTCGACCTCGGTCCGGGCGCCGGCACCGGCGGTGGGGAGGTCGTGTTCGAGGGCACCGTCGACGGGCTGCGGACCAGCGGCACGCTGACCGGCCGGCACCTCGACGAGCGCGTCGGTCTCAAGTCCGAGGTGCGCGCCACCACCGGGGCCCTCGAGGTGCGCGGCGCGGACACCCACAACCTGCAGGGCGTCGACGTCGACATCCCGCTCGGCGTGCTGGTGGTGCTCACCGGCGTGGCCGGGTCGGGGAAGAGCTCGCTGGTCCACGGCTCCGTCGCGGACCGGGACGGCGTGGTGGTCGTCGACCAGGGTGCGATCCGCGGCTCCCGGAGGAGCAACCCCGCGACGTACACCGGCCTGCTCGACCCCATCCGCAAGGCCTTCGCCAAGGCGAACGGGGTGAAGCCGGCGCTCTTCAGCTCGAACTCCGAGGGTGCCTGCCCGACGTGCAACGGCGCCGGCGTCATCTACACCGAGCTCGGCGTCATGGCCACCGTGGAGTCCCCCTGCGAGGAGTGCGAGGGGAAGCGGTTCCAGGCCTCGGTCCTCGAGCACACGCTCGGCGGCCGCAACATCGCCGAGGTGCTCGCCATGTCGGTGACCGAGGCCGAGCAGTTCTTCGGCGACGGCGAGGCACGCACCCCGGCCGCCCACACGATCCTGGACCGGCTGGCCGACGTCGGGCTCGGCTACCTCACGCTCGGCCAGCCGCTCACCACGCTGTCCGGCGGCGAGCGACAGCGGCTCAAGCTGGCCACCCGGATGGCCGAGAAGGGTGGCGTGTACGTGCTCGACGAGCCGACCACCGGCCTGCACCTCGCCGACGTCGAGAACCTGCTCGGACTGCTCGACCGGCTCGTCGACTCCGGCAAGTCGGTCATCGTCATCGAGCACCACCAGGCGGTGATGGCCCACGCCGACTGGATCATCGACCTCGGCCCCGGCGCCGGGCACGACGGCGGCCGGATCGTCTTCGAGGGCACCCCGGCCGACCTCGTCGCCGGCCGCGCCACCGTCACCGGGGAGCACCTCGCGGCCTACGTCGGCGGCTGACCGCGGGGGGCTCAGCGCAGGACGGCGGCGACCTTCCCGGCGGCGGCGGCGACCGCCCGGCCCACCTGCTCGACGTCGCTGTTCTCGTCGACGAAGACGACGGCGAGTGCGGCGCGGGCGCCGCCGTCCGGGCCGAGGACCGGTGCGGCGATCGACCGGATGCCGGGGATCACCTCACCGTGCGAGCTGGCCCAGCCGGTCTGGCGGGCCTCCAGGAGGGCCGCACGGTCGTCGTCCGCCGGTGGCTCCGGCATGAGCAGGGCCAGGCCGGGGGCGCCGCGGCCGACCGGGTGCCGGGTGCCCGGCCGGTAGGTGACGTGCGCCCGGGTGTCCTGCGGTTCGACGCTGGTCACCGTCACCGCCTCGTCGCCGGCCCGCACCACCAGGAACGCCGTCATGCCCAGCTCGGTGGACAGCGAGTTGAGCCGGGGGAGCGCAGCGGCGTTCAGGTCCGTGCGCACCCCGCGGGCCAGCGCCGCCACCCCCAGGCCGAGGCCGTAGTGGCCCAACGGGTCGCGTTCGACGAGCTGGTGGTCCTCCAGGGTGCGCAGCAGCCGGTAGGTGATCGACCGGTGCAGGTCCAGGGCACGGCCGATCTCGGTCACCGGCTGCGGGGTGCCCGCGCTCGCCAGGTGCTCGAGGATCCGGATGCCGCGGTCCAGCGTCTGCGACTGCGGAGCACCCCCGCTGTCGTTCGCTGGCATCGCCGTCCCCCTGTGGTCGCCGTCCTCGATGGCGTGGTCCTCACCCTAAGCCGCGGGCACCGGCGCGGGTCAGCCGTTGATCACCTGGGGCACGGCGACGGCCTTCAGGCCCTCGGCGCCGAACTCGAGCCCGTACCCGGACTTCTTGTGCCCGCCGAAGGGGATCATCGGGTGCACCCCGCCGTGGGCGTTGATCCAGACGGTGCCGGCCTCGAGGCGGGCGGCGACGGCGCGGGCGGCGTCCCGGTCGCTGCTCCACACCGAGGCGCCCAGGCCGACGTCGAGCCGGTTGGCCATGGCGACGGCCTGGTCGAGCTCGTCGTACCGGATGATCGGCAGGGCCGGCCCGAACTGCTCCTCGGCGACGAGCGGGTTCTCGTCGTCGATGTCGGCGACCAGCGTCGTCGGGTAGAAGTGGCCCGGCGCGTCGGTGTCGGGGTCACCACCGGTGAGGATGGTGGCGCCGGACTCACGGGCGGCGTCGACCAGCCGCGCGACGATCTCGTACTGGGCGCGGTTCTGCAGCGGGCCGAGGACGTTCTGCTCGTCCAGGCCACGGCCCATCGGCATCGCCTTCGCGACCTCGGTGAGTGCGGCGCAGACCTCGTCGTAGACGTCGGTGTGCACGTACAGCCGCTTGAGCGCGGCGCAGGTCTGGCCGGTGTTGATGAACGCACCCCAGAACAGGTCCTGCGCGATCGCCTTCGGGTCGACGTCGGGGAGGACGATCCCGGCGTCGTTGCCGCCGAGCTCCAGGGTCAGCCGCTTCACGGTGTCCGCCGAGCTCTTGATGATCGCCTGGCCGGTGCGGGTGGAGCCGGTGAACATCACCTTGTCCACGTCCGGGTGGCTGGACAGCCGGGCGCCGACGTCGCCTTCGCCGGCGACGCCGATGAGGACGTCGGCCGGCAGGGCGCCGTTGAGCACCTCCAGCAGCGCGAGCACGCTGAGCGGGGTGTGCTCGGAGGGCTTGACGACCACGGTGTTGCCCATCCGCAGGGCGGGGGCGACCTGCCAGATCGTGATCATCATCGGCCAGTTCCACGGGCCGATGGCGCCCACGACGCCGATGGGCCGGTAGTGCAGCTCGGCGTGGGTGTCCCCGTCGTCGACGACGGTCTCCACGGGCAGCTCGGTGGCGGCGGTGGCGCGCAGCCACGCCGAGCAGGCACCGACCTCGAACCGGGCGTTGGGGCCGTTGAGCGGCTTGCCCTGCTCGCGGGAGAGCAGCTCGGCCAGCGGCTCGGCGGCCGCGTCGATGGCGTCGGCGGCCCGCATCAGGAGGTCGATGCGCTCGGAGTCCGCGCGGGCCGCCCAGGCCCGCTGGGCGGCCCGCGCGGTCGCGACGGCGCGGTCGACGTCCTCGGCGGACCCGAACGCGACCCGGCCCACGACCTCACCGGTCGCCGGGTCGAGGACCTCCCGGCCGTCGGGGTCGGAGACAGCTGCGAGCAGGCGCTCGTAGGTCGGGGTGTCTGCGTCGGTGTCGACGGGCGTGGCAACGGTGGGAGTGGTCATCGTCGGCCTCTCGTGGTGGGGGCGGTGCGGGGGACGGACAGGGTGGGTCAGCGGGCCGGTTCGACCCGGCCGGTGACCTCGCCGAAGGCGATGCGGGTGCCGTCGGGGCCGGGTGCGGTGGCGGTGAGGACGACCTCGTCGCCGTCCTCGAGGAAGGTGCGGGTGGAGCCGTCGGCGAGGGTGATCGGCTCCTTCCCGCCCCAGGAGAGCTCGATGAACGAGCCGCGCTGGTCGGCGCGGGGGCCGGAGACGGTGCCGGAGGCATACAGGTCGCCGGTGCGCAGCGAGGCCCCGTTGACCGTCAGGTGGGCCAGCTGCTGCGCCGGGGTCCAGTACATGAGCTCGAACGGCGGCCGGCTCAGCACCTCGCCGTTGAGCCGCACCTCCAGGCTGATGTCCAGCCCCCAGGGCTCGGCGTCGTCGCGCAGGTAGGGCAGCGGCTCCGGGTCGCGGGCCGGCGGGGCGACCCGGGCCGCCTCGAGTGCCGCCAGCGGCACCACCCACGGGGAGACCGAGGTGAGGAAGGACTTGCCGAGGAACGGGCCCAGCGGCACGTACTCCCAGGCCTGCAGGTCGCGGGAGGACCAGTCGTTGACCAGGCAGACCCCGAACACGTGGTCGGCGAACCGGCCGACCGGCACCGCGGTGCCGAGCTCGGAGCCGACGCCGACGACGAAGCCGACCTCGGCCTCGATGTCCAGCCGCTGGGAGGGTCCGAAGGTCGGGGCGTCGTCGGCCGGTGCCTTGCGCTGACCGCAGGGGCGGACGACGGGGGTGCCGGAGACCTGCACCGTGCCGGCCCGGCCGTGGTAGCCGATGGGCAGGTGCTTCCAGTTCGGGGTGAGCGCTGCGGAGTCCGGGCGGAACATCTTCCCGAGGTTCTCCGCGTGGTGCTGGGAGCTGTAGAAGTCGACGTAGTCGGCGACCTCGATCGGCAGGTGCATGGTCACCTCGGCCCGCGGCAGGAGGTGCGGCTCCACCTCGGCGCGGTGCGAGGAGTCGGTGAACCAGTCGACGAGCTGGGCGCGCAGCGCCGCCCAGGCCTCCGGCCCTCGCGCCAGCCAGGCGTTGAGGGTGCCGGTGGCGTGCACGTCGTCACCGGTGGCCGAGGCGAGGTCCAGCACCTGGTCACCGATCGCGATCCCGGTGCGAGGGGCGGTGCCCGCGGTGGAGAAGACGCCGTGGGGCAGGTTGCCCAGCCCGTAGCCGGTGTCCGCGGGGAGCTCCAGCCAGCTGCCCGTCACGCCGACGGCCCGCGGCCGGACCAGGACCAGGCGTACTTGCCGTCGTCGGAGGCGACGCCGGCCTCACCGAGGTCCAGCGGCCGGAAGGTGTCGACCATGACGGCGGTCTCGTCGAAGTACTCCGCACCCAGCGAGCGCTCCACCGCACCCGGCTGCGGGCCGTGGCTGTGCCCGCCGGGGTGCACGGAGATCGAGCCCTTGCCGATCCCGGAGCCCTTCCGGGCCTCGTAGTCGCCGTCGACGTAGAACATGATCTCGTCGGAGTCGACGTTGGAGTGGTAGTAGGGCACCGGCACCGCGAGCGGGTGGTAGTCGACCTTGCGGGGCACGAAGTTGCAGATCACGAAGTTGTTGCCCTCGAACACCTGGTGCACCGGCGGCGGCTGGTGCACCCGGCCGGTGATCGGCTCGTAGTCGGCGATGTTGAAGGCGTAGGGGTAGAGGCAGCCGTCCCAGCCCACGACGTCGAAGGGGTGCTCGGGCACCACGTGCACGGTGCCGGCGAGCCCGCCGGGGCTGTTGCCGCGGTGTTTGACGTAGACCTCGACGTCGGTGCCCTCGCCCAGCAGCGGCTCGGTGGGACCGCGGAGGTCGCGCTCGCAGAACGGGGCGTGCTCCAGGAACTGCCCGTACCGCGACAGGTAGCGCTTGGGCGGGGCGATGTGCGAGTTCGCCTCGATGGCGTAGGTCCGCAGCGGCTCGGTGCCCGTCGGGACCCAGCGGTGCGTCGTCGTCCGCGGGATGATCACGTAGTCGCCCTGACCGACCTCCAGCGCGCCGAAGGACGTCTCCACCGTCGCCGACCCGCGCTCCACGTAGACGCACTCGTCGCCGGTGGCGTTGCGGTAGTACGGGCTGGTCAGCGAGGAGACGGCGTAGGAGATCCGCACGTCGGCGTTGCCCAGCACCAGCCGGCGCCCGGTGACCGCGTCGGTGGCCTTGTGCTCCTCGCCGGGGAAGAGGTCGTGCAGCTTCAGGTGCCGTGGCACCAGCGGGGCGTTGGGCGTCAGCGTCTGGTCGGGCAGCTCCCACGGCCGGGCGTCGACCAGCGCCGACGGGATGCCGGAGTGGTAGAGCAGCGCGGAGTCGGAGGAGAAGCCCTCCTCACCGACCAGCTCCTCGGAGTACAGGCCGCCGTCGGGACGACGGTGCTGGGTGTGCCGCTTGGGCGGGACGCTGCCCACCTGCCGGTAGAACGCCATCGGGGCTCTCCTTCGGGGCTGGTCCCCACCAAAATGGCCATCTTGGTGGGAGGGAGTGGGTCGTCAGACGGGAGCGGGAACGGGACGGGCGAGCAGCCGGGCCACCGCGGGGGCGACGTCGGCGGGGCGGGTGAGGACGGCGGCGACGTGGGCGTCGGGGCGGAGCACCCAGGTCTCGTCGGGGCGGACGCCCAGCGCCTCGCGCAGCGTGGAGCCGGCGTCCAGGTCGCTGACCCGGTGCACCGCGACCGGCAGGTCACCGGGGAGCGCGTCGGGCAGGGCGGCGTCGTCCCCGACGAGGACGGTCACCCCGGCCCGGGCCAGCTGCCGCAGCCGGACGACGTCCGACCTCCCGGGGACGGTGACCGGGGCGTCGGGCGCCAGCACCCCAGGCGCCGGTACCGGGACGTCACCGCGCGCCGGTCGGCCGGGGAACGGCCGTCGTTCGTCGGGGGTGGTGAGCGGGGAGTCGACGTACCAGAACGGCTCCGCCAGCCGCCCGGAGTCGACCTCCGCCCGGGCCGCGGGATCGGTGGTGGCGCGCTCCAGCACCTCGAGCCGGTGCGCGGCCTCGGCCGGCGTGCCCGGCACCAGGAAGCGCATCGTGGCTCCGGTGACGTCGAGGTTCTCCACGGCCGCGGCGTGCCGCTCGTCGTGGTAGCTGTCCAGCAGCGTCTCCGGAGCCCAGCCACGCAGCACGAAGGCGAGCTTCCAGGCCGCGTTCTCGGCGTCCAGCACCCCTGAGTTCAGGCCGCGGGCGCCGAAGGGGGAGACCAGGTGGGCGGCGTCCCCGGCGACGAGCACGCGCCCGACCCGCATCCGGTCGACCACCCGGGAGTGGAACCGGTAGACCGACTTCCAGACGACCTCGTAGGGCCGGTCGCCGATGACCTGGCGGATCCGCCGGTCCAGCCCACCGGAGGCCTCCTCGGCGGCGAGGTCGAACTCCGGCGGCACCTGCCAGTCGATCCGGAAGGTGGAGTCCGGGCAGGGGTGGATGAGCACCTGGCGGCCGGGGTTCCACTCCGGGTCGAAGTAGAAGCGCCGCTCGGTCTCCCAGCCGGGCAGGTCGGTGCGGATGTCGCAGATGAGGAACTGGTCGCCGAAGGTCTGCCCCTCGAAGGTCAGCCCCAGGGCGGTGCGGACGACGTCGGCCCGCGGGCCGGCGCAGGCCACCGCGTAGCTGCCGGCGACGGTCGTCCCGTCGGCGCAGGAGACCGACACCCCGGCGTCGTCCTGCTCGATGCCGGTGACGTCGTGACCCCAGCGCACCTCGATCAGCGGCTGGGCGGCGATCGCTTCGTCGAGCAGCTCCTCGGTGAGGCACTGCGAGACGTTGACGAAGGGCGGGAACGGGGACTGCCCGCGGTCGACGAACTCGAAGCTGAACAGCTCGGCGTCGCGGTGGAAGGTGCGCGCGGTGGTCCAGGTGACGCCGCGGCGGGCGACCTCGGCCCCGACGCCGACGGAGTCCCAGACGTCGAGGACGTCGCGCTGCTGGCAGATCGCCTTGCTGCCGACCAGGTCCCGCGCGGGGCGGCCGTCGAGCACGACGACCGGGAGACCCCAGCGGGCGAGCAGCAGGGCCGTGGTCTGGCCGACCGGGCCGCACCCGATGACGACGACCGGCGCCGTCCCGGGGCTCTCGGGGGTGGTCATCGCCGGATCAGCCCTGCAGCTCGTCCCACACCTGGCGGTCGCGCTCGGCCGTCCAGATGACCGGGCGCTCGATGCCGCTGAACTCGTCCCACAGCCGCTGCACGTCGAAGGGGAGGCAGTGCTCGAAGATCGGCCAGTGCCCGAACTTCGGCGCCAGGGCGGCGTGGGTGGCCTCGAAGGCCTCCTTCAGCGTGCCCCCGGCGCGGTGTGCGGTGCCGACCGTCTCGTGCATCGTGGTGAGGAAGGCGCGGGTCTGCTCGATCGCGGCGTCGACCTCGTCGCGGCCGCGGGCGATGGCACCCCGGCCGCCGATGAGCTGCTCGGCGCCGAGGGCCTTGATCCGGTCGAGGGTGCCGGTGGCCCAGTCGAAGTGGAAGGCGTCGCCGGTGTAGAGCGCGGCCTGTGACTCCACCAGGTCGCCGGCGAAGAGCACCTTGCTCTTGGGCAGCCAGGCCACGATGTCGCCCTCGGTGTGCCCGCGGCCCAGGTGCTCCAGCACCAGCTCACCGCGGTCGCCGCCGAGTTCGATGGTCAGCTTGTCGCGGAACGTCATGGTCGGCCAGGTCAGCCCGGGGATGGACTCGGGCTCCTCGAACAGCCGCGGCATCCGGCCGTACTCGCTCTCCCAGTCCTGCTGGCCACGCTCGGCGATCAGGCCCTTGGTCTGCTCGGAGCTGATGATGGCCTCGGCGTCGAACGCGCTGGCGCCGAGCACCCGCACGGCGTGGTAGTGGCTGAGCACCAGGTACCGCACCGGCTTGTCGGTGTGCTCGCGGAGCTTGGCCAGCCAGCGGCGGGCCGCGACCGGGGTGGCGAGCGCCTCGAAGCAGACGAGGAAGTCCTCGCCCTCGATGGCGCCGAGGTTGGGGTCGCCCTCTGCGGTGAGTGCGTACACCCCGTCGGCGAGCACCTCGAGGGTCTGCTCCTTGACGCCGAGGTCGGCGGATGAGGCGAAGGGCTTCGCTGCCATGAGAGCTCCCGTGCAGGCTGGGGCATCGCTCGCATATCGAGCGATGCGTTCTCTTACCGGCTCAGCGTAGTGGCCGTGTGGCCTGTGACACAACCCATCCGGAGGGGTTGTGCCGCCGGTGCGGTGCCACGGACCCCGGCGGCCGTCGTGCGAGCATCGCCGGGAGCGGGCGCCGTGACCTGCCGTGGACGAGGGAGCCGAGGACGTGCCGGACGAGGCGCTGACCGACCGCCGGTTCCCCAGGCGGGTCTACCGGGCGGGGCGGGAACCGGACCCCAGGTTCAGCCTGGCGAACGAGCGCACGTTCCTGGCCTGGATCCGGACGTCGCTGGCGCTGGTGGCCGCCGGGGTCGCCCTGGAGGCGCTGGACCTGCCCATCGCCGACGGTCTGCGGCTGGCCGGTGCCCTGGTCTTCATCGTGCTGGGCCTGCTCGCCCCCGCCCAGGCGTGGCTGGGCTGGGCCGCCACCGAGCGGGCCCTGAGGGAGGGGCGGCCGCTGCCCTCGCCACGGCTGGGCCTGCTGCTGGCGGTCGGCACCACCGTGGGGGGCCTGCTGGTCCTCGTGGGCCTGCTGCTGCGGTGACGGACCACCCGGACGCCGTCTTCGACCTCGGGCTCCAGGCCGAGCGGACGGCGCTGGCCTGGCAGCGGACCGCGTTGGCCATGGCGATCGGGGCGCTCGTCGCCGGGCGGCTGGCCGTCCCCGTGTTCGGCGCGGGTTCCCTCGTGGTCGCCGTGCTGGGCGTGGTCGGGGCGGCGGTCGTCCTGGTGGTGTCCCGCCGCAGGTACCGCGCCGTCCACGAGTCGCTCAGCGCCCGGGGGGACCTCGCCGCCGTCCGCTCGGCCGGTGCCCCCATTGCCGCGCTGGCCGGCGTCGGCCTGCTGGTGGCCCTGCTGGCGCTGGCCTTCGTCCTGCTCCGCTGACGAGGGGAGCGGTGGCCCGAGCTACTCGGCCGAGGCCTCGACGACCGTGGCCAGCAGGAACGGCTGGTCCTCCCACTCCCCGTACTGCTCGTCCTCCAGGTCGACCCCGAGCTGGCCCTCGACCTCGGCGAGGTCGAACTCCAGGGTCGCGGTGGCGGCCACCGTCACCGGCAGGCCCGGCTCGAGCCCCGGGACCTCGTCGGCGACCACGACCAGGAGTGGTTCGACCGAGGTGTCGTCCGGGCCGACGATGGTGAAGGAGTTGGGGCTCAGCACGTCCTCGACCTGGGCAGCCACGGTCACCTCCGTGCCGGCGTACACGTCGACGTCCTCGCGGAACGCCTCGTCGTACTCACCGGTGTAGGGATCGGTGAGGTCGTCCTCGGACCGGACGTCCGAGACGTCGGTCTCGCCGACCGCGAGCTCCTCCTCGCCGCAGCCGGACAGGCCCAGGAGGACGGCAGTGGTGAGGCCGAGAAGAGAAGCGCGGGCGATCGGCTTGCCGGGGGACGACAGCATGACGGAACTCTCCTCGAGGACGCGTTCGTTCGACGTGGACCGTTCCGCTGACCCCTTCCCACCGGGGTCGCGGGGCCAAACGGGCGTGGGCGCGGCGGGGAGAGCACACCGGCGGAGGGGGCTCATCCCTCGGGCGAGGGTTGCTCCCTCCGCACCTGCGCCTACCATGGCGTTGATCCGTTGGCGGCCCGGGCGACCGGCTGCTGCGCCAGGCAGTCGCCCAGGCCGCTGACAGGTGCCGGTGCCAGCCCTGCACCTCACCCCACGGCCTCTCCGCCACCCGTCCCCGGTGTGCGATGCCGACTGGCATCGTCAGGAAAGGCGAACATGAGCATTGCTGACACGAAGGACCCGGCCATCGCGACCGCCGAGACGCCCCCGCCCATGACGGCTGCCGACGTGATCACCACGGCCGCGCCGGCCGAGGAGGAGGTCGCCGAGGACACCGACGGCGCCGCCGCCGCCGCCGCGTCCGAGTGGGACGACGAGGAGGACACCCTCGCCCTCCGGCAGGCCCGCAAGGACGCCGAGCTCACCGCGTCGACCGACTCGGTCCGCGCCTACCTGAAGCTCATCGGCCGCGTGAAGCTGCTGACCGCCGAGGAGGAGGTCGACCTCGCCCGCCGGATCGAGGCAGGCCTCTACGCCGGCCACAAGCTGCACGAGGCCATCGAGGGCGGCGGGAAGCTCGCCACCCAGCTGCGGCGTGACCTGACCTGGATCGTCCGGGACGGTGAGCGCGCCAAGGACCACCTGCTGGAGGCCAACCTCCGCTTGGTGGTCTCCCTCGCCAAGCGCTACACCGGCCGCGGGATGGCGTTCCTGGACCTGATCCAGGAGGGCAACCTGGGGCTGATCCGCGCGGTGGAGAAGTTCGACTACACCAAGGGCTTCAAGTTCTCCACGTACGCGACCTGGTGGATCCGGCAGGCGATCACCCGCGCGATGGCCGACCAGGCCCGGACCATCCGCATCCCGGTGCACATGGTCGAGGTCATCAACAAGCTCGGCCGGATGCAGCGGGAGATGCTCCAGGAGCTGGGCCGCGAGCCCACGCCGGAGGAGCTGGCCAAGGAGATGGACATCACCCCGGAGAAGGTGGTGGAGATCCAGCAGTACGCCCGGGAGCCGATCAGCCTGGACCAGACCATCGGCGATGAGGGCGACAGCCAGCTCGGTGACTTCATCGAGGACTCCGAGGCCGTCGTGGCCGTCGACGCGGTCAGCTTCACCCTGATGCAGGACCAGCTGACGTCCGTGCTGCAGACGCTGTCGGAGCGGGAGGCCGGCGTCGTGCGGCTGCGGTTCGGGCTCACCGACGGCCAGCCGCGCACCCTGGACGAGATCGGCCAGGTCTACGGGGTCACCCGCGAGCGGATCCGCCAGATCGAGTCCAAGACGATGTCCAAGCTGCGTCACCCCAGCCGCTCCCAGGTCCTGCGCGACTACCTCGACTAGCAGGACCGGCCCCCGCACGGCGCAGCGGCCGGTGACCTGATCGGGTCACCGGCCGCTGCGGCGCGCGGCTTGGCGCCCGACCAGCACTCCTGCGCGGGCCGCGCGGCTCAGGTCTGCTGGAGCAGCCGCCCGAAGGCGGGGGACCGCCGGAGCGTGACCGTCCGCCCGCCGAGCGCGGCGACGTCGAGGTGGTCACGGACGAGCTCCAGGGCGGCTCCGGACAGTGCGGTCACCGACCCGGCGTCGATCACGTCCACCCGCACCGGTTCGCGGCCGTAGCGGCGCTGGAAGGCCGCCACGACGTCGGCGTCCACCGCGCCGGCCAGGCACAGGGCACGCCCGTCGGCGGTGTTCAGCAGCCGGACCAGGCCGCGCGGGCCCGTCGGGGACGACGTCACCCGGCCAGTGTGCGGCGGGATCGACGTCAGGGCTCGTCCGATGTGACGTGAGCCCACCGACTAGGTTCACCACGACGAAGTGCACGGTCGGTTCGATGAGGTGGGCGCAGTGGGCAGGTCGGTGCTGGTGACCGGTGGGAACCGCGGGATCGGGCTGGCCATCGCCCGCTCGTTCGCCGAGGCGGGTGACTCCGTGGCGGTGACCCACCGCGGCAGTGGCGCCCCGGAGGGGCTGTTCGGGGTGCAGTGCGACGTCACCGACGCCGCCGCCGTCGACCGCGCCTTCACCGAGGTCGAGGAGCACCAGGGGCCCGTCGAGGTCCTGGTCAGCAACGCCGGCATCACCCGGGACGGGCTGCTGCTGCGGATGGGCGAGGACGCGTTCACCGACGTCATCGACGCCAACCTCACCGCCGCCTACCGGGTCGCCAAGCGGGCGGCGCCGAAGATGGTGCGCGCCCGCGCCGGGCGGATGATCTTCATCTCCTCGGTCGTCGGGCTGCTCGGCTCGGCCGGGCAGGTCAACTACGCGGCGAGCAAGTCCGGCCTGGTCGGGCTCGCCCGTTCCATCGCCCGCGAGCTGGGCGGCCGCAACATCACCGCCAACGTGGTCGCGCCGGGGTTCGTGTCGACCGACATGACCGCGGAGCTGCCCGAGAAGCGGCAGCAGGAGATCCTCGGGCAGGTGCCGCTGGGCCGGCTGGCCGAGGCAGACGAGATCGCCGGCGTCGTCCGCTTCCTGGCGGGCGAGCAGGC
Organism: Modestobacter sp. VKM Ac-2979; assembly: GCF_026967995.1. Taxonomy (NCBI): domain Bacteria; kingdom Bacillati; phylum Actinomycetota; class Actinomycetes; order Geodermatophilales; family Geodermatophilaceae; genus Modestobacter; species Modestobacter sp. VKM Ac-2979. The sequence continues at coordinate 115,266 of NZ_JAPVBO010000008.1, forward strand.
GGGGTACATCACCGGGGCGGTCGTCCCGGTCGACGGCGGACTGGGGATGGGGCACTGATGGGCATTCTGGACGGCAAGAAGATCCTGGTCGCCGGCGTGCTGACCGAGCAGTCGATCGCGTTCTCGGTCGCGCGTCTCGCGCAGGAGCAGGGCGCCACCGTCGTCCTGTCCAACTTCGGCCGGGCCCTGTCGCTCTGCCAGCGGATCGCCAAGCGGCTGCCGCAGGAGGCGGCGGTGGTCGAGCTGGACGTGACGAACACCGAGCACCTGGCGACGCTGGCCGACCGGCTGCGCGAGCACGTCGACGGCCTGGACGGCGTGGTGCACTCCATCGGCTTCGCGCCGCAGGAGGCGATGGGCGAGGGGTTCCCCGAGGTCGCGTGGGAGCACGCGGCGACGGCGTTCCAGGTCTCGTCCTGGTCGCTGGCCTCGCTGACCCAGGCCTGCCGCCCGCTGTTCGGCGACACCGCCTCGGTGGTCGGCCTGACCTTCGACGCCACCGTCGCCTGGCCGGTCTACGGCTGGATGGGCGCGGCGAAGGCGGCCCTGGAGTCGACGTCCCGGTACCTGGCCCGGGAGCTGGGTCCCGAGGGCGTCCGGGTCAACCTGGTCGCGGCCGGCCCGCTGCGCACCATGGCGATGAAGTCGATCCCGGGCAGCGCTCAGTTCGAGGAGGCCTGGGAGGGTCGCGCCCCGCTGGGCTGGTCGGTCACCGACACCGAGCCGGCCGGCAAGGCCGTCACCGCGCTGCTGTCGGACTGGTTCCCGGCCACGACGGGTGAGATCGTGCACGTCGACGGCGGCTTCCACGCCGTGGGGGTATGACGGTCTGGTGACCGACCTCGCTCGCCCCCGGCACCCGCTCCCCGCCGGGGCCTCCATCACCCCTCCCGACCAGCAGCCCGACGAGTCCCCGTCGCTCGCGGTCCGCAACAACGGCGGCGTCGAGCCGGCACGCACGGCGGCGCCGGCCGGGCGCCGTGAGGCGCTGCTGGTGCTCGGCTTCGGTGGCCCGGAGGGCACTGACGACGTCATGCCGTTCCTGCTCAACGTCACCCGCGGCCGGGGCATCCCGCCCGAGCGGCTGGAGGCAGTCGCCGAGCACTACCACCACTTCGGCGGCGTGAGCCCGATCAACGACCAGAACAAGTCGCTGGTCGCCGCGCTCGAGGCCGAGCTCACCGGCGCCGGCATCGACCTGCCGGTCTACTGGGGCAACCGCAACTGGGCGCCCTACGTCGAGGACGCCTGGCGGCAGATGGCCGACGACGGCATCGAGCACGCCTACGTGCTCGCCACCTCGGCCTACGCCTCGTTCTCCGGGTGCCGGCAGTACCACGAGGACGTCGCCCGGGCCCGGGTCGCGCTGGAGCTCGACCCGTCCGCGCCGACCGGCCCGACGGCGGAGAAGCTGCCGCACTACTTCGACGCCCCGGGGTTCGTGCAGGCCAACGCCGAGGCGCTGGCCGCCGCGATCGCCTCGCTGCCCGAGGAGGTGCGCGGCACCGCGCGGCTGGTGGCCACCGCGCACAGCATCCCGAACGCGATGGCCGCGGTGGCCGGGCCGGGCGGGGGCGCCTACGAGGCCGAGCTGCAGCAGGCCGCCCAGCTGGTCGTCGAGGCGGCGGCGCCGGGGCGCGACGTCGACCTGGTGTGGCAGAGCCGCAGCGGGCCGCCGTCGGTGCCGTGGCTGGAGCCCGACGTCAACGACCACCTGCGGGCGCTGGCGGAGTCGGGGGAGACCGCCGTCGTCGTCTTCCCGATCGGCTTCATCTCCGACCACCTCGAGGTCATCTGGGACCTGGACAACGAGGCCGAGGAGACCGCCGGCGAACTGGGCCTGGCCTTCGCCCGGGCGGCGACCGCGGGCACGCACCCGGCGTTCGTCGCCTCGCTGCGGGAACTGCTGGCCGAGCGCCGGGCGGGCGGCGAGCCCCGGCTGGGCACCAACTGCCCGGCGTCCTGCTGCTTCGTCCAGCGCCCGGCCCGCCCGGCGGCCTGACGCCCGCTCCGCACGCTCTCCGTGCGCATCGCCCGTGCTGCGGCGCGGGCACAGCGCACGGAGCGTGCAACGCGGCCCTGCGCGGCAGCGCAGGAGCCGGTGGGACGGCGCGGGAGCGCCGCGGCTCAGCCCCGCGGGACCCAGTTGTAGGCGGCGACCGTCGCCTCGCGGACGGCGGTCGCCAGCGGGCGCAGGGCCTCGTCGCGGGCCGCTGCCTGGGCGTGGGTGACCGCGGCCCCGGGCGCGTCGGCCATCGCCAGGTCCAGCACCTGGGACAACCGCTGCGCCCGGCCGAGCACCGACAGCGCCACCGGGTCGTGGTCGGCCGGCAGCCCGGGTGCGTGCACGGTCCGGGCCAGCCCGGCCAGCAGCCCGGGCACCTCGGGGTTCCACCGGGCGAGGTCCAGCGCGGCGAGCGTGCGGGCGGAGTCGCCGACGGCGAGGTCCAGCGCACCGGAGACCGCCCGCAGGTTGCCCTCCACCGGCGGTGCCAGGGGCGGGGCGCCGTCGAGGGACACCGCCGTCCAGGAGACCGCCTCGGGCCCCAGCGCCTCCGGGACCAGGGCGAGCCGGGTGCCGACGGCAGCCTGCCTGGCCTCCAGGCCGAGCGCCACCAGTCCTGGTACCGCCGGCAGGCCCCGGGTGTCACCGGGCACCGGCAGCACCAGCCGCAGCCGTTCCTCGCCCAGGCCCCGTAGCGCGCTCAGCGCCCAGCCCAGCGGTACCGCCTCGTCGGTGCCGGGCAGCCCGACGACCCGGTGGGCCGTCTCGCCCAGCAGGACGTCGAGTGCCTCGTCGTAGGAACTGCGGCCGGTGAGCCAGGCGGTGGCCCAGACGGCGAACCGGCCGGCGGCGATGTCGTGCACGGTGAACGAGGCTACGACGGCCGCGCCACTGGCCGCCGCCCGACCGACCGGCCATGTCCCGTGGGTGTGGTCCCGTGGGCCGTGCAGGCGTGGGACGGCGACCGGATGGCGCGTTCGCGTGCCAGACTCGGGAGCGTGCCCGCCTGGTTGCTCTGGTTGATCGCCTCAGGCCTGTTCGCGGCCGGTGAGGTCGCCAGCCTGGACCTGGTCCTGCTGATGTTCGCCGGCGGCGCGCTCGGCGGCATGGGCGTGGCCCTGCTGGGTGGGGACCTGCTCCTCCAGGTGATCGCCTTCATCGTCGTCTCGGCCGGGCTGCTGGTCCTCGTCCGGCCCGTCGCCAAGCGGCACCTGGTCGACCGCACCCCCGAGCAGATCGACGGCGTCGCGACCTACGTCGGCCGCGAGGCCGTGGTCAGCCAGCGCGTCGACAACACCGCCGGCCGGATCCGGCTGGGCGACGACGAGTGGACCGCGCGCACCCAGCTCGACGACGAGGCCTACGACGTCGGCGCCGAGGTGCGGATCGTGCAGATCGAGGGACCGGTCGCCTACGTCAGCCATCTCTGAGTCGACGTCCGGGTGACCGGGAGCCCCCAGGGGTCCTCAGGTGGCGCCGGACGGGGCAAGATCAGATCGACGCACCACTCCTAGGAACGGAGCACCGCCCTCGTGGAACCCGCCCTGATCGCTCTGATCGTGATCGCCGTGCTGGTGGCCTTCGTACTGGCCAAGAGCGTGACGATCGTCCCGCAGGCGCAGGCGAAGGTGGTCGAACGCCTGGGCCGGTACAGCCGCACCCTCTCGCCCGGGCTGGCGCTGCTCGTGCCGTTCGTCGACCGGGTGCGCGCGACGATCGACCTGCGCGAGCAGGTCATCTCCTTCCCGCCGCAGCCGGTCATCACCGCCGACAACCTGCAGGTCGGCATCGACACCGTCGTCTACTTCCAGGTCACCGACCCGCGCCTGGCGGTCTACGGGATCGCCAACTACATCACCGGCATGGAGCAGCTCACGACCACGACGCTGCGCAACGTGGTCGGTGGGCTGAACCTCGAAGGTGCGCTGACCGGCCGGGACGGCATCAACTCCCAGCTGCGCACCGTGCTCGACGGCACCACCGGCCCGTGGGGCCTGCGGGTGGCCCGGGTGGAGATCAAGGCGATCGACCCGCCGCCGTCCATCCAGGACTCCATGGAGAAGCAGATGCGCGCCGACCGCGACAAGCGCGCGGTCATCCTGACCGCCGAGGGGCAGCGGCAGTCGGCGATCACCACGGCCGAGGGCCAGAAGGCCGCCTCGATCCTCTCCGCGGAGGGGAAGAAGCAGGCCGCGATCCTCGACGCCGAGGCCGAGCGGCAGAGCCGGATCCTGCGGGCCGAGGGTGAGCGCGCCGCGCTGTTCCTGCAGGCGCAGGGGCAGGCGAAGAGCATCGAGACGGTGTTCCAGGCCATCCACGACGGCAAGCCCGACCAGGGCCTGCTGGCCTACCAGTACCTGCAGACGCTGCCGAAGATCGCGCAGGGCGACGCCAACAAGATGTGGATCGTGCCCAGCGAGTTCAGCAAGGCGCTGGAGGGGCTGTCCAAGCTGGGTGGTGGCGACGACGGTGAGGGGCAGCGCAGCTGGCTGGACGTCGACGCGTCCTCCGGCGCGCAGGGCGCGACCCAGGCGCCGGCGTCGTCCCTGGACACCAGCAACTGGTTCGACTCGAACCTGCCGCCGGCCGCCGAGCAGCCCGAGGCCAAGATCTCGCTGTCCAGCATCGCCGACGCGGCGGGGGAGACGGCGCCGCAGATCCCCAAGCCGCCGCCGCTGTCACAGGTCAAGCAGGACGTGCAGGAGAGCGGCCCGGCCGCCGACCCGCGCAACCGCTCCGCGGACGACGACCCGCTCGAGCTGCCCCCGGGCTGACCCGGTGAACGCCGATGGCCCAGAACTCATCGAGTTCTGGGCCATCGGCGTTCGGCCCTCTTCAGGGGCCCGCCCTGAGCGTGCGAAGGGTGGGGAGAAGAGGGTCCTTAATCCTTGAGCAGGCCCTCGCGGAGCTTGGCCAGGGTCTGGCTGAGCAGCCGGGACACGTGCATCTGGGAGATGCCGATGTCCGCGGCGATCTGCGACTGGGTCATGTTGCCGAAGAACCGCAGGATCAGGATGCGGCGCTCACGCGGCGGGATGGTGGCCAGCAGCGGCTGCAGCGACTCGCGGTACTCCACGCCCTCCAGGGCGGCGTCCTCCTCGCCGAGGGTCGCCGCGAGGGTGGGGGAGTCCTCCTCACCGGAGAGGCGCTCGTCCAGCGAGCTGCTGCGGTAGGCGTTGGCCACCGCCAGGCCCTCGAGCACCTCTGCCCGGGGGATGCCGAGGTGCTCGGCCAGCTCGGACGGCGTGGGGGCGTGGCCGTTCTTCTGCGACAGCTCGCTGACCGCCGCGTTCAGCGAGAGGTGCAGCTCCTGCAGCCGCCGCGGCACGCGCACCGACCAGCCCTGGTCGCGGAAGTGCCGCTTGATCTCGCCGGTGATGGTCGGCACGGCGAAGGAGAGGAACTCCACCCCACGACTCGGGTCGAACCGGTCGATGGCGGCGATCAGGCCAAGGGTGCCCACCTGGAGCAGGTCGTCGAAGGGCTCGCCGCGGTTGCTGAACCGGCGGGCGAAGTGCCGGACCAGCGGCAGGTGCTCCTCGACCAGGATCTCCCGGAGTCGCTCCCGCCGCGGGTCGCCCTTGTCCAGGGTGGCCAGCTCGGCGAACAGCGGTGCGGTCCGCTCGGCCCGCTTGCGGTTGTCCGACATCGGCACCGGGTCAGCAGCCGGCTCCGGGGTCGTTGCGGAGGACTCCGTGGGGGCATCCTTCGGGGTGTCGGTGGGGTCGGTCATCTCGGTCTCCGAGGCGGTGTCGGCGACCGCAGGGGCGTCAGCGGCAGGGGCCGGGGACCCGAGGGGCTCACCGGAGCCGAGGACGGCGTCGTCGGCAGCCGGGGAGTCCGGAGCAGCCGACCGGGTCACCGTGCGACCGACACGTCGGGGTCGGACTGCTCGGTCAGGGCGTCGATCGCGCTGTAGCGCCGCAGCTTCTTGACCAGGCTGATGCAGGCGACGGGTGTGCTCCGGCCGTCGCCGGCCGCCACGATCGACTGGTCGCTCGGGCCGGCCTCGACCGTGTCGACCAGGGTGTGCAGCACGGCCCAACCGAAGCCGTCGCGCGGGACGTCGACCCCGGTCGCCGTCGGCACCCAGGCGTCGATCCGCAGGCCGTCGCGGGCGGCCTCGAAGACGACCGTGAGCGGTGCGTCCCCCAGGGCGACGGAGGACAGCGTGGCGCAGGCCTCGTCGACCGCGAGCCGCAGGTCCTCGACCGCGTCGAGGTCGAAGTCCATCCGCATCGCCAGGTCACCGGTCATCGCCCGCACCGCGGGCAGCTGGGTCGGCGAGGTGGGGACCCGCAGCTCCAGCCGCTCGGTGCGCCGCTCGCCGGTGGCGGCGCCCGTCGTGTCGACCATGCGTCGTTCGCTCCTTCGTCGTCCCCCGCACCCCCGGACGGGAGCGCGGTTGTCCGTCTTCGCGCGCCCGTCCCGCGGCTCCGGTCCGGAGCGCGGACGACGAGCGGCCGCTCAGCGACGGGTGTCGGGCCTGACCCGGCTCCCTTGACGGTAGACCGACCGCCTTGCTGCGTTGCCCACTGGGGCGCACGGCAAACCCCCGTTCACCCGCCGGAGGAGCTGCCACGGCACCCGGTGGGGTGACGTGGTGACCACCCGTGTTTGAGCCCACCCGGTCGTGCACATCCCTCCGGCGTGAGACTGCGGCGCAGTGACGTGCACGCCCCGGGCTGGACCCGGCGTCGCGCTGGCAAGGGGTTCTCCTACCAGGACGAGGACGGGGCGCTGATCAAGGACGACCGGCTGGACCGGTTGCGGGCCCTGGCCATCCCGCCCGCCTGGAAGGACGTCTGGATCTGCCCGTGGCCCAACGGCCACATCCAGGCCGTCGGCACCGACGCCGCCGGCCGGCGGCAGTACCGCTACCACGACGAGTGGCGGGCCAAGCGGGACGCCGCCAAGCACGAGCGGGTGCTGGAGATATCCCACCAGCTGCCCGACGTCCGGGACGAGGTGGTGGCGGCGCTGCGCACCCGCGGGCTCAACCGCGAACGGGTGCTGGCCTGCGCCGTCCGGCTGCTCGACCTCGGCGCCTTCCGGGTGGGCAGCGAGCAGTACGCCGAGGACAACGGCACCTACGGGCTGGCGACGCTGCGCCGCGACCACGTGTCGGTGCGCGGGGAGCGGGTCTTCTTCCACTACACCGCCAAGGGCGGCATCGACCGCGAGGTCGAGCTGCTGGACCGGCCCACCGCCACCGTCGTCCGGCAACTGCTGGAGCGGCCCGAGGACGAGGGGCAAGAGCTGCTGGGCTACCGGCTCGCGGACGGCAGCTGGCACGACGTGACCAGCGACGAGGTCAACGCCTTCCTCAAGGAGGTCAGCGGGGCCGAGATCACCGCCAAGGACTTCCGCACCTGGACGGCGACGGTGATGATGGCCGCCACGTTGGCCGAGACGCCCACCCCGCGCAGCCAGACGGCACGCAAGCGTGCGGTGCGGGAGGCCTACGTCAAGGTCTCCGAGCAGCTGGGCAACACCCCGACGGTGTGCAAGACCAGCTACGTCGACCCCCGGGTGGTCGACCGGTACGAGCACGGCGAGACGGTCGCCGGCGCGCTGGCCGAGGCCGCCGGAGCCCCCGACGACCGGACGGCGCAGCGCACCATCGAGGCGGCGGTCTGCTCCCTGCTCAGCGCCTGACGAAGGACCCCGTCGCCCCCCACGCCTCGCAAGCTCGGCGCGGGCCCCTGCGACGGGGCCGAACGACGACGGCGCCCCACCTCCGGAGAGGTGGGGCGCCGTCGTCGTGTCGCGGCAGGCCTGGGGTCAGGCCTTCTCGGCGATCGTGAACAGGTCGATGAGGCCGGTGACCTCGAGCGGCCGGGTCACGGCGCGGGTGTTGGCCACCAGCCGCAGGCCGACGTCGCGGGAGCGCGCCGACTTCTGGGTCTCGACGAGCACGGCGAGGCCGGCGGAGCCGAGGAACTGGACACCGCACAGGTCGACGACCAGGGCGGTCGGCTGCTGCTCGAGCTGGGTGTCCAGGGACGCGCGCAGCACGGGCGCGGTGAAGGTGTCGACCTCGCCGACGACCGTCACGGTGACCGTGCCGTCGTCGTCGGTGGACGTCGACAGGGTGATCACGTCGTCGAAGGGGGCGTCGTTCGTGTCAGCCGGGGCTGACACGTCGCGCGAGCCCTCGGCGGGTGAGTCGGATGAGGTCACGGACTGCAGCTCCTCTCAGCGGCGATGCCTGGCGGGCACGCGGATGCCCGGACAATGTACTGCGGTACACCGTCCGGCCCGACACGGCCCGGGACACCGAGGTTCCGGAACGCCTCCCGAGGAGCTCTCGGGCAGGCCACGGCTGGCTGCTCAACCGTGGCGCCCAACCTAGTCGTGTCATGATCGCGGCACCAACTCCGCGCGCGTCGGGCCGCCGGGGCGGCCGGCCCGGCGCGCTGCGGCTGGGGTCAGGTGCCCTCGATGACGTGGACCGCGCTCTCCTCCGGCCCCTCACCGCCGACCGGGGCGTCGGCGAAGGCCTCGACGTCGTCGCCGGTGCGGTTGGTGCCCGAGTCGCTGAGCCGGTCGGTGTCCTCGTCCTGGTCGAGCTGGGCGAACGCGCGGTCGGGGTCCTCGGCCGGGCGCACGTCGGACGCGTCCTCCGCGACCTCCCGCTCCAGCCGGCCGCTCAGCGACTCGCCCTCGGCCTGCTCGCGTGCCGTCGTCCCGAAGTCCACAGCCTGGTGCTGGCGGTCGCCGGGCTCGGGGGCGAACTCCGGGTCCTCGGCGCGGGCCATGGTCGGGCTGTCGTCCTGGGAGACCTCGGGGATCCCGTTGTCCTCGGGGAAGACGTCCCGGGCGGTCTGACCCTCGGGGCCGACGTCGCCACGGGGGCCGTCGGCCGTGCCGGTGAGGCCACGCTCGTCGTCGGGGAACTCGGCGTCGTTGAGGGCGGAGTCGCGGGCGGCGCGGTCGGGGTCGGTCATGGGAGCTCCTCCGTTCTGCGCGCCCCGGCGGTGGGCGCGCTCGTCCGTCCGTGGACGGGGGAGCCGGTCGGGTGACCGGCGTCGTGGTCCGGCCCTACCCGACCCTCTGCCGGGCATGCGTGATCCAGCTCCCGCCCGCCGCATGGCACCGGGTGCCGCGGGTACCGCCGCGAGCATGGCGATCACAGACGAGGTGCAGCGGCTCGGGCGACCGGTCCGCCGCTGGGCCCGTACCCAGCAGGAGGAGTACACCCAGGGAGAGGCCCGGCCGCTGGCCGCGGACCTGGGGGCGATGAGCGTCTACCTGGGCCTGGTCGGGGCGGCGGCCACCGCCATCCGGGTGTCGGGCCGCGAGCTGCCCAGCCGGATCCCCCTCGGGGACGCGGTCCTGCTGACCGTCGGCACCTTCCGGCTGGCCCGGCGGATCGCCAAGGACCCGGTCACCGCCCCGGTGCGCGCACCGTTCGTCAGCTACCAGGGGACGTCGGGCGAGGCCGAGGTCGCCGAGGAGGTTCGCGAGCACGGGGGCGTCAAGCACGCCGTGGGGGAGCTGCTGACCTGCCCGTTCTGCATGGCCCAGTGGGTCGGTACGGGCTTCGTGCTCGGGTACGTGACCGCGCCGCGGGCGACCCGGCTGGCCGCGCTGACCATGACGATGGTGGCCGGTTCCGACGTCCTGCAGTTCGCCTACGACGCCATCCAGAACGGCGGGCTGCGGTCCGACGACGGCGAGGAGGCCGGGAGCCTGACCGGTCAGGAGGTCTGACCGCGAGCTCGGCGTCACGCTGCGTGGCCGTCGGGGGCCGGCGGGACCGCACCCCGGCCGGCCGCTGGCTCCCTCGACCGGGTGGTGCGCTGCGGTGCGTGACCGTCTCGCGCTGCCGCGCACCCGCTGGGGCACCTATCCTCTGATCTTGTCGAGGCGGGGTCGCGGACCCCGGGGCGAGGAGGTAGTCGTGCGGTCGATCTGGAAGGGCGCGGTCTCCTTCGGCCTGGTCAGCATCGCGGTGAAGCTCTACTCGGCCACCGAGGACCACGACATCCGCTTCCACCAGGTGCACAAGACCGACGGTGGCCGGGTCAAGTACAAGCGGGTCTGCTCCGTGGACGGCGAAGAGGTCGAGTACGGCGACATCGGCAAGGGCTACGAGCTCCCCGACGGCCAGCTGGTCGTGCTGACCGACGAGGACTTCGACCAGCTCCCGCTCGGCACCACGCACGAGATCGAGGTGCTCCAGTTCGTCGACCAGGAGCAGATCGACCCGATCCACTTCGAGAAGACGTACTACCTGGAGCCCGACGGCGTCGCGACCCGCCCCTACGTGCTGCTGCGCACCGCGCTGGAGAACGCCGGTCAGGTGGCGATCACCAAGATCGCCATCCGGCAGCGCGAGTCGCTGGCGGCGTTGCGTGTGCGGGAGGGCGTGCTGGTGCTGCACACCATGCGCTGGCCCGACGAGATCCGCCGGCCCGCCTTCACGTTCCTGGACGAGGAGGTGCCGGTCCGCCCGCAGGAACTGGCGATGGCCGAGTCGCTGATCTCCACGATGGCCGGGGACTTCGACCCGACCCAGTTCACCGACGACTACCGCGAGGCGATGGCCGCCCTGCTGGAGGCCAAGCAGTCCGGCGGTGAGGTCCAGGCCGCACCGGAGGCCGCCGACGACGGCGGCGGTGCGGTGGTCGACCTGATGAGCGCCCTGCGGCGCAGCGTCGAGCGGGCCGGCGGCAGCACACCGGCCGCCGGGTCGGACGACGGCGGGGACGACGCGGCGGACGACGCGCCGGCGGAGAAGGCGACGGCTCGCAAGGCGCCGGCCAAGAAGGCGGCCGCGGGGGAGAAGACCCCGGCGAAGAAGGCCCCTGCCCGGAAGGCGGCGCCGAAGAAGGCAGCGGCCGCGGAGGACGACGCCCCGGCGAAGCCGGCCAAGCGCGCCGCCCGTCCGCGCAAGACCGCCTGACCCCGGGTGGCCGCCGCCGATCCGCTGACCCCCCGCCGGGCCGGGCCGGACCCGACCCGCGCTGCCGAGCCGGCCGGGCGGCCGCTGCCGGTGGTCACCGCTGACGGCGTGCCCGAGGACCTGCCGCCGATGCTGGCCGCCGTCGGCGACCTGCCCGCCGACGGCGACCTGCGGTGGGGCTACGAGTTCAAGTGGGACGGCGTCCGGGCGCTGGCGCACGTGCGTTCCGGGCGCCTCCGGCTGCGGGCGCGCAGCGGCAACGACGTCACCGCCAGGTACCCCGAGCTCGGTCCGCTGCCGGCGGCCCTGGCCGGCCGCGGCGCCGTGGTCGACGGCGAGGTCGTCGCGCTGGACGCCCGGGGCCGGCCGGACTTCGGGCTGCTGCAGGGCCGGATGCACCGCACCGGGCCGGAGATGGCGAGGCTGGCGGCGGCCGCCCCGGTCAGCTACCTGGTCTTCGACCTGCTGGCACTGGACGGCGAGAGCCTGCTCGGGCTGCCCTACACCGCCCGCCGCGACCGGCTGGACGCACTCGGCCTGGGCTCGGACCGCTGGGTGACCACCCCCTGGTTCCGCGGCGACGCCGCCGGGGTGGGGCAGCAGGTGCAGGGGGCCAGCCGGGAGAACGGGCTGGAGGGCGTCGTCGCCAAGCGGCTGGACTCGGTCTACCGGCCGGGTGGCCGCGGGCCGGACTGGCGCAAGGTCAAGAACTTCCGCACCCAGTCGGTCGTCGTGGGTGGCTGGCGTCCGGGGGCCGGGCGGCGGGCCGGCGGCATCGGCTCCCTGCTGCTCGGGGTGCACGACGAGGACGGCCGCCTGGCCTTCGCCGGGCACGTGGGCACCGGCTTCACCGCGCGGGCGCTGGCCGACCTCGAGCCGCTCCTCACCCCGCGGGCTACCGCACCGTTCGCCGATGCGCTGCCCCGCGAGGTGACCCGGGACGCGCACTGGGTCGAGCCGACGCTGGTCGGCGAGGTGGTCTTCACCGAGTGGACCCGCGAGGGCCGGTTGCGGCACCCGTCCTGGCGCGGGCTGCGCGCGGACCAGGCGCCGGCCGACGTGGCGGTCGAGCCGTGAGGCAGCGGGTGCAGATCGAGGGCCGCCAGCTGGAGGTCTCCAACCTGGACAAGGTGCTCTTCCCCGAGGTGGGGTTCACCAAGGCCCAGGTCATCGACTACTACGTGCGGATCGCGCCGGTGCTCCTGACGCACGTGGCGCACCGGCCGGTCACCTTCACCCGGTGGCCGAACGGCGTCGACGGGCAGGCCTTCTTCGAGAAGAACAACGCCCGGCACGCCCCGGAGTGGGTGCAGACGGTGACCGTCCCCTCGCCCGGGTCCTCGCGGGGCCGGGAGACGTTGGACATGGTGCTGCTCTCCGCCGTCCCCGACCTGGTCTGGTCGGCGAACCTGGCGGCGCTGGAGGTGCACGTGCCGCAGTGGCAGGTGGACGAGGCCGGGACGGCGCGGCTGCCCGACCTGCTGGTGCTCGACCTCGACCCGGGCCCGGACACCGGGGTGGTCGAGTGCGCGCAGGTGGCGCACCGGCTGCGCGAGCGGCTGGTCGCCGACGGGCTCGACCCGGTGGTGAAGACCTCGGGCTCCAAGGGGCTGCAGGTCTACGCCCCGATCGAGTGCGCGGACAAGGAGCACCCCAGCCGGTACGCCAAGGCGCTGGCCCAGGAGCTGACCGGGCAGACGCCGGAGGAGGTCGTCTGGCGGATGGAGAAGGCGCTGCGGCCGGGCAAGGTGCTGGTCGACTGGAGCCAGAACAACACGGCGAAGACGACGGTCGCGCCGTACTCGTTGCGCGCCCGGCCGTTCGCCACCGTCTCCACCCCGCTGCGCTGGGCCGAGGTCGACGCGCTGCGCGAGGGCGGCGACCCGGAGTCGGTCCGCTTCCGCACCGACGACGTCCTGACCCGGGTCGCCGAGCACGGCGACCTGTTCGACGTCGCCGCCCGCACCCGCGCCGCCCTGCCCTGACGGGAGTGCCCCCACCGACCCGCCCGGCGGGGGACGCGGCGACCCCTGGGACCATTCCGGGCGTGTCTGGACCCGATCCCCGTGCTCCCTCCACCGCCGACCTGGGGCGGCTGGTGGTCCGCTGCCCCGACCGGCCGGGCATCGTCGCGGTGCTCTCCGGGCTGATGGCCGAGGCCGGCGCCAACATCACCGAGTCCCAGCAGCACTCCTCGGACCCGTCCGGCGGCACGTTCACCCTGCGGCTGGAGTTCGTCCTCGCCGACCTGGCCACCCGCCGCGCCGAGCTGGAGGCCGCGCTCGCCGGCCTGGCGGGGGAGTGGCGGTTCTCCTGGCGGTTGACCGAGGCGGCACGCACCCCACGGCTGGCGGTCTTCGTCTCCAAGGCCGACCACGTGCTGCAGGAGCTGCTCTACCGGGTCGACGCGGGTGACCTCCGGGCCGAGATCGCCGCCGTCGTCTCCAACCACCCCGACCTGGAGCCCGTCGCCCGGGCGCACGGCGTGCCGTTCCACCACGTCCCGGTCACCGCGGACACCAAGGACGCCGCGGAGGCGCGGGCGCTGGAGCTGATCGGGGACGTCGACCTGGTCGTGCTCGCCCGGTACATGCAGATCGTCTCGGCCGACTTCTGCAGCCGCTTCCCGGAGCGGCTGATCAACATCCATCACAGCTTTCTGCCGGCCTTCGTGGGTGCGAACCCGTACCGGGCCGCGCACGACCGCGGCGTGAAGCTGATCGGGGCGACGGCGCACTACGTGACCGCGGAGCTGGACGCCGGCCCGATCATCGAGCAGGAGGTGGCCCGGGTCGACCACCGCGCCACCGTCGAGGACATGCGCCGGATCGGTCGCTACGTCGAGCGCCAGGTGCTGGCCCAGGCGGTGACCTGGCACGTCGAGGACCGGGTCGTGGTCGAGGGCGACCGCACCATCGTGTTCGCGTAGCTCTCCGGCCCCGTGCAGGGCCCCGCCGCGAGCTTGCGAGTGGTGGGGGGCACGGGGTCCTTCTATTGACTCAGTCAAGACAAGCGGGTTGAGTGGTCGGCGATGGAGACGACCTGGGCAGAGCAGCTGCGGACGGCGGGGCTGCGCGTCACGCGGCCACGGCTGTCCGTGCTCGGGGTGCTCGCCGAGCACCCGCACGTCGACGCCGACACCATCGCCACCGCCGCACGCACCGTGCACCCATCGATCTCGCCCCAGGCGGTCTACGGGGTGCTCAAGGCGCTGGTCGGGAGCGGGATCGCCCGCCGCATCGAGCCGGCCGGTGGGCCGGCGCTGTACGAGCTGCGGGTCGGCGACAACCACCACCACCTGGTCTGCCGGGAGTGTGGGCTGATCGCCGACGTCGACTGCGTCGTGGGCCAGGCCCCGTGTCTGCAGCCCTCGGACGCGGCGGGTTTCGCCGTCGACGAGGCCGAGGTCGTCTTCTGGGGACTCTGCGCCGGCTGTCAGGTCGCGCGCAGGACGCACGTGCACGGCACGAACAGTGCAATCGAAGAGGGAGTGATCGCATGACCGACGTCGCATCGCAGGGACCTGCCGCCAGTGAGGCCGACCGGGCCGTCCTGACCAACCGTCAGGGACACCCGATCTACGACAACCAGAACCAGCGCACGGTGGGCTCGCGTGGCCCGGCCACGCTGGAGAACTACCAGTTCCTGGAGAAGATCAGCCACTTCGACCGGGAGCGCATCCCGGAGCGCGTCGTGCACGCCCGCGGCGCCACGGCGTTCGGCGTCTTCGTGGCCGACGGCACCGTCGGCGACGAGCCGATCAGCACGTACACCCGGGCCAAGCTCTTCCAGGAGAAGGGCAAGGAGACCGAGGTCGCGCTGCGCTTCTCCACCGTCGCCGGTGGCCGGGACTCCTCCGAGGCGGCGCGTGACCCGCGCGGCTTCGCGGTGAAGTTCTACACCGAGGACGGCAACTGGGACCTCGTCGGCAACAACCTGGGTGTCTTCTTCATCCGGGACGCCATCAAGTTCCCCGACTTCATCCACTCGCAGAAGCCCGACCCGGTGACCTTCGAGCGCCAGGTCGCCAACCGGGTCTTCGACTTCTGGTCGCAGTCGCCCGAGGCGCTGCACATGATGACGCTCGTCCTGAGCCCCCGTGGCCTGCCGGCGAGCTACCGCACCATGCAGGGCTTCGGCGTGAACACCTACAAGTGGGTCAACGCCGCCGGTGAGACCAAGCTGGTGAAGTACCACTGGCTGCCCAAGCAGGGCGTCAAGTCGTGGACCGAGGCCGACGCCGCGGTCGCGCAGGGCAACGAGCTCGGCGTGCACACGAAGGACCTCTACGAGGCCATCGAGCGCGGCGAGTTCCCCTCCTGGGACCTGCACGTCCAGCTGATGGACGACCACGACCACCCGGAGCTGGACTTCGACCCGCTGGACGACACCAAGGTGTGGCCGGAGAACGAGTTCCCGCTGCGCAAGGTCGGCACCCTGACGCTGAACCGCACGCCGCAGGACTTCTTCACCGAGAGCGAGCAGATCGCCTTCGGCACCGGTGTCCTCGTCGACGGGCTGGACTTCTCCGACGACAAGATGCTGGTCGGCCGGACGTTCTCCTACTCCGACACCCAGCGCTACCGGGTGGGCCCCAACTACCTGCAGCTGCCGGTGAACCAGCCCAAGGGCGTCAAGGTCGCCACCAACCAGCGCGACGGGGCGATGGCCTACGGCGTGGACCTGGGCCCCGGCCAGAACCCGCACGTCAACTACGAGCCGTCGATCCTGGGCGGCCTGCGTGAGGCCGAGTACCCCACGCACGACGAGCAGGGCCCGGAGATCACCGGCCGGCTGACCCGCAAGCGGATCGACCGCACCGACGACTACACCCAGGCCGGCCAGCGCTACCTGCTGTCCGAGCAGTGGGAGAAGGACGACCTCGTCGCCAACCTGATCGCCAACCTGTCGCAGTGCGACCGGCCGATCCAGGAGCGGATGATGTGGCACCTCTTCATGGCCGAGGACGAGCTGGGCCAGCGGGTCGGCGAGGGCCTGGGCATCAGCGCGGACGACGTCCGGGGGATGCAGCCGCTGCAGACCCAGACGCTCACCGAGGCGGAGCTGCAGCGCGCGGCCAACCTGGGCAAGAACGGCCCGCGCGACGTCTCGGGCCTGACGATGACGCACTGCGTGCCCAACGAGCACGTCGTCCTGGCCAAGTGACATCGGCTCAGTGACACACGCGGGCTGAGCCCGCACCGTCAGACCACTGCGGGCCGCGACCGGGGACTCCCCGGGCGCGGCCCGCAGTGCTGTGCCGGGTCGGTCAGGCCTGCGCGGCGACCGGGTGGGCCGCGGCGTCCGGCGTCGGCTCGGTGGCGAGGTCGGCCTGCCACAGGTCGGGGCCGAACACCTCGTACTGGATGTCCCGGCCCGGCACGCCGCGGTCGATGAGCGCGCTGCGCACCGCACGCATGAACGGCAGCGGGCCGCACAGGTAGTACGCCGCGCCGTCGGGCAGGTCGACCGCGGCCAGGTCCATCATCCCGGCGTGCACGCCGTCGGTGGGCAGCGTGCTGTCCGCGCCGTTCTCGTACCAGACGTGCAGCGAGGCGTTGGGCAGCTGCTGGACGTCGGCGCTGGCCTGCTCGCGCAGCGCGAAGGAGCTCTCGTCGAGGTCGGCGTGCAGCAGGGTGATCGGCAGCCGTGACCCGGCGGCGGTGAGGTGCGAGATCATCCCGGCCATCGGGGTGATCCCGATGCCGGCGCTGGCGAAGACCACCGGGCGGCCGGAGTCGTCGAGGACGACGTCCCCGAACGGCAGCGACATCGTCAGCACGTCGCCGACCTGCACCTGGTCGCACAGCAGGTTCGAGACCTCGCCGTCGGGCTTGTCGCCGCCGAGCACCCGCTTGACCGAGAACTGGCGGTGCTCGCCGTCGTCGGCGCGGGTGAGGCTGTACTGCCGCGGCTGGTGGACGCCGTCCGGCATCTGCACCTTCACCGAGACGTACTGGCCGGGCAGCGAGGTCTTTACCAGCCGGTCGTCGATCCGCTTCACCCGGAAGGTGACGACGTCGGCGGTCTCCTCGGTCTTCTCGGCGACCTCCCACTCGCGCCAGACCGTCTCCGGGCGCACCCCGCGGGAGCTGTACAGGCCGCGCTCCATGTTGATCAGCGCGTAGGCCATCAGCCAGTAGACCTCGTCCCAGGCCGCGGCCACCTCGGGGGTGACGGCGTCACCGAGCACGTCGACGATCGCCCAGAACAGGTTGTCGTGGACGACGTCGTACTGCGCGGGGGTGATGCCCAGCGAGGCGTGCTTGTGCGCGATCCGGGCCAGCAGGTGCTCGGGCACCTGCTCCGGGTCCTTGACGAGTGCACTGGCGAAGACGGCGACCGAACCGGCCAGGGCCACCTGCTGGGTGCCCTCGGCCTGGTTGCCGCGGTTGAACGTGCCGTCGAGCAGCTCGGGGTGGGCGCCGAAGAGGTGCGCGTAGAAGCGTCGGGCGATCTCCTCGATGTTCTCGGCGACGACCGGGAGGGTCGCCTCGATGACCGGACGTGATCGATCGGACAGCAACATGAGCTCCTTGCGTTGACGTGTGCTCTTCCCGTCCCCGGGTTCCGGCGGGCGGAGGCACCCCCGAGTCTGGTGGGGGCCGCCCGGTTCCGCAGCAGGTCTTTGGTCATCACCGACGGTCGGGGCGGCGGCAGGGACCCGGTCTGGTCTGGATCGGTGACCGGAGCTGATCGAGCGGGTTGCCACGACCCGCAGGGAGCGGGCATCGTCCGGCCCGGTGCCGGGTCCAGTCCCAGCACCGGGCGCATCGAGCTGGTGCCCGAGGTCCCGGACCGTGGAGAGGACGCGCATGAACGGAGAGCGACAGGACCTGTGGGGCGTGGCCCGGGAGCTGACCGCCACCGCGGCCGGCGCGCACAGCGGCCGGGCGGCACACACTGTGCACGGCGGCCATGAGGCGACTCTGCGGCAGACCGTGATCGCGTTGCGCGCCGGTGCGGGGCTCGCCGAGCACGAGAACCCCGGCGAGGCGACCCTGCTGGTGCTCGAGGGGCGGGTCCGGCTGACCTCCACCGCCGCCCCCGAGGAGCTCGGGAAGGGTGAACTGCTCGCCATCCCGGCGGAGCGGCACGCCCTGGAAGCGCTCGAGGACTCCGTCGTCCTGCTGACGGTGGCGAAGCTGCCGGCCTGAACGCGCCGTCAGGTGGAGGAGCAGTCGATGGACGACCCGGACGCCGCGGTGCTGTTCGCCGCTGCCGCTCACCTCGACGCACTGGCGGCGCGGACCACCGGCGGCAGCTGGACGATCGGTGGGTTGCTGGCGTCCCGGCCGGAGGTCGTCGCCCGCTCGGCGGACGGGAGCACCGAGCACGT
Source organism: Modestobacter sp. VKM Ac-2979 (assembly GCF_026967995.1). Lineage (NCBI taxonomy): Bacteria > Bacillati > Actinomycetota > Actinomycetes > Geodermatophilales > Geodermatophilaceae > Modestobacter > Modestobacter sp. VKM Ac-2979. The sequence goes on from NZ_JAPVBO010000008.1 coordinate 133,521, forward strand.
GGCCGAGGCCCGGGCGCGGACGGCGGAGTGGATCGTCACCCTGTCCCCGGCGGTCGCCGGCCCGCTGGCCGCCTGGCTGCGCTCGGCCGCCGACGCGACGCCGGCCGACCCACACGCGCTGGCGGTCGCCCGCGCGCTCACCGGCTGAGCCGGGGCGTCAGTCGGTGGGGCGGTCGCCGTCCTGCTCGGCGAGGAAGCGCTCGATCTGCGCGCCGAGCTCGTCGCCGCTGGGCATCTCGCCACCGAACCCGAGCAGGCCGGTCTCCTCGCGGGAAGCGGCGAAGGAGTCGAACTGCTCCTCGAGGGCGCTGACCACCGCGGTGTTCTCGCTGGAGCGGGCGATCTGCTCGTCGACCTCGGTACGGTGCGCCTCGGCCGCCTCGCGGAGCGTCTCGGTCGGCACGAGGAGGCCGGTGAGCTGGGTCAGGTGCTCGAGCAGGGTCAGCGAGGCCGCCGGGTAGGTGGCCTGGGTCAGGTAGTGCGGCACGTGGGCGGCGATGCCGAGCGCGTCGACGCCGGCCTCCCCGAGCCGCAGCTCCAGCAGTGCACCGACGCTCCCGGGGATGCGCATCTCACCCCAGTACAGGGGGTAGGACTCGATCAGCTGCCGCCGTGTCGCGTGCGCGGTCACGGTCACCGGGCGGGTGTGCGGCACCGGCATCGGGATGGCGTGCAACGCGACGGCCGAGGTCACGCCCAGCCGGTCGACCAACTGCAGCACTGCGGCGACGAACCGCTCCCAGGCGTAGTCGGGCTCGGCGCCGTGCAGCAGCAGGAACGGCGTCCCGGCGTCGTCCTCCAGGGCGTACAGCCCGATCTCCGGGGAGGCGATGGAGACGTACCGGTCGCCGGAGAACGTCATCCGTGGCCGGTGGCCCCGGTAGTCGACCAGCGCATCGACGTCGAAGCGGGCGATGAGCCGGTTCGGCAGCGCGTCGAGCAGGTGGGCGCCGGTCAGTGCTCCGGCGTGCGCGGCGTCGAAGTCGCCGGCCAGGTGGTGGACGAGCACCAGGCCCCGGCGCTCCTCGGGGGTGGCCACCGCCGCCTCGCGGGCGAGGAACGGCTCGGCCTCGGGGAGCACCTCGACGAGGTCCTCCGGTCGCTGGGGCACGGGACGTCCTCCTGACGGCTGGTCGGACTGCACGTGGTCACCAGCTCCGCGGACGGCCGGTGCATTCCCATCGTCCCCCCGCCGGGGGACGTCGGTCAGCTGCCGGGCGTCGTGTCGGCCGGCTCGCGCACCAGGTGGGTGCCCGAGGCATCCCGGACCAGTTGCTCCCGCGTGCCGTCGTCGGCGATCTCGGGGTTGTTGCCGTCGAGCACGTCCCGGCCGTAGCGGTAGGCGACTGCGAGCAGCGCGGCCACCGGCACCGCCAGGAACGCCCCGATGATCCCGGCCAGGCTGGCGCCGGCGGTCACCGCCAGGATCACCACCGCCGCGTGCAGGTTGAGCCCGCGCCCCTGCAGGATCGGCTGGAGCACGTTCCCCTCGATCTGCTGCACCACGATGATCAGCCCGAGCACGATCAGCGCCGTGGTCAGGCCGCTGTCGACCAGCGCGATCAGGACGGCGAAGCCACCGGCGACGAAGGCACCGATGATCGGGATGAAGGCGCCGAAGAAGGTGAGCACGGCCAGCGGCACCACCAGCGGCACGCCGAGCACGAGCAGCCCGATGCCGATGAACAGGGCGTCCACGAAGCCGACGATGGCCTGCTGGCGGATGAACTCCGACAGGGTGCGCCAGGTCTTCAGCGACAGGGCCGCGACGTGCGGTGCGGCCTGCGGGCCGGTCTGCGCCGCCAGCCACGGCACCCACTTCGGGCCGTCCTTGAGGAAGAAGAAGGTCAGCACCAGCGCGAGCACGAGGTTGATCAGCAGGCCGCCGATCGTGGTCGCGGTCGTGACGGCGTAGCCGGCGATGTTCTGGGCGTTGCTCTGCACCGAGTCGATGATCGAGTCGACGGCGTTGCCCACCTGCTGGTCGTCGATGTTGAACGGCGGGCCGGCCAGGTAGTCCTGCACCTGCTCCAGGCCCTGGGTCACGCCGTCGGCGACCTCCTCGACCTGGCCGACCACCTGGGGGGCGATGACGGCGATGATCCCGCCGAAGGCGCCGAGGAAGAGCAGCAGCACGAGCAGCGACGCCAGTGCCGGCGGCCAGCCGTGGTGGCGGAGGAAGCGGGTGACCGGCCAGAGGACGGTGGTGAACAGCAGCCCGAGGACGACGGGGAGCAGGACCACCCACAGCTCGCCGATGACCCGCCCGAGGATGAGCAGGGCGATGACGATGAGGATCAGTTCGGCCGAGGCGACCGCCACCCGCCGGCTCGCGGCCTGCAGGCGCCGGGCCCGTTCCGGCCCGGGGATCGGCGCCCGGGTGGTGGCGATCTCGTGCTCGTCGGTCCCGGTGCCGGTGCCGGTCTCGGTGTCGGTGTCGGCCCGGCTCGCACCGGTGTCCTCGCCGCGCTCGTCGGCGGCGGGCTCAGCGGCGTTCGCGGTGCGGTGTTCGTCGGGCATGCGTTGATCCCAACACACCCGCGCGTGTCCCACCGGTCGACCGGACGTGATCTGTGCGGCGTCGCCGCGCGGATCGTCGGAGGCACGTCGTAGGTTCCCGGCATGCCGAAGACCGCCACCGCCGACCGGGTCGATCACGACGGGCTGCTCGCCTTCCTGCGCCCCCGGCACAAGGCCCTCCTGCTCACCCACCGCAGCGACGGGAGCCCGCAGCTGTCCCCGGTGGCGTGCGGCGTCGACGACCAGGGGCGGGTGGTGGTCTCCACGTACCCGCAGCGGGCCAAGGCGGTCAACGCCCGGCGTGACCCCCGGGTCTCGCTGTGCGTCCTCTCCGACGACTTCGACGGCGCCTGGGTGCAGGTCGACGGCCAGGCGGAGGTGCTCGACCTGCCCGACGCGCTCGACCCGCTGGTCGACTACTTCCGGTCGATCAGCGGTGAGCACCCGGACTGGGACGAGTACCGCGCCGCGATGCAACGTCAGGGCAAGTCGCTGCTGCGGGTCACCATCGAACGCTGGGGGCCGGTGGCCACCGGTGGCTTCCCGCCGGCACCGGCCTCGTCCTGACCCGACGCGGGGGACCGACACGCCGCGACAAGGGCAAGAGCTTGCACTGGGCGGTGCAAGCTGCTGAGCTTGCGCCATGCCCTTCGTGCTGACGATCGACCAGCGGGACAGCCGCCGCAGCCCGGACCGGGTGCCCGAGGTGCTGTCCGCGCTCAGCGGGGTGCCCACCGTCCTGCGCTTCGAGCGCACCGCGGGCGACGAGGTCCAGGGCCTGCTCGACGACCCGGTCGTGGTGGTCGACGTCGTGCGCCGGCTGGTGCGCGACGGCGGATGGAGCATCGGGATCGGGGTCGGCCCGGTGCACACGCCGCTCCCGGGGAGCACCCGGGCCGGGTCCGGTCCGGCGTTCATCGCGGCCCGCGCCGCCGTCGAGGCGGCCAAGCGCCGTCCCGTCCGGCTCGCCGTCCGGGGGGTGGCCCCGGAGCCGGCGGCGGATGCGCAGGCGGTGCTGACCGCCCTCGCCGCGCTGGTCGAGCGGCGCAGCGACCAGGCGTGGGAGGCGATCGAGCTGGTGGAGCGCGGGCGCACGCAGGCAGAGGCGGCCACCGAGCTGGGCGTCACCCGTCAGGCGGTGGGGCAGCGGCTGGGCGCAGGCCTGTGGGACGTCGAGCGGGACCTGCACCCCACGGCGGCACGCCTGCTGGCCCGGGCGGCGGGATGAGCGTCGCCGCACTCGTGGTCCTCGGCGTCCTGGCGGTGGCCGGAGCCGCCCTGACCCCGCACACCGACCGCCGGGGCAGCCGCTTCGGCGGGGTGCTGCTGGTGCTGCTGCTGGGCGCTGCCGCCGCGCTGGCCTGGCGGGCGGGCCGGGGCGGGGACGGGGTGGAGGTCGGCGGTCAGTTGCTCGCGGTCGCCTCCGCGGCGCTGGGCGGGGGCCCGGTGGCCACCGCCGTCCTCCGGGCCGCCGACCCCGACCGGGTGCCGGGGCGCCGGCGCGCCTCGGACCCGGAGGTGCTGCGGGGCGGCGCCTGGATCGGCGTGCTGGAGCGCTCCGCCATCGCGGTCACCGTCCTCGCCGGGTTCGCCGAGGGGCTCGCCGTCCTGATCGCGGTGAAGGGGCTGGGGCGGTTCAACGAGCTGAAGGCCCCGGTGGCGTCCGAGCGGTTCATCATCGGCACGCTGGCCAGCGGCCTCTGGGCCCTCGGCTGCGTCGGCGTCGCCGTCCTCCTCCGCGACTGAAAGCGGACCACCAGGATGGCCATTCTGGCGGTCCGCTCTCAGTCGGAGAAGACCTCGATCTGGGCGCCCATCTCCACCAGCCGCTCGTAGAGCTGCTCGTAGCCGCGGGCGATGATGTCCACGTTCCGCAACACGGAGTCGCCCTTGGCCGCCAGCATCGCCAGCAGGATGCAGACCGCCGGGCGCAGCGCCGGCGGGCAGACGATCTCCGCCGCCGACCAGCGGGTCGGCCCCTCCACCAGCACCCGGTGCGGGTCGAGCAACCGCACGTCGGCGTTCAGCCGGGTCAGGTCGGAGAGGTGGATCGCCCGGTTGTCGTAGACCCAGTCGTGGATCAGCGTGCTGCCGGTGGCCGTCGCCGCGATCACCGCGAAGAACGGCAGGTTGTCGATGTTCAGCCCCGGGAAGGGCATCGGGTGCACCTTGTCGATGGGCGCTCGCAGCTGCGACGGGTGCAGGGTGATGTCGACCAGCCGGGTGCGACCGTTGTCGGCCGGGTACTCCGGTGACAGGTCGAAGGACAGCCCCATCTCGGCGAGGATGGCCAGCTCGATCTCCAGGAACTCGATCGGGGCCCGGCGCACGGTCAGCTCCGAGCCGGTGACGATCCCGGCGGTCAGCAGGCTCATCGCCTCGACCGGGTCCTCCGACAGCGGGTAGTCGACGTCGGCGTCGAGCACGGGCTTGCCGGTGACCACCAGGGTGGTGGACCCGAAGCCCTCGATGCGCACGCCCAGCAGCTCCAGGTACAGGCAGAGGTCCTGGACCATGTAGTTCGGGCTGGCGTTGCGGATCGTCGTCGTCCCGTCGTGCCGGGCGGCGGCCAGCAGCGCGTTCTCCGTCACCGTGTCCCCGCGTTCGGTCAGCACGATCGTCCGGTCCCGCGCCACGGGCGGGGCGACGGTCGCCCGGTACTCCCCGGCGTGCGCCTCGACCTCGAGCCCGAAGGGGCGCAGCGCGATCATGTGCGGTTCGACGGTGCGGGTGCCGAGGTCGCAGCCGCCGGCGTAGGGGAGCCGGAAGTCCTCGGCCCGGTGCAGCAACGGCCCCAGGAACATGATGATGCTGCGGGTGCGACGGGCCGCGTCGGCGTCGATCGCGGAGAGGTCGAGCTGCTCGGGGACGACGAGGGTCAGGTCCCGCCCGGCGGCGTCCCAGGAGGCGGAGACGCCGATCGAGGTGAGCACGGCGAGGATCCGGTCGACCTCGACGATGCGGGAGACGTTGCGCAGCGTCGTCCGGCCGCGGTTGAGCAACGCGGCGCACAGCAGCGCGACCGCCGCGTTCTTCGACGACTTCACCGTGACGCTGCCCGACAGCGGCGTGCCACCCCGGACGCGCAGGTGGGTGGGGCCGGAGCGGCCCACGCTGATCAGCTCACTGTCCAGCGCCGCCGACAGCCGGCCCAGCAGCTCGAGGGTCAGGTTCTGGTTGCCCTGCTCGATCCGGGCGATCGCGCTCTGGCTGGTGCCCAGCCGCTCGGCCAGCTGCAGCTGGGTGAGCCCGCGGTGCCGCCGGGCGCCCCGCACCAGGGCGCCGATCTGGCGGAGGGACTCGGTCGTCGTGTCCTCGGTCAGCGTCATCGTCGACCACGGTATGTCACAGATGAGATCCGGACGGTCGTGGTACGCAGTCCTCCGGTCCGTCAGGATGGGGCATGGTCTTCTGGATCGCCGTCGGCGCCGTGCTCACCCTGTTGCTGGCGGTGGCCTGGTGGCTGGACCACTCGGCCCGGCGGCGCGGGTCCCGGTCCCAGCACCACTCCGACGTCTGGTACGAGGTCCGGGAGGGCCGCCGGGACGCCGAGGTCCTGAGCCCGTTCGTCCGGGACAACTCCTGGACCAGCTGGAACCGGCGGAACCGCCGCTGAGTCACCCGCCCGGGGGCGCTGGGTGTCGAACGTGCGGCCGCTGGACATGATGGGGGGAGCCGGACCCCGGCCCCACCTGCGAGGAGAACCCGTGTCCCAGACCCCGGTGCCGTCCGGTTCCGTGTCCCACCCCGAGCTGCTGGCCGTCTACGTCAACGACCACATCGCTGCGGCCGCCGGCGGCATCGAGCTGGTCTCCCGGATGATCGGGGTGCATCGCGGGACGGAGCGCGAGCAGCCCCTCCGGCAGCTGCTCGACGAGCTCCGTGAGGAGAAGGCCGCGATCATCAGCATCGCGCAGGCGCTGGACTTCCCGGTGCGCCAGTACAAGCAGGTGGCCAGCTGGATCGCGGAGAAGGCGAGCCGGGCGAAGCTGAACGGGCACCTGCTCAGCCGGTCCCCGTCCAGCGACCTGGTCGAGTTCGAGTTCCTCGCCTCCGCCGTGCGGGGCAAGCGCAGTGGCCTCGAGACGCTGCGGATCGCCGCCACCGTGGACAGCCGGATCGACGCCGACCTGCTCGACCGGCTGATCCAGCAGGCCAACCGCCAGCACGACTGGGCCACCGAGGTGCGCCGGGACGTCGCGGCGAGGGTCTTCGGTGGCGACCCGAGCGCCCCTGACCTCGCTGCTGACAACGGCAACGGTGACGGTGGTGGTGGCGACAACGACGGCACCACGGGCGGCCAGGGCTGAGCTCCCGCTGCGCGGGGCCGGGGGCGGCGGTAGACACGTCGGCATGTGCCACGACCACGACAGCCGCCCGCCTGCGCCACCCACCGTCGGGCCCGTCGCCGAACGGGGCACCCTCACGCTGACCGCCGCCGACGGCACCCGGTTCTCCGCGGCCTACGCCGCATCCGCCACCGCGCCGCGCGCCGGCGTCGTCCTGCTGCCCGACATCCGGGGCCTGCACCCGTACTACGTCGCCCTGGCGGAGCGGTTCGCCGAGGCCGGGCTGGCCGCGGTCGCCGTCGACTACTTCGGCCGCACCGCGGGGATCGCCGAGAACGGCACCCGCGAGGAGGACTTCGACTGGGGGACGCACATCCCGCAGACCACGTCGGCGGGCGTCGACGCGGACACCACCGCCGGGATCGAGTACCTGCGCAGTCGCACCCACCCGTCGCTGCCGGTGGTCACCGTCGGGTTCTGCTTCGGCGGCAGCCATGCCTGGCGGCAGTCGGCCGGCGACCTGGACCTGGCCGGCAGCGCGGGCTTCTACGGTCGGCCGAGCATGGTGGGCGAGGCTGCGGACGGCGCCCAGAAGCCGGTCGTCATGATCATCGCCGGCGCCGACAGCGCCACCCCGGTGGCCGAGCAGCGGGAGCTGGCCGCCCGGATGCGGGCGGCCGGGGCCGACGTCGACGAGGTCGTCTACGAGGGGGCGCCGCACTCGTTCTTCGACCGGTCCTTCGACGAGTGGGCCGAGGCCTGCCAGGACGCCTGGCGGCACGTGCTCGCCCTCACCGATCGGGTGAGCGGCTCCTGAGCGGGCGGCCGGAGGACGCCACCGGGCTCCTAGGCTCGGTGGCGTGACCGACCCGCAGCCGTCCCAGCAGCCCATCGACCCCGGCGTCATCGCCCTGGCCGCGCAGGTCTTCGACCTGGCGCGGGAGGGCGACACCGAGCAGTTGGTGGCCTACCTCGACGCCGGGGTGCCGGCCAACCTCACCAACGACAAGGGCGACACCCTGCTCATCCTGTCGGCCTACCAGGGCCGCGCGTCGACGGTGGCCGCGCTGCTGGAGCGCGGGGCGGACCACACCCGGGCCAACGACCGCGGTCAGACGGCGCTGGCCGCCGCCGTCTTCAAGCAGTCGGCGGAGACGGTGCGCAGCCTGCTCGCCGCCGGCGCCGACCCGGACAACGGCCAGCCCAGTGCCCGGGCGACGGCGCAGTTCTTCGACCTGCCGGAGATGACCGCCCTGCTGGAGGGCCCCACCGCCTGACCGGTCGCGCGGAACGGTGCGGTCAGCCCTCGTCGTCCTGGTCCCGCAGGACCCGCAGGACGCCGGAGAGGCCCTCCTGCAGGGCTGCGAGCTCGGCCGGGCGCAGTGCCTGCAGGACGGCGGCGTCGGTCTCCACGTCCGACGCCATCAGCCGGCGGACCACCCGGACCCCGGTCCGGGTGGGGGTGAGCACCCGGCCACGGCCGTCCCGGCTGTCCGCGGTCCGGTCGACCATGCCCGCGCGGACGAGCCGGTCGACCAGGCCGGTGATGGTGGCCGGGCTCACCTCCAGCAGCTCGCTGAGGTGCTGCGGGGTCATCGACTCCTCGATCACCAGGAAGGTCAGCCCGCGCAGCTGCTGGAGGGTGAGCGGGGTGTCCAGCAGCGGGCCGAGACGGCGGCGCATGCTGTAGTCGCCGATCTGCGCGCCGACGCACAGCACCGCCAGCACCTCGGCGGGGAGGTCGCGCCAGCCCTCGGGCCAGTCGTCGGGCACGTCGTCGGGGTCGGGCACGGTGGTCTCGATGGTCATGCGCACCTCCTCCGGGGGAGTGTCGGCGTTCACCGGTAGTTTGCTCGAAGCTAACTACTCGGTGCAAGCTGGCCGGGTCCACTCCCGACACCGGCCCCGGCCGTGGAGGAACGCGTGTCCCGTCTCGCCGTCCTGTCCCTGCGGAACCGAGCCCTGGTGGCGCTGGCCACCATCGCGGTGCTGGTGTTCGGGCTGATCTCGGCGGGCTCGCTGAAGCAGGAGCTGATCCCCAGCCTGCAGATCCCCGCGGCCGTCGTCGTCGCCGCCCAGCCCGGCGCCTCGCCCGACGTGGTCGAGCGCCAGGTCGTGCAGCCACTGGAGCAGGCCATCGGCACCGTGGACGGCGTGGTCGCCACGACCTCCACGGCCAGCACCGGGCTGGCGACGGTCGCCGTCGAGCTGGAGTACGGCTCGGACATCGACCGGGCCACCGCCGCGCTGCAGACCGCGGTCAGCCGGGTGCAGGCCCAGCTGCCGGCCGACGTCGAGCCCGAGGTGCTGGCCGGGTCGCTGGCCGACCTGCCCGTCGTGCAGCTGGCGATCGCCGCGCCGGGCGACACCGCCGCCCTGTCCGACCGGATCGACTCTGCCGTCGTCCCGCTGTTCGAGCAGGTCGAGGGCGTCCGCGACGTGACGGTCACCGGGGCCAGCGAGCCCCGCGTGCAGATCGCCCTGGACCCGGCCGCCCTCGCGGCGGCCGAGATCCCGGCCGCCGCGGTCACCACCGTGCTCGAGGAGAACGGCGTGGTGCTGCCCGCCGGCACGGTGACCGAGGGCGAGCAGACCCTCTCGGTGCAGGCCGGTGACCGGCTCACCTCGGTCGAGGAGCTCCGCGCCCTCCCGCTGACCGGTGCCGACGGCGCGGTCACCTCGCTGGGCGCGGTCGCCACCGTGGAGCTGGGGGAGGCGCCGGCGACGTCCTACTCCCGGGTCGACGGCCAGCCGGCCCTCTCGGTCGGGCTGACCCAGACCCCGGACGGCAACACCGTCGACATCTCGCACGCCGTCGAGGACCTGCTCCCGCAGGTGCGGGAGCTGCTGGGCGAGGGCAGCACGGTGGCGGTCGTGTTCGACCAGGCGCCGTTCATCGAGGAGTCGATCGAGGGCCTGGCCACCGAGGGCGGCCTGGGGCTGCTGTTCGCCTTGATCGTGATCCTGGTCTTCCTGGCCTCGGTGCGGTCCACGCTGATCTCGGCGGTGTCGATCCCGGTGTCGCTGTGCGTCACCTTCATCGGGCTGCAGGTGGCCGGCTTCTCGCTGAACATCCTCACCCTGGGCGCGCTCACCGTGTCGATCGGCCGCGTGGTCGACGACTCGATCGTGGTCATCGAGAACATCAAGCGGCACCTCTCCTACGGCGAGGCGCGCACCAAGGCGATCCTCGGCGGCGTCCGGGAGGTGGCCGGGGCGATCACCTCCTCGACCATCGCCACCGCAGCGGTGTTCCTGCCGATCGCGCTGGTCGGGGGCCTGGTGGGCGAGCTGTTCCGGCCCTTCGCGCTCACCGTGGCGATCGCCCTGATCGCCTCGCTCGTCGTCTCGCTGACCATCGTCCCGGTCCTCGCCTCGGCGTTCCTCAAGGCGCCGGAGACCGACCGGGAGGACACCGAGGAGCTGGCCCGGGAGCGGGAGGCGGCCGAGGCGGCGGAGCGACGCACCTGGTTGCAGCGGCTGTACGTGCCGGCGCTGCGCGGCGTGCTGGCCCACCGCCGCTGGACCGTCGCCGGAGCGCTGGCCGTCTTCGTCGGCACGCTGGCGCTCACCCCGCTGCTGCAGACCAACTTCATCGGCGACGCCGGCGAGGACACCGTCACCGTCACCGCCGCCCACCCGGCCGGCACCAGCCTGGCCGCGCAGGACGAGCGGGCCCGCGTGCTGGAGAGCGCGCTCGGCGAGGTGCCCGGGGTGGCGACCGTGCAGACCACGGTCGGCTCGGCCGGCGGGTTCGCCGCGTTCAGCGGTGGCGGTGGCACGCCCACGGCGACGTTCTCGCTGACCCTGGCCGAGGACGGCGACCCCGAGGAGACCCGCGCGGAGATCCGGACGGTCGCCGAGGAGCTCCCCGACGTCGGTGCGGTCACCGTCGCCGCGGCCGGCTCCGGGTTCGGCAGCTCGACGGTCGACGTGCTGGTCCAGGCGGCGGACGCCGGCGTGCTGGCCGAGGCCGCGGACCAGGTGCAGCAGGCCGTGTCCGAGGTCCCCGGGGCCACCGACGTCACCAACGACCTGTCGGCCGGGCTGCCGGTGGTCCGGGTGGACGTCGACCCGGTGGCGGCGGCCCAGGCCGGGCTGACCGCGGCGCAGGTGACCCGCACCCTCGCCGGGCTGACCAACGCCGTCCCGCTCGGGGAGATCGACGTCGACGACGCCAGCACCCCGGTCTACCTGGACCCGGTGCAGGCCCCGGAGACCGTGGAGCAGCTCCGCGCCGTCGTCCTGCCGACGGCCGGGGGCCTGGTGCCGCTCACCCAGCTGGCGACGGTCGAGGAGGAGCAGGCCCCCAGCTCGATCAGCCGGGTCGACGGCGAGCGGAGCGCGACCGTGTCGGCGACCCCGGCCGGCACCGACCTCGGGGCGCTCACCGCCGAGCTGCAGGCAGCGATCGACGGACTGGACCTGCCGGCCGGCGCCGAGGTGTCGATCGGCGGTGTCGCCGCCGACCAGGGCGAGGCCTTCGCCGACCTCGGCCTGGCCCTGGTGATCGCCGTGGTGATCGTCTACCTGGTGATGGTGGCGACCTTCCGCAGCCTCACCCAGCCGTTCATCCTGCTCGTCTCGGTGCCGTTCGCCGCGACCGGTGCGCTGCTGATGCTGCTGGTCACCGGCACCCCGCTGGGCGTGCCGGCGCTGATCGGGGTGCTGATGCTGATCGGCATCGTGGTGACCAACGCGATCGTGCTGATCGACCTGGTCAACCAGTACCGGGAGCAGGGGCGGCCGCTGGCCGAGGCGGTCAGCGAGGGTGCCCGCAAGCGGCTGCGGCCGATCGTGATGACGGCGGCGGCCACGGTGCTGGCCCTCACCCCGATGGCGTTCGGGCTGACCGGCGGCGGGGTGTTCATCTCCCAGCCACTGGCCCTGGTGGTGATCGGCGGCCTGATCACCTCCACGGTGCTGACCCTGCTGCTGGTGCCGGTGCTCTACACCTCGCTGGAGACCCGCCGCGAGCGGCGGGCGGCCAAGCGGGCCGGTGCGCCGGAGCCGGAGCCGGCGGCGGAGGAGCTGCAGCCGGCCTGACGCCCGCTGTGCAGTTCCGGTCGCCGGCGGCGGCGTGTCCGCCCGTGTCGGCGACCGGAACTGCTCACTCGCGGGCGGGGGAGGCGGACGACGGGGTGGGCGCCGGGCCCGCGGCGCGAGGGCGGCCCGGCAGGAAGGCGGTCAGCACCGCCAGCGCCAGGCACGCCCCGCAGCCGATCGCGGCCAGCGCGGTGTAGCCGCTGGACGGCGGCAGGTCCGCACCGGCCGGGGTGAGCGCCTCCAGCACCGTGGCGCTCAGCGCGCTGCCCAGCGCGAACCCGACGTAGCGCAGCACCTGGTTGAGGCTCATCGCGCTGCCGGTCTCCCCGGCCGGCACGGCACCGACGACCAGCCCGGGCAGCGCGGCGAAGGTCAGGCCCACGCCGAACCCGGCGACCGCCATCGCCACGAACAGCTGCCACAGCTCCTCGCGGACCAGGCCGAACAGCACGGTGCCCAGCAGGAGCACGAGGGCGCCGACCGGCAGCACCACCCGCGGCCCGGCGGCCCGGTCCAGCGGCCGGCCGATCCGGCTGGCCAGGAAGCTGGCCACGGAGAACGGCAGCAGGATCAGCCCGGCCACCACGATCGAGGTGCCGAAGCCGTAGCCGGAGGACTCCGGGGTCTGCGCCAGCCGGGGCACCGAGGACAGCAGCAGGTAGTTCGCCAGGCCGACGAGCAGGGCGGCGCCGTGTGCAGTCGCGGCGACCCGGCCGCGGGCCAGCCGCAGGTCGACCAGCGGGGCCTCGGCGCGCAGCTGCCACACCGCCCAGGCGACCAGCGCGAGGACGGCGACGACGGCCAGCCCGAGCACCGAGGGTGAGGTCCAGCCCCAGCTGCCGGCCTCGCCGAGGGCCAGCAGTCCGGTGGCGAGCCCGATGCCGAGCAGCACCGCCCCGGCGACGTCCAGCCGCCGGGGCGGCACGTCGGGCGAGGGCGGGTAGACCAGCGCGGCGGCGGCCAGGGCCAGCACGCTGGCACCCGCGCCGAACCAGAAGGCGGCGTGCACCCCGCCGAACTCGGCGATCGCGCCGGTCAGCGGGTAGCCGAGGCCGACGCCGGCGGCGACGGTGACCGACAGCGCCGCGACCGTGGACCGGGAGCGCTCACCGGTCAGCGCGGTGCGCGCGGTGGCGATCGCCAGCGGGGTCAGCCCCAGCCCGAACCCCTGCAGCCCGCGGCCGGCGATCAGCCAGCCCAGCCCCAGCGGCAGCGCGGCGAGCACGCTGCCCAGCAGCACCACGGTGAGGACGACGAGCACCACGGTGCGGCGGTGCCGGCCGTCGCCGAGCCGCCCGATCACCGGCGTGGCCACCGCACCGACCACCAGGGTGATCGTGAGCGACCACTGCGCGCTGGTGATCGAGACGTCGTTGGCCGCGGCGATCGCCGGGACCAGCGGGGCGCCGAGGCTGCTGATGACCGCGACGAGCATGGCCAGGTAGAGGAGCACCGGGACCAGTGCCGGCCGGGCCGGCGACACGGGAGGGGCGGTCACGTCGGCGACGATAGTTGCGGCCTGCACCCCGGCCGGGGTGCGTCTTCCGCCCAGCGGCGGCCCGGCGCGGCGCACTGGGTAGCGTCGGCTGAGCTGGTGCAGAGGTCGACACGAGGGAGCGGGATGCCGGACTGGGTGCAGGACGCGGTGTGGTGGCACGTCTACCCACTGGGCTTCGTGGGCGCTGAGCGCGAGGCGACCGAGGTCGTGACGCACCGACTGGACCTGCTCACCGGCTGGCTGGACTACGCCGTCGAGCTGGGGGCCAACGGACTGGCGCTGGGGCCGGTGTTCGCCTCCAGCACGCACGGCTACGACACCGTCGACCACGGTCGGATCGACCCGCGGCTCGGGAACGACGCCGACTTCGACGAGCTGGTCGCGGCCGCCCACGAGCGAGGCCTGCGCGTGCTGCTCGACGGGGTGTTCAACCACGTCGGCCGCGAGCACCCGGCGTTCCAGGCGGTCGTCGACCGGGGGCCCGACGCGCCCTCGGCGGCCTGGTTCCGGCTGCGCTGGCCGGACGGCTGGCAGCCCGGCGTCGTCCCGGAGTACGACACCTTCGAGGGGCACGGCCAGTTGGTCGCCCTCGACCACTCGGCTCCCGCGGTCGCCGACTGGGTGGCCGAGGTGATGACGCACTGGCTGGACCGCGGCGCCGACGGCTGGCGGCTGGACGCCGCCTACGCCGTCCCGACCTCGTTCTGGGCCACCGTGCTGCCCCGGGTGCGCGAGCAGCACCCCGACGCCTACGTCGTCGGCGAGGTCATCCACGGCGACTACGCGCAGGTGGTGCGGGAGTCGACGATGGACGCGGTCACCCAGTACGAGCTGTGGAAGGCGATCTGGAGCTCGCTCAACGACGGCAACCTGCACGAGCTGGCGCACGCGCTCGGCCGGCACGACGGGTTCCTGGACACGTTCGTGCCGCTGACCTTCGTCGGCAACCACGACGTCACCCGGATCGCCAGCCGGCTCGACGACGTCGCCCACCTGCCGCACGCGCTGGCGGTGCTGTTCACGGTGGGCGGCACGCCGTCGGTCTACGCCGGCGACGAGCAGGCCTTCACCGGGGTCAAGGAGGACCGGGCCGGCGGGGACGACGCCGTCCGGCCGCCCTTCCCGGAGTCCCCGGACGAGCTGGCGCCCTTCGGTGAGCCCACCCGGCGGCTGCACCAGGAGCTGATCGGGCTGCGCCGCCGGCACCGCTGGCTGCACACCGCCCGCGTCACGCCGCTGCACCGGGAGAACCAGCAGCTCAGCTACGCCGTGGCGGGGGAGGGGCAGCGGCTGGTGGTCGCGCTCAACCTGGCCGACGGCGCGGTGACCGTGCCGGCGGGCGGGGCGGGGGAGCTGCTCGCCGGGACGGGCACCGTGCGGCAGCCGGGCAGCGACCGCGCGGCCGTCTCGCTGCCGGCGCACGGGTGGGCCATCCTGGCCGGGTGAGCAGGGCCCGGGTGAGGAAGTGCACAGCCCGTTCCGGGAAGGACGGGCGGCGGGACGGCGTCGTCCCTGTACGTGACTGAGCCAGCTGTCCGGACGCCGTCCCGCGCCTACGTGATCTGGCTGGTCGGCCTGGTGGCCTACGCGGTCGCGATCTTCCACCGGGCCTCCCTCGGCGTCGCCGGGATCGAGGCGCAGGAGCGGTTCTCCGCCGGGGCGTCGGCGATCTCGCTGTTCCTGGTGCTGCAGCTGGCCGTGTACGCGGGCCTGCAGGTGCCGGTCGGTGTGCTGCTGGACCGGTTCGGCTCGCGGAGGATGATCGTGGCCGGCGCGGTCACGATGGCCGTGGGGCAGCTGGTGCTCGCCCTGGCCGACAGCGTGCCCACCGCGGTCGCGGCCCGGGTGCTGGTGGGTGCCGGTGACGCGATGACCTTCATCAGCGTGCTCCGGCTGGTGCCGCTGTGGTTCCCCGGGCGCACCGTCCCGGTGGTCACCCAGCTCACCGGGATCCTCGGTCAGGTCGGCCAGATCGTGGCCGCCTACCCGCTGGTCGCGCTACTGCACACCGCCGGCTGGACGCCGACCTTCCTGGGCGCCGCTGCGGTCAGCGTGCTGGTCGGCATCCTGGTGCTGGTCGCGCTGCGCGACGCCCCGCCCGGCACGCCCGCCCCGACCGTCGCCGACATGGCCACCGTCCGGGCGAACCTGGCGGCCGCCTGGCGCGAGCCGGGCACCCGGATCGGCCTCTACACGCACCTGGTCACCCAGTTCTCCGGCACCGTCTTCGCGCTGCTGTGGGGGTACCCGTTCCTGACCGTGGGCCAGGGGCTGGCGCCCGGGACGGCGGCCGGCCTGCTGACCCTGCTGGTGCTGGTCGGGATGGCGTTCGGGCCGTTGCTGGGCCGGCTGGTCGGGCAGTGGCCGCTGCGCCGCTCCAACCTGGTCTTCGGCATCCTCACCGTCACCGCGGTGGTCTGGACCGTCGTGCTGCTGTGGCCGGGCCCCGCTCCGATGTGGCTGCTGGTCGTGCTGGTCGTGGTGCTGGGCACCAACGGCCCCGGGTCGATGATCGGCTTCGACTACGCCCGCACCGAGAACCCGGTCGAGCGGTCGGGCAGCGCCACCGGCTTCGTCAACGTCGGCGGCTTCTTCGCCTCGCTGTGCACCGTGCTGGCGATCGGCTTCGTGCTCGACGCGATGACCCCGGGCAGCTCCACGGACTACTCGCTGGACGCGTTCCGGGCGGCGTTCGCCGTGCAGTACGTCTTCTGGGCCATCGGGCTGGTGGGGGTGCTGACCCACCGGCGGCAGCTGCGCGCGCGGATGGCCCGGGACGGCGTCGTCCTGGTGCCCCTGGTCACCGCGGTCAGCGCCCGGCTGCGCGGCACGTCGGCCTACTCCCGGCCGGACGAGCGGCCGGACGGGCCCCCGGCCGACCGCTGAGCGCCGCGGCGGGCGAGCACGATCGCGTAGTCGAACCGCCGGCCGTCGCGCTCGACCGGCAGCACCAGGTGCTCGACGTCGGTCGCCCCCAGCAGTGCACTCAGCCGGTCGGCGAGCGCCGGGGCCGGGTCGGCGGACCAGATGGCCAGCACCCCGCCCGGGCGCAGCGCGGCCAGCGCGGTGCCCAGCCCGGCCTCCTCGTACAGCGGTGCGTTGGCCTGGTGCACCAGGAAGCCGGGGCCGTTGTCCACGTCGAGCAGGACGGCGTCGTACCGTCCCGGCCGTTCGGCCAGCAGCACCGCGACGTCGGCGGTGTGCAGCTCCAGCCGGTCGCGGGCGAGCTCCGGCAGCCCGGGCAGCAGACCGGCGCCGGCCCAGCCGACCAGCGCGGGCTGGAGCTCGGCGACCTCCACGGCGGCGACCCGGGGCTCGGCGAGCACGGCGGCCGCCGTCCAGCCCAGGCCGAGCCCGCCGACCAGCACCCGCAGCCGGTCTCCCGCGCAGCGGCGCAGCGCCTCGACCGCCAGCGCCCGCTCGGTGCTGGTGTCCACGTCGTCCATCGCGAAGACGCCGTCGACGACCAGCTCCGTCACCGGCCCCCGCCGGCGCAGCACCACCTCGCCGTGCGGCCCGGAGGCGCGCCCGAGCTCGACGGGCTCGTCGGGGGTCACGGTCGGCCCGGGCGCAGCCGCAGCGCCTGGCCGGGGCGGAGCTGGGCGCACGCGTCGACGTCGGCGTCGGTCACGTACCCGATCACCGGGTAGCCGCCGGTCACCGGGTGGTCGGCGAGGAACAGCACCGGCAGCCCGGACGGCGGCACCTGCAGTGCCCCGCGGACCATCCCCTCGCTGGGCAGCTCCCCGGCGCGCAGCCGCTCCAGCGGTGCGCCGTCCAGCCGCAGGCCGACCCGGTTGCTCTCGCTGGTGACCGTCCAGGCCTGGCCGGTGAGGGCCGCCCAGCCGGCGTCGCCGAACCAGTCGGCGCGCGGCCCGGGCAGCACGGTGGCGGTGAGCTCGCCGGCGGTGGGTTCGGGCACCGGCGCCAGGTCGACACCCGGGGCCGGGTCGACCGGCTCGCCGACCGGGAGCACGTCACCGGTGGCGACCACCGCCGGCCCGAGCCCGGCCAGCAGGTCGGTGGCCCGGGAGCCCAGCACCGGCGGGACGGCGATGCCGCCGCGGACCGCGAGGTAGGTGCGCAGCCCACTGGCCGGCGGGCCCAGCCGCAGCTCCTGTCCCCGGCGCAGCACCGTGGGCGCGGCGTGCGGGGCGCCGGGGCAGCGCGCACCGGTGCTGACCACCAGCAGGTCGGCCTCGGCGCGGACGGTGAGCCCGCCGAAGGTCACCTCGAGCACCGCGGCGTCGGCGCGGTTCCCGACCAGCCGGTTGGCCAGCGCGGCCGACGCCCGGTCGCAGGCGCCCGAACGGCCGATGCCCAGGGCTGCCTGCCCGGGCCGGCCGAGGTCCTGCACGGTGGTGAGCGGCCCGGTCGCCAGCACGGTGAGGCTCACCGGCGTACCGCCGCGAACCGCACCGTGGTGCCGGGCCGGAGCAGCGCGGCCGGCTCGCGGGCCAGGTCGAACACGGCCACCTCGGTGCGCCCGATCAGCTGCCAGCCGCCCGGCGACTCCCGCGGGTAGACGCCGCTGAACTCCCCGGCCAGCGCGACCGACCCCGGCGGCACCGCGGTGCGCGGGGTCGGCCGGCGGGGCACCTCCCACTGCCCGCCGGGCTGGGTGAGGTAGCCGAAGCCGGGGGCGAAGCCGCAGAAGGCCACCGTCCACTCGGCCCCGGTGTGCCGCTCGACCAGCTCGTCCGGCGTGAGGCCGAGCAGCTCGGCGGCCTCGGCCAGGTCGGCGCCGTCGTAGTGCACCGGCAGCTCGACGGTGTCGCCGACGGCCCGCGTGTCCGGCCGCGGGGTCGTCGTCCGGACCGCGTCGGCGACCGCGGCCAGGGTGGTGACCGCGGGGTCGGTCATCAACAGCACGGTGTGGGCGGCCGGCACGACGTCGACCACGCCGTGCGGCGGGTCGGCGCTGAGCGCGGCGTACAGCGCCAGGACGTCGTCCAGCCCGTCCAGCTCGACCAGCAGGGCGGCGCTCCCGCTGGGGAGCAGCCGCATCAACCGGCGAAGGGGGCGAGCTCGACCCCCGCCGTGGTCAGCGCGGTGCGCACCTGCCGGGCGATCTCCACCGCACCCGGGGTGTCGCCGTGCACGCAGATCGAGCCCGGCTGCAGCGTCAGCTCGCCCCCCTCGACGTCGGTGATCGGTTCGCCGGCGGCCATCGCCACGCACCGCGCGGCGATCTCGGCCGGGTCGTGCAGCACCGCGCCGGGCAGCCGGCGGGAGACCAGCGTGCCTTCCGGGGTGTAGGCGCGGTCGGCGAACGCCTCGTGCACCACGGTCAGCCCCGCCTCGGCGGCCAGCCGCAACCACGCGGAGCCCGGCAGGCCCAGCACCGGCAACGTCCGGTCGTAGGCGACGACGGCGGCGACCACCGCGGCCGCCTGCTCCTCGTGGTGCACGATCGCGTTGTAGAGCGCGCCGTGCGGCTTGACGTAGCGCACCCGGTCGCCGGCGATCCGGGCGAAGCCCTCCAGCGCACCGATCTGGTAGACGACGTCGGCGGTCAGCGCCTCGGGTTCCACGTCGATGAACCGGCGACCGAAGCCGGGCAGGTCGCGGTAGCCGACCTGGGCGCCGATCGCGACGCCGGACTCGACGGCCTTGGCGCAGACCCGCCGCATGATCGTGGCGTCACTGGCGTGGAAGCCGCAGGCGACGTTGGCGCTGGTGACCAGGCCGAGCAGGGCGTCGTCGTCGCCGAGCGTCCACTGGCCGAAGCCCTCACCGAGGTCGGAGTTCAGGTCCACACGGGTCATGTCGACAGCCTCCCTCACGCGAACAGGTCGATGACCGGGCGGATCGAGTTGATCGCCAGGTACAGGGTCAGCAGCCAGGCGATCCAGCCGATCACCAGCAGCCAGCGCGGGTAGCGGTAGCCGTTGAGCAGGTCGGTGCGGCGGGTGGCCACCCAGAGCAGGACGGCGATCCCGATCGGCAGCAGCAGCCCGTTGAAGGCCCCGGCGAACACCAGCAGCGTGGTCGGCGCGGTGCCGATCAGCACGTAGACCAGCGAGGTGAACGCGATGAACCCGACGACCAGCAGCGAGCGGGTGCGGTCCGACGTCCTCGTCCGGGAGGTCACGAAGGACACCGAGGTGTAGGAGGCGCCGATGACGCTGGTGATCGCCGCGGCCCACAGCACGATGCCGAACACCCGCAGGCCGACCTCGCCGGCGGCCTGCTCGAACGCCGACGCGGCCTGGTTGGTCGGGTCGAGCGCCGCGCCGCCGGTGACCACGCCGAGGATCGCCAGGAAGAGCACGACCCGCATGACCGCGGTGATCAGGATGCCGGTGACCGAGCCGCGGGTGATGTCCCGGACCCGGCCGGGGCCGGAGATGCCCGAGTCGAGCAGCCGGTGGGCGCCGGCGTAGACGATGTAGCCGCCGATCGTGCCGCCGACCAGCGTGGTGATCGCCAGCACGTCGATGTCCTCGGGCAGGACGACGTTGCGCAGCGCCTCGCCCACCGGCGGGCCGGAGGTGATCGCGACGTAGGTGGTCAGCACGATCATCACCAGCCCGAGGACGACGACGATCCGGTCGACCGCGACCCCGGCCCGCTTGCTCAGGAAGATGCCGATGGCGATCAGCGCCGACAGCGCCCCGCCGAGCTTCGGGTCGAGCCCGAGCATGGCGTTGGTGCCCAGGCCGGCACCGCTGACGTTGCCGATGTTGAACACCAGCCCGCCGATCAGCAGGAAGGCGGCCATCACCCAGCCGAGGCCCGGGGCGACCAGGTTGCCCAGCTCCTGCGCGCGCCGGCCGCTGACGCCGATGACCCGCCAGACGTTCAGCTGCAGCGCGATGTCGATCAGGATCGAGATGACGATCGCGAAGGCGAACGCGGCGCCCAGCTGCACGGTGAAGGTGGTCGTCTGGGTGATGAACCCGGGACCGATGGCCGAGGTGGCCATCAGGAACATCGCGCCGAGCAGGGTGGAGCGGGTGCTGGAGGCGAGCCGCCCGTTGGGTGCGGTGGACGGCTCGGCGGGGGTGCGTTGCGGTTCGGCTGCCATGGCTGCTCCCGGGATGGGGTCGAGTGGGCCCGCGGTGGCGAGGGGTCGCTGTCCGAGGGGTGGTGCCGTTGGCGACCGAACCTAGGGAGTTGTTGAACAATCCTTCAAGAGGATGGCGCGACAATTTACTGCGCGGACACATCAGGAGACGGCAGGATGTCGGCATGCCCGAGCCCACCGACGCCGCCTGGCTGCGCACCGTGGCGCACGAGGTGCGCAGCTTCGACCGCTCCAGCACCGCCGAGCGGGTCGCCGAGCTGCTGCGCTCCCGGGTGATCGAGGGCGACCTGCCGCCGGGCACCCGGCTGTCGGAGGAGCAGCTGGTCGAGGTGCTGCACGTCAGCCGGAACACGCTGCGCGAGGCGTTCCGGCTGCTCACCCACGAGGGCCTGCTGGTGCACCGGCTGCACCGCGGGGTGTTCGTGCCCGAGCTGGACGAGGACGACCTGGTCGACCTGTACCGGCTGCGGCGGACGATCGAGTGCGACGTCGTCCGCCGGCTGGAGGGTCTGGACGCCGTCCGGCTGCGGCCGCTGCACGACGCCGTCGCCGCCGGTGAGGACGCCGCCCGGCGCGGCGACTGGGGCGCCGCCGGCACCGCCAACATGCGCTTCCACCAGCAGCTGGTGGCGCTGGCCGGCAGCCGGCGGATCGACGAGACGACGGCCCGCCTGCTCGCCGAGCTCCGGCTCGCCTTCCACGCCATCGCGGTGCCGCAGCGGCTGCACGAGCCGTACGTCAGCCGCAACCGTGGGCTGCTGGACCTGCTGACCGCCGGGGAGGTGGAGCAGGCGGCCAAGGAGCTCGAGGCCTACCTGCACGACTCGGAGGCCGAGCTGCGCGCGGCCCACCGCGACCGACTCCGGAGGAACCCGTGACCCTCGTCCCCGCCGCCGACCCTGCCGCTGCGCGGGCGTCGTTCCGCGCCGGCCTCGCCGTCCCCTCGTCGGGCTGGGCGCCCGGGCACACCCAGGCCAACCTGGTCGTGCTGCCCCGGGACTGGGCCTGGGACATGCTGCTGTTCGGCCAGCGCAACCCGCAGCCGGTACCGCTGCTGGACGTCACCGACGCCGGGTCGTACCGCACCGTGCTCGCACCGGACGCCGACCTGCGCACCGACCTGCCGCGCTACCGGGTCTGGCGGGACGGCGAGCTGGTCGACGAGCCCACCGACGTCGCCGACCTCTGGACCGACGACCTGGTCGCCTTCCTGATCGGCTGCAGCTTCAGCTTCGAGACCGCCCTGCTGGACGCCGGGGTGCCGGTGCGCAACATCGAGCAGGGCCGCAACGTGTCGATGTACCGGACGGACCGGGAGTGCCGGCCGGCCGGGCGGCTGTCCGGGCCGCTGGTGGTGTCGATGCGCCCGGTGCCCGGGCACCTCGTGGCCACCGCGGTGCAGGTGACCGCGCGGATGCCCGCCGTGCACGGGGCGCCGGTGCACGTCGGGTCACCGGCCGCGCTCGGCATCGCCGACCTGACCCGGCCCGACTTCGGCGACCCGGTCGAGTTCGCCGTTGGCGACGTCCCGGTGTTCTGGGCGTGCGGCGTGACGCCGCAGGCCGCACTCATGGCCTCCCGGCCGCCGTTCGCGATCACCCACGCCCCGGGGCACATGTTCGTCACCGACGTCCCGGACGCGGAGTACCGGCAGCCCTGAGCCGGCTCAGCGCTCCCCGGCTCGAAAACACGCGGCGATCTCCTGCTCCCGGGCGGCCTCCTCGGCGCTGCTCAACTGCTCGGGCGCTTCCCAGCTCAAGCCGGACCCGGTCTGGACGTCGAGACCGAGCTGCTCCAGACACGGGGCGACGAGGGCCTCGTCGACCGGGCCGGTCGGGAACGTCGGCCACGACGGCAGCGGGCCGCTGAGCATCGGGGACAGCGACTGCTGCCCGACCGGGCTGGTGACCTGCACCTCCCCAGCGGTCCAGGTGACCGGGGAGATGACCACCCCCAGCGGGACCCCGTCGACCAGCGGCAGCGGGTCGAAGTCGCGCACCAGCTCACCGCCGGAGGTCCGGTCCAGACTGGGGGAGTACTCGGCCTCCAGTCCGGGCTCGCCGAGCACGACCAGCGTGCTGGTCTCCGCGGAGCCGTCCATCAGGGCCAGCGGTCCGGTCCACAGCGGCACCCCGCCGATCACCGGCGTCATCTCCGCGGGCTCCGCGCCGCGCGGCCCGGTGAACCAGGTCCAGACCCACTCCGTCCCGGCGCGGGCGACCACCACGGCCCATCGGTGGCCGCCGGGGACGTCGGCGGCGTAGACCACCCGCCCGGTGCCCGGCTCCGGCTCCGGTCCGCCCCAGTCGACGACGTCACCGTCCGGCCCGACCGGGCCGGTCCACGGGGCGGCGGCCATCGCGGCGAGGAAGTCCTCGTCGTCGGCGAGGGAGCCGCGGACGGGCGCCTCGACCAGCTCCGACTGCGGGGCAACGTAGGTGCTGGTGACTGGCGCCGGGGTCGAGGTGGCGGTCGCGGCCGGCGGCTCGGTCACCGCCGAGTGGGCGAGCGAGGCACCGGTGCCCAGGAGCACGACGGCGAGGGCGCCGGTGGCCCAGCTGCCGGCCCGTCGCCGTCGGTGCCGGTCCAGTGCGACGGCGCGGGCTGCGGTGTGGCCGTCGTCGGCGGGCCCAGCGCGCTCGGCGATCCGGTGCAGCCGGTCGGCGACGGCCTGCCCGGCGTCCGCGGTCACGTCGGCCTCCGGTAGATGGCGTTCGGGTCGTCGCTCGGCTGCGGCCGCACGGCGAGGGGAGCGGGGGTCGGCGCGGGCGCCGCCGCAGGAGCCGGCCGCTGGACCGGGAGCGGAGCCGGTGTCCCCGGTCGGCGGTAGATCGCGTACGGGTCGGCTGGGTCGGTGGTGGGGCCAGGCGTCACCGGGGGGTCCGGGACCGCCACCGGCGGGGGCTGGGGGGCGGCGACCGGTTCGACCGGCTGGTCCGGCTCGACCGGTTCGCTGGCCAGCAAGGGGGCCAGGGTGGCCAGGGCATCGGCGAGGGCGGCCCCGACCTCGGCGGGGGAGCAGCCCAGCAGCGTCGCGACGTCGTCCTCGTCCTGCGCCTCGTGCAGTCGGAGCACCGCCACGGCGCGGGTGCGCGGGTCCAGCTCGGCGAGCGCCGCCAGCCACCGGTGGTCCGGGTGCTCATCCGGCTCCGCCGCGAGCACGCTGTCCCGGCCGGTCGCGGGGAGACGGGTCCGGCCCAGCGTGGCGGAGACGAGCGCGTCGTGGGTGTCGGCCAGGGCGGTCGCCGGTGCGCCGAGCCGCCGCCAGCGGCGGTGCGTCCGGGCCAGGGCCGCCACGAGCAGCTCGTCGGCCGCGGCGGCGTCGCCGGTGAGGAGCAGGGCCGTTCCGCGCAGCTCCTGCTCGTGCTCGGCCACGAACGCGGCGAAGCCGTCCCGCCGCTGGTCCACGCCCACCCCTTCCGGCCCGCCGTCGATGGCGGCACCGTATCGGTGCGGTCGTGTTCCGTCAGCGAGGCGGCACACTGGCCGCTGATGTGCCCCGCCCCCGACCCTGCTGTCGTCGCCCGGTTGCGCGCGGCCGGCTGCGTGTTCGCCGAGGACGAGGCGGTGCTGCTGCTGGCGGCGGCCGCGTCGGCTGCCCAGCTCGACGGCCTGGTCGCGCGCCGGGTGGCGGGCGAGCCGTTGGAGCAGGTGCTCGGCTGGGCAGAGTTCTGCGGGCTGCGGTTGGCCGTCGAGCCGGGCGTGTTCGTGCCGCGGCAGCGCACCCGGCTGCTGGTGCGGGAGGCGGTCGCGCTGGCCTCCTCGGGCTCGGTCGTCCTGGACCTGTGCTGCGGGGTCGGCGCGGTGGGTGCGGCGGTGGCGGCCGTCGTCCCGTCGGTCGAGCTGCACGCGGCCGACCTGGACCCGGTCGCCGTCCGCTGCGCGCGGCGCAACGTGTCGGGGGCGGTGTACGCGGGCGACCTGTACGACCCGCTCCCGGAGTCACTCCGTGGCCGGGTCGACGTCCTGGTGGCGAACGCGCCCTACGTGCCCACCGAGGCGATCGCGTTGATGCCGCCGGAGGCCCGCGACCACGAGGCACGGGCCGCGCTGGACGGCGGGGTCGACGGGCTGGACGTACAGCGTCGGGTGGCGGCGGGGGCGCCGGGCTGGCTGGCGCCCGGCGGTGCACTGCTCATCGAGACGGGCCGGCAGCAGGCGCCGGCGACGCGGGCCGCGTGCACCGCCGCCGGGCTGACGGCCCGGGTCGTCGAGGACGACGACCTGGCGGCCACCGTGGTCGTCGCCGTCCGCGGGGCCTGAGAGACGAACGGCCCCCTCCCTGGCGGGGGGAGGGGGCCGCTGGCGCGGTCAGGTCAGGAGGGCTCGACGCCGAACGCGGTGGCGAGCTTCTCGATCTTGCGGGCCCGGCCGAGGCGGGGCAGGTCGCTGCCGTCGCGGATGACCTGGCCGCGGGCGTCGAAGTCGGCCAGGAAGTCCCGGGCCCAGGCGACGTCCGACGGTGCCGGGCTGATGACCTCGTTGATCACCGGGAGCTGGTCCAGCTGCAGGCACAGCTTGCCGGTGAGTCCGAGGGAGACCGTCAGCGCCGACTGCTCGCGCAGGATCGGGTGGCTGGTGCCCACCGTGGGCCCGTCGATCGGGCCGGGCAGGCCACCGACCCGGCTGGCGATGACCAGGCGGGAACGGGGGTAGGCCATCGCCAGGTCGTCGGCGCTGGTGCCGGTGTCGCGGCGGTAGTCACCGCTGCCGAAGGCCAGCCGGAAGGCGCCGCGGGCCGAGGCGATCCGCACGGCCTCCTCGATGCCCAGCGCCGACTCGACCAGCGCGAGCACCGGGGTGGAGCCGCCCAGCCGGTCGAAGGTCTCGGTGACGTGCTCGGCCGCCTCGGTCTTGGCGAGCATCACGCCGGCCAGGCCGGGCAGCCCGGCGAGCGCGGCGACGTCGTCGGCCCAGAACGGGGTTGCGTGGTCGTTGATCCGCACCCACGCCCGGTTGCCGGGGGCGGAGAGCCACTCGACGACGTCGGCCCGGGCATCGGGCTTGCGGGCCGGGTCGACCGCGTCCTCGATGTCCAGCACGATCTGGTCGGCGCGCGACTCGTGCGCCTCGTCGAACAGCTCGGTGCGGGCGCCGTTGACCAGCAGCCACGAGCGCGCGATTCCGGGGTCTACGTTCCTGCCTCTGTGCACCGGGACATTGTGGTGTCCGGGCTCACGGGCGTGCCGCGCGGGGTGCCCGCCGGGGTGTCGCTCGCGGTGTCGGGCGCCGGCCGGTCAGGCTGCGCGGCGGCCGAGCAGGTCGAGCAGACCCACCCGCCAGTCGACCTCGACCCGCCGCCCGGCCCAGTCGCGCGGACGGACGAGGTCGAACCGGACCAGTTCCGGCGCCCGGCCGGGTGTGCGGGCATCGGCCCACAGCAGCGCCAGGTGGTCGCGCCGGCGCAGGTCGGGGGCACCGTCGATCGCCAGCTGCAGGCGCTGCTGGGCGACCGGCGCCTGCCGGTAGAAGTCGCGCAGGCCCTGGGTGTCGGCGGCGGGCAGCTCGCCGTCGTCGGAGTGCCAGACCCGCAACACCTCGGTGGGGGTGCGCAGGATCAACCCGCTCATCGGCAGCCCGAGGTTCTCGTTGCCCGGGTCGACCAGCTCCAATTGCGTGCCGAACGGGTGGTCGTGGTGCTCGGCGTAGGGGCGCAGTCGCTCCATCGCCTCCCGGCGGACCAGCTGGTGGTCCAGGTGCCGGTCGGCGGCCGGCTGCCAGCCGTGCGCCGCGTGGATCTCGCGGCTGACGGTCAGGCCGCCGAGCAGTGCGTCGCGCACCTCGACCAGCAGCGGCTGCAGTCGCCGGAAGGCGGCCTCGGGCCTGTTCTCCACGTCGAGCAGTCTGCCGGGCGGGGGTGACAGTCTCCCGGCACCGGGCGGGGAGGATCAGCGGGTGTCCCCTCCGCAGTCGCCCTCCGGTCGTCCGGTCACCGTCGTCACCGGCGGGAGCCGGGGCATCGGCGCCGCCACCGTCGACCACCTCGCCCGGCAGGGCCACGACGTGGTCGTCGGCTACCGCTCGGGGCGGGACGAGGCGGCTGCGGTGGTCAGCGCAGCGCAGGCCCACGGGGGCCGGGCGGTCGCCGTCCGGGCCGACGTCTCCGACCCCGACGACGTCGACGCGCTCTTCGCCGCCGCGGCGGAACAGCTGGGGCCGGTCACCGGGCTCGTCGCCAACGCCGGCCTGACCGCCCACCTCGGCGACCTGGCCGACACCCCGGTGGACGTCGTCCGCCAGGTGATCGACGTGAACCTGCTGGGCGTCGTCCTGTGCGTCCGCCGGGCGGCGCAGGTCATGTCCCAGCGGCGGGGCGGGCCGGGTGGCTCGATCGTCACCGTCTCCTCCAGCGCGGCGACGCTCGGCTCGGCGCACGAGTACGTGCACTACGCGGCGGCGAAGGCCGGGGTGGACGCGCTGACCATGGGCCTCGCGAAGGAGCTCGCGGACGACGGCGTCCGGGTCAACGCGGTGGCGCCGGGGCTGGTGCGCACCGACATCCACGCCGGCGCCGGCGACGCGGGCCGGCTGGAGCGGGTGACCGCCCGGGTGCCGATGGGCCGCCCGGGGGAGCCGGACGAGATCGCTCCGGCGATCGCCTGGCTGCTGGGCCCGGAGGCCGGCTACGTCACCGGCGCCGTGCTGCGGGTGGCCGGCGGGTTGTAGGTCACCAGTTCGGGACCGTCGTGTCGCGCTGGATGAACTCCAGTCGGTTGCCGACCGGGTCGTCGGCGTAGCAGCGGCGGTGGCCCGGAAAGCCCTCGGTGTCCCAGCTGATCGCGATGCCGTTGTCGGTGAGCAGCGCAGCCAGGCCGTCGAGGTGGTGGACCCGGATGCCGGGATGGGCTTTCCGGGCGGGGCGGAAGTCGGCTTCCACGCCCAGGTGCAGCTCCAGCCCGTCGCCACGTACCCACAGGCCGCCGCGAGCGGCCAGCTGCGGTGGCTTGGGCAGCTCGACGAGGCCGAGCACGTCGACCCAGAAGGCGCGGCACCGGTCCTCGCTGCCGGCCGGGATGGCCAGCATCACGTGGTGTGCGCTGAGGCCGAACGCCGTCGCGTGGTCCGGTCCGTAGCCCTGGTCGGAGGTCACGCCCGGAGTCTCCCCGGGCTTAGGGCCGTCGCGACCACGTCGATCAGCTGGGGGAGCAGGGTGCCGTCCGGGTCGTGGTCGGGGTCGACCTCCGTGAGCACCAGCCCGGCGCAGGCGGCATTGCCGCAGAACACGTCGAGCGCACCGGCGAGCTCGCCGAGGGAGAGGCCCGCCGAGTGCGGGAAGTTGGCCAGCGGGACGTCGTTGGTGTCGAGCACGTCGACGTCCAGGTGCACCAGGAAGGTGCTGCAGACGGCTTCGAGGCGCTCGACCGCCTCGGCGGCCTTGCCCGCCGGGGCCGCGCGCACGACCGGTGCGGGGGTCGCCGACAGCCGGTGTTCGACGAGGCGGGTCCACTGGTCGGTGTCGAGCTCACCGGGGTCGAAGCCGAAGAGCTCGAGGTGGTCGCCGGGCAGCAGGGGGGTGCGGGGGCCGATGTCGGCCAGCGCCGGGGCGCCGCCGCCCAGCAGGTGCGTGACGCCCATGGTGTCGAGGACGCCGGAGGTGCTGCCGGCGGGGGTGTTGAGGTCGGCGTCCCCGTCCACGTAGGCCAGGCCGACGTCATCGTGTCGAGCCAGGCCGGCCAGGACGCCGAGGGTGACGGTGCAGTCGCCGCCCAGCACCAGCGGTCGCCGCCCGGCGGCCCGGATCGCGGCCACCCGGTCGGCGACC
The DNA here is from genome assembly GCF_026967995.1 of Modestobacter sp. VKM Ac-2979. Classification (NCBI taxonomy): domain Bacteria; kingdom Bacillati; phylum Actinomycetota; class Actinomycetes; order Geodermatophilales; family Geodermatophilaceae; genus Modestobacter; species Modestobacter sp. VKM Ac-2979. The sequence goes on from NZ_JAPVBO010000008.1 coordinate 161,666, forward strand.
TCGGTGACCACCTCGACCACCCGGTCGAGAGCGCGCACCCCGTCGACCGGCGGGCTCGGGCGGTGGCGCCGGACGGCGAGGTCGCCGGTGTCCTCGACGTCCAGGCCGGCCGTGCGGAGCGCCGCGACGAGACCGGCTGCACGGAGGGCGGCCGGGGCCTTCTCCTGCCCGGCGTTGTGCGAACCGGCGCTGGTCGGGACGCCGAGGAGACCGAGTCCGAGGGCCATGGCCGCGAGCGTGGCAGCGGTCGCCCGACGTCGGCCAGGGCGCCGGCCGAGGTTGGCAGGGGTGCGTCGATCCGTGGCCGGGGTCTTGTCGTGACCGGGCAGAACTGTCGTACCCCTCGCCTAGGTTCGGGGTGTGTTCGAGGCCGGTGGGTTCGGGGTGGCGGTGACGGTGTCGCCGCGGTCCTCGTCCCTGGCTGAGTGGCCGCCACCGCCGGCAGGGGTGACGCGTCGGCGTACCCGGTTGTCGGAGGTGCTGTCGCCGCGGGGCTTCTCCGATGCCGGGCTGGTCGGGGAGTTGGCTGCGCTCGCCGACGTGCGGGCGCAGCTGGCTGCCTATGAGGCGGTGGTGGTGGCGGAGTTGGCTCGGCGTCGGCCGGTGGAGTGGGACCTGTCCGAGGAGCAGCCGGGTCACGGAGTCGAGGACTGGGCCCCGGTCAGGGTGCCGGTGGGGGTGTCGGAGTTCCTGGCCGATGAGCTGGCGCTGGTGGCGGGCATCTCGCGGACGGCGGCCACGGTGCTGGGCGAGCGGTCCCTGGTGCTGGTGCGTGAGCTGCCGGCCACCTGGGCTGCGTTGGCCGACAGCCTGATCGACCCGGCGCGGGCGAACGCGATCGTGCGGGCGCTGGGCGGCCAGTCGGTCGATGCCGGAGGCCGGGTGGAGCCGGGGATCGTGGCCGAGGTGGAGGCCCAAGCGCTGGGGCGGGCGGTGGCGGGGGAGACGCCGCGGCGGTTGCAGGAGCGGACGGCGGCGGCATTGATCGCGCTGGACGAGGCGGCGGCCGATCGGCGGCGGAAGCAGGCCGAGCGGTGTGCGGATGTGACCACCCGGGCCACCGCCGATGGCATGGGTGAGCTGGTCGCGGCGATGCCGATGCCGGTGGCCGCGGCGTGCCGGGAGGCGGTGGACGCCTACGCGCGGATGGCGAAGGTCGAGGGTGATGGGCGGCCGATCGGTCAGCTCCGGGCGCAGGTGATGGCCGACTTGATCTTGCGTCCGTGGGACACCAGCCGGGAGCCGGTCACCGCACATCTGCACGTGCAGGCGCCGCTGCCGGCGCTGCACACCCGCCCCACCGATGGTCGTGCCGCGCCAGGTGGAGCGCTCAGCGCACCGAGCGGTGGGCGCAGCGCGCCGGGCGATGGCCTCAGCGCGCCGGGCGATGGGCGCAGCGCGCCCTCCGATGACCGGGACGCCGCCACGGTGGACGGGGCGCCGATCACCGCCGGGCAGCTGCGGGAACTGCTGGTGCAGCTGGACGCGATCTGCCCCGGTGGGCTGCAGGCACCCACCGGCGGCGGCACCCTGGCCATCGACCTCACCGACCCCGTCACCGGCGCGCTGCGGGCGACGGTGACCCGCCCGGAGCTGGAACGGCTGGCCCGCCACGGCTGCCGCACCCACCCCGACCGGGACTGCGGATGCGCGGTGCTGGACCGGCCACCGGCCGTCGACCGGTACACGCCGACCCCTGCGCAGTTCCGCTTCGTGCGGGCCCGGGACCGCACCTGCCGGCACCCCGGCTGCCGGCGACCGGCCGCCCGCACCGACCTCGACCACGTCTGCGCTCACCGCGACGGCGGGGCCACCGACTGCACCAACCTGTGCTGCCTGTGCCGGCGACACCACCGGCTCAAGACCCACGCACCCAGATGGCGCTTCACGATGACCGACAACGGCGTCCTGACCGTCACCACACCCTCCGGCGTCACCCGCACCACCCGACCACCGGGCCTCCACACATCCGCCGTCCGCCACCTGGTCGGCAGCGGCGGCCCACCGCCGGACGACGACGACCCGCCGCCCTTCTGACACCCACAACCTGCGGTTGCTCAGGACACGGGGGAGTCGCTGACCTCTCTCACCGCTCGCGAGGGGAGGTCGGCTGGGCGAGTTGAGCCGTCATGCGATCGCGGGGCGAGCGCGACCGCTGGTGCGGGTGTGACACCTGTGCCCCATGGGGCGGGACCGCAATTCCGGGAAGCCAGTGGGCCCTGTTCAGGTCACAGCGCGGGCACAACGGGCCGATAAGCGCATCGTGATCCGTCATCACCTCGCAGCGAGCTCGGCGCGGAGCCCTCAGTGGTTCGACCCGGAGCACCAGGCCGACATCCTCGCGGCCTTCGACAGCCAGCTCACCGCCGGCCTGCACGATCGCGGGCCGAACAGCCCGCGACCGGAGCGGGTCCGCGAGCTGGGCCAGCTGGCCGCGGCCAGCGCGCTGCCGGCCCGCGCAGCGCTGCTGCGCTGGGGTGCGCTGCCCGGCTCGGTCCGCGCGCACCTGCTGACCAGCTGGTACGGCAGCCAGGTCGCCAGGAGCTCAGCCGCCTGACCTCCGCGGGGTGCACACCGGGCCCTTGACGGGTGACGAACCGCGCCCCAGTGCGCGCGGCCGCTGTCGACCCGTGCCGGGTCGAACGGAGCGCCGGCACCGGCCGTTCCGGGTCAGGTGGCGCGCCGCCCACACCCACCCGCACGCCCGCGGCGTCCGGCGCGGACATGGCGCTCAGTCCCAGGGCTCCCCGCAGGCAGCGCAGCGGCCTGCCGCCGTCCGCTCGGTCAGCCGGCCGCAGGCCGGGCACACCTGGTCCAGCCAGCACGCCGGGTCCCCACCCTCCGGCTCGGGCCGCTCCGGCTCCTCCGGCACGACGGCCCTCAGTCCTCGTCCGACGGCGCGAAGCGGGCGAGGGCCTCGATCGACGGGCAGGTGTAGTACGCGCCGGTCAGCGGGGTCAGGTAGCCGGTGAGCCCGTCGCGGATCCCGTCGGTCGCCCCGGCCATCCGGCGGAGCATCTCGGTCAGCCGCCACTGGTCGCGGGCGAACCCGACGAACGCCGTCCCGTGGTCGGTGACCCCGCCGTAGGCGACGTTGCGCCGGAAGATCGGCTTCTCCTCGCCGTCCACCTCGACGGTGGTGCGGGCGACGTGCGCGCTGGGCAGCATCACGTCCTCGGGCAGCTCGACGCTGTCGGGCTTGGTGCGCCCCATCATCATCTCCTGGCCGTGCACGCCCAGGCTCTCCCAGGTGGCGCTGTCGTGCCGCCACACCTGGTAGAGCACGATGCTCGCTCCCGCGCCCGGCTCGCCCGCCGGCACCGCCGCGACCTCGGCGGCGGTCAGCAGCGACGGGTTCTCGGTGCCGTCGACGAAACCGGTCAGGTCCCGGTCGTGCCGGTACAGCCAACCGGTGACCTCCGCGCCCACCCGGGCGACCCCGGCCAGGGCGGCGAGCACGGCGCGCGCGTTGTCGAACACCGCGGTCCGGTCGCCCCCGGCGACCCAGACCCAGGCGTCGTGCTGGGTCGCCGGCATCCGGTAGCGGCCGGCGCCGACGAGGTCCTCGGTCCAGCCCGCGGCGTCCGCCGGGGCGTCGTCCGGGGCGACCTCGGCCCACAGCTCCGGCCGGAGGCCGACCACCACGTTCACCCCTCCGGTGGAGGAGAGCGGACCGATGAGCCCGGCCACCCCGCGGACCAGGTCCGCCGCGGAGCAGCCGGGCTCGAGGTCGAGCTCCAGATAGCAGTGCTCGGGGGTGCCGAGGGCGAAGATGCCCGGCTGCGTCGTCACGCCGCCCACCCTGCCCGACCGGCACGACCCGGCATCAGCTGGTCGGCGGCTCGTCCTTGCCGGCCTCCTCGAGGGCGTCGGCCTCCTCCTTGGTCTTGTGCACGGCCTTGTCGGCGTGCTCCGGCGGGCCGTAGACCGTGTAGAGCACCAGCGGGTTCACGCCGGTGTTCAGGAAGTTGTGCTTCTTGCCGGCGGGGACGACGACGAGGTCACCCTGGGCGACGTTCTTCTTCTGCCCGCCCACGACGGCCTGACCGGTGCCGCTGACGAAGGTGAGGATCTGGTCGATCTCCTCGTGCACCTCCTCGCCGATCTCCCCACCCGGCGGGATCGTCATGATCACCAGCTGGGTGTGCTCGCCGGTCCACAGCACCCGACGGAAGTCGGCGCTCTCCTCGGCGACGGTGGCGATGGTGAAGTGCTCCATGGCTGCCGTTCCTCCTCTGCTCCAGTAGCTCCTGCCGGCGTGTGCCGGCTCATGATCAGTGAAGAGCAGCGCGGCCTCCGGCGCGATCCGAGCCCGCTGGCCGGGCGACACGGGCCGGACGGGCCCTCCGCCCCTGCCGTCCACCGGGCGGGTAGGAGAAGCTGTGTCGGTGCCGGGTACCGGCAGAGCACACGCAGACGAGCACAGGAGACGGCGTTGACGCAGCAGCCAGGAGCCCAGCCGGAGAACGCAGCCCTCGCGGCCGAGCGGGACGAGGCGGCCACCGAGCTCGCCGCGGTCGAGGGTGAGGTGTCGACCCGCGCCGTGGTCGCGGGGGGCGTCGTCGTCGGGCACGACGGCTCGGACTGCGCGCAGGAGGCGCTGCAGTGGGCAGCCGGGCTGGCCGAGCGCGCCTCCTGGCCGCTGCACGTCGTCCGCGGCTGGCGGATCGCCACCGCGCCGCAGCCGGCCAGCTGGGAGCCGGGCTACGTGCCGCCGATCGGCGAGTACGAGCAGGCGGTGCAGGCCGACCTGGAGGCCGACGTCCGGGCCGTGCTGGGCGCTGAGCGGGCCGGCGGGGTCACCTGCCACGTGGTGCACGCGGCCCCGGTGCGCTCGCTGATCGAGGCCGCCCAGGACGCCGACCTCCTCGTCGTCGGTGCCCGCGGGCGGGGCGGCTTCGCCGGCCTGCTGCTCGGCTCGGTCAGCGACCAGGTCACCCGGCACGCCCCGTGCCCGGTCACCGTCGTGCGCAGCCAGCGCAAGGACTGACCCGCGTGGCGGTCCCGCACCCCGTCCCACCGGCCTTCCTGCGGGCGCACACCCGGCTGGACCGCCCGTCGCTCGTCCCCGAGGTGCAGCTGCACGTCGCCGACGACGTCGTCGCGCTCTGGGAGGCGATGGAGACCGAGGGCGGCGGCGCCGGCGAGGACCCGCCGTTCTGGGCCGCGGCCTGGCCCGGCGGCCAGGCGCTGGCCCGGCACGTGCTCGACCACCCGGAGCTCGTCGCCGGCCGCCGGGTGCTCGACCTGGGGGCCGGCAGCGGCCTGGTTGCCGTCGCCGCCGTGCTGGCCGGGGCGAGCGGGGTGCTGGCCAGTGACGTCGACCCGTACTCGCACGCGGCGGTCGGGCTCAACGCCGAGGTGAACGGGGTCACCGGCATCGACGTGGTCGGCGACGTGCTGGACGAGGAGCTGCCGGCGATCGACGTCGTCCTGGCCGGCGACGTCTGCTACGACCGCGAGATGACCGCCCGGGTGCTGCCCTTCCTCGGTGCGGCCTGGCTGCGCGGGGCCACCGTGCTGCTGGGCGACCCCGGGCGCGCGTACGTCCCGAAGGAGGGCCTGCTCGCGCAGGCGGAGTACGACGTGCCCGACGCCGCCGGGGGCGCGGTGCGCCGGACGACGGTGTGGCGGCTCCCCTGAACCTGCGCCGTCCCACCGGCCCCAGCCGTCACTCTGCTCCAAGCCCGCCCCACCGCCGGGTGCGAGCCGTGGCACATGGCGACGAAAGACGCTCCCGGGCATTGTCACGGCCGGGTCACGGCCTCTACCTTGGCCAGGTCCGGTCGGACGTCTCGTCCCCACCCGGGGAGCCCGCACCGGATGCCGCCGAGTCGCTGCCCGCAGCGAACCGGGGACCCACCGCACCACTGGGGTGAATCCCGCCCGGGCAACCGCCCGGCCGGGTAGGGCCGCTTCCCGCCCGAACCCGTCAGCTGACTCGGTAGGCGGCCACGGAAGACCCACGGAGCCCTTCTCTTCATGTCCCGTCGCACCACCGCGTCCTCGTCGGACGAGCAGCTGCCCACCACCGAGGTGCTCCCGCTGCTCTCGACCGGTGACGCCCCGACCGCCCGGCAGACCCGTCGTCGCCAGCCGCCCGGTGGGCTGGGTCGACCGACGCTGTACCTGAGCGTCGCGGCCGCCGGCGCGATCCTGGTCAACGTCCTCGTCGGCGGTGAGCCGGACGCCCGGGCCGAGGCCGCCGTCGAGCCCGCCGGCGTCGCCGCCCAGCTCGACCTGAGCTCGCAGCAGACCGCGACCGCCCTCGTCGACGGGCGGCTGACCGACCGGCTCGGCCAGCTGGCCGCCAACCGCAGCCAGCGCGAGGCCGAGCAGGTCGCCGCCGCCCAGGCGCAGGCCGCCGCCGACCAGGCTGTGCTGGACGCCCAAGCCGCCGAGGCGGCGCGGCTGGCCGCCGAGGCCCAGGCCGCGGAGGAGGCCCGGATCGCCGCCGAGGCCCAGGCCGCCGCCGAGGCCGAGGCCGCGGAGGAGGCGGCCGCCGCTCAGCGGGCCGCCGCCCGCGCGCCCGCGCCGGCCGCCCCCGCTCCCGCCCGGGCGCCGGCGGCCCCGGCCGCCTCGTCCGGCTCGGGCTCGTTCCAGGACTACGCCCTCGGCAAGCTCGGCGGTGACCAGGCGGAGTTCTCCTGCCTGGAGAGCCTCTGGGGCAAGGAGAGCGGCTGGAACCCGAACGCCCAGAACCCGACCAGCACCGCCTACGGCATCCCGCAGTTCCTGGACTCCACCTGGAAGAGCACCGGGATCGCCAAGACCTCCGACGGCTACCGGCAGATCGACGCGGGGCTGATCTACATCAACAACCGCTACGGCTCGCCGTGCGGCGCGTGGTCGCACTCGAAGGCCACCGGCTGGTACTGAGCCACCGGTGGTGCGCAGCGAGGCCCGGGTCCGGCTGGACCCGGGCCTCGCTGCGTCCGGGCCCCCGCGCGGGTGGCCCTCCTGTGCGCCGGCGCGGGACCATCGGGGAGGATCGAGGGGTTCGACCACCGAGACGAGGAGAGCGCTGACCCGTGGGCAAGCACCGCGCACCCGAGGGCGCCGCGACGGACTTCGACGCCGCCACCAGCGCCCTGACGGACGTCACCGGCGACTACACCGTCGACGTCACGCACACCCGGATCGGCGTCCGGGCCCGGCACGCCATGGTGACCACCGTGCGGGGTGCCTTCACCGACTTCTCCGGCACCGCCCACCTGGACACCGCGACGCCGGCGGCCAGCAGCGTCCAGCTGCGGATCGCCACCGCGAGCATCGACACGGGCACCCCGGACCGGGACGCGCACCTGCGCTCGGCCGACTTCCTCGACGTCGAGCAGCACCCCGAGATGGTGTTCGTCTCCACGTCGGTCGAGCAGGTCGACCGGGACGTCTACCGGGTCACCGGCGACCTCACGATCAAGGCGGTCACCCAGCCGGTCTCGATCGACTTCACGCTCACCGGCTCGGCGCTGGACCCGTTCGGCAACATGCGGGTGGGCTTCGAGGGTGCGCTGGCGATCAAGCGCAGCGAGTGGGACCTGACCTGGAACGCGGTCCTCGACACCGGCGGCGTGCTGGTCAGTGACCGGATCCAGGTGGAGTTCGACGTCTCGGCGATCAAGGACGCCTGACCGGCGCGCTGTGTCCCAGGCCACCCCGGCCGCTAGGGTGGCACTCAGTGCCACGTGGCGCGCCGGTGGACCGGCCGGCTCCGCGACGGCAACCCCGGCGACGACGGCGTCGCCCGGGACGAGGCGAGCAGCAGGGAGTCCGCAGGTGGCGAACGCGTGGTTCGAGTCGGTGGCGGAGGCGCAGCGGCGCGCGAAGCGGCGGTTGCCCAAGGGCGTCTACGGGGCGCTGGTGGCCGGGTCGGAGCGCGGGCTCACCGCGGAGGACAACCTCGCCGCCTTCGCCGAGCTCGGGTTCGCCCCGCACACCGCCGGGTTGAGCAACGAGCGGCAGCTGGGCACCACGATCATGGGCCAGCAGGTGTCCATGCCGATCATGATCAGCCCCACCGGCGTGCAGGCGGTCGACCCCGAGGGCGAGGTCGCCGTGGCCCGCGCCGCCGCCTCCCGGGGCGTGGCGATGGGGTTGTCCTCCTTCGCCAGCAAGCCGATCGAGGAGGTCGTGGCGGCCAACCCGCAGACCTTCTTCCAGATGTACTGGGTCGGCACCCGTGAGGAGATGCTCGGCCGGATGCAGCGGGCCAGGGACGCCGGCGCGGTCGGCATGATCGCCACGCTGGACTGGTCGTTCGCCTACGGCCGGGACTGGGGCAGCCCGTTCATCCCCGAGAAGATCAACCTCGAGGCAGCTCGGAAGTACGCGCCCCAGGTGCTGGCCCGGCCGCGGTGGCTGCTCGACTTCGCCCGCACCCGCAAGCTCCCCGACCTCACGGTGCCGAACATGGTGGCCAAGCCCGGCGACGAGCCGCCGACGTTCTTCGGCGCCTACGGGCAGTGGAGCGCCTCCCCGATGCCCAGCTGGGACGACGTCGCCTGGCTGCGTTCGCAGTGGGACGGGCCGTTCATGCTCAAGGGCGTCATGCGCGTGGACGACGCGAAGCGGGCCGTGGACTCCGGGGTCACCGCGATCTCGGTGTCCAACCACGGCGGCAACAACCTCGACGGCACCCCGGCGGCGATCCGGGCGCTGCCCGCGGTGGTCGAGGCGGTCGGCGAGCAGGTCGAGGTGCTGATGGACGGCGGCATCCGGCGGGGCGGCGACGTCGCGAAGGCCCTCGCCCTGGGCGCCCAGGCCGTGATGATCGGCCGCGCCTACCTGTGGGGTCTGGCCGCCAACGGCGAGGCCGGGGTGGGCAACGTGCTGGACCTGCTGCGCGACGGCCTCGGCTCGGCCCTGGTCGGCCTGGGCCACCGCTCGATCGACGAGCTCAGCCCGGCCGACCTCGTCGTCCCGCCGCACTTCGAGCGACACCTCGGCGAGGACGGCGCCGACGCCCCGGAGGCGCAGCGGTCCTCCGGCAAGGGCACCACCGCCTGAGGTTCCGGGCGGCCGGCGCGATGACTTCCGCCGGCCGCCGCCGTCCTCCCTGCTGAGCGCACCGTCCCTCGGACGCCGGGTGCGCCGTCCCTCGGACGCCGGAGGCCGGCATGACCCACCTGTCCCGGTTCGTCACCGTCTGGTCGGAGCTGCAGGCCGAGGTCGAGCGCGGCCGGCTGCCCGGCTACGCCGCCGCGGTGCGGCACCGCGGCGAGGTCGAGGTGCACACCGGCGGCTCCCTCGAGCTGGGGGGCACCACCCGGGTGCGTCCGGACTCGCTGTTCCGGCTGGCGTCGCTGTCCAAGCCGTTCGCCGGGGTGCTGACGCTGTCGCTGGTCGAGGACGGGCTGCTGGACCTCGACGACCCGGTCGGGCGGTGGCTGCCCGAGCTGGCCGAACCACGGGTGCTGGTCGACCGGGCCGGCCCACTCACGGACACGGTGCCCGCTGACCGCCCGATCACCGTCCGCCACCTGCTCACCAGCACGCCCGGCTTCGGTGGGCTGTGGGACGACTCGCCGCTGGACCAGGCCGTGTACCGGGCCGGCCTCGGACCGGGTCCGCTCCCGCCGGAGCTGACGCCGGAGGAGTACCTGGCCCGGCTGGGCGAGCTGCCGCTGGCCGCGCAACCCGGGGCCAGCTGGCTGTACCACCTCAGCACCGAGGTGCTCTCGGTGCTGCTGAGCCGGGTCTCCGGGTGCCCGCTGCACGACCTGCTGCGCGCCCGGATCACCGGTCCGCTGGGCCTGGCCGACACCGGCTTCTGGGCGACCGACCCCGTGCGGCTCGGCCCGGCGTACCTGCCGGCCGGCGACGGGTTCGAGCTCCTCGACCCCGCCGACGGGCGGTCGTCCGTGCCGCCGGTCTTCGAGGGGCTGGCGGCCGGGCTGGTCTCCAGCGCACCGGACGTGCTGGCCGTCTTCGGCGCGCTGGCCGACGGCGGCGGACCGCTGCTGAGCCCAGGATCGGTGGCCGCCATGACCACCGGAGCGCTGACCACGGCGCAGCGGGTGGAGGCCGCCGACTTCCTCGGCGCCGGCCGCTCCTGGGGCCTGCAGGTCGGCGTCCAGGTCGAGCCAGGGGAGCCGTGGGCGCAGCCGGGCCGGTTCGGCTGGGACGGCGGGACGGGCACCACCGGCTGGGCCGACCCGGCCGCCGACCTGGTCGCGGTGCTGCTCACCAACCGGGGCATGTCCGGGCCGGAGGACGGCATGGACGGGTTCTGGCGGGCGCTGCACCGCTGCCTCTGACCCACTCCTGCGGCAGCTCGACCGGCGCCTCAGCGGGGTCGGTCACCGCCCAGCGCGAGAACCGTGCGCAGCGCGGTGACCAACGCCAGCGGCTGGTCCAGCATCGGGTGGTGGCCGCTGTCGGGCAGGTCGACCACGGGCATCCCGGCCCGGGTCAGCCCGACCATCTCGGTGGCCATCTCGGGGCTGACCAGCCCGTGCTCGCAGCGCAGGAAGGTCAGCGGGACGGCGACGCCGGGCAGCAGGTCGCGCAGCCGCAGCCGGGTGCCGAAGAAGTCCGGGTCGAACTTCCACGTCCAGCCGCCCTCGACGGCCTGCAGCGAGCCGGCGGCCACGTGCTCGCGGACGAAGGGGAGCAGGACGTCCTGCGGCGGCAGGGTCCGGAAGCGGGCCCGCGCCTCGTCCGGGTCCGGGTACACCCGGTGCGGCCGGCGGCGCTCCCGCAGCCGACGCTCGTCCGGCGGCCGGTCGTTGAGCGGGGAGTCCACGACGACGACCGAGCCGATGTCGCCCGGGTGCTCGACGCCCACGGTCACCGCCACCCAGCCGCCCATGCTGTGGCCCACGACGACCGGCCGGTCGAGGCCCTCGTCGGCGGCGACGGCCACCACCTCCCGCGCCCACAGCAGCGGGTCGTAGTCCTCGCGCCGGTCGCTGTCGCCGTGGCCGGTCAGGTCGAGGGCGACCACCCGGCGGCCGGTGAGCAGGGGAGCGACGTGGTCCCACCAGCCGGAGTGGGCCGCACCGCCGTGCACCAACACCACCCCCGGCGCCCCGGCCGGCCCCCAGGCCCGGTAGTGCACCCGCGCGCCCGAGACGACGACGTCCCGGTGCTCCGGCTGCTGGGCGAGGGCCTGGGTGAACCACGTCGGCGGGGTCATCCCCGGATCCTGCCCGACGGCGGCAGCGCGACGAGAACGGGCTGGGAGCTGCCTCCGGGACGCGGAGACAGCTCCCAGCCCGATGTCGAGCTGCGGTGCGGGTCAGCGGCCCTTCAGCAGCTCCTCGAACGAGGTGGTCGGGTCGGCGAACGGGTCGGCCGGCCGGCTGGCGACCGGGCGACCGCTCACCAGCCCGGCGAGCTCACCGGCGGCCCGCTCGACCCGGCCGGCCAGCGACCGGTCGACGCCGCCGCCGGCCCAGTCCTCCGCGGCGGCGAAGACGCCGGTGGGGACGACGACCGCCCGCAGGTAGGCGAACAGCGGGCGCATCGCGTGCTCGACGACCAGCGAGTGCCGCGGCGTCCCGGCGGTGGCGCCGAGCAGCACGGGCTTGCCGGTCAGCGCGTCCTTGTCCAGGACGTCGAAGAACGTCTTGAACAGGCCGCTGTAGGAGGCGGAGAACACCGGGGTGACCGCGATCAGCGCGTCGGCGCCGACGACCGTGTCGATCGCCGTCTGCAGCGACCCGTTGGCGAAGCCGCTGGTCAGGTTGTCGGCCAGGTCGCGGGCGTGCCCGCGGAGCTCCACCACCTCCACGGTGGCGTCCTCCCCGCGGGCGCGCAGCGCCTCGACCGTGGCGGCGGTGAGCCGGTCGGCCAGCAGCCGGGTCGAGCTGGGGTCGCTCAGCCCGGCGCTGACGACGGCGAGGGTGCGGGTGGTCATGCCTGCGCCGCCGTCTCCACGGTCCGGCCGGTCACGTCGTCGGCGGCGTGCACGGTGCTGTCGTGCCCACCGCCGGCGGCGGCGACCAGGCTGGCGTGGGTCGGCGCGTCCGGCACGTGCGCCGGCTTGAGCGCGGCGAACTCGCGGCGGAGCACCGGCACGACCTCCTCGCCCAGGATGTCCAGCTGCTCGAGCACCGTCTTCAGCGGCAGCCCGGCGTGGTCGATGAGGAACAGCTGCCGCTGGTAGTCACCGACGTAGTCGCGGAAGCCGAGCGTCCGCTCGATCACCTGCTCCGGGGAGCCCACGGTCAACGGGGTCTGCGACGTGAACTCCTCCAGCGACGGGCCGCCGCCGTAGACGGGTGCCTTGTCGAAGTAGGGGCGGAACTCGCGGACGGCGTCCTGGCTGTTCCTCCGCATGAACACCTGGCCGCCCAGCCCGACGATCGCCTGGTCGGCGCTGCCGTGGCCGTAGTGCTCGAACCGGCGGCGGTAGAACTCGACCATCCGCTCGGTGTGCTCCGGCGGCCAGAAGATGTGGTTGTGGAAGAACCCGTCGCCGTAGTAGGCCGCCTGCTCGGCGATCTGCGGGCTGCGGATCGAGCCGTGCCAGACGAACGGCGGGACGCCGTCCAGCGGGCGCGGCGTGGAGGTGAAGCCCTGCAGCGGGGTGCGGAACTGGCCCTCCCAGTTCACGACGTCCTCCCGCCACAGCCGGCGCAGCAGCTGGTAGTTCTCCACGGCCAGCGGGATGCCGTCCCGGATGTCCTTGCCGAACCAGGGGTACACCGGGCCGGTGTTGCCCCGGCCCATCATCAGGTCGACGCGGCCGTCGGCGACGTGCTGCAGGGTCGCGAAGTCCTCGGCGATCTTCACCGGGTCGGTGGTGGTGATCAGCGTCGTGGACGTCGAGAGGACCAGCTTCTCGGTCTTGGCCGCGATGTAGCCCAGCGTGGTGGTGGGGGAGGAGACCACGAACGGCGGGTTGTGGTGCTGGCCCTGGGCGAAGACGTCGAGCCCCACCGCCTCGGCCTTGAGCGCGATCGTGATGAGCGACTTGACCCGCTCGGCCTCGGTGGGGGCCCGGCCGGTGGTCGGGTCAGGGGTGACGTCGCCGACGGTGAAGATCCCGAACTGCATCTCGTGCTCCCTCTCGTCTGAGCCGCACTGGTTGAGAGCGCAACTACTGGCTCGTGGAACCGTACGACACCCGGGCGCATTCCCGGCCCCGGACGCGGCAGCGCCCCCCGGCCGGGTGGGCCGAGGGGCGCTGTCGAGCGGGTGCTGGTTACTGCAGGGCGTCGACCGTCTGGTGCTCGCCCACCGAGCCGGCCAGCCGGGCCAGCGCCCAGTCGCCGTCACCGAGGAGGTGGTCGATCGCGGTGAGCCGGCTGGTGTAGTGGCCCACCTTGTACTCGGCGGTGACGCCGATCCCGCCGTGCAGCTGGATCGCCTCCTTGCCGATGTGCCGCGATGCCCGGCTGGTCTGCAGCCGGGCCCGGTCGGCGGCGGCGACCACGTCACCGTCGGCGTCGACGACCAGGGTCGCCCACATGACGGTGCTGCGGGCCAGCTCCAGGGAGACGTACATGTCCGCCGCCCGGAAGGTCAGCGCCTGGAACTTGTTCAGCGGCACCCCGAACTGCTTGCGGGCCTTGAGGTACTCCGCCGTCGTGGTCAGCGCCGTCTCCATCGCCCCCAGCGCCTCGTGCCCGTAGGCGACCCGCGCGCGGGCCTGCGACTTCTCGATGGCGGCGCTCTGGTCGGCGGTGCCCTCACCCAGCGGCTGGGCCGGGGTGCCGGCGAACGCGACCTTCGCCGAGCGGGTGCCGTCGTGGTTGCGGTACCCGGTGCGGGTGAGCCCCTCGGCGTCGCCCGGCACCAGGAACAGCCGGGTGGCCCCGGCCACGAGTGCGCTGACCACCAGCAGGTCGGCGCGGGCACCGTGCGGCACCGGCTCCTTGACCCCGGTCAGCTGCCACGCGCCGCCGACCTCGGTCGCGGTGACCGACTGGGCCGAGGCCTGCCAGCGGGAGCCGACCTCGGTGTGCGCGAAGGCCGGGAGCAGCGTGCCCTCGGCCAGCGCCCCGAGCACCTCGGCGCGCTGCGCGTCGGTGCCCAGGTCGGCCACCAGCCCACCGGCGAGGACGACGGCCTCCACGAACGGCTCGGGTGCCAGCACCCGGCCGATCTCCTCGGCCACGATGGACACCTCCACCGGACCGGCGCCCATGCCGCCATCGGCCTCCGCGAACGGCAGCCCCAGCAGGCCCATCTCGGCCAGCTGGCCCCAGGTCTTCTCGTCGAAGCCCGGGTCGGTGCCGGCCACCCGCCGGCGCTGCTCGCTGTCGCCGTACGCCCGGGCCAGCAGTGCGCTCACTGCCTCCCGGAGACCGTTCTGCTCGTCGTCGTAGCTGAACTCCATGGTTACTTCACAACCCCAGGATCGAGCCGGCGATGATGGTGCGCTGCACTTCGTTCGAGCCCCCGTAGATGGAGACCTTGCGGTAGTTCAGGTACGACGGCGTCGCCACCTGGGCCCACTCCGGCACGTCGGACTCGTCGTCGGCGAAGGAGGCCACCGACAGCGGGCCGGCGATGTCCACCAGCAGCTCGGTGGCGGCCTGCTGCAGCTCCGAGCCGCGCAGCTTCAGCACCGAGGACGCCGGGTGCGGGCGACCGCCGGCGGAGTTGGCCACCACCCGCAGGGCGGTGAGCTCCAGCGCCAGCAGCTCGTTCTCCAGCTCGGCGATCCGGGCGGTCATGTACGGGTCCTCCGACAGCGGGGCCCCGTTGACCGTGATGCCGCGGGCGTGCTCCTTGGCCTCGATCAGCATCCGCTTGGTCGCGCCGATGCGGGCGATGCCGACCCGCTCGTTGCCGAGCAGGAACTTCGCGTAGTCCCAGCCGTGGTTCTCCTCGCCCACCAGGAGGTCCCCCGGCACCCGGACGTCCTCGAAGAAGACCTCGTTGACCTCGAAGCCACCGTCGAGCAGCTCGATCGGCCGCAGGGTCACCCCGGGGGTGTCCATCGGGAACAGCAGCAGCGAGATGCCCCGCTGCCGCTTCTCGGCGGTGGGGTCGGTGCGGACCAGGCAGAAGATCCAGTCGGCGTGCTGACCCAGCGTCGTCCAGGTCTTCTGACCGTTGACCACCCAGTCGTCGCCGTCGCGCACCGCGGTGGTGCGCAGCGACGCCAGGTCCGAGCCGGCGTCGGGCTCGGAGAAGCCCTGGCACCACCAGATGTCGAGGTTGGCGGTGGCGGGCAGGAAGCGCTCCTTCTGCTCCTGCGAGCCGAAGGTCGCGATGACCGGGCCGATCATGCTGGTGTTGAAGGCGAGCGGCTCGGGGACGCCGGCCAGCTGCATCTCCTCGCGCCAGATGTGGCGCTGCAGCGGGGTCCAGTCCCGGCCGCCCCACTCCACCGGCCAGTGCGGCACGGCGAGACCGGCGGCGTTGAGCGCGCGCTGGGCCTCGATGAACTGCTCCTTGGTCAGCTCCCGGTGGGCAGCGACCGCGTCCCGGATCGACTGCGGCACCGCGGTGGTGAAGAAGGTGCGCATCTCGTCCCGGAAGGCCCGGTCCTCCGGCGACAGGTGCAAGCGCATGGGTCCTCATTCCTGACGGCAGCCCTGCCGTCTCGACGTGGGGTGTCGAACATCCCACACCCGCTACCGGGGAGTAACCGGGGGTCGGTCGAACGCCCCGGGTCACCCGCTGTGGTCGCGGTGGCCCCGCCCCGCCCCGAAGGAGGGAAGTCCGCCCGATCGGCTGGAGTGCCGTCTCCGGCGGGACGACGCTGTGGGCAGGGGCGCACCGGCGCGCCGGGTGGACGGCGGGGGGAGGGACGGCATGTCAGCACGGACACGGGCGGTCGGCGAGCCCCAGGCGTCCCCCGAGATCGTGGCCGCGGTCTTCCACGGCGTGAGCGTCAGCGACGCCGTCGCGGTGCTCGTGATCGAGCAGGTGGGCGGCGTGCTGCGGGTCGGCTGGACCAACGAGGGGGTCGCGACCCTGCTCGGCTACGGGCCGGCGGACCTGCACGCGGTGGCCGTCGAGCAGCTGCTGCCCTCGCTGGGCGGCGGGGAGCTCAAGTTGCTCCTCCGCCGGGAGCGGACCGTGCACATGACCCTGCCGGTCCGGTGCGCCAGCGGCGCCCTGCTGGAGTGCACGGTCTCCGCCGTGCCGGTCCCGCCACCGGCCGGACGGCGCTGGACCCTCCGGGTGACCTCCACGGCCAACGAGACCGAACGGGCGCTGCGGGCGACCGCCGACGCCTCCGAGCGGCGCTTCGCCACCCTCACCGAGCGCTCACCGGTGCCCACGCTGCTGTCCGAGCAGGGCATGCGCCTGGCGCACGTCAACGACGCGTTCTGCACCCTGATGGGCACGCAGGCCGAACAGCTGCTCGGCACCGGCTGGCTGGACGCCGTGCACCCCGACGACCTCGAGACGGTGGTCGAACAGGCCATCGCGGTGCTCGAGGGTGGCGACCGCGAGGCGCAGGCGCGGCTGGTCCGGCAGGACGGCACCGAGCGCAGCACGGTCATCCGCTTCGCGCACGTGTTCACCCCGGGGGCGGGCGCCGGCTTCATCGGCACCATCGAGGACATCACCGACCGGCTGGCCTTCGAGGCGCGGCTGGCCCACCAGGCCAATCACGACCCGCTGACCGGGCTGCCCAACCGCACGCTGCTGGCCGAGCACGTGGCCGAGCGCTTCCGCCCCGGCGTCGGCGGCCTGGCCTGCATCTTCCTGGACCTGGACAACTTCAAGGTGGTCAACGACTCGCTCGGGCACACCGTGGGCGACGCGCTGCTGGTCGAGGTGGCCCAGCGCCTGCGGTCGACAGTGCGACCGGGCGACCTGGTGGCCCGCTTCGGGGGGGACGAGTTCGTCGTCGTCTGCCAGCAGGTCTCCGAGGACGGCGCCGTGGCGCTCGCCGAGCGGATCGGGGAGGCGCTGCACCGGCCGCTCACCCTCTCCGGGGTGGAGCTGCACCCCCGGGCCAGCGTCGGGGTCACCGTGCAGACCGCCGAGCACGCCGCCGCCGAGGACCTGATCCGCGACTGCGACATCGCGATGTACCAGGCCAAGGCCGCCGGCAAGGGCCGGATCACCGTGCTGGACTCCGAGGCCCGGGCGCAGGCCCGGGACAAGCTGCGGCTGGTGGCCGACCTGCGCGAGGCGATCGGCCGCCGGGAGCTGACCCTGATGTACCAGCCGATCTTCAGCACCGCCGACGGCAGCGCGGTGACCGTGGAGTCGCTGGCCCGCTGGCAGCACCCCGAGCGCGGGGCGATCCCGCCGAGCACGTTCGTCCCGCTGGCCGAGGAGAGCGGCCTGGTGTCTGCGCTGGGGTCGCTGGTGCTGGACGAGACCTGCTGGCAGCTGACCGAGTGGGACCGCCGGCTGGGCAGCCGTGCACCGCAGCGGGCCAACGTCAACGTCTCGGCCCTCCAGCTGGACGTCAACCTGCACGGCCACGTGCAGGCGGCCCTGCAGCGCCACGGCCTGCAGGCCAGCCGGCTCTCCATCGAGATCACCGAGTCGGCCCTGATGAAGGACCCCGCCTCGGCCCGCGCCGTCCTGCTGCAGCTGCGCGAGCTGGGTGTGCAGGTCTCCATCGACGACTTCGGCACCGGCTACTCCTCGCTGGCCTACCTGCGGCACCTGCCGGTCGACTGCCTGAAGGTCGACCGGTCCTTCGTCGCCGAGCTGGCCGACGGGCACCCCGAGATCACCACCGCGGTCATCGCCCTGGCCCGCAGCCTGGGGTTGGACACGGTGGCCGAGGGCGTGGAGACCGAGGAGCAGGCCGACGAGCTCGCCCGGCTGGGCGCCACCTACCTGCAGGGCTTCAGCCTGGCCGCGCCACTGTCCGGCGAGGACGCCGCCGCCTGGTTCGCCGAGACGGCGACCGCCACCCCCGGAGCAGTCCGGCACCCCGACGTGGAGCTGACGTGACCCCCTCCGCCGCACCGTCCCTGACCGTCGCCCCGCTCTTCGACCTGGAGCGGGTGCTCGGCAGCATCGACAGCATGGCCGCCCAGCGGCCGGTCGCCGCCCAGGTCGTCGCCGAGACGAACTCCGACCGGGCGAGCGCGAAGGAGCTGTCCCGCCTGCTCGGCGCGGACGTCGCGCTGGCCGGCCGGGTGATGAAGCTGGCCAACTCGGCGTTCTACGGGATGCGCGGGCGGGTGACCTCCCTGCAGTTCGCGGTCACCGTCGTCGGCTTCGGCACGGTGCGGACGATGGCCACGGTCGCCCTGACCGACCTGGACGACGAGTCGCTCCTGCCCGACGACTTCTGGGAGGTCAGCACCACCCTGGCGCTGGCCGCCTCGACGCTGGCACCCCGGTTCGCCGAACGCCCGCAGGACGCGCTCTGTCTCGGTCTGCTGGCGCAGATGGGCGTGGCGCTGCTGCACCACAACGACCCCGACGGCTACGCCGAGCTGTGGAGCACCCACCGGTCCGCGGTCGCCCGCCGCACGGCGGAGGTGCACCGGTACGGCATCTCGGCGCTGCGGCTGACCTCCGTGGCGCTGGAGCAGTGGGGCTTCCCGGCGGGCATGCTCCTGCCGCTCAAGCAGGTGGACGACGACGCCTCGTTCCAGGGCGCCCTGCTCCGGTCCGCCTTGGAGGTCACCGGGCGGCTCACCGACGGCGACCACGAGGACACCCCGATCGAGCGGGTCAGCTGCGGTCAGCTGCGCGAGCGGGACGTCGCCCCGGTGCTCGCGCAGGTCCGCACCGACGCCGAGGAGCTGCGCGCCGCGCTGCTGGGCTGACGAAGGACCCCCTCTCCCCCCACGCTTCGCAGGCTCAGCGCGGGCCCCTGAGAGGGGGCCGGAAGACCCGCCGCGAGCGTGCGAGTGGTGGGGAGGAGGGGGTCCTTCGTCAGGTCGCCGGCTCGGGGTTGTCCGGCTGCGGGTCCGAGCCCACCGTGGGCAGGTAGCCCGGTGCCTCGCGGGCCGCGGCCTGGTCCTCGAAGTCCGCGGCGATGTCCAGCAGCTGGGCGTCGTCCCAACGGGCCCCGAAGAAGGAGACCCCGATCGGCAGCGAGTCCCGGATACCGGCGAAGCCGGCGGGCACCGAGATGTTCGGGTAGCCGGCCACCGCGGCCGGGGTGGAGGTGGCGTAGACGAACGCGTCGGCCTCTCCGTCCAGGTACTCGTAGCGGGTCTGCCAGGCCGGGGTGTTGGTCAGGCCGACGATGGCGTCCAGGTCGTCCTCGGGGCCGGCGCCCTGGGCGAGCACCTCGTCGATCGAGGCGCGGGCCAGGTCCCGGATCCGGTTGCGGGTCTCCCGGATCGCGGCGTCCTCCTCCGGCACGGTGGTCGCCTGGGCCTGCTCGAGCAGCTCCTGGCCGAAGTAGGCCAGCTCGACCGGGTCCTGCTCGTTGAACTCGATGATCCCGGCGAGGTCCTTCGGGTGGTCACCGGGCGTGGCGGCCAGGTAGGCGTTCAGGTCCCGCTTGAACTCCGCCAGCAACGCCGGGAACTCGCCCGCGCCGATCTCCTCCTGGTAGGCCAGCTGCACCGGGACGGCGGTCGCACCGGCGGCCTCGATCTGCTTCACCGCCGCCGCGAACACCTCCTCGGTGCGGTCGTCGACCACCGCGGCCTGCTCGGCCGTGAGCGTCCAGACGCCGATCCGGGCCCCCCCCAGCGCGTCGAGGTCCAGGTCGGCGAAGTCGGTGGCCAGGTCGGCGGGGATCTCCGCGGTGGCGGCATCGGCGTCGTCCGCGCCGGCCAGCACCTCCAGCATCAGCGCCGCGTCGACGGCGTGCCGGGCCATCGGGCCGGCGGTGTCCTGCTCGGCGGAGATGGGCACGATGCCGGTCCGGCTGACCAGGCCGAGGGTCGGCTTGAGCCCGACCACCCCGTTGGCCCCGGCCGGGCAGACGATCGAGCCGTCGGTCTCCGTGCCGATCGCCACCTGGGCCAGTGAGGCGGCCACGCCGGCGCCGGAGCCGGAGGAGGAACCGCACGGGTTGCGGTCCAGCACGTAGGGGTTGGCGGTCTGCCCGCCGACGCCGCTCCAGCCGCTGGACGAGGCCTCGCCGCGGAAGTTGGCCCACTCGGAGAGGTTGGCCTTGCCCAGCACGATCGCCCCGGCGTCCCGGAGCCGCCGGGTGATCTCCGCGTCGTCCGGGCGGCTGTCCAGCAGCGCCCGCGAGCCCGCCGTGGTCGGCAGCTGCTCGGTGTCGACGTTGTCCTTCAGCAGGATCGGGATGCCCTCGAGTGGCCCGCGCGCCTGGTTGCGCTGCCGCGCCCGGTCACTGGCGGCGGCGTCGCGCAGCGCCTCGGGGTTGATGCTGAGCACCGCACCGAGGTCGTCGTTGACCGCGGCGATCCGCGCCAGGTAGGCCGTGGTGAGCTGGACGGCGGTCAGGCTGCCGTCGTCCATCCGGGCCTGCAGCTCGGGGATGGTCAGCGCGTCCAGGTCGAGGCCGCGGATCGGCAGGGTCCCGGAGCCGGCCGCGTCCACCCCGGCGCCGGTGCCGGGCTGGCCCGGGTCCGACGGGGCGGCAGCGGTCGCGCTGGCCGGGACCAGCAGGGCGGCGGCGAGCGCGGCGGTGACCGCGGCCCTCCGGCGCAGGGGCAGGGCGGGTGCGCGCATGGGTTCCTCCGAGTGGGCCACGGCCGGGGTAGGTGCACGCTAGGCCCGTCGCCCGGTCCCCGCTCGGTCAACGCGGAGGTCGCCACCCGCCGCGCCGCCGGCCCACCCCCGACGGCGGGGAGAGGGCATGGTGGAGGCGTGTACGACAGCGACTTCGGCCCGGACCTGATGGCCCTGCTCTGCCGGGAGCTGCTCCGCGAGCGCACCGGTGCGCTGATCGCGGAGGCCTGCGCCTGGTCGGTCGGCCTCTCCGACCACGACCACCACCTGCGCGTCCGCGGCCGCGTGACCGCCACCGGGCTCACCCTCGGCGCCCGGGCGGTGACCGGTCAGCCGCTCAGCGGGGAGGAGGACGGCCGCCTCGAGCTGGGCGACGCCCGGCCCGGCAGCTTCCAGGACGCACTGAACGCGGTCACCGCCGACGGCACGCTCTACGCCGAGCACTTCGACCGGGAGGTCGTCGAGCCGTTCGTGCTCGACACCTGCGTCGCCGCGGTCGAGCGTGCCCGGGCGACCCGTCCCGCCGACTGGGCCGAGCTGCTCGACGAGCTCGGGGAGGACGGCGGCGACCTGGTCGAGGTGGTGCGGGTGGGGGAGTGGGAGGCACCGCTGCGGATTGACGCCGAGCACCTGGTGCTGGCGGCGCTGGGGGCGGTGCCGCTGGTGGAGGTGGAGGCGGAGGGCCTGCCGCTGTCCCTGGTGCGCGCGGCGGAGGCGGTCACCCGGGCGGCGGCGCCGGCCGAGGTCCCGGAGGTGGGGCCGGCGGCGGACGAGCTGGCGGGTGCACTGTTCCTGGCCGAGGCGGCGATCGGCACCGCGGGGCTCCCGCGGCCCGTCCCGGTGTCCGCCGCCGACCGGCTGCTGGACGTGCTGCTGGCCGAGGGCCTGCTCCCGGAGGAGCTCCCCGCGCTGCTGCCGCACCTGCCGGTGGAGCCGGGCACGGCCGCGGAGGTACGGGCGACGATCGCCGCCCTCGGGCAAGGAGCCTGACTCAGCCGGCGGTGGCCGGCGGCGGCAGCCGGACGACGTCGGCGGTCACCCCGTGCTCGTGCAGCCGCTCGGGGGCCGGGCTGTCGTAGACGACCAGCAGCTGCGGGCCGGCCGGGTCGTCGTCCAGCAGGCCGATGCCCTCGGCGTGGTCCACCCCGATGCCGAAGGGCAGGTCGAGGTCGCGGGTGAGCAGGTCGCCCCGGACCACCTGCGGCGTGTCGGTGTCCAGCGCCCCGTGCCAGCGGAACACGTGCACCGGCCCGTCCAGGTCCATCGTCGGGCCGGCGAGCACGAGCAGGTCGGCACCGTGCGGGCAGAGGTCGCGGACCCCGAGCCCGGCGAGGTCGAGCACGTGCTTGCGGTAGCGGCGCCCGTCCTCGAACGGCTCGAGCACGAGCCGGCCGGGGTCGTCCGGGTCGACGGCGGGGCGGAGCTCGAGCACCATCGCCCAGCCGCGCAGCACGGGGCCGCGCAGGCCCAGGTACACCCGCTCCCCGGCCACCGCGATGCCCTCGACGTCCAGGCCGTTGTCCTTGCCCGGGATGGCGAGGAAGGGTGCCAGGTGCTCGTCGTCGGCGAGCAGGTCGCGCAGGTCCGGGCCGGACGCGCCGAAGACGGCGGCCCGCTGGGTCCCGCCCGCCACGGTCGTCTCCTGCACCGGTGTGGGCAGGCCGTCGACGTCGGTGACCGGGATCCGCACCAGGACCTGCCGGTTGGCCTGCCCGGTCACCTGGGCGAGCCGGCGGAGCGCCTTGTCCCCGTCGTGCTTGGCCTTGATCCGCTTGCGCCGCAGGCTGTGCGACCCGACGGCCCAGAGGAAGTCGCCGGACCGGGCGATCCCCTCGATGTCGGCCTCCTCGTCGTCGTCCTCGCCCGGCAGGTCGACCAGGTCGGCGAGCCGGCAGCTGGTCTGGTCGGCGTAGCTCCCCGGGGCGTGCGGGTCGTCGGCGACCAGCCGTTCGATCGTCGCCGTCTCGTCACCGGCCACCCAGAGGACCGGGCCGTCACTGCGGACGGCGGAGAGGTTGGTGTGGGTGCCCGCCTCCCGGGCCCCGGTGGTGAAGGACAGCCGGACGGTGCGCTCGATGGTCACGATGGACACCCTGGCACGGCGCGCGCACAGGCCTTCTCAACCCCGCCCCACGGGGTGACCATGGAGGGGCACGCATCCTCCTGGAGGGACCCAGCCATGAGCGACGCAGCCATGGACAGCTCGGCCGGCCGTGCCCGCCGGCCGCACCCCGACCCGCTCACCATGACCCCGGCGGAGAAGGTGATCGCCGAGTGGGAGGCCCGCCACGACGTCGCGGCCCGGGGCTCCCGGCCCAGCTTCGGGACGGTGCAGCACTACCTCTCCGAGACCCGGTCGCGGGAGCGCTGCGACGAGGCGGCGCGCCCCCGCGCGGCCGAGCGGCGCGGCAAGCGCTGAACCGGCCGGGAACCCCCGGACGGCGGGCGCCGTTGCCCGGCCATGGACCTGGTCTGCCCGAAGTGTCAGGGGACGATGCGCACCTACGAGCGCAACGGCGTCCACGTCGACCAGTGCACCGACTGCCGCGGGATCTTCCTGGACCGCGGTGAGCTGGAGCGCCTGGTCGACGCGGAGAACGCCTGGCACGCCCGTCCCGCCCCGGCTGCTGAGCCGCCCCGTCCGACGTCGTCGCAGCAGCCGTTCTCCCACCCGCAGGGCCAGTCGGCGGGGTCGCTGGGCGCCGTCGTCAGCGAGGTGCTCGGCCAGGTGCGCAACAACAGCTCCGGGCACGGCTCCTCGCACGGGTCCTACGGCAAGCCGCGGAAGCAGAAGTCGTTGATCAGCGAGCTGTTCGGCTGACGCCTCCGCGGTTCAGCCGGTCGCGGCGGCCGTCCGGCGGGCCCGCAGTTCCCGGTGGTGCGGGTTCACCATGATGCCGAGCACGTTGCCGAAGGGGTCGACGACGGAGGCGGTGGCGAACCCCTCGCCGTCCCCGTGCTCCCGCACGGGCTCGTGCACGGTCGCGCCCAGCGCCACCAGCCGGTCGAGGGCGGCCGGCAGGTCGTCGACGTCCCAGAAGACGACGGCGCCGGCCGGGGCCGGGGGAACGCCGCCGGGCCGGTACCGGGCGTCGATCAGGCCGAGCTCGTCCTCGCTCTCCCCGACTCGGTACTCCAGGTAGCCGCCGGCCACCCGGTAGTAGGGCTCGATGCCCAGCAGCTCGGTGTACCAGCGCTCGGCCGCGGCCAGGTCGTCGGCGTAGAAGGAGACGGTGGCCAGCTCTCGCAACATCGCGGGGTCCTCTCGTCGGGCGGCGGGCGCCGCCGGTGATGGCTACGAGGACCACGATCCGCGCTGAAGTGCTCACCTCCTGAGCACTTTGCGCGGCATCATCCCCGGCATGCGGGCGGACCGGTTGGTGGCGGGGCTGCTGGTGCTGCAGGCGCGCGGCCGGGTGACCGCCGCCCAGCTAGCCGCCGAGCTGGAGGTGTCCGTGGCCACCGCCCGCCGCGACCTGGAGGCGCTCTCCGCGGCGGGCATCCCGGTCTACCCGCAGCCCGGCCGGGGCGGCGGCTGGTCGCTGGTCGGCGGTGCCCGCACCGACCTCACCGGGCTGACCGAGGCCGAGGCGGCGGCGCTGTTCCTGCTGCTCGGGCCGGCGGCGCAGGGTGGTCCGGCAGCCCGGGCCGCACTGCGCAAGCTGGTGCGCGCCCTGCCCGGACCGTTCCGGGAGGGCGCCCGGGCGGCGGCCGAGGCCGTGGTCGTCGACGGCGCCGGGTGGGGAGGGTCCGACCACTCGCGGCCGCCGGTCGTGGAGCTGCTGCAGCAGGCCGTCGTCCGACGCCGGCGGCTCCGGTTGGGGTACACCGGCCGGGACGGGGTGACGGTCGTGCGAGTGGTGGACCCGTGGGGCCTCGTCGCCAAGGGCGACGTCTGGTACCTGCTCGCCGGTACCCCGCGGGGCCGGCGCACCTTGCGGGCGGACCGGGTGGTGTCCGCGGAGCTGACCGACGAGCCCGCCCAGCGGCCGGCGCAGCTGGAGCTCGCGGCGGTGTGGGAGGAGGTGGTCGCGGAGGTGGAGGGGCGCCGGTCCGCGGTCGCGGCTGCGGTGCTCGTGCCGGCCCGGCTGGTGCCCGTGCTGCAGGCGCTGTTCGGCCGGCACTGCGCGGTCGGGGAGGAGCAGACCGACGGCCGGGTCGCGCTCCGGGTGGCGGCGCACACGGCCCGGTCGGTCGCTGAGCAGCTGGCCGGGCTCGGCGGGGCGGTCGAGGTGGTCGAGCCGGTCGAGGTGCGGACCGAGCTGGCCCGGATCGGCGCGGAACTGGTCGCGCGCCACAGCCGCTGACCGGTTCGCGGTCTCCCCGGCGGGCATGCACGCCCGGGGACGACCGACGACGAGAGGTGCAGCGGGATGACGGAGCAGGGCAGCGTGCTGGTGACCGGCGCGGGTGGGGTGATCGGCGCGGCCGCCGCGGCCGAGTACGCGCGGCAGCCGGGCTGGCGGGTCCGCGGGCTCAGCCGCCGTCCCCCGCGTGGTGCGGGCTGGGAACACCTGGCCGTCGACCTGCGCGACGTCGAGGGCGCCCGTGCCGGGTTGGCCGGGGCAGGCGACGTCTCGCACCTGGTGTTCGGCGCGTACGCCGAGCGGCCGACCGCGCGGGAGCTGTCGGAGGTCAACGTCGGCATGCTGCGGCACACCCTCGACGGGCTCGCCGCGGCAGGGGCGCCGCTGGAGCACGTGACGCTGTACCAGGGTGGCAAGGCCTACGGCGCGCACATGGGCTTCTTCAACACCCCGGCCAAGGAGAGCGACCCGCGGATCGTCCAGCCGAACTTCTACTACGACCAGGAGGACCTGCTCCGCGAGGTCGCCGCCGAACGGGGCTTCCGGGTGACCGTCCTCCGGCCGGAGGGCGTCATCGGCTACGCCGTCGGCAACCCGATGAACCTGCTGATGGTGATCGCGGTGTACGCCGCGATCAGCAGGGAGCTGGGGCAGCCGCTGCGGTTCCCCGGGAGCCTGGCCGCCTACGACGCGCTCTACCAGGTGACCGACGCCGATCTGCTGGCCCGGGCCACGGTGTGGGCCGGGGGCGAGCCGGCCGCGGACGGCGAGGTCTACAACGTCACCAACGGCGACCAGCTGCGCTGGCGCCACCTCTTCCCGGCGTTCGCCCGGGCGTTCGGGATGGAGCACGCCGAGCCGCAGCCGGTGCCCCTCGCCGAGGCGATGGCCGACCGGCGCGACGTCTGGGAGCGGCTGGCCGCGCGGCACGACCTCGTCCCGACGCCGTACGAGGACCTGGTGGGCTGGGAGTTCGGGGAGTTCATCTTCACCTCCGGCTTCGACAACGTCAGCTCGACGATCAAGCTGCGGCAGGCGGGGTTCGCCGACTGCCTGGACACCGAACAGCGCTTCGTCGAGCTGTTCGAGCAGCTGGCGGAGCGGAAGGTCGTCCCGCCGCTGAGCTGAGCCGACGCGGGGCGGGCAGACTGCGGGCACGCCCGGGCACGGACGTTCGCGGCGTGATGGTCCGCGGACGCACCGGCGCGGCCGTCACCGGCCGGTCCGGTGCAGGAGCGCAGATGAAGGTCACCGCCGCCGTCGTCGAGGAGCAGCACGGGCCGTTCGTCGTCCGGGACGTCGAACTGGACGAGCCCGGCCCGGGCGAGGTGCTGGTCCGGGTCGCCGCGACCGGCTTCTGCCACACCGACGGCATCGCCCGCGACGGCGACATGCCCTTCCCGCTGCCCGGGGTGCTCGGTCACGAGGGCGCCGGCACCGTCGCCGCGGTGGGCGAGGGCGTCACCGGCCTCAGCGAGGGCCAGCCGGTGGTCATCGGCTGGCCGTGGTGCGGGCAGTGCCGCAACTGCCTGGACGGCGAACCGCGCTACTGCCTGCGGCTGGGCGAGCTGGTCATCGGTGGGCACCGGCTCGACGGGCCGTCCGCGCTGCGCACCACCGAGGGCAGCCCGCTGGCCAGCCACTTCTTCGGCCAGTCCTCCTTCGCCACCCACTCGCTCACCACCGCCAACGCGCTGGTGCCCATCCCGGCCGGGCTGCCGGTCGAGCTGATGGGCCCGCTGGCCTGCGGACTGGCCACCGGTGCCGGGGCGGTGTTCAACACCGCCCGCCCCCAGCCCGGTGCCTCGCTGGTCGTCTACGGCGCCGGCACCGTCGGGCTCGCCGCCGTCATGGCCGCCCGCAACACCCCGGCGACGACGATCATCGCCGTCGACCGACACGAGTCCCGGCTCCGGCTCGCCACCGAGCTGGGCGCCACCCACGTCGTCGACGCCTCGGACACCGATGCGGTGCAGGCGGTCACCGAGATCTGCGGTGGCCCGGCGGACTTCGCCCTGGAGTGCACCGGGGTGGTCCCGGTCATCCGTCAGGCCGTCGACTCCGTCGGCATGCGCGGCACCTGCCTGCTGATCGGCGGCGCGCCGGCCGGGGCAGAGTTCAGCGTCGACCACATCAGCACGCTGTGGGGGAAGTCGATCGTCGGCACGCTGGGCGGCAGCGACCGCAGCCCGCGCCTGATCGGTGCGCTGATGGACCTCTACGCCGCCGGACGGTTCCCGTTCGACCGGCTGGTCGAGTACTTCCCGCTGGAGCGGATCAGCGACGCGATGGAGGCCTCCTACAGCGGCGCCGTCGTCAAGCCGGTGATCACCATGCCGCAGGGCTGAGGAACGCCACCGAGATCGGGCCGGTGGCGGTCACCCGCCCAGGGAGACCGCCATCAGCCCGCTCGACGTCGTCCGCTGTCGAGCGCGCCGCGCTACCGGTGGACACCGGCCGGGCGGGCGGGGTTCGCTCGGGCGCTGTGGGTAGGGGGACCGCATGCCTGACTACGACGTGAACGAGGCCGGGGTCGCGCACGCCCGGGAGCTGATCGACGCCGGGGAGTACGACGACCAGACCGAGTGGTCCGACGCCGCACCGTCGACCGACGAGGAGAACGAGGAGCGGGAGGACGAGGGCCAGGAGGGCTACGCGCAGTGGCACCTGGCGGTCGACCCGGACAAGGGCGAGGGCACCAAGGGCCGCTACCGGTTCCCCTACGGCGACTTCGCCAAGGTCAACCGGGCGGCGCTGATCCACGCCAAGCAGCGGGCCAGCCAGAACGACCACCCGGAGATCGAGAAGGCCGCCGACGACCTGCTGCAGCGCCTGGACGCCAAGCGTTCGTGACCCAGCGGCTGAGGCGTCAGCCGGGCAGCATGCTGCCGGTCTCCAGGTAGCGGGTGTGCCAGCTGAGCGCCTCGGCGAGCAGGTGCGGGGTGTGCCGGCCGTACGCCCCGCGCTCGGCGCGCTGGTAGTAGTCGGTGAGCAGCGGCCGGTACTCCGGAGCAGCGCAGTGGTCGATGACCAGCTGCGCCCGCTTGCGCGGCGGCAGGCCCCGCAGGTCGGCCAGCCCGTGCTCGGTGACGATCACCGACACGTCGTGCTCGGTGTGGTCGACGTGGGACACCATCGGCACGATCGCGGAGATCGCCCCGCCCTTGGCCGTGGACGGGGTGAGGAAGAAGGAGACGTAGGCGTTGCGGGCGAAGTCGCCCGAGCCGCCGATCCCGTTCTGGATGCGGCTGCCCATCAGGTGGGTGGAGTTCACGTTGCCGTACAGGTCGGCCTCGATCATGCCGTTCATCGCCAGCACCCCCAGCCGGCGGACGATCTCCGGGTGGTTGCTGATCTCCTGCGGCCGCAGCACGATCCGGTCCCGGAACTCGGCCACGTGCGCGTTGAAGTCGGCGATCGCGGTGGGGCTCAGGGAGAACGCCGTCGCCGAGGTCGAGGCGAGCGTGCCCGAGCGCAGCAGGTCGAGCATGCCGTCCTGGATGACCTCGGTGTAGGCGGTCAGCTGCTCGAACCGCGACTCCTGCAGACCGGACAGGACGGCGTTGGCCACGTTCCCGACGCCGGACTGCAGCGGCAGCAGCTCGGCCGGCAGCCGGCCCAGCCTGACCTGGTGCTCCAGGTACTCGATCAGGTGCCCGGCGATGGCCCGGGCGGTGTCGTCGGGCTCGCTGAACGGGGTGTTCCGGTCCGGGGAGTGGGTCTCGACGACGGCGACGACCTTGTCCGGGTCGACCCGCAGGTGCGGCACCCCGATCCGGTCGCCGGGCCGGGTCAGCTGCACCGGGCGGCGGTTCGGTGGCAGCGCCGTCCCGTAGTAGACGTCGTGCATGCCGTCCAGCCCGGCCGGCTGCCAGCTGTTGACCTCCAGCACCACCCGCTCGGCGAGGTCCAGCCAGGTCTTGTTGTTCCCGACCGAGGAGGAGGGGACCAGCTGCCCGTCCTCGGTGATCCCGCTGACCTCGACGACGGCGACGTCCAGCGGGCCGAGGAAGCCCTCCCAGGCCAGCTGGGCGACGTGGGAGAGGTGGACGTCGACGTAGTCGATCTCGCCGGCGTTGATCTTCTGCCGGGCCACCGGGTCGGACTGGTAGGGCAAGCGCAGCCCGATGCCGTCGGCGGCGGCGAGCGCGCCGTCCAGCTCGGGGGCGGTGGAGGCCCCGGTCCACAGGTCGACCTGGAAGGGCTCGCCCGCGGCGTGCGCCGCGGTGATCCGCTGGGCCAGCAGCTCGGGCACGGCCTTGGGGTGCCCGGCGCCGGTGAACCCGCTCATGCCGAGCGTGTCCCCGGGCCGGATCAGCGCGGCGGCCTGCTCGGCCGGCACCACCTTGCGGGCCAGTGCTGCGTTGCGGATGCGACCGGTGTCCATCGTCCTCCGACCTCGTCGTCCCGGGCCTGTCCGGCCCGCGCGCTGGACGCTACGGGCGTGACCATGGTCCTGCCCGGGGAGGGCGGAAGGCCCGGCTGCGGGCCCGGGCGCACCCGGACCCGCAGCCGTGCCTGCAGAGGTCAGACCGTCCGGGGGGAGTCCGACCGCGGCCCCAGCTCGGCCGTCGGGCCGCTGACCTTGTGCGAGCCCTTGACCGTGGCGAAGGAGGTCTCGTAGCCGACCGTCGCCTGCGGGTCCAGCCGCGGGTCGACGGCCAGGCCCTTGTCGCCGTTGCTGCGGATGAACCAGAAGTCCGCCTGCACCCGCTGCGGGGTCACGTCCAGGACGACGAAGCCGTGGCCGATGCCCTCCAGGTAGCGCACCCACGGGTTGGCGGCCTGGAACGCGGCGGTGGTGGCGGTCGCGGCGGCCGCGGAGCCGACGGCCTCCTTGAACCCGTTGCTGGTCACCGACGGGCAGACGAACTCCACGCCGACGGAGTTGCCGTCGCCGGAGTAGTCGGCGAAGTCGGTGGGCAGGTCGTTGGCCCAGGAGGAGTGGATGTCCCCGGTCAGCACCACCGGGTCGGTGCGCTCCGCGGCGGCCATCGCCTCCAGCACCGCGCGCTGGTCGGCCTGGTAGCCGTCCCACTGGTCGGTGTTGAAGACCGAGCCGGGCACCGTGCCGGGCCGGGGGACGGCGAACACCCGGGCGAACACCGTCTGGTTGCCCACCAGGTGCCAGTCGGTGCGCCCGGTGCGGATGCCCTTCGTCAGCCAGTCCAGCTGCGGCGGCTCGGGCAGGTGCCGGCGCGGGTCGGTCAGCGCCGGGTTGAGCTCGCCGTCGACGGTCCCCGGCACCTGTTCGCTGCGGTTCTGCCGGGTGTCGATCACCGACAGCTCGGCCAGGTCACCGAAGCTGAAGCGGCGGAAGAACTGCCGGCCCTTGCTGGCGTGCGGCTGCCACATCGCGGGCTCGCGGATCGGCATCCACTCCAGGTAGGCCTGGAACGCCTTGGCCCGGCGGAACAGGAAGTCGCCCTCGGGCTTGATGCCGTCGGGCTTGCCCGGCTCGGTGTAGGGGGTGGCCGGGTCGTCGTCCCGCTCGTGGTTCTCCGCGCCGAAGTCGTAGGCGTCGTTGGTGATCTCGTGGTCGTCGAAGATGACGATCCACGGGTGCTGCTGGTGGGCCCGCTGCAGGTCCGGGTCGGTCTTGTAGAGCGCGTGCCGGATCCGGTAGTCCTCCAGCGTGACCATCTCGTGGACCGGCTCGTGGTCCCGGATGCCGATCAGCGCGTTGGGCCCGTACCGGTCGCCGGAGCCGGCCACGCCCGCCACCCGCGGGGCGTTGCCGTACTCGTACAGGTAGTCGCCCAGGTGCAGGACGAAGTCCAGGTCGTCGCGGGCGGCGATCCCGCGGTAGGCGGTGAAGTACCCGCCGGTCCAGTTGCTGCAGGAGACGAACGCCATGCGCAGCGCGTGGGTCCGGCCGGGCTCGTCCGGTGCGGTCTGGGTACGGCCGACCGGGGAGGTCTCGCCTGCGCAGGTGAACCGGTAGAAGTAGCGGGTGTAGGGGGTCAGCCGGTTCACCACGACCTTGACGGTGTGGTCGCGGCTGACGTCGGCGACGACGTTCCCGCTGCGCACGATGCGGGTGAACGCCTCGTCGGCGGCGACCTCCCAGCGGACCGGGACGGCCGGCCCGCGGCGGCTGCCGGGCAGGGACTCGGGGGTGGGCGTCACCCGGGTCCAGAGCAGCAGCTCGGTGGCCGTGGGGTCACCGCTGGCGACGCCGAAGCCGAAGACGCCGGAACGGGCGGTCTCGGCCACGGCCGCGCGGGCGGCCTCGCTGGTGAGTCCACCGAAGGTCAGGGCGGCGGCCGTGACGGCCCCGCCCTTCAGCACGGTGCGGCGGGACAGGGGGGCATCAAGCGGCATGGGGGCACTGTCGTTGCACTGGGCGACCAGTCGGCGGTGCCCACGTGAACTCCCGGCGTCCCACGTCCTGCCGTTTCCCCTCCGGGAGCACGGGGCAGGTGCACGGGGCAGGCGAGCCGCGCCGGACCGCCCGAGCGCCCACGGGGAGCGCCGCCGTCCGGCACCGACCCGCGACACGGACGACGACGGGAGCCCCCATGGCCATCGCCACCATCAACCCCACCACCGGCGAGACGCTGAAGACCTACGAGCCGCTCTCCGACGAGGCGCTGGAGGACAAGATCGGTCGCGCGGCCGCGGCGTACCGCAGCTACCGGCGCACCCCGGTCGAGGACCGGGTGCGCTGGCTGCGGGCGGCGGCCGACGTGCTGGACGCCGACACCGACGCGGTCGCCGAGCTGATGACCACCGAGATGGGCAAGACGCTGTCCTCGGCGAAGGCCGAGGTGGGCAAGTGCGCCAAGGCGCTGCGGTACTACGCCGACCACGGCCCGGCGATGCTCGAGCCCCAGCGGCTGGACGCCGACGCCGTGGGTGCCCGGCAGGCCTACGTCACCCACCAGCCACTGGGCGTGGTGCTGGCGGTCATGCCGTGGAACTTCCCGCTCTGGCAGGCGATGCGGTTCGCCGCCCCGGCGCTGATGGCCGGCAACGTCGGCCTGCTCAAGCACGCCAGCAACGTGCCGCAGACCGCGCTGTACCTGGAGGAGCTGTTCCGCAGGGCCGGCTTCCCGGACGACGTCTTCCAGACCCTGCTGATCGGTTCCGGCACCATCGAGCGGGTCATCCGGGACGACCGGGTGGTCGCCGCGACGCTGACCGGCAGCGCGCCGGCCGGCCAGTCGGTCGCCTCGATCGCCGGGGACGCGCTCAAGCCCACGGTGCTGGAGCTGGGTGGCTCCGACCCGTTCATCGTGATGCCCTCGGCCGACCTCGAGGCCGCGGCAGGGGTGGCGGTCACCAGTCGCAACCAGAACAACGGGCAGAGCTGCATCTCGGCGAAGCGGTTCTTCGTGCACCGCGACGTCGCCGAGGAGTTCACCCGGGTCTTCGCGGAGAAGATCGCCGCGCTGACCGTCGGCGACCCGATGGACGAGGGCACCGACGTCGGGCCGCTGGCCACCGAGTCCGGGCTGGCCGACGTGGAGGCCTACGTCGAGGACGCCCGGGCGAAGGGCGCGACCGTCGTGGTCGGCGGCACGCGGGTGGACCGGCCGGGCTGGTTCTACGAGCCCACGCTGCTCACCGGCGTCACCCCGGGGATGGACCTCTACGCCGAGGAGGTGTTCGGGCCGGTCGCGGCGCTGTGGACCGTCGACTCCCTCGACGAGGCGATCGAGATCGCCAACAGCCACCCCTACGGGCTCGGCTCGAACCTGTGGAGCGAGGACGAGGACGAGCGGGCGCAGTTCGTCCGGGACATCGAGTCGGGGATGGCCTTCGTCAACGGGATGACCACCAGCTACCCGGAGCTGCCCTTCGGCGGGGTGAAGCAGAGCGGCTACGGCCGGGAGCTCACCGAGCTGGGCATGCGCGAGTTCATGAACGCCAAGACCGTCTGGGTCGGTGCCCCGAGCAGCGAGCAGCGCGCCGGGGACTCGGCCGGCTCGGCGAACGAGTGACCAGCGGCGGGGCAGGGACGTCGTCCCTGCCCCGCCACGTCACGCCGGCCGTAGTGGCGGGCCGATCCCGGCCACCGCGGCCCGCAGGCACTCGGGCAGCTCGGTGGCCGTGCCCGCGACCCCCGGACCGCCCGCGCTGACCCAGGCGACCAGGCCGGCGGTCCGCTCGGGGGTCTGCACCTCCGACACCCAGAGCGCCGGGCCCGGCCGGCCGGTCCCCGGGGAGCGGTGGGCCAGCCCGGCGAGGGCCGCGCGGTCGCAGCGGCCCAGGCAGTCCGCGGTCACCAGCACCGCGCCGGTGGTGTGCCGCACGGCCTCGGCCACCTGCTCCACGCCGTCCGCCGTGCCGGCCAGCCGGCGCAGTGCCGCGCAGCGGTGCCCCACGCACAGCGCGACCAGCGGCCCGCCGGCGTCCCCACCCGGGACCGGGCGGTGGCTCACAGCAGCAGGCCCCGGTCGGCGACGGCCACGCCTCAGCCCCGCTTCCGTGCCGGCCGGGCGACGGCGCCGTACCGCTGGTGGAACCGCTCGACCCGGCCGGCGGTGTCCAGCACCCGCTGGTTGCCGGTCCAGAACGGGTGCGACGCGGCGCTGATCTCCACGGTGACCATCGGCAGCGTCTCGCCGTCCAGCTCGATCGTCTGGTCGGTGCGGATCGTGGAGCGGGTCCGGTAGGTGGCGCCGCTGGCGGTGTCCCGGAAGACCACGGTGCGGTACTCGGGGTGGATGCCGGCTCTCATCAGGATCGGTCCTCTCGGTCGGCGGTGTGCAGGTCGTTGTCGCGCTGGGGGTCGTCGGCGGGGCCGGCTGCCTCGCAGGGGTCGGAGTGCCACTCGCCGAACGGGTCGTCGAACGCCGTCCAGGTCGCGGGACCGGCGGCCAGTTCGCCGTCGGTGAGCAGGGCGGCGGACAGCGCGGCGGTGACGGCCTCCGCCGGCTGCCGGTGGGTGAGGACGACGAGCTCGACGTCCCGGTCGCCGTGCAGCGGGTCCCAGCGCAGGGCCGCGGCGGCCGCTCGCTGCGGGGCCACCTGCGCCCACAGCTCCGGGTCGTCGCCGATCGTGGCCAGCCACGGCCCGGCGTCCCCGACGCGCAACCCGCCACCGGCGGACTCCAGCCAGAGCGCCCGGTCGTGCTGGCTGGCCAGCCAGAACCGGCCGCGGCTGCAGACCACGCCCTCCAGCAGGACGTCGATCGCGGCGTGCAGCCGTCCGGGGTGGAACGGGCGGCCGGCGGAGAACCGGACCAGCTGGACGCCGGCGTCCTCCTGCAGCGGTGGCTGGCCGGTCAGCAGCGGGTCGTGCGGGGAGCGCGGCCGGGCCCGGCGGCCCGGGCGAGCGGCCCCGGTGAGCAGCGCCGCGGCGCGGCCGGGACGGAAGCGGGCGCGCGGCACCGCGGGCACCAGCCGGTCCAGGACGGCGGTGAGCCGGACCGCGGACCACGGGTCGGCCGCCTCGCCGACGAGCAGCACGGCGTCCGCGCCGGCGACCTGGTCCACCGCCACCTGCGCGAGGGTGCGGTCGTCGTCGGGCGTGGCCGCCAGCCCGCGGTCGGCCAGCGTCTCCTCGCCGGTGGCGGCGTCCAGCCAGCGCTCCGCGTCGACCACGGCGAGGACGTCGACGACCTCGACGTGGTCCGCTGCGGTCGCCGACCGGCCGGCGGGCTCGTCGTCGAGCTCCACCTCCCGCAGGGCCCAGCACAGGTGGTCGCTCTCCAGCGCGGGGTCCAGCTGCAGCACGATCCGGGCGACGTCGTCCCGGCGGGCCAGGGTGCGCAGCAGCGGCAGCAGGTCCAGCTGCAGCGTGCAGGAGAGGCAGCCGTGGGCGAGCTCGACGGCGGTCGTGTGCTCGACCACCCCGGTGGGCCGGTGGTCGCTCGTCGTCCGCAGCACGACGCCCTCGCCGACCCGGCGGAGGTCGTGCTGCACCAGCAGGGTGCCGACCGACGAGGTGAGCAGGTCGTGCGCCGCCAGCGCGGTGAGGCCGGGGTGCAGGCCGGTGATCAGGACGAGCGGGGTCCGGGGCGAGGTCACCCCGCCACCCTAACGTGAAGATGACAATCGTTGTCGTCTACGGTGGCGTCCGGCTCCGACGCGGAGCCCCGAACCGAGGAGGCCCCATGTCCGACTGCTGTTCGTCGACCAGCTGCACCACCGGGCCCGACCCGCTCCCGGGCGTGCCCGGCGTGGCGGCGATCGACCGGCGCAACCGGGCCGAGCGGCGCCGTGACGCCCGGAAGGCCGAGCGCTGATGGCCCGCGGCAACGAGATGGACCTGCTGCCTCACCCGGGCGCGGGTCGCTGACCACCGTGACCAGGACCGTCCCCCCGCACCACCCCCGGAGAGAAGGCACTCCCATGTCCGCGTCCCGCCCCCTGGCCACCCTCGCCGCCGGGGCACTCGTGCTCGCACTGTCCGCGTGCGGCCTGTCCGACGACGGCGCCGCCGCGGACACACCGGGGGAGCAGGTGCTCCGCATCGCGCTGGCCGACCCGGAGGCGTCGCTGTCCGTGCAGGACTACACGACCTCCTCCTTCACCGTGCTGGACCAGGTCTTCGAGCCGCTGGTGCGGTACACCGCCGACGGCGGGTTCGCCCCCGCGCTGGCCGAGTCCTTCGAGGTCGGCGACGACGGGCTGACGATGACCTTCGGCCTCCGCGAGGGCGTCACCTTCACCGACGGCACGCCGTTCGACGCCGAGGTGGCCCGCACCGACCTGCTGCGCTGGGTCGAGGACCCGGACAACAGCTTCCTCGGGCTGACCGGCGTGACCGAGTCGATCGAGGCCACCGACGCCGGCACGATCACCTGGCGGCTCAGCCAGCCCTACCACTCCGCGCTCAACGAGCTGGCCCTCACCAGGCCGGTGCGGTTCACCAGTCCGGCCGCCGCCGGCGAGCCGGTGGGCACCGGGCCGTACCAGGTCGAGTCGCTGGACGAGCAGCAGATCGTGCTGGTGCGCAACGACGACTGGTGGGGCGGCACCCCCACGCTGGACCGGGTCGAGTTCGCGGTCATCCCGGACGCCGCCGCCCGGGTGGCCGCACTGCAGGCCGGCGAGGTCGACGTGATCGGCGGGGAGTACACCGCCCCGCTCGCGCTGGAGGAGGCCGCGGCGCTGGAGCAGACCGACGGGGTGGAGGTGCTCACGACCGATTCCACGACCAACCTGCTGCTCACCGTCAACGCCGACACCGGCAACCCGGCCCTCGCCGACCCGGCGGTCCGGCGGGCGATGGACCTCGCCGTGGACCGCCCGGGCATCGCCGAGGGCCTGTTCGAGGGGCGCGCCACCGCGGCCACCACCGTCTTCCCGGCCAACGTGCCCTACGGCCCCGAGCCCGAGCCGGCCGTCGCCGCGGACCCGGCCGCCGCCGGGGAGCTGCTGGAGCAGGCCGGGTGGACCGGGGACGGGGTGCGCAGCAAGGACGGCGTCCCGCTGGAGCTGGACCTCGTCCTCGACCCCGGGCTGCTGCCGCAGGCGACGTCGCTGAGCCAGGCCGTCGCCGACCAGCTGGGCGAGGTGGGCATCGGGGTGACCATCACCCCGCTGGACAGCACCGCCTACGGCACCACCGTCTCCGCCCGGGACTTCGACCTGCGCTTCTACTCGACCTACGGGGCGCCCTACGACCCCTACAGCACGCTGACGGCCAACTTCCGCAGCGCGCAGGAAGGGCACCTGTTCGCCTCGTCCGAGCTCGACGCGCAGGTCCCGGCCGCGCTGGCCGCGCCGGACGAGGAGAGCCGGCAGGCGGCCTTCGACGCGATCTGGACGACGCTGGCGGAGCAGACCGCCGCGGTGCCGCTGGTGCAGCTGCCCCGGCAGTGGGCGGTGCGCGACACCGTCGAGGGGTTCGAGCTCGGCGCGACCGAGTACGACCTGCCGCTCAGCGACGTCACCGTCTCCGGCTGACCGGTGCGGGGCTCCTGGGTCGCGGCGGCCGGCCGTCGACGGAGCGCGGTCACTGGGCACCCTGCGGCACCAGCTGGCCGCGGTGCTGGCCACCTGCGTCCGGCCGGGCGGCCGGCCGCCGCGCCGGGGAGGGCGTCGCCGTCCTGCTCGTCGTGTCGCTGCTGACCTTCGGGCTGCTCTCGCTGGCGGCCGGGGACGCCGCCACCGCGATCGTCTTCGCCCGCGACGGGGTGGTCACCGCCGAGGCGGTGGCCCGGGTGCGCGCCGAGCTCGGGCTGGACCTGCCCGCCCCCGTCCGGTACCTGCACGGGCTCGGCGGCCTGGTCACCGGTGAGCTGGGCGCCTCGGCGCGCACCGGCCAGGACGTCGCCGGTGAGGTGGCCGCCCGGCTCGGCCCGACGGTCACCCTGGCCACGGCCGGTGCGGTCGTCGCCGTGCTGCTCGGGCTGACCGCCGGGGGAGCGGCCGCGCTGACCCGGCGCCGGGTGGTCCGGCTGCCGATCCGACTGGGCTCGCTCGCCCTGCTGTCCGTGCCGGCCTTCGCCCTCGCCCAGCTCGGCGTGCTGCTGTTCGCGCTGCAGTGGCGGCTGCTGCCGACCCAGGGCATCGCCGGCTGGCCGTCGCTGGTGCTGCCGGCGGCGGTGATCGGCCTGCCGCTGGCCGCCGTGCTCGCCCAGGTCACCGAGGCCCGGCTGCGCAGCACGCTGCGCGAGCCGTTCGTGACCACCGCCCGCGCGCGCGGGCTGTCCCCGGCCCGGGTGCTGCTGGCCACCGCGCTGCCGAACGCGGCCGCCCCGCTGCTGGTGGTCGTCGGGGACGTGGTGGGCACCGCGCTGGCCGCCACCCTGGTCGCCGAGACCGCCTTCGGCTGGCCGGGACTGGGCGACTACCTGGTGCGGGCGCTGCAGTTCCGCGACTGGTACCCGCTGCAGGCCGCCGTGCTGCTGATCGCGGTCGGTGCGGTCTCCGCCCGCGGCCTCGCCGGGTCGCTGGCCGCGCTCGTCGACGCCCGGGCCGGGGTGCGCACGTGACGGCGACGGCCCGCGCCGCCCTCGGGGTGCTCGGGCTCATGGTGCTCGCCGTGCTGATCGGACCGCTGCTCAGCCCGTGGTCCGCGACCGCCACCGACCTCACCGTCGTCCGGGCCGGCCCCTCGGCCGCGCACTGGCTGGGCACCGACCACCTCGGCCGCGACGAGCTGACCCGGCTGCTGGTCGCCGGCCGCACCTCGTTGGGCATCGTGCTGCTGACCGTGGCGAGCTCGCTGCCGCTGGGCCTGGCGCTGGGGCTGCTCGCCGGCTGGCGCGGCGGTTGGGTGGACTCGCTGGTGCTGCGGGCCAGCGACGTCGTCGTCGCCGTGCCGGCGCTGCTGGTCGGGGTGGTGCTCGCCGGCGTGCTCGGCGGCGGTGCCGAGGGACTGGTGCTCGCGTTGGCCGCCGGCGGCTGGGCGGCGTACGCCCGGCTGGTGCGGATGGAGGTGCTGCTGCGCCGGCACGCCCCGGTCGTCCAGGCGCTGACCCTGCTCGGTGCCCGGCCCGGCCGGGTGCTGGCGCGGCACCTGCTGCCGGCGGTCGCCGGACCGGTGCTGGTGGTGGCCGGCACGGACGTCGCCGGCCTGGTGCTCGCTGTCTCGACGCTGAGCTTCCTGGGGCTGGGTGTCCGCCCCCGACCCCGGAGTGGGGGTCGATGATCGTCGAGGCCCGGCCCCACCTGGCCACCGACCCGCGGCTGTTCCTGCTGCCCATGCTGATGCTCGCGCTGCTGGTCCTGCTCGTGCTGGTGCTGGCCCGGCATGCGCAGGCCTGGACCACGCACGGCCGGCCGGCCGTGCGGACCCCCGGGCACCGTGCTCGCCCCGCGCCCGCCGGCAGTCCCACCGGTGTGCTGCTGGCGGTGCGCGGGCTCACCGTGGAGCTGTCCGGGCCGGACGGGCGCCGCCGGGTGGTCGACGGCGTGGACCTCGACGTCGGCCGGGGCGAGGTGGTGGCGCTGGTCGGCGCCAGCGGCTCGGGCAAGTCGCTGACCGCCGCGGCCCTGCTCGGCCTGCTGCCCGAGGCGGCCGGCGCGGTCGCCGGTGGCTCCGTGCGCATGGCCGGGCAGGAGCTGGTCGGTGCCGCCGAGCGCGACCTGCGGCGGGTGCGCGGCGCCCGGGTGGCGCTGGTGCCCCAGGACGTCGGCACCGCGCTGGACCCGCTGCGCCGGATCGGGCCCCAGGTGGCCGAGGCCGCCCGGCTGCACCGCGGGCTCGACCGGCGGGCGGCCGCCGCAGTCGCCCGCGAACTGCTGGTCTGGGCCGGCCTGCCCGACGTCGACCGGGTGCTGCGCGCCCGGCCGGCCGAGCTGTCCGGCGGGATGCGCCAGCGGGTGCTGGTCGCCGCCGCGCTCGCCGGTGGGCCGGAGCTGCTCGTCGCCGACGAACCGACCAGCGCGCTGGACGCCGCCACCGCCGGACAGGTGCTGGCGCTGCTGGCCCGGGCCCGGGCCGAGCGGGGCGCCGCCGTCCTGCTCATCAGCCACGACCTCGGGCTGGTGGCCGAGCGCGCCGACGCCGTCACCGTGCTCGACGCCGGGCAGGTGGTGGAGTCCGGGCCGGTGGCCCGGGTGCTCGGCGCACCCGCGCACCCGGTCACCCGGGCGTTGCGCGCCGCCGCCGCCCCGGCCGCTGCTCCTGCTCCTGCCCGCGTGGGTGCACCGTTGCTCCGGGTCCGGGACGTCGGCGTGCGGTACCCCGCCGGGCGGTGGGGCCGGACGGCGCCCCGGCCTGCGCTGGCCGGGGTGTCGTTCACGCTGCCGCGCGGTGGCGGGCTGGGCGTGGTGGGGGAGTCCGGCAGCGGGAAGACCACCCTCGCCCGGGTGCTCACCGGGCTGCACCAGCCGACCGCGGGCACCGTCGAGCTCGCCGGGTCGCCCCCGGTCGCGGGTACCGGCCACGCCCAGCTGGTCTTCCAGGACCCGGCCACTGCACTCGACCCGCGCCAGCCGGTCGGCGCGGCGCTGCAGGAGGCCCTGCTGCTGGCCCGCCGGCTCGGCCGCCCGGCTCCGCCCGGTGGTGCCCCGGAGCTGCTCACCCGGGTCGGGTTGGCCGCCGGGCTCGCCGGTCGGCGGCCCTGGCAGCTCTCCGGTGGCCAGCAGCAGCGGGTGGTGATCGCCCGCGCGCTCGCCGCCGCGCCCGACCTGATCGTCCTGGACGAGCCGGTCAGCTCGCTGGACGCCGTCGTCCGTGCCGGGGTGCTCGAGCTGCTCCGCTCCGTGCGGGCCGAGGGCGTCGCCCTCGTCGTCATCTCCCACGACCTGGCCGCAGTCGCGGCGCTCACCGACGAGCTGCTCGTGCTGCACCACGGTGCGGTCGTCGACCACGGGGCCACGCCGGCCGTCCTCGCGCGGCTCCGCCAGGAACCCCCCGGACGCACCACCCCTGACCCTGCGCGCCCCGACCGGGACGTCGCAGCACCCCCATCCCTGGAGGAGATCCACCCGTGACCGATCAGCTCACCACCACCGACTGGCGCCGGCTGCTGCACGACTGGGACCGCCAGCAGAGCGGCTACCTGCGGCACCGCGAGGAGCGGTTCACCGCCGCGCTGGACGCGCTCCAGGAGCTCATCGGCGACCGGCTCGCCGCCGGCGGCACCGTGCTCGACCTGGCCTGCGGCCCGGGGTCCTTCGGTGCCCGGGTGCTGGAGCGCTTCCCGGCCGCCCGCGTGGTCGCCGTCGACATGGACCCGGTGCTGGTCGCCGTCGGCGCCGCGGCGCTGGGCGACGCCGACGGGCGGCTGACGTGGGTCGACGCCGACCTCCGCGACCCGGCCTGGCCGCTACGGCTGCCGGTGACCGAGGTGGACGCCGTGGTCAGCTCCACCGCGCTGCACTGGCTGTCGGCCGCGCAGCTGGCCGCCACCTACCGGCGGGTCGCCGCGCTGCTGCCGGCCGGTGGCGTGCTGGCCAACGCGGACAACATGGCCTACGAGCCGGGCCAGGCGGTGCTGACCCGGCTGTCCGAGGCGGCCGAGCGACGCCGGGCCGAGCAGGCCTTCGGCGCCGACGGTGTGCCGGACTGGGACGCCTGGTGGGCCGCCGCGCTGGCCGCCCCCGAGCTGACCGGCGCCGTCGCCGAGCGGGAGCGGCGGAACGCCGCCGAGCGCGGCCCGGACGACCACGCGCCCGGCACCCGGCTCACCGGGCTGCGGATGCACGAGGCCGCGCTGGCCGAGGCCGGCTTCACCGAGGTGGGCACCATCTGGCAGGACCACGACGACCGGGTGCTGCTCGCCGTCCGCTGAGCTGCCGGCGGCGCCCGGCCCGGGCGCCGCCGGTCAGCGGGGGAGGGAGACCTCGCTCGGCCGGCCCACCGGTCGCACCGGGGAGGGGGTGACCCCCGGCCCGTGCCGGGGGCTGCCGCGGCGGGCCAGCCGGCCGACGCTGAGCACGGCGTAGGCGGCGACCGCCATCAGCACGATGGTCCCGCCGGACGGGGTGTCGGCGTACCAGGACACCGCGGTGCCGCTGACCGACACGGTGACCCCGATCAGCGCCGCGATCACCAGGCTGCTCCGGAAGCTGCGGGCCACCAGCTGCGCGCAGCCGGCGGGCAGCACCATCAGCCCGCTGATCAGCAGCAGGCCGAGCACCCGCATCGACAGCGTCACGGTGACCGCGGTGACCACCGCCAGCAGCAGGTTCAGCTGGAGCACGGGCAGCCCGCTGGCCCGGGCGTGCTCCTCGTCCAGCGCGACGGTGAACAGCGAGCGGCCCAACCCGATCGTCACCGCGAGCACGACGGCGGCCAGTACCGCGAAGAGGACCAGGTCACCCCGGGTCGTCGTGGTGAGCGCGCCGAACAGGTAGCCGTCGAGCGTGATCGGGGTGCCCGCCGGCGCCCGGGTGACGACGACGACGCCACCGGCCAGCCCGCCGTAGAACATGATGGCCAGCGCGACGTCGGCGCTGGCCGACCGGCGGGCGCGCAGCACCTCCACCGCCACCGCCCCGGCCACCGTGGCCAGCAGCGCGGTGAGCACCGGCGCGGACCGGGTGACCAGGCCGACCGCCACCCCCAGCAGCGCCACGTGCCCCAGGCCGTCGCCGATCAGCGACAGCCGCCGCTGCACCAGGTAGACGCCGACGGTGGGTGCGGTGAGGCCGACGAGCACGGCGGCCGCGAGGGCCAGCCGCATGAACTCGTA
Organism: Modestobacter sp. VKM Ac-2979; assembly: GCF_026967995.1. Classification (NCBI taxonomy): domain Bacteria; kingdom Bacillati; phylum Actinomycetota; class Actinomycetes; order Geodermatophilales; family Geodermatophilaceae; genus Modestobacter; species Modestobacter sp. VKM Ac-2979. Next base: position 203,508 of record NZ_JAPVBO010000008.1, read on the forward strand.
GTTCAGCACGGGGCGCCCGCGTCCGGCAGCGTCACCGTCCTGGTCACCACCTCCGCCAGCGGGCCCAGCTCGTGCAGCACGACGACGACGGCGGCGCCGGTCTCGGCGAGCCCGGCCAGGGTGCTGGCCACCACCCGCTGGCTGGCCGCGTCGACGCCGGCGGTCGGCTCGTCCAGCAGCAGCAGTTCCGGGTCGCCGGCCAGCGCGCGGGCCAGCAGCGCGCGGCGTTGCTGACCGCCGGACAGCTCCGCGAGCAGCCGGCGGTCGGACCCGGCCAGTCCGGCGCCCTCCAGCGCGCAGTCGACGGCGCACCGGTCGGCCTCGCCGAACCGCTGCCAGGCCCGCAGCCGGCTCAGCCGGCCGGAGGAGACCAGCTCGCGCACGGTCACCGGGACGCCGCCGGCCACGGTGTGCCGCTGGGGGACGTAGCCGACCCGGTGCCAGTCGCGGAACCGCGCCCGCGGCACGTCGAACAGCCGCACCTCGCCGGCCTGCACGTCGCACAGGCCCAGCACCCCCCGGACCAGCGTCGACTTGCCGGCCCCGTTCGGCCCGCGGACCGCGAGCACCTCCCCGGGCCGCACCGTCAGGTCGACGCCGGTGAGGACGGCGTCCCGGCCGCGACCGAAACCCCCGCCCCGCACCGTCAGTGCGCTGATCCCGGCAGTGGGGAGGGTGGTGGCGGCACCACCGGGCCGGGCGCTCAGGAGCACTGCTGCCCCGTCCGCAGGCTCGCCAGGTTGGCCCGCATGAGCTCCAGGTAGTCCGCGCCCTGCGACTGGTCGGTGAGCCCTTCGATGGGGTCCAGCTGCCGGGTCTGCGCGCCGGTCTCCCGCGCCACGGTCTCGGCGACGGCGGGGCTGACCAGCGTCTCGAAGTAGATGGTGCGCACGCCGTGCTCGCGGACGAACTCGGTCGCCTCGGTCAGTGCGTCGGTGGACGGCTCCTCGTCCGGCGCCAGCCCGCTGATGCCGAACTGCTCGAGGTCGTAGGCGTCGGCGAGGTAGCCGAAGGCGCTGTGGCTGGTCACCAGCTCCCGGGTCGCGCAGTCGGCCAGGCCGTCCCGGAACTCCCCGTCCAGCTCCGCGAGCTGCGCCCGCAGGTCCGCGGCGTTGGCGGTGTACTGCTCGGCGTTGGTCTCGTCCACGGTGGCCAGGTGGTCGGCCAGTGCGTCGCCGACGTCGGCCATCCGCATCGGGTCGTGCCAGAAGTGCGGGTCGGTCACCGGCTCGTCGGCGTGCTCCCCCTCGGCGTGCTCGCCGTCGGCGTGCTCGCCGTCGGAGTGCTCGTGGTCGTGGTCGTGGGCCTCGTAGGTGAGGGACAGGTCGGCCGCCTCGCCGGCGTCGAAGGCCCGGTCCGCGGCCTGCTGCTCGACGGCGGCGTCCACGGCGGGCTGCAGCGTCGGCAGGAAGACGACGGCGTCGACCTCGGCCGTGGTGGCGACGTCCCGGGGGGTGAGCTCGTACTCGTGCGGCTCGGCGCCGTCGGGGGTGAGGGAGGTGACGGTGGCCAGGTCGCCGGCGACCTGCTCGCTCAGCCAGGCCAGGGGGTAGAAGGCCGCCACGATCGTCAGCCCGTCGTTGCCGGGACCCGCGGCGTCGGCGTCGGCCGTGCCGGAGCAGCCGGCCAGCGCGACTGCCCCGGCGCAGGCGAGGGAGAGTGCGGAGAGCGAGCGGGCGGGACGTCGTCGGGACGGGAGCTGCATGGTCCGATGATCAACGTAATGAGAATCGTTGTCAAACAGGGGGGGCGAGATCGCCGCGGTCGAAGGTCACCCGACCGCGGCGGGCTGCGCCGGCGCAGCAGCCGTCGTCCCGGCAGGGGGTGCGACCGGCGCCGCCGGCCGGCGCGGCCGTCGGCTCAGCCCGGACAGCGAGACGGCGAGCACGGATGCGGTCACCAGCGCCCCGGTCGGGGCCAGCACCGCCCAGGGTGCCCGCTCGACGTAGGGCATGCCCTCGGCCAGCAGCAGCCCCCACTCCGGTGTCGGTGCGGTGGCCCCCAACCCGAGGAAGCCCAGCGCGGCCAGTGCCAGCGCGATGCCCGGCAGCCGCAGCACGGCGTTGCGTGCGGCCGCCGGCAGCACGGCGGGCACCACGTACCGCCAGGTGACCGTGGCCGGGCCCACGCCGAGCACCGGCAGCACGGTGACGTGCCGTTGGCGCCGGACCTCCTCCGACGCCGCCGCCACGTACGCCGCGATCGGCGCCCAGGCGACCAGGGCGACGGCCAGTGCCGCCCCGGCCTGCGACGTCCCCAGCGCGGCGGCGACCAGCACACCGACGATCACCGGGGGTGCGGCGTTGGCCACCTCCACCGGTCCGACCGAGGCGCGTGGCGCCAACCCGACCAGGATCCCGACCACCAGCGTGACCAGTACGACCAGCGACGCCGTCCCGACCGTCTGCACCGCGCCGTGCGCCACCCGGGCCAGCAGGTCACGCCCGCTGGCGTCGGCGCCGAACGGCAGCGCCGCGCTGGGCGCGGCCAGCCGGGGGTGCGCGGAGGTCAGCGGGTCGCGGCCGAGTCCGGCGGCCACCACGGCCACCAGGAGCGCGGCCGCCCCGGTCGGCAGCAGCCAGTCGCGCCGCCGGGACGGGGTGGCCCGGGCCGGCACCGGGACGCTGCCGCTGCGCAGCGCCCGGCCCAGCAGCAACGCCCGGGTCAGCGCGGCCACGCCGCCGAACACCGCGGAGACGCCGAGCAGCAGCAGCATCCCGGCCTGCAGGGTCGGCAGGTCCTGGGCCTCCGCGGCGCCGAGCACCGCGCGTCCCAGCCCGGGGACGGCGAAGACCTGCTCGACGGCGACGGCCCCGCCGGTGAGGCCGACGAGCACCAGGGCCACCTGCGTGGTCAGCGCGGGCAGCGTGCGGCGCACCAGGGCCCGGGAGAGCTGCCCGGCCGACGCGCCGGCCAGCTGCCAGGTGGTCACCCAGCGCTCGGTGCCGGTGACGGTGAGCCCGTCGGCGACCAGCCGGCCGATCAGCCCGCCGGCGGGCAGGCCCATGGCCAGCGCAGGCAGCAGCACCGACGACGGACCGGTCCAGCCGTAGGGCTCGAACCAGCCCAGCCACACCGCTCCGACCAGCAGCAGCACCGAGGCGAGCAGGAACTCCGGCAGCGCCGTGAGCGCGGCGCCGCCCGCACCCCCGGTCCGCCCCTGCCCGCCCCGGGCGACCCGGCGCAGCGGCGGCCAGCACAGCAGCGACGCCGTGACCAGGGCGATCAGCAGGGCCGCCCCCATCAGCGTCACCGAGACGCCGAGGGCCCGGACCAGACCGGGGCCCACCGGGGCCCCGGAGATCCAGGAGGTCCCCAGGTCGCCGCGCACGACCCCGGAGAGCCAGTGCCCGAGCAGCCCGAGTGGCCCGGCGTCCAGGCCCAGCTCGGCCCGGACCGCGGCCAGGGCCTCGGGGGTGGCCTCCTGCTCGGCCGAGCGCGCCCGCAGGATCGACAGCTCCGGGCTGCGCCCGGACAGCCAGGGCAGCACCCCGATCAGTGCCACCACGCCGAGGACGGTGACCGCCCGGGAGGCAGCGGTCACCCATCCCCGCCGTGGCATCGGGTCAGTCCTCGCCGACGGTGGTGTCGGCGCTGATCAGTGCCCGCTCCCGCGGGTCGCGGACGGCACCGGAGACCCCGGCGGCCTCGCCCTGGATGACCCGCTCGTGCAGCATCGGCACTGCCGCGCCGGTGGCCAGGACAGCCCGCTCGGCGTCGATCACCGCGCGCTGGCGCTCCGGGCCGGGGGTGGCGGCCGCGGCTTCGGCCAGGGCGGCGTCCACGGCCGGGTCGCACAGCTGGGAGATGTTGAACGAGCCCTCGCAGGCGAAGTCGCTGTACATGTAGGCGACCGGGTCACCGGAGTCCAGCACCGTGGCGCGGGACAGGATGAACGCGTCGAAGGCCCCGGCCAGTGCGTCGGCCTCGATGAAGGCGTACTCCCGGACGTCCTGCTCCACGGTGAAGCCCACCGCCTCCAGCTGCTGCTCCAGCAGGACCGCGACCTCGGGCAGCTCGGCCCGGTCGGTGAAGGTGCCCAGGGTGATCGTCGTGCCGGCCGGCACGGGGGCCGCGGACGGGTCCGCCTGGTCCTCGCGCAGCCCGGCGGCCCAGGGGACCGCCGGGCCCAGCAGGCCCTCGGCGATGTCGGCGCGGCCCTCGTAGACGGTCTCCACGATGGTGGCCCGCTCGACCGCGGCGCGGGCGGCCGCGCGCACCGCCGGGTCGGCGAACGGTCCGGACGCGGTGTTCAGGTACAGGGTGTTGGTGCGCGGCATCGGCACCTCGTGCACCAGCTCCTCGTCGACCAGCCCGGCCTGGGAGACCGGCACCGCCTCGACGACGTCCGCCGTCCCGGTGCGCAGGGCCGCGGCGCGGGCGGTGCCGTCGGGCACGAAGGCCACGTCGATGCCGGCCGCGGCTGCGGGGTCGCCCCAGTAGCCGTCGAAGCGGTCCAGCGTCGCGCCGGAGGTGCCGTCCACGGCGACCAGCTCGAACGGGCCGGTGCCGGCGCCGACCGGGTCGACCCGGCCGTCCGCGCCGTAGGCGGCCGCGGCGAGCACGGCCAGCTGCGGGCTGGACAGCCGCTGGGGGACCAGCGGGTCGGGCTCACCGGTGGTGACCACGACGTCGGAGCCGTCGGCCACCGCGGTCAGCTCGACGCCGTCCAGGATCCGCGGGCGGGGGGAGGCCTCGTTCGCGGCGGTCAGCGCGGCGGCGGCCTGCTCCGCGGTCAGCTCGGTGCCGTCGTGGAACTCGACGCCCTCCCGGACGGTGAACCGCCAGGTGAGGCCGTCGGTCTGGGTCCACTCGGTGGCCAGGGAGGGCTGGGCGTCGCCGTCGGCGTCCAGCACCACCAGGGTCTCGGCGGTGCTCCAGCGGGAGAGCTTGAACGCGTCGTCGGTCAGCGGGTTGAGGCCCGAGCGCGGCGGCTGCAGCATCGCCAGGGAGATCCGGCCCTCGGCGGCCGGGTCGCTGCTGCCGCCGTCGGCCGAGCTGCTGAAGCAGCCGGTGGTGAGCAGGGCGACGGTGGCGCCGAGCACGAGCAGGCGGGGGGTGCGGGAGGAGGACATCGTTCCGTTCTCTGTGGGGTGGAGGGTGCTGCGGTCAGGCGGGGAGGGTGGGGACCGCGGCGAGCAGGTCCCGGGTGCGCGGGTGTCCGGGGCGGGTGAGGAGAGCGGAGGTCGGCCCCCCCTCCACCACGAGGCCGTCGTCGAGCACGACCGTGCGGTCGCAGAGCCGGGCGACGACGGCGAGGTCGTGGGAGACCAGGAGCAGTCCGAGGCCCTGGCGGGCGGAGAGGTCGGCCAGCACCTCGACCACCTGGTCGCGCACCGGCAGGTCCAGCCCGCTGACCGGCTCGTCGGCCAGCAGCAGCGCCGGTCCGGGGGCCAGGGCCCGGGCCAGCGCGACCCGCTGGGCCTGCCCGCCGGAGAGCTCCCCGGGCCGGCGTCCGGCCAGCTCGGGGTCCAGGCCCACCCGGGTCAGCGCCGTCGCGACGGCGGCCGGGTGGTCACCGGGCACCTGCAGGTGCCGCAGCGGCACCGTGACGAGCTCGCGGACGGTCGAGCGCGGGTCCAGCGACCCGGCCGGGTCCTGCGGCACGTACTGCACCAGCCGGCGGTACCAGCGCAGCGACGCGGTCGGCCCCGGGCGGACGGCGCGACCGGCGAAGGTGACCGTGCCGCGGTCGGGGCTCTCCAGGCCGAGCAGGCAGCGCAGCAGCGTCGACTTGCCGGAGCCGGAGGTGCCGACCAGCCCGACCCGCTCGCCGGGAGCGACCTGGAGGTCGACCCCCTGCAGCGCCGGCACGACGTCGCGCGGGCCCCACGGCCGCCGCCGGGGCAGCCGATGACCGCGCACGATGCCCGTGGCGGTCAGCACCGGGCTCTCGACCGGGCGGCTCACGAGGCCGCACCCACCCGGGCCGGGAGCGCGCCGGCCCGGGCAGCGCCCACGAGCACGGCGCTCTGCTCGTGCTGCGGTGCGGCCAGCAGCCCGGTGATCGGGGCGTCCTCCACCACGGCGCCCTCGTGCAGCACCACCGCGCGGTCGCACAGCGAGGCGGCCACGGCGATGTCGTGCGTGATGAAGAGCAGCGCGGCGTCCCGGCTGGCCTCGCGCAGCACGGCGACGACCTGTGCCTGGGTGACCAGGTCGAGGGCGGTCGTCGGCTCGTCGGCGACCAGCAGCCCCGCCCGGGAGGCGAGGGCCATGGCGATGCAGACGCGCTGCCGCTGGCCACCGGACAGCTCGCCGGGGGTGCTCCGCAGCACCCGGTCGGCGTCGTCCAGACCGACCGCCGCCAGCAGCCGGGTGCGCTCGCTCGCCAGCGCGGCGCCGCGCAGTCCCCGGTGGTTGCGCAACGGCAGGGCCAGCTGGGCGCCCACCGGCACCAGCGGGTTGAGCGCGGCGGCGGGGTCCTGGCCCACCGCGGCCACCCGCGCCGTGCCGGGTCGACGGGGAGGCGGCAGCCGGGTGACGTCGGCACCGGCCACCCGCACGCTGCCCCGGACCTCGGCACCGACGGGGAGGGTGCCCAGGACCGCGGCGGCGGTGAGCGACTTCCCCGATCCCGACGCGCCGATCAGGGCGACCCGCTCGGTCGCCGCGATCTCGAGCCGGACGCCGCGCACCAGCTCCAGGCCGCCGAGGGAGATCGTGAGGTCGTCGACGACGAGGGCCGCCCCCTGCCCCTCCGGCGCCCCTGGACTGATAATCATTGTCGGGAACCTACCTGGTGGTGTCCGGCGGTCGTCAGCTGCCCGTCCCGGGCCGGTCGTCTTCCTGCAAACCGGTTGCAATACGGTGCTCGGCGCGAGGACCCACTCGCAGCCCGGCCGGGCGACCCCCGCCGCCGGTACGACGCACCCCCTGGAGGAACCCCTTGGCCGCACGCACGTCCTCCGGCCGCCGGGTGGGCGCCGTCCGCCCCGAGCTGTCCGACCTGCTCCGCAGCACCGGGGTGCTGCCGCAGTCGGCGAGCACCCCCGAGGAGGCCCGGGAGCTGCTGGCCCGGGACGGGGCGGTCGTCGTCGCCGAGCCGACCCCCGGCCCCGAGGCGCTGCCGGTCGTGGCGGCCCAGCTCTACGGCGACCGGTTGCGTCAGCTGTTCGCCGTCCGCCCGCTGCGCCAGCAGTCCGGCGAGCTGCTCGGGCTGCACAGCGACGGGGCCCACGTGGTCGTCGACGTGCACGGCCGGACCGTCAACCTCCGCGACCCGGACGAGGACGGGCTGCTGCAGCGCTGCGTCCGGCCCGCACCCGAGGGCGGGGACTCCTTCCTGGTGGACGGGTACGCACTCGTCGACGCGCTGGCCACCGGGTGCCCGGAGCTGCACGCCTTCCTGACCGGCACCGACGTCGACTACTTCGGCGGATGGGCCACCGCGCCGCACGAGGTGCCCCGCACCCCGCTGGTCCGCCGGCTGGTCGAGCACACCCGGGCCGGCCGCCGGGTGGTCCGGTCCAGCGAGACCGCCGTCCCGGTGCCGCGCGAGCCCCGTGCCGCCGAGCACGACGCGCAGCTGGACCTGTGGGCCGACGTGCTGGCCACGGCCGTCGACGTCGTGCCGCACTTCCGGCTGGAGGCGGGCGAGGTGCTGGTCGTCGACAACTACCGCTGCCTGCACGGCCGCGACCCGTTCACCGGCCAGCGCGACGTCGACGTGCTGACGGTGATGACCGCGGACGCCTGGTGAGCGACGCTCCACCTCTCCTGCAGGTGCGGGACCTCACCGTCGGTTTCTGCGGGCGTCCCGTCGTGGCCGGGGTCTCCTTCGACCTCGCCGCCGGCGAGCGGGTCGCCCTCGTCGGCGCCTCCGGCTCGGGCAAGACGCTCACCACGCTGGCGCTGCTCGGGCTGCTGCCACCGGACGCCGTCGTCACCGGCAGCGTCCGGGTCGACGGCACCGAGGTGGTCGGCGCCGCGGAACGGGAGCTCCGGCCGCTGCGCGGACCGGTCACCGCCCTGGTGCCGCAGGACCCGGGCACGTCGCTCAACCCGCAGGTCCGGGTGGGCCGGCAGGTCGCCGCACCGCTGCGCCGGGCCGGGGTGCGGCGCAGCGCGGCTGCCGCGCGGGCGGCCGAGCTGCTGGCCGAGATGCGACTGCCGGCCGGCAGCGGACGGCGCTTTCCCGTCCAGCTCTCCGGCGGGCAGCGGCAGCGGGCCGCACTCGCCCTGGCGCTGGCCGCCGGTCCGCGGCTGCTGGTCGCCGACGAGCCGACCTCGGCACTGGACGCGACCGCGCAGCACGGCGTGCTCGCCGTGCTCGGCCGGGCCACCCGCGAGCGCAGCGCCGGGCTGCTGCTGGTCACCCACGACCTGGCTGCCGCGGCCACCACGTGCGACCGGGTGCTGGTCCTGGCGGAGGGCCACCTGCTCGCCGACGGGCCGCTGCGCGAGGTGCTGGCCGGGCACGCCCACCCCGCGGTGCGCGCGCTGGTCGAGGCCACCGCTGCGCTGAGCCCGCCGGCCCTGGTGGGCGCACGGTGAGCGCCGAGCTGCTGCTCGCCGCCCGCGGGCTGACCCGCCGGTACCGCGGCAGCGCCGGGCCGGCGCTCGACCGGGTGGACCTCGGCCTGACCGCGGGGCAGCGGCTGGCGGTGGTGGGGGAGTCCGGCGCCGGCAAGTCGACGCTGACCCGGCTGCTGCTGGGGCTGGAGCGGCCCGACGGCGGGGAGGTCACCTACCGCGGCCGGCCGGTGCAGCCGGGCCGGCCGAGCGCGCTGCGCTGGTTCCGCCGTGCCGTGCAGGTGGTGCCCCAGGACCCGGGCCGCTCGCTCAACCCGCGGATGCGCGTCGGCCAGGCCGTCGCCGAACCGCTGCGCTGCCTGCAGGTACCGGGCGACCACCGGGCCCGCGTCGCCGAGCTGCTGCGCGCCGTCGGGCTGGACCCCGACGCCGCCGGCCGGTTGCCGCACGAGTTCTCCGGCGGCCAGCGGCAACGGATCGCGCTGGCCCGGGCGCTCGCGCCGCGCCCGGAGGTGCTGATCGCCGACGAGCCGGTCAGCGCGCTGGACGCCGCCGTCCGGCTGCAGGTGGTGGAGCTGCTGCGGGCGGTCAGCGACGCCGAGGGCGTCGCGCTGCTGGTGGTGTCGCACGACCTGGGCGTCGTCACCGCGCTCTGCTCCGACGTCGTGGTGCTGGCCGCCGGCCGGGTCGTGGAGTCCGGGCCGGTGGCCCGCGTGCTGACCGACCCGGCCAGCCGCGAGGCGCACGCGCTGGTCGCCGCCGTCCCGCGGCTGGTGCTGGCATGACCGGTGCCGGCCGGACCGGGCGGATCACCTGGGAGCCGTTCGTGCTGTTCCGGCGGCTGCCGGCCGTGCCCCGGCTGCTGCTGCTGTCCCAGCTGGCGTTCAACATCGGCTTCTACCTGGTGGTGCCGTTCCTGGCGGTGCACCTCACCGAGGACCTGGCGCTGGCCGGTGGGCTGGTCGGCCTCGTGCTCGGCGTGCGCACCTTCAGCCAGCAGGGGCTGTTCTTCCTCGGCGGCGGGCTGGCCGACCGGTTCGGCGTCAAGCCCGTCGTGGTCATCGGCTGCCTCGTCCGGATCGCCGGGTTCGGTGTGCTCGCCGTCGCCACCTCGCTGCCCGCCGTGCTCGCCGGCACGGTGCTGGTCGGCTTCGCGGCGGCGTTGTTCTCCCCGGCCGTGGAGTCCGCACTGGCCGACCAGGGCCACCGGCTGGAGGCCGCCGGGGTGGTCACCCGGGCCGAGGTCTTCGGCCTGGACGCCATCGCCAGCAAGCTCGGTTCGGTCACCGGGCCGGCGCTCGGCGCCGTCCTGCTCACCGTGCCCTTCAGCGTCACCTGCTGGATCTCCGCCGGCGTCTTCGGCGTGGTGCTCGCCGCCCACCTGCGCTGGCTGCCGCGCGACCTGCGCACCGAGGGCAGCGGGGAGGAGAGCGTGCTCGCCGGGTGGGGGCACGTGCTGCGCAACCGCACCTTCCTGGCCTTCACCGCCTGCTACTGCACCTACCTGCTCAGCTACAACCAGCTCTACCTCGCCCTCCCCGTGGAGCTCTCCCGGGCGACCGGCGGCCAGGGCGCGCTGGGCTGGCTGTTCGTGCTGGCCGCGGTGTCGGTGCTGCTGTTCCAGCTGCGGGTCACCGCCCGCGCCCGGCGGGCCGGGGTGCAGCGGGCGCTGCCGTTCGGCTTCGCGCTGATGAGCGCGTCGTTCCTGCTGGTCGCGGTCTGTGCCCCGCTCGCCCCGCCCGACGGGATCTGGGCGCTGGCACCGGCGGTCGGGATGGTGCTGCTGCTCTACACCGGCCAGATGGTCGCCGTGCCCCTCGCCCAGGACCTGGTGCCCCGGCTGGCCGGGGAGCGGCGGCTGGGTGCCCACTTCGGCTTCCTCGCCTCCGCCGGCGGTGCCGCGGTGCTCGTCGGCAGCACCGGGGTGGGCGCCCTGCTCGATCTCGCCGACCGGCCGCAGCCGGCCGCCGCCGTCCCGTGGCTGGTGCTCGCCGCCCTGCCCGCGGCCTCGGCCGTCGGCCTGGCGCTGCTCACCCGGCGGATCGTCCGCACCCCTGCGGCGGGGGCACCGGCGCCCGCCGTCCCCGCCGAGGAACCGCTGCACCCGTGACCGGCCGACCGAGAAGAGGGACCATGCCCCGCCCCGCCGTCCGCGCCGCCGGTGTGCTGCTCGCGCTGCCCGCCCTGCTCGCCGGCTGCTTCGCCCCGGCCGCGGAGGAGTCGGCCGGCAGCGGGCAGCGGCTGGCGCTGGCGCTCGCCTTCCCCCCGGTCGCTGCGCTCTCCCCGTTCTCCGACGACGCGGTGCTGATCACCCGGATGGGCGTGGGGGAGACGCTGGTGGGGCTGGACGAGGCCGGCGAGCCCGCCCCGCTGCTGGCCGAGAGCTGGGGCCGGGTCGACGAGCGCACCGTCACCCTCGACCTGCGGGAGGACGTGCGGTTCCACGACGGGACGCCGCTGAACGCCGAGGCGGTCGTCGGCGCCCTGACCGCGGCAGCCGCCGCAGCGCCGGCCCCCCGGTCGATCGACGGCCTGGGCCTCACCGCCCGTGCGGTGGACGAGGACACGGTCGAGGTCCGGGTGGCCGAGCCCGACCCGCTGCTGGTGCACCGGCTGGCGGCCCCGGGGCTGGTGGTCCTCGCTCCCGCGGCCTACGCCGACCCGGCGGCGCCGAACCCGGTGGGCGCCGGCACCGGGCCGTTCGAGCTGACCGAGCTGCGCGGCGCGTCGGGCGCGACCCTCACCGCGGACGCCGACCACTGGGCGGGCGCCCCGGAGCTTGCCGGGGTGGACGTCACCTTCCCCGCCGACGCGGCCGCGCGCACCGCCGGGCTGCGGGCCGGCGAGCTGGACGTGGCGGTCAACCTGCCCATCGCCCACCTGCCGACGCTGACCGACACCGAGGTGCTCTCCGTGCCGTTGCCGCGGCTGGTCTCCGTCTCCCTGGACACCGCGGACGGGCCGTTCGCCGACCCGGGCCTGCGCGCGGCCGCGGTCGCGGCGATCGACCCGCAGCCGGTGGTGGACGGCGTGTACGAGGGTCGGGCCGACGTCGCCGAGGGGCTGTTCGACGACGACACCGCCGGGCAGCTCGACCGGCCGGCGGTCACGCTGCCCCCGGCCGCCGACCCGGCCGGGACGAGCATCCGGCTGGCCACGTACTCCGACCGGCCCGAGCTGCCCGAGGGGGCCGCGGTGCTCGCCGAGCAGCTGCGGCAGGCCGGGTTCACGGTGGAGGTCGTGGTGGCCGAGTACGCCGCGCTGGAGACCGACCTGCTGGCCGGTACCTACGACGCGGTGCTCGCCAGCCGGCTCTACCTGGGCGACACCGGCGACCCGGTCGGCTACCTCTCCGCCGACCTGACCTGCGCGGGCAGCTACAACCTGGCCCGGCTCTGCGACCCGGCGGTGGACGCCGCCGTCGCCGACGCCGCGGCCCTGACCGACCCCGAGCAGCGCCGGGCCGCTGCGCTGCGGATCGAGGCCCGGGTGCTCTCGACCGGCGCCGTGGTGCCGGTGCTGCACGAGCGGACCCACACCGGGTACGCGCCGACGGTCAGCGGGCTGGCCGTCGACCCGTTCGACCGGCTGCTGCTGGGCACCGAGACGACGGTCGAGGAGTGACCGCCGCCGGCCGGGTGCGGCCGGTGGCACCGACCCGGCCGCGGCGCACTCCCGGACGGCTCCGGTCGGGCCTGCTCCGCCCCGCACTGACCGGGCTGGGTGCGGTCGCCGGCACCGGGCTGCTGGTCGGGGCGCTGCCCTGGCTGTCCGGGGACGACCCGGCGCGCACCGTGCTGCGGGCCCGGGAGGTGGAGCGCGAGCCCGACCCGGCCGCGCTCGACGCGCTGCGCGAGCAGCTGGACCTCCCCGCCGACCCGGTCCGCGGCACGGTGTCCTGGCTCGGCCGCGCGGTCACCGGCGACCTCGGCACCTCCTGGGTCAGCGGGCAGCCGGTCGCCGAGGTCGTCCCGCCGGCGCTGGGCGTCTCCGCGACCCTCGCCGGGACGGCGGCGACCGTGGCCGTCGTGCTCGCCGTGCTGCTCGCACTGCCCGCCGTGCGCCGGGCCGCCGACGGCCGCGCCGACGGCGGCTGTGCGGCGGGGGTGCTGGCCGCCGCACTCGCCGCGCTGCCGGAGTTTGTGCTGGCCGTCCTCGGGGTCGCGGTGGTGGCCGTGGGCTGGGGGCTGCTGCCGACGTCGGGGTTCACCGGCCCGGAGCACCTCGTGCTGCCCGTCCTGGCCCTCGCCCTGCCGGCCGGGGGACTGCTCGGCCGGGTGCTGGCCGGCGCCGTCCGGGAGACCGCGGGGGAGGCATGGGTGCGCACCTGGCGGGCCGCCGGCGTCTCCCGGACAGCCGTGCAGGCCGCTGTCGCCCGGCGGGCGCTGACCGTCGTCGTCCCGCAGGTCCTGCTGCTCCTCGTCGGGCTGCTCGGGGCCGGCGCCGTGATCGAGGCGGTGTTCGACGTGCCCGGGCTCGGCCGGGTCGCGCTGGCCGGTGCGCTGGCCCAGGACCTGCCGGTCGTGCAGGCCGCCGTCGCGGTGCTGGTGCTGCTCGGTCTGGCGGCCGGCGGGGCCGGGGTGCTGCTGCACCGTGCGCTGCTCGGGCCGGCGGGCACCGACGGCGGGCTGTCGCCGGAGCTCCCACCCCCGGCGCCCGGCGCCGGTCGGTGGGCGGCCGGGCTGCTCGCCGTGCTGCTGCTGGTCGTCCTCGCCGGCGTGCTGCGCGACCCCGCCGCCCAGGACCTCGGCGACCGGCTGGCGGCGCCGTCGTGGGCGCACCCGCTGGGCGCGGACGCGCTCGGCCGCGACGTGCTCGCCCGGTTCGGTGCCGGTGCCCTGCCCTCGGTGGGGCTGGCCCTGCTGATCAGCGCGGTGGTCCTGGTCACCGGCGTCGCCGCCGGGCTCCTCGGCCGGGGGCGGGCGGGGCTGGCCGACGTGCTGAACGCGCTGCCGGCGGTGGTGGTGGGCATCGCGGTGGCCGCCGTCGCCGGGCCCAGCCTGGCCGGCGCGGCCGTGGCGGTGAGCCTGGTCGCCTGGATCCCGCTGGCGGTGCACACCCGGACCCTGGCCGCCGAGGTGCGCGCCTCGGGCTTCCACCTCGCGGCCCGCACCAGCGGGGCCGGTCGCTGGCACCTGGTCCGGCACCACCTGCTCCCGATGGTCCTGCCGCCGGTCGGCCGGCACGCGCTGCTGCGGGTGCCGCACACCGCGCTGGCGCTGGCCGGGCTGTCCTTCCTCGGCCTCGGGGCCGGCGCCGAGTCGCCGGAGTGGGGGCGCAGCCTCGCCGACGGGGTGGTCTATCTGGAGCGGGCGCCCTGGCTGGTGGCGGTGCCCGCCGCGGGGCTGGCGCTGCTCGGGGTCGCCGCCGGCCTGGTCCGCACCGGCCGCTGAGCCGGCGGACCGCCCTCGGCCTCGCGGGCGGCGGCCCGCCAGGCCGAGGAGCGCAGCAGCCGCAGCCCGTTCAGCGCGACCAGCACGGTCGACCCCTCGTGCCCGGCCACGCCCAGCGCCAGCGGCAGCGTGCCGATCAGGTCCCAGGCCACCAGGACCACGATCACGGTGCCGGCGACCACCAGGTTCTGCACGACCAGTCGGCGGGCGCGGCGGGCCAGCGCGAGCACCGTGGGCAGCGCGGACAGGTCGTCGCGGACGACGATCGCGTCGGCGCTCCGCAGCGCCAGGGCCGACCCGATGCCGCCCATCGCCACGCCCACGTCGGCGGTGGCCAGGGCCGGGGCGTCGTTCACCCCGTCGCCGACCAGCGTGACCCGGTGCCCGGCCCGCTGCAGCTCGCCGACCGCGGCGGCCTTGTGCTCCGGCAGCAGCCCGGCCCGCACGTCGACGAGCCCGGCTTGGGTGGCCAGCGCGCGGGCGGCACCGGCGTTGTCGCCGGTGAGCAGCACCGGCTCGGTGCCGGTCTGCCGGCGCAGCGCGGCGACGGCACCGGCGGCCTCCGGGCGCAGCCGGTCGGCGAGCGCCAGCACCCCGGCCGGGCGGCCGTCCACGGTGACGACGACGGCGGTGCGACCGGCGGACTGCTCCTCGGCCACCAGCTCGGCGACCGCCTCCTGCCCCGGCGCCGGCGCGGCGACGGTGACCGCGCGGCCCCCGACCGTGGCGGCGACCCCCGACCCGACCGCGGCCCGGAAGCCGGTGGCCGGGGCCACGGAGAGCCCGGCGACGCGGGCGGCGGTGACGACCGCGCGGCCGATCGGGTGCTCGCTGGGCCCCTCGGCCGCGGCGGCCAGGGCGAGCAGCTCGTCGCCGGTCGTCCCCGGCAGCGGGCGGACGCCGACCACCGCGGGCGTGCCGTCGGTGAGGGTGCCGGTCTTGTCCAGCGCCACCACCGTGGTGGCGCCCAGCTGCTCGAGCACGACGGCGGAGCGGATCAGCACCCCGTGCCGGCTGGCGTTGGCGATCGCCGACAGCAGCGGCGGCATGGTGGACAGCACCACCGCGCACGGCGAGGCGACGATCATGAAGGTCATCGCGCGCAGCAGCGCCTCCTGCAGCGACCCCCCCGAACAGCTGGGGGACGCCGAACACGGCCAGCGTGCTGACCACGACGCCCATCGAGTACCGCTGCTCCACCTTCTCGATGAACAGCTGCGTGCGGGCCTTGGTGGCGCTTGCCTCCTCGACCAGGGTCGCGATCCGGGCGATGACCGCCTCGGCCGCCGGCCGGTCGACCCGGACGGTCAGCACCCCGGTGCCGTTCGACGTCCCGGCCCAGACCTCGTCGCCGGGCGCCTTGTCCACCGGCAACGGTTCGCCGGTGATGGACGCCTGGTCGACGTCCGAGCCGCCGTCCAGCACGGTCCCGTCGGCCGGCACCCGCTCACCCGGCCGGACCACCACCACGTCGCCGGCGGTCAGGTCGGCGGCGGGCACCGCCCGCTCCTGCCCGCCGGCCAGCACGGTGGCCTGCTCGGGGGCGAGGTCGGTGAGCCCGCGGACGGCGTCGGCGGTGCGGCGGGTGGCCACCGTCTCCAGCGCGCCGGAGGTGGCGAAGATGACGATGAGCAGCGCGCCGTCGAAGACCTGGCCCAGCGCGAGCGCGCCGATCGCGGCCAGCACCATGAGCAGGTCGACGTCCAGGGTGCGGTCGCGCAGCGCGGTGAGCCCGGCCCAGGCCGGCTCCCAGCCACCGGTGCCGTAGCAGCAGAGGTAGAGCGCCCAGGCCAGCGGCTGCGGCCCGTCCAGCAGCTGCACCAGGCCCCCGGCGAGGAAGAACGCCAGCGCCGCGGCGGCCCAGCGCACCTCCGGCACCGCTGCCCAGCCGGGCAGCCGCGGCGGCCGAGCAGGAGCGGGGACGGCCTGCTGCGGGGCATGCGTCAGGGTCACCGTGGCACCCTACCTGCGCAGATGCGCAGGCACGCAAGTCGACGTCCGGCCTAAGGTGCAGGGATGGCACACACCGGCATCGACGGCTTCTCCATGCCGTCCGGCGACGCGGTGCGGCGGGCCGCGGAGGCGTTGCGCATGCTAGGTGACCCCACCCGGCTCAACGTCCTGTGGGCGCTGATGCAGGGCGAGACGTCGGTCGCCTGCCTGGCCGAGCTGGCCGGCACCTCGCCCACCGCGGTCAGCCAGCACCTGTCCAAGCTCCGGCTGGCCGGCCTGGTCAGCAACCGGCGCGAGGGCACCTTCGTCTACTACCAGCTGGCCGATCCGCACGTGGGTGCGCTGCTGCGCCAGGCGCTCTCCCACGCCGGGCACCCGGTCGACGACCGGGTGCCCGCGCCCCGCTGACCTGACCGCGGTCAGCCGGCGGCGGGCTGCCCGTCGCCGTCCGGCCGGGTGCCGCGGTGCCGGACCAGCCGCGCGGAGTTGACCGCCACCGCGACCGACGAGGCGTTGTGCAGCACCGCGGCGAGCACGGGGGAGAGCGCGCCACCACCGGCGACGACCAGCCCGATGCCGTTCACCGCGATCGACATGCCGTAGTTCTGCCGCACCACGTCCAGCGTCTGCCCGCCCAGCTCCCGCAGGTCCAGCAGGTGCCGCAGGTCGTCGCCGACCAGGGCCACGTCGGCGGTCTCCACCGCGACGTCGGTGCCGGAGACCCCCATGGCGATCCCGATGTCGGCCGCGGCGAGCGCGGGGGCGTCGTTCGTGCCGTCGCCGACCATCGCCACGGTGTGCCCCTCGGCCTGCAGCGCCGCGACGACCTCCTGCTTGTGCTCGGGGAGCACCTCGGCCCGCCACTCGGTGACCCCGAGCTCGGCGGCGACGGCGGCAGCGGTGCTCTCGTGGTCGCCGGTGAGCATCACGATCCGCCGCACCCCGGTGGCCCGCAGTGTCTCCAGCACCTCCCGGGACTCCGGGCGCACCTCGTCCCGCAGGCTGACCAGGCCGACCAGCTCGCCGTCGACCGCCAGCAGCAGCGGGGTCTCCGCCGCGGCACGCAGCCGGTCGAGCCAGTCGCGGGCCGCGTCGCCGACGGCCACGCCCTCGCTGGCCATCAGCGGCTCGCTGCCCAGCAGCAGCACCCGGCCGTCGGCCTGGGTGCGCATGCCCAGCCCGAGCAGCACCTCGCACTCCTCGTGCGGGGGGATGAACACGTGCCGCTCCTCGGTGGAGCGGATCACCGCCTGGGCCAGCGGGTGCCGGGAGTGCACCTCGGAGCTGGCGGCGTAGCCGAGCACCCGTTCGGGCGTCCAGTCGTCGGAGAAGGAGACGACGTTGGTGACCACGGGGCGGCCGATGGTCAGCGTGCCGGTCTTGTCGAAGACGACGGCGTCCACCCGGCCGGCCGCCTCCAGGTGTGCCCCGCCCTTGATCAGCAGGCCGCGGGAGGCGCCGTTGCCGATCGCGGCGCTGACCGCGGTCGGCGTGGCCAGCCCGACCGCGCAGGGGCAGGCGATCAGCAGCATCGTCATCGCCCGGCGCACGTCCTGGGTGACCAGCCAGGTCAGCCCGGCGAGGGCGAACGAGGCGGGCACGAAACGGCGGGAGAAGTTCTCGCCCACGGTCTGGATCGGCGCCCGGTCGTCGGTGGCCTGCTCGACCCGGGCGATGATCCGCCCGATCGCGGTGTCCGACCCGGTCGCCGAGGCGCGCACCACCAGGCGGCCGCGCAGGTTCACCGAGCCGGCGTGCACGGTCGCCCCGGGGGTGACCGAGACCGGCAGCGGCTCGCCGGTGATCGCGGCCTGGTCGACCACGCCGGTGCCCTCGACGACCACGCCGTCCACCGGCAGCGTCGTCTGGTCGTGCACGACCACCAGGTCACCGACGCGCAGCCGGGCCAGGTCGACCTGCCGCTCGACGTCGGGCTCGCCGCCCTCGCCGGGCACGATCACCCAGGCGGTGGTCTCGGTGCCGGCCAGCAGCGCGGAGATCGCCCGCCGGGTGCGCCGCAGGGTCACCGACTGCAGCCACTCGCCGATGTTGAGCAGCCAGAGCACGGTCAGCGCGACCACGTTCTCCCGCAGCAGCAGGCTGGCGATGGTGGCGGCGGTGACCAGCGCGTCGGTGCCGGCGGACCGCTTGCCGGCGAGGGCACCCGCGGCGCCCTTCACGAACGGGTAGCCGGTGAAGATCGTGAGCGCGGTGGCGACCAGCCGGCTGCGGCCGGAGAGCACCGGCGGCCGGCCGAACCCGTACCGGCGCACCCCCAGCAGGGCCAGGGCGGCACCTCCGACGGCGATCCGCACCAGCTCGCCGTTGGCGACGTCGGCCGAGCGCGGCGGGCGGGCGACCTCGGCGGCCGCGGGGAGGGCGACCGCCGAGGCGGCCACCCGGAGGACCTCCGCCCGCGGGTCGGCGTCGGGGTGCAGCCAGACCAGCACCTGACCGGTGACCGGGTAGGCGTGTGCGGCGCGGACGCCGGGCACCGCGTCCAGCAGGTCCTCCAGCGCCACTGAGCGTGCGGGTGCGCCGGTCAGCGCGGGGACGGCGAGCCGCAGCCGGCCGCCGGCGTCGCTGACCAGCCGGGCGGTGCCGGTCGCCGTCTCCACAGTCAGTGCTGGTGGTCGTGGCCGCCGGAGCGGTCGGCCGGCGGGGGCACCTGCTCGCCGAGGTCGGCGTAGGCCTGGGCCCGCACGTCGCCGGCGGCGAGCCGGGCCTTCTCCACGCCCACCTCGGCGCGGCGGGCGCCGCGGATGCCCCACTTCGTCGCCCCGACCGCCAGCCGACGGGGCAGGCTGCCGGTCTCACCGCGCTCGGCGGCGCGGACGACGACGACGCCGACGACGCCGGTCGCCACCGTCCCGGCCGCCTTGCGCAGCACCCGGCCGGCGGTCGCACCGCGGTTCTTCTTCGACTCGCTCATCGACGTGCTCCTCGTTGGGTCGGCCTGGGGGTCCTGCATGAGAGCGTGGGTCCGCCCACGGTAACGGGAACCGTGTTCGATGTTCGGAGGGGAGTCGGTCATCGCCGAGGTGCGGGTCGACGACAGCAGGGTGGGGGAGGGGCGAGCGCCCGACCGGGCCGGCCTGCGCAGCACCGACCTGCTCGGTGGGCTGGTCGCCTTCCTGGTGCTGCTGCACTTCCTCGCCCCCGCGGCCCTGCAGCAGCCGGTGGTGCTGGCCTGGAGCACCGTCTTCGTCGCCGTCTGCCTGCAGGCGCTGCCCTTCCTGGTGCTCGGGGTGGCGTTGTCGGCCGCGATCGGCACGCTGGTGCCGCCGTCCTTCTTCGCCCGGGTGCTGCCCCGCCGTCCCGGGCTGGCCGTGCCGGTGGCCGGGATGGCCGGCGTCGTCCTGCCCGGCTGTGAGTGCGCCTCGGTGCCGGTCGCCGGCAGCCTGGTGCGCCGCGGGGTGACCCCTGCCGCGGCGCTGGCCTTCCTGTTGGCGGCGCCGGCGGTCAACCCGGTGGTCCTCGTCGCCACCGCGGTGGCCTTTCCGGGCCAGCCGGAGATGGTGGCCGCCCGGTTCGTGGCCTCGCTCGGCGTCGCGGTCGTGATGGGCTGGCTGTGGACGCTGCTGGGCCGCAGCGAGTGGCTGCAGCTGGCGCGACTGCCTGTCCCGGCTCCCGGGGGCACCCGCTTCACCGACTACCGCGAGGCGATGCAGCACGACCTGGTGCACGCCGGCGGCTTCCTGGTGGTGGGCGGCGCGGCCGCGGCGACGCTGGGGGTGCTCGTGCCCCGGAGCTGGCTGGACGCGGTCGCGGACTCCCCGGTGCTGGCGGTGCTGGTGCTGGCCGGGCTCGCGGTCGTGCTGGCGATCTGCTCGGAGGCCGATGCCTTCGTCGCGGCCAGCCTCACCTCCTTCTCGCTCACCGCCCGGCTGACCTTCCTCGTCGTCGGCCCGGCCGTCGACGTGAAGCTGATCGCCCTCCAGGCGGGGACCTTCGGCCGGGGGTTCGCCGCCCGGTTCGCGCCGGTCACGCTCGTCGTCGCCGTGCTGATCGCCTCGGCCGTGGGGGCGGTGCTGCTGTGAACGGCCGCCCGGACCGGACCACCCAGCAGGTGCTCCTGCTGCTGCTCGGCGTCGTCGTGCTCGTGGTGGCCGGGAGCGACCGGTACCTGGACTACGTGCGGGCCGGGTTCCGGCCGTTCCTCCTCGGGGCCGGGGTGGTCGTGGTGCTGCTGGCGCTCAGCGGTCTGCGCCGGAGCCGAGGTGCGGCCGGGCACGACCACCCGGGCCCGGCGGTCGGGTGGCTGCTGGCCGCGCCGGTGGCGGTGGTCCTGGTCGTCGCCCCGCCGGCGCTCGGCTCGTACACCGCCAGCCGGCAGTCGGCGGCCCCCGTCGCGGTGCCCGGCCAGCCGTCGTCGCCGGGCATCGGGGCGGACGACCCGGGGACCGACCACCGGACGATGACGCTGTTCGACTACCACGTCTGGTCGCAGGCGCAGGACACCAGCGCCCTGGAGGGGCGCCGGGTGCGGCTGGTCGGCTTCGTCTCGCCCCGGGCGGCCGGCGGCTGGTACGTCACCCGCTTCGACATCAACTGCTGCGCCGCCGACGCCACGGCGGTCCGGGTGGCCGTGCCGGACGGGCCCGCGGAGTTCGAGCCCGACGACTGGGTGGAGGTGGTCGGCACCCACGTCCCGCCGCAGGTCGACCCGGCGGTCGGGTACCCGGAGCCGACGATCGACGCGGCGTCGGTGGTGCCGGTGGAGGCCCCGGCCGAGCCCTACGAGTGAGCCGGCGGCAGGACCCGCAGTCGACAACAGTTCTCACATGCTCCTATCCTCATGCGAAGAACGCCGGGCTCCATCCGCAGGGCGCGGGCCGCCTCGACGAGGAGACGACCAGATGATCCGCAACACCCGCCAGCGCACCGCCGTCAACGCCGTCTTCGACGAGCTCGAGGGCTTCCACAGCGCTCAGGAGGTGCACGCCCGGATGCGCGCCTCGGGGGACTCGATCGGGCTGTCGACGGTGTACCGGGCCGTCCAGGCGCTGGTCGAGGACGGCGAGCTCGACTCGATCCGCACCGACGCCGGTGAGGCCATCTACCGGCGGTGCAGCACCCGGCACCACCACCACCTCGTCTGCCGCGCCTGCGGCCGCACCGAGGAGGTCGAGGGCCCCACGGTCGAGCGCTGGGCCGACCGCGTCGCCGCCGAGCACGGCTTCGTCGACGTCACGCACACGCTGGAGATCTTCGGCACGTGTGCGGCCTGCCACAGCGCCGGGGCGCCCTCGGCCGACCGGCCGGGCTGAACCGCCCGGCCGGTCGCGCCTCGGCGGGCGTCACATCGCACCCTCCCGGGCGGCCTGCCACAGGTCGATGCCGGCGTCGACGGCGTGCTGGTCGATGGCGGTCAGCTCCTCGGCGGAGAACTCCAGGTTCTCCAGGGCGGCGACGTTCTGCTCCAGCTGCCGCACGCTGCTCGCCCCGATCAGCACCGAGGTGACCCGCGGGTCGCGCAGTGCCCAGGCCAGCGCCAGCTGGGGCAGGCTCTGGCCGCGGGCCTGCGCGAGCACGTTCAGCGCCCGCACGTGCGTGACGTACTCGGGGGTGATCATCCCGGGGTCCAGCGACTTGGACTGACCGGCCCGCGAGCCCTCCGGCACGCCGTCGAGGTACTTGTCGGTGAGCATCCCCTGGGCCAGCGGGGAGAAGGCGATGCAACCGGCGCCCACGTCGGCGAGGGTGTCCAGCAGCCCCTCGGTCTCGATCCAGCGGTTGAGCATCGAGTACGAGGGCTGGTGGATCAGCAGCGGCGTCCCCAGGTCGGCCAGGATCTCCGCTGCCTGTGCCGTCATCTCCGGCGAGTAGGAGGAGATGCCCGCGTAGAGCGCCTTGCCCGACTGGACGGCCGTGTGCAGCGCGCCCATCGTCTCCACCAGCGGCGTCGTCGGGTCGGGTCGGTGGCTGTAGAAGACATCGACGTACTCGACGCCCATTCGTTGCAGTGACTGGTCCAAGCTGGACAGCACGTACTTGCGGGAGCCGCCGCCCTGCCCGTACGGGCCGGGCCACATGTCGTAGCCGGCCTTGGTGGAGAGGACCAGCTCGTCGCGGTACGGGCGGAAGTCGTCGGCCAGGTGCCGGCCGAAGTTGGTCTCCGCGCTGCCGTAGGGCGGGCCGTAGTTGTTGGCCAGGTCGAAGTGGGTGATCCCCAGGTCGAAGGCGCGCCGCAGGATGTCCCGCTGCCGGTCGAAGGGGACGTCGTCCCCGAAGTTGTGCCAGAGACCGAGGCTGACGGCCGGCAGGTCCAGGCCGCTGGCGCCGGTGCGCCGGTAGGTCATCGAGTCGTAGCGGGTGCTCTCCGCTGAGTAGGCCATGGGCTGATCGTGCCCGGCGGGCAGCGGGTCAGCGACGACGGGGGCGGCGGCCGCGGCGGCCGGCACCGGCCGGCGGCCCGGTCGAGGTGGCCCAGTGCGCAGGGCGGGTCAGCGACCCGGGCAGCGACGTGCCCGCGTCGCCGACGGCGGCGGTCAGCTGCGGCTGGGTGAGGAAGAGCGCGCCGGTGAGGTCGGCGCCCCGCAGGTCGGCGGCGCGCAGGTCTGCCCCCAGCAGGTCGGCGCGGCGCAGGTCCGCACCCCGCAGGTCCGCCCCGATCAGGTACGCGCCGCGCAGGCTCGCCCCGTGCAGGTCCGCCCCGCGCAGTGCGGCGCCCATCAGGGCGGCGCCGCGGCGGTCCCGGGCCCGACCGGGCACGTCGGCCCGGGCGGCGTCGCTGACCCGGCCGAGCAGCTCGCCGATCTCGCGCCGCAGCGCTGCGGCGTCCAGGCCGGCCAGTTCGTCGGCGGCCGCCCGGGTGAGCTCCTCGGTGCGGGCGTGCGCGATCGCGACCTCGGTGGCCAGTGACCCGGCCGGCAGCAGGGTCCGCGCCTCGGTGAGGTGCCACAGCAGCTCGGTGAGCTGCCGCATCACCGGGAAGACGGCGAACACCGCCGCTGCCGTCGCTGCATCGGTGCGCCAGTCCCGGCCGGGGAAGGTGTCCTCGGTGACCCGCTGGCCGGCGCCGAAGCAGTCGAAGACGACGCAGCCGGGGAAGCCGCGGTCGCGCAGCTCGCTGTGCACGCCGCAGCGGGCGTCGGGCTGCAGGTTCGGGCACGGGGTGCCGGCCGGCTTGTCGATCGCGAAGTCCGCCGAGGCGGCGAAGGCCGGCACCACGCAGCACAGCCCGCTACAGCGACTGCAGTCAGCGGTCAGGTCCCGCCGCGCGCCGGCGAGCTCCCTCGAGGCGTCGAGGACGAGGTCCACCGGGATGCCGGGACGATCGGGCACGGTGCGGTCCTCCGGACGTCGTCGTCCCCGCCGTCCGGCCGGGCGTCCCAGGCTAGGCCGGTCACCGGCTCAGCCGCGCGGCGCCAGCCCCGTCTCGTAGGCGACGATCACCGCCTGCACCCGGTCCCGCAGCTGCAGCTTGTGCAGCAGCCGGCTCACGTGGGTCTTCACGGTCGTCTCCGAGAGCACCAGGCGGGCGGCGATCTCCGCGTTGCTCAGCCCGCCGGCCAGCTCACCCAGCACCTCCCGCTCCCGATCCGTGAGCCTGGCCAGGGCGGGGTGGTCCGGCCCCCGCCGCGGCAGCTGGACCGGTCCGGTGGGGAGCCGGTGTGCGTAGGCGTCCAGCAGCCGCCGGGTCAGGGTGGGCGCCATCACCGCATCGCCCCGGGCGACCGCCCGGACGGCGCCCGCCAGCTCGGCCGGCGGCACGTCCTTCAGCAGGAAGCCGCTGGCCCCGGCGCGCAGCCCGGCGAAGGCGTGCTCGTCCAGGTCGAAGGTGGTCAGGATGAGCACCCGCACCTCCGGGACGAGCGCAGCCAGCCGCCGCGTCGCCTCGATGCCGTCCATGCCGGGCATCCGCACGTCCATCAGCACGACATCGGGCCGCAGCCGCACCGCCTGCTCCACCGCGCTCGCACCGTCGGACGCCTCGCCGACCACCGTCAGGTCGTCCTCGCCCTCCAGCACCAGGGTCATCCCGTGGCGCAGCAACGCCTGGTCGTCGACGAGCAGCAGCCGGATCACGCGACCGCCTCCGCCCGGGCGGTCAGCGGGAGCCGCAGGGCGACCCGCCAGCCTCCGCCGTCGACCGGGCCGGCCTCCAAGTCGGCACCGTGCAGCGCGGCCCGCTGGTGCATCCCCAGCAGGCCGCGCCCCGGCGCCCCCGGCCCGCCCCGGCCGGCACCCGCTGCCACCCCGTCGTCCAGCACCTCGAGCTGCACCGCGGTGGCTCCGACATCGAGCCGTACCTCGGCCCGGGTGGGGGAGGTCGCGTGCCGCAGCACGTTGGTGAGCGCTTCCTGGACCACGCGGTAGACGGTCAGCTGGGACATCGGGTCCAGCCCGTCGGCGGTGCCCTCGACCTGCAGCGAGACGTCCAGCCCGGCCACGCGCACCCGCTCGACGAGGTCGCCGATCCCGCCGATCCCCGGCTGCGGCGCCGGGCCAGGGCCGGAGCCGTCGTCCGGGGCGAGCACGCCGAGCAGGCCGCGCAGTTCCCGCAGCGCCTCGCGGCCGGTCGCGGACACCTGGGCCATCGCCTGGTGTGCGCGCTCCGGGGAGTGCCGGGCCACCACCTGAGCGCCGTCGGCCAGCGACACCATCACGGTCACCTCGTGCGCCACGACGTCGTGCAGCTCACGGGCGATCCGTGCCCGCTCGGCCGCCAGCGCCTGCGCCGTCCGCTCGGCCGCGGCCCGGTTGCGGCCGGACTCCCGCTCCGCCTCCTGTTCGGCCAGCACGAGCCGGCGCTCCCGGGCCAACCGCCCCGCGGCGCCCACGGCGACGGCGGCGACCAGGGCGGCGACGCCGGCCACCAGCCGGTCGGCGGTCACCGCCGTGTCGCTCACGCCGGCCAGACCGGCCAGCCCGAGCACCGCGACGGCCACGGGCAACGCGGTCCGCGGCCAGCTGGACGCCCCGGTGACCGCGGTGCCCAGCGCGACGAGCGCGGCCGCCTCGCCACCCATCGGGCCGATCAGCCCCACGGTGACGACCGCGGTGGCGAGCACGGCGACCAGCGTGGCCAGCGGAGCCAGGCGCCGCCAGACGAGTGGGGCGACCAGCACGAGGTTCGTCAGCGCGCCGAGCCACCGGCCGCCCGGGTGGGTGACCTCGGCGGTGGTGGTGACCGCTGCGGTGAGGACGACGTGGACCAGGGCGGCCACCGACGCGTCCACCAGCAGCGGGTGTGCGCGGGCCCAGCGGAGCAACCGGCCGGCGAACACCTCGAGCGGCACGGTCAGACGTCCCGGCGGCGCAGCACGACGGCCGCGACGAGCACGGCCACGACGGCCTCCCCGACGAGCACCGCGACCGCGGCCATCGGCGGCAACAGGTGGGCGGCCGGCGGCCGGTCGGTGAACACAAGGGCCTCGACCGCGCGGCCGGGCAGGAACGCGGTCACCCGGGGCGCAGTCACCACCACGGCCGGCAGCACGAGCAGGGCCAGGGTCACGCCCACGCCGCCGGCCGGCGAGCGGGTCAGCATCCCCGCTGCGATGCCGAGCGCGACCACGCAGACCAGGGCGAGTGCCGTGCCGGCCGCGGCGCGCAGCACCAGCGGGTCCAGCGGGCTGCCGGCGACCTCCGGCGCGGTCAGCGTCGCCAGCACCGTGCCGGCCGCGGCGCCGAGCACCAGCAGGACGAGCACCGCACCGCCGTGCACGGCGAGCTTGGCGGTGAGCACCAGGGTCCGGCGGGGGACGGCGGTGAACGTCGAGCGGGCCGTCGCCGCGCTGAACTCACCTGCGGCGGCGAGCACGGCCGTCGCGGCGACGAGGAGCTCGGCCAGCAGCAGTGCGGTGAACACCGCGCCGGCGCCGTCGCCGTCCGGCAGGGTGAGCCAGGTGCCGCCGAGCACGGCGAGGACGGCGGCGATCGCCGCGTAGCTCGCCACGGTCGACCGCAGGCTGCGCAGCTTCACCCACTCCGCACGGACGGCGCCGGACCACGCGCCGGCAGCGGTGCCCGTCCTGGCGACGGGGGTCGCGGCGGTCATCGGGACACCCGGCCCGCGTCGAACTCGACGGCGTCCTCGGTCAACGCCGCGAAGGCGTCCTCCAGCGACGGCTGCTCGGGGACCAGCTCGTGCACGGGCACACCGTGCTCCCGGGCCAGCTCGCTGATCTGCTCGGCCGTGGCGCCCTCCACCCGGAGGACGTCGTCGGCCGGGGCGCTCAGCAGCACGCCCGGTGCGGCGAGCAGCCCGCGCAGTCGGCGGGCGTCCGGGGTGCGGACCCGTACGGCCGGCCGGGACACCGACGCCAGCAGCTCGCCCAGCGGGGCATCGGCCAGCAGGCGGCCCCGGCCGAGGACGACCAGGTGATCGGCGGTCGTCGCCATCTCGGCGAGCAGGTGGCTGGAGACCAGCACCGTGCGCCCCTGGTCGGCGAGCTGACGGAGCAGGGCACGCAGCCAGCGGACGCCGTCGGGGTCCAGGCCGTTGACCGGCTCGTCGAGCAGCACCACGGCAGGGTCGCCGAGCAGCGCCGCGGCGATGCCCAGGCGCTGGCTCATGCCCAGGGAGAAGCCGCCGGACCGGCGGTGCGCGACGTCGGTCAGGCCGACCAGGTCCAGCACCTCGTCCACCCGGCGCCGGGGCAGCCGATGGGTGGCCGCCAGCACGTGGAGATGGGCGCGGGCCGTGTGTCCGGGGTGCACCCCACGCGCGTCCAGGAGCGCACCGACCCGGGTCAGCGGCCAGGGGTGGTCGGCGTACCGCCGGCCGTCCACCAGCACCCGGCCGCTCGTCGGCGCGTCCAGCCCGACCGCCATCCGCAGGGTGGAGGACTTGCCGGACCCGTTCGGTCCGAGGAGGCCGGTGACCCGCCCCGGGTGCACGGTGACGGTCAGGTCGCGGACGGCCCACCGGTCCCCGTGGCGCTTGCTCACACAGTCGACGTCGATCACGCGGTCGACGCTAGGGACGCGCGGCCCCCGCGGCGTCCTCCCTGCGGACGATCTCCGGCAGCGGCCGGTACGGCGTGCGGAGGAGGCGCCGCGCGTGGGTCAGCCGAGGCGGCAGACGCAGCCGCGGTCCAGGGCCGCGGCTGCGGTGGCCCGGCAGAAGCGCACGCCGATCGGGTCGTGGGCGTCCATCGAGTGGGCGCAGGCGGGGCAGCCGAGCTCGTCGCCGGTGCGGTCGGCGGGGGCCGCCAGCGCGGGCGCGGACGAGGGGGCGTACGTGGATGCGGTCATGGCGAGGGCCTGACTCCGCCGACGGCGCGACGAGGGTGCCCCGGGAGGGGATCGCCGTCCCGGACGGTTGTCCAGGACCGGCGAGGTGACCGTGACCCCGACGCTACGCCGCACGCGGTCCTGCTGCGTCGGACTCTCCGTCGGCACCCGGCGGAACTGCGCCTCGCCGGCCCCGGAGAGGCGTACCGTCCGGCCCCTGGAGCCGACCGGTTCCCGATGAGGGAGTGGTCATGGTCGACAAGAACGCGTCCAAGAAGTCCGGCTCGAGCATCAAGGAGAAGCGGGCGGCCAAGAAGGCGTCCGCGGAGACCAGCTCCGGCATGGAGAAGCTCACGCACGGCAAGAACTGAGCCCTCGCCCGGTTCCCCGGTCGGGGGACCGGGTGGTCAGGCGGGTCAGGCCGACTGCCGGGTGACCAGCTCGCGCAGCGCGGCGACGACCATCGCGTGGTCCTCCACCTGCGGCAGCCCGGAGACCACCACCACGCCCACCGGGCCCACGTCGCGCACCAGCAGCGGGAAGCCCCCGCCGTGGGCCACGTACTGCTGCGGGTCCAGCCCGAACTGCTCCTCGAACGTCGTCCCGGCCTCGCGGGAGCGCTGGCCGACGTAGAGCGAGCTGTGCCCGAACCGGTGCACGGTGGCGGCCTTGCGGGCGATCCAGGCGTCGTTGTCCGGGGTCGCGCCGGTCATCGCTGCGTGGAAGAGCTGGTGGGAGTGCCGCGAGATCTCGATCGCCACCGGCAGCCGGCCGTCCTGGGCACGGGCCACCAGCGCGGCGCCCAGTGCCCAGGCGTCGTCGTTGGTGAAGCTGCGCAGCTGCAGCTCCTCCTCCTGCGCGGCGAGCTCGGTCAGGGCGGGGAAGTCGCTCATGGTCAGACCTCGGTCACGTCGAAGGTGCGGGTGGGGTTGACGTACTCGTCCTGGGCGGCGACCAGCAGGATCTCGCGCGAGCCGGCGTCGGCGGTGCGCTGCAGCAGGCCGAAGACCGACGCCGCGGCCCGGGCCAGCGCCTCGCCGGCCGACCGGGTGCTCAGCCAGTGCGCCAGGAAGAGCGCGGCGATCGCGTCGCCGGCACCGTTCACCGACAGGTCCAGGCGCGGCGTCCGGACCAGGAAGTGCCGGCCGCCCTCTGACGCCAGCAGGTCCACGGCGTCGTCCGGGGTGTCCTCGGCGACCAGCGAGGTGGTCAGCACCACGCGCGGGCCGAGCGCCTGGACGGCGGCCACCGCGTCCTTGACCGAGCCCAGCGACCGGGTCTCGGTCTGGGAGAGCAGGTCCAGCTCGTAGTGGTTCGGGGTGACGATGTCGGCGGCCGGGACGGCGACCTCGCGCATGAACTCCGGGATGCCGGGCCGGACGAACACCCCGCGCCCGACGTCGCCGATCACCGGGTCGCAGCACCAGACCGCTGCCGGGTTGGCCGCCCGGACCTTGGCCACCGAGCCGAGCACGGCGTGCCCGATGTCGGCCGATCCCAGGTACCCCGAGAGCACGGCGTCGCAGCTGCCGAGCACGCCGCGGTCCTCGATTCCCTGCACGACCTCGTCGACGGCCTGGCCGTCGAACACCCGGCCGGTCCACGCGCCGTAGCCGGTGTGGTTGGAGAACTGGACGGTGTGCACCGGCCAGACCTCCACGCCCAGCCGCTGCAGCGGGAACACCGCCGAGGCGTTGCCGGCGTGGCCGTAGGCGACGTGGGACTGGATCGACAGGACGTTCACCATGCGGCAGAACATCGCACATCGACCCCGGGCGGGTCAGCCGCGGGGCTGGACCTCGCCCATCGGGCCCCAGCCGGCCAGGTCGGGGGAGTCGACGTACATGATCGACGGCGTCGCCGACACCCAGTCGGGCATCTCCGAGATCGCCTTGGTGAAGTGGTCGGAGGCGGTGTGCACCGCACCGGCCTCGGCGTCGCGGAAGCCCTCCACGAGCACCCAGGTGTGCGGCTCCTCGACGCTGCGGGACCACTCGAAGAAGACGTTGCCCGGCTCCGCGCGGACCGCCTCGGTGAACTCCCGGACCAGCTCGGGCCAGCGCTCGTCGAACTCCGGACGGACGGGCCACTTCACCACGATGAGGATCACCCGGCCAGCGTAGGGCGCGTTCGGGGGGTGCACCCGACCGGCGGCGTCCCAGTCCGCGGGACGCCGTTGACCGGTCCGACTGTGGTGGGGTTCACTCTCTCGGGCCAGTACCGGTAATTATCGGAACTGGTCAGGTCACGCAGCAGCGCTGCTCGCG
This sequence comes from Modestobacter sp. VKM Ac-2979, assembly GCF_026967995.1. Taxonomy (NCBI): domain Bacteria; kingdom Bacillati; phylum Actinomycetota; class Actinomycetes; order Geodermatophilales; family Geodermatophilaceae; genus Modestobacter; species Modestobacter sp. VKM Ac-2979. The sequence goes on from NZ_JAPVBO010000008.1 coordinate 232,780, forward strand.
CACCGACCCGAGGAGAACGGGACACATGGGACGACGACGTCTGGGAGCCGGGGCAGCGATGCTCGGCATGGTCGCCACGGCGGGGGTGGTCGCGGCGCCCGCAGCCGGTGCCGCGCCGGCGACCGTGCACACGGCCGACTTCGAGCAGGACACCGGCGGCTGGTACGGGCGCGGCGGTGCGCAGGTCGCCCCGAGCACCGTCGCCGCCCGCAGCGGCGCGCAGAGCCTGGCGGTCACCGGCCGCACGCAGGCCTGGGAGGGGCCAGGGCTGGACGCCAGTGCCCTGCTGCCGGCGGGCGCCTGGGAGGTCGAGGCATGGGTGCGGCTCGCCGACACCACGCCCGAGCCGGAGACCGACCTCGTGACGATGAGCGCCGCGCGCACGCCCACCGGGGGCTCGACCACCTACGACACCGTGGCCTGGCAGGTCGCCGTCTCCGACAGCGCCTGGACCAGGGTCAGCGGCACCTACGAGTTCGGCACCAGCAACAGCGGCCTCGAGCTCTACCTGGAGAGCCCCGACGCGACCCAGGCCTTCTTCGTCGACGACGTGACGATCACCGGCGAGGCCGCCGGTCCGGTCGAGCCGGGCACCCGGGCCGACCTGGCCACCGACTTCGAGGACGGGCTCGGCGGCTGGGTCCCCCGCGGCGAAGCGCAGCTGGCCGCCACCACCACCGACGCCCACGGCGGCAACACCAGCCTGCTGACCACCGGTCGGACGCAGGGGTGGCACGGCCCGGCCGTCGACGTCACCGACGGTCTGGCGCTGGGGGAGACCGTCCAGGTCTCGGTGTGGGCGAAGCTCGCCCCGGGTCAGGCGCCGGCCTCGCTCAACGTCTCGATCCAGCGCGACCGGGGGACGACGACGAACTACGACAACGTCGCCGGCGCCAGCGCGGTCGTCACCGCCGACGAGTGGACCGAGCTGCGCGGCACCTACACCCTCGGTGCGGCGATCGACCGGGCACAGCTCTACGTCGAGGGTGACGCCGGGGTGAGCTTCCTGATCGACGACTTCGCCCTCGCCGGCTTCGCCGAGACGCCGATCCAGGACGTCCCCGGCCTGAAGGACGTGCTCGGTGCGGACGGCTTCGAGCACGTCGGCGTGGCGGTCGACCAGCGGGAGACCGTGGGCCGCCCCGCGCAGCTGGTGCAGCGGCACTACGACGCGATCACCCCGGAGAACGACGGCAAGCCGGCCGAGATCCAGCCGGTGGAGGGCACCTTCACCTTCGGTGACCTGGACGCGCTGCTCGACTTCGCCGACGCCACCGGCACCGACGTCTACGGGCACGTGCTGGTCTGGCACAGCCAGACCCCGGACTGGTTCTTCCGCGACGGCGACCGCCCGCTGACGAACAGCCCGGCCGACCAGGCCCTGCTGCGCGCCCGGATGGATGCGCACATCAAGGCGATCGCCGACCACGTCGACGCCCGGTACCCGGACGGCGACAGCCCGATCTGGGCCATGGACGTCGTCAACGAGGTCATCGCCGACGGCGACACCGCCAACCCGCACGACATGCGGGACAGCCGCTGGTTCCAGGTCCTCGGCGAGGGCTTCGTCGACGAGGCGTTCCGGCTGGCCGACCGGTACTTCCCGGACACCGCGCTGTTCATCAACGACTACAACACCGAGATGCCGACCAAGCGGGTCGACTACCTCGACCTGGTCTCCGCCCTGGTCGAGCGCGGCGTGCCGATCGACGGGGTGGGCCACCAGGCGCACGTCGACTTCGCCCGCCCGGTCGAGTGGCTGGACGACTCGCTGACCGCCGTGGAGGAGCTCAGCGCCCGCACCGGGACGCCGCTGCTGCAGGCGATCACCGAGCTGGACGTGAGCAGCTCGAAGGAGAACAACGGCGCCGACGTCAGCAACGGCACCGTGCCGCAGCACTCGCCGGCGATGGCCGACCAGGACGCCGCCGAGACCGAGCTCGGGTACTACTACCGGGACCTGTTCGACATGCTGCGGGGCCACTCCGACTCCATCGAGGCGGTCACCTTCTGGGGGATCAGCAACGGCCGCAGCTGGCTGCGCACCTGGCCGGCGGCCCGGCCGTGGGAGTCGCCGCTGCCCTTCGACGACGACCTGCAGGTCATGCCCGCCTACTGGGGCATCGTCGACCCGACGCAGCTGGCGCCGCGTCCGGCCGACCAGCTCCCGCCGCGGATCGCCGGCACCGACGACGTGGCCGCCGACTCCACCAGCCCCGCCGGCGCCCGGGTGCAGTACCCGCTGCCGGAGGCCGGGGACACCCGGGACGGCACCGTGACGGCCACCTGCGCGCCCGCACCGGGGTCGCTCTTCCCGATCGGCACGACCGAGGTGAGCTGCACGGCCACCGACGCGGCGGGCAACACGTCGAACCCGAGCACCTTCGACGTGGTCGTCACCCCGCCCGCAACGGAGACCGAGCTGTACCAGCAGATCAACAACGGGCCGGTCGTGCGGGCGAACGCCAAGCAGACCGTCCAGCTGGTCGTGCAGTTCGGCAACCGGGGCGCGGGCGTGCTGCTGGGGGACTCGTTCGAGTACGCCTGCACCCAGACGGCAGGCCCGGCCCTGGCGCTGGACCTGGCGCCGGGGTCGGCCCGGCAGGTGAGCAATCGGGACTACCCGGCCGGCCAGAACGGCAACTTCACGCTGCGGGCCCGCCCCACGCAGGTCGGGCAGGCGACCTTCGACTGCACGATGGAGATGACCGACACCCGGGGTGCCCCGGTGAGCAGCACGACGACGGTCACGATCGACGTCCGACGCTGACCACCGGCTGACCGCACGCACAGAGCCCCCGCTCACCATCTGGTGAGCGGGGGCTCTCTGCGTCCCGGCCTCAGCGGCGCGCGGACGCCAGCTCGGCGAAGGTCGGCGGGTTCGCCCCGGCGCGGGTGCAGGCGAGGGCGGCGACCAGCGCCGCGTCGTCCAGCAGGGCGGTCAGCTCGGGCTCGGGCAGGTCGCGCAGCTGGGCGGACGTGAGCACGCCGGTGCGGGCCAGCCCGGCGAACAGCCCGGCGGCCAGGCTGTCGCCGGCGCCCACGGTGTCGACCACGGTCACCGACGGGGGCTGCACCCGCAGCACTGCGCCGCCGGGGCGGGCCGCCCGCAGGGTGTCACCGCCGTCGGTGACGACCACCAGGGCGGGGCCCTCGGCGGCCCACCGGGCGGCGGCCTCGTCCAGGTCCGCGCCGGGCTCCAGCCACGCCAGGTCCTCGGCGCTCACCTTCACCACGTCGGCGACCCGGCGCAGCTCGGTCACCTGGGCGCGCACCGCCTCGTCGTCGTCGATGAGGGTGGGGCGCACGTTCGGGTCGAAGCTGACCAGCGCGGTGCCCTCGGCGCGCACCCGGCGCACCAGGTCGGCGATGGCCAGCGAGCCGGGCGGGGTCCAGCTGGAGATCGATCCGATGTGCACGATCCGGGTGTCGGCCGGCCAGGCCGCCGCCAGCTCCGCCGCCGTCCACTGCCAGTCGGCGGCACCCACGGTGTGGAAGGAGTAGCTCGCCGACCCCTGCTCGGCCAGCTCGACCACCGCCAGGCTGACCGGTTCGGGGGCGGTGAGCATCGCGTCGGTGGCCACGCCGTTGCCGGCCGCGTGCTCGCGCAGCAGCGCACCGAACGGGCCCGGGCCCACCCGGGACATCAGGTGCGTCGTCGCGCCGAGCCGGGCGGCCGCCACCGCGACGTTGAGCGCGTTGCCGCCGGGGAAGGCGGTGTACTGCGGCGGTGCGCCCGGAGTCGGGTCCCCGGAGGGGATCAGGTCGATGACGAGCTCGCCGCAGACGGTGATCACCGCCACACGGTAGCGGGACGAGCAGGAGCATCCGCCCGGTCACGGAACACCTGACGAGCTCCCGGGGACTCGCCGCCGCTGTTGGCCCTCCGACGAACTCGTGGTCTGCTCACCCTGGGCCGAGCAGCGCACGAACCGTCATCAGGAGGACCGCATGCGGGTCGTCCGCATCCTGACCAACCTCAGCGTGCCCGACCTCGAGGAGGCCACGGGCTTCTACACCGGCTTCCTCGGACTGAGCACCGAGGAGTTCTCCCTCGGCTGGGTCGCCCGGTACACCTCGCCCGACACGGGGGAGAGCGTCCAGCTGGTGACCCGGGACGCCACGGCACCGGAGGACTCCGCGATCTCGGTGCAGACCGACGACGTCGAGGCCGCGTACGCGGAGGCGCAGCGCCTCGGCTACGACATCGTGCACCCGCTGACCACCGAACCCTGGGGCGTGCGGCGGTTCTTCGTCCGCGCGCCGGACGGCACCGTGGTCAACGTCGCCCGCCACGTGACCTGACGGTCAGCGCTCGTCGTTCGGGTAGACCACCCCGAGCTGCTCGCGGGCCCCGTCGAGCAGCCGCATGGTGGCCAGCGAGTGCTCCAGCGGCATCACCGGGCTCTCGGTCAGGCCCTGCTGGAGGCAGCGGGTGACCTCCCGCAGCTCGTGCACGTAGCCCGAGCCGATCAGCGGGAACTCCTCGGTGCGGACGGCGGCATCGCCGACCTGCACGTCCAGCCGGGTGGGCCGGTAGACCGCGTCGGCGCCGTCGGTGCGGATCCAGCCGTCGCTGCCGCAGATCAGCGCGGTGTGCGGTGAACGGGCCAGCAGGGACGTCGTCAGCTGGGCCTGGGCGCCGGAGTCCCAGCCGAGGGTGAGGGCGTTCTGCGCGTCGACCCCCTCGGGGGTGCGCGCGCCGGTGGCCCGCACCGAGTCGGGCAGCCCGAGGGTGCCCCAGGCCCACAGCAGCGGGTAGACGGCGAGGTCGAGCAGTGCGCCGCCGCCGTCGGCCAGGGCCCAGATCCGGGCCGTGAGGTCCAGCGGCGCGGGGAAGCCCACCTCTGCGGCGACCCAGTGCACCGTGCCGATCTCCCCGGACGCGGCGATCTGCAGGGCGCGCTGGTACGCCGGCAGGAACCGGGTCCAGACCGCCTCCATCAGGAACAGCCCCCGCTCCCGGGCCAGGTCGACGAGCTCCTGGGCCTCCCGGGCGTTGATCGTGACCGGCTTCTCGCAGAGCACCGACTTGCCGGCGCTGAGCGCCGCGTGGACCACGGCGGCGTGCTGGGCGTGCGGGGTGGCGACGTAGACGACCTCGACGGCCGGGTCGGCGAGCAGGGCGTCCAGCCCCGACCGCGCCTCGTCGTCGGCGTACCAGGACGCGAAGCCGAGCTGCTCGGCGAAGGCCTGGGCCCGCGCCGGCTCCCGGGAGCTGACCGCCTGCAGCACGGCGTCGGGCAGCAGCGCCAGGTCGGCGGTGACGGTGGCGGCGATCGCGCCGGTGGCCACCACGCCCCACCCGACCGGCCGCCCGGTCGGGGCCAGCGGGTCGGCGTCGAGGAGCTCCGGCCGGGCGATGAACGGCGAGGTGGGAGGCGCGAGGGTCATGCGTTCACGCTAGGGGAGGAGCAGATCGGCCATCTCCCCGGCGCCCACGACCCGGGCGAGCAGCGCCTCGGCGTCCGCCGGCTCCGCGCCGCGCCAGGCGACGTGCTGGTCCGGGCGCACCAGCAGCAGGTCGGCCCCGTAGCGCTCCCGCAGCCCGGGTACGTGCTCGAGGTCCACCACCCGGAACGGCACGTTGCGCCGCGCGGCGGCCGCGGCCAGCCCCTCGGTGGCCGCCGCGCGGTCCAGCCGCAGCAGGGTGAACTCCGCGCCGAGCAGGTCGTACAGCGAACGGCCGTCCGGCAGCCAGGTGTGCGGCAGCCGTGCGCCCGGGTGCGCCGACGGCCGGTACGTGACCAGCTCCGGCTCGGGCACGGGCAGGCCGTCGGGGACGACGACCGGTGAGCCGGGGTAGTCGTAGCCGAGCACCAGCCCGAGGCTGTGGAACTCCGGGTCCTTGACCTGCAGCGCGCGGGCGACCGCGGCGCGCAGGGCGACGCCGTCGGCGGACTCGGCGTCCAGGTCGCCGGTGGCGAAGGACGGCGCGAGGAAGGCCTCCTGCGCACCGGCCGCGGCGATGGTCCGCTCGGCCACCGGCCGGCGCTCGGCCTGGTAGCTGTCCAGCAGGCACTCCGGGGCCCAGCCGCGCAGCACCGCGGCGAGCTTCCAGCCCAGGTTGACCGCGTCGCCGACGCAGGTGTTGAAGCCGTGCCCGCCCCACGGGGGGTTCAGGTGGGCGGCGTCCCCGACCAGGAACACCCGTTCGCCCCGGTAGCGGTCGACCAGCAGCATCCGGGCCGACCAGGGGTCGGTGGCCAGCACCTCCACGTCGACCTCCGCGCCGACCAGCGCCTGCACCAGCCGGACCGGGTCCACCTGCTCGGTCTCCGCGTCGACGCCCTGGACGATCGCCCACCAGGTGCCGTCGAGGTCCAGCCGGCCCATCAGGCCGCCGTGCTCCGCGCCGATCACCCAGTAGTGGACGCCGACCGCGCACAGCTCCCGCTGCTCCAGCTGCGGGGAGCGGAAGGCGATGCTCACGTTCGGCAGGGTCCCCGAGGAGCCGGCGTACCGGGCGCCGATCGCCCGCCGGGTGACCCCGCTGCTGCCGTCGCAGCCCAGCAACCAGTCGGCGGTGACCTGCTCCCGCTCGCCGTCCGCGCCCTCCAGGACGGCCGAGGCCGCGGTGGGGCCGTCGGTGACCTCGACGACGCGCGAGCCGATGAGGACGGTGACCGACGGCAGCTCGGCGACGGCATCCCGGAGGAGCTGCTCGACCAGCGGCTGCGGGGCCTGCTGGCCCGGCTCGGCGTAGTCGTCCCGGCGCTCCGTGGTGAGCCCGAAGGCCTCGGGGAACCGGGTGATCTCGTGCCCGAACAGGCCGGTGCAGAAGACGACGTCCTGCGCGTGGTCCACCGGCAGCGGCGCCAGGGCGCGCAGCCGGTCGGCCAGGCCCCAGCGGCGCAGGTGCTCCATCGTGCGCACGCTGGTGGTCTTGGCGCGCGGGCGGAGCGGGTCGAGGGCGGTGCGCGGTTCGACGACGAGCACCTCGATGCCGCGCCGGCCGAGCTCGAGCGCGGCAGCCAGGCCACTGGGCCCCCCGCCGGCGATCAACACCGGGACGCGGGCTGGCACGGCGGTCATGGGTTCTCCTGTCGTGGGCTGCGGTGCCCGGAGGCTGAGCGGTGCAGGGAAGTGGCGGCGTCCGGCCAGGTCAGCGGCGCGGGACGCACGTCCAGCATCGTGGCGGCCGTCACGTCGCCGTACCCCGATGTCATTGAGTGGCAGAGCGAGACGGGACCGTCGTCAGGACCCGTGCGCGGCCTGCCACTGCCGGACCCAGGCCCGGCCGTAGTCGTTGCCGTGCGGGGTGCGCAGCACGGTGTGCACGTGGAAGGGCTTCGGCGTCCGGTAGTCCAGGAACACGCCGCAGTGGTGGTCGAGCTCGGCGATCAGCACCGGCGACTGGACGCGGTAGTAGAAGACGTCGCCGGGCTCGCAGCCGCCGATCCAGCTGAACCAGGTCTCGTCCAGGTGCGCGGTCACCTCGCGCAGCCGGGCCCGGCGGGGGCCCTCGGGGAGCAGGCCGAGGAACTGCTCGACGACCGCCAGCACCAGCCGCTGCGCCGCCGGTGGCATCTCCGCGACCGGGACGCCCTCGACCGGGATCACCCGGTTGTCCTGGAAGGCGCCGGCCAGGTGCCGCTCGTCGCCGGGGTGCACCCGACCCGGTGGCATGGCCGGGTCGACCATCTGCGCGTAGACGGTCGCCGCCTGCCGTTGCTCCGGTGGCAGGGCGGCCATCACGGCCAGGCCGGCGGCGATCCGTTCGGTGAAGGACTCGGTGCCGGCGTGCGGGCCCGCGTCGATCTCGTTGGGCTCGGCGCCGAGGAAGACCGGGGACAGCTGCATCCGGCCGTCGACGACCAGGCAGTTCAGCGCGCAGTGGTGCCCGAACAGCTGCCACCCCCAGGGGCTGCGCAGGTCGGGGGTGCCGTAGACGGCGATGTTGTAGCTGAACTCGTTGAGCACGTTCGCCAGCCCCACGACCTCACCGAGGAAGCCGTTGATCAGCATCATCGCGTGGGTCAGCTCGAAGCCCTCCGGGGACAGCGAGGCGCGGACCAGCGCCAGCGCCTTCTCCCGCACCTCCGGCGGCTGGAACTCCAGCCGCAGACCGGTGTCGAACTGCATGAACTCCGGGTTGGCCCAGGTCTGCCACTCGGGTGCGTCCACCGGGAAGGCGATCCGGCCCCGGCCGTCGTCGTCCAGGGCGGCGAGCAGGTCCTGCGCCGCGGCCACCATGGCCGCGACCGGCGCCTCCTCGCCCGGCTCGGCCGGGGTGAGCGGGTACAGCCCCTCGCGGAGGGTGCCGTCGGAGGTGACCCCGCGGAACTCCTCCAGGTACAGCGGCGTCCAGCCCTCGACCAGCCCGCCGGTGAAGGTGCCCGGGGTCCGGGCGTGCTCCCGGTAGGCGTAGGGGTCCAGGCCGCGGACCTCGGCCAGCCGGGGGTGGTCGTGCGGGAAGAGGTACTGCCGGAACTCACCGGCCACGGCGCACCTCGTTGCCCACGACCGTGTTGGTCAGCACGCCGAGCTTCTCGACCTCGACCTCGACGACGTCCCCGGGCTCCAGCAGCCACGGGGGCGTCCGGGCGTAGCCGACACCGGACGGGGTGCCGGTGGCGAGCAGGTCGCCGGGCCGCAGGGTGAACGTCCGGGAGATCAGGGAGAGGGTGTCGCCGACGGTGTAGACCATCTCGTCGGTGCGCCCGTCCTGGACGGTCTCGCCGTTGACCCGGGTCTGCACCCGCAGCCCGTCGCGCAGGTCGCCGACCTCGGCGGCACCGACCAGCGGCCCCAGTGGGCCGGAGTTGTCGCCGTTCTTGCCGAGGATCCACTGGCTGGTGAGCTTCTGCGCCCGGCGGGAGGTCAGGTCGTTGAAGGTCGAGTAGCCGACGACGGCGGCCAGCGCCTCCTCGGGGGTGGCGTCGACCAGCGTGCTGCCGACGTAGGCCGCCACCTCGCCCTCCCAGTCCAGCCCGTCCTCGTCGGCCGGCACCGGCACCTCCGCGCCGCCCACGGTCAGCGACTGGGTCCAGCGGGCGAACAACGTCGGGTACGGCGGCACCTCCTGGTCGCGGAAGCTGCCCTCGGCCACGTGCTTCAGGTAGTTCAGCCCGATGCAGATGACCCGGGCGCCGGGCAGCACCGGTGGCACGAACTCGACGTCGGCGGCGGCGAGCGTCTCCCCGCGGGGCTCGCGGGACAGGTGCCCGGCGGCGTCGGTCCAGAAGTCGTCCAGCCCGGCGACCACGGTGACCGAGGTGCCGTCGTCGGACAGTGCGGCGACCTGCACCTCTCCGCCGTCCCGGCGGATGCCGACTGTCCTCATGCCCGGTCTCCTTCGTCGATCAGGTGGCGCCGCAGGAAGGTGATCGTGCGGTCGAGTGCGTCGGTGGCGGCGTCGGGCGCCCCCAGCCACATGTGGTCGGCGCCGTCGTAGGTGTGCAGCTCCACGTCCGTCCCCGCGGCGGTCAGGGCGTCGTACAGCCGCTGGCTCTGCACGGTCGCGACGAACCGGTCGGCCCGGCCGTGCAGCAGCAGGACCGGCGGCGCAGCGGGGGAGACGTGCGTGATCGGGCTGGCCTGGGCGGCCAGGTCGGCGGCCCCGGACACCGGGGCGCCGATCAGCTGGGCCTCGCGACTGGCCGGGTCCGCCGGGTCGTTGCCGATGTCGGTCGCCACCGCCGCGACGTCGCTGGGGGCGTACCAGCCGACGACGGCGGAGACCGCGGACGACGGACCGGTGGCGCCCACCTCGCCCTCCAGCGCGGCGTCGGTGGTGAGACCGAGCAGCTCGGCCAGGTGGCCACCGGCCGACTCGCCCCAGGCGGCGATCCGGTCGGCGTCGACGCCCAGCTCACCGGCGCGTGAGCGCAGCCAGCGGACGGCGGCCTTCGCGTCGTGCAGCTGCGCCGGCCACACCGCCTCACCCGACAGCCGGTAGTCGAGGCTGGCCACCGCGATGCCCGCCGCGGCCACCTGCTCGAACGGCGTGGGGTCGGCGTCCCGGTACATCGGGCCGGCAGTGCGCCGGCTGCCCAGCCGCCACCCGCCACCGTGCAGGAACAGCGCGACCGGATGTGGTCCGTCCCCGGCCGGCAGGTACAGGTCCAGCTCCAGCGGCCGGGCGCCGGGCAGCGCCGCGTACGGCACGCCGCAGAGCACCCGGACGCCGGCGGCGCCGGTACGAGCAGGCGGCAGCGGTGCCTCGTGGGCGGGCGGGGGGAGTGGGAGGGTGGGCGCGGGCACGGGTCTCCTCAGGACACACCTCCGGCGCCGGGAGTGCAGCCACTCTCGGCGCCGGAGGGGACGGCGGTGGGGGAGCGCAGGTCAGGCGGTGGGCTCAGGCCACTGGAAGTCGGGCTTGAACTGCATGTTGTGCTGCTGCGCGGCTGCCTGCATGCGCGGGAAGTCCGGGATGAACGGCGGCTGGTCGGGGCGGGTGGAGTCGGTCGGGGTGCCCATGTGCTGGAAGAACCGCTCGAAGCCGCCGGAGAGCGTGCCCATCATCCGGGCGTGCTCGACGACCTGGTAGGCGTGCGCGAAGCCGGCCGGCACGTAGCCGAAGTCGCCGGGGGTGAGCAGCTGGGACTGCTTGGCGCCGTCGCCGTCCTCGAAGAAGAGCCGGACCTTGCCCTCGAGCACGTAGAAGGTCTCGTGGGTCTCGTTGTGCGAGTGGGTCGGGATGACGTCGCCGGCCGGGGAGTCGGCGGTGACGATGCCGAACTGGCCCTGCGTCTCGTCGCCGGAGAGCAGCACGGTGAACACGTCGCCGAAGAGCTTGGCGTGCTCGCCCTCGCCCTTGCGGAGCACGTAGGGCTGCGGCTTGCCGGGCAGCAGCCCCTGCCACTGCGGGCCCTTGGCGGGGTCGATCAGGTACTCGAAGCTCATGGGTGCTCCCGGTTCAGGTCGGCGTTGACTGGTCGAGCATCGGTGACCGCCGTCACCTTCGTCCCCGGCCGTTCCATTGGCCGGCACGGGGATCGGAGGGTCAGGCCAGGCCGTTGCGCTTCGCGACCTCGCCCAGCCAGGCCAGGCTGGGCTTCGGCGTGCGGGCGAACGTCGCGCGGTCGACGGCGACCAGACCGAAGGTGGGGGCGAAGCCGAGCATCCACTCGAAGTTGTCCAGCAGGCTCCAGTGCACGTAGCCCCGGACGTCGGCGCCCGCGGCGATCGCCTCGGCCAGGCCGCGCAGCGCGTCGGTGGTGAAGGCGATCCGGTCGGCGTCGTCGGCGGTGGCGATGCCGTTCTCGGTGACCAGGATCGGGGTCTCCGGCAGCACGGAGGACGCGTACCGGATCGCGGCGCCAAGGGCCTCCGGCCGGCGCTCCATGCCGTGCGCCAGCGTCTGTCGGTCGGCCGGCGGGGCGATCAGCCCTTGGGCGCCGAACCGCTGGGCGGTGTAGACCTGCAGCCCCACGACGTCGTCGCCGGCCGCGGCCCGGAGGAACTGGTCCATCATCGCCGCGCGCGCGGCCTGCAGGTGTTCTTGCCCGCCGCCCTCGTCGATGTACTCCAGGCCGACCAGCGACATGCCGGACGGAGGAGCACCGGCACCCCGCAGCACCTCCGCGCTGCGGCCGTGCAACCCGATCAGCGCCTCGGCGACACCCTGGTCGGGCACGGGCAGGCCGTGGATCGGCTCGCCGCGCCGGGCCATCGCGCCGATCACCGGCTGGACCGCCATCAGGTTCGGCTCGTTGAGCGTGAGCACGTACTCGGCGTGCTCGACCGCCGGCAGGGCCAGCTCGGTGAACCGGGCGACCCGGTCGCCGGCCTTCGGCCCGGTCCAGCCGCCGTCGTGCATCATCCAGCGCGGCATCGTGAAGTGGACCAGCGTGACGATCGGGGTCAGCCCGCGGTCGCGACAACCGTCGGTGATGCGCCGGTAGTGGTCCAGGGCCGAGCGGGAGAGCTCGCCCTCGGCCGGTTCGATCCGGCTCCACTCCAGGCTGAACCGGTAGGTGTCCAGCCCGGCCCCGGCCAGCAGGTCGAGGTCGGCCTCCCACCGGTTCCAGGAGTCGCAGGCGTCGCCGCTGGACTCGGCGAACGGGGAGTGCTCGGCGTGCTCCATCTCCCAGTGGTCGTTGTTGACGTTGCCGCCCTCGACCTGGTGCGCGGCGGTGGCCGTGCCCCAGCGGAAGCCTTCGGGGAACTGGGTCATGCGGGAGCCTCCGGGTGATCGACGTGGCCGCGAGCATGCGTGACGCCGCTCACCGTGCTCAGCACCGCTGCCGGTCAATGGCAGACGAGTCGGATCAGGGTGTGCCGGGTGACCGCCAGGCGCCGAGTCCACGCGAGATGCCGCGCGCGGCCGTGCGCACCGCGGGGCCGAGCAGCCGCGGCTCGGCGTTCTCCGCGGGCACCAGCACCGACAGTGCGGCGACGACGGTGCCCTGCGCGTCGTGCACCGGCGCGGCGACCGAGACGATCGGCCGGGGCGCGCCTCGACGGAACGTGGCCAGCCCGTCCCGCCGGATCTCCGCCAGCGTCCGCCGCAGAGCGGCGGAGGAGACCGGCACCTGCTCCGGCTGGTGCACCAGCGGCTGGGCGAGCACCTCCTCCTGGAACCCGGACTCGGCGAACGCGAGCAGCACCAGCCCGACCCCGGTGGAGTGCAGCGGCATCCGCCCGCCCGGCCGGTAGAGGGCGGCGACGGCCCCGTGCGAGGAGAGCCGCTCCACCATCAGCGCCTCCTCGCCCTCCCGGACGGCGAGCAGCACGTGCTGCCGGGTCACCTCCTCCAGGTCGCCCATGAACGGCAGCGCCACCTGCCGCAGCTCGTGGCTGCGGGGCGTCAGGGACGCCACCTCCCACAGCCGGAGACCGATCGAGAAGCGGCCGTCGGCGCCACGCTCCAGCGCTCCCCACTCCAGCAACCGGCCGGCCAGTCGCAGCGCCGAGCTGGCCGGGATGCCGGTGCGCCGGCTGAGCTCGCTGAGGCTCAGGTACGGCCGGCTGCTGTCGAAGGCACCGAGCAGCGCGAGCGCCCGGTCGACGACGGGATCGCCCTGCGGCGGGCGCCGGCCGCGGATCCGCGCGGGGGAGGAGTCGTCGTCCGTCATGCACGAGCCTCCGGGGTCGTCGCGGTGAGGCGCAGGCCACAGTTGTCTTCCATTGGTCGGCATTGTGCCTGACGTCACGGCGAGGCCCGCCGCATGGTTGCCGCCAAGCCGGTTCCCCGGCGCGGCCGATCCCCGGCCGACATGACCCCTCCGTAACGAAGCGAAGGAGCCAGACCGGCGATGAACCGATCCAGGACCCGCAACCCCTTGGCGCTGCGCCGCCCCACCCTGATGCGGGCCGGCGTCGCCGTCCTGGCCACCGGCGCGCTCACCTCGCTCGCCGCGTGCGGTGGTGGCGGTGAGGGCGGCGGAGGCACGAGCAGCCAGAGCCCCAGCGACACGCTGACCTTCGCCTACGACGCGGACGCCGCGCCGACCGGCTACGACCCGCTGGAGTACTCGCAGGGTCAGTTCACCTTCTTCAGCACCCTCTACGACTCGCTGTTCGTGACCCAGCCGGACGGCACCGTGGCACCCAGCCTGGTCACCGAGTTCAGCAACAACGAGGACGACACGCAGACGACGCTGACCCTGCGCGACGGCGTCACCTTCGCCGACGGCTCGGAGCTGACCGCCGAGGTCGTCAAGGCCAACCTGGACCGGCGCAACGACGCCGACCTGGAGGCATACGGCGCGCTCGCCTCCGGCGGTGCCAGCGAGATCGTCGACGTCGCGGCGCCCGACCCGCAGACCGTCGTGATCACCTGGGCCCAGCCGCAGGCCAGCCCGGAGAACAACCTCACCGACACCGCAGGGGTCGTCGTCGGGCCCGACGGGCTCGCCGACCCCGCCTCCCTGGAGACCACCCCGGACGGCTCCGGGGCTTACACGCTCAACGCGGGGGAGACCACGCGGGCGAGCACGTACACGCTGGACAAGAACGACGAGGCGTGGAACGCCGACGAGTGGGCCTACGACAGCGTGGTGTTCAACGTGATCACCGACTCCCAGGCGCTGGCCAACGCGGTCATCTCCGGGCAGGCCGACATCGCCACCATCCTCAAGCCGACCACCATCGACATGGTCGAGCAGCGGTCGAGCCTGGCGAAGGTCGGCGGCACGATCGTCGGCTTCCCGGTCATCGACAAGACCGGTGCCACCAACCCCGCCTTCGCCGACGAGCGGGTCCGGCAGGCGATCAGCCACGCCATCGACCGCGAGGCGATCGTCGAGCAGTTGCACCCCGGCGCCCAGCCGACGGCCCAGCTCTTCCCCGCCGAGGCCGAGGGCTTCGACCCCACGCTCAACGAGGAGTTCGGGTACGACCCAGAGCGCGCCCGCGAGCTGCTCGCCGAGGCCGGCCTGCCCGACGGGTTCGCCTTCGACATCACGGTGCTCGGCCAGCCGTCGGAGGACCAGGTGGTCATCCAGCAGCAGCTGGCCGAGGTCGGCATCACGATGAACTTCGTGACGGCCACCTCGACCGACCAGGTGTTCGCCGCGGTGCGCACCGACCCGCTGATCTTCGGGCCGATGGCGATCGGTGGTCAGCCGGCCGGCTGGGTCGCCGGGGTGCTCTACGGCGGCTTCATGAACATGCAGGGCGCGACCGAGCCGGAGATCCAGAGCGCGCTGGGCGCTGCCCTCGGCGCGACCGGCGACGCCAGGGAGCAGGCGCTCGGCGACCTGAACCGGGCCATCGCGGAGAACGGCTGGTACATCCCGGTCTACGAGGACTACGCCTACACCGGCTACAACGCCGAGAAGGTCGCCGAGCCCTCCTACGCGGGGACGAACAACTACCTGGTCCTCTCCGAGGTCGAGCCGGCGGCCTGAGCCGCCCGGCACCGGCCGGTGGCCGCGGGACGTCCCGCGGTCACCGGCCCCTCCTGCACCGTTCCCTGGCCCGTGCACCCGTACGCCGAAGGACCCCGTGATGCTCGCTTTCCTCGCCCGGCGGATGGCCATGGCCATCGGCACGGTGCTCGCCGCGGTGGTGATCAGCTTCCTGCTGGTGCACGCCACCGGCACCTCCCCGGGCGCGGTCCGGCTGGGCACGAACGCGACCCCGGAGCGGATCGTCGCGGAGAACGAGGCGCTGGGCTGGAACCGCCCGCTGCCCACCCAGTTCCTCGACTACCTCGGTGACCTGGTGCGCGGCGACCTGGGCACCTCGCTCATCGACGGCCGGTCGATCGCCGCCGACCTGGCCGACCGGGTCCCGGTGACGGCGTCGATCGCGCTGTTCGCCACCGTCCTGTCCGGCGTCCTCGGCATCGTCCTGGGCGTCACTGCGGCGGTGCGCGGGGGCCGGCTCGCCCGGTTCATCACCACCGGCAGCGGGGTGGCACTGTCGCTGCCGGTCTTCTGGGTCGGCATCCTGCTGGTCTACGTGCTCGCGCTCCAGCTGGGGTGGCTGCCGGCCACCGGGTACGTGCCGTTCACCGTCGACCCGGTCGGGTGGTTCACCAGCCTGCTCATCCCGGTGATCACGCTGACCATCGGCGGCGCGGCGATCGTCGCGCGGACGGCGAACGCCGGCCTGCGGCAGGCGCTGGCCCAGGAGCACGTCCGGACGCTGCGCGCGATGGGCACCCCGGAGTGGCGGATCCGCTACGTGCACGCGCTGCGCTTCGCCAGCCTCCCCGTGGTCTCGGTGCTCGGCATCCAGTTCATCGCGCTGTTCGGCGGCTCGGTGATCATCGAGAACCTCTTCGCGCTGCCCGGACTGGGGCAGGCCGGCCAGGCCGCCGCGGCCTCCAGTGACTTCCCGGCCCTGGTCGGCGTGGTCGTGGTGGCCACCCTGGTCGTCGTCGTCATCAACCTGCTGCTCGACCTGGTCGTGGCGGCACTCGACCCGAAGGTGCGTGCCGCATGAGCGTGCTCCCGCTGGACGCCGCCGACGACGTCGCTGCCGAGCCGGGGCCGCCGGCCCGCCGGCAGGGCCTGTCCGAGGTGCTCCGCCGGCCCGGTGGCCTGCTGGCCGCCGGCTGGCTGCTCTTCATCGTCGTGGCGTCGCTGACCGCACCGTGGTGGCGGCCCTACGGTGTCGCCGAGCAGGACCTCGCCAACCGGCTGGCGCTGCCGTCGGCCGACCACTGGCTGGGCACCGACCCGCTCGGCCGCGACCTGCTCAGCCGGATCTTCACCGCCGGCACCGAGCCGCTGCTCTCCTCCGCGGTGACCGTGCTGGTCGCCTTCGGGATCGGCCTGCCGCTGGCGCTGATCGCCGCCGAGCGCGGACCCCGCGTGGAGCGGGTGATCAGCCGGGTGACCGAGGTGTTCCTGGCCCTTCCCTCGACGATCCTGCTGCTCGCCGTCATCGGCGTGATCGGGGTCCGGACCTTCATCATCATGGCCGTCCTCGGCGTGCTCATCTCCGCCGCGGTCTACCGGGTGATGCTCGGCGTGGCCCAGTCGGTCCGCACCCGGCTCTACGTCGACGCCGCGCGGGTGAACGGCCTGGGCTCGCTGCGGGTGAACGTGGTGCACGTGCTGCCGTCGATGGCCACCGTCATCGCCGTCCAGGCCGCCCAGCTGTACGGCATCGGCCTGCTGATCGTCGCGGGCCTGGCCTTCCTCGGCTTCGGTCCGGCCGAACCCGACCCCAGCTGGGGGTTCATGATCCAGGACGCGTCGTCCTACGTGTTCAACGCGCCGTGGCTCATGGTGCCGACCGGGCTGGTCCTCGCGCTCACCGTGATCGCTGCTAACGAGCTGGCCGACGCCATCGCCGGCAAGGCCGCGGGGGAGGCCGCCCCGGTCCGCCGGCGGCGCCGGTCGCCGGCGCGGACCGCCCCGCTCGACGGCGCGGCGGAGCTCGCCCCGGCCGACCCGGACGCCGTCCTGGAGGTCCGGGACCTGACGATCGCCGTCGACGACGGCGCGGACCTGGTCACCGGTGTCTCGTTCGCGTTGCGGCCGGGCCGGGTGCTCGGTCTGGTCGGTGAGTCCGGGTGCGGCAAGACGATGACCGCGCGGTCTCTGCTCGGTCTGCTGCCCGACGGGGTGTCGGTGCGCGGCGGGGCGATCCACTGGCGGGGCCAGGACCTGGTCGGCCGCTCCGAGAAGGAGCTGACCGCCGTCCGGGGGCGGGAGATCGCGCTGATCTCCCAGGAGCCGATGGTGGCGCTGGACCCGATGTTCTCCGTCGCCTACCAGCTCACCCAGCCGATCCGCCGGTTCCGCGGCGTCGGCCGGGGCGAGGCGCGGCGGATCGCCGCGGAGCTGCTGCGCAACGTGGGCATCGTCGACGCCGAGCGGGTGCTGCGGAGCTACCCGCACCAGCTCTCCGGCGGCATGGCCCAGCGCGTGTGCATCGCGCTGGCGCTGACCGGTGAACCGGAGCTGCTGATCGCCGACGAGCCGACGACCGCGCTGGACGTCACCGTGCAGGCGGAGATCCTCACCCTGCTGCGGGCGCTGGTCCGGGACACCGGGCTGTCGGTGGTGGTCGTCAGCCACGACCTCGGGGTCGTCGCCGACATCTGCGACGACGTGGCCGTGATGTACGCCGGCACGGTGGTCGAGTCCGGCACCGCGGCCGCCGTCCTCGACGCGCCGGAACACCCGTACACGCAGGCGCTGCTGGCGGCCAACCCGCACGTGCCCGACGGCGTCGCGGTGCCGGTGCGGCTGGCGTCGATCCCCGGGACGGTGCCGCCGCCCGGCTCATGGCCGGCCGGCTGCCGGTTCGCCTCCCGCTGCCAGTTCGCCCAGGACCAGTGCCGGTCACCGTTCCCGGCCCGGCCCGCCCACGCCACCGGCTCGGTGCTCTGCGTCCGGGCCGACGAGCTCGCCGACGCCCACGTCAGCTGGGACGCCGACCCCGTCGGCGCGGCGCACGCCCCCGCCACCACCCCGACCGCAGGAGCGTCCCGATGACCGCCCTCGCCGACCCCGCCCGCGAGGTCCACCCGGAGGAGCAGGCACCCGCACTCCGGGTGCGTGACCTGGTCGTCCGCTACGGCTCGGGTCGCCGGGCGCGCAGCACCCCGCCGGCGGTGGACGGCGTCAGCTTCGACATCGCGCCCGGGGAGACGCTGGGCCTGGTCGGCGAGTCCGGGTCGGGCAAGTCCACGATCGGCAAGGCGGTCCTGGGTCTCCAGCGGCCCACCGCCGGCACGGTCGAGGTGGCCGGGCAGGACGTCACCGGGATGTCGCTCAAGCAGCGCAGCCGCCAGGTGGCCGACCTGCGGGTGGTCTTCCAGGACCCGTACTCGTCGCTGAACCCCGCCCGCACCATCGGCCAGACGTTGGTGGAGCCGCTGCGGCTGATGGGCGTGACCGGCGCCGAGGCGCTGGCGCGGGCCCGGTCGGGGCTGGAGTCCGTGGGCCTCCCGGCCGACGCCGTCGACCGCCGCCCGGCGCAGTTCTCCGGCGGCCAGCGGCAGCGCATCGCCATCGCCCGGGCGCTGGTCTGCGACCCGAAGGTGGTCGTGCTGGACGAGCCGGTGTCCGCCCTGGACCTGTCCACCCAGGCGCAGGTGCTCAACCTGCTGGCCGACCTGCGGGACCAGCGCGGGCTGTCCTTCCTCTTCATCGCCCACGACCTGGGTGTGGTGCGCTTCCTGTCCCAGCGCACCGTCGTGCTCTACCGCGGCCAGGTCATGGAGACCGGCCCGGCCGAGCAGGTGGCCCAGCGGCCGCGGCACCCGTACACCCTCGCGCTGACCGCTGCGGCCCCGGTGCCGCGCCCCGCCGAGCAGGCCGCGCGCCGCGCGGCCCGGGAGGCCGCCGGCTTCGGCACCGCGGGCGCCGCCTCCCCCTCGGCCACCGGCTGCCCCTTCGTGCCGCGCTGCCCGTTCTCCACCGACGTCTGCGTGGAGCAGCGGCCGCCGCTCCGGCTGCTCGACGGCTCGCTCACCGCCTGCCACCACGCCGAGCGGGTCCCGGGACCGTGATGGAGGACCCCGCTGCGCCCCACCACCTGCGGGTCGAGCACCTCGACGGACCACTCGGCATCTGCACCACCGCCCCGCGGCTGTCCTGGCGGCTGCCGGCCGGCGCCCGTGAGCAGCTGGCCTCCCGGCTCACCGCGGACAACGGCTGGGACACCGGCTGGGTGGAGAGCGCGCAGCACCTGCTGGTGCCCTATGCCGGCCCGCCGCTGGCCTCGGGCGAGCGGCTGCAGTGGTGGGTGCAGGTGCGCACCGACCTCGGGGAGAGCGGACCGTCCGCGGCGGGGTGGTTCGAGACCGGGCTGCTGTGGGCCGAGGACTGGCAGGCCTCCTGGGTCGAGCCGGGGGAGATGCCCGGCGGCCCGGCGGGGGAGCGGCCGGCCGCGCTGCTGCGGTACGAGTTCGACGTCGACCGGCCGGTGGCCGCCGCCCGGCTGCACGCCACCGCGCAGGGCGTCTACGAGGCCTTCCTGAACGGGGCGCGCGCCGGGGACGCCGAGCTGACTCCCGGCTTCACCCAGTACGACGTCCGGCTGCAGGTGCAGACCCTCGACGTCACCGCCGCGGTCCGGTCCGGCCGCAACGCGCTGGCCGTCGTGCTGGCCGACGGCTGGTTCCGCGGCCAGATCGGCATCCTGCGCGCCGCCGATCAGTGGGGCGA
Source organism: Modestobacter sp. VKM Ac-2979 (assembly GCF_026967995.1). Lineage (NCBI taxonomy): Bacteria > Bacillati > Actinomycetota > Actinomycetes > Geodermatophilales > Geodermatophilaceae > Modestobacter > Modestobacter sp. VKM Ac-2979. Next base: position 252,303 of record NZ_JAPVBO010000008.1, read on the forward strand.
CCGGCTCGCGCTGCTCGCCCAGCTGCAGCTGGTGCACGCCGACGGCAGCGTCACCGTCGTCGGCACCGGGCCGGGCTGGCGCAGCGCCGAGGGCCACGTGGTGGCCGCCGACCTGATCGCCGGCGAGCGGGTGGACCTGCGGCGGCTGCCGCGCGGCTGGGACGTCCCGGGCTTCGACGACGCCGGCTGGGCGCCGGTGGCCGTCGTCCAGCACGGCTACGCCGGCCTGGTCGACTCCCCGGCCCCGCCGGTTCGCCGGGTGGAGGAGCTCACCCCGGTGTCGGTCACCCGGCTGCCGGGCGGGGCGCACGTCGTCGACCTCGGCCAGAACGTCAACGGCTGGCTGCGGCTGACCGACCTGGGGCCGGCGAACACCACCCTCACGCTGACCCACGGCGAGTGGCTCGGCCCCGACGGCGACGTCACCACCGACCACCTCCGCCCGGCCGTGCCGTTCCTGCCGGAGCCGCTGCCGGCCGGGCAGGTGGACCAGGTGGTGTCCGCCGGCGTGCCGGGGGAGGTGTTCGAACCGCGGCGGACGACGCACGGCTTCCGGTACGTGCGGATCGAGGGCCACCCCGGCGAGCTGACCGCCGACGACGTCCGTGGCGTCGTCGTGCACACCGACCTGCGCCGCACCGGCTGGTTCTCCTGCAGCGACGAGCGGGTGACCCGCTTCCACGAGGCCGCCGTCTGGAGCCTGCGCGGCAACGCCTGCGACATCCCCACCGACTGCCCGCACCGGGAGCGCGCCGGCTGGACCGGCGACTGGCAGCTCTACGTGCCCACGGCTGCGTTCCTCTACGACGTCGCCGGGTTCTCCACCAAGTGGCTGCGCGACGTCGCCGCCGACCAGTGGCCCGACGGCACGATCGCCAACATCAGCCCGTCCTCCCGCAGCGAAGGTCGGGAGGGCCCGGTCGCCGCGATGAACGGCTCGGCCGGCTGGGGCGACGCCGCGGTCGTCGTGCCCTGGGAGCTCTACTGCGCCTACGGCGACCAGCAGGTGCTGGCCGAGCTCTGGCCGACGATGGTCGGCTGGCTCGACCGGGTCGAGCGGATGGCCCGGGACCAGCGACACCCTGCTCGGGTCGCCCGCCGGCCGGAGCCTGCGCCGCACGAGCAGTTCCTCTGGGACACCGGCTTCCACTGGGGCGAGTGGCTGGTGCCCGGGGAGGACGTCGGCGACTTCGCCGCCTTCGCGGCGGCAGACAAGGGCGAGGTGGCGACGGCGTACTACGCGCACAGCGCCGGACTGATGAGCCGGATCGCCGCGGTGCTGGGGAGGGACGACGACGCCGACCGGTACGCGGGGCTGGCCGCCGAGGTCCGGGCCGCCTGGCAGGCGGAGTACCTGGACGACGAGGGACGGCTGACCTGCGACACCCAGGCCGACCACGTGCGCGCGCTCGCCTTCGACCTGGTCCCCGCGGAGCTGCGGCCCGCCGTCGCCGAGCGGCTGGTCGAGCTGGTCCGCAAGGCCGACACCCACCTGGCCACCGGGTTCCTGGCCACCCCGTGCCTGCTGCCGGTGCTCGCCGACACCGGGCACCTCGACGTCGCCTACGAGCTGTTGTTCACCGACACCGAGCCGTCCTGGCTGACGATGATCGACCGCGGGGCGACCACGGTGTGGGAGCGGTGGGACGGCGTGGACGCCGACGGCGTGCCGCACGAGTCGCTGAACCACTACAGCAAGGGCGCGGTCGTCTCCTTCCTGCACCGGTACACCGCGGGCATCGAGCCGCTGGAGCCCGCGTACCGGCGGTTCCGCGTCCAGCCCCGGCCCGGTGGCGGCCTGACCTCTGCCGAGGCCGCGCACGAGTCGCCGTACGGCCGGATCTCCTCCGCCTGGGCCATCACCGACGGCGTGCTCTCGCTGCGCGTCGTCGTCCCGGCCGGCACCGAGGCGACGGTCGTCCTGCCCGAGGGCACCACGTCATCCGCCGGACCCGGCGAGCACACGTTCACGACCACCCTGGAGCTGCCCGCATGAGCGACCTGACCGTCCTGCCCGTGACCGTCGAGCACCACCGCGAGCCGCTGGGCATCGGTGACACCCGGCCGCGGCTGTCCTGGGTGTCCCGGACCGACCTCGACGGCTGGCGGCAGGTCGCGTACGAGCTGGAGATCGCGCCCGAGGACGGCCCGGTCTGGTCGTCGGGCCGGGTGGAGTCCGACGAGTCGGTGCTCGCGCCCTGGGGAGCGCCGCCGTTGACCAGCCGTGACCGTCGCACGGTCCGCGTGCGGGTGTGGGGTGAGGGGGCCGTCGAGCCGTCGGCGTGGAGCGAGGACACCGTCGTCGAGGCCGGCCTGCTGGCGCCGGCCGACTGGACCGCGACGCTGGTCCAGCCGGTGCTGCCCGCCGACTCCGGCGACGAGCCGGCCGCGCTGCTGCGCCGGGAGTTCACCCTCGACCAGCCGGTGGTCCGGGCCCGGCTGTACGCCACCGCGCAGGGGGTCTACGAGGCCGAGCTGAACGGGTCGGTCGTCGGCGACCACGTGCTGGCGCCGGGCTGGACCAGCTACACGCACCGGCTGCGCTACCAGACCCACGACGTCACGGCGCTGCTCACCGAGGGCGCCAACGCGCTCGGCGTGCACCTCGCGCAGGGGTGGTTCGCCGGCCCGCTGGGCTTCACCGGCACGCGGGCCTTCTACGGCGACCGGACCGGCGCCTTCGTCCAGCTCGAGGTCGAGCACCCCGACGGCAGCCGCACCGTGGTCACCACCGACGGCTCCTGGCGGTCGGCGCCCAGCCCGCTCACCCGGGCCGGCCTCTACGCCGGCGAGACCTTCGACGCCCGCCGCGAGCTCCCCGGCTGGTCGCAGCCGGCGTTCGACGACAGCGCCTGGACGCCGGTGGAGACCGGGACGCTGGACGTCGGCACCCTCGTCGCCCCGACCGGTCCGCCGGTGCGCCGCACCCAGACCCTGCCGGTGCGGGAGATCAGCACCTCGCCGTCGGGGAGGACGCTGGTCGACTTCGGCCAGAACCTGGTCGGCCGGCTCCGGCTGTCGCTGCCGGACGCGCCGGCCGGCACCGAGGTCACCGTCCGGCACGCGGAGGTGCTCGAGGACGGCGAGCTGGGCACCCGCCCGCTGCGCGGTGCCGACGCCACCGACGTCGTCGTGTTGGACGGCAACGGCCCACGCACCCGGGAGCCGCGCTTCACCTTCCACGGCTTCCGGTACGCCGAGGTCAGCGGCTGGCCGGGGGAGCTGACCGCCGATGACCTCGAGGCCGTCGTCGTGCACACCGACCTGCGCCGCACCGGCACCTTCACGTGCTCCGACCCCGACGTGAGCCGGCTGCACGAGAACGTCGTCTGGGGGATGCGCGGCAACTTCCTCGACGTCCCCACCGACTGCCCGCAGCGCGACGAGCGGCTGGGCTGGACCGGCGACCTGCAGGTCTTCGCGCCGTCCGCGTCGTTCCTCTACGACACCACCGGGATGCTCCGCTCCTGGCTGGCCGACCTCGCGGTCGAGCAGCTGGTCGACCACGACGGCATCGTGCCGATGTACGTACCGTTCCTGCCGCTGCTGCCGTTCCCGCAGCAGGCGGAGGTGGGCTGGGGCGACGCCGCCGTCGTCGTCCCGTGGGTGCTGTACCAGCGCACCGGGGACGCCGGGCTGCTCGCCGACCAGTGGCCGTCCATGACCGCCTGGATCGACGCCTTCGCCGCGCGGGCGGGGGAGGCCCTGGACTTCCCCGAGGGCGGGTTCTCCTTCGGCGACTGGCTGGACACCGCGGCGCCGCCGGACAACCCCGCCGCGGCGCGCACCCCGTGGCAGTGCGTCGCCACCGCCTACCTCGCCCGCTCGGCCCGCACGGTCGCGCAGGTCGCCGAGGTGCTCGGTCGGGACGGCGCCCGGTTCGCCGACCTCGCCGAGCGCGCGGCCGAGCGGTTCCGCGCCGAGTACGTCTCCCCGAACGGCCGGGTGGCCTACCCGTCGCAGACGGCGTACGCCCTGGCCCTGGAGTTCGACCTGCTCACCCCCGAGCAGCGGACCCACGCCGGCCGGCAGCTCGCCGACCAGGTGCTCAAGGACGGGTTCCACATCGCCAGCGGCTTCCTCGGCACCCCGCTGGTCACCGATGCGCTCACGAACGCCGGGGAACTGGCCACCGCCTACGAGCTGCTGCTGCAGCGGGAGAACCCGTCGTGGCTGTACCCGGTGACCATGGGCGCGACGACGATCTGGGAACGCTGGGACTCCATGCTCCCCGACGGGTCGATCAACCCCGGGGACATGACCTCGTTCAACCACTACGCCCTCGGGGCGGTGGCCGACTGGCTGCACCGCACCGTCGCGGGCCTGGCCCCGGCCGAACCCGGCTACCGGCGGCTGCGGGTCGCCCCCCGCCCCGGCCCCGGCCTCACCTCCGCCGCCGCGACCCACGAGACGCCGTACGGGACGGCGGCGGTCTCCTGGATCCTCGACGGCGCCGAGCTGACGCTGGAGCTGACCGTGCCGCCGAACACGGCCGCCGAGGTGTCACTGCCCGACGGCAGCGCACCGGTCCAGGTGGCGGCCGGGCGGCACTCGTTCACCCGCACGGTCACCGTCCCGCCGCCGGTGGAGAAGCCCGCGCTGTTCTTCGACCCGGACGCCCACCAGTGACGTCAGCGCCCGTGACCCCGGCGCCCGTCGTCCCCGGCTTCCACCCGGACCCCAGCGTCTGCCGGGTCGACGACACGTACTGGATGGTGCACTCGAGCTTCGAGTACGCCCCGGGCGTGCCGCTGTTCCGCTCGACCGACCTGGTGTCCTGGGAGCAGGTCGGGCACGTGCTGGCCCGCCCGTCGCAGCTGGACGTCTCGGCAGCCCCCGGCTCCGGCGGCATCACCGCACCGACGCTGCGCCACCACGAGGGCCGGTTCTGGATGATCACCACCAACCTGGCCGACGGTGGCTGGCAGACGCTGGTCACCGCCGAGGACCCGCTGGGCGAGTGGTCGGAGCCGGTCCGGATGGACGAGGTCCGCGGGATCGACCCGGACCTGGCCTGGGACGCCGACGGCACGCTGCTGGTCACCTACGCGGGCTTCGGCGCCGGCGGGCCGGCCGGGGTCGTGCAGCAGGCCGTCGACCCGGTCACCGGGTGGGCGCTGACCGAGCGGCGGCACGTGTGGCAGGGCACCGGAGGCCGGTTCCCGGAGGGCCCGCACCTGTACCGGGTCGGCGGGTACTGGTACCTGCTGATCGCCGAGGGCGGCACCGAGCGCGGCCACGCGGTCACCATCGCCCGCGGCCCGTCGCCGTCCGGGCCGTGGGAGGCGTGCCCGGACAACCCGCTGCTCACCCATCGGGGCGTCGAGCACCCGGTACAGAACACCGGGCACTCGGACCTGGTGCAGCGGCCCGATGGGAGCTGGGCGATCGTCTTCCACGGCGTCCGGCCGCGCGGGGCGAGCCCGCAGTTCCACGTCCTGGGTCGGGAGACCTTCGCCGCCGAGGTGGTGTGGGAGGACGGCTGGCCCCGGCTGGGGGAGTGGCTGACCCCGGCCGCCCGGCCGGTCGAGGTCGAGGAGCTGGCCGGCGCCGGGCTGCCGGTCTCCTGGGTGTCGCCGCGCCGGTTCCCCGGCGACGTGCTCACCCGGGGCGAGGGCGGCTGGCGGCTCACCGCCGGGGCCGCGGACCCGGCCTCGGACGACGCCGCCTTCGCCGGCCGTCGGCAGGAGCACCTGTACTGCCGGGCCCGCGCGGTCGTCGCGGCGGACGGCGACGGGGTCGGTGGCCTGTCCGTGCGGATGGACCCCCGCCATCGCCTCGACCTCCAGGTGGCCGGGGACGTCGTGCGCGCGGTCGCGCAGGTCGGACCGCTGCGATCGCTGCTCGGTGAGGTCGCCGTCCCGGGCGGGGACGTCGTGCTGGAGGTCCGGGCCGTCCCGTCGGAGGGGCACTTCTCCTCGACCGCGCTCGGCCCGGACCAGCTGGTCGCCGGGGTCGTGGACGCCGATGGCGGGGTCACCGAGCTCGGCCGGATCGACGGCCGCTACGTCTCCACCGAGGTGGCCGGTGGGATGACCGGCCGGATGCTCGGCGTCTGGTGCTCCTCCGGGTCGGTCGTCGTCCGCTCGTTCCGCTACGCCGGTGCCGACGACCCGGCCGCCGTCCCCACCGCCTGACTGCTGGAGGAGAACGTGTCCCTGCGCATCACCGAACGGTGCCGTGTCGTTGTCGACAACGACTGGGCCGGTGACCCGGACGGGCTGGTTGCGCTGGCCCACCACCTGCTCAGCTCCGCCAACCGGGTGGACGCGGTGACCAGCTCGCACCTGAACGCGGTCTTCGGGTCGCCCGAGGGCACCGCGGAGCGAGGCGCCCGGTTCGCCCAGGAGCTCGTCGACCTGGTCGACGGCCCCCGGCCGGTGATCGCCGCCGGCTGCGACGTGCTCCTGGACGCAGGCGACACCGGCTCGGCCGCGGCGGACCTCATCGTCGCCGAGGCCCGGCGGGACGACCCGTTGCCGCTGCTGCTCGTCTGCGCCGGGCCGCTCACCAACGTCTCGCAGGCGCTGCGGCAGGCGCCGGAGATCGCGTCACGGCTCACGCTCGTCTGGGTCGGCGGGGCACTGGACCCGGACGCCTTCGAGTACAACCGGGAGACCGACGCCGGGGCAGCCCGGGAGGTGCTGGCCTGCACCGACCTCGCCGTCTCCCAGTTCCCGCTGGAGACCTACCGGCGGTGCGAGTACTCCGTCGCCGAACTGGAGCAGGACCTGAGCGGGGCGGGCCGGGTGGGGGCGTGGCTGTGGCAGCGGTACGTCGAGCTGCCGATCCCCGACTTCGTGGAGCAGGGCGAGACCTGGCCGCTGGGCGACACCCCGCCGTTGCTGCTGACGGCACTCAGCGATGCCTCCAGCGCGTGGACCGAGACCGCGTCCGCGCCCGGAGGTGCGGCCCGGCGCGTGTACACCGACGTCGACGTCCGGCTGCTCGTCGCCGACCTGTACGCCAAGCTGCGCCGGCATGAGCGGCAGGCGGCCGGGGCCTGACGGCCCGAGTGACCCGTGGGTGGGGCGCCCGCCCCACAGGTCACGCGCTCAGAGGGTGGTCATGCCGCCGTCCACGGCGAACGTCGCACCGGTCGCGAACGCGGACTCGTCGCTGGCGAGGAACACCATCACGCCCTCGAGGTCGCAGGTCGTGCCGGCGCGGCCCATCGGGATCCGGCCGACGATCGCGGCCCGGGCCTCGGGGTCGGCGGTCAGGGTGCTGACCAGCCCGGTCTCGGTGTACGGCGGGACGACGGTGTTCACCCGGATGCCCCGGCGGGCGTAGGCGGCGGCGACCGTGCGGGCCAGGCCGTGCATGCCAGCTTTGGACGAGGCGTAGGCGGTGAACTCCGCACCCTCGCCGCGGACGGCGGTGGGGCTGCCGGTGAACACGATCGAGCCGCCGCCGGCGCCCAGCATCCCGCGGACGGCGTGCTTCACGGTCAGGAACGCCCCGGTCAGGTTCACCTCGTGGGTGCGGCGCCAGACGTCGAGGTCCAGGTCGGCCACCTCGGCGTCCTGCCCGAACAGCTGCACGCCGGCGTTGACGACGACGACGTCGGGCACCCAGCCGTCCGCGGCCAGTGCGGCGAAGCCACCGGCGACGCTGCCCTCGTCGGTGACGTCCATCGGCACCGCCCGCCCGCCCGATGCCGCGGCGGCCGCCTCGGCGCCCGCGACGTCCCGGTCGGCGTAGGCCACGCGCGCCCCCTCGGCGGCGAACCGGTCGGCCACCGCCCGCCCGATGCCCGCCGCAGCCCCGGTCACCAACGCCGTCTTCCCTGCCAGTCGCCCGTTCATGAGACGAGTCTGCCCAGCGCCGGCACTGCCGGGGCCCCCAGTGCCGATCACCGGCAGCCCGGTTCCACCGGCCGCCCGACCGCGCGGACGACGGCTCGCTCTGCTGCCCAATGGCAAGGAGCTCGCAGTGGCGACGGCGGTCACCGACGATCGACGGTGCGCGGGTGCCCGCGGCGATCCAGCAGACGGCCGATCGCCGGGAACACCGGCCCCGCGCGGGCATGGGGCGCTCCAGCCAGGACGCCATCCGTCGCGTGCTGCCTCGTTCCCCACTCGAGAGGGCAGCCATGCGCCGCACCCCGTTCACCACCGGCTGGCACGTCCGGCCGCACGCCAACTCCTTCGCCGAGATGGTCGGGGCCGCCGCACCCTGGCAGCCGGTCACGCTGCCGCACGACGCGACGCTGGCCCAGCCGCGCGACGCCGCGCACGGTGCCGGGTCGGGGTACTTCCCGGGCGGCGTGTACGAGTACCGGCGGACGTTCGACGTCCCCGCCGACGCCGCCGAGCAGCGCTGGCTGCTGGAGTTCGAGGGCGTCTACCGCCGGGCGATGGTCTACGTGAACGGCAGCCTCGCCGGGCACTGGGCGTCGGGGTACACCGGCTTCACCGTGCCGCTGGACGACCATCTCCGGTACGGCGCGGAGAACGAGGTGCGCGTGGTCTGCCGCGCCGGCGCCGACTCCCGCTGGTACGCCGGCGCCGGCATCCACCGCCCGGTGCACCTGCTGTCCGGCCCGCTGCTGCGCGTCGCCCCGGACGGCGTCCGGGTGACCACGCTGGACGCCGACCGCGACCTGGCGGTCGTCGAGGTGGCCACCACCGTCGTCAACGACCGGCTGCGGTTGGCCACCGTCGCGGCGGTCACCGAGCTGCGCGACGCCGAGGGCACCGTCGTCGCCGCCGACCGGGTGCCGGTCAGCGTGCGCCCCGGGGAGCCGGCGGTGGTGCGGCAGCGGCTCGCCGTCCGCGACCCGGCGCTGTGGGGGCCGGACTCCCCGGCGCTGCACACTGCGACGGTCGCCCTGGTCGAGGAGGACGCCGTGCTGGACACCGAGACGGTGACCACCGGCATCCGCACCCTCTCCGTCGACCCGGTCCGCGGCCTGCGGGTCAACGGCGAGCCGGTGCTGCTGCGTGGGGCGTGCGTCCACTCCGACAACGGGGTGCTCGGCGCGGCGGCGATCGACCGGGCCGACGAGCGCCGGGTGGAGCTGCTGCGCGCCGCCGGGTTCAACGCCCTGCGCAGCGCGCACAACCCGATGAGCCGGGCTGTGCTCGAGGCATGCGACCGGCTCGGCGTCCTGGTGATGGACGAGCTGACCGACATGTGGACGGAGAGCAAGTCCGACTTCGACGCCGCGCTGGACTTCCCCGAGTGGTGGGAGCGCGACGTCGCCGCGATGGTGGTCAAGGACGTCAACCACCCCAGCGTGGTCATGTACTCGATCGGCAACGAGATCCCCGAGCTCGGCACCCCGCACGGCGCGCTGTGGTCCCGCCGCCTGGCCGAGGAGGTCCGGCGCCTGGACCCGACCAGGCCGGTGACGAACGGGGTCAACGGCATGCTGGCGGTGATCGGTGAGGCGATGGCCGACCTGGCGGACGCTGAGGGCGGCATCAACACGATGCTCGCCGACATGGGCGGCTTCATGCGCGAGCTCTCGCGGTCCGAACTCGTCGGACGGCGGACCGCGGAGGCGTTCGGCGTGCTCGACGTCGCCGGGCTGAACTACATGGACGCCCGGTACGAGAGCGACCGCGAGGTCTTCCCGAACCGGGTGGTCGTCGGGAGCGAGACCTTCGCGACCGAGATCGACCGGCTCTGGCGGCTGGTGCAGGACCACCCGCACGTCATCGGTGACTTCACCTGGACCGGCTGGGACTACCTGGGCGAGGTGGGCATCGGACGCACCGCCGACGCCGAGGAGCCGGGGGCCCGCGGGCTCAACGGGCCCTTCCCGTGGCTGCTCGCCTGGTGCGGTGACATCGACGTGACCGCGCACCGCCGGCCGGCGTCGTACTACCGGGAGATCGTCTTCGGGCTCCGCGCCGACCCCTACCTCGCCGTCCAGCGGCCGGAACGGTCCGGCCGGGAGACGGTGTCCCCGCCGTGGGCGTGGACCGACTCGGTGGGCAGCTGGAGCTTCACCGGCGCCGAGGGCACCCCGCTCACCGTCGAGGTCTACAGCGACGCCGACACCGTCGAGCTGCTGCTGGACGGCCGCTCGCTGGGCACCGCGGCGGCGGGTGAGGCGCACCGGTTCCGCGCCGAGTTCACCGTGCCCTGGGCCCCGGGCGAGCTGACCGCGGTCGCCCGCACCGGCGGGGCGGAGACCGGCCGGTGCGCGCTGCGCTCGGCGGACGGGCCGGTGCAGCTGGCCGCCACCGCCGACCGCCCGGTGGTCCGGGCCGCGGACACCGACCTGGCGTTCGTCGACCTGGCGCTGACCGACGCCGCCGGCACGGTCGCGCTGGGCGTCGACCGCGAGGTGACCGTGACGGTGGCGGGTCCGGGCATGCTCGCCGGGTTCGGCAGCGCCGCGCCGGTGACCGAGGAGTCCTACTGCGACGACGTGCACACCACCTTCGACGGCCGGGCGCTCGCCGTCGTCCGCCCGACCGGCGCGGGGACCATCACCGTGACGGCGACGGCCGACGGCTGCGACCCGGTCACCGCGACCGTCGAGGCCCGCTGACGCGGTGTCCCGTCCGGTGACACCGCGACGGGACGTGCCTCGACGCGCGGCTACCGTGCCGGCATGACGGACGACGGCAGCCGGGTCCAGCCCTGGGGTGCGGGCACGTGGACGACACCGCCGGTCGCGGCGACCGAGGACGGCACCGACCTGCTGGTCACCGCAGCGAAGGGCAGCGACGCCTGGCGGCACACCTCCTACGGTTTCGTCCACGACGACGCCCACGCACTGCTGGGCCCGCTGGACGGTGCGGTCGAGGTGACCTTCGGCGTCGACTTCGACCAGCAGTTCGACCAGGCCGGGCTGATGCTGCGGTCCGACGCGGACACCTGGCTCAAGGCCGGCGTCGAGTTCTCCGACGGGGCGCCGCAGCTCGGCGCCGTCGTCACCCTCGGCCACTCGGACTGGTCGGTCGCCCCGGTGCCGGACTGGGCCGGCCGCCGGGTCACCGTCCGGGCCAGCCGGGCCGGTGATGCGGTGACCGTCCGGGCGCGGGTGGACGACGAGCCGTTCCGGCTGGTCCGGGTCGCCTGGTTCCCCCCGGACGCCGAGGTGCAGGCCGGGCCGTACTGCTGCGCCCCCACCCGCTCCGGCCTCGTCGTCCGCTTCCGGCGCTGGGCCACCGGCCCGGCCGACACCGCCCTGCACTGAACCCCTCCCGCTGGATGGCATGTGCGGCGACGCGGGCGGCCGGCGGTCGGCAGGATCGGGGAGTGACTGCCACCACCCCGTCCGACCCGACCGCGCTGCCGCTGGAGCAGAAGGCGGCCCTCCTCTCCGGCCAGGACTTCTGGTCCACCCCGCCGGTCGAGGCGGCCGGGCTGCCCTCGGTGGTGCTCACCGATGGGCCGCACGGGGTGCGCCGTCAGGTGGGCGACCTCGACCAGATCGGCCTCATCGAGAGCGTGCCGGCCACCTGCTTCCCGCCGGCCGTCGCCGTGGGGTCCAGCTGGGACCCGGAGACCGCCGAGCGGATCGGGGCGGCGATCGGGGTGGAGGCACGCGCGATCGGCGTCCCCGTCGTCCTCGGGCCGGGGGTGAACATCAAGCGGTCGCCGCTGTGCGGCCGCAACTTCGAGTACTACTCCGAGGACCCGCTGCTGGCCGGGGTGCTCGGCGCGGCGCACGTCCGCGGCCAGCAGGGCGCGGGTGTGGGCGCGTCGGTCAAGCACTTCGCGGCGAACAACCAGGAGACGCAGCGCATGCAGGTCAGCGCCGACGTCGACGAGCGCACGCTGCGGGAGATCTACCTGCCGGCCTTCGAGCGGGTCGTCACCGAGGCCCAGCCGGCCACGGTGATGTGCGCCTACAACAAGGTGAACGGGGTCTACGCCTCGCAGCACCGCTGGCTGCTCACCGAGGTGCTGCGCGAGGAGTGGGGCTTCACCGGGGCCGTCGTCTCCGACTGGGGTGCGGTCGACGACCGGGTCGCCGCCCTCGAGGCCGGCCTGGACCTGCAGATGCCCGGTGACCACGGGGCCGGCAACGCCCTGGTGGTGGACGCCGTGCGCAGCGGCCGGCTGGAGGAGTCCGTCGTCGACCGCAGCGTCCGCCGGGTGGCGGCGCTCGCCGGGTACGTCGGCGAGCCGACCGACGGCTTCGACGCCGACGCCCACCACGCGCTCGCCCGCGAGCTCGCGACCGGCTGCGCGGTGCTGCTGAAGAACGACGGCGGCGCGCTGCCGCTGGCGCCCGGGCAGCGGGTCGCCGTGGTCGGCGAGTTCGCCCGGACGCCGCGGTTCCAGGGCGGCGGCAGCTCGCACGTCAATGCCACCCGGGTCGACGACGCGCTCACCGCGCTGCAGGCCGTGCACCCGGACCTCGCCTTCGCGCCCGGCTACGCCCTCGACGGCGCCGGTGACGCCACCGCGCTGCGGGAGGAGGCCGTCGGCCTGGCCCGGGACGCCGGCGTCACCGTGGTCTTCGCCGGGCTGGCCGAGGCCGACGAGACCGAGGGCGTCGACCGCACCCACCTCGACCTGCCCGCGGCCCAGGTGGAGCTGATCCGTGCGGTGGCCGCGGTCAGCGCCCGCACGGTCGTCGTCCTCTCCTCGGGCAGCGTGGTCTCCCTGGAGGGCTGGCACGACGACGTCGACGCCGTGCTCGCCGGCTTCCTGCTCGGCCAGGCCGGCGGCAGTGCGCTGGCCGACCTGCTCACCGGCGTCGCCGACCCGTCGGGCCGGCTGGCCGAGACCATTCCGCTGCGGCTGGCGGACACCCCCAGCTTCCTGGACTTCCCGGGGGAGCAGGGCCACGTCCGCTACGCCGAGGGCGTGATGGTCGGCTACCGCCAGTTCGTCACCGTCGACCGCCCGGTGCGGTACCCCTTCGGTCACGGGCTGAGCTACACGACGTTCACCACCAGCGACCTGGAGGTGCGGACCGTCGGCGACGACGCGGCCACGGTGACCCTGACGGTGACCAACACCGGCGCGCGGGCCGGCCGGCACGTCGTGCAGGTCTACGTCGCGACCACCGCCGGACCGGTGCGGCGGCCGGCCCGCGAGCTGCGTGCCTTCACCAAGGTCTCGCTGGCGGCGGGGGAGTCGACGACGGTGGCGTTCGAGCTGGGCCGCCGGGCGTTCGCGTACTGGGACGTCCGGGAGCACGCCTGGGTCGTGGCGCCGGGGGAGCACACCGTGCAGATCGGCCGCAGCGCCACCGACGTCGTCGACGAGCGGACGATCGACCTCGCCGGGGACGTCGTCGTGCGGGAGCTGACCCTGCAGTCGTCGGTCGCCGAGTGGTTCGAGCACCCGGTCGCCGGCCCGCAGCTGCTGGAGGGCTTCCTGGCGACGATGCCCGAGGGCGCCGGTGAGATGCACGCCGGGATGCTGCAGATGATCGGCTCGATGCCGATGCGACGGTTCGCCGCGGACTTCGGTGGGGCGATCCCCGCCGAGGAGCTCGAGCGGCTCATGGCGGCGGCCCGGGCCGCCCGGTGACCCGCTACGTCGCCCTGGGCAGCTCCTTCGCCGCCGGCCCGGGCATCGACCCGATCCTCCACCCGGGGTGCGCGCGGTCGGGCCGCAACTACGCACACCTGCTCGCCGAGCGGCTCGGGTACGACCTGGTCGACGTCACCTCCGGCGGGGCCACGATCGACGACGTCCTCACCCGGCCGCAGGCGCTGCTGATCGGCGGGACGATGCCGCCGCAGATCGACGCCGTCGGCCCGGACACCGACCTGGTGACCGTCACCGTCGGCGGCAACGACGTCGAGTACCTGCTCACCCTGCTGCGTTGCTCCTTCCAGGCCGACCCGGAGGGCACGCCGCTGCCGGCCCGGGCGTTCTTCGGCACCCCGGTCGACCCCGGGGCGGTGAGCACGGCACTGGCCGCGCTGCCGGACCGGCTGGCCCGGCTGGTCGAGGAGGTCAGCCGGCGGGCGCCCCGGGCGAGGGTGGTGCTGGTCGACTACCTGACCGTGGTGCCGGCCGAGCCCACGGCCGCCTTCCCGATGCACGAGGAGCACCGCCGGCTCTGCGCGGACGTCGGCCGGCGGCTGGAGGTGGCCACCGCGGCGGCCGCGCGCGACAGCGGGGCGGATCTGGTGGCGGCCTCGGCGATCTCCCGCGACCACGCCGTCGGCTCGCGGGACCCGTGGGTGACCGGTTGGGTGTTCGGTGACCTGCTGGGCGGCGGGGTCGCGCCGTACCACCCGAACGCGGCCGGCATGCGGGCCGTCGCGGACCTGCTGGTCGAACAGCTGTCGGCCGACCGGGCGCGCTGACCGGCGGTTCGTCCCGGCGGGGGCGGGCAAGGAGGACGGGTCCGACCCGAACCCCGAGAGGAACACCGCCCCCATGCGCGGAGCAGTCCTGCACGCCCCCGGCGACGTCCGCGTCGAGCAGCTCGAGGACCCGCGGGTCGTGGAGCCCACCGACGCCGTGGTCCGGGCCTCCGCCACCTGCGTGTGCGGCTCGGACCTGTGGCCCTACCGCGGCATCAACGAGGTGACCGAGCCGACGCCGATCGGTCACGAGTACTGCGGGATCGTCGAGCAGGTCGGGAGCGACGTCACCACCGTCCGGCCCGGCCAGTTCGTCATCGTGCCGTTCATCGCCTCCGACGGCACCTGCGCGCACTGCCGGGCCGGTTACCAGAGCGCCTGCGCGCACCGGGTGGGCATCACCGGGGCCCAGGCCGAGCTGCTGCGGGTGCCGCACGCCGACGGCACCCTGGTCGCCACGCCCGAGGTCCCCGCCCCCGAGCTGCTGCCGAGCCTGCTCACCCTGTCCGACGTCATGGCCACCGGCTGGTTCGCCGCCGTCGCCGCCGGGGTGCAGCCGGGGATGACCGTCGCGGTGGTGGGGGACGGCGCCGTCGGACTGCTCGGCGTGCTGTCGGCCGCTCAGCTGGGAGCCGAGCGGATCATCGCCATGAGCCGGCACGAACCGCGGCAGCGGTTGGCAACCGGGTTCGGTGCCACCGACATCGTGACCGAGCGCGGCGACGAGGGGGTGGCGCGGATCCGGGACCTCACCGACGGGGTGGGGGCCGACGCCGTCCTGGAGTGCGTGGGCACCGCTGAGTCGATGGACCAGGCGATCCGCTCCACCCGCCCCGGTGGCGGCGTCGGGTTCGTCGGCGTCCCGCACGGCGTGGAGATCACCGGGCGGCAGTTGTTCTCCATGATGGTGCGGCTGCACGGCGGCCCCGCCCCGGTGCGCCGCTTCCTGCCCGACCTGATCGACCGGGTCTGGTCCGGGGCGATCGACCCGGGACGGGTGTTCGACCTGACCCTGCCCCTGGACCAGGCCGCCGAGGGCTACCGGGCGATGGACGAGCGCCGCGCGGTCAAGGCGCTGCTGACGCCCTGACCGGTCAGGAGCTCCCCTCGGCTCGGGCGTGCAGCTGCACCTTGGCGAACAGGTCCTCGATCATCAGCCGGCAGTCGAGGTGGGTGTAGACGCGCATCGGCCGCGCACCGGGAACGTCGGTGTACTGCCCGTCCGCAGAGATCCCCGGTGTGTCCCGGACGACGTGCCGACTCGAGGAGGGGTCCGGCTCGAACGCCGACTGCAGCGCGGTGAGCAGCACCAGCGGGCTGTCGCCGAGGATGTAGGTCTCGCCGAGGTTGAACGCGTGCTGGATGGCCTCCGTACGGAGGCCGTCCAGCGCGGCGAACAGCCGCGCACCCAGGGGACCCTGCTCGGCCATCCGCAGCTGCAGCTCGGCGAAGGTGGCCAGCGTCTGCCGGTAGGCGTCGCGTGGCACCTGCCAGATCGGGACGGCGGAGTCGCCGAACACGACCGATCCGGCCAGCACGTCGATGAGCAGGTTGTACTCGATCGGCATCGCGCCCGCTGGCGGCTCGGCCAGGTCGGGGTGTTCGGGCCCGCCGATCCAGACCAGCGTGAGCCGCTCGGCGATCCGCGGGTCGATCAGCCAGGCACTGGCGACCTCGGTGAGTCCGGCACCCGCGCAGACGTACAGCGGGCTGTCGACGTCGGTGCGCATGGCCTCGGCGATCAGCGCCTCGGCGGCAGCGGACCGGATCGGCGTCACCCGGTCGGTCAGACCGACGTTGGACCCGGCGAGGACGGGGACGTCAGGGCGGCCGGCCAGCGCGAGCACCTCGCGGGCGAGCTCGGCGGCGTTGTCGGCGGTGGTGTCCGAGGGATCGAAGTGATCACCGGGCCGCAGGTGCGAACCGATGACCAGCCGCAGGTCGACCGACGGTGAGAGCGCGTGGTGCGCCAGCTGGACGAGGCCGTCGGGGTCGCCGCTGAAGTCGTTGTCGACGACGACGCGGATGCGGGGCTGGTTCATCGGTCAGGCCTCCACGTGAGAAGCGCCCTGGGCGCGGCGTGACGAGTCGTCGTCCTGGCTGCCGCCCTGCTCGACCACCAGGACGGGCTCGTCGGTCCCGGGGTCGGTGCGCAGGGCAGCCAGCTCCTCCTCCGACGACACCGCCTCACCGCGGGCCACCATCCCGGCGACGTCGGACAGCGGCACCTCGCGCAGCGCCAGGGCCAGCAGCAGCGCGAGGACGAGGATCGGCACCAGGTACCAGAACACCGGCGCCAGGGCGTCGGCGTAGGCGTCGACGATCGCGGTGCGCAGCGGCTCACCCGCGGCCTCGACCGCCGTCGGCACCAGCGTGTCCGGGGAGGTGATCCCCGCCTGCACCGCCTGCTCGGGGTTGCCGGCCAGGGCCTCGCCGAGCCGGTCGCCCAGCCGGCTGGTGAACAGCGTGCCGAAGACGGCGACGCCCAGCACCGCGCCCACCTCGCGGAAGTAGTTGTTCGTCGAGGTGGCGGTGCCGATCTGCGCCGCCGGGACCGCGTTCTGCGCGGCCAGGACGACGTTCTGCATGATCAGCCCGAGCCCGGCGCCGAGCAGGAAGAACATCGCGCCGACGGTCCACAGCGCGGTGTCCCCGGCCAGCGTGGTCATCCAGAGCATCGCGGCCAGGATCAGCGCGACCCCGGCGACCGTGAACACCTTGTAGCGGCCGGTGCGCATGATGACCGCGGCAGAGCTCTGGATGGTCAGGATGATCCCGGCGGTCATCGGCAGCATGAGCAGGCCGGAGTTCGCCGCCGACAGGCCCGAGCTCATCTGCAGGTAGGTGGGCATGAAGGCGATCGCGGAGAACATGCCCAGGCCCACGGCCATGCCCAGCGCGGTGGCGACCACGAAGGTGGGGTTGCCGAACAGCGTCAACGGGACGATCGGCTCGACCGCCCGCCGCTCCACCAGCACGAACGCCGCGATCGAGCAGGCGAGCACGCCCAGCAGCGCCAGCACCTGCCAGGAGCCCCAGCCCTCGCTGCCGCCGATGTCGGTGGCGAGCACCAGCGACGTGGTGGCGATCGACAGGGTGAGGATGCCGGCGAGGTCCAACGGTGTGGTGTTCCGCTTGCGCGGCAGGGCGAGGGCGGCCCAGCCGACGGCGAAGGCCGCCAGCCCGATCGGGACGTTGACCCAGAAGCACCAGCGCCAGCCCAGTGCCGCCGAGTCGGTGAAGAACCCGCCGACCAGCGGCCCAGCCACGGCGGAGAGCCCGAACAGCGCACCGATCGGGCCCATGTACTTCGCCCGCTCCCGGGCCGGCACGATGTCGGCGATGATCGCCTGCGACAGGATCATCAGCCCACCGCCGCCGAGGCCCTGCACGCCGCGCCAGAACACCAGCCAGCCGAAGTCCGGGGCCAGCGCGGCCCCCAGGCTCGCGGCGGTGAACAGCCCGATGGCGACCAGGAACAGCGTGCGGCGGCCGAACAGGTCGCCGAACTTGCCGTAGACCGGCATGACCAGGGTGGTCGCCAGCAGGTAGGCGGTGGTCATCCAGGCCATGTGCGACACGCCGCCGAGCTCGCCGACGATCGTCGGCATCGCGGTCGAGATGATCGTCTGGTCCAGCGCGGCCATCAGCATGCCGGCCAGCAGCGCGCCGAAGATGGTGTTGATCCGCCGGCGGGTCAGGACGATGGGCGGCGCGGCGGTGGGCGCGCTGGACATGGAGCTCCTCAGGGGTGGTGCGGGGGGAAGGTCGGTCGGGTCAGTGGCGCGGGGCGGGGAAGCCCGCCTCGACCTGGTCCCAGCCCTCGGCGACGAGGGCGGGCAGCGAGGCGGTGTAGTCGCCGGCCCGCCAGCGGTGCAGCGCGCTGCGCATCACCGAGCCCTGGACGGCGGCGAGCAGGCTGGGCTGGACGTCGAGCTCGGCCCGGGTGCCGGTGCGGGCGGCCAGCCACTCGGCCAGCACCTGCTCGCTCCGGGCGAAGGAGGCGGTGAGCCGGGCGGCCAGCGCCGGGTGCGCGTCGACGACCTGCAGCCGCAGTGGCCACAGCTCGGTCTCCGCGGCCATCCGCGCGGCCTCGGCCGCCTGCACTGCGCGCAGCGCCTGGACGGGCGTCTCGCTCGCCGGCCGGGCGGACAGTGCCTCGACCAGGCGGAGTGGGTGCTCCGGGTCCAGGCCGATGACCGCGTCGTCCTTGGAGGGGAAGTAGTTGAAGAAGGTGCGGGGGGAGACGTCGGCGTCGGCGGCGATGTCGTCGACCGACACCCGGTCCAGCCCGCGCTCGGCGACCAGCCGCAGCGCCGATTCGTGCAGCGCCGCGCGGGTGGCCTGCTTCTTGCGCTCGCGCAGGCCCGTGGTCACGTCGCGAGCATGACAGCAAAGTGCAGAGACTGCAAACATGCGCTCCCTGCACGGCGAGTCCCGGCCCGATGGTCGTCGGGTGGGCGGCACCGGCGGCCATCGGCGAGGATCGGCCGGTGACCGACTCGGAGCTCCCGCCCCTCGCCGTGACCGGGTCGACCGGGCGGCTCGGCGGCCGGGTCGCCCGGCTGCTCGCCGACGCCGGGGTGCGCCAGCGGCTGCTGGTCCGCGACCCGGCGCGCGCCCCGCAGCTGCCCGGCACGACCGTGGCGGTGGCGCCCTACGCCGACCGGTCGGCCGTGCGCGAGGCGCTGGCGGGAGTCGACACGGTGCTGATGGTGTCGGGGAGTGAGTCCGCCGACCGGGTCGAGCAGCACCGCAGCTTCCTCGACGCGGCGGCCGACGCCGGCGTCGGGCACCTGGTCTACGTGTCCTTCCTCGGCGCCGCACCGGACGCGACGTTCCTCCTGGCCCGCGACCACTGGGCGACCGAGCAGCACGCCCGGGCCCTGGGCCTGACCACGACGTTCCTCCGCGACGGGCTCTACGCCGACGACATGCCGGAGATGGTCGGCGAGGACGGCGTGCTCCGCGGACCCGCCGGCGAGGGTCGGGCGTCGGTCGTGGCGATCGACGACATCGCCGCCGTCGCCGCGCTCGTGCTGCAGGACCCGGCGCCGCACGCCGGGGCGAGCTACGACCTGACCGGCCCGGCAGCGCTCACCCTCACCGAGGTCACCGAGACGATCGCCGCCGTCACCGGCCGGCCGGCGCGGTACCAGGAGGAGACGGTCGAGGAGGCGTACGCCTCGCGGGCCTCCTACGAGGCGCCCCGCTGGCTGGTCGACGCCTGGGTCTCCACCTACACGGCGATCGCCGCGGGGGAGATGGCCGCCATCAGCACCGCCGTCCCGGACCTGCTGGGGCGCCCGGCCACCCCGCTCGCCGAGGTGCTGCGGCGGATGGCGACCACAACAGGATGAGCACGGCAGGATGAGCCGGTGACCTCCGCGCCGTACCTCGCCTCCCGGCTGCAGGGCTTCGGGACGACGGTCTTCGCCGAGATGAGCGCACTGGCCGTCGCCACCGGTGCGATCAACCTGGGCCAGGGCTTCCCCGACGAGCCCGGCCCGGCCGAGGTGCTCGACGTCGCCCGGGCGGCGATCGGCAGCGGGCACGACCAGTACCCGCCGGGCCCCGGACAGCCCGACCTGCGGGCCGCGATCGCCGAGCACCAGCAGCGGTTCCGCGGCCTGACCTACGACCCGGTCGACGAGGTGCTGGTCACCGCCGGGGCGACCGAGGCGCTGACCGCCGCGCTGCTCGGGCTGCTCGAGCCCGGCGACGAGGTGGTGCTCTTCGAGCCGATGTACGACAGCTACGCGGCCGCCGTCGCCATGGCCGGCGGCGTGCTCCGGCCGGTGCCGCTCCGCCCGCCGCCGGCCTCCTCCGGCGAGGTCGCCACCGGACCGTGGACCTTCGACGAGGCCGAGCTGCGCGCGGCGGTCACCCCGCGAGCGCGGCTGCTGCTGCTCAACACCCCGCACAACCCGACCGGGAAGGTGTTCACCCGGGCCGAACTGGCGGTGCTGGCCGAGGTGGCCGACGCCGCCGACCTGCTGGTGCTCACCGACGAGGTCTACGAGCACCTGGTGTTCGCCCGCGCCGAGCACGTCTCGATCGCCACCCTGCCCGGCATGCGCGAGCGCACGCTGGTGGTCAGCAGCGGCGGCAAGACGTTCAACACCACCGGCTGGAAGACCGGCTGGGTCTGCGGCCCGGCGGCGCTGGTGTCCGCGGTCCGCACCGCGAAGCAGTACCTCACCTTCGTCAACGGCGGGCCGTTCCAGCCGGCGATCGCCGCCGGGCTCCGGCTGCCGGACACGTACTTCACCGGGATGGCTGCCGAGCTCCAGCGCCGGCGGGACCTGCTGGTGGCCGGGCTGGCCGACGCCGGGCTGCCGGTGGTCAGCCCCGAGGCCACCTACTTCGCCACCGTCGACGTCCGCCCACGGCAGCCCGACGGCGACGGCATCGCCTTCTGCCGGGCACTGCCCGGGCGCGCCGGGGTGGTCGCCGTCCCGACCGTGGTCTTCTACTCACCGGAGCACGCCGAGCTGGGACGGCACCTGGTGCGGTTCGCGTTCTGCAAGCGGGACGAGGTGCTGGCCGAGGCGGCGCAGCGGTTGAGGAGGCTCACATGAAGATCGCCGCAGTGCAGCACGACATCGTCTGGGAGGACCGGGACGCGAACTTCGCGCGGCTGGCCCCGCAGGTGGCCCGTGCGGTGGGCGCCGGGGCGGAGCTGGTGCTGCTCACCGAGACCTTCTCCACCGGGTTCTCGATGACCCCGGGGATCGGCGAGCCGGAAGGTGGGCCGTCGTCGGAGTTCCTCGCCGCGCAGGCCGCCGAGCACGGCGTCTGGGTGGCCGGCACCTGCCCGGAGACCGACGTCGAGGGCGAGCTGCCCTACAACACGTTCGTGCTCGCCGGCCCGGACGGCACCACCCACCGCTACCGCAAGCTGCACCCCTTCGCCGACGAGCGGACCCGGTTCCGGTCCGGCACCGGCCCGGTCACCGTCGAGGTCGGCGGCCTGCGGATCACCCCGTTCATCTGCTACGACCTGCGCTTCGCCGACGTGTTCTGGGCCGCCGCCGCGGAGACCGACGTCTACCTGGTGCCGGCGAACTGGCCCAGCCCGCGCCGGCACCACTGGTCGGCCCTGCTGCAGGCCCGGGCGATCGAGAACCAGGCGTACGTGGTCGGCTGCAACCGGGTCGGCACGGCCGGCGACGGCACCGAGCACGCCGGGGACAGTCGGGTCATCAGCCCGATGGGCGAGCTGCTGGCGACCGCCTCCGGGGTGGAGACGATCGTGCTGGCCGACGTCGACGCCGCCGAGGTCACCGCCACCCGCGACCGGTTCCGGTTCATCGCCGACCGCCGGAGCTGAGCCGGTGGTGCCCGGGCTGATCCGGGGTACCTGCCTGCCGTGCCCACCCGTCGAGCGTTCCTCGCCGCCTGCGGCCAGCTGACCGGGGCCGCCCTGCTGGCGGCCTGCGGCCGGCCCGACCCAGGCGGCGGTGGGGCCGCGCCGGAGGGTGGGGAGGGGGGACCGGACCCCGCCGTCCTGACCGTGCGTCCGGGCAGCATCTCGCCGACCGGGCCACCGCCGGCCCCCGGCACCCACCCGCTGGGCCTGGCCGACGACCGGGACGCCCTGCTGTACGTGCCCCCGACCCTGCCCGCGGAGGGGCCAGCACCGCTCCTGGTCACCCTGCACGGCGCGGGTGGGGACGCCGAGGGCGGGCTGGCCCTGCTCCGCGGCCTCGCCGACGAGCACGGTCTGCTCCTGCTGTCCCCGGCCTCCCGCGGGAGCACGTGGGACGCGATCAGGAGCGACTGGGGCCCCGACGTCGAGCTGATCGACCGCGCGCTGCGCGAGGTGTTCGGGCTGCTGCCGGTCGACCCCGGGCGGATCGCGGTCGCCGGGTTCTCCGACGGTGCCTCCTACGCACTCGGCCTGGGGCTGGCCAACGGCGACCTGTTCAGCTCCGTGGTCGCCTTCTCGCCGGGCTTCGTCCCGCCGGCACCTCGTACCGGCCGGCCCGCGATCTTCGTCTCCCACGGAGTGGCGGACGAGGTGCTGCCGGTGGAGCGGACCAGCCGGCGGATCGTGCCGGCGCTGCAGGAGGACGGCTACACGGTGACCTACCGTGAGTTCGACGGGCCGCACACCGTGCCGCCGGAGATCGCCGGCGAGGCCGTCGAGAGGCTCGGCCGGGCCGGCGGCTGACCGCCCGGCGAAGCCGCTCGGCACCCCGGTGAGGAGGCCGGGTCGTCAGAGCAGGCAGGCTGGAGGACCCTGGTACAGGTAGGTACCAGCTGGGACGACGAGATGTGCAGGAGCTAGAGGATGCCGCAGGGCACGGTCAAGTGGTTCAACGCCGAGAAGGGATTCGGGTTCATCGAGCCCGACGACGGCGGGCAGGACGTGTTCGCGCACTTCTCGGCGATCGCCGACGACGGGGGCTTCCGCAGCCTGGACGAGGGGCAGCGGGTCGAGTACACCGCCAGCTCCGGCGACCGGGGCATGCAGGCCGACTCCATCCAGCCGCTGGGCGGCGGCGGTGGCCGGCCCGCCCGCGAGGAGCGCGGGCACCGTGACGACCCGCGTCAGGTCCGCGCACCGCGGGCGCCCCGCGGCGGCGGGGGCGGGTCCGAGGGCACCGTGCGCTGGTTCAACGCCGAGAAGGGCTTCGGGTTCATCGAGCCCGACGAGGGCGGGGACGACGTGTTCGTGCACTTCTCCGCGATCGCCGACGACGGTGGCTACCGCAGCCTGGACGAGGGTCAGCGGGTCGAGTACACCGCGAGCCCCGGCCAGCGTGGGATGCAGGCCGACACCGTCCAGCCGCTCGGCGGCGGCCGGGCGCCCCAGCGCGAGGAGCGCGGCCGCCGGGACGCGCCCGCCCCGCGCGGTGGGCGCGCTTCCGAGGGCACCGTGCGGTTCTTCAACGCTGAGAAGGGCTTCGGGTTCATCGAGCCCGACGAGGGCGGGGACGACGTGTTCGTGCACTTCTCCGCCATCGAGGACGACGGTGGCTACCGCAGCCTGGACGAGGGTCAGCGGGTCGAGTACACCGCCAGCCCCGGCCAGCGCGGCATGCAGGCCGACTCGGTCCGCCCGTCGGGCGGCGGGCGTCCGCCGGCCCGGTACGACGACCGACGCGACGACCGGCCCCGCCGGGACGACCGCAGCGCGCGCGCTCCGCGGGCTCCCCGCGGCGGCGGTGCTGGCGGCCAGGGCACCGTGCGGTTCTTCAACGCCGAGAAGGGCTTCGGGTTCATCGAGCCCGACGAGGGCGGGGACGACGTGTTCGTGCACTTCTCCGCGATCGCCGACGACGGTGGCTACCGCAGCCTGGACGAGGGCCAGCGGGTCGAGTACACCGCCAGCGCCGGCGACCGCGGCATGCAGGCCGACTCCGTCCAGCCGCTCTGACACCCTCCCGCTGACCGCCGGGCACCCGCGGCGGTCAGCGGGACGGACGGCCCGCTGCCGACCCCGGGTGCGCCGTCGCGAACGAGGAGCACATGGTCACCGAGCCGGACCGCGGGACGCCGGAGGCACCGGCCTGGACCCGGAGCTACGCCGACGGCGTGCCGGCCGAGGTCGACATCCCCCGGGAGACCGTGCCGGACCTGCTGACCGCGGCGGCGCAACGGTTCCCCGACCGGCCGGCGCTGGAGTTCTTCGGCGCCGCGACCAGCTATGCCGAGCTCCGGGACGCCGTCGCCCGGGCCGCGACGGTGCTGCACGACCTGGGGGTGCGGCCTGGTGACCGGGTGGCCCTGGTGCTGCCCAACTGCCCGCAGCACGTGGTCGCGTTCAACGCCGTCCTGCGGCTGGGTGCGATCGTGGTCGAGCACAACCCGCTCTACACCCCCGAGGAGCTCGGCTCCCAGTTCCGCGACCACGGGGCTGCCGTCGCGGTCGCCTGGAACGTGGTCGCCCCCGTCGTCCAGGGCCTGGACGCCGCCGAGCTGCGCGAGGTGCTCGCGGTCGACCTCAGCCGGGCGCTGCCGCTGGTCAAGCGGCTGGCGCTGCGGCTTCCGGTGCCCAAGGCCCGGGCCACCCGGGCGGCGATGACGAAGCCCGCCCCCGGGACGACGTCCTGGGACGCCGCGGTGGCCGGCGCGACCCCGCTGGACGACGCCCACCCCGGCCCGGCGCACGAGGACGTGGCGCTGCTGCAGTACACCGGCGGTACCACCGGCGTCCCCAAGGCGGCGGTGCTCACCCACCGGAACCTGATCGCCAACGTGACCCAGTCCCTCGCCTGGGTGCCGCAGTTGCGGGCGGGCGAGGAGGTCCTCTACGGCGTCCTCCCGATGTTCCACGCCTACGGCGTGCTGCTCTGCCTGGCCGCGGCCGTGCGGCTGGGCGCGGTGCTGGTGCTGTTCCCGCGCTTCGACGTCGACCAGGTGCTGGCCGCAGCCAAGAAGCGGCCGCCGACGTTCTTCCCCGGCGTGCCGCCGATGTACCAGCGGCTGGCGGCCGCGGCCGAGGAGCGCGGCGTGGACCTGTCCGGCACCCGGGTGGCGATCTCCGGGGCGATGCCGCTGCCGCTGGAGACCGCCGAGCTGTGGGAGCGGGTGACCGGCGGGCTGGTCGTGGAGGGCTACGGGATGACCGAGGCATCGCCCATCGTGATCGGCAACCCGGTGGGGCCGACCCGCCGGACCGGCACCGTCGGGCTGCCCTTCCCGTCGACCCGGATGCGGGTGGTCGACCCGGAGGACCCGACCGTCGACCGGGCGCCGGGGGAGCGCGGCGAGCTGCTGGTGCAGGGCCCGCAGGTGTTCTCCGGCTACTGGAACCGGCCGGAGGAGACCGCCGCCGTGCTGCTGCCCGGCGGCTGGCTGCGCACCGGCGACGTGGTCGAGGTGGACGACGACGGGTTCGTCCGGATCGTCGACCGGATCAAGGAGCTGATCATCACCGGCGGCTTCAACGTCTACCCCTCCGAGGTCGAGGACGTGCTGAAGGCAGTCGACGGCATCACCGACGCCGCCGTCGTCGGCCTGCCCGGCAAGAACGGGGAGGACGTCGTCGCCGCGGTGGTGCTGGAGCGTGAACTGGACCTGGACGCCGTCCGGGAGTCCACCCGTGCGTCCCTGGCCGGCTACAAGGTGCCGCGACGGATCGTGGCGGTCGAGGACCTGCCCCGCTCGCAGATCGGCAAGGTCCTCCGCCGCGAGGTCCGCGACCAACTGCTCGCCGACTGATCCCCGGCCCCCGCACGGGCGGGCCCGCTTGACTGTGCCTGCCGGCGGTCAACCCGACCCGGCGGCGTCACGTCCCCGCACGAGACTCCTAGCGCGTCGCCCGGAGCGCCGCGCTCCCTGACCGGTCACGGCGGGACAGGCATCCAGCCAGTCGCCAACCGCTACAGGCTGCCAAGATCACCTCATGGACGTCCTGGACACGGTCACCGCGGGGCTGGCGGGCGCATGTGTGGATGAGCGGGGACGCCTCGTCGATCACTTCCTGCTCGACTACGCCAGTCGCGCAGCCCGGATCGTCGATCTCGTCCGGTTGGGAAGGCTCCACAACGACAGTGACGCGATCCATGTAGACGCGGATCCGGTCGGCTGGGCGCCGCTGGACGACGCTGCCCGGGCCCTGACCGAGCGATCGCTGACCCTGGACGCGTGGATCGTCACTGGGTCCTCGGGGCAGCTTGTAGTGGTCGAGGACTTGGTGAGAACTGGTGCGTGGAGCCGGAGCGTGACCCCACTACGTCGACGACGCAGGTATGAGACTGGTCGGCCGCGCGACAGCTGGGGTCGAACCACCGAACGCCGACTGATCCGTCCATTGGCGACGGCGCCGGCCTCGGAGCGGAATGCGGCGGTGTCGCTCCTGGCTGGAGCGGCTGGCCTCAGCGACGGTGACTACGACGCGGATGCACTTCTCGGGCGCACCGGAGGAGCTCAATGGGTCTGTGAGTTGGTATGGCAGCTGATCAGCCAAGAGCGGGCCAAGAACTTGGACGCCTTCGGCGCCATGCGCGCTGGAAGGATCACAGGATGACTCCCCTCCACACCTGGTGAATCGAGACGGCGCTGACCTCCCGCCGATGAGTCCCGTTCGTTGGGTCAGCTCAAGTGGTGAGGCTCTACGGCGTCATACGTCGAGGCGGTCGGCTCCAGGGGTCGCGTCATCGGGGATGTCGTTCGTGTCCATGGCTTCCATCAGGTGGATTGTGGCGTACTCGGGTGGGGCTTGGCGGCCGAGCTCGTCGAACAGGGGGACAATCCGGCGGAGCCGTCGTCCGGGACTGGCCCACTATGGGACAGGCGTCCAACTACCTCCCGGCCGTCGCCCGGCGGGATGATCTTCGGCAGCGGGAGGGGCCGGTACGGTCCGGCCGGCACTACCTTCGGCCGCATGGATCAGCGTGACCAGCAGGGCCCCAGGCCGACGTACGCCAGGCAGCCCTTCATGCCGATCTTCTGGTTCCGTTGGCGCTGGGACATCCCCTCGTTCGTCCTGTTCCTGGGCCTGGCCGGCTTCACGTTTGGGCGAGGTTCGTCATTCTCGGGCGTCATGGCCGTGCTGCTGGCCGGGTCCGTACTGCTGCAAGGGCACTACGCCGCTGGCCGGGTTCGTAGAGGCGAGTCGCCCTAGAAGTAGGCACTTCCAAGCACAACGGGCGAACCGGGTAGGCGGAGGAGCACCTGGTGGATCCCAGGCCGTCGTCGGCGCGAGCCCGGCGTCGCTGTCCCTGAGCGGCCCACTATGGGCGTGAGGAGGGTTCGCCAGCCGGACGCAGGCTCCACTCCGGCATGCCCGGAGTTGACGGCCCTGAAAGCCTGGCACAGAGACGCCGACCCGTGGTCGTACAGACGACCGGGGGCGCTATCGTCCGCGACACGCGGGGGAGGTGGCAGGTGCGACGGTACACGTTCCTGTCGATCTTGAGAATCGCAGTTTGTGGTTCCCTGTCCGTGGTCTCCATGGCCGTCTTGGCGGTGGCGTTATACGCGGAAGAAGTCTTTCCCTCGGGTGATACCCGAAGCAGCCTGATTGCCCTTACCTCGGTCTTGGTCGCAGTTTTCCTCGCTATCGCCATCCTTCCACCAAGGAGGCTCACCGCCATCCGAGGGGCGTCTGAGGTAAACACCCACACTAGATTATGGGAAACAGGCGGTCTAGTCACCGGTGGCTCCGCTCATGACATAACGTCACTGACGGCTGCTCTGTCTGAGCGACCATCTATTCTGTGGCTAGCCTCCGCGAATGGGCAGTATGCTGTTGATTGCGCCTCCACGGTGACCAATCGCTTAGGAATACCTACCATCGTGATTTGCGCCTGGGGCGGTGGCACAGCCGCCACCGAAATCGAGAAATCTTGGCTCGCCATCCACCAACTTCCTCGAAGCAGATCTACCCCTCTGGCATTCGACGGCGTGGCCATCATTCGCTCCGAAGGGCACTTAGCTTGCGAAAGTCTTGCGAGCATCGATCGGTGGCTCAGGGGCTCCAGGGAGCGGACCGCCATCGTCATCAACGCTGGCGGATGCGCCGATCAGTCCTCGCTTGACTCAGCGACGGACGCACTAAGGGCTTCATCCCTGGAGCTTCGTCACGCGCCCGACGAACCCGGCGGCCCGGAGCACGGGCTGGCACTAAAGACGATTATGGAGTCGTCGGTCGACTCGGATGCCTCGAATCGCTCGGTGGCCATGGTTAAGGCAGTGACGGCAATGCGCGAGCGCGCGGTGGAGCCGACTCACATGTTTGCGGCACCCATAATATGCTCCCGCTTTCGGGATATGGTGGGCCTGGTTGCCCGACTCATCAGGAACCGCTGGCCGTTCTTCTCATCGATACTTGCCCTCTTGGCGTTGCCAGTATTACTGGCAATTCTGTCAGGCTCAGCGGACGGGATGAGTGGTTATGTCGTCCAAGCCCTTTCGCTCGTAGTCGGCACCCCAGTCCTCCTCTTCTTGCTGTGTCACGGAACGTATGCCATAACCGGCCGACGGCCCGGTGTGGGTGTTTCCCTCGCTCTAGCCGCGTCCTATGCGACTGGCAGCTTTCTGATATGGGGCCCCGAAGCCACCCCAGCAATCCTATTTGGAGCCGTGATCTTCGGCGCCCTGTGTCGCCTGGGCGGCTCTGCGGAGTTGGGGCGCACGCTCATCAGGCACCAGGGCCGCTTGGCGGTCGCTGGTTGCGTTACGTGGCTATGGTTGCTAGTCGTCGACACAAGCTTTTGGGCGGCCCTTGCAGGAGCAGTGGCATTCATGGCCGCGCGTAGGCCGGCCTTCGTGGCAGTGTCTCCTTTGATCTTCTCCGCAATGGTTGGAGTTGATCTGGCGATGGAGGTCTACGACTCTAGCATTCTGGGTCTCCCGTTGGATCCCGCTTTCACGGCTGCGCAATTGATGCCTGGGTTCGCGCCACCCACACCTGTGCAGAATGCCGCCAAGTACATCGCTATGTGCGCCCTGCTCGTTGGCGCGGTGCTGAGCGCCGTTATCTGTGTGGCATGCCGCCTTATGGATGCTCATGCTGCTGTCACAGCGCGGTCTGCGGCAGCGGTCCAAGTTCTTGGCATGGTGGCTGCCAGTCTGGCACTCTACGTTGATATCGGGCGCGGGCGGACGCGCTTTGAACTTTATTTGTCGGGACTGTCCGGCATAGGTGCATGCTTATTCGCTCTGGGGCTATGTGTTTGCATGTTTGGCCCCTTCAATCTTCTGCGACTGAGATCCCTGGAGGAATCATCTGTAACGGTGGTCCTCATTGGTATCTCCGTTGTTGCTTCTGGTGGCGCAGGGACGTGGATGCCGAGCGTCGTATGTGTGTGGTTGGCGCTCGGAATCGGTCTCGCCTTGCTGGCCCGCCAGAACTTCCACCTCGGAGCCCAAGTCGGATGGCGCTCACTCCTCTGGTTACGGGCGCCGGCACGACTGGCGGCAGCGTGCCTGATCTGCATTATGCTCATCGACGGTGTGGCTTACGCAATCTTCAACCTGCAGTATGGTGCTTTCCAGGCTATCGACGCCCAAGCGACGGCTTATCTGCTGCTCCCTGCTGTGAGTGTGGCCGTCGCTATCCCTGCGGTTCTCGCCGTCCTACGGTTCGTGCCAAGCGTCCGTTTCGGTCTAGTCCCTGAAACTCCAGTCAGGGTCGGTCGGCACATACTGGCATGGGGACTCTTGGCGGTCCTATTCGTGTTTCTCACGGGCAGTGCCCGGAGACACTTCTTTGAAGACCACCTCTACGGGGCAGCACTGCTCGCCCTTGTCGCGGCACCCCTGGTTCCGAGCCTGGCTAGGCGATACGGGCCGAGCCTCCGCGATAGCGGAGTATTCGTCGCCTGCCTGTTATTGATAACGCAGGCAGGAGTCTTCGGCTTCAGCGTCGCGCTGGGCGCGCTAGCCATCGGACCTCCCGAAAGCTACTTTGAGAGACGGTTCAAGATGGTGGACCGCGAGGCTTTCGTTCAAGCCGCACTCGTCATGCTGGTGTTGTTGGCCCTCAGCGTGGCGTCGAATGCTTTCGGCCCATGGTCCTTGGGCACCCTTGCATCTCTAGTTCCTGGGGCTCTCCTATTAAGTCCCATTGCACTTCTTGTCGCGACGGCTGGCGCGGCGACTATTCCAACATCAATCTCAGTTGGCCTGGTTCTGTCGATGCGCCTGCGTCGCCTGTACAGGATGGTGGTCTGTGTCGGGGGCGTTCCCTTGGCGGTGGGTGCGGTTATCGCCTCCGTCTTCGGGACTTCAGAGTGGGGGGTAGTCCTGGGCACTACGTCAGCGTTGATCGCTCTCCAAGTTGTCTTGTTGTGGTACGACTTAGCGCCGATGGCGTTAGCGCACCAACTTCGTTGCGAGCCCGTACGAGACGTGCACGCGAACCTAGCGGCATCGACGAGAGTGCTTCGCAATCTAGAAGTGGGTCAGCACGTCACCTTCACAGGACCAGCTGACGTTCTAGGGGCGAATACTTCGTCCTACATCGGTCGCTGAAACAACACCGAAACTGTCTTAAATCGGTCGCTGGAGCAACGCGGAAATCTTGGTAAGCTGCGAAGGGCCTCGCTTCGGGTGGGGATATGTACCCAGGAAAGCAATCTAAAGACCGCCTGTCGGTGGCAGCTCAGGAGCTGCCACGGTTCAAGAAGGATGGTGGCGGCCGTCCACCCCGGTAGACCGTGGCTTACGCCGCGCGGACGCAGGATGGCGACGCGCTGTGTCCCATAGGCCGCCCTAAGGGCGTACTTGCCGGGCGCGGCACCAAGTCATCACGAGGCCCTTCTCACCTCACCGATGGGGTGCCGGCTCAGTGCAGGGGCAGCCCCGTGGCGGTGAGCACGGCGCCGTCGGCGACGAGCTGGACGGCGACCTCGATCTCCGGGGCCAGGTGCCGGTCGGGGCCGGGGCCGGGCACGCCGGCGGCTCGGACGGCGTCCCGGACCGCGCCGGTGGCCGTTGCCGGCTGCAGCGGGGCGCGCAGGTCGATCGCCCGGGCTGCGGTGAGCACCTCGATGGCCAGCACCCGGGTCAGCCCGTCCAGCGCCCGGCGCAGCTTGCGGGCGGCGGCCCAGCCCATCGAGACGTGGTCCTCCTGCATCGCCGAGGAGGGGATCGAGTCGACGCTGGCCGGCACCGCGAGCCGCTTCAGCTCGCTGACGATCCCGGCGGCGGTGTACTGGGCGATCATGTGGCCGGAGTCGACCCCGGCGTCGGCGGCCAGGAACGGCGGGAGCCCGTTGCTGCGGGCGGCGTCCAGCATCCGGTCGGTGCGCCGCTCGCTCATGCTGGCCACGTCGGCGACCGCGATCGCCAGGAAGTCGAGCACGTAGCCGACCGGGGCGCCGTGGAAGTTGCCGTTGGACTCGACCCGCCCGTCCACGGTGACCACCGGGTTGTCGATGGCCGCGGCGAGCTCCCGCTCGGCGACCGTGGCGGCGTGTACCGCGGTGTCCCGGGCGGCGCCGTGCACCTGCGGGGCGCAGCGCAGCGAGTAGGCGTCCTGCACCCGGGTGCATTCCGGGCCGCGGTGGCTGGCCATCACGCCGCTGCCGGCCAGCAGCGCCCGCAGGTTGGCCGCCGAGTCGGCCTGCCCGGGGTGCGGGCGCAGCCCCTGCAGGTCGGCGGCGAACACGGCGTCGCTGCCCAGCAGCGCCTCCACGCTCATCGCCGCGGAGACGTCGGCGCTGCTCAGCAGCCGGCGCAGGTCGGCCAGCGCGAGCAGCAGCATGCCGAGCATCCCGTCGGTGCCGTTGACCAGCGCCAGGCCCTCCTTCTCCGCCAGCTGCACCGGCGCGAGCCCGGCGTCGGCCAGCGCCTCGGCGGCCGGGCGCAGGACCCCGGCGGCGTCCCGGACGGTGCCCTCGCCCATCAGCGCCAGCGCGATCGACGACAGCGGCGCGAGGTCGCCGGAGCAGCCCAGCGAGCCGTACTCGTGCACGGTCGGGGTGATCCCGGCATCCAGCATCGCCGCGTAGCTGCGGGCGGTCTCCGGCCGGACGCCGGTGCGCCCGGTCGCCAGCGTCGACAGCCGTAGCAGCATCAGTGCCCGCACCACCTCGCGTTCCACCTCCGGGCCGGAGCCGGCGGCGTGCGAGCGGATCAGGCTGCGCTGCAGCTGGGCCCGCTGGGCGACCGGGATGTGCCGGGTGGCCAGCGCACCGAACCCGGTGGAGACACCGTAGTGCGGGCGGTCGTCGTCGGCCAGCCGCTCGATGACCGCCCGGGTGGCGGCGATCCCGGCCAGCGCCTCCTCCGACAGCCGCACGCCGCAGCCGTCCCGGGCCACCCGGACGACGTCCTCCGGGGAGACCGGTCCGCTGCCGACGATGACCTGCTGGGTGTCCACCGCTGTGCTCATGGGTCCATCCGACCTGGCCCGCGGTCGGGGATCCAGGCTCGCCAGCCGAGTGCTGTCCGGGATCCCAGACGTTTCAGTCGGGGCGGCGGCCGTTGATCCGGCGGGTCAGCTCGGCGGCCGCCCGGGCCACCCGCTGCGCCAGCTCCGTCCGCCCCGGGGCGTCGACGTCCTCGGTGGGGAAGGTGACCGCGACCGCCGCCGCCGGCCGGCCGGCGTGGTCGTGCACCGCCGCGGCGACCGAGGCGAAGCCCGGGGTGACCTCGCCGTCCTCGTCGGCGTACCCGGCCCGGCGCACCTCGCCCAGCAGCCGGCGCAGCTCCGAGAGCCGGCGGGGACCCAGGTCGTGCCGGTCGACGAACGCGGTCGCGTCGGGGAACAGCGCCCGCACCTGGGCCGGCGGCAGACCGGACAGCAGCGCCCGGCCACTGGCGGTCAGCTGGGCCGGCAGCCGGACGCCGACGTCGGTCACCAGCGGCGGCCGACCCGGCGCCCGCTGCTCGACGACGTAGAGCACCTCCCGGCCGTGCAGCACCGCCAGGTGCGCGGAGTGGCCGACCGCGTCGACCAGCCGGGCCAGCACCGGGCGGGCCAGCCGGGCCAGCGGCTCCTGCCGGGAGTAGGCGCTGCCGATCTCGAAGGCGCTCACCCCGAGCCCGTACCGGCGTTCCTCGGGCAGGTGGACGACGAAGCCGGCGTCGACCAGTTCGGCGAGCAGGTGGTAGGTCGTCGACCGCGGCAGGCCCAGGTCGCGGGCGAGCGCAGCGGCCGGGACGGCGCCGGGGGAGCGGGCCAGCGCCTGGAGCAGCGCCAGGGCCTGCCGGGCGGCGGGCACCCCGCCCCGCGGCGTCCGGGGTGAGGGGACCGGCTCCGGCACCGGGGGAGCCTACGGCGCGATCGACCCCGCGCTGCCCGCGGTCAGCGGGCCCGTTCGTGCCGCAACAGGACGACGCCGTTGCCGAAGGTGCGGGTCTCGACCAGGCGCAGGTCCATGGGCTTCTCGCCGGGACCGAAGAGCAGGCGCCCGGCCCCCAGCAGGACCGGGTTCACGTAGAGCCGGTACTCGTCGATGAGGTCGTGCCGCCGGAAGGCCGCGCCCAGCCGCGCCCCGCCCAGCACCATGTCGCCCCCGGGCTGCGCCTGGAGCGCCCGCACCTCGTCGGGCACGACCTTGCGCACCAGGGTGGCATTCTCACCCGGGGCGGCGAGGCTGCTCGAGTAGACCACCTTGGGCATCTCCCGCCAGATGCCGGCGAACTCCGCCTCGGTGGGCGAGCTGTCGGGGTCCTGGTCAGCCGCCGGCCAGTACTCCTCCATCAGCTGGTAGGTCACCCGGCCGAAGAGGAAGGCGCTCATCGTCGCGAGCTGCCGGTTGAAGTGGTCGTGCAGCTCCTCGTCGACGTGGTGCCAGCCGATGTCGCCGTCCGGGCCCTCGAAGTACCCGTCGAGCGACACCGCCATCTGGGCCACGACTCTGCGCATGGTGTTCTCCGTCCCGGTCGCCTGCTCTACCGGAGACAGGACCGCCGAGCAGCGCTCAACTCATCGGTCCCGGGCAGGGCGCTGCTCAGCCGCCCGAGCCGATCTCCACCCAGTCGTCGCGCAGCCGCACCGGGTGGACCGGCAGCCGCAGCGCCAGGTCCTCGGGGGCGTCCAGGCAGACCCCGGTGCGCAGGTCGAACACCTGCTTGTACATCGGGGAGGCGACCGTCGGCGCGTCGCCGCGGGTGCCGACGAGGCCCCGGGCGATCACGTACGCACCGCTCACCGGGTCGCGGTGCCCGACGGCGTGCAGCGATCCGTCGAAGAGCCGGAACACCGCGATCTGCTGGCCATCGACCAGCGCGGCCACCCCGCGCTCGGGTTGCAGCTGGTCGTACCGGCAGACCGCCGTCCAGCCGGTCGGGGCCGGCACGGCGGTGTCCGGCGGCAGGGTCGCGGTCATCGGGAGAACACCTCCAGTCGGGGGCCGGCCACCAGCACGGCGCCGGTGGCCTCGCCGGCCGTCCGTTCCGCCGCGGTGCTCGGCCGGGGCTGACCCCGCTCCACGACGTAGGACAGCGACGGGTCGGGGGAGTCGGGGGCGTTGACGAAGGAGGCGAACCGGCGCAGCTTCTCCGGGTCCTCCAGGGTGGCGCGCCACTCGTCGGTGTAGCCCTCGACGTGGTCGGCCATCGCCGCGTCCAGGTCGCCGGCGATGCCCAGGCTGTCGTCCAGGACGACGGCGCGCACGTGGTCCAGTCCGCCCTCGATCTCCTCCAGCCACGGCGCGGTGCGCTGCAGCCGGTCGGCGGTGCGCACGTAGTAGACGAGGAAGCGGTCGATGGTGCGCACCAGCGTCTCGGTGTCCAGGTCCTCGGCCAGCAGCTTCGCGTGCCGCGGGGTGAAGCCGCCGTTGCCGCCGACGTAGAGGTTCCACCCGTTGTCGGTGGCGATGACCCCGACGTCCTTGCCGCGGGCCTCGGCGCACTCCCGCGCGCAGCCGGACACCCCGAGCTTGATCTTGTGCGGTGAGCGGAGCCCGCGGTAGCGCAGCTCCAGCGCGATCGCCAGGGCGACCGAGTCCTGCACGCCGTACCGGCACCAGGTCGAGCCCACGCAGGACTTCACCGTGCGCAGCGACTTGCCGTACGCGTGCCCGGACTCGAAGCCGGCCGCGACCAGCCGCTCCCAGATCGCCGGCAGCAGCTCCATCCGGGCGCCGAACAGGTCGATCCGCTGACCACCGGTGATCTTGGTGTAGAGCCCGAAGTCGCGGGCCACCTCGCCGATCGCGATCAGCCCCTCCGGCGTGACCTCCCCGCCGGGGATGCGCGGGACGACCGAGTAGGTGCCGTCCTTCTGGATGTTGGCCATCACGTGGTCGTTGGTGTCCTGCAGCGTGGCCCGCTCGCCGTCGAGCACGTGGCCGGAGTCGAGGCTGGCCAGGATGGAGGCGACGACCGGCTTGCAGATGTCGCAGCCACGGCCGCGGCCGTGCCGGCCGACCAGCTCGCTGAAGCTGGTGATCCCGGTGACCCGGACGACGTCGAACAGCTGCGCCCGGCTGACGTCGAAGTGCTCGCACAGCGCCGAGCTCACCGACACCCCGGCGGCCGCCAGCTCGGTGGTGACCAGCTTCTTCACCAGCGGCAGGCAGGAGCCGCAGCTCGTGCCGGCCTTGGTGCAGGCCTTCACCGCGCCCAGGTCGGTGCAGCCGTCGCAGCGGACGGCGTCCCGGATCGACCCGGCGGTGACGTTGTTGCACGAGCAGACCGCGGCGTCGTCGGGCAGCTCGGCCGAGGCCGGCCCGCCCTCGGCGCCCTCGGGCAGCAGCCAGGCGGCCGGGTCACCGCCCAGCTCGCGGCCGACCAGCGGCCGCAGCCCGGCGTAGGCGCCGGCGTCCCCGACCAGGATCCCGCCGAGCAGCGTGCGCGCGTCGTCGGAGAGCACCAGCTTCTTGTAGACCCCGGCCACCGGGTCGCCGTAGACGACCGACAGCGCGCCTGGGGAGGTCCCGAACGCGTCGCCGAAGCTGGCGACGTCCACCCCCAGCAGCTTCAGCTTGGTCGACAGGTCCGCACCCGGGAACTCCGCGGCGCCGCCGAGCAGCTGGTCGGCGACGATCTCGGCCATCGTGTACCCGGGGGCGACCAGTCCGTAGGTGCGGCCCTCGACCGCGGCGACCTCGCCGATCGCCCAGACGGCCGGGTCCTCGGTGCGGCAGGTCGGGTCGACCGCCACCCCGCCGCGCGGGCCCACCGGCAGCTCACACGCCCGGGCCAGCTCGTCCCGCGGCCGCACGCCGGCGGCGAACACCACGACGTCCACGTCCAGGTGGGTCAGCCCCGCCGCGGACCCCTCGGCGGCGTGCATCCGGGCGACCCGACCGTCCCGACCGGCGGTGAGCTTGGCCGTCGCGGTGCCCGCGTGCACCTGCACGCCCAGCGCGCCGACCAGCCGCTGCAGCGCCTCGCCGCCGCCCTCGTCGACCTGCAGCGGCATCAGGCGAGGGGCGAACTCGACGACGTGGGTCTGCACGCCCAGCGCGGTCAGCGCGCCGGCGGCCTCCAGCCCGAGCAGCCCACCGCCGACGACGGCGCCGGTGACCGGGCGGGGGCTGCCGTCCTCCTGCCGCCGGGTGTCGACCTCGGTCACGTACTGGCGGAGCGCGGCGACGTCGTCGATCGTGCGGTAGACGAAGCAGCCGGGGAGGTCCTTGCCCTCGACCGGGGGGACGAACGGCGCGGACCCGGTGGCCAGCACCAGCGCGTCGTAGCCGTGCTCCCGGCCGCCCGCCGTCCGCACCACGCGGGCCGCGCGGTCGACCTCGGTCACCTGCTCACCGCGGCGCAGCTGCACACCGGGGGTGTCCCAGAGGGCCGGGTCGCCGAGCGCCAGGTCCTGCGGATCCCGGCCGGAGAAGTACGAGGTCAGGGCCACCCGGTCGTAGGGGGCGCGCGGCTCCTCGGCCAGCACGGTCACCTGCCAGCCGCCGTCGGCGACCCCGCCCCGGTCGACGAGAGCCTCGACCAGCCGGTGGGCGACCATCCCGCCGCCGACGACGACGAGCTGACGAGGTGCGGGGGTGCTCATGCGCAGGGTGCTCCTTCGACGGCGGCGGTGCGGCGGGACGGCGGCCCACTGCCGAGCGAAGTTATGTACGCGGTGTTTCCGTCGCCGTCGCGACGCGTTACGGAGCGGGAAGGTCGAGCGCACACCGCCGTCGGTGCCGGCGTGAGCCGCTCAGCCCTGCGGCCCGGACCCGAAGTCGCCGAACGGCTCGCCGGTCATCGGCGCCACCGGGACCTGCCTCAGCGGCTGGCCCGCGGCGTCCAGGGTGCGCACGGTCCGGGCGCCGTCGGGGAGGGGGACGACCGTGCCGCCCCCGGTCAGCGGCAGCCGGGCGATCGCCCGGTCGGTGGCGCCCAGCACCTCGACGGCGGTCGCGTCCGGTGGCGCGGTGACGACCAGCCAGCTCCCGTCACCGGACTGACCGAGCCCCGGCAGGTCGACCGTGCACGTCCGGGCCACGGTCAGGGACGCCACCGGGGTGTTGCCGGCCGGGGTGACGGTGCCGCAGGCGAGGGCTCCGCCGCCGCCCCCGGCCCACGTGGTGACGACCAGCGCACCGCCGGGGCTGCGGCCGACGACGACGGCGACGGTGCCCGGCCCCCGGCTCAGCGGCAGGGTGCCCGACCACAGCAACTCCGGCTGCAGCCCCGCCGGCTCGACCCCCAGCGGCACGGCCAGCCCCACCAGCGCGGCCGCGACCACCCGCGCGTCGGGTTCCTGGGTCACCGGGCGGATCGGCTCCAGCGCCGGGAGGGGGGTGGTGCGGCCGGGCCGGTCGCCGGGCCAGTCGACGGCCGACCGGTGCACCAGCCGCCCCTCCCGGGTGACCCGGACGCTCAGCGCTGGGCCGTCCTCGGTCGTGGTGGCCGGGACGACGGCCACGCCGTCCGTTGCGTCCACCGCCGTGTAGCTGCGGGCGACGGTGCCGCGGGGGCCGACCATCAGCCGGTCGGAGACCTCGATCGTGTCGCCCCGGCCGGCGACCACCACCAGCGACGCCGGGCCCGGTCCGCCCAGCAGCAGGGTGACCGGCCGGCTGCGGCCCAGCCCCGGCGGCAGGTGCGGCACGAGCGCGTCCGCCGGTGCCCCGGCCGGCCCGATCAGCCAGGTGCCGCGGAAGTCCTCGTCGACCGTGCCGACGACCAGCGCCGCGCGCCCGGAGGGCGTGTCCCCGGCGAAGACCACGGTCCGGTCCCCGACCGGTGGGGCCACCAGCCCACCCCAGTCGGCCTGCTGGACGGCGGTGAGGAACGCCGGGTCGTCCGCCAGCGAGCCCCGGGCCGGACCGGTGAGCACGGGCGCGGTGCGGACCGACGGCCCGGCCTCGGCGGGAGCGACGGCCGACGGCGCCGCGGTGGGGCGCGGTTCGTCCGTCGCCGGCCGGGTCAGCGCGCCGACCGCACCGGCGAGGACGACGGCGGCCACCGTCGCGGCGGCGAGCACCCGCCGCCGCAGCCCCGTCCGGCGGTGCCCGACGTCGGCGACGGCCTGGGCGGCGTCCAGCCGCCACCGGACCGGGGCCCCGGCCAGCCGGGTCAGCCCGTCGCGCAGCCGCTCGTCGTCCGTCGCGGGCTGTGCGCGCCGGTAGGGGTCCGGCCGCGCCGCCGGTCGCAGCCGTCCGGCCCCCGCCGCAGCAGCCGCCTCTGCTTCCGCCGGCGGGCGGCCGAGCGCGGCGGCGAGGGCGGCCGGGTCCAGCTCGTCGGCGTGGCGCAGCACCGTGGCGGCCCGGACGCGCGGGGGGAGGGCGCGCAGCGCGCGGGACAGCTCGTCGTCCACCGCCGGGGCGAGCGGATCAGGCAGCTCCTCGATGACCTGCTCACCGCGCAGCCCCCGGCGGCCGGCGCCGGCCACCATCGCCCGGCGCGCGGTGGCCAGCGGGTCGGCCGTCGGCCAGGAGCGCCGGGTGCGGGTGAGCGCCCGCTGCACCAGCTCCTCGGCGGTGGCCCGGTCGCCGGTCAGCAGCAGCGCGGTGCGCAGCAGGCCCGGACGCCGGTCGGCGACGAACCGCGCGAAGTCCGCGTCCTCGCCCGCCCCGTCGTCCTGCACCGTGCGCCTCCTCGGCTCAGGTCGCAGCGTAGGCCTGGGTCAGCCGGGCGAAGCCGTCGTCCAGGGAGACCCGGGGCGTCCAGCGCAGCGCCTCGCGGGTGCGACGCTGGTCGAACCAGTGCGCGGTCGCGAGCTGCTCGGCGAGGAACCGGGTCAG
Source organism: Modestobacter sp. VKM Ac-2979 (assembly GCF_026967995.1). NCBI lineage: Bacteria > Bacillati > Actinomycetota > Actinomycetes > Geodermatophilales > Geodermatophilaceae > Modestobacter > Modestobacter sp. VKM Ac-2979. The sequence continues at coordinate 291,091 of NZ_JAPVBO010000008.1, forward strand.
CGGGGGAGTGCTCCGGCGCCGGGTCGCGGCCCAGAACGCCTCGACCAGACCCCCGGCGGCCCAGGCCGCCGCGAACGGCACGCGGCGGCTCGGTCCGGGGACCCCGGCGGCGTGGCACAACCGGTCGATCACCTCGGCGACCGGCCGGGGCTCGCCGTTGGAGACGACCAGCGCCTCCCCGTGCACCGGCCCGCAGGCGTCGACCGCGGCGAGCAGCGCGTCGGCGGCGTTGTCCACGTAGGTGGTGTCGATCAGCGCGGCACCGGAGCCGATCAGGGGCAGTCGCCCGGTCCGGGCCCGCTCGACGATCCGCGCGACCAGCTGGGTGTCCCCGGGGCCCCAGACCAGGTGCGGGCGGACCACGAGCACGGCGAGTGCGGCGTCGTCCGCGGCCAGTGCCTCCTGCTCGGCGACGGCCTTGGAACGGGAGTAGTGCCCGCGGGTGCGCGCCGGGTCGGCCGGCTGCGCGCCGACCCCGACCAGCGCCGAGCCGCCGTGCGCGACCGAGGGCGAGGAGACGTGCACCAGCCGGCCCACCCCCGCCTGCCGGCAGGCATCGACCACGGTGCGGGTGCCGTCGATGTTGGCCCGGGCGTACTCCGCCCACCGTCCGGTGACGTCGACCTTGGCGGCCAGGTGCACCACGGCGTCCTGCCCGGCCACCGCGTCGGCCACGACCGCCGGGTCGGCGACGTCCCCGCGCACCTCCCGGCAGGGCAGCCCGGCCGGGCGGCGCTGCAGCACGGTCACCTCGTCGCCCCGGTCGAGCAGGCCCTGCACCGTGGCCCGGCCGAGCATGCCGCTGGCCCCGGTGACCAGCACCTTCATCGGGTGCGTGCCCGCGCTCCGGCGAGCGTGCGGGTCGCGCGCCGGGCCACCTCCCGCCGGTCGACCTTCGACTGGTGCCGGATGTCGACCGGCAGCCGGCCGGTGACCAGGACGGCGGCGACCTCGGTGCCGGCGGCCCCACGGACTGCGTCGGACAAGGCGGGGTCGGCGAGCTCGAACCCGGCGCGACGGCGCGCACCGTCGGCGGGGACGACGACGACCACCACGACCTGGGCGCCGACCGGCCCCACGCCGACGACCGCGGCGGCGCTGACGTCGTCCAGCAGCTGGACCCGCTGCTCGACGCCGACTGGGGTGACGACCCCGGCGGCGGTGGTCACCGCGTGCGGCAGCCGGCCCTCGATCCAGAGCCGGCCCTCGGCGTCCAGGTGCCCGACGTCGCCGGTCCGGTGCCAGCCCGGGTCGCGGGACGACGCGCGCTCGGTGGCCCACAGGGCGTCGTAGCGGTCCTTGACGTGCGCGGCCCGCACGGCGACCTCCCCGGTCGTCCCGGGGGCGTCGGTGAGGTCACCGTCGGCCGACCCGGTCGGGGACAGCGGGCTGACCCGGACCTCGACCCCGGGCAGCGGCCGGCCGACGCACACGCCGTCCCCGGGGCCGGCGGCCTCGATCTCGGTCGCGGAGACGTCGGTGACCGGCAGCACCTCGGTCATCCCGTACGGGGTGTGCGCAGCTGCCGCGGGCAGCACCTGGCGCAGTTCCCGCAGCAACGGCAGCGGCACCGGCGCCCCGGCGGACATGAGCAGACGCACTCGGCTCAGTGCGTCACGCTGCGGCTCGGTCAGCTCGCCGGCGGTGGCGACGACCCGGCGCAGCGCGGCCGGCGAGGCGAACACGACCGTGCCGTCGATCGCCGCCGTGGCGTCGGCCAGGGCCGCCGCGGTCAGCGAGCCCGGCGCGGTCACGTCGACGTCGGGCACCGCAGAGCCGATGCCGAGCGCCGGGCCGAACAGGGCGAACGGCGCGAAGCCGGCGACCAGGCGGTCGTCGGGGGACAGCCCGTACGTGGCACCGACCAGGTCCAGCTGGGCCAGCGCCTGGCGCCGGGTGTAGACGACGCCCTTGGCCGGGCCGGTGGCGCCGGAGGTGAACAGGACGGCGCAGTCGGTGTCCGGGTCGGCCTCGGGGGGCAGCGGCGCGGTGCTGCCCGCGCGCTCCAGCCCCTCGAGCGTGCGGGCCACGCCCAGGGCGCGCGCCGCGGCTGCGGGCAGCGGGGTGGCGGCGATCCGGGTCGCGGACAGCCGCATGGCCCGGGCGGCGGCGAGCCCGGGGGCACCGCCGATGACCGCGTCGACCCGGGCGCTGTGCAGCGCGCGGCGCATGCCGCGCAGGCCCAGGCCCTTGTCGGCCACGACGATGACCGCGCCGGCCCGCCAGACGGCGTAGACCGCGGCGGTGAGGTCGGCGGAGGGCTCGACCAGCAGGGCGACCCGCTGCCCGGGGAGGATGCCGGCGTCGGCCAGCCCGGCTGCCAGGTGCTCGACCCGACGGTGCAGCTGCGCCCAGCTGACCGTGCTGCCACCGACCTCGACCACGGCGGGGGAGTCGTCGGCGGCCCGGTCGGCCAGCGCCGAGCCGAGGCCCCGCGGCTGGGGCTGCGTGCTGCGCGGGCGGTCGGCGGTGTCGGCGGTGTACCGGCCGGTGGACAGGTCGGTGACCCACTGGGCGACCGCATCGGCGTACTGCGGCGCGTCCTCGGGGAGCAGGTGCGAGGCGCCCTCGTAGCGGTGCAGCTGGGCCTGGGGCATCCGCTCGCGCAGGTCGGCCAGGTACCGCTCGCCGAAGACCGGGTCGCGCGGGCCCCACAGCAGCAGCGCCGGGACGTCGAGGGAACGGATGCCCTCGGCGATCGCCTCCTGCGCGGCGCGGGAGGGGTGGCCGGGGGAGAAGGGGATGTCGGCCACGAAGTCCCCGACCGACCGCCGGCGGGCCGCCGTCCGGTAGGGCGCGGCGAAGGCGTTGCGGACGTCGGCGGGCAGCGGGGGGCGGGAGAGCGCCGTCGTCGCCCGGACGAACACCGGGGTGCCGACGGTGACCGCCGACCGGACCCCGGGGGCGTGCGCCATCCGGATCAGCGCCGGGCCGAGGTCGCCCTCGGGCATCGAGACGGCGGTGTTGCCCAGGACGACGCCGCGCAGCTGGTCGCGGTGCGCCAGCGCCCAGCCCAGCGAGATGACCCCGCCCCAGTCGTGCCCGACGGTGATCACCGGGCCGGTGAGGCCCAGCGCGGCCGTCAGGTCACCGAGGTCGGCGACCCGCTGCTCCAGTGGCCGGGGCCCGGGGAGCCGCGCCGAGAAGCCCATGCCCAGCTGGTCGGGGGCGATCACCCGCCACCCGGGCGGCGCGGCGGCGAGGAGCCGGCGCCAGAGGTAGGACCAGGTGGGGTTGCCGTGCACGCAGAGCAACGTGCCCACCGGGTCGGGAACGCCGTTGTCCAGCAGGTGCCACTCGTGCTTGGTGCCGGTGGCGTCGGCCACGGTGACCCGGCGGGACCAGGCCGGGTCGAGCCCGGGGAGCCCGGCCGGGAGGTCGATCGGCGCCGTCACCAGGCGATCTCGAGGCAGGAGGCGTTGAGGCCCGAGCCGATGCCCATCAGCAGCACCCGGTCGCCGTCGACCAGCTCGTGCTGGGCGTGGGCCAGGGTGAACGGCACCGAGGCGGGGCCCAGGTTGCCGCGGGTGGGGAAGGTCTTGGGCACCCGGGACTCGTCGATGCCGAACCGCTCGCACATGGCGGCGGTGTGCACCTTGGAGACCTGGTGGATCACGTAGCGGTCCATGCCGCGCTGCCAGTCGAAGTCCGCGGCGGCCTCCTCCCACATGTCCATCGACAGGTCCAGGCCGGCCTCCAGCAGACCCTTGAGGTCGGTGCGCATCTCGTTGTTGTCGCCGATGCACAGCTCGTGGTGCTCGGTGCCGGCCCGGCTGACCGAGCCGACCAGCCGGTGGCCCTCCGGGTGCTGGTCGGACCGGCCGAGCACCATGGCGACGGCTCCCGAGCCCAGGGTCAGCGTCGCGAACTGGGCGATCACGTCGCGGGCGGTGGTGTCGGGCTGGTTCAACCGGTCGATGGTGCGGTCCTGGACCGTCTGGGCGTCCTCCCCGTTGACGATCACGGCGTGCTCGATCATCCCGGAGTCGATCATCGCCGCGGCCAGCTCCATGCCGTTGACGAAGCCGAGGCAGGCGTTGGTCACGTCGAAGTTCTGCGCCGAGCGGGGCAGCCCGAGCGCGTGGTGCACGGCGACGGCCGTCGAGGGCTCCAGGTACCGGCGGCTGACCGAGGTGTTGACCATCAGGCCGATGCCGGCCGGGTCGACGCCGCTCTCGCTGATCGCCTTGGCGCCGGCCATGGCCGCGCCGTCGACGAACGTCACGCCGTCCTCCCACCACCGGCGCTCGCGGATGCCGGCCAGCCGTTCGAGCAGGCCAGGGCGCAGCCCGACCCGCTTGTAGGTGTCGGCGAGCCGCTCGTCGATGGCGTCGGAGGTGACGACGCGGGAGGCATCGGCCGTCTGCACCGTCAGGATGCTGGTGTTGCTGAAGCGGTGCGTGGCGTTTCCACTCATGGGCGGGGTCCAGTCCTCGAGAAGGGCCGACTCTCCCACGGATGTCGCCGGCGTTCCGTTGGGCACTACCCGACGAGGACGGCGGTATGCCGCCCGACGGCCACCCGCGGTGCAGCTCACAGCCGCCTGGTGGCCGTCTCTCAGAAGCGGACGGGCAGCTCGTCCAGGCCGTAGACGAAGGACAGCTCGCGGAAGGACAGCTCCCGCTGCGGGACGGCCAGCGCCAGGTCGGGGAAGCGGCGGAACAACGCGGGCAGCACGACCCGCAGCTCCATCCGGGCCAGCTCCGCGCCGATGCACCGGTGGATGCCGTGGCCGAAGGCCAGGTGGCCGGAGGTCGGTCGCCGCAGGGGGTCGAAGACCTCCGGCTGGTCCCCGGCGGACCGGGGGTCGCGGTTCGCGCCGCTGAGCGAGGCCAGCACGACGTCCCCGGCCTGCAGGGGCACGCCGAAGAGGTCCAGGTCGTGCTTGGCGAACCGGGGGAACGCCATCTGCACGACCGACAGGTGCCGCAGCAACTCCTCGACCACCCGGTCGACGTCCGCGCGTGACCCGTCGCGCACCAGGGCGGCGTGCGCCGGGTCGCGCAGCAGCACCATGGTGCTCAGCGAGATCATCCCGGCGGTGGTCTCGTAGCCGCCGGTGAAGACGCCGTCGGCCAGGCCGGCGAGGTCGACGTCGGAGATCCGGTCGCCCTCGTCCCGGATGATCTGGCCGATCAACCCGGGGCCGGGCTCCGCGCGCTGCCGGGCGACGGCGTCGAAGAGGAACTCGCGCTGCGCCGAGACCGCACCGAAGGCCGCGGCGGCGCCGGCGGTCGCGTCGAAGCGCTGGACACCGAGTCGGGCGAACGCGTCCCGGTCCTCCAGCTCCAGGCCCAGCAGCGCACAGATGGTCTGGAACGGCACCGGGAAGGAGACCAGCTTCGCCAGGTCGGCCGGAGGGCCCGCGGCGGCCAGCGCGTCGAGCCGCTGCGCCACGATCGTCTCGATCATCGGCTCGAGCCGGGCCAGCCGGCGCATCGTGAACTCCGGCGTGATGATCTTGCGCAGCCGGGTGTGCAGCGGCGGGTCGGTGAAGCCCAGGCCGCCGACCTCGTCGGCGCTGCTCGGGCCGGGGCCCGGCAGCAGGTGCCGGATGTCGTTGCTCCAGCTGTCCCGGTCGGCCAGCACCGCCTTGACGTGCTCTGCGCCGGTGACCAGGTAGACGGAGAAGGCGAACGGCAGCTTCAGCCGGTGCACCGGGTCGTGCTCCCGCAGCTGTGCCAGCCGGGGGACGGGGTCGATGCCGTCCCGCTGCAACGGCACCTTCGTCCGTTCGGGGATGAAGGTCAGGCTGGAGAGGTCGATGCCGCGCTTCTGGATGCGGCGCGCCAGCAGCTTGCCGGTCCAGGCGCGCGCCCGGGCCCGCACCCCCGTACCTGCCCGCCCGCCGACGGGTGGCCGCGGCGTGGGGACGGGGTACTTCGGCAGAGCTGCGATCCGGGACGCGGGGACACGGGGTGCGGGGTCGGTGACCCCTCCCGCTGGCTGGTGGTCGATGTCGTCTTCGTACTGCAGGACGGCGTTGTCGATCAAGGCCGCCACGCGCCGTCGGTGCACCGTTCACCTGGCCGCCCACTCCACCCGGCGCGCGGGCCGGTGGGTTTGCCGGGCCGGGACGGCCGGGCACCAGCGGCCCCATGGACGCCGAGATCACCCTGCGGGTCGACGGCGAGGCCCACCGCCTCACCGTCGACACCCGCACCTCCCTGCTGGACGCGCTGCGCGAGCGGCTGGCGAACACCAGCCCGAAGAAGGGCTGCGACCACGGCCAGTGCGGCGCCTGCACCGTGCTGCTGGACGGCGATCGCGCGCTGACCTGCCTGGCGCTGGCGGTGGCGCACGACGGGGCGGAGATCACCACGGCCGACGGCCTGGCTCCGGCCGGAGAGCTGCATCCCGTGCAGCAGGCGTTCCTGGACTTCGACGCGTTCCAGTGCGGCTACTGCACCCCCGGGCAGGTCTGCTCGGCGGTCGGGGTGCTCGACGAGTTCGAGCGCGGCTGGCCCAGCCACGTCACCGAGGACCTCACCGGCCGGCCGGAGTTGACCTCCGACGAGGTGGCCGAGCGGATGAGCGGCAACCTCTGCCGCTGCGCCGCCTACGTGAACATCACCCCCGCGGTGCAGCAGGCCGGCGGTGCCCGGTGAAGCCGTTCGCCTACGCCCGGCCGGGCGACGTGGCCGAGGCTGTGCGGGACGTCGTCGCCGAGCCGAACGCGGTCTTCCTGGCCGGCGGCACGAACCTGGTCGACCACCTCCGGCTCGGCGTCGCCCGGCCCGACCTGGTGGTCGACGTCCGCACCCTCACCTCCCGCGAGGTGACCGACGTCCCCGATGGCGGGCTGCGGCTGGGGGCGGCCTCGACCAACAGCCAGGTCGCCGCGGACCCGCGTGTCCGGGAGCGCTGGCCGGTGCTGGCCCAGGCGCTGCTCGCCGGGGCGACCGGGCAGCTGCGCAACATGGCGACCACCGGCGGCAACCCGCTGCAGCGCACCCGCTGCGTGTACTTCCAGGACGTGACCACCCCCTGCAACAAGCGCGAGCCGGGCAGCGGCTGCAGCGCGGTCGGGGGCTACACCCGTTACCACGCCGTCCTCGGGACGCCGGCCGCGCTGCCGGACCCGGCCGCGCCGGAGACCTGCATCGCCACCCACCCCTCGGACATGGCAGTCGCGCTGGCCGTGCTCGACGCCCGGGTGCAGGTGCTCGGTCCGAACGGTGAACGGACGATCCCGTTCACCGAGCTGCACCGGCTGCCCGGGGACGACCCGTCCCGGGACACCGTGCTCGAGCACGGCGAGCTGATCACCGCCATCGACCTGCCCGCGCTGCCGGCCGGCACCCGGTCGGCCTACCGCAAGGTCCGCGACCGGGCCTCCTACGCCTTCGCCCTGGTCTCGGTGGCCGCCGTTGTCCCCCCGGACGGCGAGCTGCGGTTGGCCCTGGGCGGCGTCGCGCACAAGCCGTGGCGGGCCACCCGGGCCGAGGAGGTGCTCCGCGGGCAGCAGCTGACCGAGGACGCCGTCCGGGCCGCCATCGCCGCCGAGCTGGCGGACGCCCAGCCGCAGCCGGGGATCGACAGCGGCAACGGCTTCAAGATCCCGCTCGTGGCCCGCACCGTGCTCGCCACCGTGCGGGGCCTCCTCCCGGAGGAGCAGTCATGACCGACCTGCTGGAGCCGCGCGCCATCGGCCAGGACCTGGTGCGCCGGGACGGCGAGCTCAAGGTCCGCGGCACCGCCACCTACGCCTACGAGACGCCGGTCGAGCACCCGGCGTACGCCCACCCGGTGCAGGCCACGATCGCCCGGGGGCGGGTCACCGCGATGGACACCGCCGCGGCCGAGGCCCTGGACGGCGTGCTGGCCGTGCTCACCCCGTTCAACGCCGAACGGCTGGCTGATGCCTCCGACGCCGAGTACGCCGTCCTGCAGGGTCAGGACGTCGGTTTCCGCGGCCAGCTGATCGGGGTGGTGGTCGCCGAGACCTCCGAGCTGGCCCGGGAGGTGGCCGACGGCATCGCGGTTCGCTACGACGAGCAGCCGCACGACGCGGAGCTGTCCGCCGACCGGCCGGACCTCTACGCGCCGGAGCAGGTGAACGCCGGGCACGAGACCGACACCGCCGAGGGCGACGTCGCCGCTGCCATGGCCGCCGCCGAGGTGACGCTCGAGCGCACCTACTCGACTGCGATGTACCACAACAACCCGCTCGAACCGCACGCCACGACGGCGCTGTGGGAGCCGGCCGGCGACGGGTTCCTGACCTTGTGGGACTCCACCCAGGGCGTGCACCCCGACCGGGCCGCGGTGTGCCAGGTGTTCGGGCTGGACCAGGAACAGGTGCGCGTCGTCTGCCCCTACGTCGGCGGCGGGTTCGGCTCCAAGGGGCTGCCGCACGCGAACGTGATGCTCACCGCGCTGGCCGCTCGGGCACTACCCGGCCGGCCGGTGAAACTCGCGCTCACCCGCCAGCAGATGTTCTTCCTGGCCGGGTACCGCACGCCGACCATCCAGCGGATGCAGCTGGCCGCCGACTCCCGCGGGCGGCTGTCCGCGATCGCCATCGACGTGGTCGAGCAGACCTCGAAGGTCAAGGAGTTCGCCGAGCAGACCGGCGTGCCCACCCGGATGATGTACGCCTCGCCGAGCCGGCGCTCGACCCACCGGCTGGCCGCCCTGGACGTGCCGATCCCGTCGTGGATGCGGGCGCCGGGGGAGTGTCCGGGCATGTTCGGCCCCGAGGTCGCGATGGATGAGCTGGCCGAGGAGCTCGGCATCGACCCGATCGAGCTGCGCGTCCGCAACGAGCCGGAGGTCGACCCGGAGACCGGGAAGCCGTGGTCCAGCCGGAACCTGGTGCGGTGCCTGCGCGAGGGCGCCGAGCGGTTCGGCTGGTCCGGGCCGCTGGCGCGCCGGGACGGCAACTGGCTGGTGGGCGCCGGTGTCGCGTCCTCGGTCTACCCGACGATGCGGCAGGCCACCTCGACGGCGAACGTGCGGTACGAGGACGGGCGGTACGTCGCCGAGATCGGGGCCGCGGACCTCGGCACCGGGGCCTGGACGATCCTGCCGCAGATCACCGCCGACGCCCTGGGCGTGGACGTCGCCGACGTCGACGTGCGGATCGGCGACACCCGCTACCCGGTCGCCTCGGTGGCCGGCGGCTCCTCGGGGACCAACACCTGGGGTTCCGCGCTGGTCGTCGCGGCCCGCGAGTTCCGCACCAAGTTCGGCGCCGACCCGCGGGACGGCGACGAGGCCAGCGGGGACGTCGACCAGGCCGGGCAGGACGACACCCACTCTCCGTACGCGTTCGGCGCCCAGTTCGTCGAGGCCCGGGTCAACGCCGACACCGGGGAGATCCGGGTGCCGCGGCTGCTCGGCGTCTTCGGCGTCGGCCGGGTGGTCAACCCCCGCACCGCCCGGTCCCAGCTCATCGGCGGGATGACCATGGGGCTGTCGATGGCGCTGCACGAGAACAGCGCCTGGGACCCACGGATCGGGCAGGTGGCCAACCACGACCTGGCCGAGTACCACATCACGGTCAACGCCGACGTCGGTGAGATCGAAGCCCACTGGATCGACGAGCACGACCCCTACGTGAACGCCATGGGGTCCAAGGGGATCGGCGAGATCGGCATCGTCGGCACGGCGGCGGCGGTGGTCAACGCCGTCCACTCCGCCACCGGGGTGCGGGTGCGCGACCTGCCGGTGACCCTGGACAAGTTGCTGCCCGGGCTGCCCTAGCTGCGGGCGGCGGGCCGATGGCCGGGACGCTCTGAGGGGCACGTGCTGCCACCGGCAGCGGTCTGGACAGTGCAACAGGCGAGTGAGGAGAGGGACATGAGCGGGCAGTTCGTCGTCACGTTCGCGCGTGCAGGGACCGGGCGGGCCGCCGTGGCGGCCGGCCTGGGCAGCGCACCCGTGCGGGGCCGGCGGTGAGCGCCCACCGCCGGCGCCGGGCCCTGACCCGGGTGGTCGCCGCCCCGCTGGCCCTGGGAGGCGCCGTGCTGCTGGTGCGTCCGGAACAGGTCGCCCGGGCGGTCCGCGGGGACGGGCGCGAGCCGAGCGCCTGGGTGGTCCGGCTGCTCGGTGGCCGGGTGCTCGCCCAGCAGGCCGCCGTGCTCCTCCACCCGAGCCGGGGTCTGGTGCTGGCGGGTGTGGCCGCCGATGCGCTCCACGCGGCCAGCATGGTGCCCACCGCGCTGGCCTGGATGGCCTACCGCCGCCCGGCCTGGGTCAGCGGTGCCGTCGCGGCGGGTGCTGCCATCGCCGCAGCCCTGGCCGCCCCCCGGCCCGAGGACTGACCCGCACCGGGGTGCTTTTCGGCAGGGTCCGTCCTCCCGGCCCCCAGTAGCCGTGCCCAGCGCCTACCGACCCTCGATGTGTGCCAGGCCACATCGGACGCGGTCCAGCTCGCGCCCGCGGTCGCGCACCGTGTGCGCCGCGCCGGATCGAGGCAGCGAGGCGGTCGGCGCCGTGGCGCAGCCGACGGGCCGCCCCTGGGATGAGCCCGACGCCGTCCCCCTGCCTTGGAGTCCCGTTGCCCGGAGTCGTCGTGCCCTCCTCGTCCCGGTGGGTGCGTCGGCACCCGGTCGGCCACCGTCCGGCCACGCGCCGTCCCGCCGGCGTGCGCCGCGCGGCCGTGCTCGTCCTGGTCGGCGCCTGTGGGGCGCTGGTCCCTGCGACGGCACAGGCGTCCGGACCCGGCGACCCGACCGCGCCCGTCGCTGCGCCGCCGGTGGTCGAGCAGCCCGCCCCCTACGTCGGCCAGACGGTCTGCGACCCCGCGGCGAAACCGGGCACCGCGGACCTGGCCGCCCTGGTGCTCGCCGCGTACGCCGCCGGGAGCAACGGGGGGATCAGCCGTGACTGCGCGGCCGGCGGCACCAGCGAGCACAAGGAGGGGCGCGCCTGGGACTGGCTGGTGCGGGCGGACGTCCCGGAGGAGCGCGCCGCCGCCGACCGCTTCCTCGGCTGGCTGACCGCCGACGGCCCCGGTGGGGAGTCGGCCTACCAGGCCCGGCGACTCGGGGTCATGTACGTCATCTGGGACGGCCGGACGTGGTCGGCCGACCGCGCCTCGGCCGGCTGGCTGCCCTACACCGGAGCCGACCCGCACACCGGGCACGTGCACCTCTCGCAGTCCTGGAGCGGCGCCCTGGGCCAGACCTCGTGGTGGACCGGGGTGGCCTCCCGGGTGGACCACCGGACCTGCGCCGAGGTGGTCGACGGGCTGGCCGACCCCGGGGCGCTGGCGACCGTCTGCGCGCCGATCCCCATGCCGGAGCCGGCCCCGTCACCTGTCCCGGAGCCGGGGGCGACGTACACGGTCGTCGCGGGGGACACGCTGGGGCAGATCGCGCTGGACCACGGGACGACGGTGGCCGAGCTGGTGGCCGTCAACGAGCTGAGCAGCACCGTGATCATGGTCGGGCAGGTGCTCGCCGTCCCGGGCCCGCCGGCCCCGGCCCCCGAGCCGACGCCGGTCCCTGTCCCTGCTCCGGAGCCGGTGACGGAGGCGACGTACACGGTCGTCGCGGGGGACACGCTGGGGCAGATCGCGCTGGACCACGGGACGACGGTGGCCGAGCTGGTGGCCGTCAACGGGCTGAGCAGCACCGTGATCATGGTCGGGCAGGTGCTCCTCCTCCCGCCGGCCTGAGACCGGACCCGTGTTCAGCCGAGGGTGCCGTCCCCGACCAGCGCGGTCACCAGGCCGGCACCCAGCCCGACCGCCAGCACGCCCAGCGCCCCGGCCACGGCCGCCGCGTGGGCCCAGCGGGCGGTGGGAGCGGGCTCGCCGGGCCGGAACGCCTCGACCAGCCACCGCAGGTAGTAGAAGAGGCTGACCAGGGTGTTCAGCGCGGCGACCACCACCAGCCAGGCCAGGCCGCCGTCCCACGCGGCGGTGAAGACGGTCAGCTTGCCCAGGAAGACCGCCGTCGGCGGGGTGCCGACCAGGCTCAGCAGGCTGATCACCAGCGCGGCCGCCAGGCCCGGCCGCTGCCGGGCCAGGCCACGGAAGTCGGTCAGCGACCGGGCGGTGGGCACCGCGGCGAGCACCGCGAAGGCGGTCAGGTTGGTGACCGCGTAGCCGGCCAGGTAGACCAGCAGCGCCGGCACCGCGGCCGAGGTGCTGGCCACCACGGCCACCGGCATGAGCAGGTAGCCGACCTGGCTGACCGTCGACCAGCCGAGCAGCCGGCGGGCGTCGGTCTGGGCGAGTGCGGCCAGGTTGGCCAGCGTCATGGTGGCGGCGGCGAGCAGCCCGACCAGCAGCGGCCAGGGCAGCGAGCCCGGCAGCACGTCGACCAGCCGCGCGGCGGCGACCAGCGCGCCGATCTTCGGCACGGTGGTGAGGAACGCCGCCGCGGCGGTGCCGGCGCCCTGGGTCGCGTCGGGCACCCACTGGTGCAGTGGCACCCCGCCGGCCTCGAACAGCAACCCGGCCAGCACCGCCAGCGCACCGACCGCCACCGCGGCGGCCGGTGCCACCGCCAGCCCGGTGGCCAGGTCGACGTACGCGGTGCCACCGGCGATGCCGGACAGCACCGTGGCGCCGAGCAGCAGCAGGATCCCGGACAGCGCGCCGAGCAGGTAGGTCTTCAGTGCGGCCTCGGCTGCGCCCGGGGTGCGGACCATCCCGACCAGCGCGTACACCGGGATGCTGGCCAGCAGGAAGCCGACGGCGAGCACCAGCAGGTCGTCGGTAGCGGCCAGCACGATCGCACCCAGCCCGCCGAGCAGCAGCAGCGTGTAGGTCTCGCTCTCCCGCGCCGTCCCGGCCAGCTCGTCGACGCCCAGGCCGATCACCAGCAGCACCGCCGCGACCACCACCAGCCGGGTGACCCCGGTCGCGGTGTCCAGCACGAACGCCCCGAACACCGTCTCCGCGTCCCCACCACCAAAATGGCCATTTTGGTGGCTTGGAAAGGCGAGGGCGGCGGAGACGGCGGCGGCGAGGAGGGCGGCGACCGCGATCAGCCGGGCGACCCACTGCCGCTGCCGGGGCAGGAAGGAGCCGGCCAGCAGGGTGGCCACCGCGCCCGCGAGGAGGCAGAGCTCGGGGAGCAGCGCCAGCGGCGACTGGTCCATCACCATCGGCGACTGCTCCATCACCTGCCCACCAGGTCGACGAGGACGGCGGACGCCGGGGTGATCAGGTCCAGCAGCAGCCAGGGCAGGACGCCGATCGCCAGGGACAGCAGCAGCAGCCCGGTGACCGGCAGCGCCTCGACCGCCCGCACGTCGGTGAAGCCGATCGACCGGCCGCCGGGCAGCCCGGTGACCAGCAGCTGCAGCGCGCGGAGGAACAGCGCGGCGGTGATCAGGATCCCGGGCAGCGCGATCGCCGCCCACGCGGTGGTGCCGATGCTCCCGGCGAACACCTGGAACTCGGCGATGAAGCCGCTGAACGCCGGGATGCCCAGCGAGGCGAACGCGCCGACCGCGAACAGGCCCGACCAGACCGGAGCGCTGCGGGCCAGGCCGCCGTAGTCACGCATCGCGTAGCTGCCGGTGCGGTCGTGCAGCACCCCCGCCAGCAGGAACAGTGCACCGGTGATCAGGCCGTGGCTGACCATCTGGGTGACGGCGCCGGTCACGGCCAGCTCGCGGGCCGCCGTCCCCCCGCCGAGCAGGCCCGCCGCACCGACCGCGAGCACCACGTAGCCCATGTGGTTGATCGAGGTGTAGGCGATCATCCGCTTGACGTCGGTCTGGGCCAGGGCGACCAGCGCGCCGTAGAGCACCGAGGCGATCCCGACCCCGAGCACCACCCAGGCCGCCCCGCGCCAGGCGTCCGGCATGGCGGGCATGGCGATCCGGACGAAGCCGTAGGTGCCCATCTTCAGCAGCACCGCGGCCAGCACGGCCGAGCCGATCGCCGAGGCGTCGGTGTGCGCCGGGGGCAGCCAGGTGTGGAACGGGATCGTCGGCGTCTTCACCGCCAGCCCCAGCAGCAGCGCGGCGAGCACGAACCCGCCGGCGACCGGGTGGTCCTGCAGCGGCGCGGCGGCGACCAGCTCGGGGATGTCGAAGGTGTGCGGGTCGGCGGCCAGGTAGAGGCCGATGAAGCCCAGCAGCAGCGCCAGGCTGCCCAGGAACGTGTAGAGGAAGAACTGCAGCGCCGAGCGGCCGGCGTCCCGGCCGTGCCCCCAGCCGGCGATCGCGGCGTACATGCCGACGATCGACAGGTCGAAGAAGACGAAGAAGACGATCAGGTCCTGGGCGGCGAACAGCCCCATGCAGGTGGCCTGGAGCGCGAGGAAGAGGGCGGCGTGCTGGCGTGGGCGCCGGTCCTCGCGCAGCCCGTAGACCGCGCAGGCGCAGAACACCACTGCGGTCAGCGCCAGCAGCGGCACCGAGAGCCCGTCGACACCGACGTGCCAGCTGCTGTTGACCGACGGGATCCAGCGGGCGCGCTCCTCGAAGGCGAGACCGCCGTCGGCGGGCGTCTCGTACCGGGCGATGAGCACCCCGACCAGCACGACCTCGGCGGCGGTGACCGCGATCCAGGTCCAGCGGGCGACCTGGTCGGGCACCCGGGGCACGGCCAGCACGGCTGCCGCCACCAGGGGCAGGAAGATGATCGAACTGAGCACGGAGCTACCTCACTGCCAGGAGGAGGGCCAGCGCGGCGGCGAGCACCACGGCGGCCGAGACGTAGTACTGGTGCAGCTGGCCGGTCTGGGTGCGCCGGGCCCAGCCCCCCAGCCAGCGGGTGCCGGCGGCCAGCGACCGCACGGCGGCGTCCGGTCCGGCGAGGTCGGCCCGGCCCGTGGCGTCGGCCAGCCGCACGCTGGCGGTCGCCGAGCCGGCGACCGCCCGGTCAAGCACCCCGTCGTCGAACCGGGCCGCGGCGCGTGCGGTCCGCAGCGTCCCCCGGCCGGCGCCGGTCACCGCACGGGCGAGCACCCGGTCGTCGAACCGGGCCAGCGCCTCCGCCGTGCGCAGCACCGGCCGGACGACGACCACGTCGGTTGCCCGGGCCAGCCCCAGCCAGCCCTCGAGCCAGCCGGGCAGCGGCTGCAGCGGCCGGATCCGCACGACCAGGAGCACCACCACGGCGACGAACGCGGAGACGGCCAGCTCCACCAGGCCCGGTGTTGGCGCGCTGCCCGCGCCGAGGGCACGGCGCAGGGTGTCGGCGACCGGGGGGAGGGCCAGCAGGCCGAGGACGGCAGCGCCGACGGCCAGCACGACCAGCGGCGCCTGCTGCAGCACCCGCACCCGACGGGTGCCCTCCTCCTCGGTGTCGTAGTGCGCGTCGGCGTCCGCGGGGAGCCGCTGCCAGACCAGCCACAGCACCTTGCCGGCGTAGCCCGCCGACAGCGCCGCGGCGGCCAGCCCGACCAGGTACAGCGCCAGGGACTCCTCGTGGGCCCCGGCCAGCACGGCGTCCTTGGTCGCCCACAGCGACAGCGGCGCCACCCCGGCCAGCGCCAGTGCCCCGACCCCCGCGCAGACCCCGACCAGCGGCCAGCGTCGGGCGGCGCCGCGCAGCGCCGGCAGCTGCTTGGTGCCCAGCGCGGTCAGCCACGCCCCGGCGGCCAGGAACAGCAGGGCCTTGGTGGCCGCGTGAGCGACCAGGTGCGCGGTGCCGCCGGCCACCGCCGCGACCCCGGCGCCCAGCACCACGAACCCGAGCTGCGCTGCGGTGGAGGCGGCGAGCAGCTGCTTGAGGTCCCGCTGGGCGAGCGCCACGGCGCCGAGCAGCAGCGCGGTCAGCGCACCCACCCAGGCCGCCGTCGGCCCGGCCCAGCTCGTCGCGCCCAGCAGCGGCGCCACCCGCAGCAGCAGGTAGCCGCCCATCGCGACCATCGCCGCGGAGTGCAGCAGCGCGCTGACCGGGCTGGGGCCCTGCATCGCCGCGGAGAGCCAGGCGGTGAACGGCAGCTGGGCGGCCTTGCCGAGCGCGGCGACCAGCAGCCCGGCCGCGGCGACGTCGCGCCACGGCGCCGGCAGCCCGGGCAGGTCGGTGAGCGCCAGGCCCGACCCCGCGGCCAGCGCCGCCCCGGCGGCCAGGTACAGCCCGAGGTCGGCGGTGCGGGTGGTGAGGAAGGCGGTCAGCCCGGCGCCGACCCGGTGCCGCTCCTGCCAGCGGAAGCCGATCAACGCGTACGACGTCGCGCCCATCACCTCCCAGGCGAACAGCAGCGTCGGCAGCGTGGTGGCGCAGACGGTGACCACCACGGCCGCGGCGAACAGCAGCAGCAGGCCGGTGAACCGGGCCCGGGCGCCGGTGACGTCGGCGGCGGAGAAGACCAGCACCAGCAGGGTGACCGCGGCGACCGCGGGCAGCACGACGGCGGCCAGGGCGTCGACCGCGAGCCCGAACGGGGCGCCGGGCAGGAAGGGCGCCGTGGCGCTGCCTGGGTGCTGCCCGGACTGGTGCTGGCCGCCGGTCTGGCGGTCGTCACGGTCGTGGCGGCCCGCCGGCTTCCGCC
>NZ_JAPVBO010000009.1:0-231583 GCF_026967995.1 Modestobacter sp. VKM Ac-2979
GGGCTGGCATCGTCCGAAGCTCGCCAGTTCTGGCTGGCCCAGCTCGAAGGAGTGACCGAGGACACAGAGGCCGACCTAGCCGGCCCGCACCGGACCCCTCCTCCGGGGGCCTCCCGCCCCCGACCCCGTGCACGTGTCGACGATGAGGTTGAGCATGTCCGTGATCTCGCGGTTCGCCCGGGTGGCCATGGTGCCGCTGGCGACGCTGGCGCTGGTGCTGGCGCTCTGGCAGGCGGTCACTGCCGGCGGCCTGTTCCGCCCCGACCAGTTCCCCACCATGACCGCCACGCTGCAGGCGCTGGCCACCGCGCTCGGCACCGAGGCCCTGTGGTCCACCGTCGGCGCCACCCTGCAGGGCTGGGCCATCGGCCTCGCCGTCGCCGCTGTGCTGGCCGTCGTCGTCGGCTCGCTGCTGGCGGCCAACGACACCGCCTTCCGCAGCGCGGCCAGCGTCATCGAGCTGTTCAAAGCGATCCCGGCGATCGCGATCCTCCCGCTGGTGATCCTGGTGCTGGGGTCGACGCTGGACATGAAGGTCTTCCTGGTCGCCTTCGGCGCCTTCTGGCCGTTGGTGGTCCAGGTCGTCTACGGCGTCCGGTCGGTCGACCCGACCGTCCGCGACACCGCCCGGGTCCTCGGCGTGCGCGGGATCCGGCGGTTCCTCACCGTCACCATCCCCAGCGCCTCGCCGTACATGGCGACCGGGCTGCGGATCGCCTCGGCCAGCGCGCTGATCCTCTCCGTCGTCGCCGAGCTCGTCGGCGGCGCCGAGGGCATCGGCCGGGCGATCCTCTTCGCCCGCAACGCCGGCGTCACGTCCTACCCGACCATGTACGCCTACATCCTGGTCTCCGGTCTGCTCGGCATCGTGCTGACCGGCGCGTTCTTCCTGGTCGAGAAGAAGGCCATGCACTGGCACGAGAGCCAGCGCAACGCCAAGAACAACGAGTTGGGGGCCCGATGACCACCGCGACGACCGGCAGCACGGCAGCGGGACAGGACGCCGGCCGCACCGGCTCGGCGAGTGCCAGCGGTGTCGCGCCGGGCGCCGCCGTCCCGGTCACCGACGTGCCCAGCACTCAGGTCACCGGCGCCCCGGGCGGACGCCGTCCGAGTCGGGCCCGGGCCCGCGGCCGCAACGTGTTGCTGGCGCTCTGGCTGCCCGTCGTCCTGCTGGTCGGCTGGTGGTTCCTGTCCGCGAACAGCACCTCGCCGTACTTCCCGCCGCTGCAGCAGATCCTGCAGTCGGTGTGGGACGAGTGGGTTGTCGGCGACGCCAAGCAGCAGCTGCTGCCCAGCCTCCGCAACCTCGCGGCCGGCTTCGTCGGGGGCTCGCTGATCGGCGTGCTCGGCGGCGCGCTGCTGTGGCGGCTGCCGGTGCTGCGCAAGGGCGCCAACCCGGTCGTCTACTTCCTCTACGTGCTGCCCGCCCCGGCGCTGCTGCCGGCGATGATCGCGCTGTTCGGGCTGGGCGAGGCGCGGCAGATCGCGCTGATCGCCTTCGGTGCCACCTGGCCGGCGCTGCTGAACACCCTCGACGGCATGCGGGGCATCGACCAGGTCAAGTTCGACACTGCCCGGGCGATGCGGTTCAGCTCGCTGCGCACCGTCACCTCGGTGGTGCTGCCGGGAGCCTCGCCGCAGATCGCCGCCGGCCTGCGGGCCAGCCTCCAGGTCTCGATCATCCTCATGGTGGTCAGCGAGATGATCGCCGCCTCCGAGGGCATCGGGTACTTCATCCTCCAGGCCCAGACCGTCTTCGCCATCGTGACGATGTGGGGCGGGATCGTCGTCCTCTCCGTGTTGGGCACGCTGCTCAACTACCTGTTCGTCTTCGCCGAGCACCGGCTGCTGCGCTGGTACTACGGCTCCCGCGCCGTCGGCACCGACAAGTCCTGACGGCCCCTCCCGCACCCCCTCCTCGCACCTCCCCGGCACGGAATCGGAGACACGGCATGACCCAGACCCTCGGTGCACACGCGGCCGGCTCGACCCCCGGCGGCTCCGCCGTCCTCGACGTCGTCGGCCTGCGCAAGGTGTTCAACGCCGGCCGGCCGGACGAGCGGATGGCCATCGACGACGTCACGTTCAGCGTGGCCAAGGGCGAGTTCGTCTGCATCGTCGGGCCCAGCGGCGCAGGCAAGACGACGCTGCTGCGCTGCATCTCCGGCCTGTCGGCGCCCAGCCGGGGGAGCGTGGTGTTCGAGGGCACCCCGCTCTCCGGCGTGCCCGATCAGCTGGGTGTGGTCTTCCAGGACTACGGCCGCTCGTTGTTCCCGTGGTTCACCAACGGCAGCAACATCGCCCTCCCGCTCAAGGCGCGGGGGGTGGGCAAGGAGGAGCGGCGGAAGCGGGTCGCCGAGGTGCTCACCGAGGTGGGCCTGGGGCACGTGGAGAAGCAGTACCCCTGGCAGCTGTCCGGCGGCATGCAGCAGCGGGTGGCGATCGCCCGCACGCTGTCCTACCAGCCCGACCTGCTGCTGATGGACGAGCCGTTCGCCTCGGTCGACGCGCAGACCCGCTTCGACCTGGAGGACCTGATCCTCAAGGTCCGCGAGGAGGTCGGCATCACCGTCGTGCTGGTCACCCACGACATCGACGAGGCGATCTACCTGTCCGACCGGATCGTCGTGCTGTCCGGCTCGCCGAGCAAGGTGCGGGAGATCGTCGACGTGCCCCTCGGGCGCCGGCGTGACCAGGTCGCCACCCGCTCGAGCGAGCAGTTCCTCGAGCTGCGCAAGCACCTGCTCTCCCTCGTCATGCCGCACTGACGTGACCGCCGGTACGACGATCGGGCGGCCTCCCTCGGCGACCACCACGGTCGTCGAGCAGCTCGCCGCGACGATGGCGGCGCTGGGGACGACGGACCTGTTCACCCTGATGGGCGCGGGCAACCTGCGGCTGGTGCACCACCTGGCCACCGGGCACGGGGTCGCCGTGCACCACCTGCGGCACGAGAACGGCGCGGTGGGGGCGGCCGACGGGTGGGCGCGGGTCACCGGCCGGGTGGGTTGGTGCACCGTCACCCAGGGGCCGGGGTTCACCAACACGCTCACCGCCCTGCTCACCGCCGACCGGGCGCACTCGCCGGTCGTGCTCATCACCTCGGACTCCTCGGGGCTGTCGGCCCGGCAGGCGCCGTTCGCCGGCGGCGTGCAGGGACTGGACCCGGAGCTGCTGCTCGACCCGCTCGGCCTGCCGGTGGTCCGCGCCCGCGCGGAGACCGCGGCCGCCGACCTGGTCACCGCCCACCGGCGCGCGGTCGAGGAGTCGCGGGTGGTGGTGTTCGTGGTGCCCGTCGGCATCGACCTGCTGCCGGCCGGCGACCCGCCGGCCGTCGCGGCCCCGGTCCGCCGCCCGGTCCCCGAGCCGGACGCCGCAGCGCTGGCCGCGGCGGTGGCCGCGATCGCGTCGTCCCGCCGTCCGGTGGTGGTGGCCGGCCGGGGAGCCGTGGAGTCCGGCGCCGGGCCGGCGTTGCGCCGGCTGGCCGCGCTCACCGGCGCCCACCTGACGACGACCGTGCGTGCGCTCGGGCTGTTCGAGGGCGACCCGGCCGACCTCGGCATCCTCGGCGGCTTCTCCACCCCGGAGGCGGCAGCGGTGGTCGCCGAGGCCGACTGCCTGGTGGCGGTGGGCACCTCGCTGAACTTCTTCCACACCCGCCGGTCGCAGTTCGTCACCGGCCGCACGGTGGTGCACGTCGACGCCGACGCCGCCGCGTTCACCGCGTTCGACGAGCCGACGGTGGCGGTGCGGGGCGACGCCCGGGCAGTTGCCGAGCGGCTGGGCGCGGAGCTCGCCGGCCGGGTGGGGGAGCGGGCGCGGGCGGTCGCCCCGGTGCCTGGCGGCTTCGCCGACGTCTCGGCGCCCGGCCGGATGGACCCGCGCGCGGTCTCGGTCGAGCTGGACCGGCTGCTCCCGCGGCCCCGCCGGGTCTACGTCGACAACGGGCACTTCGGGGGCTTCCCGATCATGCACATGACCCACGACCGTCCCGGCTCGCTGGTCTGGCTGCCGGAGTTCGGCGCGGTCGGCAGCGCGCTGGCCGCCAGCGCCGCCGGCGCGCTCGCCGAGCCCGACGGGCAGGCGGTGCTGTTCATCGGCGACTGCGGCTTCTACCTGACCATGGGCGACCTCGAGCTGGCCGTGCGCGAGCGCCTGCCACTGGTGGTGGTCTGCATGAACGACGGGGCGGCGGGGTCGGAGCTGGCGCACATGAAGGACTGGTCGGTGCCGCCGGAGCAGGCGGTCTTCGGCTACGCCGACCTGGCCGCCGCCGCGCGGGGCATGGGTGCGCAGGCCGCGCTGGTCCAGGAGGTGGCCGGGCTGGCACCGGCGCTGCGCGACTGGGACCCCGCGGCCGGGCCGATGTTCCTGGACTGCCACATCAGCCGGGACGTCCGCTCGCCGCTGTACGACCACGTCTGACCGTCGGGCCGGTTGAGGGCGGGGCGCCGCCCACCGGCCCGACGACCTCAGCCGGTCGGTGCGACGAAGGTCTTGGCGGCGGAGCCCCGGCCCTCGGCCAGCTCCGCGAACGCCGCGGGTGCCTCGTCGATCGTCACCAGCCGCACCGACTCCGGCGGCCGCACCGTCCCGGCCCGCAGCCAGCCGACCGCCCGCTCGAAGTCGGCCCGGTCGAAGCAGTTGGCCCCGACGATGGAGATCTCTCGGCGGATGACGGAGAACCAGGGCAGCTCGGTGACGTCGCTGTGCAGCCCGACCATCACCACCTGACCGCCGGCCCGGGCCAGTTGCACGCCGGCGGCCCGGGTGGCGGCGGTGCCCACGACGTCGAACACCACGTCGAACCCGTCCTCGGCCCGCTGGGCCGCCAGGGGGCCTGCCTCCTCGGTCGACCCGACGGTGACGTCGGCGCCGGCCTCGGCGGCGGCGGCCCGGCGCCGGGGGTGCGGCTCGACCACGGTGATCTCCGGGATGCCGGAGAGCCGGGCGGCCTGCACCAGCAGCCCACCGACCGAGCCGGCGCCGATGACCAGGGCCGCCCGCGGCCGGGCGGGCAGTGCGAGCTGGACGTCGTGGCACGCCTGGGCCAGCGGCTCGGCGGTCGCGGCGAGCTCGTCGCTCACCCCGTCACCCAGGGCCACCAGGTTGCGCACGGGCGCCGCGACCCGCTCGGCGAATGCGCCGGGCCGGTGCACGCCGATGATCTCCAGGCGCGGGCAGAGGTTGTCCCGGTCGCTGCGGCAGGCCCAGCATTCGCCGCAGGTCACCTGCGAGTTGACGGTCACCCGGCAGCCGACCCAGCCCTCGTCCGCGGCGTCGCCGACCGCGGCGACCACGCCGGAG
The DNA here is from genome assembly GCF_026967995.1 of Modestobacter sp. VKM Ac-2979. NCBI lineage: Bacteria > Bacillati > Actinomycetota > Actinomycetes > Geodermatophilales > Geodermatophilaceae > Modestobacter > Modestobacter sp. VKM Ac-2979. The sequence goes on from NZ_JAPVBO010000009.1 coordinate 5,311, forward strand.
AACTCGTGCCCGCGCACGTCACCGGGCCGGGCGATCCCCATCCGCCCGCGGTAGGCGGAGACGTCGGAGCCGCAGATGCCGGCCCGGTGCACCGTGACCACCGCCTCGCCCGGGCCGGCGACCGGCTCGTCGGCGTCGGCGGCGGTCATCTCGTCCGGGCCTGCCCAGCGCAGCGCCCTCATGCCGGCCGCGGCAGTCCGCGGGCGGCCTCGGCGCCGCCCAGCCCCTCGTGCATCGCGCTGCGGAAGAAGATCAGCGGGTCGGCGTCGTGCCGGTTCGTGGCGGCGGTGACCGAGCCGATCAGCAGCATGTGGGTCGCCTGCTCCAGTGCCGCGGACAGCGTGCACTCGATGGAGCCGGCGGCGCCGGCCAACAGCGGGGCGCCGTTGCCGCCCGCCGCCCAGTCGACGTGGGCCATCTTGTCCGGCTCGCGGGAGGCGAACAGCCGGGCCACGGCCTGCTGGTCGGCGGCGAGGATGTTCACCGCGAAGCTGCCTGCGGCCTCGATCGCCTGCCAGGTCCGGGACTGGCGGGCGAGGCAGACGATCACCTGCGGCGGTTCGGCCGACAGCGAGGTGAACGAGTTCACCGTGCCGCCCTGCGGGCCGTCGGGCCCGGTGCTGGTCACGACCGTCACGCCGGTGGCGAAGGTGCCGCAGACGGCACGGAAGGCCAGCGGGTCGGGCGCGGGCAGGAGCGGTGCCGGCGGGGTGGCCTCGATCGTCATCCGGGTGGTCCTCTCCTCGCGACGTCGTCGTCGTCCGATCGGCACGTGCGCAGCACGGTGGCGCCGTTCTGTCCTGCTCTGTCTACGGCAGCGGACGGCTTCTCCGCCAATGCCCAGATAATTCCTGTGATGCCGTTCCGTGCTCTGTGCAGGAATGGCGCGGCCGCTCATTCCCCGGAGTTATGAGCAACGCACTGGTGCTCATCACTCGGGCATCGAGAATGCGTCATGGATCGCCTAGGTTCAGGACGACGGCGGCGCAGTCGGCGTTTCCCACGATGACGTAGGAGCTGAGCATGACGACCGTAGAAGTGGACCGGACGACCTCGGTCACGGGGTTCGACGCCGGCGCGGTCCTGCACGATGCCGCAGCGCTGCACGACCTGGTCGACGGGCACGGACCGGAGAACGACCGGGCCGGGCGGATCGCTGAGCCGGTCGTCGAGGCGCTGTACGCCAGCGGGGCCATCTCGGTCTTCACCCCCCGCGGGCTGGGCGGGGCGGAGATGAGCCCGCGGCAGTCGATGGACCTCTTCCGCACGTTGTCCTACGCCGACCCCTCCACCGGCTGGGTCACCATGGCGCTGGGTCTGGCCACCGGCCTGGCCGGCGCCTTCTTCGACCGGGACACCGCCGAGGAGCTGTTCGCCACGCCCCGGCTGGGCATCGCCGGTCAGGGGACCCGCCCCGGGCGGGCGGTGCCGGTCGACGGCGGTCACCTGCTCAGCGGGGAGTGGGCCTTCGCCTCCGGCATCAAGCACGCGACCCACCTGCACACCGCCGCGGCGGACACGGCGACCGGGGAGTCCCGGTTCTTCATCGTCCCGGTCGAGCAGGTCACCTTCATCGAGAACTGGGACGTCCTGGGGCTGCGCGGCACCGGCAGCATCGACTACACGCTGTCCGACGTCTTCGTGCCGGCCAGCCACAGCTACCCGAGCCTGAGCACCGAGCCGGTGACCGGGGGCGATCTCTACCGGATCGGCATCGGCAACTTCGCCAGCCTCAACCACGGCGCCTGGGCGCTGGGGGTGGGCCGTCGGCTGCTCGACGAGCTCGCGGCCGTGGTGCGCGCCAAGGCCGGGCAGCCCGGTGGGCAGGCCAGCAGCGACAGCTTCGCCGAGCAGTACGCCGCAGCCGAGGTCCGGCTGCGCGCCGCCCAGGCCCTGCTCTACGAGGTCTGGGAGGAGATCGAGGCGGTGCTGGCCGCCGGCGACGCCCTCCCGCTGCGGCTGGAGACGCTCAACCGGGCTGCGCTGAACAACGCCACCTGGAGCACGCACGCGATCGCGGAGTTCGTCTACAAGTCCGGCGGCACCGGCGCGCTGCGCTCCGGGACCATCCAGCGGCTGTTCCGCGACGTCCACGGCGGGACCCAGCACATCTCGTCCTCGCCGATGATCATGCAGTCCGCCGGCCGGGAGCTGGCCGGCCTCGCCGACGGCAAGCGGTGGGTGCACTTCTCGCTCAAGTGACCGCTGGGTCCGTGCCGCCCGACCCGAGACCGAAGGAGTTCTCACCATGAGCATCGACACCCATGCCGCGCCGGCGCAGGAGTTCGGCGACCAGGCGGACCTGCAGGAGCTGTACCGCGACCTCGCCGCGGTCGACCTCCGCCCGCTCTGGACGATCACCGAGCAGTTGCTGACCCCGACCCCGCGGCCGGCCGCCGTGCCGTGGTTGTGGTCGGCGGCGACGATGAAGCCACTGGCCCGCCGGGCCATCGAGCTGGTGCCCGTCGAGCGCGGCGGCGAGCGGCGGGTGCTCAGCCTGCAGAACCCCGGGCTGGGCGGCCGGCCGTACGCCGTCGGCACGCTGTGGGGTGCGCTGCAGTGCCTCGGGCCGCGCGAGGTCGCCCCGGCGCACCGGCACACCCCGGGCGCCATCCGCTTCGTGCTCGAGGGGGAGGGTGTCTGGACGACGGTCGACGGCGACGCCTGCGACATGCGCCCCGGCGACCTGGTGCTCACACCGTCGATGAACTGGCACGACCACACCAGCAGCGTCGACGGTGAGATGTTCTGGTTCGACGGCCTGGACCTGCCGATGGTGGCCGCGCTGGACGGCGTCTTCTTCGAGGAGTACCCGGGGCCGGGGGAGTCGCAGCCCGAGCCTGCCGAGCACAACCTCTCCGAGCGCCGGTACGCCGGCGGCACGCGGTACGTCTCCGGTGCCGTCGCCGAACAGCTGAGCCCACGGCACTCCCGGCTGCTCAACTACCGGTGGGTCGACACCAGCGCCGAGCTCGACCGCCTCGCGGCGGCCTCCGACGACCCGCTGCTCGCGGTCGAGTACGTCGACCCGGAGACAGGTGCGAGCGTGCTGCCGACGATGGCGTGCGCGGTGCACCGGGTACGCGCCGGCCGCCGCACGGCTGCCGAGCGCCGCGCCGGCAACGCGATCTACGTCGTCTTCACCGGCACCGGCTCCAGCGTCATCGACGGCCAGCGGTTCGACTGGGGCCCCGGTGACATGTTCGTCGTCCCGTCCTGGGCGGCGGTGGAGCACGCCGCCGACGAACAGGCCGACCTGTTCGTCGTCTCCGACGAGCCGGTGCTCCGGGCCCTTGGCATCGCGCGCGCCGAGGTCCTCGCCGAGCCGCAGGCCGTCACCCGCACCTTCACCGCCCGCTGACCCCGAGGAGTACGCGATGAAGCTGGCCCTGTTCGACTCCGCCGACGGCCCCGCCCGCCTCGGCATCGTCACCACCGGCGCGGACGGCGACCGGGTCGTCGACGTCACCGGCGCGCTGCCCTGGCCGCACGACCCCGACCCGCTCACCGCGGGCTGGTGGCGGGCGCTGTGCCGGGACCTGGACGCGGTGCGGCCGGCGCTGGAAGCGGCCGCCGCCGCCGGCACCCCACGCCCGGTCGACGAGGTCACGTTGCGCGCCCCGGTGCTGGGACCGACGAAGATCGTGGCGGCGGCGAGCAACTACGGCGCGCACGTCGAGGAGATGCACGGCGTCCAGGAGCGCACGCTGGGCAAGGTCGAGCCCTGGATGATGGAGTTCGACGTCTTCCTCAAGGCGCCGTCGTCGATCGTCGGGCCGGGCGCCGACATCGTGCTGCCGCCGGAGGTCGTGGCGGCCGGGCACGAGGTGCACCACGAGTCGGAGCTGGTCATCGTCATCGGCAGCGGCGGCCGCGACATCCCGCTGGAGCGGGCGATGGACGCCGTCCTCGGCTTCACCGCGGGTCTGGACATCACCGTGCGGTCGGCCGCCGACCGCTCCAAGCGGAAGTCCTACGACTCGTTCAGCCCGCTGGGGCCGTGGATCGTGACCCGTGACGAGGCCGGCGACGGCGGCGACCTGGACATCCTGCTGACCTCCGGCGGCGACGTACGCCAGTCGGTGACCACCGCCGACCTGGTCACGCCGGTGCCACAGATCGTCGCCTACGCCTCGACGATCATGACCTTGAACCCCGGCGACGTGCTGTTCACCGGCGCACCGCCCGGGGTCGGCCCGATCACCGCAGGCGAGAAGCTCGAGATGAGCATCAGCCGGATCGGCTCGATGACGGTCCAGGTGGTCTGAGTGGACGACCAGCGCGCAGCGGTGCTGGACCGGCTGTTCGACGTGCGCGGGCTGGGGGTGGTGGTGACCGGCGCGGCCAGCGGCCTCGGGTTCGCCATCGCCGAGGTGCTGGCCTGCGCCGGTGCCCGGGTGACCCTCGCCGACCGGGACGCCGAGCGGCTGGACCGCGCGACCGGCGAGCTGGCCGACCGCGGGACGACGGTGCGCAGCCAGGTGGTCGACGTCGCCGACCCGGACGCCGTCGACGACCTGCTCCGCGAGGCGGCGGAGGCGCACGGCGGGCTGCACGTCGTGTTCGCCAACGCCGGGATCTCCGCCGGGCCCGGGCCGACGTCGGAGACCGGGCAGCTGACCGCGGTCGACCGGGCGCGCTGGGACCGGGTGCTGGACGTGAACCTCGGCGGGGTGTTCGCCACGCTGCAGGCGGCCGCCCGGCACGTGACCCCGGACGGCCGCGGCCGGGTGGTGGTCACCTCCTCGGTGGCCGGGCTGGGCGGCGACCCGATGGTCGGCTACGCCTACGCCGCGTCCAAGGCCGCGGTGCTCGCCCTGGTGCGCCAGGCCGCCGCGGACCTCGGCCGGCGCGGCATCCTCGTGAACGCGATCGCCCCGGGCTCGTTCCGCACCGAGATCGCCGACGGCCGGATCCGGGAGCCCGGCGTGGCCGAGCAGTTCGCCGCCACCACGCTGGTCGGGCGGCTGGGTGAGCCGGCGGAGCTGCAGGGGCTGGCACTGTTCCTGGCCTCCCCGGCATCGAGCTACGTCACCGGCGCCACCTTCACCGTCGACGGCGGAGCCACCGCGATGCGCCCACCACCGTGGGTGGCCGGTCACCCGGCAGCGCCGGTCGGCGGCTGAGGACAGCGTCTCGCCGCTCTGCACCGCCGGCCGCGGCTCCACCGGGCGGACGGTGGGCGAGCGCGCCCGCTCGGCCAGGCCGTTGTCGGGCGACAGTGGTCTGATGGGGCAAGTCGACGGCGAGGAGGCCGACGTGCAGCAGGTGAGGCTCGCCTACGGGCGCACAGGACTGACCGTCGAGCTGCCGGACGACGCGGCGGTGATCACCCCGGTCGAGCACGCGGCCGCCCCCGACGTCGCCGCTGAGCTCCGCCGGGCACTGCGGGAGCCGGTGGGCGGTGCGCCGCTGCGCGAGCGGGTGCGGCCGGGGCAGACGGTGGCGATCTCGGCCTGCGACGGCACCCGCGCCCAGCCCCGGCACCTGATGATCCCGGCGGTGCTCGAGGAGCTGGACGGCATCGTGCGACTGGAGGACGTCGTCGTCCTGGTCGCCACCGGCACCCACCGGGCCAACACCGACGCCGAGCTGCGCGCGATGTTCGGCGACGAGGTCGTGGACACCGTGCGGATCGTCAACCACGACTCGCGGGCGAGCGACACCCACCGCTGGATGGGCACCTTCGGCGACGGGGTCCCGGTCTGGCTCAACGAGCAGTGGGTGGACGCCGACGTCCGGATCACCACCGGCTTCGTCGAACCGCACTTCTTCGCCGGCTTCTCCGGTGGACCGAAGATGGTCGCCCCCGGCCTGGCCGCGCTGGACACGGTGCTGGTGCTGCACGACGCGAAGCGGATCGGCGACCCGCGGGCGACGTGGGGCGTCACCCAGGGCAACCCGGTGCATGACGACGTCCGGGCTATCACGGCGGCCACGGACGTCACCTACTCCTTCGACGTCGTGCTCAACACCCGGCAGGAGGTCATCGCCGCGTTCGGCGGGGACACCCTCCAGATGCACGCGGTGGCGATCGAGCGGGCCCGCGAGGTGGCGATGGCACCGGTGGACGCGCCGTTCGACGTCGTCGTCACCACCGGCTCGGGGTTCCCGCTGGACCAGAACCTCTACCAGTCGGTGAAGGGCATGTCGGCGGCCGCGCAGGTCACCCGGCCCGACGGGCTGATCGTCTGCGCCGCCGCCTGCGAGGACGGCTTCCCCGACCACGGCTCCTACCGCGAGGTGCTCACCTCGGCGGCGTCACCGGAGGCGCTGCTGGAGCTGATCTCCGCGCGGGAGCAGACCGTGCCCGACCAGTGGCAGGTGCAGATCCAGGCGCGGATCCAGTCCGCGCACCGGGTCGTGATGCACACCGACCACCTCACCGACGCCCAGCTCGCCGAGGCGCACCTGGCGCAGACGACCGACATCGCGGCCACCGTCGCCGAGGCGGTCGCGGAGGCGGGGTCCGGCGCGCGGGTCTGCGTGCTGCCGGAGGGCCCGCAGACGATCCCCTACGTGAAGGGCTGACGGTCCGCCCTCCGGCCCGGGGTCACCGCCGGGGGAGCAGGAGGGCCTGGTCGGGGTAGCACCAGGCCCAGTGCTCGCGGGGCTCGGCGGAGGCGACCACCGGGTGCCCGGTCGCGGTCGCGTGCGCGGTGGCGTGCCGGCTCGGCGAGGAGTCGCAGCAGGCCACGTGGTCACAGCTCAGGCAGCGCCGCAGGTGCACCCACTGCCCGCCGTCCCGGAGGCAGTCCGCGCACGCCTCGGCCGGGCCGGGTGCGGCCGGCAGCCCCTCGGCATGCCGACAGACGGCGTCCCCGTCCACCCGCCAGGACATGGCCGGTCAGTGCGTCCGGCTCAGCGGCAGCCGGACGCAGAACGTCGTCCCCTCCGGACCGGTCGTGTACGTCAGCGAACCGCCGTGCCGCCGCTCGATGATCCGCCTCGCGTTGTCCAGGCCGAGCCCGCTCCCGTCGCCGGCCCGCTTGGTGGTCACGAACGGCTCGAACAGGTCCTGGCGCACCGCCTCCGGCACCCCCGGGCCGTCGTCGGTGACCTCCACGAACACCGCGTGCTGGTCGGCCCGGGTGCGCAGGGTCAGCACCCCGGACCCGTCCATCGCGTCGGCGGCGTTGTCGATCAGGTTGGTCCAGACCTGGTTCAGCTCGGCCGGGTAGCCGGGCACCGGGGGCAGGTCGGCGGCGTAGTGGCGGTGCACCTCGATGCCGGTGAGCTTGCGCGCCAGCATCACCAGCGTGCTCTCCAGCCCGGGCTTGACGTCGACGTCGGAGTGCCGGGCCTGGTCCAGGTGCGAGTACTGCTTCACCGCGCCGACGAGGGAGGAGATGCGGGTGGTGGCCTCCTCGATCTCGTCCATCAGCGCCTCGGTCTCCAGGGTGTAGCGCAGCCAGCCGAACGCGGCGTCCCACTCCAGCCCGCAGTCGACCTGCTCCACGACGTCGTCCACCCACTGTGCGTCCATGCCGGAGCCGGCGAACACCGGCGCGAGCTCCAGCGCCTGCTCGACGCCGATCTCCTCCAGCCGATCGGCGATCGCGTCCTCGAGGTCGCTCTCCTGGAGCGCGGTCAGCTCGGCGTGCGGCTTGAGTGCCCGCTCGACGGACATCTCCTGCGTCTTGATCAGCCGGCCGACCAGCTCGGGGGAGAGCCCGGCCTCCGACAGCAGGCCGAGCTTCCGGCGCATGCCGGCGACCCGGGAGCGCAGCTGCTCGGTGGCCCGCACCGCGGCCGCTGCCGGGTTGTTCAGCTCGTGGGCGAGGTTGGCCGACAGCGCCCCCAGCTGCACCAGGTGCTCGCGCTGGCGCATCGTCGACTCGGTCATCCGGATGCCCTCGTACAGGCCGTCGAGCAGGTGCACCGCCATCGGGCACAGCCGGTGCACCAGCGCGGCGAAGTCCTCGGCCGGCAACCGGAGGAACCGGCTGGGCCGGGTGGTCCGCAGCGTGGTCTGGAAGTTCGGGTCACGGCTCTGGGTGAACGCCCGGACGGCGCCGGCGTAGGCACCGCGATGCGTCGTGTCGTTGAGGACGACGTCCTCGCCGTCGGTGTGCTTGGACAGCAGCAGCCCACCCTCCAGCAGCACGTACAGCGCGTCGGAGGGCTGTCCCTCGGCGAAGACGACGACGTCGGCGTCGTACACCCGCACGTCGCTGCGCTCGGCCACCCAGCGCTGGTCGACGTCCTCGAGCTCGGCGAACAGGAACAGGCTGCGCACCTCGGCGAGGTCGACCCCCGAGGAGGGCCCGTGGCTCGCGGTCATCTCAGTTCGCCTCCAGGTAGCGGTGCACGAGGGTGACGGCCATCGCGCCCTCGCCGACGGCGGAGGCGACCCGCTTCACCGACTCGGCGCGGACGTCGCCGGCCACGAACACGCCGGGGACGGAGCACTCCAGGTGGTACGGGGCCCGGGTGAGCGGCCAGTCCCGCGGCGGGCGGCCCGCCTCGTCCAGCAGCGCCGGCCCGGTGCGCAGGAAGCCGCGTTCGTCGCGCAGGAACGCCTCGCCCAGCCACTCGGTGGGCGGCGAGGCGCCGATGAACACGAACAGCCGGGACGCCGGGACGACCTCGGTCGCACCGGTACGGGAGTCGGCGAGCACCAGTCGCTCGAGGTGGTCGGCGCCCTCCACGGACTGCACCTGGGTGCAGGTGCGCACCTCGATCAGCGGGTCGGCCTCGATCCGGGCGACCAGGTACTCGGACATGCTCTGCCGGATGTCGGTGCCCCGGCAGAGCACCACCACCTTGCTGGCGAAGCGGGCGAAGTGCAGCGCGGCCTGGCCGGCGGAGTTGGCCGCGCCGACGACGAAGACCTCCTCGCCGGCGCAGTCGGCGGCCTGGTGCGCGACGGCGCCGTAGTAGACGCCGCGGCCGGTGAGGTCGGCGGCGCCCTCGGCCGGCAGCAGCCGCCAGGAGACGCCGGTGGCCAGCACGACGGCGTGCGCGGCGACCTGGCTGCCGTCGGCGAAGAGCAGCGCCCGGCCGTCGCCCTTGGGTGCGATCTGCACGACCTCGGCGGCGGTGAGCAGTTCGACGCCGAACCGCACGGCCTGGTCGCGGGCCCGCTGGGCGAGCTCGCTGCCCGACACCCCGAGCGGGAACCCCAGGTAGTTCTCGATCCGGCTGCTCTGGCCGGCCTGCCCGCCGGTGGCGGTCCGCTCGACGAGCAGGGTGCGCAGCCCCTCGCTGGCCGCGTACACCGCCGCGCCCAGTCCGGCCGGCCCGCCGCCCACCACCACGACGTCGTAGAACGGGCTGCCGGCGGTCGTGGCCAGCCCGACCTGCTGCGCGACCTGCTGCAGGGTGGGCCGGCGGAGCACGGTGCCCTCGGGGAAGAGCAGGGCCGGCAGCGTCGCGTCGTCCGCCAGGTCCGCGGCGGTGCGGATGCCGGCGGCGTCCTCGCCCTGCAGGTGCCGGTAGGGCACCTGGTTGCGGGCCAGGAACTCCTTGAGCTGCTGGGTCTCCGCCGACCACTGGTGGCCCAGCAGCGTGATGCCCTCGAACGGCGCCCGGGCGGTGCGGGTCCAGTCCTCGAGCAGCTCGTCGAGCACCGGGTAGAGCAGCTCCTCCGGCGGGTCCCAGGGCTTGAGCAGGTAGTGGTCCAGGTCGACGTCGTTGATCGCCCGGATCGCGGCGTCGGTGTCGGCGTAGGCGGTGAGCAGCACCCGCTTGGCGGTCGGCGCCAGGTCCATCGCCTGCTCCAGGAACTCCACGCCGGTCATCCCGGGCATCCGGTGGTCGGCGAGGAGCAGGGCGGTGGCCTCGCCGCGCGCGGTCAGCTCACGCAGCACGGCGAGCGCGTCGCGGCCGCTCTCCGCGCGGACGATCCGGTAGCGGTCGCCGTAGTGGCGTCGCAGGTCGCGGGCGACGGCGCGGCTGACCGCCCGGTCGTCGTCGACGGTGAGCAGGACGGGTCGCGCGGGCACAGCACCTCCGGTCGGCGCCGTCGAGGTGGACCGCCCCGGTGGGCAGGCCCCCGATGGCACCTCCATCCAACCGGGTGCAGGTGAACGGCGGTAGTCCCGACCGCCAGCTCTGGCACACCGGCGCCCGGCGCGGCAGGGTGACGTCATGACCGCGCCCGCGCACGAGCCCGGAACCCGTCGATGACCGCGCCGGTCGAGACGCTCGGCTGGTGGGAGGACGGCGAACGGCTCCTCGGGACGGCGCTGGGCCGGCTGACCGACGAGGAGCTCGACGCGCCGTCCCTGCTCACCGGCTGGTCGCGGCGGCACCTCCTGGCGCACCTGGCGGCCAACGCCGACGCGCTGGTGAACCTGCTGACCTGGGCGCGCACCGGGGTGGAGACGCCGATGTACCCCTCGATGGAGGCGCGGGACGCCCAGATCTACGAGGCGGCGCAGCTGCCGGCCCCCGAGCTGCGCGCTGCCGTGGTCGCGGCGACCGGCCGGCTGGCCGCCGCGGTCCGTGGCCTGCCCGAGGAGGCGTGGACAGCCCAGGTACGCACCGCGCAGGGGCGCCAGGTGCCGGCCGCGGAGGTGCCCTGGATGCGCTGTCGGGAGGTGTGGGTGCACGCGGTCGACCTGGACGAGGGCGTCGCCTTCACGGATCTCCCGGACGACGTCCTGGCCGCGCTCGTCGACGACGTCTTCCGGATGTGGGACCGCCGCGACTCCGTGCCCGACGTCGCGCTGTTCGCCGGTGACCGGGAGTGGGGCACCGGCACCCTGGCCGTCGCCGGTCCGCTGCCGGCGGTCGCGGCGTGGGTCACCGGCCGCAGTGCGGGGGAGGAGCTGCAGGCCGACGGTCCGCTGCCGACGCTGGCGCCCTGGCTCTGACCGGCCTGCCGGCTCAGCCGGCAGGACGGTCCCGCGGCATCGCCAGCGCAGCGAGCATCGCCGCACCCAGGACGGCGGCACTGACCGCGAAGGCGACCTGGTAGGAGAAGGCGTCGGTGAGCCAGCCGGCGACCAGCGGCCCGGCCACCGCGCCCAGGTCGGCGACCATCTGGAACACCGCCACCACCCGGCCGCCCCGAGCCGGGCTGACGTCGCCGACCACCGCGGCCGGCACGCTGGCCAGCAGTGAGGCGCCCAGCCCGAAGGTGGCCATCGAGAGCAGGAACGCCGCGGTGGTCGGCGGCAGCACCAGGACGGCGATCGCCGCGGTGGCCAGCCCCGAACCGAGCAGCAGCGAGGGACGGCGGCCCCAGCTGTCCGCCAGCCGGCCGGCCCGCAGCAGCCCGATCGCCTGCGCCACCGACCCGGCCAGCAGCCCGGCGCCGGCCCAGGCCACCGTCTTGCCCAGCTCCTCGGTCACGTACAGCGGCACCAGGGAGTTGCGGACGCCGAACAGCACCCAGCCCACGCCCAGGTTGGCGACCAGCGCCGCGACGTAGGCCCGGGACCGCAGCGCCGCGCGCAGCCCGCCACCGTCGGCGCCCGCGGGGGGCACGGCCACGGCCGACGGGCCGCCGCCGCGCACCTGGTCAGCGGCGGGGGCCGGGTCGGCGGCGGGATCCGGGTCGGCCGCCGCCCCGGCGACCGGGGGCAGCGCGGCCGGGCGCAGCAGGACCAGCGCGACCACCCCCGCGACCAGCAGGAAGCCGCCGTAGACGAAGAACGGCAGCCGCGGGGAGACCTCGGCGAGGAACCCGCCGACCGCCGGGCCGGCGATGCCGCCGAGGATGAAGCCGCCCTGGTAGGTGGCCGCGGCCCGGCCGCGCTGGGCCGCCGGAGCCGTCCGCAGCAGCAGCGAGAGGGCGGCCACGGTGAACATCGCGCTGCCGATCCCGCCGGCGGCGCGCAGGGCGACGAAGAGCGGGAAGTTGCCGGCCAGGGCGGCCGCGGCGGTGGCGACCGCGACGATCGCCAGCCCGGCGGCGAGCACGGCGCGCTCGCCGATCCGCTCGACCAGGGAGCCCCCGGCGAAGGCGGAGATGAACCGGAAGAAGGCGAACGCGCTGACGGCGAACCCGACGGCGGTGGTGCCGACCCCGTAGTCGCGGACGAACAGCGGGATCGCCGGGGCGACGATGCCGAAGCCGAGGGCGACGACGAAGGCGACGATCGCCAGGACACCGACCTCGCGGGGGAGCGGGGCGTCCTTGCTGCGATGTCGCACGAGCGCCGATCCTCACACGCGGCCCGGCACGCCGCTGCGGGGCGTCAGGGGATGAGCACGAGCCGCCCTGCGACGTCCCCGGCGCGCAGCCGGTCCAGCGCATCGTTCACCTGGGTCAGCGGCAGCGTGCCGGCCACCGGTGGCGCCAGCTGCCCGGCCGCGGCGAGGGCCACCGCCTGCTCCAGCTCGGCCAGCGTGTTGCCCACGCTGGCGATGACCCGTTGCTCGGCGACCACCAGCGCCAGCGGGCTCACCGTCAGGGCGTCGGCGCTGTAGCCGACCAGCACCAGCCGGCCGCGGCGACCGAGCACCGCCGTCGCGAGCTCCAGCGTCGCCGTGACGCCGGCGAGCTCCACGACGACGTCGGCGCCCTGCCCGCCGGACAGCCGGGCCACGGTGTCGGCGAGTTCGGCGGGGGCGACCGCGGCCACCGCCCCGGCGGACCGGGCAGCCGACCTGCGGGCGTCGTCCCGGCTGACGGCCACGACCACGCCGCCGCGTCGCCGGGCCTCCTGCACCGCGGCCAGCCCCACGCCGCCGGCGCCGAGCACGACGACCACGTCACCGGGCTCGACCGCGGCCTCGGTGAGCGCGTGCACCGCGGTGGTGCCGGCGCAGCACAGCGGTGCGGCAGCCTCGAACGGCAGCTCGTCGGGCAGCCGGACCAGGCAGTGCGCCGGCACGACCAGCTGCTCGGCGAAGGCGCCGTCCGCGGCGAAGGCGAGCACGCCGCGCGGGGTCAGGCACAGGTTCTGCCGACCGCGCAGGCACCAGCGGCAGCTGCCGCAGAAGAGGTAGTAGTACACGGCGACCCGGTCGCCCTCGGCCCAGCCGGTGACCGCCGACCCGACCGCGTCGACCGTGCCGGCGGCCTCGTGGCCCAGCGTCATCGGCGTCCGGGACGGCGCGTACAGGCCGTCGGTGAAGTGCAGTTCGGTGCCGCAGACCCCGGCCGCGTGCACCCGCACCCGCACCTCGTCGGGGGCGGGTTCGGGCACCGGGACGTCGTCCAGGGCCAGGGGTCGACCGGGTGCGTGGAATCGAGCAGCGAGCATCGAGCAGCTCCCTCCGCCGGCATGAACCGGATCAGGTGTGGACGGTCGGCGGTGGTCGTCCGCCTTCTCAGCCCGCGCCCGGGCTCCCGTGTGCGCCGCTGAAGCTACCGCAGCGGGGGAACCGGCTCGACGCGGCGCAGGAACGACCGGATCGCCAGGTGGTGGGAGAGCTGCTCGCGGTGCGCCTCGCACGCCGTCCAGGTCTTCTCCCGGTCGGGGGTGTGCACCTTCGGGTTGTTCCACACCAGGACGACGGTCGCCGGCTCCCGGCAGCCCTTCGCCGAACAGATCACGCCGGCGTCCCCGGCCGGCCTCGCGTCCTCGGTCATGGGCCGAGTCTGAGCCGGTGCACACGGAACTGTCAGGAGGGGGTGCCAGGGTCGGTCCGGCCGCACTCCCTGACCCCGGGTGCGGCCACCAGCCCCCGCGGCCGGAAAGGCGCTCGCGGAGGGTGAACCCGGCCATGGGGGCGGGTAGGGCGAGGTGCATGACCGACACCAAGCCCCTCGCCCTCGTCACCGGTGCCTCCAGCGGGATCGGGTACGAGCTCGCCAAGCAGTTCGCCCAGCACGGTTTCGACCTGGTGATCGACGCCGAGGACCCGACGATCGACACGGCGGCCGCGAAGCTGCGCGCCGAGGGCGCCGAGGTGACCGCCGTCCAGGCCGACCTGCGGACCCCCGACGGGATCGAGCAGCTGTGGACCCGGGTGCAGGGCCTCGGCCGCCCGCTGGACGCCGCCGCGCTCAACGCCGGCGTCGGCCGCGGCGGTGCGTTCGTCGACACCGACTGGGCCGATGACCTGGAGGTCATGCAGCTCAACGTGGTCTCCACCGCCGCGCTGTTGAAGCTGGTGCTCGTGCAGATGACCGGTCGCAACGCGGGCCGGGTGCTGGTGACCTCCTCGATCGCGGCGACCATGCCCGGCGCCTACCAGCCGGTCTACAACGCCTCGAAGTCCTTCGTCCAGTCGCTGACCGAGGCCGTGCAGCAGGAGCTCAAGGACTCCGCCGTCACGATCACCGCGCTGATGCCCGGCCCCACGGACACCGAGTTCTTCTCCCGGGCCGACCTGGACGACACCGCCATCGGCCAGGGCCCCAAGGACGACCCGGCCGAGGTCGCCGCGCAGGGCTTCGAGGCGCTGATGGCCGGGGAGGAGAAGGTGCTCGCCGCCTCGCTGAAGACGAAGGTGCAGGGCGCGGCGAACAAGCTGCTCCCCGACTCGCTCAAGTCCTCCGCGCACGAGGCGATGGCCAAGCCGCGCGACTGACCCGCTCCGACGACGCCCCTCCCGGTCCGCCGGGAGGGGCGTCGTCGGCGTTCCGGGCGACGCCGGCTTCCGGTCAGTGGTCGGCTCCACTGCACCGAGCCGGGGCGGAGCTGGCAGAGTCAGGGCATGGACGACGTCGTCATCTGTTCCCCGGTCCGCACTCCCGTCGGTCGCTTCGGCGGGGTCTTCGCCGGTCTGTCCGCCAACGAGCTCGCCGCCACCGCGCTGCGGGGTCTGGTGGAGCGGACCGGGCTGGGGGAGGGCGAGGTCGACGACGTCATCCTCGGCAACTGCAGCCCCAGCGGTGAGAACCCGGCGATCGGCCGGATCGCCGCCCTGGACGCCGGCCTGGGCGTGCAGGTGCCCGGCCTGCAGATCGACCGGCGCTGCGGATCCGGCCTGCAGGCGGTCATCTACGCCGCGATGCAGGTGGCGGCCGGCGCCGGCAAGGTCGTCGTCGCCGGTGGGGTGGAGTCGATGAGCAACGTCGAGCACTACGCACTGGGGCTGCGCAGCGGGGCCAAGGGCGACGGCGTCATGCTGCACGACCGGCTGGCGCGTGCCCGGGAGACCGCCGGTGGCCTCCACCACCCCGTGCCCGGCGGCATGCTGGAGACCGCGGAGAACGTCCGCCGTGAGTACTCGGTCGACCGGCTGGAGCAGGACGCCTGGGCGTTGCGCTCCCAGCAGGCCGCCGGCGCTGCCATCCGCGAGGGCCGGTTCGCCGAGGAGATCATCGGCGTCGAGGTGCCCGGGACCCGCAAGACGCCGGCCCGCACGGTCACCGAGGACGAGCACCCCCGCCCGGACACGACGATGGAGGACCTGGCCGGCCTGCGCCCGGTCATGGGCCGGGTCGACCCGGAGGCGACGGTGACGGCCGGCAACGCCTCCGGCCAGAACGACGGCGCCGCCGTCTGCGTGGTGACCACCCGCGCCGAGGCCGACCGCCGTGGCTGGCAGCCGTTCGTCCGGCTGACCGGCTGGGCCGTGGCGGGCGTGCCGCCGGAGACCATGGGCATCGGCCCGGTCCCGGCGACGGCCAAGGTGCTGGAGCAGACCGGGCTGACGCTGGCCGACATGGACCTCATCGAGCTCAACGAGGCGTTCGCCAGCCAGGTGCTGGCCTGCCTGGGGGAGTGGGGCCTGGGCGGGGACGACCGCGACCGGGTCAACGTCAACGGGTCCGGCATCTCCCTGGGGCACCCGGTGGGGGCGACCGGCGCCCGGATCCTGGCCACGCTCGCCCACGAGATGCGCCGCCGGGAGGCCCGCTACGGCCTGGAGACGATGTGCATCGGCGGTGGGCAGGGGCTCGCCGCGGTGTTCGAGCGGGTCGTCTGACCGCACCCCCAGGTTCTCGATCGGGCAACGAGGGCGACGACCGGTTAGTTAGGTAAGGCTGCCCTCAGGTAGAACAACACCATGTTGCTCTCCCGGTCGCTCGCGCGACGCACGTCCACCACCGCCGTGGTCCTCCCTGTCCTCGCGGTCGCCGTCCTGGCCGGCTGCTCGTCGGAGTCCGACGAGCAGCCGGCCGAGGCCGCCGCCGGCTCGGCAGCCGAGGCCGCCTTCCCGGTCACCATCGAGCACGCCTACGGGACGACGACGATCCCGGAGGAGCCCGAGCGGGTGGTCTCCCTCGGCTACACCGAGCAGGACGCGATCCTCGCCTTCGGTGTCGTCCCGGTCGCCGTCCGCTACGCCTTCGGCCCCGAGGACGACGTCTTCTTCCCGTGGGCCGACGAGGCGGCCGGGGACGCCGATCCGGAGATCCTGTCGCGGGCGGAGGTCGACCCGGAGCAGATCGCGTCGCTCGACCCGGACCTGATCATGGCGGTCACCGCCGGGCTGACCGAGGACGAGTACGAGACGCTCAGCGCCATCGCGCCGACGGTCGTGCAGCCCGAGGAGCACATCGCCTTCGGCACCCCCTGGCAGGAGCAGACCCGGATCACCGGCGAGGCGCTCGGTCAGCCCGACCGCGCGGAGGAGCTGATCGCCGACGTCGAGGAGCAGATCGCGGCGGCGCGGGCCGAGCACCCCGAGCTGGAGGGGAAGACGGTGACCCTCTCCGGCCCGGCCTACGGCGGGGAGTACCCCTTCCACACGTCCGACGACACCCGCACCCGGTTCTTCCTGGACCTGGGCATGGTCGTCGACCCGGCCCTGGACGCCGCGGCGCAGAGCGACTTCTACGGGACCGTCAGCCGGGAGGAGGCCCGGATGCTGGACGCCGACGTGCTGGTCTTCCAGTCCGGGTCCGAGGCCGAACGGGCGGGGATCGAGGGCGACCCGGTGCTGTCCGGGCTCCCCACCGTGACCGAGGGCCGGTCGATCTTCATCGAGGACGAGGACTACGCGGCCCTGCAGTTCGCCAGCGCCCTGAGCCTGCCCTACCTGCTGGACGGCTTCGCGCCGGAGCTGTCCGAGGTGGTCGGCTGAGCTGGGGGTACCGCGGGGCCGCCGTGGACACCTCCGCGGCGGCCCGGCGGCCGCGCAGGTGGTGGTGCGGTCGACCCGCGCTCGACGAGCACCGGGGTCACCAGCTCGGTGTGGCGCGACGGGAGGTCCTGCGCGCCGGTCGTCAGCTGACCGAGCAGCAGGTCGGCCGCGCCGACGGCGAGCAGGGCGGCGCGGTTGTCGACGGTGGTGACCGGCGGCGACCACCACTCGTAGAACGGTTCGTCCTCCGTGCAGATCACCGACAGCTGGTCGGGCACCCGCAACACGCTGTCGCCGATCACCGGCAGCGCCCCGAACGACGCCTCGTGGTTGGTCACCAGCAGCGCCGTCGGCGGCTCGGGCAGGCCGAGCAGCTCGGCGGCGGCCCACCGGCCGAAGTCGGGTGTGAAGGGCCCCCGGCACACCAGCTCGTCCAGGACCGGGACGCCGGCCGTCGCCATCGCGGCCCGGAAGCCGGCGTCGTGCAGTCGGCCGGAGGTCACCGCCGGCGGGCCCTCGATCGCGGCGATCCGGGTGTGCCCCAGCTGGAGCAGGTGCTCGGTGGCCAGCCGGGCTGCGGTCTCGTAGGCGGACATCACCGACGGGGCCAGGGAGCCGGGCACCTCGCGGTTCATCGTCACGACCGCGTGCCCCGCCTCGACCAGGGCGTTGACCAGGTCGGTGTTCGCGCCGGAGCCGGCGATCACCACGCCGTCGAAGTGGTGCTGGCGCACCGTCTGCAGGAACGAGGCCTCGCGCGCCGGGTCGCCCCCGGTGGTGCAGACCAGCAGCTGGTACTCGTGCTCGGCGGCCCAGCCCTGCAGGGTCTCCGCGATCGTGTGGAACGTCGCGGTGCGCAGGCTGTTGACGACCAGGCCGATCAGCCCGGTACGCCGGGTGCGCAGTGCGCTGGCCGTGCGGTTGGGCTCGTACTGCAGGGCCGCAGCGGCCGCCTCCACCCGGGCGCGGGTGCTGGGCAGCACCGCCGGGTGACCGGACAGGGCGCGGCTCGCGGTACTGGTGCTGACCCCCGCGGCCGCAGCCACGGAGCTCAACGTCGTAGGCACAGCGCGCTTTCTACCGAAGTGGAGAAAGGGGGAAAGCGCTGGGCCGTGCACAGCCGGCGGGTGTAGGTGTGCTGTCCGGGAAGGGCACATCCGTCTATGTGTCTTTCGATGTACGAGTCCATGTGTCCTCACGTGGCCGGTCGGCGCGCCCACAGGACGGCGACACCCACGGCGCGCCGCACGAGGAGCAGCACGCGGCCCGTCGTCGGGCCCGCCCGGTTGCTCACCCGGCCTGCGGGCTGTGTGATGGTCCTCACGTCCAGTACGCCCGGATGGACCATCGCGTGACCGCCAGCGTGTCGAGACGAGGAGCCCTCGTGTGCCAGCTCCGCACCACCCCAGCACGGTCAGTCCAGCCCGGCCCGAGGAGCGCGACGTGAGCGGCCCCGCGCGCTCGTCCAAGCAGGGCATCGCACGGTCCGTACCGGTGGCGGCGTCGACCACCGGCGGCGATCCCGATGCCGAACCGGAGCGGATCGCCGAGTCGGCCACCGGGCTGGACATGATCCTGTCCGACGCCGCACTCGGGCCGCTGCGCCGGTTGGTACCGCCGGTCAGCAGCAGTCTCCGCTTCACCGCGGCGCTGGCCCGCCGTCCGCGCACCGTGCTCGGCCACACCGGCCGGCTCGTCGGGGAGTGGGGTCGCATCGGGCTCGGCCGTTCCGAGGTGGCG
The DNA here is from genome assembly GCF_026967995.1 of Modestobacter sp. VKM Ac-2979. Taxonomy (NCBI): domain Bacteria; kingdom Bacillati; phylum Actinomycetota; class Actinomycetes; order Geodermatophilales; family Geodermatophilaceae; genus Modestobacter; species Modestobacter sp. VKM Ac-2979. The sequence continues at coordinate 23,929 of NZ_JAPVBO010000009.1, forward strand.
CCGAACGCCAAGGACAAGCGTTACGTCGATCCCGCCTGGTCGGGCAACCCGGTGCTGAAGCGGGCCATGCAGGCGCACCTGGTGACGGCGCAGACGGCGACCCGACTGGTCGACGACGCAGCCCTGCCGTGGGCCCACGACGAGCGGATCCGCTTCTCCGTGACCAACATCGTCGAGGCCCTGGCGCCCAGCAACAACCCGGCGCTGAACCCCTCGGCGTGGAAGACGGCGATCGACACGGGCGGGCGCAGCGCGGTGTCCGGCACCAGGCGGCTGGTCCGTGACCTGTCCTCGGCGCCCCGGGTGCCCTCGATGGTCGAGCCGGACGCCTTCGAGGTGGGCAAGGACCTGGCGCGCACCCCCGGCGTCGTCGTGCTGCGGACGCCGGTCTTCGAGCTGATCCAGTACCAGCCCACCACGCCGACGGTGCACGCCGTCCCACTGGTGATGGTGCCGCCGACGATCAACAAGTTCTACATCGCCGACCTGGCCGAGGGCCGCAGCATCGCCGAGCACATGGTCGCCGACGGGCAGCAGGTCTTCATGATGTCCTGGCGGAACCCCGATGCGCGGCACGCCGACTGGGGCCTGGACACCTACGGGCAGGCGGTGCTCGACGCGATGGCCGCGGCGGAGCGGATGACCGGCGCGCGGCGGACCAACCTGATGTCCTTCTGCTCCGGCGGGATGATCACCGCGATGGTGCTCGGGCACCTCGCCGCGATCGGCGAGCAGGAGCGGGTCGCCTCCGTGTGCTTCGCCGTGACCGTGCTCGACCAGGCCCGCGGCGGGACGGTGGGGGCGTTCCTGGACGAGAAGTCCGCCCAGTCGGCTGTCCGGGCGTCGACGAAGAAGGGGTACCTGGACGGCGCGACGCTGGCGGAGGTGTTCGCCTGGCTGCGGCCCAACGACCTGATCTGGAACTACTGGGTCAACAACTACCTGCAGGGCAAGCCCCCGCCGGCGTTCGACATCCTCTACTGGAACTCCGACACGACCCGGATGACCGCGGCACTGCATCGGGGCTTCCTGGACATGGCCGTGCACAACTCCCTGACCAAGCCGGGTGCGGCCACCATGCTCGGCACGCCGGTGGACCTGTCCGCGGTCACGGTCGACGCTTACGTGGTCGCCGGCATCGCCGACCACATCTGCCCGTGGCAGTCCTGTTATGCGACCACCCAGCTGCTCGGTGGGGACACCCGCTTCGTGCTCTCCACCAGCGGGCACATCGCCTCGCTGGTGAACCCGCCGACCAACCCGAAGTCGACCTGGCGGACGGGCTCGCCCAACCTCCCGGACGCCGACGAGTGGCTCGCCGCCGCACACACCGAGAAGGGGTCGTGGTGGACCGACTACGCCCGGTGGGTGGGTGAGCGGGCCGGCGACGGGGCCGACGCGCCGGCGGAGCTCGGCGGCGGCCGGCCCACCCTGGGCGCGGCTCCCGGCACGTACGTGTTCGACAAATGAGCGCCGGGCAGGGAACCCGCCGGGCCGGCGACCCCCCGCTGCGCACGGTCACCGTCGGGGGCCGGACGCTGCGTGTCTCGGTCCACCCTGGCGACGGCACGCTGCCGCCGCTGCTGTTGCTCAACGGCATCGGCGCGAGCCTGGAGGTGCTGCAGCCCTTCGTCGATGCGCTCGATCCCCGGCGTGAGGTGATCCGGTTCGACGTCCCGGGTGTGGGCGGCTCCCCGAGGCCGGTCATGCCCTACACGATGATGACGTTCGCGCCCGTCGTGGCTGGGTTGCTCACCAAGCTGGGCCACCGGGAGGCCGTCGACGTCCTCGGCTTCTCCTGGGGCGGCGGTCTGGCGCAGCAGTTCGCCGTGCAGCACCGGCGGCGGTGTCGGCGGCTGGTGCTGGCCGCGACCGGGACGGGGTCGCTCATGGTGCCGGCGCACCCGCGGGTGCTGTCCAAGATGCTCACCCCACGGCGGCACCGCGACCCCAGCTATGCCCGGACGATCGCGGGGGAGATCTACGGCGGCACGATGCGTCAGCACCCCGAGCGCGCGGCCGAGGTGCTGCACGCCGACTCGCGGCTCGGCCCGCGGCGCGGCTACTACTACCAGCTGGCCGCAGGTGCCGGCTGGTCGAGCCTCCCGCTGCTCCGCATGATCAAGCAGCCCACCCTGGTGATCGCCGGCGACGACGACCCGATCATCCCCGCGGTGAACCCCCGCCTGATGGCCCGGCTCATCCCCGACTCGCAGCTGCACCTCTACCGCGGCGGACACCTCGCCCTGGTCACCGAGGCGCCGGAGCTGGCGCCGGTGGTGGAGCGCTTCCTCAGCTGACCAGTGCTGTGGGAGGGGAGCGGCCGGCGCCTCCGCCGACGTGTCGTACCCCCGCCGTACGGTCGCTGCAGCTCCTCCACGAGGGGGAGGGGACGGGGGCAAGGTGTACGAGTTCGACGGCGCGCTGGTGGTCAGCGCCAGTGACCTGACCGGCTTCATCGAGTGCGAGCACCTCACCCGGCTCTCCCTCGAGGTCGCCCGCGGCTCCCGCAGCCGCCCGCCGGCGGTCGACCCGATGACCGAGCTGGTCGCCGCCCACGGCATGGCGCACGAGGAGCGGCACGTGCAGCGGCTGCGCGACCGGGGCCTGTCCGTCGTGGAGGTCACCGGGCCGTCGGGCAAGGACGCCGCCGGGCTGCGTCGCGCCCAGGACGAGACGCTCGCCGCGATGCGCGCCGGCGCGGACGTCGTCTACCAGGCCACCTTCTTCGACGGCACCTGGCGCGGGCACGCCGACTTCCTGCTCAAGCGCACCGACCGGGTCAGCGACCTGGGGGCCTGGGCCTACGACGTCGCCGACACCAAGCTCGCCCGCCGGATCAAGGTGCCGGCCCTGCTGCAGATGGCGCTGTACGGCGACCTCCTGGCCGGGCTGCAGGGCGTGCCGCCCGACCTGCTCACCGTGGTCACCGGCGACCAGCAGGAACTGGTCTTCCGGTACTCCGACGCGGAGGCGTACACCCGGGCCGCCCGCACTCGGTTCCTCTCCCGGCTCGATGACGGGGAGCTGGCGCCGCCGTACCCGAACGCGCACTGTGGCGTCTGCCCCTGGCGGGAGACCTGCACGGCGCGCTGGCGCGAGGAGGACTCGCTGTCCCTCGTGGCCTTCATGCGCCGCGACCACGCGACCGCGCTGGTCGAGGCCGGTGTCCCGACCGTCACCGCGCTGGCCACCCGCGCCCCCGACGAGCTGCCCGACGCCATCGGCCGCAGCTCGCGGGAGCGGCTCACCCAGCAGGCGCGGCTGCAGGTGGCCGAGCGCGAGTCCGGGCTGCCGAGCTACGAGTTCCTGCCGCGCGAGCCGGGGCGCGGCTTCGAGCTGCTGCCGCCGCCGAGCGCCGGCGACCTGTTCTTCGACATCGAGGGCGATCCCTTCGCCGGTGACGCCGGGCTCGAGTACCTGTGGGGGGTCCTGGACACCGCCGGGGAGTTCACCGCCTTCTGGGGCTGTGACCCGGCCGCGGACGACCAGTCCGATGCCGAGCGTCTCGCGTTCGAGGCGCTGGTCGACCACCTGACCGCGGCCCACGCCGCCGACCCGGCGATGCACGTCTTCCACTACGCGCCCTACGAGCCGGCCCGGCTCAAGACGCTGTCGGCCCGGCTGCAGACGCGGGAGGCCGAGGTCGACCGGTTGCTGCGGGGCGACGTCCTCGTCGACCTCTACGCCGTGGTGCGCCAGGGGCTGCGGCTGAGCAAGGAGTCGTACTCGATCAAGCAGGTGGAGGACTACTACCGCGGGCACACCCGCACGCACGGCGCGGACGTGTCGGACGCCGGGGAGAGCATCGTCGCCTTCGAGCGCTGGCTCGCCACCCGCGACCAGGCGCTGCTCGACCAGATCGAGGCCTACAACCGCGATGACTGCGTCTCCACCCGGGAGCTGCGCGACTGGCTGGAGGCCCGGCGCACCGAGCTGCTCGCCTCGGGCGCGCGGCTGGGCCGGCCGGAGGACGGCGACCCGGACGGCTCCGCCGAGAACGCCGCGGCCCAGGAACTGCGCGAGGAGCTGGAGCTCCGGCTGACCGCCGGGCTGCCCGACACCGACCGGACCCCAGAGCAGGAGGCCACCTGGCTGCTGGCCCAGCAGCTGGGGTGGCACGCCCGGGAGGCCCGCTCGGCCTGGTGGGAGTACTTCCGGCTGCGCGACCTGGCGGCCGACGACCTGGAGCGGGAGACCCCGGCGCTGGGCCCGCTGGAGGCGCCCGAGCTGGTCGGTGCGGCGCAGCGGTCGCAGCACTGGCGCTACCGCTTCCCGCCGCAGGAGACCAAGGTGTCGGCCGGCAACCGGTACGAGCACCTGGTGCCCGACGCGGGCGGGAAGCGGCTCACCAGCTCGGTCGTCGACATCGACCCGACCGCCGGCTGGGTGGTGCTGGCGCGCGGCGCGGCCGCCGCGCTCGAGCACCCGACCGGGCTGCTGCCCACCTCGCCACCGAGCGACAAGCTGTTCCGGGCCGCACTCACCGACCTCGGTGAGCAGGTCGCGGTCAGCGGCATCGACGCCCCGGGCCCTGCGCGGTCGGCCCGCGACCTGTTGCTGCGCCGACCGCCGCGACTGCTCGCCGCGGCGCCGCAGCGCGAGCCGGGAGAGGAGTCGGCGGCCGCGGTGCGCCGGCTGGCCGGACTGCTCGACGGCGGGGTGCTCGCGGTCCAGGGCCCGCCGGGAGCCGGCAAGACCTACACCGGGGCACGCGCGGTCGTCGACCTGATCCGCGCCGGCAAGCGGGTGGGGGTGACCGCCTCCAGCCACAAGGTGATCGGCAACCTGCTCGATGCGGTGATGGCGGCCGCCCGCGAGGCCGGGGTGCCGGTCCGGGCGCTGCAGAAGGCCGACGAGCTGCAGCGGTGCGGCGACGTCGACGTGCAGTGCGTCGGCTCCAACGGGCAGGTCGTCGACGCACTCGACGGCGGCGACGTCGACCTGGTGGCCGGCACCTCGTGGCTGTTCGCCCGCCCGGAGCTGGCCGGCCGGCTGGACGTGCTGGTGGTGGACGAAGCCGGGCAGCTGTCCCTGGCCAACACCCTGGCGGTGAGCCGGGCCGCGGCCGGCCTGGTGCTGCTCGGCGACCCCCAGCAGCTCCGCCAGCCGGGCCGGGGGATCCACCCCGACGGCGCGGACGTCTCCGCACTGCAGCACGTGCTCGGCGAGCAGGAGGTGCTGCCCGCCGACCGGGGGGTCTTCCTGGACCGCAGCTGGCGGATGGCGCCGGCGCTGTGCCGGGTGGTCTCCGGGCTGTCCTACGGCGGGGAGCTGCAGCCGGCGCCGGTCACGGCCGACAATGAACTCGACGCCCCGGCCCGGTGGGCGGCGCCGGCCGGGATCGGCTGGGTGCCGGTGGTGCACGAGGGCAACGGCTCCGCCTCCCCGGAGGAGGCGGCCGTCGTCGCCGAGCTCGTCGCCGGGCTGATGGGCCGGAGCTGGCGGACCGGCGGGGTCGAGCGGGTGATGGGGTCGGCCGACGTCCTGGTCGTCACCCCGTACAACGCGCAGGTCAACCAGGTGCGCAGCGCACTCGCCGCGGTCGGGCTGGGTGAGGTAGAGGTCGGCACGGTGGACAAGTTCCAGGGCCGGGAGGCGGCGGTGGCGGTCTTCTCCCTGGCCGCCTCCAGTGGTGCCCACGTGCCCCGGCGGCTGGACTTCCTGCTCGATCGGCACCGGCTGAACGTCGCGCTGTCCCGGGCGAAGACCGTCGCCTACCTCGTGGGCAGCCCGGCTCTGCTCACCTCACCGGTGCAGACCCCCGAGCAGCTGCGGCTGGTCAACGGGCTGTGCCGGCTGGTCGAGATCGCCACCGCGGCGGCCCGGCCCGCGCCACCGGCCCCGGCCGTCGCCCAGGTGTGAACACGGCGGCGGCGGTCGACCTCCGGCGCGCCCCGGTCCCCTCGTCGGCTCCGGTGCGGGCCCGGTTCCGCCGGCAGGGGAGGCGGGACACCGCACCGGAGCTCGCCGTCCGCCGGCGGCTGCACGCCCGCGGGGTCCGCTACCGGGTCGACGTCCGGCCCTGTCGCGCGACGCGGGCCCGTGGCGACCTGGTGTGGAAGGGCCGGCGCCTCGTCGTCTTCATCGACGGTCGAAGGACCTCTCTGCCCCCCACCACTCGCAAGCTCGCGGCGGGCCCCTGCAGAGAGGCCGATGGGCGGCGAAGCTGACCGCCAACGTCGCCCGCGACCGGCGCACCGACGCGGTGCTGACCGGTCTCGGATGGCGGGTGCTGCGCTTCTGGGAGCACGAGGACCCGGAGTCGGTGGCCGACGCGATCTGTGCGGCGCTGGGGCGGGCGGCGCGCGTTCGATGAGCCGCGGCGGGCAGCCGTTCCTGCTCCAGGGATTCCCTCGATGGTCTGGTTAGGCTAGCCTCACCATCGTCCGGTTGCGCACGAGCCGGTCACGACGAGCGCGGGAGCAGCGATGACCACGGCGGTGACCGGACGTGCCGGAACGGCGGTTCTCGAGAACCTCACCGAGCCGCAACCGGCGGTCGCCGCACCGAGCTACCGCTTCTTCAGCGCCACCGTGAGGCGCGTCCAGCGGCTGAGCCCCAGCTTCCTGCGCCTCACCCTCCGCGGCCCGGAGCTCACCGGCTTCGGCGCGGCCGGTGACGACCAGCGGATCAAGCTGGTGCTCTCCCGGGACGGCGCCCCGGTCACCGAACTGCTCACCGACGGCCCGACCTGGTACCAGGACTACTGCGCGCTCCCCGACGAGCGCCGTCCGTACCTCCGCACCTACACCGTGCGCGCCGCCCGCCCGGAGCTCGGCGAGCTGGACGTCGACGTGGTGCTGCACGGGGTCAAGGAGGGCCACTCCGGCCCGGCCGCCAGCTGGGCCGCCGCCGTCCCGGGCGACCCGATCGTCGTGCTGGGCCCCGACCGGCCCCGCCCCGGCCGGGCCGGGTCCGGCCGGCCCTGGGGGGTCGAGTGGGCGCCACCGGCCGACGGCCCCCTGTTCCTCGCCGGGGACGAGACCGCCGTCCCGGCGATCAGCGCGATCGTGGAGGGGCTGCCCGCCGGCCGGCGCGCCATCGCCGTGCTCGAGGTCCCCGAGGCCCGCGATGTGCTGTCGCTCGCCGTGCCGCCGGGGGTGGAGGTCCGCTGGCTCGTCCGCGGCAGCCGGGCCCCCGGCGAGGCGCTCGGCACGGCGGTGCACGCCGCCCTCTGCGAGCTCGGCGTGGCCGCCCGCACCGCCGGGCAGGAGGTCGAGGACGTCGACCTGGAGGGCGGCGTCCTCTGGGAGGTGCCCGACGAGGGCGGCGCCGACGGCTGTTACGCCTGGCTGGCCGGGGAAGCGGGCATGGTCAAGAAGCTGCGCCGCCGCCTGGTCCGCGACCTCGGCGTGCCCCGCACCTCGGTGGCGTTCATGGGCTACTGGCGGCTGGGCGCAGCTGAGGGCAGCTGACCCTCGCTACGGTCGGACCCGTGCTCCGTCTCCTGCTCCTGCTGCTCCTCGTCTGGGTCGCCGTGACCGTGGTCGGCGTGATCGTGGAGGGCCTGTTCTGGCTGGCCATCGTCGGCCTGCTCTTCTTCGTCGCCACCGCGGTCCTCGGCACGTCCCGACGACGATGACGACCCTGCTGGTCGACGTCGCCAACACCGTGGGTGCTCGGCCCGACGGCTGGTGGCGCGACCGGGCCGGCGCCACCGCCCGGCTGCTGGAGCGGCTCGCCGCCCTGCCCGGCCGGGAGCTGACCGGGCCCGACGGCGAGCCGGTACCGGTGACCGCACTGGTCGCGGTGGTCGAGGGGCAGGCCCGGGACGTCTCCGCCCCGGCCGGCCTGCGGGTGGTCCGGGCGCCCGGCAGCGGCGACGATGCGCTGGCCGAGACCGCCGCCGACCTCGCCGACGGCGACGACGACCTGCTGGTGGTCACCGCCGACCGGGGGTTGCGGGACCGGCTCCCCGCCGTCGCCCGGATCGCCGGGCCCGGCTGGCTGCTGGCCGCGGCCGACCGAGCGGCCGACCCCGCCGAGGGCTGAGCCACCCGCACGGCTGAGCCACCCGCACGGCGGAGGCACGTCCCCCGAGCGGGGGAGCCGGTGGCCCAGCGCGCTCACGACGCTGGACGGCGACCCCGGGATCCACCCGGGCCGCTGATCCGGAGGTCCACCGTGACCCTCGACCCTGCACCCGCCGTCCCAGCCCATGCTGTCGGCCACAGCACGCCCACCGTCGGCCGGCTGTTGGTCGCCGGCGTCGGTTGGAGCGTGCTGCACGCCCTGCTGGCCCTGCGCTGGCTGCTGGACCCGGGCAGCTGGCCCGGACTGGACGCCGACGAGCGGTACGGCGTGCTCACCCTGCTCGATCGCACGTCCACGGCGTGGACCGTGCTGGCGCTCTCCGGCGCCGGCCTGTTCCTCGTCCTGCTGACCCGCCGGCGGGGCGGGTCGCCCCCGCTGGTGGCCGCCATGGCGGTGCAGGCTGCGGTCCTCGGTGTGCTCGCCGCTGACCTCGGCTCGCTGGTGCTGCTGGGCTACCTGGCCGCGATCGTCGGCCCGGCCACCTTCCTGGTGGTCTTCACCGTCGGGGCGGCGCGGGACCGGCGCACCCGGCCCTGGCTGATCGGGGTGGCTGCGGTGCTCGTCGCCGGTGTGGTTGCCGGACTGCTGCGCCCGGACACGGTCACCGACCTCGCCGGCGAGCTGGGCTCCGGCTTCGCCGAGCACGCGATGCCGCACCTGCACCTGGCGCTGCTGCTGGCCGGTGCCGTGCTCTGGGGCGTCACCGCGATGTTGCTGCGGCGGTCGGCGACCGGCCGGTGCGCGGTCTGCGGGCGCCCCGGTGCCGCGTGGACCCGGCCGGCCGCGGCCCGGCGCTGGGGGACAGTGGCCACCTGGATCGCCGTGGCCGGTCCGCTGCCGTACGCCCTGCTGCGGATGACCTGGCTGACCCCGTGGCCGCTGGGCATGCCCACTGATGGGGTGCTGGAGCCGCAGATGCGGTTGTTCGGGCTGGGCCTCGGCTTCGCCGCGCTCGGCGGGGCGGTGCTCACCCTCGGGCTGATCCGGCCGTGGGGTGAGGTCTGGCCGCGCTGGGTGCCCGGGTTGCGCGGCCGCCCGGTGCCGGTGCGGGTCCCCGTGCTGGCCGGCGGGGTGGTCGCCGTGGCCCTGCTGGCAGCCAGCCCGGCGTTCCTGGCGATGGCGGTGGAGCAGCTGCTGGCCGGCGACCTGGGCGACGCTGCTCTCGTGCTGGTCTTCCCGACGCTCCCCTGGGGACTGGCGCTGGCCGCGGCGGTGACCGGCTACGCGTTCCGGCGCCGGGGTACGTGCGCCACCTGCGGGCAGGGCGAGCCGGCGCTGTCGGTGCGCGACTGACCGGGGCCCTCGACGCCCGCGCCGATCGGGTGGCGCGGGCGTCGTCGGGGTCTTGTCCGGCCGGAGAGGATGGCGTCGTGGCTCGAGAGGTGGTGCGGCGGACGGTGGCCCAGTCGCTGCACCGCTGGCTCTACCTGCTGCTGGGCGGGGCCATCGGGGTGGCGGTCGGGATCGTGCTGGCCTGGCCGGTGCAGGTGATCGTCACGTCCGGCCTGCCGCCGGTGCTGATCGGGGTGCTCGTGGCGCTGCTGGTGGCCGCCCCGGTCGTGGCGGTCGGCGCGCTCGCCGAGGTCCGGCCGGTGGAGGCGGTCGCGGTCGGTGGGCTGCTGGCCCGTGGGTTCACCGACCGCCCCGGGCCGTCGACCACCGCGCCGCAGCGGGCCCGCACCGCGCTGCTGCTGGCCCTGCACGTGCTGGCCGGCACGGCCGCCGGTGCCCTGCTGGTCATCGGTGTGCCGTCCGCGGTGGTGCTGGTGGCCGTGCCGGGCGGCGCGGGAGCGGAGGACCTGCTGGGGATGGCCGTGCCCGCTGGATGGCCGGGCCGGGTCGTGCTGACCGCCGGCCTGCTGCTGCTCGTCGTGGCCGGCGGGGAGCTCCCCGGCCGGGGCCTGGCCGCGGTCGCCCCCCGGCTGCTGGCCGGCTCCACGGCCGAGCGGCTGGCTGCGGCCGAGGCATCGGTGTCGGTGCTGACCGGCCGGGACCGGCTGGCCCGCGAGCTGCACGACAGCGTCGGGCACGCGCTGAGCCTGGCCAGCGTGCAGGCCGGCGCCGCCCGCCGGTTGCTCACCCGCGACCCGGTGGCCGCAGAGGAGGCCATCCGGGCCACGGAGGACGCCACGCGGCGGGCGCTGGTCGACCTGGAACACGTGCTCGGCCTGCTGCGCGAGGAGGAACAGGCCGCCACCGACGTCGCCCCGGCCCCGGACCTGCGCGACCTGACCGAGCTGGTCGGCACCGCCCGGGCCGCCGGTGCAGTGGTCTCGGTGGAGGTCCGCGGTGCCGTCGAGAGCCTGCCGGCGCTGGTCTCCCGGGAGGCCTACCGGATCGTGCAGGAAGGGCTGACCAACGTGCTGCGGTACGCCCCGGGCACCGCCTGCCGGCTGGTGGTCGACGCCGCCGGCGACGACCTCGAGCTGGTGCTGGCCAACACCGGGCCGGGCGCCGCGGCTGCCGGCGCCGGCGGTGGGCGCGGGCTGCGCGGCGTGCGGGAACGGGTGCGCGACCTCCGGGGCGAGGTGCGGGCCGGCGTCGGCGACGACGGCCGGTGGCAGCTCGCCGTCCGGCTGCCGGTGCACGCCCGGAGCGCGGTCCGGTGACCGTCCGGGTGGCGCTGGTCGACGACGAGCCGATGATCCGCCGCGGCCTGGCCGCCGTGATCGGCGCTGAGCCGGACCTGTCGGTGGTCGGGGAGGCCGGGGACGGCGCCGACGTGCTGGACCTCGTCGGCCGCACCTCGCCGGACGTCGTCCTGATGGACGTGCGGATGCCCCGGCTGGACGGGATCGCCGCCACCCGGGCGCTGGTGCGGGCCGGCTCGCCCGCCCGGGTGCTGGTCCTCACCACCTTCTCCAACGACGACCACGTCTTCGACGCACTGGCCGCCGGCGCCGACGGGTTCCTGCTCAAGCGGTCGACGCCCGAGGAGCTGCTGCACGGCATCCGGACGGTGGCCCGCGGGGAGTCGCTGCTGTTCCCCGACGCCGTCCGGGAACTGGCCCGCCGGCACGTGCGCGCCGCCGACCCGGTCGCTGTGCCGGGGCTGGCGCGGCTGACGGAGCGGGAACGCCAGGTGCTCGGGCTGATGGCCCAGGGGCTGAGCAACGCCGAGATCGCCGGAGAGCTGTTCCTGGGCGTGGAGACGGTGCGCACCCACGTCGCCGGGGTGCTCGCCAAGACCGGGGCCCGGGACCGGACGCAGGCCGTGGTGCTGGCCTACCGCTCGGGCTTCGTCCCCGGCTGAGCCACCGGGCGGGCAGGGTGCAGGCTGCCCGCATGACCTCGCTCCTCAGCCCGCCCGCCGCGGTGCGCGCCGCCTCGGACCTGGCCGCCACCGCGCTGGTCGCCGTCCGCCCCGAACAGCTCACCGCGCCCACACCGTGCGGCGACTACGACGTCCGCGCCCTGGTCGACCACCTGGCGTGGGCCGCCCTGCTGTCCCAGCGGTCGGCGACCGGCATGCCGCTGGAGCAGGACGGGGCCAGCCTGCGGCCGGCGCCGTTCCTGGACGGCGTGCCGGTGGAGCAGTGGGCCGCTGCCGTCCCCGTCGAGCTGGACACCGCGGCCGACGCCTGGGCCGACCGCGCTGCGTGGCAGGGCGAGACGCTGCTCGGCACGACGCCGATGCCCGCCGGGGTCGTCGGCCCGCTGATGCTCGCCGAGTTCGCCCTGCACGGCTGGGACCTGGCCCGGGCGATCGGCGCCCGCTACGACGTCCCGGCCGGGCTGGGGGAGGCGGTGCTGGCGGCGGTCGAGCCGCTGGCGCCGATGGGCCGGGACGGCGGCTGGTACGGGCCCGCGGTGCCCGTGCCGGCCGACGCCCCCGCCTTCGACCGGGCGCTCGGGCTCGCCGGCCGGGACCCCGGCTGGCGGGCCTGACCGGTCAGTCGAGCATCGTGACCACGCGCAGCCGGGTCGAGCGCCGGCGGCCGGGCAGGCAGGCGGACAGCGCCAGGACGACGGCCACGCCGTCCTCGATCAGTGCGGCCTGCCAGTCCGGCATCAGGTCCGCTGCCCAGCGCCGCCAGGCCAGGCCGCCGAAGGAGCCGGCCGCGGCACCGGCGGCGCCGGCCAGCACCGGCAGCGCGGCGTTCTGCCCCTGACGCCGGGCGAGGAGCCCGGCGCCGCCGGCCCCGCTGGCCAGGCGCGCGGGCAGGACCGCAGGACTGGTCCGTGGCGGGATGCCGGGCTGCTTGTCGGCGTAGACCTCGCCGCCCACGGAGAGCAGGGAACCCAGCTTCTTGACGACGCCGGTGTCGGCGGCGGTGAGCGTCGGCGCGGCGAGCCCGAGGGAGCTGCGGCACCCGGCCGCCGTGCCGAGCAGCAGCGAGCGGGCGACCAGCCCGGCCGAGGCGCGCTGCTTGACCAGGACCCGCTCCTTGCGCGTCGGCAGTGCGGAAACGACCGCCTGCACGGCCGCACCGTAGGCGAGGTGGGGCACCGCGTCGGCCGCCCAGTCCGAGGACGTCCAGGTGCGCGGATCGGTCACGCCCAGCGCCGCCGTCGGCCCGTCGGTGGCCGCCATCGACGCCGCACCGACGACGACCGCACCGACCGGCCCGGGCATCCGCACCCCGCCGGCGCGGGCCAGGCTGGCCAGCAGGCCGACGCCGAGGCCGTTGCCGATCCCCAGGAGCGCACCGAGCCCGGTGGTCCGGGCCTCCCGCTCCGCACCCCTGCCCGGCACCTCCACTCCGGCGGCGTCGGCGAGCGCGGCGGCGGTCTGGCCGGGCACGGTGCTGGCCGGACGGCCGCGGCGCAGCATGTCGGCGTAGGTCAGGGCGTTGAGGGCGGTCGTGCCGGCGGCGCCGGCGAGCAGCCCACGAGCGAAGGTCCCGGTCATCCCCTGACCCTCGTTCTCCCGCGCTGCTCCGGCAACTGCAGAGGCGGCCGGGACGTGCGGTGCGACACCGTGGGCGCTCTCACCCCCGGTCGACCCCGGATCGACACGCATCGTGCACATCCGAGTGGCACCGTGGGAGACAGCGCCCGAGGTCGTGTGCTCCCCGACCCCCGCCACCCGTTCCGCGGTGCTGCGCGTCCACTCCCTGAAGGTCTCCCATGGTCATTCCTGTGCCCTCCCGTGCCCCGGGGCTGCTCCGTTCGGTGCTCGCCCGGGCCGTCCCCTCGTCCACCCCGCCCTCGCTGCGCCGGCTGCGGGTGGCCGTCGCCGTCCTCTTCGGTCTCGACGGCTTCGTCTTCGGCAGCTGGGCCGCCCGGGTGCCCGACGTCAGCGCCGCCACCGGCGCCGGCCACACCGCCCTGGGCGTCGCGCTGCTGTGCCTGTCCCTCGGCGCGCTCGCCTGCATGCAGGTCACCGGTGCGCTGTGCACCCGGTTCGGCACCGGGCGGGTGGCGGCGCTGGCCGGCGTCGCCGCCAGCCTCAGCGCCGTCCTGCCCGGGCTGGCCGGCACCCTCCCGGCGCTGTGCGCCGGACTGTTCCTGTTCGGCGCCGTCACCGGTGCGGTGAACGTCGCGGCCAACAGCGTCGGGGTGCAGGTCGAGGCGCGCGCCGGGCGGCCGTTGCTGTCCGGGCTGCACGCCGCGTTCAGCGGTGGTGGTCTGGTCGGTGCCCTCGTCGGCGGGCTCGCTTCGGCCGTGACGGGGGTCGCCCCGCACCTGGCCGGCGTGGCGATCATCGGGCTGCTCGCGATGGCCTGGGCCGGGCCGGTGCTCGTCCGCGGCGACCGCCCGGAGCCGGCGGTCGACCTGCGGGGGCCGGCCGCCGAGGGCACCCGCGGCGTCCGTCCCACCGGCGTCCTGGTGCTGCTGGGCGCCGTGGCCGGGGCGACCGCCTACGGCGAGGGCGCGCTCAGTGACTGGGGTGCGCTCCACCTGCGCGAGCAGCTGGCCGCCGCCCCTGCCCTGGCGGCGGCCGGGTACGCCGGCTTCTCCTCGGCGATGGCCGCCGGCCGGCTGGCCGGCGGTCGGCTGGTGCTCGCCCTGGGTGAGCGGCGGCTGCTCGTCGGCGGCTCGTTGCTGGCCGCGGCCGGTGCGCTGGCCGCGGTGACGACGACGTCGCTGCCGGTCGCCCTGGCCGGTTTCGTGCTCGTCGGGCTCGGGCTGGCCAACGTCTTCCCGCTGGCGATCGCCCGGGCCGGTGCGCTCGGCGGGCCCTCGGGCGTCGCGCTGTCCACCACGGTCGGGTACACCGGCCTGCTCGGTGGCCCGCCGGTGATCGGCTTCCTCGCCGAGCACGCCGGGCTGCCCGCCGCGCTGGGCACGGTGGCGCTGATGGCGGTGCTGGCCGCGGTGCTGGTGCTCGGCATCGAGGGCGAGCAGGTGCGGCGCCCGCCGCTGCCCCGGCGCGGCTGGACGCAGCCGGTGCTCTTCGGCCGGCGCCCGGTGGCGGTCGTGCTGCGCCCGGTCGGTGTGGCGCTGCGTCCGGCCGCGGCCCGCGTGAACGTCGGCGCCTGCAGCTACGTGCGCGACCTGCAGCTGCTCGAGGTCGGCTGACCGGCGCTTGTGAACAACGTGTTCCGGGACGTCGCACCCCGTTGACCGGCGGGTGTGAGGAGAACACGCTGGCCCCCGCCTGATCCCAGGGGCCACGAGCCGGAGGACCGCAGATGACCGTCGAACCCGCACCCGCCCGAGCAGCACACGGACCGGGGCGGGGGGTCGAGGCGGAGACGGTCGACGCCGGCTACCTGGAGAAGCGGCAGCTCCGCGGCGGCACCGCCGGCTGGGTGCTGCTCGCCGGGCTCGGCGTCGCCGCGGTCATCTCCGGTGACTACGCCGGGTGGAACTTCGGGCTGGAGCAGGGCGGGTTCGGCGGGCTGCTGATCGCCGTCGTGCTGATGGCGGTCATGTACTCGGCGATGGTCTTCGGCCTGGCCGAGCTGGGCTCCGCGCTGCCCACCGCCGGCGGCGGGTACACCTTCGCCCGCCGGGCGCTGGGGCCCTGGGGTGGTTACGCGACCGGCGTCGCGGTGCTGATCGAGTACGCGATCGCCCCGGCGGCGATCGCCACCTTCATCGGTGCCTACGTGGAGTCGCTCGGGCTGTTCGGCATCACCGACGGCTGGTGGGTGTACCTCGCGGCCTACGGCCTGTTCATCGGCATCCACCTGCTGGGCGTCGGTGAGGCGTTGAAGGTGATGCTGGTGATCGCCGCGGTCGCCGTGGCCGGGCTGGTGCTCTACCTGGTCGGGGCGGTCCCGGCCTTCGACGCGGCCAACCTCACCGACATCGCGCCCACCGACGCCGCCGGCGCCTCGGAGTTCCTGCCGTTCGGGCTGATGGGCATCTGGGCGGCGTTCCCCTTCGCCATCTGGTTCTTCCTGGCGGTGGAGTGCGTGCCGCTGGCGTCGGAGGAGGCCAAGGACCCGGCCCGGAGCATGCCCCGGGGGATCGTCGCCGCGATGGGCCTGCTGCTGGTCCTGGCGGTGCTGATGCTGGTGTTCACCGCCGGCGCCGGCGGTGCGCAGACGATGTCGGTCAGCGGCAACCCGCCGGTGGAGGCGCTCGAGGTCGCGGGGGCCTCCAGCGGGCTGACCACGGTGATCAACTACGCCGGGCTGGTCGGCCTGGTCGCCAGCTTCTTCTCGATCATCTACGCCTACTCCCGGCAGACCTTCGCGCTCTCCCGCGCCGGGTACCTGCCGCGGGCGCTCTCGGTGACCAACTCCCGCAAGGCGCCGACGCTGGCCCTGCTGGTGCCCGGGGCCATCGGCTTCGCGCTCTCGCTGACCGGGCAGGGCGCCATGCTGCTGAACATGGCCGTCTTCGGGGCCACCGTCTCCTACGTGCTGATGATGGTCAGCCACATCGTGCTGCGCCGCCGGGAGCCGGAGCTGCACCGGCCCTACCGCACGCCCGGCGGCACGGTCACCACCGGCGTGGCCCTGGTGCTGGCCGCCGCCGCGGTGCTCGCCACCTTCCTGGTCGACCCCGTGGCCGCGGCCTGGACGCTCGCCGCCTACGCCGTCTTCCTCGGCTACTTCGCCCTCTACAGCCGCCACCACCTGGTCGCCTCCGCGCCGGAGGAGGAGTTCGAGCTGCTGGCCGCCGCCGAGGAGGACGTGCGATGACGGTCCGCCGGACGACGCTGGGCGGGCACACCCACGAGTTCCGCTCGCTGACCGACGTGCTGGCGAAGGCCACGCCGGCCCGCTCCGGTGACGTGCTCGCCGGGGTGGCCGCGGAGTCGCAGGCCCAGCGGGTCGCCGCGCAGCACGTGCTGGCCGACGTCCCGCTGGCCACCTTCCTCACCGAACCGGTGGTCGGCTACGACGAGGACGACGTCACCCGGCTGATCCTGGACACCCACGACCCGGCTGCCTTCGCCCCCGTCTCCGCACTGACGGTGGGGGAGTTCCGCGACTGGCTGCTGGCCCGTGCCGCCGAGCGGGACGAGGCGGCGATCTCCGGCCTGGCCCGCGGGCTCACCCCGGAGATGGCCGCCGCCGTCTCCAAGGTGATGCGCAACGCCGACCTGATCGCGGTCGCCCGCCGGACCCGGGTGGTCACCGGCCTGCGCAGCACGCTCGGGTTGACCGGCCGGCTGGCCTCCCGGCTGCAGCCCAACCACCCCACCGACGACGCCGTCGGGGTGACCGCGGCGATCCTGGACGGGTTGCTGCACGGCAGCGGCGACGCCGTCATCGGGATCAACCCGGCCACCGACTCCCCGGCGCAGACCATCGCGCTGCTGGAGCTGGTCGACGCGGTGATCAGCCGGTACGAGATCCCCACCCAGTCCTGCGTGCTCGCGCACGTGACCACCACGCTGCGGGCACTGGAGGCCGGCGCGCCGGTCGACCTGGTCTTCCAGTCCGTCGCCGGCACCCAGGCCGGCAACCGCGGCTTCGGCGTCACCCTCGACCTGCTCGCCGAGGCCCGCGCCGGCGCACTGGAACTGCGCCGGGGGACGGTGGGGGACAACGTCACCTACTTCGAGACCGGGCAGGGCTCGGCGCTGTCGGCCGACGCCCACCACGGCGTCGACGGCCCGGTCGACCAGCAGACGCTGGAGTGCCGCGCCTACGGAGTGGCCCGGCACTTCGACCCGCTGCTGGTGAACACCGTGGTCGGGTTCATCGGCCCGGAGTACCTCTACGACGGCAAGCAGGTCATCCGGGCCGGGTTGGAGGACCACTTCTGCGGCAAGCTGCTGGGCCTGCCGATGGGCGTGGACGTCTGCTACACGAACCACACCGACGTCGACGGCGACGACACCGACACCCTCACGCTGTTGCTCGGCGCGGCGGGCTGCTCGTTCGTCATCGCCGTCCCGGGCTCGGACGACGTGATGCTGCACTACCAGTCGCTGTCGTTCACCGACGTCCTCACCGCCCGCTCGGTGCTGGACCTGCGGCCGGCGCCGGAGTTCGAGGCGTGGCTGACGATGATGGACCTGCTCGACGACGCCGGCCACGTGCGCGAGCTGACCCCCGAGGCGCCCGCGGCCCGCGCCCTGCTCGCCGCCGCCCGCCCATGACCACCCCGGGCCACCACAATGGCCATCTTGGTGGGGAGCCGGACCCGTGGGCGGTGTTGCGGGACGCCACCAGGGCGCGGGTCGCGCTGGGTCGGGCCGGTGACGGGCTGCCGACGTCCCGGGAGCTGGAGTTCCGCGCCGCGCACGCGGCCGCCCGCGACGCGGTGCACACCGCCCTGGACCCCGATCGGGTGCGGACGGCGCTGACCGAGGCCGGGGTCGGGCTCGACGTGCTGGAGGTGCACAGCCAGGCACCGGACCGGACCACCTACCTGCAGCGTCCGGACCTGGGCCGGCGGCTCGATCCGGACACCCGGTTGCCCGGCGGCACGCACGACCTGGCGCTGGTGCTCGCCGACGGGCTGTCCCCGCGGGCGGTGCACGAGCACGCGGCCGGCACCGTGGCCGCCGTGCTGGCCCGGCTGCCCGGCTGGTCGGTCGCCCCGCTGGTCCTCGCCCACCAGGCACGCGTGGCCCTCGGCGACCCGGTGGGCGAGGCGCTGGGCGCGGGGATCGTCGTCGTCCTGGTGGGGGAGCGGCCGGGGCTGAGCTCCGCCGACAGCCTCGGCCTGTACCTGACCCACGGCCCGCGCCCCGGCCGGGCGGACTCCGAGCGCAACTGCATCTCCAACGTGCGTCCACCGCACGGCCTCGGCTACGCCCAGGCCGCCGACACCCTCGCCGGGCTGCTCCAGGCGTCCCGACAGCTGGGGGCCTCCGGGGTCGTGCTCAAGGACGAGGGGACGACGCTCCCGCCGGGCGCGGACTGATGGACCCTCTCTCCCCCCACCCCTCGCACGCTCGGGGCGGGCCCCTGAGAGAGGGCCGTCAGAAGCGGCGGAGGGGCCCGACCCGCATCACCGTGCTGAGCAGCGCCTCCATCGGGTGGCGCTGCGGCCGCTCGACCTCGGCCGGCCAGTCCGGGACGAGGTCCGGGTCGGCGTCGGCGGTCGCCACCTCCGCCACCCGGCCCTGCAGCCGGGCGCGCACCTCCTCCGGTGAGTAGGCCCGACGGTGGCGTTCGTGGCGGAGCAGGACGGTGCCGGTCGCGGCAACGCCGACGATCCCGGCGACTCCGAGCAGCTTCGAGAGGCGCATGAACCGTTACGGTAGTGGTGTGGCTCACTCTCGCGCTGGGTTCCGCACTCCGTCCGCCCGCGTCCTGCCGCTGCACGACGCCGTCGAGCTCACCCGGACCGGCGACGTCTGGGTCTTCCGTGGTGGGTCGGTGGCCGACCGGGCCATCCAGGCCGTCACCAACGCCCCGGTCAACCACGTCGGCATGGCCGTCGTCATCGAGGACCTGCCGCCGCTGCTCTGGCACGCCGAGCTGGGGCACTCCCTGTCCGACGTGTGGTCCGGCCGCCATCAGCGCGGCGTCCAGCTGCACGACCTCTCCGATGCGGTCTGCGTCTGGAAGAAGCGTTACGGCCAGCAGGCCTGGCTGCGCCAGCTGGTCGGCCCGGCCGACGACGGCGGGGTGCCCCGGGAGATGGAGGACGCCGTGCTGCGCACCATCGCCCGGCTCGACGGCAAGCCGTTCCCCACCACCCGGCACCTGGCGCACGGCTGGGTCAACGGCAAGCTGCGCCGGCACCAGACGAACGACACGATCTTCTGCGCCGAGCTGGTCGCCACCACCTACACGGCGATGGGCCTGCTGCCGAAGAACCGGCCGCTCAACGCCTACGACCCGGGCAGCTTCTGGTCCGGCGACGACCTGCCGCTGGTCGACGCGGAGCTGGGCCCGGAGATCCAGGTCGACGTCCCGGCGGGGCCGCCCTGCGACTGAGCCGACTCAGACCCGCACCCAGCGCTCCACGAGGGCCACGATCGCGTCCAGCTTGGCGGTCACGTCGGCGGAGTCGCCCAGTGACAGCACGGCGCGGTCGGTGTCGGCCCAGCGCAGCAGCCCGGTGTCGTCCCCGAACGCGAAGCCCGCGGTCTCCTGGGGCTTCGCACCGCGGTGGAAGACCAGCTGCAGGTGGTCGGCCGGGAACAGCCGGAAGGTCACCCGGTCCACCCCGCGGGCGCAGAAGCTCGGCGCCCGCCACTTCACGTGTTCGGTGAGCTCGGCGTCCGAGGCCATGATCGCCGCGCGGAGCCGCCGGACGTCGTTCAGGCGGGGGTGGTCCAGGGCGTCGAGGAACTCCTCGACCGTCGGCTGCGCCATGGGCCCAGCGTGCCCCATGCACGCGCCCGCTCAGGGTCCGCCGGGCCGTCCGACGACGTCGGCGGTCACCAGCCGGCCGCTCACCAGGTCCGCCGCCACCGAGTCGACCGAGCGTCCCGTGGCCCAGGCGTGCGCCCGCAGCACGGCCAGCGCGGCTCCCGCGTCGGCGTCCAGCGACACGCTGAGCGACCCGACCGCGCGCCAGACGGCGGCCCGGCGCACCGCGGCCGGGCTGTGCAGCCAGTCCGGGCCCGCGGCGCCCGACTGCGCCGACCACGCCACGGCGTCGCTGAGCGCGCCGGACACCAGGTGGCCGATGGCGAGGGCGTCGAACACGTCCAGCCGCAGGACGTCGTCGGGGTCGACGAGGAAGAGGTCCAGCGCACCGGCGCCGGCCAGTGCGTTCGGGATCGGCAGGGACACGACGCCGCGGTAGGGGGTGCTGGCCACCAGCACGTCGGCGAACTCCGGCCACCGTCGGCGGAGGTCCTGCTCGGCGGCGAAGACCGGTTCACCGGTGGCGTGGGCCAGCAGGCAGGGGCCGGTGCCCACGGTGAACTGCAGCCGCTCGGCCCGGCCGGCCTCCGGTGAGCTCGCGCCCAGCGGGCAGCGGCCCCGGGTGCCGGTCAGCACGCTGAGACCGGCACCGTCGACCGCCAGCACCCGGACGGTGGCCCGGGTCAGCTGGTCGGGGAGCAGGTGCCCCTCATCGTCCGCCGCCGCGGCCGCCTCCGCCGCCGCCGCGGCGGCGAAGCGCTCGGCCAGGGTCATCCCGGAGACGTGCCGCAGCAGGAGCCGCGGCAAACCGGTCAGCGGCGCGCCGGAGCCGGCGTGTGCTCGGGGACCATCCCGTCCAGCCGCAGGACGCTGTCGTGCTCCTCGGCCACCGCGGGGTCGTGGGTCACGCAGACGACCAGCCGGCCCGCCAGCGCCCGGCGCAGGTCGGCCACCAGGGCGGCGGCCGTCGGCGGGTCCAGGTGGGCGGTCGGCTCGTCCAGCAGCACGACGTCCCGGTCCGCCAACAGCGCTCGCGCCACCGCCAGCCGCCGCCGCTCGCCACCGGACAGCGAGGTGCCGCCCGCCCCGACCGGGGTGTCCAGCCCTGCCGGCAGGCTGGCCAGCAGCGCACCGAGCCCGGCGTCGGTCAGGGCCCGGCGCATCGCCTCCTCGCCGTCGGCACCGGCCAGCTCGCCGCGGGGGCGGGCCAGCGCGAGGTTGGCCCGCAGCGGAGCGTCGAAGACGTGTGCCTCCTGCGGGCACCAGGCGATGGTGCCCTGCACGTCGGCCCGGGTCAGCCGGTCGGCCGGCACCGGACGGCGCCCGTCGCCGAGGACGTAGGCGCCGGCCGCGGGACGCAGCGAGGCCATCAGCACCGACAGCAGCGTCGACTTGCCCGATCCGGACGGGCCGGTGACCACCAGCCAGTCGGACCCGGCGGTGGCGACGGCGTCCAGGTCGCGCAGCACCGCCGGGCGCCCCGGCCAGCCGGCGGTGAGCTGCTCCAGCGCCAGCTCGCGCACCGGCCGCGGCGGGGCCACCCGCTCGGCCGGCGCCGGGTCGGCGGCCACCGGCTCGGCGAGCACGGACTCGACCCGGGCCTGCGCGTCGTGCCAGGCCAGCCGGTGCCGCTGCGCGGCGCCGAGTGCGGTGAGCGGCTCGAGCAGCGCCAGGGGCGCCAGCGCCAGGACGGCGGCGGTGGGTGCGGAGAGCTCCCCGGCGCGGACGCCGACGGCCGCGACGGCCAGCGCACCGACGGCGGCGGCACCGGTGGCCAGCACCGCGAGCGCGTCGCCCAGTGCCGTGGCGGTGGCCCCGGCCCGGGCCGCGCGGCCCTGCCGGCGGCCCAGCTGGTCGAGCCGGTCGACGGCCTCGCCGGTGAGGCCGTGCGCCCGCAGGTCGCCGGCGGCCTCGAGGGCTGCGCTGGTCTCCCGCAGGGTCACCGTGCGCAGCTCGGCGGCGTATCGGGCGCTGCCCCGGTCGGCCCGGCGGTGCACACCGAGCACGCCCAGCACCGCGACCCCGACGAGCGCGGCGACCAGTGCGCCGGCCCGCGGGTCGAGCAGGGCCAGCACCGCCGTCGTCCCGACCAGCACGATGCCGGAGACCAGGGGCGGGGTGACCACCCGGACGGAGAGGTCCTGCAGCAGGCCGACGTCCCCGACGACCCGGGCCAGGGCCCGGCCGGGGGTGCGGTCGGCGGCCGGGCCCTGCGCGACCAGCGCGCGCCACACCTGCAGCCGGGTGCTCGACGCCAGCCGGAAGGCGGCGTCGTGGCCGGCCAGCCGCTCCAGCCAGCGGAGCCCGGCCCGGGCCAGCCCGAAGCCGCGCACCCCGGCCGTGGCCACCAGCAGGGTGAGGATCGGCGGCTGCTCGGCGGCCCGGACGATCAGCCAGCCCGAGACCGCGGTCAGCGCCACGGCGGACGCCGCCGAGGCCGAGCCGGCGGCGACCGCCCGCACCACCGCCCGCCGTGGCCAGCTGAGGCCGGCGGTGCCGCGGTCCGCCTCGGGGGCGGCGCCGGGCTCGGCGAGGGCGGCGGGGAGCGGGGCACCGGCGTCCTCGGTGCTGCCGGTGCGCTCGGGCGCCGGGACGGTGGTGAGCGGCGGCAGGGCGTCGGGTCCGGTGAGGTCGACGGCGCGGTCGGCGAGCGCGGCCAGCGCGGGGGAGTGGGTGACCAGCACGGTGCAGAGCGAGCCGCGCAGCCGGACCAGCAGCTCGGCGACCTGCGCGGTGCTCGCCGCGTCCAGCGACGCCGTCGGCTCGTCCAGCAGCAGCACCCGGGCGCCGCGCTGCACCCGGACCAGCGCCCGGGCCAGCGCGACCCGCTGCAGCTCGCCGGGGGAGAGGGTGCGGCAGGCGCGCTCGCGCAGGTGCCCGGCGTCCAGCCAGGCCAGCGCGGTGTCGGCCAGGTCGGTGGCCCACTCGTCGGGGACGTCGCCGGCGTGCCGGCGCAGCTCGTCGAGCACGGTGTCGGCGACGGTGTGCGGGAACTGCGGGACGACGGCGACGTCCGCAGGTGCCAGCACCACGCCGTCGACCTGCGCGGTGGCCCCGTCGAGGAGCTGGCCGGCCAGGACGGCGAGCACCGTGGACTTGCCCGATCCGCTCGGCCCGCGCAGGGCCACCAGCTCGCCCGGCGCCACCTCGAACGAGGCGCCGTCGACGGCGGGCCGGCTGCGGCCGGGGAAGGAGACGGTGAGGCCGTCGACGGTGACCCCGCGCAGCTGCCCGGCGGGCGGAGCGGCGAGCACCGGCCGGGGGGCGGGGGCGGCGAGCACGGCGCGGGCCTCGGCGGCGGCCTCGGCGGCATCCTCGGA
Organism: Modestobacter sp. VKM Ac-2979; assembly: GCF_026967995.1. Classification (NCBI taxonomy): domain Bacteria; kingdom Bacillati; phylum Actinomycetota; class Actinomycetes; order Geodermatophilales; family Geodermatophilaceae; genus Modestobacter; species Modestobacter sp. VKM Ac-2979. Next base: position 46,907 of record NZ_JAPVBO010000009.1, read on the forward strand.
GGCGTGGTGCGCGGCGCCCAGTGCCCGCAGCGGCGCGAACGCCTCGGGGGCGAGCAGCAGCGCGAGCAGGCCGACGTCCAGGCCCATGTCCCCGTGCACCAGCCGCACGCCGACGGTCACCGCGACCAGCGCGACCGACAGGGTGGCGAGCACCTCGAGGACCAGCGAGGAGAGGAAGGCGATCCGCAGGGTGGCCAGCGTGCGCCGGCGGTGGGTCTCGCCGAGGTCGGCCAGCGCGGACAGCTGGTCGGCGGCGCGGCCCAACCCGACCAGGACCGGCAGGCCGCGGACCAGCTCGGCGACGTGCCCGGCGATCCGGTCCAGTGCCCGGGCCGCCTCGACCGTCCGGTCCCGGGTGTGCAGCCCGACCAGCGCCATGAACAGCGGCACCAGCGGCAGGGTGACCGCCACCAGCAGCGCGGAGAGCCAGTCGGTCAGGCCCAGCACCACCAGCAGCACCGGCGGGACGACGATCGTCTGCGCGAGCGCCGGCAGGTAGGTGGCCAGCGCCGGCCCCAGGTCGTGCAGTCGGGTGCTGGCCAGCACCGCCGCCGGCCCGCTGCCGCCGGCGGCCGCGACCGCCTCGCCCTCGCCGGCCAGCAGCCGGGTGAGCAGCCGGCGGCGCAGGGTGTCCTCGGCCCGCCGGGCGTCCCGGGTGGCCAGCACGCTGCCCAGCCCGCCGGCGGCGGCCCGGATCCCGACGCCGAGCAGCGCCACGAGCAGCGACGTCCCCGGGGTGACGCCGTCGGCGACGTCCGCCACGGCGCGGGCGAGCCCGGCCGCGAGCAGGACGACCCCGACGGTCTGCCCGAGCGCGGCGACCGCGGCCCGCACCAGCGCCCCGGTCAGCCCGGGCACCCCCGCGAGCGGCCCCAGCGGCCCCCGCCCCCGCTCGGCACCACCAAAATGGCCATTTTGGTGGCTGTCAGGCGAGGTCATGCGCGCACCTGCTCCTCGGTGGCGTCGGCGTGCGGGGTCTCCGGGTCGGCGGTGAGCCGCTTGCGGAACACCCAGTAGGTCCAGGCCTGGTAGCCCAGCACGACCGGGAGCCCGAAGCCGGCTGCCCAGGTCATCACGGTCAGCGTGTAGTCGCTGACCGAGGCCTCGGCGATGGTGACGTCGAAGGCCGGGTCGATCGAGGAGACGACGACCACCGGGTAGACGGCGCCGAAGATCGTCGCCGCCGAGGCGAGCATGACGACGGCCCAGGCGGTGAACGCCGGTCCCTCCCGGTCGACCCGGATGCTCGCCCAGGCGACCAGCACCGCCAGTGCGGCGACCAGCCACAGCACCGCGGTGACGGCGGTGCCCTCGCGCAGCTGCACCAGCCCGGCCCAGGCCAGCAGCGGCACCGCCGCGACCAGCGACCAGCGGCGGGCGAAGGCGCGCGCGGCCAGCCGCACCGGCCCCTCGGTCTTCAGCGCCAGGAAGACGGCGCCGTGCACCATCGAGTAGGCGAGCACGGCCACCCCGCCCAGCAGTGCGGACCAGGTGACGCCGGCGAAGGCGCCGCCGACCCGGATGCCGTCACCGTCGATCGGCAGGCCCAGCGTGGTGCCGCCCAGCGCCGCGCCGACCCCGAGGGCGGCGATGAGCGATCCGGTGACGATGACGTTGGTCCAGGTGCTGTCCCACTGCGCGGTGTGGTGCGAGTGCCGCCACTCGAAGGCCACGGCCCGGATGATCAGGCCGAACAGCACCAGCACGAACGGCAGGTACAGCGCCGGCAGCCAGGTGGCGTACCAGCCGGGGAAGGCGGCGAAGACGGCGCCGGCCGCGGTGATCAGCCAGACCTCGTTGCCGTCCCACACCGGGCCGATCGACCGGAGCATCAGGTGCCGGTCGGCCGGGCGGCGCCCGATCACCGGGATCAGGGCGGCGACGCCGAAGTCGAAGCCCTCGAGCAGCAGGAAGCCGGTCCAGAGCACGGCGACCGCGGCGAACCAGAGTGTCTGCAGGTCCATGGGAGTGTCTCTCTCGGTCTCAGGGCCGGTCAGTAGGCGAAGGAGAGGACGTCGTCGTCGGCCCGCCGGGTGCTCGCGCTGCCCGGGGTGACGTCGGCGTCGGGGTCGCCGTCGGGGGTGTGGCCCGGGGTCGGGGCGCCGTCGCTGGTGGTGACCCCGCGACGGACGAAGTTCACGATCAGCCAGAGCTCCACCACGGCCAGGGCGCCGTAGACCAGCGTCAGGCCGATCAGCGAGGTCCAGACCTCGGCCGCGCTGACGCCGGGGGAGACGGCCTGGGCGGTGAAGAAGTAGACCTGGTCCTCGCGGGGCACGTCGGGGTTCGGGTGGACGACGAAGGGCTGGCGGCCCATCTCGGTGAAGATCCAGCCCGCGGCGTTGGCGACGAAGGGTGCGCCGACCGCGAGCAGCGAGCCGTAGACGCCGATCTTCGACGTCGGCACCCGGCCGCGCCGGGTCGCCCACAGCGCGTAGGCGGCCACCCCGGCCGAGACCATGCCCATGCCGATCATCAGCCGGAAGTTCCAGTAGGTGACCGCGAGCAGCGGGGTGTAGTCGATCGGCTCGCCGGCCTTGTCGCCGAAGGACGGGTCATCGGGGTAGGTCGCCCCGTAGGCCTCCTCGTACGACTCCTGCAGGTCGTTGACCCCGGGCACCGCGGTGGTGAAGTCGCCGTGCGCCAGGTAGGAGAGCAGCGCCGGGACGGTCCAGGAGTGCACGTCGTCGCACTCGTTGCTGCCGAGCTTGCCGAAGGCGAAGACCGAGAAGGGCGCCGGCGCCTCGGTCTCGCAGAGCGCCTCGGCCGAGGACATCTTCAGCGGCTGCTGCTGGTACATCAGCTTGGCCTGGTAGTCCCCGGTGATCGCGACGAGCACGAACGCGATGAGGGAGGCGAACCCGCCGATCCGCACCGAGCGGCGCCACACGCTGTGGTCGACGTCCTCGGGGGAGAGACCGGCCAGCCGGCGCTTGCGCAGGTGCCACAGGCCGATGCCGACCAGCAGCGCGGCGGCGACCATCAGCGCGCCGACGATGGTGTGGCTGAACGCGGCGAGCGCGGTGTTGTTGGTCAGGACGGCGAGGAAGTCGACCTGCTCGGGCCGCCCGGTGGCGTCGTTGGTCACGACCCCGACCGGGTGCTGCATCCACGAGTTGGCCGCGATGATGAAGTACGCGCTGACGATCGAGCCGATCACCGCCGCCCAGAGCGCGGCGAGGTGCACCTTCTTCGGGATCCGGCCCCAGCCGAAGATCCACAGGCCGAGGAAGGTCGACTCGAGGAAGAAGGCCAGCAGGGCCTCGAGGGCGAGCAGCGACCCGAAGACGTCGCCGACGAACCGGCTGTACTCGCTCCAGGCGAGCCCGAACTGGAACTCCTGGACCAGTCCGGTGGCCACCCCGAGGACGAAGTTGATCAGGTAGATGCGGCCCCAGAACCGGGTCATCCGCAGCCACTCGGGGTTGTCGGTGCGCACCCACATCGTGTGCATGACCACCAGCAGGATCCCGAGCCCGATGGTCAGCGGGACCATCATGAAGTGGTAGACGGTGGTGATCCCGAACTGCCAGCGCGCTACGTCCAGGACGTCCACGGCTGTTGCCTCCCTGTCTCCTACGACCGGCGCGTAGTCTTCTACATGTCGTAGAACTCATTTCTACGCTTCGTAGAACTTCTCGTCTACGACCCGCAGAGACCATCGGTTGTGAGACACCGGACAGAGGAGGGACCAATGGCCTCACTCGGTGAGTTGGAGCGCACACTCATGGACCGGCTGTGGGCGGCCGCCGGTCCGGTCAGCGCGACCGAGCTGCAGCAGGAGCTGGCCGACCGCGGGCTCGCGCTGACCACGGTCCACACGGTGCTGAGCCGGCTGGAGCAGAAGGGGTTCGTCGTCCACGACGACCGGCGCCCCCGGCGCTTCGCCCCCCGGGCCACGCGTGAGGCGCACGCGGCCGAGCTCATGCACGAGGTGCTCGGCCAGGCGGGTGACCGGCAAGCGGCGCTGGCCCGGTTCGTCGGCAGCGTCGACGCCGAGGACGCCGCCATGCTCCGTGAACTGCTCGGCGGCGGCGGCGCAGCAGCCGGTCCGGACGCCACCGGCGCTCGCTGAGCGTGCTCCCGGCGACCGCCCTGGCGCTCGGCGTCCTCGCCGCGCTGCTGGCCTGGCCGGTGCCGGCCGCGCTGGCCCGGGCCCGCTGGCCCCGGCGCGACCCGCTCGCGGCCCTGGTCTGCTGGCAGGCGATCGGCCTGGCCGGAGGGCTGGCGATCATCGGTGCACTGCTGGTGCACGGGCTCGCGCCCTGGGGGCACTCGCTCCCCGAGGCCTGGTGGCACTGGGTGACCCGGCAGCCCAGCGCCGAGCCGGTGCGCGGTGACCACTGGGTCGCCCAGACCCTCGCCGCGGTGCTGGCGCTGGAGCTGCTGGGGGTGCTCGCGCTCTCCGGTGTCCGCACCGCGCGCACCCGGCGGCGGCACCGTGCGCTGCTGGAACTGCTCGTCCGGCCCGGCGCGTCGTCGGGGGAGCCGGCATCGGGGGAGCGGGCGTCGGCGGAGGAGACGCTGCTGCTCGACCACCCCGCGCCGGTGGCGTTCTGCATCCCCGGAGCGCGCCCGTTGCTGGTGCTCTCCTCCGGGATGGTGGCCGAGCTGGACGGTGCGCAGCTGGACGCCGTCGTCGCCCACGAACGGGCGCACCTGCGCGAGCACCACCACCTGCTGCTGCTGCCCTTCGTCGCCTGGCGGGCGGCGCTGCCGGTGCTGCCGGCGGCCGACCGGGCGCACGACGGGGTGCGCGACCTGGTCGAGATGCGCGCCGACGACGTCGCCCTGCGCTCGCTCTCCGGGCCGGACCCGCGGCGGACCCTCGCCGTCGCGATCGTGGCCGCCGCCGGTGGGGCAGGGGGCCAGGTGCCGGAGGGGGCGCTCGCGGTCACCGGGGGACCGGTCGCGGTCCGGGTCCGCCGGCTGCTCGCTGCACCGGACCCGCTGCCCGCCCGCGCCCGCTGGGCCGCACTCGCCGGCGCGGTCGCCCTGCTCCTCGTGCCCACCCTGCTGTTGCTGCTCCCCGCTCTGCTCTGAGCCGGAGCGCGCGGCGGCCTCCGCTCGCCTAGCGTCAGCCCGATGGACGCAGCAGTGCTCACCGAGCCCGGCACCCCCACCTTCGACTCGTTCGACGAGCCCGCCGCCGGCCCCGGGCAGGTGGTGGTGGACGTCCGGGTCGCCGGGGTCAACCCGGTCGACGTCGCCATCGCCGCCGGCGCCTTCGTCACCAAGCCACCGTTCCCGTCGGTCGCCGGGCGTGAGGGCGTCGGCACGGTCGAGGGCCGGCGGGTGTACTTCAACGGCTGCGTCGCGCCGTTCGGCTCGATGGCGCAGCGCACGCTGGTACCGGCCGACTCGCTGTTCGACGTGCCCGACGGGCTCGACGACGGGCTCGCGGTCGCCCTCGGCATCGCCGGGCTGGCGGCGTGGCTGCCGCTGCAGTGGCGGGCCCGGCTGCAGCCGGGGGAGACGGTGCTCGTGCTGGGGGCCAGCGGGGTGCTCGGCACGATCGCCGTCCAGGCGGCGAAGGTGCTCGGTGCTGGCCGGGTGGTCGCGGCTGCCCGGGACGCCGAGTCGCTCCGGCGGCTGACCGACCTGGGTGCGGACGCCACCGTCGAGCTCACCGGCGACGAGTCGACCGCCGCGCTCGGCGAGCGGATCCGGGACGCGGCCGGCGGCGGGGTCGACGTGACCATCGACCCGGTGTGGGGTCAGCCGGCGCTGGCTGCCATGGCGGCTGCCCGGATGGGGATGCGGCACGTGCAGATCGGGCACTCGGCGGCGCCGGCGGCAGAGGTGGTCGCGGGCGGCTTCCGGGAGGCGATGGTCGACCTGCTCGGCTACACGACCCGGCACGTGCCGCAGGACGTCGTCGCCCGGGGATGGGCCGAGCTCACCGGGCACGCCGCCGACGGGCGGATCGCCGTGGAGGTCGAGCGGGCACCGTTGGCCGACGTGGCCGAGGTCTGGCAGCGGCAGACCTCCTTCGCCCACCGCAAGCTGGTGCTCGAGCCCTGATCCGCTGGCTCAGCGGCGCCGGTCGCGCAGCTCCTGGCGCACGGCGTCCCGTTCGTCGCGGGCGTGCTCGGCGTCGGCGACGGCCTCGGCCAGGTCGTCCTGCAGCTGCACGATGACCTGGGCCGAGCCGAGCAGGTGGCCGTCGTCGAGGAGCACCCGCACCCGGGCGGCCAGCTGGAGCTGGTGCCGGGAGTAGCGCCGGTGCCCGCCGGGGGAGCGGTGTGGGTGCAGCACGCCGGAGGAGTCCAGGCTGCGCAGGAAGGCCGCCTGGACGCCGAGCAGGTCGGCCGCCTGGCTCATGGTGAGCACCGGGTGGTCGGGGTCGTCCAGGGGCTGGAGCGGGTCGGTGCTCATGGGTCCTCCGGAAGACGCCGGGAGGGGCGGGACCGCTGGGTCCCGCCCCTCCCGGGTTGCTGTCGATCAGCTCTCGACGGAGGGCTGCTCACCCTCGATGGTGTGCGCCTCCACCGCGGCCGGGGTGTCCGCGCGGGTCACCGTGATCTTGCGGGCCTTGGCCTTCTCGGCGACCGGGATGCTCACGGTGAGCACGCCGTCGTGGTAGCTCGCCTCGAGCCGGTCGGTGTCCAGGCTGCGGCCCAGCACCAGCTGCCGGGTGTAGCTGCCGAACGGACGCTCGGCGACCTGCCACTGCGCGCCCTCGATCTGCGGCACCGACCGCTCGGCGCTGATGGTCAGCGTGGTGCCCTCGACCGACAGGTCGATCGAGCCGGGGTCGACGCCGGGCAGGTCGAAGTGGGCCACGAAGTTGTCGCCCACCCGGTAGGCGTCCATCGGCATGCCGGCCAGCGGGCGGGCGGTGGTCGTGCCGGATCGGCCGGTCAGCTGGTCCAGCGCGCGGAAGGCGGCGGACGTCGCGGCGAAGGGGTCGTAGGAAGTCAGCATCATGGCTGCGTACCTCCGGATGTCGTGCTGGTCCGATGTCCTGATGTCGCGGCCGCTGGATGAACCTCCAGCGACGACTGGAGATTACCTCGGCTGGGCGTCGAAGTAAACGTCGCCGGAGCAGAAAACCTGTAGTGACCGGTGCAGGGTCGCCCCGGCTCAGTACCGCCAGCGGACGGCGGCGGTGAGCTCCTCCGGCGACGTCTCCGCGAACAGGGCGATCTCCCCTCGCCGGACCTCCGCGATCGTGGTCGCCAGCTCCGGCCCGAACGCGGCGAGGAGCACGTCGTCCCGCTCAAAGGCGGTCACTGCCTCTTCCAGCGAGGTCGGCAGCGCGACGATCCCGGCCTCCCGGCGTCCCTCCTCGGTCAGCGTGCCGGGGTCGACGGCGACCGGGTCGGGGAGGACGGAGCCGGCCCGTAGTCCCGCCTGGCCGGCGGCGAGCAGCCCGGCCAGCAGCAGGTACGGGTTGGCCGCGCCGTCGACGCACTTGACCTCGACGTTGGCCGCAGCCTGTCGGTTGCCGCTCGGACCGGTGACGAAGCGGACGGCGGCCTCCCGGTTCTCCAGACCCCACACGGCGTAGGCGCCGGCCCAGTGCGAGGGCACCAGGCGCAGGTAGGAGGCGACGCTCGGGCAGCCGACGGCGAGCAGCGCGGGCAGGTGGGCGAGCAGCCCGGCGGTGAACCCCTCGCCGTCCTCGGTCAACCCGAAGGTCCCGGGCCCGCCGTTCATCAGGTTCTCCGCCCCGCGCCACAGCGACAGGTGCACGTGGCCGCCGTTGCCCACCCCGTCGGCGGTCACCTTGGGGGAGAACGAGGCGCGCAGCCCGTGCGCGATGCTGACCGCCTGGATGGTGGTGCGCACCAGGAGCGAGGTGTCGGCGGCGGCGACCGGGTCCTGCGCGCCCACCGACACCTCCAGCTGACCGGCGGCGTACTCCGGGTGGAACTGGTCGACCGCGACCCCTTGGGCGTCCAGCGCCTCCAGCAGGTCCCGCGCGTAGTCGGAGACCTCGACGTGCCGGGTCATGCCGTAGGCGGGCCCGGCGAGCGCCGGCCGGAAGGTGCGGGGGTCGGAGCCGGGTGGCCCCGCACCCTCGCCCAGCGCCCACTCGACCTCGATGGCGGCCTTGACGCTCAGCCCCTCCTCGGCGAGCTCACCGACCAGCCGGCGCAGCAGCGAGCGCGAGCACTGCACGTGCGGTGCGCCGTCCTGCGTGTACCGGTCGACCGGCGCCCACGCCCAGCCGTCCTGGCCGGCCAGCACCCGGAGTCCGGACAGGTCGGGGTGCAGCCGCAGGTCACCGATCGCACTGCCGGCGTGGGTGCCCGCGACGATGGAGTCGTCGACCAGGAAGCCGTCGAAGACCTGGCTCATGCCCGCGCCCCACTGGGCGGCGCTGGGCAGCCTGGCCAGCGGCACGGACTTCATCCGGGTGATGCCGCTGGTGTCGACCCAGGGCAGGACGACGCCGACCACCCCCGCACTCGCCAGGTCGTCCAGCACCGCCTCGGCCGCGGCCCGTCGCTCGTCCCGCTCGTGCAGTTCCATGTGCCCTCCGGCGTCGGTCGGGTCGCGCTCGGTCCGTGCTGTGCTCAGTCCGTGCTGCGGTCGGGTGGGTCGAAGGACACGTGCACCGTCTCGAAGCCCTTGGTCCGCTGGGCCTTCGCCATGCCGGTGTAGCTGCGCCGGTCGCCGGCGGTGAGGTCGACGTCGTCGGTGAACGGGGTGAGCAGCGCCCGCGGCCACAGCCGGTTGACCCGCACCGCGTTGATCTCCACGCACAGCACGCCGACCACCGCGGCCAGGTACAGGAACGCGAGCAGGCCGAGCACCAGGGCGAAGACGCCGTTGGTGGCGCTCGCCGTGGTCATGACCCGGCTGACGTAGGTGACGCCGAAGGTCTGCAGCAGCTGCCACAGCACTGCGGCGGTGAACGCCCCCGGGAGCACCTGGCGGATCGTCAGGGGCCGGGCGGTGGCCAGCCGGAAGGCGAAGACGAAGACGGCGGCGTTGATCGCCACCGACCCGATGACGGTGAGGATCCGGGACGCCCCGCCCATCGAGCCGGCGTGGCCGGCGGTGAAGGTGGCCAGCGCCGTCGTCCCGATGACGGCGAGCCCGGCGGTGGCGACCAGCAGCAGGCTGAGGCCGCGGGCGAGGAACGGGTTGGGGCGGCTGTTGCGCGGCACCGCCCAGGCGGTGTTCATCGCGTACTGGATCGCCTGGGCGACGCCGAGGGCGCCGTACAGCGAGCCCAGGATGCCGACGACCACCCCGAGCACGCCGCCGCTGAGGCCGCGCGGCTCCCCGATCTGCTGGCCGACCACGGGGAACTGGCTCACCGCCGACTCGAGCAGCTGCTGCTGCAGCTCAGGGTCGTTCACCAGGACGTTGCTCAGGATGGTGGAGAACAGCAGCAGCAGGGGGAACAGCGAGACGAAGGCGTAGTAGGTGATCAGCGCGGCGAGGTAGGGGCCGGAGTCGTCGACGTACTTGTAGATGACGGCGATGGGGAACCCAGCCGCGCGGCGCCGGCGCTGCAGCCGGTCGAGCTTCTCGACAACGGACACCGCGGCAGTGCACCACGGCATCCCGGTCGCGCACCACGCGAGGTCGGCCGTGCGTGCACCCCGGCCACGAGGTGGCGGCGTGGCTCAGGCAGCCGGGGTGTGCCCGCGCATCGCGAGCCAGGCGGCGGCGAGCTCGCGGGCTCGCTGGATCGGGTCTCCGGCGTGGAGCTCCGGGGTGGTCCACTCCCGGGCCGAGCGGGCCAGTGCGCCGTCGTAGCAGAGCAGCACGGTGGCGGCGGCCTCGTCCGGGTCGGCCAGCCCGGTGGCGACGGCGAACTCCCGCAGCCGGTCGGTCAGCAGCCGGGAGTCCGCCTGCAGCCACGCCTGGCCCGGGTGGTCGGCCGGTAGCTCGGTGGCCGCCGCGAGGAACCCGCACCCGCGCCTGCTGCCCTCGCGTTCGCGGTACCGGACCACGGCGTCGAAGAGCGACAGCAGCCGGTCGACCGGGTCGGTGCGCTCGGCGAGGACCTCGTCCCAGGTCCGGCGCCACACCTCGTACCGCTGCTCCAGGTAGGCCGCCACCAGCCCGTCCTTGCCGGCGAAGTGCGCGTACATCGTCGCCGGGGCGACCTGTGCGCGGGCGAGCACCGCGTCGACCCCGGTCGCGGCGATGCCGGACTCGTAGAAGAGCTCGCCGGCGGCGGCGAGCAACCGATCGCGCGCGGGCCGGGTCGCGGAACGTGGGGTCATGCGCCTACTGTAACGCTCGTTATGATGAAACGATCGTTACAGTCACCGTCGGAGCACCGGTCGGCCGCCCTGGTCGTGCCCGGGCTGGCGGTCATCGCCGTCACCTACGGGCTGGCCCGCTACGGCTTCGGCCTCTACCTGCCGCAGTTCCGCGCCGCCTTCGGGTTGTCCCCGGGGACCGCGGGGGCCATCGCGGCGGCCAGCTACCTGGCGTACTGCCTCGCCGCCCATGTCAGCCAGCGACTGGCCGGGCGCGCCCGGGCGCGACAGGCGCTGTGGCTGGCCGGCGGTACCGCTGCCCTGGGCTCGCTGCTAGTGGCTGCCTCCTGGTCGGTCCCGGCCCTGGCGGTCGGGGCGCTCGTCGCGGGCAGCGGAGCCGGGGCGGCCAGCCCGGCGCTGGTCGCTGCTGTGGCCTCGACCGTGCGGCCGGAGGCGCAGCCGCGTGCCCAGGCCCTGGTCAACAGCGGCACCGGGGCCGGCGTCGTCGTCGGCGGGCTGCTGGTGCTCGCCGTGCCGGACGCGTGGCGGGCGGCGTGGGCCGGGTTCGCCCTGGTGGCCGTGCTGGTCACCGCGTGGGCCGACCGGAACAGCCGCTGGCCCACCGTCCCGGAGAGCCGTCCCGAGGCGCCGCTGCGCGACCTCGTCCGGCCGCTGGTCGCCGCCGGACTGGCGGGCGCGGGCTGCGCCGCCGTGTGGACCTTCGGGCGGGACCTGATGACCGTCGCCGGCGGGCTGTCCGCCGGCACCACCGGGCTGCTCTGGTGCGTGCTCGGCGGTGCCGGCCTGATCGGTGGGCTCAGCGGCGACCTGGTGCTGCGGGTCGGGCTGCGCCGGGCCTGGGCGTGCTCGGCCGGGACCGCGGCGGCCGCCACCCTGGCCCTCGCCGTCCTGCCCGGGTCACCCGCCGTCGTGGCACTCGCGCTGGCCGGATTCGGTGCCGCGTTCGTCGCGCTCAGCGGCGTGCTCATCGTCTGGGGTGGCCACCGGCTGCCCGCGGCAGCGCCGCAGGCCGCGGCGGTGCTGTTCATCGGCCTCACCGTGGGACAGGCGGCCGGTGCCCTGGTGCTCGGCGCGGTCGCGGACGCGACGAGCACCCGGACGGCGTTCGTGGTGGCCGCGGCCCTGGTCCTCGCGGCGGCGCCGGCCGCGGAACGGGCGGTGGTCAGGTCGGGGAGTCGACGCCGGTGAGCTCGACGGACGCAGTCCACAGCCGGCCGGCCATCACCGGGTCCGAGGCGGCGGGGCTCCGGCCGGCCAGCGTCGGCGCACCGCGCATGGTGGTGCCGTCCGGCCCGGCGAAGCTCCCACCCGGCAGGTCGGCGACGGCGGCGAACAGCGTGGGAAGCGCGCCCTGCTGGGCGCTGGTGGCCAGCGCGCGGTTGGCGACCGCCATCGCGGCGTCCTTCACCCGGTTGCCCGTGCGGCCCTGCAGGTTGGTGGCCGCCCAGCCCGGGTGTGCCGCGAGGGCGCGCACCGTCGAGCCCGCCGCGGTCAGCCGGCGCTGCAGCTCCAGGGTGAACAGCAGGTTCGCCAGCTTGGACTGCCCGTAGGCGCCGGTGGCCGAGTACGTGCGGCGCTCCCAGTTCAGGTCGTCGAGCACGATCTCCCCGGACCGGTGCAGCATCGAGGAGACCGTGACCACCCGGTCGGTCAGGTGCGGCAGCAGCAGGTCGGTCAGCGCGAAGTGACCGAGGTGGTTGGTGCCGAACTGCAGCTCGAAGCCGTCGGTGGTGCGCCCGGCCGGCACCTGCATGATCCCGGCGTTGTTGACCAGGACGTCGAGGTCGCCGGTCCACCCCGCGGCGAACTCCCGCACCGAGGCGAGGTCGGCCAGGTCGAGCCGGCGCACCTCCACCTCACCCGGCAGGTTCGCCGCGGCCTGGGTGCCGCGGGCGGTGTCCCGCACGGCCAGCACCACCCGGGCGCCGGCCACGGCCAGGGCGCGCGCGGTCTCCAGGCCTAGGCCGCTGTTCGCGCCGGTCACGACGACGGTGCGACCGGTCTGGGAGGGGATGTCCGCGGTGCTCCAGGAGGGCATGCCCCGACTGTAGGCAGGCGGCGCGCGGCCGGCGCGCGGTCCAGACTGGCCCGGTGAGCGACCTGGACCCCGACCTCGCCGGCCTGCCGCTGGTCGACCACCACTGCCACGGTCTGGTGCGCCGGGACCTGACCCGGGCCGGGTTCGAGTCGATGCTGACCGAGGCGGCCGGGCCGAGCGCGCTCGGTGGCTCGCTGTTCGACTCGCAGGTCGGTCTCGCCGTCCGCCGGTGGTGCCCCCCGGTGCTCGACCTGCCCGCGCACGCCCCGGCCGAGGAGTACCTCGACCGTCGGGCCGAGCTCGGCGCCGACGAGGTGAACCGCCGCATGCTCGCGGCGACCGGCACCGGCACGTTCCTGGTCGACACCGGGTACCTGCCCGAGCCGATCACCTCCCCGGCCGAGCTGGCCGCGCTGGCCGGCGGGCGGGCACGGGAGATCGTGCGGCTGGAGGCGCTCGCCGAGGAGGTGCTCGCCGACGGCGGCGCAGCCGCGGACTTCCCCGAGCGGCTCCGCACCCGGCTGGCCGCCCGCACCGCCGAGGCCGCGGGGGTGAAGTCGATCGCCGCCTACCGGGTCGGGCTGGCCCTGGAGGGCACCCGGCCGGACGACGCCGAGGTCGCCAGGGCCGCCGACCGGCTGCTGGCCGGGGGCGGCCCGGTCCGGATCGCCGACCCGGTGCTGCACCGGTTCCTGATCTGGTCCGGCATCGACCTGGGGATGCCGGTGCAGTTCCACGTCGGGTACGGCGACGCCGACGTCGACCTGCACCGCTGCGACCCGCTGCTGCTGACCGACCTGCTGCGGGCCACCGAGCCCGCCGGGGTGCCGGTGATGCTGCTGCACAACTACCCGTTCCACCGGCACGCCGGTTTCCTCGCCCAGGTGTTCGGCCACGTCTTCGTCGACGTCGGGCTGGCCACCCACAACGTCGGGCACCGGTCGGGGGCGCTGCTGCGCGAGCTGCTCGAGCTGGCGCCGTTCGGGAAGGTGCTGTTCTCCTCCGATGCCTTCGGCCTGGCCGAGCTCTACCTGCTGGGCACGCTGCTGTTCCGCCGCGGGCTGGGCCGGTACCTGGCCGAGGGGGTCGCCGAGGACGCCTGGACGACGGCCGACGCCGTCCGGATCGCCGGTCTCATCGGCGCCGGCAACGCCGAGCGGGCCTACCGGCTCGGCTGACCTGCGGCGCCGCGGGGGGACGCCCGGGAGGCGAGGGGCGGGTGCGACGCCGTCCGCCCGTCCGGCCGGAGATCGGCCGACCGGCCACCTAGCCTGTCCGGGTGTCGGCCCACTCCCACGTCCACGGACCCGAGGGCGAGGTCCGCCCGCCCGACCCGGCCGCGGTCGCACGTCGCCGCACCGCCGTCCGGCTGATGCTCCTCGTGCTCGTGCCGGTGGGCATCGCCACGCTGGTCGGCCTGCTGGTGCTGTGGCCCAGCAGCGAGCAGACCGCGGCGCAGCGGGCGGCGGAGTCGTTCCAGCCGCCGGGCACGACCTACCCGGAGGCGACCATCGTCTCGCTGGAGACCTACGAGTGCGCCGCGGCGACCGGCAACGCGCCCGCGCAGGTCTGTGCCCGGGCGGTCCTGGTCGTCGCCGAGGGCGACAGCTCCGGGGACTACGTGCAGGTCGAGCTGTCCTCGGAGGTGGTGGCCGAGGGCATCGAGGTGGGCGACGAGCTGGTGCTCAACCGCGACCCCGGCATCGACACCGGGCAGGTCACGTACTCCTTCCAGGACTTCCCGCGCAGCACCCCGATCATCACCCTGGCGCTGGCGTTCACCCTCGTGGTGGGGGCGGTGGCCCGGTTGCGCGGCCTGCTCGCCCTGCTCGGCCTGGTGTTCGCGTTCTTCATCCTGCTGCAGTTCATGCTGCCCGGTCTGCTGGCCGGGTCCTCACCGATCTGGGTCAGCCTGGTCGGCTCCTCGGCGATCATGTACGTCGTCCTGTACCTGGCGCACGGCTTCAACGCCCGGACGACGACGGCGCTGCTGGGCACCCTGTTCGGGCTCGCGCTCAGCGCGGTGCTCGGGACGATCGCCGTCGCCGCCGCGCACCTCACCGGCCTGGCCAACGAGGAGGCCGTGCAGCTGCTCCAGTTCGACCCGACCCTGGACTTCTCCGGCCTCGTGCTGGCCGCCCTCGTCGTGGCCGGGCTGGGCATCCTCAACGACGTCACCATCACCCAGGCGTCCGCGGTCTGGCAGCTGCACGAGGTCTCGCCGGAGATGGGCTGGGTGCAGCTGTTCCAGCGCGGCATGGCGATCGGGCGCGACCACATCGCCTCGACGATCTACACGATCGTCTTCGCCTACGCCGGCGCCGCGCTGCCGCTGCTGCTGCTGTTCGACATCTACGAGCGCCCGTTCTGGACGACGCTGACCGGCTCGGTGGTGGGCGAGGAGGTCGTCCGTACGCTCGTCGGCGGGATCGCGCTCGTGCTCGCCGTCCCGGTGACCACGCTGATCGGCGCACTGGTCGCGGCCGCGGCGACGTCGGCGACCCCCATGGCCGCCGAGCTGCCGGCCGACCGCAGCGGAGGAGCCGCCCGATGACCACCGACCTGCTGGCCGCTGCGGCCGCCGCACCGGGGTTCATGCCGCCGGACGAGGGTCGGGCGCTCTACGCCGCGGCCCGGGCGGTGCGGGTGCCCGGGCCGCTGCTGGAGATCGGCAGCTGGCTGGGCAAGTCGGCGCTGTACCTGGCCGCCGCCGCCCGGGAAACCGGCCGGCAGGTGGTCACCGTCGACCACCACCGCGGCTCGGAGGAGCACCAGCCCGGCTGGGAGTACCACGACCCGTCGCTGGTCGACCCGCTGGTCGGGCGGATCGACACCCTCCCGGGCTTCCGGCGCACCGTCGCCGCCGCCGGCGCGGAGGACGTCGTGGTCGCCGTCGTCGCCCGGTCGGAGGCGCTGGCACCGCTGTGGTCGACCCCGCTGGCGCTGCTGTTCCTGGACGGCAGCCACACCGAGGAGTCCGCGCGCCGCGACCAGGACGCCTGGGTGGCGAAGCTCGCCGTCGGCGGCACGCTGGCCGTCCACGACGTCTTCCCGGACCCGGCCGACGGCGGGCAGGCGCCGTTCGGGGTCTACCAGCGGGTGCTGGGGTCGGGGGAGTTCACCGAGCTGCCCGGCACCGGCTCGCTGCGGCTGCTGCGGCGCACGTCGTCCTGACGGGCCACGTCCTGACGGGGCCACGTCCTGACGGGGTCACGGTGCGCGACGATGGCGCGATGACGGTGACCGACGAGCTGGCCCGCGCCCGGGCCGAGACCCTCGCGCAGATCGACGCGCTGAGCCGGGAGTTCGACGAGGTGGTCGCCGCGTCCCGGTCGTCCAACGCCGACGACGAGCACGACCCGGAGGGCGCGACCATCGCCTTCGAGCGCCAGCAGGTCGCGGCGCTGCTGGACCAGGCCCGCCGTCGGCTGGCCGACGTCGACGACGCCCTGGCCCGCGCGGAGACCGGGGACTACGGCCGGTGCGCCGACTGCGGGCAGCCGATCGCCCCGGAGCGGCTGGCTGCCCGCCCGCAGGCCCGCACCTGCATCGCCTGCGCCCGCTGACCCGGGCCGCGGGTCAGGGGAGCGCGCCGACCTGCTCCAGCTCGGTGAGCACGTCGGGCAGCTCGGCGAAGGCCTCCTGGACGTCGTCCGGGGTGGCGATCGACCAGGCGTTCGCGCCCAGGTAGTCCTGCAGCGCGGCGTCGAAGGCCTCGGCGCCGACCCGGTCCCGGGCGGTGACCAGGGTCGCCCCGCCGACGGTGTAGACGGTGTCGTAGTAGGTGGCGCTCGGCCGGCGGAACTGCTCCCAGTACTGGATCGGCTCGCCCACGCCGTGCCGGCGGGACCCCGGCAGGTCGGCCATGCTGGCCGAGCCCTGCCCGTGCACGACCATCTGCGCGAAGGTCGCGAACGACTCGTCGAGCCAGGGGTGCACGGCCTGGTTGTTGCCGACCAGGCCGTAGAACCACATGTGCGCCAGTTCGTGGGTCACCAGCGCCCGGCGGAAGTCCGGGTCGGTGTCGCCGAACTGGATCGCCCCGGGGAACTCGATGCCGCTGGTCTGGCTGGACAGCACCGAGACCCAGAGGTCGTCGTAGGGGAAGGGGCCGAGCAACGCGACGAGGGCGGCCATCGACTCCTCGAGCCGGGCCAGCCACTCCGCCGCGCTCGCCTCCTCCACCCCCTGGTCCAGGCCCACGTGCACCCGGACGCCGCCGATCTCCGCCGACTGCACGTCGAGCTCCCCGACGGTCACCGCGACGTCCCGGACGGACGGGGCGGTGAACTCGTGGACCGTGGTGTCGCCCGGGCCGTCGGAGGTGCCGACCGCTTGGCCGGTGCCCAGCACCTCGTACCGGGAGTCCGCGACCACCTCCAGCGAGGCCAGCTCGAAGTCCTCGCTCACCGCCATCTCGCCGGCGACGGCGACGGCGGGGCTGCGGTCCCATCCCCGCCCGCGCTCCCAGGCGAGCAACGGGAAGGCGGTGGCGAACCAGGCGACGTCGACGTCGCCGGCGGTGCCCACCCGCTCGTTGACGTCGGTGCCGAGCTCGACCTCGAACTCGAGGTCGATGGTGATCTCTTCGCCGGGCTCCGCGCACTCGGTCAGCGGCACCTCCTGCAGCGTGCCGGCGGGCGCGCTCTCGGGGGCTCCGGCCGGCACGTCGCGCACCTCGGCCGGTTCGCCGTCGACCCGGACCTCGGACACGGTCAGCCCGCTGCCCGCCCGCGCGGTGGCCGGCTTGTTGGGCCAGGAGCGGAAGACCAGCACGCAGGTGTCGAGATCAGGGGTGAAGACCACCCGTTCCGCACCGGCGATCGTCTCCAGGTCCTCGGCGACGTCGAAGCGCAGGTCGACCACCGGCCGGTCGGCGCGGGGCTCGGGCCAGCCCGCGGCGTCCGGGGTGGACGGCGGCCGGGGCGCGGGGTCGGGGGAGTCGCTCGTGGAACAGCCGGCGAGCAGCAGGGCTCCGGTGAGCGCGGCGGCCGCGGCCCGACGACGACCCGCGCGCATCACTGCCCTTCGAGATGGACGACGGGATCCTCCCGTCTCGTCCCATTCTCTCGGTTGTGCGCAACTCGGGCCAACCCGCTGTCCTCGGCAGTGCCGGGCGACGGGGAGACCCCACTCACGAGGCGGTTGTTACTGCTGTGACGAACGAGTCAACTGTGAACCGAGCGTGACCTTACGGATGCACAAAGTGCGTGTAACGATCAGTTCCGTAATCACCGCACACCGTCCGCACCCAGATGGCGGACGCTCGGAGAGGGCTCTTCTTGTCCAGACGTCACACCCGGAGTGGCCATGGCCGCCGCTTCCTGTCCGCCCTCACCACCCGCAGCGGCCGGCGTGCGCGGACCGGCCTCGCCGCCGCCTTCCTGTGCGTGACCGCCACGTTCGGGGCCACCAGCGTCGCTGACAACTCACCCGTCGCGTCGCCGGTGAGCAACGTCCAGCCGCAGGCGGAGACCGCGGTCCAGGTCGAGGCCGCCCGAGCCGAGAAGCCTGCGCGGAACTCCGAGCGGGCACGTCGGGGCACGCAGAAGCCGGCGCCCACGGCGACCGCCCCGGCCCCGGCTCCGGCACCCGCCCCGGCTCCGGCCCCCGCCCCGGCCCCGGCTCCGGCCCCGGCACCCGCCCCGGCCCCGGCCCCGGCTCCCGCTCCGGCACCCGCCCCGGCTCCGGCCCCTGCCCCGGTCGCCACCACCCCGACGAAGTCGGCTCCCACGGCGCCGCTGACCAACCGGACGACGTCCTTCAGCGCCGCCGGGTACACCGCCGACTACCGCGTCTTCGCCGAGGGCATCGACCCCGCGAAGCCGATCGGCCTGCTCGTGTACGCCGACGGCACCGGCGAGTACGGCGTCGAGAACCCGACCCAGTCCTACGCGATCGGCGGGGCGAAGGGGCTGGCCGCCGTGGCCAAGGCGCGCAACATGGTGCTCGTGGCGCCGTTCAGCCCGAACCGTTCCTGCCAGTGCTGGGAGCAGGGGGACGCGGTTGGGTACGCGAAGTACCTGGCGGCGCTGATCGCCGAGACGAAGGCCCAGTACGGCGCCGGAGAGCTGTGGTTCTCCGGCTACTCGTCGGGTTCGCAGGCGGCGACCCGATTCGTCTTCCCCGCCCACCCGGGGTTGTGGTCCGGCGGCGGCGGGGTCATCGCGATCGGCGGCGGTGGCGCACCGGCAGGTCGGGTCACCATCCCCGCGGACGTGAAGGCGAAGGTCGCGCTGCGCTGGGACACCGGCGCCCTGGACACGGGCGCCGGCGGTGGGTTCAACGCGCTGTCCGGTCCCTACGGTGCGCAGGCCGGGGAGCGGTGGTACGCGGCCCAGGGCCTCGACACCCGACTGGTCGCCCCCGCCGGGGTCGGCCACAACCGGTCCGGGCAGTTCGGCGCCATCGTGGCCGCCTTCCTCGACGAGCGCTGAGCCGGCAGCTCCACCACGTCGCACGACACAGGCCACCGCAGGGAGCTCGGGCTCCTTGCGGTGGCCTGTGTGCTGTGCTGGGTCGTGCTCAGCGGGCCGGGGCGACCTGACCGAGCTGCATCACCCGGTCGACGAGGTCCTGGGTGAGGTCGGCCCCCAGGTCCGCCGGCACGGGCAGGCCACAGTCGGTGAACCAGTCCGGCGTCGCCTCCGGGTGCGGCCCCACGACGCCGACCGCACCGGCTCCGAAGGGTGCGACCACCGCGGCGGGCAGCCCGTTCTCGTAGGTGGCCAGCACCTCGGCCGGCCCCCGGGTGGGGTCGAGGTCGAACCAGGCGCCGTCCTGGAAGAACACCTCTCGGCGGCGGCCGTCCCAGATCACGGTGGCCACCGTGTCGTCGGTGTGCGTCGGCCACGCCCCCGGGGAGGCGATGAACTGGTCGGTGTCCCCGGGCAGGAGCCCGAAACCGGGGGTCTCCCCGGCGAGGTAACCGCCCAGGCAGAAGCCCAGGTAGCGGCCCCCACCGGCGACGTAGTCACGGACCGCCGGGGCCTGGCGGCGGAGCTTGCGCCAGGCCTTGTCCAGCTCGCCGCCGCCGGGCTGGGCGTACAGGACGGCGGAGGCGAGCACCGTCGGCTCCAGCGCGAGGCGCTCCTTGGGCCCGACGAACCGGACGTCGAGGTCCCACCGGCTCCGCGTCAAGGCACCGGCCACTGCCTCCGGGCACCCGGCCGTGGAGGCCGGGCCCCGGTAGACCAGCGCCAGCCGCCGGTCACCGCCGCCGCGCCCGAACACGATCAGCTGCCGGTCGTGGTGGCCGGCACTCGGTGGGCGCGCGATGACCCGAGCACCTTCCGGCGCACGGCGTCGGTGACCCGCCAGACGAGCTCCTCCAGGGGCCCGCGCAGGTGGCTCCGGTTCCAGACCAGGGCGAAGGCCACCAGGACGGCGACCTGCACGATCAGGTTGAGGACTCCGCGGGGCAACGGCGAGGCGACCAGCAGCAGGTGGGCGCTGTACAGGGTCAGCGTCATGCTGCCGGCGGCGGCCAGCGGGCGCAGCAGCGGCTGCAGGCCCCGGCCGAGCAACAGGCACGCGCCCAGCACCGCCAGCGCCACCCCGATGGTGAAGGCCAGGTCGAGCGGGCTGCCGCTGTGCGGTGCCATGGCCGCCAGCCACCACGGGCTGTTGGTCGGCGTCGCCCCGGACGGCCCCCAGGTCAACGTGTCCTGGTAGAGCTCGAACTCCATGGTCTGCAGCGCCTCCACGCGCAGCCGGCTGCCGAGACCGCCGGCGGTCAGCAGCAACATCGACACCAGGCTCGAGGCGAGTGCGAGCCCCAGGCCGATCAGGGTGAGCTGGCCGACGACCCGCCGCGAGGCGAGCACCGCCCGACCCACTGCCATGCCGGCCAGCAGGTAGGCGATCCAGACCAGGGCGGGGAACACCCCGGTGAGGGTGAGCCGCGACAGCAGCCCCAGCGGGTCGGTGACCAGGTCGGTCAGCGTCGGGTTGGCCTCGGCGACCGGCGTCATCTCACTGCGCAGCCCGTAGCTGACCAGCGGCATGACCGTCGCTGCGATGGCGGCCGCCACCACCAGGCCGCGGGTGGACAGCCGCAGGAACGGGATGGCGAGGGCGAACAGCACGCCGTAGTAGGCGAGGATCACCGCGGCGTCGCCCGTGCCGACGACGTAGCCGAGCGCGAGGCCGATCGCCGCGATGATCACGGCGCGGGTCAGCAGCGACAGCGCGCCGGCCCGCCAGGCCAGGCCACTCGGCGGCCGGCGCCCACCGGTGGAGAAGGCGATGCCGACGCCGGCGAGCAGGGCGAACAACGCCGAGGCCTTGCCGTTGGACAGCAGCCAGGCCCACGACACGTCCCCGTCGGCGGTGGCCGCGGGGATCAGGTGGACCGACATCATGCCCACCAGGGCGACGCCGCGGGCGGCGTCGATCCCGACCAGGCGCGCCTTCGGGCGCCGGGGCGCCGCGGCCGGCGGACCCGCGGGGGTGCCCTCGGCCGGGGTGCCGGCGACGTCACCCGGCTGCGTGGGGGCACAGCTGTGCGGCAGGGCCGCCGCCGTCGCCGTCGGGACCTCCGGGGGCAGCGGGGCCACGATGTTCTGGTGCGTGCTGGTCTGGGACACGGTCACACCTCCCGACTGTTCGACGCGGTGCTGAGCTGACGGCTCTCGGTGGTCGGGTTGTCGACCGCCGGGCTGTCGAGGGACGGGTCGTCCCGCACCGGCAGCGTGCTGGCCGGGGCGCGGCCGACCTTCTGGGCGGGGATGCCGCTCCAGGCGGTGCCGGCCGGCAGCACCTCGCCCTTCATGACCAGGGAGAGGTCGGCGATCGTGGCGTCCTCCTCGACGGTGGAGCCGTAGAGGACCACGGACTTGTCCCCGACGCTGGCCCGGTCCCGGATGATGACGTGGTCCATCTTCATCACCCGGTCCTCGAACAGGTGGGTCTGCAGCGAGGCGTTGGTGCCCACGGACACGTCGTCGCCCAGGGTCACCAGGTCGAACTCGGTGAGGTAGGTGGTGTCGATGAGCGTCCGCCGCCCGATCTTCGCCCCATAGAGCCGCAGCAGCGGGCCGAGCAACGGGGTGCCGGTCAGCCAGGTCAGCAGCGCCGGGACGGCGGCCGCCTCGTATATGCCGGTGACGAACTCGGTGCGGCGCACGAACCCGCTCCAGAGGGGACGGACCCGCGGCTTGTACCGGCCGACCATGGCCCACTTGAGCAGGGCCACCGCCACCACGACGGTGAGGCTGGACAGCAGCGCGATCAGCGGTGCCACCACCACGGTGACGAACGCGTTCTGGTTCGCCGCGAGCAGTGAGACCCCGTACAGCGTGGCGAACATCGCCAACGCGAGGATCGAGCTGGGCAGCACGATCCGCAGGAACTCGATGGCGTACCGAGCGCGGACCCGGCGGCGGCTGGGCGTGAAGGTCTGCGCCTCGGTGTACTCCTCGAACATCTCCCGGCGCGGCAGGTTGATCGGCGGGGAGCCCAGCCAGGAACTGTTCGCCTCGACGCCGGTGGTCGGCGGCACGCTGCGCACGCCGATCAGCGAGCCCTCGCCCAGGTGCGAACCGGAGGGGATGAAGGCGGCGTTGCCGACGAAGGCGCGCGCGCCGACCTCGGTGACCTGGAAGGCCACGTGCCCGTTGGCGTAGGTGGCGCTGCCGACGCTGGCCATGTCGGCGACGAAGCTGCCCTCGCCGAGGGTGAGCAGGTCGGGGTCGATGTTGGCGATCGTGGAGACCTCGGCGCCACGACCGACCTTGGTGCCCATGGCCCGCAGCCAGATGGAGGTGTACAGCGTCGCGTACATGCTGTTGTTGAGCATCAGGCTCATCTCGAGGAGCTTGTCGCCCAGCCACTTCTCCAGCCCGAGCTTGGAGCGCACGTGGTGCACCCCCGGCGGCGTCTCCGTCAGGGCGAGCCGACGGGAGCCCAGGATGAGCGCGCAGGAGGCCGCCACGAAGACCGGCCCCGACAGCGCGGTGGCGAGGATGGCGGCGCCCAGCCCGAAGGTGAGCAGCACCCACCAGACCAGCGCCACCACCGGCAGCAGCACGAGGAAGGGCAGCAGCTCCAGGAGCCCGATGCCGGCGGCGAAGCCGGTCCGCAGCTGACGCGACCAGGTGGTCGGTGCCGCGGTGCAGCCGGTCATCAGCGCGAGCACCGGGTCGGTCGGCTCGGTCGAGGCCTGGGCCGGTGACCCGGCCCAGGTCGCCCCGGCGGGGACGACCTGGCCGGCGGGTAGCAGCGACTGCTCGCGCAGCATGCCGCGGTCCTCGACCGCCGAGCCGGCCTCCAGCAGCGACTGCGAGCCGAGGGTCGCACCGGCACCCACGGAGACGACCCCGAGGGAGAGGACGCCGTCGGCGATGCGGTGGCCGTGCAGCTGGGTGCCGTAGCCGAGGGTCGCCCCGGGGCCCACGTCCAGCATCGCCGGGATGCTGATCTCCGACGTCCCGATGTGGCAGTCGTCGTCGATCCGTGCGCCGGCCAGGCGCAGGTAGGTGGCCGCCCACGGCGATCCGCTCAGGACCGTGAGGGGGGAGATCACCATCAGCTTCTGGATCGTCCAGACCCGCAGGTGGGTCCAGCTCCACAGCGGGTGGTCACCGGGCTGCAGGCCACGGGAGAGCAGCCGGGAGCCGACGACCGGCAGCACCCAGCGGACGACGAGGAAGAACGCCGGCAGTGCGAGGGCCAGCTGGAGCACGAGGGCGACCGAGGGCTCCCCGTCGTTCACTGCGTAGACCACCGCGGCCGGGAACAGGAAGAGCAGGACGATGCCGTAGAAGGTGGCGAGCTGGGCGCTGCCGAAGGCGGCGACCCGGCGGCGGGAGGACTGCACCGGGCGGCGCAGGTGCGGCTCGGCAACGGCCTCTCCGGCCCGGGCGTCCTCCTCCAGGTGCGCGGCCAGCGAACGGACCGTCGGGTGCCGGTAGAGCTCGAGGATGGACAGCCCGGCGCCCAGGTCGCTGGAGCGCATCGTGGAGATGATCCGCGCGGCGAGCAGCGAGTGGCCACCCAGCGCGTCGAAGAAGTTGGCCTCCACCGACACCGATCCGCCAGGCAGACCGAAGGCCTCCTCCCAGATCCCGGCCACCCACGCCTCGGTGGGGGAGTCCGGGGGCACGTGGGCCCCGGTGTCCCGCATCAGGCGCGGGCCCTGGGGCTCCGGCAGCGCCTTCCGGTCGGCCTTGCCGCTCGGCAGCATCGGGATGGTGTCGACGACGTCGAGGAAGGCCGGGACCATGTAGGGCGGCAGCTGCGCCAGGACCAGGTCGTGCAGCTCGGCGACGAGGCCCTCGGCATCGTCCCCAGGGCGGGGGATCACGTAGGCGGCGAGCTCCCCGCCGGTCTCCGCCTCCAGCAGCGTGACGACCGCGGCGGTGACCCGGTCGTGCTGCAGCAGCATCCCCTCGATCTCCTGGAGGTCGACGCGGTGGCCGCGGACCTTGACCTCGCTGTCGGCGCGGCCGAGGTACTCCAGCTCCCCGTCGGGCAGGAAGCGCCCGAGGTCGCCGGTGCGGTAGAGCCGCTCGCCGGGGAAGCCGTTCGGGTCGGGGAGGAAGCGGTCGGCCGTCAGGTCGGGGCGGTTGACGTACCCGAGAGCCACCCCGGGGCCGCCGACGCAGATCTCGCCGACCTCACCGTTGGCCACCGGCCGGCGCTCGTCGTCCAGCAGGGTGACGCGGTAGGTGGGCAGCGGCCGCCCGATCGTCACCGGCTTGCCGGGGTACAGCTCGGCCATCGTGCAGGTGACCGTGGTCTCCGTCGGCCCGTAGGTGTTCAGGATCCGGCGGCCGGGGCCCCACCGGTCGACGAGCTCGCGCGGGCAGGCCTCGCCGCCGACGTTCACCGTGCGGATCAGCGGGAGCGTGCGGTCGAGGGTGGCCAGCACGGTGGGGACGCAGTAGATCATCGTGATCTCCTGCTCGGCCAGGAAGTCGGCCAGCCCCGAGCCCACCCGGCGCCCGTCGGTGGGCCCGGCGACGAGGGTCGCGCCCACCGCCCAGGTCGGCCAGATCTCCTCGATGGAGAAGTCGAAGGCGATCGTCATGCCCTGGTAGACCCGGTCGGTCGGCTCGACGCCGTACAGGACGGGCACGATGCCGATGAAGTTGCAGATGCTCGACTGGGCGATCTCGACGCCCTTGGGGCGGCCGCTGGAGCCCGACGTGTAGATGATGTAGGCGACCGGGTCGCCGCCGGTCTCCAGGCCGGGGCGCCAGCTCGGGGCACCTGCGAGGGCGCCACCCAGCTCGTCCAGGTACACGGGCGGGCAGGGGATCCCGGCGCAGGTCGCCGCGAACGACGAGGTCGTGACCACCATCCCGAGTTCGGAGTCCTCGGCGATGTACTGCACGCGGTCTGCCGGGGCCGCCGGGTCGATGGGGACGAAGGTCGCCTCGGTCTTCGTCACCGCGAGCAGGGCGACGTAGGTGTTGACCGAGCGGTCCAGCAGGATGCCGACCCGGACACCGGCCCGCACACCGAGGCCGAGCAGGTGGTTGGCGAGCCGGTTGGCCCGCTGGTCGAGGTCGGCGTAGCTCAGGCGCTCGCCGTCGCACTCCAGTGCCGTCGCCGAGGGTCGCTCGTCGCAGGTCCGCTCGAAGAACTGGGACATCCGCGTCGTGTCGTGCTGCGGTCGGGACGGAGCCCCAGCGACGTTGTCGGAGAAGGAGAAGCGTCGGCTCGTGGAGTCGACTCCCGGGTCTCTGGGGGTGGTGAAGCCTGGGATGAAGTCCCGGCTGTCGCTCTCCGTCGCCATCGACTCGCTCTCATGGTTGACAATCAGGAATTGTGTCCGACGCTAGGGAGAAGCACAGGCTCCTGCCACTCATTCCGGGTGAACTCACATTTATTTCTGCCGTGTTAACTCACCGTGTTCGACCAATTCCTGAGCGTTCAACTTCCTTAAACACAACTGTGAAGATCAATCCTTTTCGCAATTGACCGTGTTCGTACAGTCACAGCACGCGTCGCTGCGCCGACGTGTCGGCCGGGAGGGGGACTGGTGTTCGCTCGCCTGCGCCGGGCACCTGCTCGGCGACCCCTGGTCGTCGTGGCCACCCCCACCGAGGTCCTCGCAGACAGCGACGCCTGCCTGCTCGGAGCCGCCGAACGGCAGCGCAGTGCGTCCCTGCGGGACCCGGCGGACCGGGCCGCCTACGTCGCCGCGCACCTGCTGGTGCGCCGGTGCGCCGCTGCGCTCAGCGGACGACCGGTGGTCGACCTGGCCGTGCAGCAGTGGTGCGCCGACTGCGGGACGGCGGGACACGGACGTCCCTCGATCGCGGGCTCCCCGGACGTCCACGTCAGCTGGGCGCACAGTCGCGGCGTGGTGGTGGCGGCTGCGTCGTGGCACCCGGTCGGGGTGGACGTCGAGACGTTCCCGCCGAACGGGTCCGTGGTCGGCCGGTTCCCCGGGCTCACCCCGGCCGAACAGTGGCAGCTGCGCTCGGCGGCGGACCCGTCCCTGCTCGCCCTCCGCCACTGGGTCCGCAAGGAGTGCTTGGTGAAGGCCGGGGCGGCGACGCTGGACGGGGTGCACCGGATCGACCTGTCCCGGGTGGTCGAGCGCCACGACCGGGCCGGACGGTCGGTGAGCCGGTACCGCGGCCTGCGCCTGGTCGACTGGTGCGACCCGACGCGACGGGCGCTGGTGGCCGTCGCGGGGGCAGGCGTCCCCGCGGTCCGTCCATCCACCGATCTGGCGGCGGTGCACCGGAAAGGACCCGTCGGGCACTGAGTGAGCCCGGGCACATTACCAGGACATTTCGCTCACTGGTGGTCACCGAATGCTGACTCGATTGCGCGGGCGCTCCGCGTGTTCGCGAAATGGACGACCATTCGCTGCAGCGCACTCCGCAGTCGATCAGGCTCGCCGACAGGGGAACGACCTCTCCGGCCGCACGTCGCCGAGAGCCGTCGTCCACCCCGCTGTCCGTTCCATCGATCCAGAGGAAGTGTGTGTGCGCACGCGCATCGCGTTGTTGGTCGTCCTGATCACCGGGTCGTTGCCCGCCGGGATCGCGATGGCCGAGCAGCCGGTGGCGGTCGACGCACCGATCACGGACGAGGCGGGCGTGCTCGGCGCGGACGCCCGAGCGGCCGAGCGCGCCGTGGCCGAGCTCCGCCGGGAGGCCGGCATCGCGCTGTCCGCCGTCTTCGTGCCCTCCTTCGACGGCGCGACCGACGACGCCGACTGGGCCGAGCTGACCGCGATGCGGTCCGACCTCGGTGCCGAGGAGGTGCTGCTGGCCGTCGCGACGGACACGGCCGCCTACGAGTGGTGGATCGGGGAGGAGTCGACGTTGCAGCCGGACGCCGTCGAGGCCCTGATCGACGAGGACGTCGAGCCCGCCGTCGTGGCGGGGGACTGGTCCGGTGCGGTGGTGGCGCTGGCCGACGGGCTGCAGTCCACCGACGTCGTCGACCCGGCCATGCCGTCGTGGTCACCGGCGAGGACGGCAGTGGTCGTGGTCGTCCTGGCCGGCGTGCTGACCGCGCTCTACCTCGTCTCCCGTCGCGGCTCCCCGGCGGGCCGGGACTCCGACGCCACGGCGGCCCAGCCGAGCTGACCGGCTGGGTCGTCGCTCAGCTCACGTAGCGGCGCGCGCTGGAGCTGCGCTGAGCGTGTTCCAGGGCAGCGAACCGGGCCTCCGCGTGCGGGGGCAGCACCCTCCGCTCGCGCAGCACCCAGGGCAGGCCGCGGGCCGCGGCGAGCAGCCCCCGGGCGGTGACCCGGTCGCGGGGGACAGTGCGCAGCAGGTGCACGGTGCGTCGCAGTGCTGGCCAGAACGGGCGGCGCAGCCACGTCGTCCACAGCGTGTTGCGGATGCCGTCCTGCCTCCGCTTGTGCGGGTCGCGGGCGGTGCTGGCCTGGTGGTGGATCGCGATCGTGGACAGGTAGCAGAGCTCCCAGCCGGCCGCGGCCAGATCCCCGGCCATCAGCTCTTCCTCGCCGCCCAGCCACAGGCGCTCGGAGAAGCCGCCGACCTCGGTGAACGCCTCCCGGCGCAGCACGCTGGCACCGGCCAGGAAGCTGCCCAGCGCCGGTCCGGGCAGCCAGTCGGCGCCGACCACGGGGGAGTCGCGCAGCTCGGCGACGATCGGGTCCTCGACACCGCCGGGCTCGACCAGGATCCGGGCGGTGACCACGGCCAGCCGCGGGTGGGCGTCCAGCGCGTCGGCCGCGGTGCGCAGTGAGCCCGGGTCCCACCAGGTGTCGTCGTCGCAGAAGGCGACGTACGGGGTGTCCAGCCGGGCCACGCCCAGGTTGCGGCCGACCGCACCCAGGTTCTCCGGGCTGGCGATCAGCTCGACCCAGGCGTGCTGGGTGCGCACCGCGTCGGCGGTTCCGTCGGTCGAGCCGTTGTCCACGACGACCACGTGCGGCTGCTCGGGCAGCTCCCGCAGCCGGGACAGCGCCAGCACCAGCTCGTCCCGGCGGTCGTGGGTGATGACGACGACGGCGACGCGGGGGTCCCGGCCGCTGTCCGGGGCCACCGGTCCGGTCGGCTCGCTCGTCATGCCGCCAGCTCCCGGACCCCGGCCATCACGTGCCGGGGGAGCACCCGCCGGTTGCGCAGGGCGGCCGGGACCCGGGGGACCGCCCCGGCGAGTCCCCGCCAGCCCGGACGGCCGGCGCGCGCGCTCCTGACCAGCTGGCCGGCGACGTCGCGCAGCGGGTAGCGCATGAGTGCGGTGAGCACGCGGCTGCGCCAGATGCCCGCCTGCCGGGCGGTGCTGGGCTCCCGGTGGGTGGAGGGGTGGTGGTGGACGGTGACCTCGTCGACGTAGGCCAGGCCCCAGCCGGAGGCCGCGAGGTCCAGCGCCAGCCGCTCCTCCTCGCCGGGGAAGCGGACGACCCGGTCGAAGCCGCCGACCGCGGTGAACGCCTCGGTGCGCACCAGCGCGGCGCAGGCGACGAACCCGAGCAGCGACGGGCCGGGCAGGTCGGGCTCGGTGCCCAGCGGACTGTCGGCCATCTCGGTGCAGACCGGGTCGAGCTGCTCCGCGGAGCCCACCAGGATCCGGGCGGCCAGCAACCCCAGCCGCGGGTGCGCGCGCATGATCTCCACGCCGCGGGCCAGGTCGCCCGGTGCCCACCAGGAGTCGTCGTCGGTGAAGGCGACGAACGGCGTGCCGGCGCGGGCGACGCCGAGGGTGCGGGCGACGGCGCCGGTGTTGCGGTCCAGGGGGACGACGGTGACCTCCGGGTGCGCGGCCCGCACCGCGGCGACCGTGTCGTCGGTGGAGGCGTTGTCGACCAGCACCACCGGGGCCTCGTGTCGGGGCAGGCTGGCCAGCAGGTCGTCGCGGCGGTTGCGGCTGGCCACCACGCAGGTCACCGCCGAGGTCCCGGGCTCTGTGCGCACCGGGTGATCGTGCCCGACGGGTCGGAGCGTCAACCCAGGGCCTCCGTCACCCGAGGGCCTCCGTCACCCGAGGGCCTCCGTCACCACAGCGCGGTCCAGCGCAGCCGGGTCGGCGAACAGTGCGGCACCCGGCCCGGTGCCGGCGATGGCGTCCGCGGCCAGCACCACGGCGGCCGCCGTCCAGGTGGTGCGCTCGACCGGCCAGCGGGCGTCGTCGGCGTAGACCAGGCCGGTCCAGTACGAGCCGTCCTCGGCCCGCAGGTGCTGCATGGCGGCCAGCTGCTCCGTCGCGTCGGCCGGCCGGCCGGCGGCGGCGAGCGCCAGCGCCAGCTCGCAGGTCTCCGCACCGGTCACCCACGGCCGGTCGGCGACGCACCGCACGCCGAGCCCGGGGACGACGAAGGTGTCCCAGCCGGCGGACAGTCGCGCCTCGGCCGCGGGACCGGTGAGCGCACCGGCGAGCACCGGGTAGTACCAGTCCATCGAGTACCGGGACCGGTCGGCGAACGCAGCGGGCTGGTGTCGCAGTGCCCGGCCGAGGTCCGCGGCGGCCAGCTCCCAGTCCGGCCGGGCCGCACCGACCAGTTCGGCCAGGGCGATCCCGGCGCGCAGCGCCTGGAACAGGCTCGCGTTCCCGGTGAGCAGGGCCGTGTCGTCCGGCGTCCCGTCCGGGCGCAGCGCCCAGCTGATCGCCCCGGTGGCCAGTTGCATCGTCGTCACCAGGTCCAGTGCCCGGCGCACCGTGGGCCACAACCGGTCGACCGTCCCGGCGTCACCTGTGCACAGCCAGGAGTGCCAGACCCCGACGGCGAGGTAGCCCGCGTGGTTGCTCTCCACCGCCGGGGCGACGACGGCGCCGTCCCGGTACTCGGCGGCCCAGGAGCCGTCGGCGCGCTGCCGCCCGGCCAGCCAGTCGTAGGCGGCGACGGCACGGTCGTGCTCCCCGCCGACGTCGAGCGCCATCGCCGCCTCGACGGAGTCCCAGGCGTCCAGCTGCCCACCGCGGAACCACGGCAGGGCGCCGTCGGCGGACTGCTCGGCGGCGATCGCCGCCACGGTCCGGCGCACCTGGTCGGCGGTGAGCACGCCGGGGACCTCGGGCAGCGCCGGTGTGCCCTCAGGCACTCGCGAGGGCCCCGCCGGTGGTGGCGGCCTCTCCCGCGGCCGTCCCCGCTGCCGAGGCTGCCGGCTTGTCGGCGTAGAGGACGAGGCTCTTGCCGAGCAGCGGGTCCAGCAGCCGTTCGGCGGTCCGGGTCAGCCAGGGGCGGCGCACCAGGTCCCAGACCAGCAGCCGGTGGTAGCCGCGGACGAGCGCGGTGTCCCGGTCGACCCCGACCGCGCACTTGAGCCACCAGTACGGGGCGTGCAGGGCGTGGGCGTGGTGGGTGTCGGTCGGCCGCAGCCCGGCGCCGGCGAGCCGTTCCCACAGCTGGTCGCCCCGGTAGATGCGGATGTGCCCGCCCTCGTTGGCGTGATAGCCGTCCGACAGGGCCCAGCAGATCCGCTCGGGGCCGTACCGGGGCACGCTCACCGCGACCCGACCACCGGGCTTGAGCACCCGGGCGATCTCGGCCAGGGCCGTGCGGTCGTCGACGATGTGCTCGAGCACCTCCGAGGCGATGACCCGGTCGACGCTGGCATCGGGGACCGGCAGGCAGCGCAGGTCGCCGCGTGCCACCCCGGCGGACGCGCCCGCTGGGGCCTCGCCGGCGGCGGCGATCGCACCCAGCCACTCGGCGGTGGTGACCACCTCCTGCTGCCCCCAGTCGACCGCGAGGACGCTCGCCCCGCGCCGGTAGGCCTCGAACGCGTGCCGGCCCTCGCCGCACCCCAGGTCCAGCACCCGCATGCCCGGCCGGACGTCGAGCAGGTCGTAGTCGACGGTCAGCACGGACGGCCTCCCCGGGTGGTCGCGAGCGCTCGGCGGTCGAGCACCTCGCCGTACCACTCGGCCGTGCGCTCGGCCGTACGCCGCCAGGTGTAGGAGCCCAACACCCGGGACCGCCCCGCGCGGCCCAGCTGGTCGCGCAGCGACGGGTGGTCCAGGACCAGCCGCAACGCCTCGGCGAGCCGGCCGACGTCACCCGCCGGCACCTGCACCCCGGCGTGCGACCCGACGACCTCCGGGAGGGCGCCTGCGTCGGTCGTCACCAGCGGCGTGCCGCAGGCCATCGCCTCGACCGCCGGGAGCGAGAACCCCTCGTACAGCGACGGGATGGCCACCACGGTGGCGGTCTGCAACAGCCGTACCAGCTCCTCGGTCGGGATGGACCCGGTGAAGTGGACCGCATCGGTCAGGCACAACCGGTCCAGCGCGGCGGCCGCGGGCCCGCCGGGCCGGGCCGTGCCGACCACGGTGAGCCGCACGTCCTGCTCGGTGCGCAGCTTGGCCAGTGCCTCCAGCAGGTGGACCAGGCCCTTGAGCGGGACGTCGGCGCTGGTGGTCACCACGATCCGGGCGGCCTCCCGGACGGCGGGCTCGGCCGGGGGTCGGAACACGTCCGGGTCGATGCCCACCGGGATGACCTCGACGTCGGCGGCCGGGACGCCCATGTGCCGGGTGATGTCCCGGCGGGAGCTCTCCGAGACGGTGGTGAGGCCGTCGAGCCGCTGGGCCACCCGGCCCTGCATGGTGGTGAAGCCGTACCAGCGGTGCAGCGTCAGCCGCCGGCGCAGGCCGGGCGCCGCGGCGAGGTCGAGGTCGCGGTCGATGGCGACCGGGTGGTGCACCGTGGCGACGGTGGGCAGCCCTCGGCGACGCAGCTGCAGCAACCCGTAGCCCAGCGACTGGTTGTCGTGCACCAGGTCGAAGTCCGCGGTGCGGCGGCCCAGGAGCCGGGCGGCTCGCAGGCTGAAGGTCAGCGGCTCGGGGAAGCCGGCCGTGCACATCGCCAGCCACTCGGCCACGTCGACCGGGCTGGTGAACTCGCTGGGCCGCGGGGTCCGGAACGGGTCGGGCTCGCGGTAGAGGTCCAGGCTGGGCACCCGGGTGAGCGGCACACCGTCGGCCAGCTCCGGGTAGGGCTGGCCGCTGAGCACCTCGACCCGGTGCCCGAGCTCGCGCAGCTCCCGCGACAGCGCCTGGACGTACACGCCCTGCCCGCCGCTGTGCGGCTTGCTGCGGTAGGACAGCAGTGCGACCCGCAACGACCGTCCCATGACCGGACTGTAACGAGGGCGCTCCGGTTGGCCGGTGCCCGGACCGGCCTGGCAGGGTGCGCTCATGCTGCGCCACGTCGTGCTGTTCACCTGGACCGAGGACACCTCCCCGCAGACGCGCGAGGCCACGGTCGCCGCGCTCGGCCGGTTGCCCGAGGAGGTCGGTGGGATGACCTCCTTCGCGGTCGGTCCCGACGCCGGGCTCGTGGACGGGAACGCGCACACCGCACTGGTGGCCGACTTCCCCGACGTCGAGGCGTTCCGCGCCTATGCCGCCGACCCCCGGCACCTGGCGGTGATCGCCGAGCACGTGAAGCCGCACCTGGCCAGCCGGTCGGCGGTCCAGTACGAGGTCTGAGGCCGGCAGCCCGGCCGCTGGGGTGAGGTGCACGCCGGGAGGGTGCGCCGCGCGGTGGCCGTGCTGCCGGCCGCCGTCCACAGTCCGCGCCGCCGTCCACAACCTCGCTCCGGCGGGCCCGGATCGGCACCGAGCGCACCAGGGTCGAGCTCATGGCCGATCCGCAGGAGCCCCTGACCATCCGTCTCTCCGACCCCGGGGAGGTGGTCGCGGCGCTCCCGCACTTGCTCGGCTTCCGGCCGCGCGAGTCACTGGTGCTGATGAGCCTGCGCGGGTCGCCGGACCAGCGGGTGGGGCTCACCGCCCGGGTCGACCTGCCGCCGCCCGAGCACCGCAACCAGGTCGTCTCAGGCCTGGTGCGCTCGCTGCTCACCGACGGGCCGACGGCGGCGCTGCTCGTGGTCGTCTCCGAGGCCGCCGACGAGCCGGCGACCCCGCTCGGCCGGCCTGACGCCCTCCCTCAGGCCCCAGCCGAGGACCTCGCGCACCGGGACCTCGTCCACGAGGTCGTGCTGGCGCTGGACGCCGTGGACGTCCCGCTCCGTCAGGCTCTCCTGGTCCGGCGGGAGCGCTGGTGGTCCTACGACTGCCCGGCGGCGTGCTGCGCGCCGGAGGCAGGCACCCCGCTGCCCACCGGCACCAGCGAGCTCGCCGTGGCCAGCGTGGTCGACGGGCAGGTGGTGGAGGAAGAACGGGCAGCGCTGGTCCGGCGGATCGCGCCGGTCGGCTTCCTGGCGGCGGAGGCGATGGCCCGGGCCTGCGACGAGGTGGGCGACGCGCTGGCGCGGCGGACTGCCGAGCTGGGCTGGGACGTCCTCGTCGAGGAGGGCTGGGCGGCCGTGCTGGCGGCGGTCGAGGCAGCCGGCCCCGGCGAGGAGGGGGGTGCGGGCGCGCGGCTGTCGGACCACGAGGTGGCCCGGCTGGCCTGGGGTCTGCGCGACCACGACCTGCGGGACCGGGCTCTCACCCTCGCGCTGGGGGAGTCCGCGGCAGCCGCCGAGGCGTTGTGGACCGAGCTGACCCGGCGGTCGCCGGCGCCGCTGGACGCGGCGCCGGCGACCCTGCTGGCGGTCAGCGCATGGGTGCGGGGTGGCGGAGCGCTGGCCAACGTCGCGCTGGAGCGAGCCCTGCGGAGCGAACCCAGCTACACCTTCGCCGGGTTGCTGCGTTCAGCGCTGGACGCCTGCCTCGCACCGGCCGAGATGCGCCGGCTCATCCGGCAGGCCAGCGCGCCGCTCGACACCCGGTGGTGAGCGGCGCGCTGGCCTCGGACGCGCTGCCCTCAGAGCAGCTCCGGACGCCGCCACTCCTCGCCGAGCACGTGCTCGGCGAGGAAGGCCAGCACGGTCTCGTACCAGACCGCCGCGTTCCCCGGCGTGAGCACCCAGTGGTTCTCGTCCGGGAAGTACAGGAACTTCGACGGCACTCCCCGCTTCTGCAGGTCGTACCAGAGCCGCAGACCCTCGCCGATCGGCACGCGGTAGTCCTTGTCACCGTGGATGACCAGCATCGGCGTCCGGATCGCGTCGGCGTAGCGGTGCGGGGAGTTCTGCTCGTACCGCTTCGGCTCGGTCAGCGGGTCGCCGAACTCCTTCTCCCAGTAGTACGCAGCGTCGGTCGCCCCGACGAACCCGTCCAGGTGCCACAGGCTGGCGTGGGTGACGATCGCCCGGAAGCGGTCGGTCTGGGTGGCGATCCAGTTGGCCATGTAGCCGCCGAACGAGCCGCCCATGGCCGCCGTCCGGGTCTGGTCGATCTCCGGGAGCGCCTCCGCGGCGTCCACCGCCGCCATCAGGTCGGTGTACGGCGCGTCGCCCCACTCACCCCAGCCGCGCCGGACGAAGTCCTGGCCGAACCCCTGCGACAGCGCCGGGTTGGGCAGCAGCACGGCGTACCCCCGGGCGGCGAGCACCCACGGCGTCCAGCGCCAGGACCAGGAGTTCCAGCTCATCAGCGGGCCGCCGTGCACCCACAGCACCAGCGGCGCCGGGTTCGTCGCGTCGGCGCCCTCGGGGAGCACCAGCCACGACTGGACCCGGGTGCCGTCGGCCGCGGTGGCGTCCAGCTCGCGCAGCGTCCCGGGGAAGCTGCTGATCGTGCCCGGGTTCGGCAGCGCGGCCGGGTCCTGCCCCGGGGCGTGCGGGTCCAGCCGCACCGGCACCGGCGGGGTGTCGTAGCCGGAACGCAGGGCGTAGAGCGCACTGCCGTCCCGGGCGACCTGCAGGTCGCTGTAGGCGCCCTGGTCGGTCAGCCGCACCGGGGCACCGTCCTCCAGTGCGTCGCCGTCGGCCGCCACCCGGAAGACGGCGTGCCGGCCGTCGTCGTCGGCCAGGAAGTACACGGCCGTGCCGTCGGCGGAGAACTGCGGCGCGCTGGGCCAGCGGTCGAACCCGGGGGTCAGCTCCCGGGTCGCGGCGGTGGCGACGTCGACCAGCAGCAGCGTGTGGTCCGGCGGCTCGGCGTAGGTGGAGGCGGACTCCCGGTCGCACACCACCCGCCGGGAGTCGGGGGAGAAGCGGGCGGCGGAGATGTCGGCCAGCGGGTCGTCGACGAGGACCCGGGTCTCCCCGGTCGCCACCTCGATGAGCACCAGCCGGGACCGTCGCCCGGCCGGGCCGTCGGGCAGCTCCTCGCTGCGCGCCACCCACCGGCCGTCGGGCGAGACGGCCAGGTCGGTGCCCGAGCCCAGCGGCGGGCCCGCCTCGGGGGTCAGGTCCCGCCACTGCGGCGCGGCCGCCGACGTGCCCGGGACGGTCTCCGCCGGGAGCTGGCCGATCCAGTACACGTGCGGCACCGCAGGGCCCAGGTCGTGGTCCCAGTAGCGCACCGGGTAGCTCTCGTGCAGCAGTGCGCTGACGCCTGCGTCCTTGCGCCGGGTGCGGAGCTCCTCGTCGGCCTCGGCGTCCGGGGCGCCGGGCATCGTGCTGGCGACGACGACCACGTCACCGGTGTCGGCGGCGACCGCGACACCGGTCACGCCGGCGCTCCGCTGCAGCACCAGCCGAGCCTCACCGCCGTCGGCCGGCAGCGCCCACAGGGCTGGTTTCGGGTCGCCGCCGTCCTTGGCCGCGGTGGGATCGGGCCGGGTCGAGGTGAACAGCAGGTCGCCGGCGGGGGTGAACACCGGCGAGGACTCACCGCTCGCCCCGCGGGTCAGCCGCCGGGCGTCCCGCTGCCCGGCCGGGTCGACCTCCCAGAGCGCGGACTGCCACTTCTTGCCCTCGGCGTCCAGCGTGGCCACCGAGGTGACCAGCCGGCTGCCGTCGGGGGAGAGGGCCAGGCCGCCGAGCCGGGGGAGGGCGACGAAGTCCGCGGTCCGGTGGAACGGGCTGGGCGGGGTGTCGTCGCTCTGCTCGAGGGGAGCTGCGGTGTCGCTCACCGGGGCCTTCTCTCTGCGCGTCCGGACAGGTCGCACCGGAGCCTAGTGAGAAGGGCGCGAGTCGTGAGCCCAGCGAACGACCTCCCCTGCGGTCAGCCGACCCCGGCGGTCGCCTCTGCCGCCTCGACCGGGGACAGCTCCTCGTCGACCGCGCTGACGAAGACGTGCTGGGCGACCCCGGGCTGCAGGGCGACGCCGTCGACCAGCACCCCACCGTCGGTGAGCGTGGCGGTGACCGTCGAGCCCGGCCGCACGCCGTGGTCGGCCAGCGAGCGCAGCAGCGGGGCGTCCTCCTGCAGCTGCTCGCTGATCCGCCGGACGACGACCTGCCGGCCCTCGGGGGTCGCGGTCGCCGACAGCAGGGTCAGCGCGTCGAGCACCGCCGAGGTGTCGCCGCCCAGGGCGTCCAGGCCGGGG
Organism: Modestobacter sp. VKM Ac-2979; assembly: GCF_026967995.1. Lineage (NCBI taxonomy): Bacteria > Bacillati > Actinomycetota > Actinomycetes > Geodermatophilales > Geodermatophilaceae > Modestobacter > Modestobacter sp. VKM Ac-2979. The sequence continues at coordinate 82,806 of NZ_JAPVBO010000009.1, forward strand.
ATCGGGTTGCCGAACGGCGAGACCGTCGGGTTGCCGAGCAGGCTGAGCAGCTTGCGCTCCACCGCCTCGCTCATCACGTGCTCCCAGCGGCAGGCCTCTTCGTGCACGTCGGCGTAGTCGAGCCCGATGACGTCGACCAGCAGGCACTCGGCCAGCCGGTGCTTGCGCATCACGGCCGTGGCGAGCTCGCGGCCCTCGTCGGAGAGCTGGAGGTGCCGGTCGCCCTGGACCGAGAGCAGGCCGTCCCGCTCCATCCGGGCCACCGTCTGGCTCACGGTCGGGCCGCTCTGGTGCAGGCGCTCGGCGATCCGGGCCCGCAGCGGGACGATCCCCTCTTCCTCGAGCTCGAAGATGGTCCGGAGGTACATCTCCGTGGTGTCGATGAGGTCGTTCACGTCCACACTCCTCCGTCAGGTTCGCCCCGATCCTACGAGGGTCGGGGCACTGGACGGGCGGATCTCATGCGTTCGGGTCGGGCGGGCGCGCTGCCCGGGCCGCAGCGGTAGCGTCGGGCAGGTGATGGAGCTCGCCCGCTCGACGAGGAGCACCGCAGCGCCGCGCCCCGGCCGGCCCCGGCGAGGGGAGCGCCCGTGAGCGACGCCGTGACCGTGATCTGGGACGACGCCCTGCTCGGCTACACCATGGGCGGTGACCACCCCATGCACCCGGTGCGGCTGGACCTGACCATGCGGCTGGCCGACTCGCTCGGCGTCCTGGACTCCTCGCGGATCGAGGTGGTCAAGCCCGAGCCGGCCGGCCCGGAGCTGCTCACGCTCGCCCACGACCCGGCCTACCTGGAGGCCGTCCGCCGCGCCCCGGACGACCCGTACGGCGTCGGCCACGGCCTGGGCACTCCGGACAACCCGGTGTTCCCGGGCATGTACGAGGCGGCGGCCCTGATCACCGGGGGCAGCGTGCTCGCCGCCGAGCTGGTCTCCAGCGGTCGCGCCCAGCACGCGGTCAACATCGCCGGGGGGCTCCACCACGCCATGCGCGACCAGGCCTCGGGCTTCTGCGTCTTCAACGACGCCGCGGTGGCCATCGCCTGGCTGCTGGGTCAGGGCTGGGAGCGGATCGCCTACGTCGACCTCGACGTGCACCACGGCGACGGCGTCCAGGCCGCGTTCTACGACGACCCCCGGGTGCTCACCGTCAGCATCCACCAGACCCCGCTCACCATCTTCCCCGGCACCGGCTTCCCCGAGGAGACCGGCGGCCCGGGGAAGGCGCTGGGCAGCGCGGTCAACCTGGCGCTGCCCAACGGCACCGACGACTCCGGCTGGCTGCGGGCGTTCACCGCCGTGGTGCCCAGCGTGGTGCGCGCGTTCGACCCGCAGATCCTCATCACCCAGTGCGGCTGCGACGCCCACCACGAGGACCCGCTGGCCGACCTCGGGCTGACCGTCGACGGGCAGCGGGCCTCCTACCGCGCCGTGCACGACCTGGCGCACGAGGTGTGCGACGGCCGGTGGATCGCCCTGGGCGGCGGCGGCTACGGCCTGGTCCGCTGCGTGCCGCGGGCCTGGACCCACCTCCTCGCCGAGGCCGGCGGTGACCGGTTGGCGCCGGACACCGAGATCCCGCAGAGCTGGCAGGACGACGTCCGGCGCCGGGGTCTGCGCACCCCGCCGCCGGGCTCGATGACCGAGGGCGGCTACGTCGGCTTCCACCGCTGGGACCCGTTCACCGAGAACCGGGTCGACCGTGCCGTCCTGCGCACCCGCACCGCCTCCTTCCCCTACTTCGGACTCGACCCGGACGACCCCCGTGATTGACGAAGGACCCCTCAGCCCCCCACGACTCGCAGGCTCGCCGCGGGACCCTGCTGAGGGGCCGACCGAGGGGGTGACCGTGAGCGAGGAGACGCCTGTGAACCGCACTGCGCCCCCGCACTGGGAGGCCGACGTGGTCGCCGCCGACGGCGGCACCGTGCACCTGCGTCCGATCACGCCCGAGGACGCCGACGGGATCGTCGGGCTGATGGACCGCAGCTCCGACCAGACCCGCTACTACCGGTTCTTCGGGCCGATGCGGCGGCTGTCGGACAAGGACCTGCACCGCTTCACGCACGTCGACCACGACGCCCGGGTGGCCTTCGTGGTGCTGCTGGGCGACCGGCTGGTCGGCGTCGGCCGGTACGACCGCTACCCGGGCACCGACGACGCCGAGGTCGCCTTCCTGATCGAGGACGCCCACCAGCGGCGGGGGCTGGGGTCGGTGCTGCTGGAACACCTGGCGGCGGCCGCCCGGGAGCGGGGGATCAAGCGGTTCGTCGCCGAGGTGCTCAGCCAGAACAGCCAGATGGTGCGGGTCTTCCTCGACGCCGGGTACTCGGCCAAGCGGTCCTACGAGGACGGCGTGGTCCACCTGACCTTCCCGATTGCGCCCACCGAGCAGTCCCTCGCGGTGGCGCACGAACGCGAGCAGCGCAGCGAGTCCCGCTCCATCGGCCGGCTGCTCAACCCCGGCTCGGTGGCCGTGGTGGGCGCCAGCAACGACCCGGCCAAGGTCGGCCACGCGGTGCTGCACAACCTGCTCGAGTACGGGTTCGCCGGGCCGATCTACCCGGTGAACCCGGCGGTGCGGCACGTCCGCGGGGTGCCGGCGCACGCGTCCATCGAGGCCATCCCGGACGACGTCGACCTCGCCGTCCTGGCCGTGCCCGCCGACGAGGTGGCCGCGGTGGTCGAGGCCTGCCGGCGCAAGAACGTGCACGGGCTGGTGGTCATCTCCGGTGGCTTCGGGGAGACCGGGCCCGAGGGCAGGGCCGCCGAGCGCGCCCTGGTCGCCTCGGCGCGCGCGTCCGGGATGCGGGTGGTCGGCCCCAACTGCCTCGGGATCGTGAACACCGACCCGGACGTGCGGCTCAACGCCAGCCTGGCCCCCGACGTGCCCGGCCGCGGGCGGGTGGGCTTCTTCGCCCAGTCCGGTGCGCTGGGCGTCGCGCTGCTGGAGCGCGCCCGGGCCCGGGGGATCGGGCTGTCCAGCTTCGTCTCCGCGGGCAACCGGGCCGACGTCAGCGGCAACGACATGCTCCAGTACTGGGCGAGCGACCCCGGCACCGAGGTCGTGCTGCTGCACCTGGAGAGCTTCGGCAACCCGCGCAAGTTCGCCCGGCTCGCGCGCGGGGTCGGCCGCACCAAGCCGGTGGTGGCGGTCAAGAGCGGCCGGCACGTGGGCATGACCGCCGGGCTGGCCGGCACCAGCGTCGCCGTCCCCGAGCAGTCGGTGGCCGCGCTGTTCGCCTCCGCCGGCGTCATCCGGGTCGAGACGCTCGCCCAGCTCTTCGACGTGGGCACGCTGCTGGCCCACCAGCCGCTGCCGGCCGGCGACCGGGTCGCCATCGTCGGCAACTCCACCGCCATGGGGGTGCTCGTCGCCGACGCCGTCCTGGAGCAGGGGCTGGAGCTGGCCCACGAGCGGCCCGTCGACATCGGCACCCAGGCCGCGCCGGAGGACTTCCGGGCCGCGCTGCAGGCCGCGCTGGACGACGAGGGCGTCGATGCGGTGGTCGCGGTCTTCCTGCCGCCGCTGCTGCAGGGTGAGCAGCCCTTCGGCCGAGTGCTCCGCGAGGTCTCCCGCACGGCGGAGAAGCCGCTGGTGGCCAACTTCCTGTCCACCGAGGGCATCCCCGCCGAGCTGGTCGTCCGGGACGAGCACGGCATGCCGGGCCGTGGCTCGGTGCCGTCGTTCTCCACCCCCGAGCGGGCCGTCATGGCGCTGGCGAAGATCAGCGAGTACGCCCGCTGGCGCCGGCGGCCCCTCGGCGTCGTCCCCGAGCTCGGCGGCATCGACGAGGCGGCCGCCCGGGAGGTGGTCGAGTCCGCGCTCGGCGCGGCACCGGAGGGCCGTGCCCTCTCCGACGAGGAGACGATGGCGCTGCTGGGTGCCTACGGGGTGCCGATGCTGGGCACCCGCCGGGTCGAGGACGTCGAGGCGGCCGTCGCGGCCGCCGAGGAGATCGGCTACCCGGTGGTGCTGAAGTCGACGGCGCCGTGGCTGCGGGACCGCCGCGACCTCGGCGGGATGCGGTTCGACCTGGCCGATGCCGAGGACGTGCGCAGCGCGTTCGCCGCCATCCCGGCCGGTGACCCGGTCATCGTCCAGGAGCAGTCGGCTCCGGGCGTGGCGACCGTGGTCGACATCGTCGACGACCCGTCCTTCGGTGCGCTGGTGAGCTTCGGGGTGGGCGGGGTCGCCACCGACCTGCTCGGCGACCGGGCCTACCGCACCCTGCCGCTGACCGACCTGGACGCCGCCGAACTCGTCCGCGAGCCGCGGGCCTGGCCGCTGCTGAACGGCTACCGGGGGAGCGCGCCGGTCGACACCGCGGCGCTGGAGGAGCTGTTGCTGCGGGTCGCCCGGCTCGGTGACGACCTGCCCGAGGTGCTGTCGCTGACCCTGGAGCCGGTGATCGTCGGCCCCGCGGACGCCTGGCACGGTGGCCGGTCGCTCGTGGTCGCCGGTGCGACCGTCCGGATCGGCCAGCCGACGGCACGGGTGGACACCGGCCCCCGCCGGATGTTCCGCCCGGCCACCCCGTGACCCTCCGGCCACCCGACCGTCGAGACGCAGAGAGCCGGGCCGCCGTGAGGCGACCCGGCTCTCCGCATCGGTGTCATCGCGGGGCGACGACGGTGCGCACCGCTCAGCCCAGGTAGTCCCGGAGGGCGTCGGCACGCTGCGGGGCCCGCAGCTTGGTCATCGTCTCGCGCTCGATCTGGCGCACCCGCTCGCGGGAGAGCCCGAAGCGCTTGCCGATCTGCTCGAGCGTCCGCGGCTGCTCGCCGTCCAGGCCGAACCGCATGATGACGACGTCCCGCTCGCGGTCCTCCAGGGTCTTCAGGACGTTGCGCACGTCGCCCTTCATCATCTGGAAGGCGACGGCGTCCTCGGCGACCGCGGCGTCGGCGTCCTCGATGAAGTCACCGAGCCGGGACTCCTCGTCGGCACCGACGGTCTGGTCGAGGGAGACCAGGTCGCGGGAGTACTCCAGCAGCTCGGTGATCCGCTCGGGCGTCAGGTCGAGCTCGAGACCCAGCTCCTCGGCGGTGGGCTCGCGCTCCAGCTCCTGGTGGATCCGGCGGCGGGTGCGCACCACCTTGTTGACCTGCTCGGCCAGGTGGACGGGCAGCCGGATCGTCCGGCCGGAGTCGGCCATGGCGCGGGTGATGGCCTGACGGATCCACCACGTCGCGTAGGTAGAGAACTTGAAGCCCTTGGTGTAGTCGAACTTCTCGACGGCCCGGATCAGCCCGACGTTCCCCTCCTGGATCAGGTCCAGGAACGTCATGCCGTGGCCGGTGTAGCGCTTGGCCACCGAGACGACCAGGCGCAGGTTGGCCTCCAGCAGGTGGGCCTTGGCCGCCTTGCCGTCAGCGGCCAGCAGCTTGTAGTCCCGCTTGACGGCGGGGGTCAGCTGCCGCTCGCCCAGCAGGCGGTCGGCGTAGAGGCCGGCCTCGATCCGCTTGGCCAGCTCGACCTCCTGCTCGGCGGTCAGCAGCGCGGTCTTGCCGATGGTGTTGAGGTAGACGCGCACCAGGTCCGTCGACACCAGGCCACTGGTGTCCGGGGCACGGCGCGGCGAGCGCACCTCGAGGGTGTCGGTGGGGGAGGACTGCAGCACGGTCACGATGAGTCTTCGTCCTTGCTTCGGGGTCTGGATGCGCCGCGTCGTCGATGTGCGGTGCACCCCGGTGGAGGTCAGAGCGTCGGCCCGGCGTCACCGGGTGGCTCTCCAGCCGTTTCTGTCCGTGTGGTACATCGTGTGCAACGGACCCGGGTGGGTCGGTGTTCCGGAGCGGCTCAACTCACAGGGAACGTCCAGGTGTGGCGCTCCGCGGGCGAGTGGCGAGCACGCGGGGGACGACGATGTGGTACCCGGGGACGCCGGGGCTAGACCTCCAACTGCAAGGTCATCGGGCCCTCGTTCACCGAGGCGACCGCCATCCGCGCCCCGAACCGCCCGGTGGCGACCTCCGTGCCGCGCCTGCGGAGGTCGGCCACCACCTCCTCGACCAGTGGCTCGGCCAGCTCGCCCGGGGCGGCGTCCGCCCAGGACGGGCGGCGACCCTTGCGGGTGTCGGCGTAGAGGGTGAACTGGCTGACCACCAGCACCGGCAGCCCGAGGTCGCTGACCGAGCGGGCACCGTCGTCGGTGGGGAACACCCGGAGTTCGTGCAGCTTCCGGGCCATGGCGCGTGACCGGTCGGCGTCGTCCTCCCGGCCGACCCCCAACAGGGCCAGCAGGCCCGGGCCGATCCTGCCGACCACCTCGTCGTCCACCGTCACCGATGCCTGGCTGACCCGGCTCACCACCGCACGCACGGCATGATCCTCGACCGACGGTCCTCGCCGGTCGCGGCCAGGGTGCGCCGGCTGGGCAGAGCGGGTGCTCCACACTGCTCTCGGCGCGGGACGTCGCGTGGTGCGCCGTCCGGCCGCACCAGTCACCATGACCACCCAGACGGCACGCGCGTGCCGACCGACCGGAAGGACCTCCCGTGGCGGGTGGACTCGTAGCTCTCCTCGACGACGTGGCCGTGCTGGCGCGTGCCGCCGCGGCCTCGATCGACGACATCGGGGCGGCGGCCGGGCGGGCGAGCATGAAGGCCGCCGGTGTCGTCGTCGACGACACCGCGGTGACGCCGCAGTACGTGCACGGTCTGAACGCCGAGCGCGAGCTGCCGATCATCCGGAAGATCGCCCTCGGGTCGCTGCGCAACAAGCTGCTGATCATCCTGCCCGCGGTGATGCTGCTCAGCGAGTTCCTGCCCTTCCTCCTCACCCCGATCCTCATGGTCGGCGGCGCCTACCTCTGCTACGAGGGGGCGGAGAAGATCTGGCACCGGCTGCGGCCGCACGAGGAGACCCACGCCACGGTGGAGGACGCGCTGCCGGACGAGAAGACCATCGTGTCCGGGGCCGTGCGCACCGACTTCATCCTGTCGGCCGAGATCATGGTCATCTCGCTGAACGAGGTGGTCGACCAGGGCTTCTGGTCCCGCGCGATCATCCTCGCCGTCGTCGCCCTGGGGATCACCGTGCTGGTGTACGGCGTCGTCGGCCTCATCGTGAAGATGGACGACGTCGGCCTGCACCTCTCCCAGCGCCCCAGCAAGGGCGTCGCCCGGTTCGGGCGCGGGCTGGTCAAGGGGATGCCGAAGCTGCTCAGCGCGCTCACCGTGGTCGGGACCGCCGCGATGCTGTGGGTGGGTGGGCACATCCTGCTGGTCGGCACCGACGAGCTGGGCCTGACCTTCCTCTACGACGTCGTGCACCACCTGGAGGAGGCCGCCGCGGAGGCGACCGGGGCCCTCGGGTCGGTCGTGGGGTGGCTGGTCAACACGCTCGGCAGCGCGGTCCTCGGGCTCGCCGTCGGCGCCCTGGTCGTGCTGGTCATGACCCTCACGTTGCACCGCCGCGGGAAGTCGGCGGGCGAGGGCGGGGCGCACTAGCCGAGCGCGGCTGTCCGAGTCCGGAGCGAGCCCCGCTCGATGAGTGCTGCCCAGACGGCCGCGGGCGGGGTGCCGCTCGCGGCCCTGGCGGCCGCCGGTGTCCTCGTGGCGGTGCAGCTGCTCGTGCCGCGGGTCCGCCGGCGCGTGTCACCCGGGTCGGCCAGGTTCCAGTCGTTCGCCGGCGGCCTGGCGATCGCCTACGTCTTCGTGCGCCTGCTCCCGGATCTGGCGCAACCCGTCACCGGGGCCGGCCCGGCGCAGGGGCTGCTCGGGCTGCTGGCGGAACGCCCGTTCCTCGTCGCGCTCGCCGGCCTGCTGCTGTACTACGCGGTCCTCGACTGGGCCCAGGACGCGGACCGCCGGGAGCAGCGCCGGCACGGCGGCACACCGATCCCGTGGCCGTTCTGGGTCAGCGGCGCCCTGTACCTGGTCTTCAACCTCTTCGTCGGGTACCTGCTGGTGCACCAGGTCCGCCCCGGCCCGACCGAGCTGGTCCTCTACACGGTCGCGTTGTCCGCCCGGTACCTCGTCGGGGAGATCGCGCTGCGCGACCAGGACCCGCGCGCCTACGACCGGCTGGGGCGGTGGGTCCTGGCCGCGGCGGTCCTCGTCGGCTGGGGGATCGGCGCCGCGGTGGACCTCGGCGACGCGGCCGTGCGGGTGTCCTCCGCGCTGCTGGCCGGCTCGATCGTCCTCACCAGCCTCAAGCAGCAGCTGCCCGGATCCGGACGGGCGCACGTCCCCGTGCTCGTGGGCGCCTGCCTCGCCTTCGCGGCGTTGCTGCTCGCCCTCTAGTCCGCTCCTCGGCTCAGGCCGGGGGGCAGTCGCGCAGCGCGGAGCCGTCGAAGTCGGGGACGGGCCGGGCCTGCGCCTCCGCCAGCGTCTCGGCCTCGCCGTTCTCCTCGATGTCGGCGATCAGCCACTCCATCTCGCTGATCTCCCGCTCCTGGGCCTCGATGATCTCGACGGCGAGCTGGCAGACCCGGACGTCGGTGATCTCGGCGCGCTCGGACCGGGTGATGGCCAGCGAGTGGTGCGGGATCATCGCGCTCATCCAGGCGGTGTCCTGCACGGTGGCCTGGCTGCGGTCCAGGGCGATGCCGCCGCCCAGCAACAGCAGGCTGACCGCCACGATGGCGATGTTGCCCTTCATGTCCTTGTACATGTTGAGCATCCAGGCGAGCATGATCAGCCCCATGGTGCCGCCCATGGTGAGCGCCATGAACAGGCGGCTCTCGCTCCACTGGACGTGGCTCCACTCCCACGTGCCGGCGAACATGGTCCAGTACATGACGACCATGGACGTGGTGATCATGGCGGCGAAGCGCAGGTACATCTTCGTCTGGTGCGACATCCCGCCGCCGTCCTCCTGGCCCTTGCTCTTGTCGTTCCTGTCCTTGTCGTCCGTGTGCATCGAAGCCATGGCCGGGATCTCCGTTCTCTCGTCAGTCGGGGCGGGTCGCCACGCCTCGTGGGCCCTCACCGCCGGGCCTCGGGACGGGCGCTGCGCCCGTGTCCGTCGAGGAGTGCCCACAGGGCGGACGGAGGCGCCGGCGGACGCGGGCGTCACCCGCATGCCCGCACGGTCGTCCGGATAAACGGCATCCCTTGAGACGTCGCCGGATGCCCTGCGGGGTCGCCGGGGCCGCGGAGGGGTCGTCGTGCTGTCAGCCCGTCAGCGGCAGTCGGACGACGAACCGCGCGCCGGGGCCGGCGTCCTCGATGCTCACCTCACCGCCGTGCTGTCGGACGACGTCGCGGACGATCGCCAGGCCCAGGCCGGTCCCGCCGACGTCACGGCTGCGGGCGTCGTCGAGGCGGGTGAAGCGGTCGAACACCCGTTCCCGCTGGTCGGCGGGGATGCCCGGGCCGTCGTCGGTGACGGTGAGCACCGCCCGGTCGGTCGCGGTCAGCCCGACCGCCACGGTGGTGCGGGCGTGCCGGAGCGCGTTGTCGAGCAGGTTCTGCACGACGCGTGCAAGTGCGTCCCGGTCCCCGGTGGCCCGGGCAGCGGACACCGTGGAGGTGTCGATGTCCAGCGCGGTGTGCCGGCGGGCACGCGCCGCCGTCTCCAGCAGGATGTCGTCGAGGTCGACCTCGTCACGGGCGAGGGGTGCCCGGGCGTCGATCCGGGCCAGCCGGAGGAGGTCCTCGACCAGCCGGGACAGTCGCTGGGCGTCCTCGGTCAGCGCGGGGAGCTGCGCCCGCCACGACGGGTCGTCGTGGAGGGCGGCGACCTCCAGCTGGGTGCGCAGGGACGCCAGCGGGCTCCGGATCTCGTGCGCGGCGTCGGCGACGAACTCCCGCTGCCGCCGGGTGGCGCCCTCGGCCCGGCCGAGCAGTGCGTTGAAGGTGGTGGCCAGTCGAGCCAGCTCGTCTCCGCTGGGGGGAACGGCGAGCCGCCGGTCGAGGGCGTCGCCGGGGATGTCGGCCGCCTGCCGGCGCAGCGCCTCGACCGGGCGCAGCGCCCGCCCCGCCAGCAGCCACGTCAGGACGGCGAGGACGGCGACCACGGCCGGCACGCCGATGGCGAGTGCGGAGGTCAGCTCCTCGACGCTCTCCTCCGTGTCGTCCAGCGGCAACCCGACCTGGACGACGACCCGCTGCCCGTCCGGCGTGGAGACCGGGAGGGTGAACACCCGATGGGGCTCGTCCTCCTCACCGGGGAGGGCCAGTCCGTCCTGGGTCACCACCTCCGGGCCGTTGCCCGTCGGCGTCGTCAGCAGCGGCCGGCCGCCCCGTGGTCCGACGGAGGAGGCCAGCACGGCTCCGTCGCCGTCGAGGAGCTGGACGACCTCGTCGTCGTCGACGGCGAGCAAGGACTCCGTGGACCGGGCGGAGCTGATCGCCGCGGCGATGCGCTCGGCCCGGTCCCGTGCGGCCCCGTCGATGCCTCCGACCAACGCCGACTCCAGTCGGACGACGAGCAGGACGGCGGACAGCGAGATCGCCACGGCGACGACCGCGACCGCGGCCGCGGTCAGCCGAGCGCGCAGGGAACGGCGGCGCACCCACCCGGTGAGGCCGGGCGGTCGTCGGGCGATCATCCGCCGGCGGCGTCGATGCGGTAGCCGACGCCGCGCACGGTCTCGATGCTCTTCCGCCCGAAGGGGACGTCGATCTTGCGCCGGAGGTAGCCGATGTAGACCTCGACGATGTTGGGGTCCCCGGCGAAGTTCTCGTCCCACACCTCGGTCAGCAGCTCGGACTTCGGCACTGCGTCGCCGACCCGTCCCATCAGGTGCTCCAGGAGCGCGAACTCCCGGGCCGTCAACGCCAGCTCGGTGTCCCCCCGCCAGGCCTTGTGGGCCGCAGGGTCGAGGACCAGGTCCGCCACGACCAGCTGCGCCGGGCGCTCCGGTGCCCCACGGCGCGCCAGTGCGCGCAACCGGGCGACCAGGACGACGAAGGGGAAGGGCTTGGTCAGGTAGTCGTCGGCGCCGAGGTCGAGTGCGTCGGCGATGTCGTACTCGCCGTCCTTAGCCGTGAGCATCAGCACCGGCGTCCACACCTGGCGTGCCCGCAGCTCGCGCAACACGTCGTACCCGGATCGGCCCGGCAGCATGATGTCCAGGACGATCGCCGCGTGGCCACCGGCCAGCGCGCGCTCCAGACCGGACACCCCGTCGCCGGCGACGTCGACGCCGAAGCCCTCGGCACGCAGGCCCCGGGCCACTGCGGCCGCCAGGTTCGCCTCGTCCTCCACCACCAGTACCCGCATGCCCACCTCCGCCGTCGGCAGGTCCGTCCCGCCGGCCTCTTGTCTGCCAGTCGAGTGCTGAGAACGAGCTGAGAGGGGCCCGCCGGCTCTCAGCGTCGCCTCAGCTGGTCCGGTCGACACTCGGGACATGCCCCAGACGCGGGGCTGCCACGGATCCCAGGAGGAGACATGAAGAAGAGCACTCGGTGGATCATCGGCGGCGGCGCGACCGTGGCGCTGCTGGCCGGCGGCGGCGGCGTCGCCCTGGCCGTGAACGCCGACTCCGAGGACGACCGCCCGGACGTCGCCCTCACCGGCGACGCCCTCGAGCAGGCCAGTGACGCCGCCCTCTCCCACGTCGGCGGAGGTGCGGTCACCGACAGCGAGGTCGGCGACGAGGAGGGCGCCTACGAGGTCGAGGTCACCCTCGACGACGGCAGCGAGGTCGACGTCCACCTCGACGAGGGCTTCACCGTGCTCGGCGACGAGCGCGATGGCGACGAGTCCGATGAGCGGGACGAGCAGGTCACCGGCCGCGATCGTGACGAGGCCGCCGCTGCTGCCCTGGAGGCGGCCGGCGGCGGCACGGTCACCGAGGTCGAGATCGCCGACGACGGCGACACCGGCTACGAGGCCGAGGTGCAGCTCGACGACGGCACGGTCGTCGAGGTGGCCCTCGACGGGGACTTCACCGTCACCGCCGTCCAGAACGACGACGACTGACGTCCGTCGCTCGCCGGGCCGAGGTGGGTGAGGTCCCCTGGCCCGTCCCCCGACACCCCGGTCCGCACGAGGCGGGCCGGGGCGTCGGGGGACAGGCGCTCACCGCAGGTCGTAGCGGTCCAGCTCCATGACCTTCACCCAGGCGGCGGCGAAGTCCTCGGCGAACTTCTCCTGCATGTCGTCGCCCGAGTAGACCTCGACGATGCCGCGCAGGATGGAGTTGGAGTTGAGGACCAGGTCCACAGCGGTAGCCGTGCGGACGACGTTCCCGTCGGCGTCCAGGCCCTCGTAGACGTCCTCGTCCTGCACCGAGGTGCGCCACTGGACGCCCAGGTCCAGCAGGTTGCGGAAGAAGTCCTGCGACAGGACGCCCGGCCGGTCGGTGAACACGCCGTGCTGTAGACCGCCGGTGTTGGCCCCGAGCACCCGCAGGCCGCCGAGGAGCACCACCATCTCCCGCGCGGTCAGCTCCAGCATGTAGGCGCGGTCGATCAGCAGCGTCTCCGGCTCGAGCTTGCTGCCCGGCTGGAGGTGGTTGCGGAAGCCGTCGGCCCGCGGCTCCAGCCAGCGGAAGTTCTCGACGTCGGTCTGCTCCTGGCTGGCGTCGGTGCGGCCGGGGGAGAACGGCACGGTGAGCTGCACGCCGGCGTCGGCCGCGGCCTTCTCCACCGCCGCGGTGCCACCGAGCACGATCAGATCGGCCAGCGAGACCTTCTTGCCGGTCTGGGACTCGAAGTCGCTCTTCACCTGCTCCAGCACCGGCAGCACGTCGGTGACGCCCTGGTTGGCCGCCCAGTTGACCTGCGGCTCCAGGCGGAGCCGCGCACCGTTGGCCCCACCGCGCTTGTCGGTGCCGCGGTAGGACGCCGCCGCCGACCAGGAGGTGTGCACCAGCTGCGACACGGTAAGCCCCGAGCCGAGCAGGCGGGCCTTGAGGTCGGCGATCTCCGCCTCGCCCACGAGCTCGTGGTCGACGGCCGGGACCGGGTCCTGCCAGATGAGCTCCTCGGCCGGCACGTCGGGGCCGACGTAGCGGCTCTTCGGGCCCATGTCGCGGTGCAGCAGCTTGAACCACGCCCGGGCGTACTGGTCCGCGAAGTACTCCGGGTCGTTGTAGAACCGCTCGGAGATCTCGCGGAACCCGGGGTCGGCCATGAGGGCGAGGTCGGTGGTCGCCATCATCGGGGCGTTCTTCTTGCCCTCGATGTGCGCGTCCGGGACGAGCTCCTGCGCCTCGGGGTTCTTCGGCTTCCACTGCTTGGCGCCGGCCGGGCTCTCGGTGAGCTCCCAGTCGTAGCTGAACAGCATCTCGAAGTAGGTGTTGTCCCACGTCGTCGGCGTCGGGGTCCAGGCGCCCTCGAGGCCGCTGGTGATGGTGTCGGCGCCCTTGCCGGTGCCGTACTGGCTGACCCAGCCGATGCCGTTGCCGTGCACCGGGCAGCCCTCGGGCTCGGGGCCGACCAGCTCGGGGTTGCCCGCGCCGTGGGTCTTGCCGAAGGTGTGGCCGCCGGCGATCAGCGCGACGGTCTCCTCGTCGTTCATGCCCATCCGGCTGAAGGTGACGCGGATGTCGTGGGCCGAGGCCAGCGGGTCGGGCTTGCCCTGCGGGCCTTCCGGGTTGACGTAGATCAGGCCCATGGTGACGGCGGCGAGGTGGCCGTCGTCCAGGTCCAGCGGGGCGTCGTCGGCGTAGCGCTCGTCGCCGAGCCAGGTGTCCTCCGGGCCCCAGAAGACCTCACCGGGCTGCCAGTTGTCGGCGCGGCCGAAGGCGAAGCCGAAGGTCTTCAGCCCCATGTCGTCGTGCGCGACGTTGCCGGCGAGCACGAGCAGGTCGGCCCAGGAGAGCGTGCGGCCGTACTTCTGCTTGACCGGCAGCAGCAGCCGGCGGGCCTTGTCCAGGTTGGCGTTGTCCGGCCAGCTGTTCAGCGGGGCGAAGCGCTGCCCGCCCTCGCCACCGCCACCGCGGCCGTCGGCGATGCGGTAGGTGCCCGCGGCGTGCCAGGACATCCGGATGAACAGCGGGCCGTAGTGGCCCCAGTCGGCCGGCCACCAGTCCTGCGAGGTGCGCATGACCTCGACGACGTCGCGCTTGACCGCCTCGACGTCGAGCGTGGCCACGGCGGCCTTGTAGTCGAAGTCGGCGCCGAGCGGGTCGGAGTCCTTTGAGGTCTTGTTCAGCACCTGGACGTCGACCTGGTTGGGCCACCAGTCGCGGGTGGTGCGGGGGCGCCCGTTGGTGGCCGGCTCCGGCGCCTTGATCGCCGGGTTCTCGCTCTCGCTGGTGCTCTCCGACTGGGCCTTGGCGACCTCGGTCTTGTCGTAGTCGGCCGTGCTGACCTGGGACTTGTCGTGTTCGGTCACGGGTTGCCTCTCTCTGCGGGACGGGCGGTGGTGGACGGGGCGGCCGGTGCGGTGGCGCAGGAGCGGCACCGGCCCCAGTAGATGACCTCGGCCTCGTCGACGACGAAGTCGGGTGGCGCGTCACCGGACGGCATCAGGCACGGCGCCGCACCGGTGGCGCAGTCGACGTCGACGATCACGCCGCAGTCCCGGCAGACCAGGTGATGGTGGTTGTCGCCGACGCGTGCCTCGTAGCGGGCGACCGAGCCCTGCGGCTGGATGCGCCGGACGAGGCCCCGGTCGGTGAGCACCCGCAGGACGTCGTAGACCGCCTGGTGGGAGACCGCGTCCAGGCGGGTGCGCGCGGCGCCGATGAGGGCCTCGGTGTCGAGGTGCGGGTGCGCGTGGACGGCGTCCAGGACCGCCAGGCGGGGGCGGGTGACGCGCAGGCCTGCGGTCCGCAGGTCGCGCTCCAGCTCCGCAGGGTCGGGCACGGGCTCATCGTGGCCTGCTCCCTTGAAGCAGTCAAGAAACGCCCGGCCCGTGACGCCCCGTCGCGGTCATGGCGGTCGTGTGACGATCGCGCCGACCACGTGTCCGACGGCAGACGGACGGGCACATCCTCCGGGACAACGGAGAGGGGATCCACATGCTCGGTTTCATCGCACTGCTGCTGGTCCTGTGGCTGGCGTTCGTGGTCATCGGTGCGGTCGTCGAGGGCTTGTTCTGGCTGCTCGTCATCGGTGCCGTGCTCTTCCTAGCGACCGCCGCCTTCGGCTGGATGAAGCGCAACACCAAGGTCTGACCGGACCAGTGCACGGCGGTAGCCTCCGGTCGATGCACCCAGCGGAGCACACCAGTTCCAGTCCACCGGCCCCGGGAGCGGGGCTCGCACACGCTCCCGGCCACGTCCTCCGCGGGATGGCGATGGGCGCCGCCGAAGTCGTCCCGGGGGTCAGCGGGGGCACCGTCGCACTCGTCGTCGGGGTGTACGAACGGCTCATCGACGGTGCCGGGCACGTCGTGACGGCGTTGCGGCTGGCGCTCACCGGACGGTGGGCGCCGGCCCGCACCGAGCTGAACCGGGCGCACTGGCCCACGATCGCCCCGGTGCTGATCGGCATGGCCGTCGCCGTCCTCGTCGCGGCCAGGTTCCTCGAGCCGCTGGTCGAGGAGCACCCGGTCGGGGCGCGGGCGGTCTTCTTCGGGCTGGTGCTGTCCTCGATCGTCGTCCCCGCGCGGATGGTGGGCCGCTGGGCCGGGCGGGACGTCGCGATCGCTGTGCTGGGTGCCGTCGCGGCGTTCCTGCTGACCGGGCTGCCACCCGGAGGCGATGTCGATCCGCCGCTCACGCTGGTCGTCCCCGCTGCCGCGGTGGCCATCTGCGCGCTGGTGCTGCCCGGGGTGTCCGGCTCCTTCCTCCTGCTGACCGTCGGGCTGTACCAACCGACCCTGGCGGCGGTCAACGACCGGGACATCGGCTACCTGGGTGCCTTCGCCCTGGGGGCGGCGCTGGGACTGGGGCTGTTCGTCAAGGCGCTCCAGGCCGCGCTGCGTCGGCACCACGCCCTGACCCTGGCGCTGATGACCGGGCTCATGGCGGGGTCGCTCCGAGCGCTGTGGCCGTGGCAGGAGGAGGACCGCAGCCTGCTGGCCCCCGACGACGGCGCGCTGCCGATGCTCGCCCTCGCCGTCGGCGCCGGGATGGCGGTCACCGCCGCCCTGCTGGTCCAGGGGCGCGTCGAGCGCCGCGCCGCGGCCGCACTCCCAGCGGCGCCCGGCCACACCGATCGCTGACCGCCCGGGTCCCGCGCGGCGGAGGACCCGCTGCCGACTCTCCGCATCGCCCAGCACCCGGCCGCCGACGAGCTGCTGAGCCGCGACCCGCTCGCACTGCTGATCAGCATGCTGCCCCGGGACCAGCAGACGCCCCGCTGCGCCACGTCCCGTCCGTTGGGCTGCGCTCGGCCCGTCAAGGCAGCAGACCGTCTTCCAGCGTGGTGCGCAGCCAGCGTTCGTACCGGTCCGGAGGCCAGCCGCAGTCGACCCGGAACATGTGGTGCAGCTCGGGGCTGGTGAGCGTCCACAGGATGGCGGCTGCCTCCTCTACCGGCATCGCGTCCCGCAGAGGGCTGTTCGACGCGATCCAGCCTGCGATGGTCGTCATGGCCTGGCGCCGCTGGCGATGGTGCAGGTCCTCCCGCAGTGCGGCGACGTCGGCGTCGACCGCGGCAGCGCTGCGCAGCATGTCGTCGACCGGGGCGATCCGCTCGAGCTGGCCGAGGATGCCGTGGGCGAACAGTGCGATCTGCCGGCGTGGATCGGTCTCGGCCCGCATCGTCTGTGGATCAGGTCGCTCCAGCAGCGGGACGTCGGCGTCGTCACCACCGATCACGGTGTCCATCGCCGCCTGCAGCAGCCCGCGCTTGCTCCCGAACAGGTGGAAGACCGTGTCGACCGACACCTGGGCCCCGGCGGCCACCGCGGCCAGGGTCGTGCCGGCGTAGCCCCGGGCGAGGAAGAGCTCGACGGCCGCCGCGATCACCCGGCGACGGGTCGCCCTCGCCCGCTCGGCCCGCAGCGGTGAGCTGTAGGACCGCCGGTTGACAGGCTGCGGCATGGCGAGCACGCTACCTGTATTCGTCCTAGTCCAACTAGGACCGAACTGATGAGAGGTGCCGCATGAGCACCGGATACGCCCTCGCCTACCGCCTCGGCATCACCCCCTGGGAACGCGCGGGACGGGGCGCTGCGGCTCAGTTCACCGCCCTGGTGCACCGGGAGGAGGCCGAGCGGACCCCGCCCTACGGGCTGGCGCTCGACCTCGGCTGTGGGACCGGTGGCCACTCCCTCCAGCTCGCCCAGCGGGGGTGGCGCGTGACCGGGATCGATGCCGTGGGTGCCGCAGTCCGGCAGGCCCGGGCGAGGGCTGCGGAGGACGGGCTGGACGTCAGGTTCCTCGAGGGCGACGTCACCGACCTCCGCCTGGACGAGGTGGGCGAGGTCGCGTTCTTCCTCGACGTCGGGTGTTTCCACGGCTTGACGGAGAGCCAGCGGGCGGTCATGGGAGAGCGGGTCACCGCTGTTGCCGCCCGCGACGCAACGCTGCTGCTGCTGGCCTTCCGGCCCGGACGGCGCCCGCTCCTGCCACGCGGTGCCGGCCGCGGCGACGTCGAGACGGCCTTTCCCGGCTGGACCCTCGCGGACGACGAGCCCGCCGACGTGACCGGGATGCCCGGCCCGCTCAAGCGCACCGCGCCGCACTGGTACCGCCTGCGGCGAGCCTGACGGGGTCGCAGCGTCGGCCGTGCTGCTGGCGCCCGGCAGTCGTCGACCGGGCGAGGACAGCCGGGTCGCGGTCGCGGCGGGTGGGTGCGTCCGGGTCGCGCTGCGGCACGATCTCCGTGTGCCGACCATCCGCATCGCCCAGGACACCGCCGCCGACGAGCTGCTCAGCCGCGATCCGCTCGCGCTGCTGATCGGGATGCTGCTGGACCAGCAGTTCCCGATGGAGCGGGCCTTCGCCGGGCCCCGGCTGCTGGCCGACCGGCTGGGCGTGGAGACGCTGTCGGCGGTGCAGCTCGCCGAGTGCGACCCCGAGGTGCTGCAGCGGCACTTCGCCGGCCCGCCGGCGGTGCACCGCTATCCCGGGTCGATGGCCGGCCGTACCCAGGAGCTCGCACGGGCGCTGGTCGAGCGGTACGACGGCCGGGCCGACGCCGTCTGGGCCGACGTCCCGGACGGTGCCACCCTGCTCCGCCGGCTGCGCGAGCTGCCGGGCTTCGGCGCCCAGAAGGCGGCGATCTTCCTGGCCCTGCTGGGCAAGCAGTGCGGCGTCACCCCGCCCGGCTGGCGCCAGGCCGCCGGCGACTACGGCGAGGAAGGGGCGCGCCGGTCGGTCGCCGACATCACCGACCCGGCGTCACTGGCCGAGGTGCGCACCGTCAAGCAGGCCGCCAAGCAGGCGGCCAAGGAGGCGCGGGCCGGGAAGGCCGGGACCGACTGAGGGGCAGCACGGACGGTCCCGCCGGACCCCTGCATCGCGCACGATCGAGTGGCACCATGGGTCGCAGGAGCCGGGGGCTCCGGGGGCCGGTCGCACCACCCGCATGGGCGATCCAGCCGACCACCGCCGCCCTTCCCCCGGCCGGTCCAGGGAAGGGCGTCCGTGGCCTCCAGCCAGTCCAGCAGCCGCAACGAGCCGGTCCTCATCACCGAGGCCGAGCCCAGCCAGGTCGACCAGCACGCCGCTCGGAAGAAGCGCTACGCGATCACCATGGCGATCCGTGGGGTCAGCCTCGTCCTCGCGGCCATGACCTACACCTACTCCATCTGGTTGATGTCGGTCTTCGCCGTCCTCGGCACGGTGCTGCCGTGGGTCGCCGTGGTCATGGCCAACGACCGGCCGCCGAAGAAGAAGATCGACATGAACCGCTACCGACCGCCGGCGCCGGACCGGATCCTGGAGTCCGGCAGCAGCAGGGCCCGCGTCATCGACATGTGAGTCAGCGGGCGCCGGGCCGTCCCACCACGGTGGCGGCCCGCGCCAGGCCGGCTTCCAGGACGGCCGTCGGGTCGGGGTCCCCGCCCGCCGCCGTCCACGCCGTCAGCACCCCCGCGGTGAAGGCGTCGCCGGCGCCGGTGGTGTCCACCACCGTGGCCGGGTGTGCCGGCCGGTGCACCAGGAGGTCGCCGGCTGCCCACAGCGCGCCGTCGGCGCCCAGGCTGACCACGACCACCGGGTGCCGGGCCGCCAGCTCCCGCGCGGCCGCTGCCGGGTCGGCGCAGCCGGTGAGCAGGCGGGCCTCGTCCGCGTTCGGCACCAGCAGGGTCGCCGCCGCGGTGTCGGCGAGCCACCGGTCGACCCCGTGGCCGGTGAGCGGGCCGGTCGAGGCCGGGTCGACCGAGATCGTGCAGCCGGCCTGCTGCGCCGCCGCCAGGGCGGCCAGCCCGGCGGCGCGCGGACCGGCGTCCAGCAGGGTGTAGCCCGACAGGTGCAGGTGCCCGCCGGTCTCGGGTGCCGGTACGTCGGCGGGCCGCAACGCCAGGTTGGCGCCGCGGTCGGCCAGCATGCTCCGCTCCCCGCCGGGTTCGACCAGGCTGACGATCGTCCCGGTCGACGCCGAGTCGACCACGCGCACCGCCAGGGCCACTCCCGCGGCCGCGAGCTCACGGCGCAGTGTCTCGCCGGCGACGTCCGCGCCCACGCAGCCGACGAGCTGCACCGGGGTTCCGAGCGCCGCCAGGTGCGCGGCCACGTTGGCCCCGGCGCCGCCGCCCCGCGTGGTGATCGACGCCGGCCGGTCCGAACCCGGTGCCGGTGCACTCGCGAGCAGGACGACGACGTCGGTGCAGACGTCGCCCACGACGACGACCGGGGGCGTCGCCACGGCCGGGATCAGCGGGGGAGCGCGGCGAGCTCGGCCGCGATCTGCCCGGCCAGCTCGGCGTTGCGCAGCACCAGTCGCACGTTGACCTCCAGGCTCGCGCCACCGCTGGCCGCGTGCAGGTGCCCGAGGACGAACGGGGTGACGTCCTTGCCGCGCGCCCCGGCGGCGTCGGCCGCGGCCAGCGCGTCGGCGATGACGCGGTCGTGCAGCGCCGGGTCCAGCTGCTGGTCGACCGGGAGCGGGTTGGCCACGACCACCGCGCCGGGAGCGAGCTCCCGCCGGGCGGCGAACACCCGTGCCGCCTCAGCGGCGGAGGCCACCGACCAGTCGACCGGGGAGCCCGAGTCGGCGACGTAGAAGCCGGGGAACCGGTGCGTGCGGTAGCCGACGACGCTGACCGACAGCGACTCCATGCGCTCGAGCGTGGCCGGGACGTCGAGGATCGACTTCACCCCGGCACAGACCACGACCAGCGAGGTCCGCGCCAGCGCCACCAGGTCCGCGGACTCGTCGAAGGTGTCGGCGGCGTGCCGGTGCACCCCGCCGAGCCCGCCGGTGGCGAAGACGCCGATGCCGGCCCGGGCGGCGAGCAGTGCCGTGCTGGAGACCGTGGTGGCCCCGCTGCGCCCCTGTGCGATGGCGATCGGCAGGTCGCGTACCCCGAGCTTGGCGAGCTCCGGGTCGGCGCAGACCCGGTCGACCTCCGCCGCGGTCAGCCCCACGTGGGGCACGCCGTCCAGCACGGCGATGGTGGCCGGCACCGCACCTCCGGCCCGGACGGCGTCCTCGACCTGGTCGGCTGCCCTGCGGTTCTCCGGGCGGGGGAGGCCGTGTGCCAGCAGCGTGCTCTCCAGCGCCACCACCGGCCGGCCTGCGTCGAGCGCGTCGGCGACCTCCGGGGAGAGGACGGCGGTGGACGGGCTGGGGGAGCGGGGGGTCGACGGCACCCTGCCATCATGGGGGGCACCCCGTACGGACCGGACCCCGGTCCGGACCCCCGACCCGAGGGAGCAGACCGTGAGCAGCAGCGACATCCTCGAGCGCCCGGACGTCCGCGAGTCCGACACCGGCAACGCCAACGAGGTCTTCCACTACGTCAAGAAGAACAAGATCGCCGAGAGCGCGGTCATGGGGACGATGGTCGAGGCGCTGTGCGGCGAGGTCTTCCCGGTGACCAAGACCCCCAAGCCCGGCAGCCCGGTGTGCCCGGCCTGCAAGGAGGTCTACAACCAGCTCAAGAAGGAGTAGGAGGACCCTCGCTCCGCTCGGGCCGGGACCCTGCACGTGGGCCGGTCGAGCCCGTGCTGCGCGGACCGACCCGCTACCTCAGGCCGAGCTTCTGCGCCTCGAGCTCGATCTTCGCCGCCCGCCGACGCTGCCGGCGGCGATCGTGCCGGGGGCGCGGGGCCGGCCACCACGCCTCGATGGTGGCGTTCAGCTCGGCGCCCAGGAGCAGGGACATGCCGAGCAGGAAGCAGAACAGCAGCGCGGCGATCGGCGCGGCCAGCGCACCGTAGGGCAGGGCCACGGTGAGGATGTCGGCCACGTAGCTGCGCAGCACCACCGCTGCGCCGATGAAGAAGACGACGGCGAACAGCCCGCCGACCAGGTGCCGGTGCCACGGGAGCCGCCGCGGCAGGATCACGTGGTAGAAGCTCGTCAGCCCCAGGACCAGGGCGATGACGACCAGCGGCCAGTACACGGCGTTGACCAGCAGCGCGGCGGTGCCCTGCCAGTCGGTGGGCATGAGCGCGACCAGCGTCCCGCGGCCGAGCACCAGCAGCGGCAGCGTGAGCACGGCCAGCACCAGCCCGATGATGAACAGCCACAGCGCCATGAGCCGGGTCCTGATCGGGCCCCGCACGTCCCGCTGGTCGTAGGCGATGACCACGGTGTTGAGGAACGTCGCCGTCGCCGAGGACCCGGCCCACAGCGAGATCACGAAGCCGATGCTGACGATCTCCAGCCGGCCGGAGTTGAGGATGTCGTTCAGGGTCGGCTGCACCAGGTCGGCCACCACGCCGGGGGTCAGCGCCTCCGCGGACGCGCTGACCAGCTCCGTCTCGATCTGGCGCACCGCATCCTCGCCGATCCACGAGCCGAGGTAGCCCAGGGAGCCCAGCAGCCCGATGAGCAGCGGGGGGACCGAGAGGATCTGCCAGAAGGCCGCCTCCGCGGACAACCCCAGGATGCGGTCGTTCCACGCCTTGGCCAGCGTGCGGCCGAGCACCTGGAGCGGCACCCGCAGCGGCGTCGGCAGCCGGCCGACCAGCCCGCGCCGGGGTGGCTCCTGAGCGCTCCCGGACCTCTGCTCGGTGGGCTGATCGGTCACCGGTGGGGTCTCGACGGTGTCGCCGTCCAGGTCACCGGCGCGCGCCGGTGAGCTGCGGGGGACGACGGAGGCCACGGGTCCAGTGTGCACGGCCAGGCTGCTCGGAGTGCCTCGGTGTCCGCCCTCGACGTCAGCCGGCCGGGGCGGGCGGCGGGGTGGTCGGCGTGGTGGCCGGCGGGCCGGCCGGCGCCGCACCGCCTGCTGCCGGGTCCGCGGCAGCAGGGTCGGCGGGCGGCGCGGGCGGGGGCACGCAGTGGATGATCGCCTCGGCCGCGTAGCGGGTCTCGAAGTCCTCCCGGCGCAGCTCGGCCTGGCTGGCGAGGTCCCGGAACACCCGGGTCACGGTGATGTCGAAGCCGCGCGACCCCGACTGGGGCGTGCAGTTCCCCTCGTCCACCTTCTCCTGGACGGCGGGCTCCCGGATGTTGCGGCGCTCGCTGCTGATCGACTCGATGTCGTAGTACTTCGTGCCCCAGAAGGTGACCGTGAGGGAGCTGGGGGTCCACTCGGTCTGCACGTAGATGCCGGTGTCGGTGTCGTTGCGCCACTTGAGGTCGATCTGACCCTCGTAGACCGTGGCCTCACGTCCCGCCGGGTAGCGGCTGATGTAGAAGCTGTGCGGCTTGTGGTAGACGTCCTCCAGCCCCGCGAAGAACACCGTGTTGAACATGGTGGTCGCGAACTGGCTGATCCCACCGCCCACCGCCTTGGACAGCTCGCCGCCGCTGATCACCGCCGCCGGGACATAGCCCTGCGCCGTGCCGCGGGGACCGGTGTACCCGTTGAGGCTGAAGGTCTCGCCCGGTCGGACGAGGGCACCGTCGACCTCCGCCGCCACGACTCGGATGTTCGTGCCACTGGCCTGGTTGGTGAACTCGGTGGTGAAGGAGCTGACCTTCTCGGTGATCCCCAGCGCCTGCGCCTGCTCGGTCGTGAGGGAGGCCGGCACCGGGCCGAGCACGCCGGTGACCGTGCGCGGAGCCGGCTCGGTGAGCACCGGGAGCAGCTGGTCGGCCAGCTGGGCCGGGTTGATGCCCTGGCCGTCGACCGACGGGACGACGGCGATCGTGTCACCGGAGACCTCGAACCGGGCGTCCTGGGCGGGGGAGCCGAAGACGCCGAAGGCCTCGCCCATCTGCGCCTGCAGCGTCGCCGGGTCGACGGCGACGGCGAGGGTGCCGTCGTCCTGCGGGGTGAACGTCAGCGACGCGGCGATCGCGGTGACCGGGACCTCCACGGACTCCGAGCCGGCGGGGCCGACCACGGTGACCGGCGCCGAGAGCGCCGGGACGACCGTCTCCTCCAGCACCCGCGCGGCCTCCTCGGCCGCCACCTGCACCTCGGTCACGTCGACCGGGAGCTCGATCGGATCGTCGACCGCGCCACCGGCGGCCAGCGTCGCGGTGATCGCCTCTGCGGCGCCCGCCCGGTCGAGGGTGCGGCCGTCGACCGGCTCCACGAGCGTCGGTTCGGTGCCGTCGAGGGTGATCGTCGCGTCGACCGGCGCCCGGTCGACGGTGGCGGCGAGCTGCTCGACCTGTGCGGCCAGCGCCGTCTCGTCGGCGGTGAGGACGGCGTCGACGTCGCGATCGGTGAACAGCGAGGTGAGCCGGGTCCACGGGTTGAGGGGCTGGTCGTCGACGGCGTCCACGGTGGCCGGCACGTCCAGGGCGATCCCCGCCGACGCCGGGTGCAGCACGCCCGTCACGTCGTCGGCCACCACCGGGTGGTCGGCGGCGACCTTCGGCGCCAGGTCGCCCTCCAGCCGCTGTGCGGCGGCAGCGGGGGAGAGGCCGCTCACGTCGACGCCGCCGACGACCGTCCCGCGGGGGACGTCGCCTCCGGCGAGGGCCAGGTCGGCGCCGTAGAGGACGCCCAGGGTGAGGAGGACGGCCACAGGCACCAGCACCCTGCGTCGGCGCCACGCGGGGGCGTTGTCCCCGTCCCCGTCGCTGCCGTCGCTGTCGTCCCCGGCGCCGGTGGGGCGCGTCGGCGGCGGCCCGCCCGGAGCGCTCGGGGCGCCAGCGGGTGAGGACCCGGTCGGGGCCGTCGGGTGCGCCGCGTCGCCGTTGTCCGCGGGTCCGGCGGCTGGGGTGTCGACGCGGGGGACCACGGCGGTGTCCTCGACCGCGGACCCGACCACGGGGGCGTCCGCAGCCGTGGGGGAGTCGGCCGGCGAGGTCGTCTCGGCCGCTGGGGTGGGTGACCCGGGGACCTGAGGCTGCTCCGGTGCGGCGGGCGGCGGGGGGCCGTCTGCCTCGACGGGAGGGCCGATCACCTGGGTGTCCCCGGGCTGCGGGGAGTCCTCTGACGGCTCGCCGTCTGCGGGGGGCTGGGTGTCCACGGGCTGTCCGGGGTCCCCGGGCTGTTCGGCGTCCGCTCGCTGCTCGGCGTCTGCGGGCTGCTCGGCGTCCGTGGATGGCTGGGGGGCGGCGCCCTCAGCGGTGCCGGCGGGTGCCAGCGGCTCGGCCGCGGCCGAGGGGTCGGCGTCGGCGGGCCCGGCCTTGGTCGGGGCCGGCGGTGCGGGCGGCGCCGGGCGGCTGCTGCCGACGGTGCCGTCGGGCTGCAGGCGCACGGTGTCCGAGACCCCGCGGGGTTCCTGCGGCATCGGTCGATCTCCGGATCGCGGGGGACCGGTGGCCGGTCCCGACGACGACGAAGCCGCCGACCCCCCGGTCCCGCGGTGCGGGTCCGGGCTGTCGGCGGCTTCGTCGGGTGAGGGCTTCATCGCTGGCGCGACGATAGTTGGCCCACTCAGTTGGAGAGGCGCGCCTCGCCGTCCGTCTCGATGATGTCGGCCGCGATGTCGCGGAGCTTGTCCTCGTACTCGCGTGCGTGGTGTCCACAGAAGACGAGGTCACTCCCACTCGGGAGGACCACTCGCACCTTGGCCAGAGCACCGCAACGGTCGCAGTGGAAGGGAACGACGAGTTCTTCGGTGGGCGGGGTCGTCGTCAGCGTCTGGGTCATCTGGCTCATCACTCGCTCTCTACCGCACGGACCCGCGGCTGCGGATCGGCCTCCTGCACAGCGCCAGGATGGCCCCTCGTGTTCCCGATCCTGCGCCTGTTGTGCACGGACTCGCCGAATGAGATGCGGCCGTGACACTCGAGGTGCGGGTGGAGCGGGTCAGCAGGGGACGTCACTGGTTCGGAACTGGGTCCGGATGGTGCACGTGCTGGGTGGTGCTGTCACCGGCTGGCGGTGTGTGGGTCCGCTGCTGTTCTGACGTGCCCCACGCTACGCCGTCTACCCGATGCGTGCCGCCGCACACCGCCGCGTCACCCGATGGGAGCGGTCGACCCGCTCGCGCGCCGGACACGCCAGCGGCCGGTGACCCGTTCGGGTCACCGGCCGCAGCAGACGTGCTGGAGCGGCCCCGCAGGACGAGAGGGCTCCGCCCGGCCCCCTCCAGGGGCCCGCCCTGAGCGTGCGAAGGGTGGGGAGGAGGGGGTGTTCCCTCAGTCCAGGTAGTCGCGCAGGACCTGGGAGCGGCTGGGGTGGCGCAGCTTGGACATCGTCTTGGACTCGATCTGGCGGATCCGCTCGCGGGTGACCCCGTAGACCTGGCCGATCTCGTCCAGGGTGCGCGGCTGGCCGTCGGTGAGCCCGAACCGCAGCCGGACGACGCCGGCCTCCCGCTCCGACAGCGTCTGCAGCACGGACGTCAGCTGGTCCTGCATCAGGGTGAAGCTGACCGCGTCCACGGCCACGACGGCCTCGGAGTCCTCGATGAAGTCACCGAGCTGGCTGTCGCCCTCATCGCCGATGGTCTGGTCCAGGCTGATCGGCTCCCGGGCGTACTGCTGGATCTCCAGCACCTTCTCCGGGGTGATGTCCATCTCCTTGGCCAGCTCCTCCGGCGTGGGCTCACGGCCCAGGTCCTGGAGCAGCTCGCGCTGGATGCGGCCGAGCTTGTTGATGACCTCGACCATGTGCACCGGGATGCGGATGGTGCGGGCCTGGTCGGCCATCGCCCGGGTGATCGCCTGCCGGATCCACCAGGTGGCGTAGGTGGAGAACTTGTAGCCCTTGGTGTAGTCGAACTTCTCCACCGCGCGGATCAGTCCGAGGTTGCCCTCCTGGATCAGGTCCAGGAACGCCATCCCGCGGCCGGTGTAGCGCTTGGCGAGGGAGACCACCAAGCGGAGGTTGGCCTCCAGCAGGTGGTTCTTCGCGCGCTCACCGTCCCGGACGATCCAGTTGAGGTCCCGGCGCATCTGCGGGGAGAGCTTCTGGCCGTCCTCCTCGACCTGGCGGAGCCGCTCGGCGCCGTAGAGGCCGGCCTCGATCCGCTTGGCGAGGTCGACCTCCTCCTCGGCGGTGAGCAGGGCGACCTTGCCGATCTGCTTGAGGTAGGCGCGGACGGAGTCGGCCGACGCGGTGAGCTCGGCGTCCTTGCGGGCCTGCCGCAGCGCCTCGGACTCCTCCTCGTCGTCCCACTCGAAGTCGCCGCTGGTCTCGGCGTCCTTCTCCTCGGTCTCGGCGACGGCGACGCCGTCCTTGCCGGTCACGACGGTCTCGTCGAGCTTGAGGCCCGCGGCGCCGGCGTCGACCACGGCGACGGCCGACCCGTCGGAGGCGACGGCGGTCAGGACGGTGCCCTCGCCGGTGCCCGGGGAGGGGCTGATCGTCGGCTTGCGGGAGGCGGCCTTCTTCGCCGGGGCCCTCTTGGCCGGGGCCTTCTTGGCTGCCGCGGTCACCGGCGCGGTGGTCGACGACGCGGCGCTGGCACGAGCGGCGACCGTCCTGCTGCGACTCTGGCTGCTCACCGTGGTCGCGTCCGGTCCTGGCTGGTCGGCGGGCACTCGGGGTTCCTTCCCGTACTACTGCGGTGCGTTCCTGGAGGGCCGTGGTGGCCCGCGGGCAGCGGCCCGGACGATGCTCGGACGGTCACGGGGCCACCGACGGACCGGACGAGACACACGCCGTGCGGGGTTTCGACCGGGCTGCGAGTGGGGATGACCTACTGGCTGGGGGAGCTTCGCGGTGGGGCGTTCCCATTGTAACGACGGGCACGCGACGGTCCACTGGTTCTGTCCGCGCGCGGCTCGATGACCAGCACGGTCCCCGCCCCAGGCGGGCAGGGGACGGCCGACGTCAGACCGTCGTCACTGACCGATGTGCTGCTCGGCCGCGAGCGCCGCGCCGACGATCCCGGCGTCGTTGAGCAGCTCGGCGGCGACGACCCGGGTCCGGGTGGACAGCAGCGGCACCCACTTCTCCGCCTTCTTGCTCACCCCGCCGCCGACGATGATCAGGTCGGGCCAGAGGCTGGCCTCCAGTGTGTCGAGGTACCGGTCCACGCGCTTGGCCCACTGCGGGTAGCTGAGCCCCTCGCGCTCCCGGGCCGACGCCGACGCGCGCTTCTCGCCGTCCTGGCCGTCGACCTCGATGTGGCCGAACTCGGTGTTCGGCACCAGGGTGCCGTCGATGAACAGCGCGCTGCCGATGCCGGTGCCGAAGGTGAGCATCAGCACCAGACCGCGCTCGCCCCGGCCGGCGCCGTAGGCCATCTCGGCGATGCCGGCGGCGTCGGCGTCGTTGAGCGTCTGGACGGTGCCGGGGATGACCGCCTCGAGTCCGGCGGCCATGTCGGTGCCGATCCAGCTCTTGTCCATGTTGGCGGCGGTGAAGGCCTCGCCGTGCTTCATCACCCCCGGGTAGGTGACGCCGATGCGTCCCTCCCACCCGAACTGCCCGACGATGTCGGCCACGACGCCGTAGACCGGGTCGGGCAGGGCCGGCTGCGGGGTCGGGATGCGCACCCGTTCCCCGACCAGCTCGCCCCTGTCCAGGTCGACCACACAGCCCTTGATGCCGCTGCCACCGATGTCCACTCCGAAGCCCTGCACGGGAGGCAGGCTAGCGACCCGCGCCGCGGACGGCGCACAGGTCGGGCAGGATCGCTCTCCGTGATGACCTCCGGCACCCCCGTGCCCGACCTGTCCACCGAACTGCTGGAGCTGGCCCGGGCCACCGCCGAGGAGGCCGCGATCCTCGTCGGGGCGGGCCGCAGCAGCGCCGCGGAGCAGGTCGACACCAAGTCCAGCCCGGTCGACGTCGTGACCGCCGTCGACACCGCCAGCGAGGAGCTCATCGTGCGCCGGCTGCTCGAGGCCCGGCCGGACGACGGGGTGCTGGGGGAGGAGGGCGCGTCCCGTACGGGCACCAGCGGCGTCCGCTGGGTGGTCGACCCGATCGACGGCACCGTGAACTTCCTCTACGGCCTGCCCGCCTACGCCGTCTCCATCGCCGGCGAGGTGGATGGCCGCACCGAGGTCGGCGTGGTGCTCAACGTCGGCACCGGCGAGCTGTTCACCGCGGTCCGCGGTCGGGGCGCGTGGCTCACCGCCCCGGGGGCGGCAGCGATGCAGCTGCACGGCAGCTCGCCGGCCTCGCTGGAGCAGACCCTGGTGGCGACCGGCTTCGGGTACCGGGTGGAGCAGCGCCGCGCCCAGGGCACGGTCGTCGCGCAGCTGCTCCCCGAGGTGCGGGACATCCGCCGCTGGGGGTGCGCCTCGCTGGACCTGTGCGCGGCAGCGGCAGGCCGGGTGGACGCCTACTACGAGCTGGACCTCAAGCCCTGGGACCACGCGGCCGGCGCGCTCATCGCCGCGGAGGCAGGGCTGGTCGTCACCGGGACGGGTGGCCGCCCCTTCGCCGAGCCGATGGCGGTCGCGGTGGCCGAGTCGGTCGCCGAGCCCCTGCTCGCGCTGCTGGACCGGCTGCACGCCGCCGGCTGACCGGGGACGCGCGGCGGGTCAGCAGTCCGCTTCGGCGCTCGCCGCCTCGAGCAGTGCGGCGGCGACCTCCTCCTCGCTGGCCAGGCCGGCGAAGTCCGGCCCGATCACGAAGTCGACGACGCCGGTGGAGCGGGTGTCGACGCGGTTGGTGGCGCCGGGCAGGTACAGCCGCAGGAAGTCGGCGGCCTCCCGTCCCGGGCCGGCGAACCGCAGCTCCCCGACCCCGGTCACGTCGGCGGTGCTGGGGTCGTTGGCGGTCTCGGTGACGACGAACCCGCGGCTCTCCAGGGTCGTGGTGACCTCACCGGCCAGTCCGGGGGTGTCCGTGGCGTTGTAGACCCTGAGCGACACCGTGGCCGGGTCCAGCTCGGTCGGCACGTTGCTGGCGCTGCTGCAGACGGCTTCCTCGGCCTGCTCCCGGGCCCGCTCGTCGCTGAGCACGTTCCACCACACGCCCATGGCGGCCAGGGCGAGCACCAGCAGGAACACCAGGGCGGGCACCGGCCGGCGGTTGCGGCGCGGGGCGTCGGTCCCGCGCTCGGCGGTGTCGTCGGCGAGCTCGGTCACTGGGTCCTCACGGCGGCCGGCACGTACACGCAGACGACCCTAGCGGCGTCCGGAGCGGCTACAGCGCACCGTCCTCGAGTGCGGCGCGTCCCAGCTCCACGCAGGGGTCGATCTTGTCGGCGTAGCCGGTGGTGTCCTTGCCGGCCATCGCGCCGGCCGCCGACCGGGCCACGATGCCGGCGACGATCGCGGCGAACTTGAAGTAGGCGAAGCCCACGTACCAGTTCAGGTCCGACAGGTCGGCGCCGCTGCTGGCGGCGTACCGCTCGGCCAGCTCCAGCCGGGTCGGGAAGCCGGGCAGCGTGGTGACCTGCGAGACCGAGACGGCCCGCTCCTCGCCGGCCTGCGGCCAGTAGACGAAGAGCATCCCCAGGTCGGTGAGCGGGTCGCCCAGCGTGGACATCTCCCAGTCCAGGACGGCGCGCACCCGGCCGGGGGTCTGCGGGTCCAGCAGGCAGTTGTCCAGCCGGTAGTCGCCGTGCGTGATGCCCGTGCGCCGGGTGGCGGGCACCGTCTCGGCCAGCCGGGCGGCCAGTGCGTCCAGCGCCGGCCGGTCGGTGTCGCGGGTGGCGTCCCACTGCTTGGTCCAGCGGCGCACCTGTCGCTCCAGGAACCCCTCAGGGCGGCCGAAGTCGCTCAGCCCGACCGCGGTGGGGTCGACGGCGTGCAGGGCGGCGAGGGTGTCCATCAGGCCGTCGGCGACCGCTCCACGCTGGACCGGCTCGTCGGCGTACCCGGGCGGCAGCTCGGTGACCACGTGCACGCCGACCACGCGTTCCATCACGTAGAACGGGGCGCCCAGCACGGAGGTGTCGGTGGCCAGGTGCAACGTGCGCGGCACCGGCACCGGGGTGCCGGCCAGCGCGGAGATCACCCGGTGCTCGCGCACCATGTCGTGGGCGGTGGCCAGCACCGCACCCGTCGGCGGCCGGCGCAGGATCACCGCGTCGTCCTCCGGGCCGCCCTCCGGCGTCACCACGTACGTGAGGTTCGACATGCCCGCGGCGATCAGCTCGACCCGGACCGATCGCCACTTCTCGTGCCCGAGAGCAGTCGCCAGGTAGGGGCCGACGACCCCCGGATCAGCACCCACTGGAGTCCCCACGGCGGCAGGGTAGCCTCTGGCGCTCCTCGGCTCGGCCGGCCTCCCGGAGGTCCCGATGTGTCGGTCTCCGACACGTGGGCACAAACCGGGGCCGGACGGCGTTGGGCGGCTGGCTGGGTGCAGGACGCCGGGACGACCAGGAGGCGTGCTCGCCCACCGGTCGACCCGGACCAGTCCGGTGCACCACCGAGCGACCCGGGACAGGGGCCATGTGGCCCCCGGACCGGCGCGACACCCCCGGCCGCTCCTGGCGGCCGGCACCACCGCCGTCGGCGCCCGCCGCAGACGGCAGACGAGCGGGCCGTGCGCCCGCGACGAAGAGAGAGTGAGGGCACACCATGGCCCAGGACTACGACGCCCCCCGGCGCAACGAGGCCGACGAGCTCGGCGAGGACTCCCTGGAGGAGCTGAAGGCCCGTCGGGCCGAGGCGCAGTCCTCCTCGGTGGACGTCGACGAGACCGACTTCAACGAGGCCCTCGAGCTCCCCGGAGCGGACCTGTCGAACGAGGAGCTCACCGTCCGCGTGCTGCCCAAGCAGGAGGACGAGTTCACCTGCTCGCGCTGCTTCCTGGTGCACCACCGCAGCCGGCTGGCAGCCACCCGCAACGGGCAGCCGGTCTGCCGGGACTGCGCGGCCTGAAGAAGGACCCCGCTGCCCCCCCACCTCGCAAGCTCGGCGCGGGACCCTGCAGCGGGGCCGTTCCAGCACGTCACCTGCTCGCGGCGGGGCCCTGCACGGGGGCCGGTCGAGTACGTCGCCCGGCTCGCGGTGGGACCCTGCGAGGTGGCCGTTCGAGCACGTCACTGTCGAGGGGGAACCGATGAGCCAGCAGCCGCGTGACGTCCCGCCGCCGCGCCCCGTGGGCGGGACGCCGGTGGAGGGCGAGATCGTCGGCGCCGACAGCGGCCTCGGCGCCGCTGCGCGGGCTCTCGCCGACGCCGTGGCCGGGCTGCTCGGCCGGGACGAACCCGGCGTGGGCACCCGCGGACGGGACGGCGGCGGACCGGGCCGGACGGCCGCGGGAGCACGGGCGGCGACCGGTGTGCTCGCCGACGTCGTCTCCGCGGTCACCGCCGCGGCCCGGGACGCGCGGGCCGGCTCCGGGCGCGGGAGCTCCGCGGGCACGGACGACCGCGGTGGGACGACCCGTGGGGGCTCGGCCCCCTCCGGTGTGCTGGGCGACCTCCTGGACGCGGCTGCCCCCCGGCTCCCGATCCGGGACGGGGCCCGGCTGCGGCGGGCTCATCCCGGTGCCTCCGACGCGGAGATCGCCGACGCCCTCGTCGCCCGGGCGGCCCGGCTCACCGGTGGGGTCGGCGCCGCGACCGGCGGTCTGGCGGCGGCGCAGTGGTTCGCGCCACCGTCCCTGGTCGCCGTCCCGCTGGAGCTC
Source organism: Modestobacter sp. VKM Ac-2979 (assembly GCF_026967995.1). NCBI lineage: Bacteria > Bacillati > Actinomycetota > Actinomycetes > Geodermatophilales > Geodermatophilaceae > Modestobacter > Modestobacter sp. VKM Ac-2979. The sequence continues at coordinate 114,558 of NZ_JAPVBO010000009.1, forward strand.
GGTGCGCAGACCGTGCTGGTGGCCGCCGTCGAGGTGGTGCTGGTCGGGGAGCTGCACGAGCTGGCCGGCCGGCCGGCGCCGGGCGACGCCCGGGCCCGGGCCGGTGCCTACCTGGCCAGCTGGAGCACCCAGCGGGCCGTCGGGAGCACGTCCTCGGGCGGGCTGTTCGCCGCGTTGAGCACCGCCGGGACGGCTGCGCTGCGGCGTCGGATCACCCGCCGCCTGGCCCGGAGCACGACGTCGGTGGCACCTCTGCTGGTCGGTGCGGCCCTGGCCGCCCGCGGCAACCGCAAGGCGACGGGCGCGCTGGCCGACCGGCTGCGCGCCGACCTCGGGCTGCCGCCGTCCGCTCCCGGCGCCTGACCGCCGGGTCGGCCCGCACGGGCACCGGTCAGCGCGGCTAGCCTCGCCGCCGTGCCCGTTCCCCTGCCCGAGCAGCCCCCGGCCGGCGTGGCCGCCGCGGTCGACGTGCCCGTCGTCCTCGGCGCCGCCGCGGTCCTCCCGGCCTACGCCCTGCCCGGCGACGCCGGTGCCGACCTGTGCGTGGCCGAGGACGTCGTGCTCGCGCCGCACCAGCGCGCGCTGGTGGGCACGGGGGTCGCCGTCGCGATCCCCGAGGGGTTCGCCGGCTTCGTGCACCCCCGCTCGGGGCTGGCGCACCGGCTCGGGCTCAGCCTGGTCAACGCACCGGGCACGATCGACGCGGGCTACCGGGGCGAGATCAAGGTCAACCTGGTCAACCTCGACCCGACCACCACGCTGCGGCTCTCCCGCGGCGACCGGGTGGCCCAGCTGGTGGTGCAGCCGGTGGTGCGGGCCCGGTTCGTGCCGGTCCCCGAGCTGCCCGGCAGCGAGCGCGGCAGCGGCGGGCACGGCTCCACCGGCGGCGCAGCTGTGCTGGCCGCCGACCTGACCCCCTCATCTCTGGAAGGACGGGCCTGACGATGCCGTTCGGACGTCGACGCAACCGGATCGACCGCAGCCTGCGCGAGCGGGGCGTGCCCCCGGAACCCCAGGTGCGGGAGCGGGAGGAGACAGCGACCAACGGGCCGTGGGACGAGGCCGACGCCCCGGAGGACGGTCGGCCGCGCGTCGACCTCGGGTCCCTCCGGCTGCCGGCCCTCCCCGGCATGGAGCTGCGGGTGGACGTCAACGCCCAGCAGAAGGTGGTCGGGGCCAGCCTCCGGGCCGGCGACTCGCTGCTGCAGCTGTCGGTGTTCGCCGCTCCGCGTGCCGGCGGCCTCTGGGACGACGTGCGCGCCGAGCTCGCCCGCGGGGCGAGCGGGCAGGGCGGCCGGCTGACCGAGGTGGACGGGCCGTTCGGCCCTGAGCTGGTCGGGTCGATCCTGGTCGCGGCGCCACCGCAGGCGGGGGAGACCGGGGCACCGAAGCCGGTGCGCCGTGCCGCCCGCTTCCTGGGCGTCGACGGCCCCCGGTGGTTCCTCCGCGGGATGATCAGCGGCTCCGCGGCCGCCACGCCGGAGGCGGCTGCGCCGCTGGAGGCGGCGTTCCGGTCCGTCGTCGTCGTCCGCGGGCCGGAGCCGATGCCCGTGCGCGAACAGCTCCCCCTGACGCTGCCCCCGCAGGCAGCCCAGCAGGTCGCCCGCCGGCAGGCCGCGGGCCAGGCCGCGCGGCCGGTCGCCCGCCGGCCCGCCGCACCGGCCGCACCTTCGACGACGCCACCGGCGGCGTCCCCGGTCACGCCGCCCACCGAGCCGGGGACAGCCGGGTGACCGAGCCCGTCCGGCACGACTACGGCCCCGGGCCCGACCAGTTCGTGGAGGTGTCCCTGCCGGCCGGCGACGGCCCGGCGCCGGTCGTGGTGGTGGTGCACGGCGGCTTCTGGCGGGCCCGCTACGGCATCGAGCTGGCCCGTCCGCTGGCCGCCGACCTCGCCGCCCGCGGGTGGGCCGCGGTGGCCGTCGAGTACCGCCGGGTCGGTGCCGGTGGCGGCTGGCCCACCACGCTCCAGGACGTCGCCGCTGCGGTGGACGCCCTGCCCGACGTGCCGTCCGCGGCGCGCCTGGACCTCGGTGACGTCACCGTCCTGGGCCACTCCGCTGGCGGGCACCTCGCGGCGTGGACCGCGGGCCGCGGCCGGTTGCCCGCCGGGGCGCCGGGGGCCGACCCGCGGGTGCCGGTCAGCGCAGTCGTCGCCCAGGCCGGCGTGCTGGACCTGGGTGCGGCGGTTGCCGCTGACCTCGGGGACGGGGCCACGGTCGGCTTCCTCGGCGGCACGCCGGCGGAGCTGCCCGACCGGTACGCCGCGGCCGACCCGGTGCGGCTGCTGCCGACCGGGGTGCCGGTCCTGTGCGTGCACGGGGAGGAGGACACCTCCGTGCCGCTGGACCAGAGCCGGCGGTTCGCCGCCGCGGCGGCTGCGGTCGGGGACACCGTCGAGGTGGCGGTCGTCCCCGGTGACCACATGGCCGTGATCGACGTCTCCGGTGCGGCCTGGCGACGCACCGTCGACTGGCTGGCCGACCGTCGGACAGCGGCCGCCGGCCGCACTACCCTGGGATCGTGACCGAGACCAGGACCGGTGCCTCCACGGAGCCCGGCGCGCGGGGCTGGCTGTCCCGCAAGCTCCAGAAGCTCACCGCCGACGACCGGACCGTGGACGCCCAGGAGCTCCGCTCCGGGGTGGCGTCCGCCGGCTGCTCGGCGGTCAGCGCCTGCCGCAAGGGCGAGGTCGTGACGGTCACCGGCCGGCTGAAGTCGGTCGTCTACACCCCGCGCGAGACGGTGCCCACCCTGGAGGCCGAGCTCTTCGACGGTTCCGGGTCGGTCACGCTCGTCTGGCTGGGCCGCCGCCGGATCCCGGGCATCGAGCCCGGTCGCCGGCTCACCGCACGCGGGCGCTTCGCGGCCTTCGAGGGCCGGCAGGTCATCTACAACCCCTGGTACGAGCTGAGCGCCGGGTGACCCGGTCGTCGGTGCGGGCATGACCGGACGGCCCGGCGGGACCCAGCGGTGAGCGAGCCCGACCGCGGGGGAGTGACCTTCGACCGGCACCTGGTGCTGGACCAGCTGGGTGGCTGGCGCGGCATGCTCGACGCCTCGCTGCCCACGATCGCGTTCATCGTGGCCAACTCCGTGGGCGGCCTGACCGTCGGCATCTGGGCGGCCCTGGTCGCCGCGGTGCTGGTCTTCCTGCTGCGGTTGGTCCGCCGGGAGGGCATCCAGCAGGCCATCAGCGGGCTGTTCGCCGTCGCCGTCGCCGTGGCGATCACCGCGTACTCCGGGCAGGCCCGGGACTTCTTCGTGCTGGGCATCGTGCGCGGCGCCGCGATCGCCGTGATCCTGCTCGGCTCGATCCTCTTCCGCCGTCCCCTGGTGGGGGTGATCGCCGAGTTCCTGGCGCCCAGCCACCTGGGGGCGATGTCCGCCCACCGGCTGCCCACGCTGCGCGGTCGCGCGCGCCGGGACCCGGCCGCGACGCCCGTGCCGGTGGAGGGCGGCGCCACCGTGCCGGTGGCGCCCGGCCCCCGGGCTCCGGACCCCGAGCCGGAGCGGCACTGGCGAGAGGACCCGCGGATGCTGCGGGCCTACAGCTGGCTGACCGTGCTGTGGGCGGCGGTGTTCCTGCTGCGGGCCGCCGTGCAGGGCTTCTTCTACCTGCGCGACGAGGTCGAGCTGCTCGCGACGTCCTCGCTGGTGCTGGGCCTGCCGCTGACCGCCGCCCAGCTCGTGGTGACCCTGTGGGTGGTGGCCCGGCTGCACCGCCACCGCTCGGAGCCGCCGCTCGTCGAGGACCCCGCGGAGCCCGAGGACCGCCCCACCGCCTGACGGCCCCCGATGCGGGGTGGTGCGCTCAACAGCTCCCGTCGGGGCACATGATCGACTGCAGCTGCTCCTCGATGTCGCCGTGGGCGACGAACAGCAGCTCGTCCCCGGCCTCGAGCGGCTCGTCGGGATCGGGGGCGATGACGCGGTCGCCACGCAGGATGGTGGTGAGCACCGTCTCCCGGGGGAGTGGCACCTCGCGCACCGGCCGGCCCACCCACGGGGTGTCGTCGGCGAGGGTGATCTCGACCAGGTTCGCCGCGCCCTTGCGGAAGCTCATCAGCCGGACGACGTCGCCCACCGTGACCGCCTCCTCCACCAGGGCGGCGAGCACCCGGGGGGTCGACACGGCGACGTCCACGCCCCACGACTCGGTGTAGAGCCACTCGTTGCGGGGGTCCTTGACCCGGGCCACCACGCGGGCCACCGCGAACTCGGTCTTGGCCAGCAGCGAGACGACCAGGTTGGCCTTGTCGTCCCCGGTGGCGGCGATGACCACGTCGCAGGTGGCCAGCTGGGCCTCCTCCAGGGAGGAGACCTCACAGGCGTCGGCCTGGACCCACTCGGCGCCCGGCACCGACCGGGGCTTGACCCGGGAGCCGTTCTTCTCGATGAGCATCACGGCGTGGCCGTTGCCCAGCAGTTCGGTGGCGATGGACCGGCCGACCGCGCCGGCCCCGACGATGGCCACGCGCATCAGCGCTGCCCTCCGGTGTGACCCTGCTCGACGGCCTGGTGCACGCGCTCGGTGAGGTCGTCGGTGGCGGCGACGACGAGGTGGTCGCCGGTCTGCAGCACCGTGGTCGGGGTGATGAGCTGGGCCTCGCCGAAGCGCACCAACCAGGCCGCCCGGGAGCCGGAGGCGTTCTCCAGCTCGGCCAGCGGCCGGCCGACCCAGCCGTCGGTGACGGTGATCCGCATGAGCAGCACCTTGCCGGTGGGCTCCCGCCAGATCTCGGTCACCTTCACCGAGAGCAGCTCCCGCATCAGCCGGCCGACCGTCCACGGCACGGTGGCGACGCTGGGGATGCCCATCCGCTCGTACACCTCGGCCCGCTTGGAGTCGTAGATCCGGGCGACGACGTGCTCGACGCCGAACGTCTCGCGGGCGACCCGGGCGCCGATGATGTTGGAGTTGTCCCCGCTGCTCACGGCGGCGAACGCGCCGGCGGAGTCGATGCCGGCGTCCAGCAGGGTCTGCCGGTCGAAGCCGAGCCCGGTCACCTGGCGGCCGCCGAACTCGGGACCGAGCCGGCGGAAGGCCTCGGGGTCCTGGTCGATCACCGCGACGCTGTGGCCGATCACCTCGAGTCGCCGGGCGATCGCCGAGCCGACGCGGCCGCAGCCCATCACGACCACGTGCACCTGTGTCCCACCCCGTCCGCTGCATCCGTGCCGCCCCTGCGGACCGCCGGGGCGTACAGCGCGCGAACGTACACCCGAAGTGGGCCCGTCGCGGCACAGCAGGGGCCGGATCGCCGAGTGGGCAGCCCGTGTGAGTGAGGTCGCCCCGTCACGCCCCAACGGTGGGCTGCGCGTCCGTACCATCGCCGCCGTGCCAAGCCTGTCCGACCTCGGACAACTCCCGAAACGGCTCGTCCTCGGCCGGCCGGTCCGCAGCGACCGCGCCGGTGAGTCGTTGCTGCCCAAGCACCTCGCACTACCGATCTTCGCCAGCGACCCGCTCTCCTCCGTCGCCTACGCGACGCAGGAGATCCTCATCTTCCTGACGCTGGCCGGGACGACGTTCCTGTTCCTCACCCCGTGGCTGGCCGCGCTCGTGGTCGTGCTGCTGACCGTCGTCGTCCTCTCCTACCGCCAGGTGGTGCACGCCTACCCCTCGGGCGGCGGCGACTACGAGGTGGCGATGAAGAACCACGGCCAGTTCGCCGGCCTGGTCGTCGCCAGCGCGCTGCTCGTCGACTACGTGCTCACCGTCGCGGTGTCGGTCAGCTCCGGCACGGACAACATCATCTCTGCGTTCCCGGAGCTCGCCGAGCACCGCGTCCTCATCTCCGTCGTCCTGGTGGCCCTGCTCGTGGCGGTGAACCTGCGCGGGGTGCGGGAGTCGGGGAAGACCTTCGCCTTCCCGACGTACGCGTTCATCGCCTGCATCCTGGTGATGATCGGCACGGGGTTGATCCGGGAGCTCGTCACCGGCGGCGACGTGGTGGCCGAGAGCGCGGGCTACGCGATCCAGCCCGAACCGGGCTACGAGCAGGTGACCGGCCTGGCGCTGATCTTCTTCGTGCTGCGGGCCTTCGCCTCCGGGTGCACGGCGCTCACCGGGGTGGAGGCGATCGCCAACGGCGTGCCGGCGTTCCGCCCACCGAAGAGCCGGAACGCGGCGACCACGCTGGCGCTGATGGGCGGCATCGCGGCCACGATGTTCGCCGGCGTCACGGCGATGGCCCTGCTGGCGGACGTGAAGTACGTGGAGAACGCCTGCGACCTGGTGGGCTTCGACTGCGAGAACCAGCCGCAGCGGACCGTGATCGCGCAGGTGGCGGCGGCGACCTTCGGCGGCGCGGACTCCATCGGCTTCTACCTCGTCCAGGCGGCGACGGCGCTGGTGCTGGTCCTGGCGGCCAACACGGCGTTCAACGGCTTCCCGCTGCTGGGCTCGGTGCTCGCGCAGGACCGGTTCATGCCCCGCCAGCTGCACACCCGCGGCGACAAGCTGGTCTACAGCAACGGGATCCTGCTGCTCGCCGGCTTCGCGATCTTGCTGCTGATCGTCTTCGAGGCCGACTCCACCCAGCTGATCCAGATGTACATCGTGGGCGTGTTCACCAGCTTCTCGATCGGCCAGTGGGGCATGGTGCGGCACTGGAACCGCGAGCTGCGCAGCGAGACCGAGCCCGCCGCCCGCGGTCGCATGCAGCGCTCCCGGCTGATCAACGCCGTCGGCGGCACGCTGACCAGCGTCGTCCTCTTCATCGTCGTGGTGACCAAGTTCGTCGGTGGGGCCTGGATCGTGCTCGCGGCGATGCCGGTGATCTTCCTGCTGATGCGGGCGATCAACCGGCACTACTCGCAGGTGGCCGCGCAGCTGGTGCCCGACAGCGACGCGCGGACCAAGCCCAGCAGGGTGCACGCCGTCGTCCTGGTCTCCAAGGTCCACAAGCCGACGCTGCGGGCGCTGGCCTTCGCCCGAGCCACCCGGCCCGACGTGCTGACCGCCTTGACGGTCAACGTCGACGACGCCGACACCCGCGCGCTGCAACGGGACTGGGAGCGCTACGACATCCCGCTGCCGCTGACGGTGCTCGAGTCGCCGTACCGGGAGATCACCCGCCCCGTCCTGGACTTCGTCAAGGACATCCGGCGCACCGGCCCGAGGGACCTGGTCGTGGTCTTCGTGCCGCAGTACGTGCTGGGCCACTGGTGGGAGAACCTGCTGCACAACCAGAGCGCGCTGCGGCTGCGCACCCGGCTCCAGTTCCTGCCCGGGGTCATGATCACCAGCGTGCCGTGGCAGCTGGAGGGCTCCCAGGACCGGGAGGGCGGGAACGGCAGCGGTCCGGCCCCCGGCGACCTGCGGCGCGGCCTGACGTCCGAGACCGAGCAGACGCCGTATGGCTGACAAAGGACCCCGCTTCCCCCCACCACTCGCAGGCTCGCGGCGGGCCCCTGAAGCGGGGCCGAAGGGACTGGGCTGGGTGGGTCGTCGGTTCGAGGTGACCGTCGGCCCGGTGGCGCATGGCGGGCACTGTGTGGCCCGGCACGAGGGTCGCGTCGTCTTCGTCCGGCACACGCTGCCCGGCGAGCGGGTCGTCGTCGAGGTGACCGAGGACCGGCAGAAGGGCTTCTGCCGCGGCGACGCCGTCGAGGTGTTGGAGCCGGCGCCGGACCGGGTCGAGCGGCCCTGCCCGTACAGCGGCCCCGGGCGGTGCGGGGGCTGCGACTGGCAGCACGTCAGCCACGCCGGCCAGCTCGGGCTCAAGGCCGACGTCGTCCGTGAGCAGCTGTCCCGGCTCGCCGGGCTGGACGTCGACGTCACCGTCGAGGCGCTGCCGGGTGGGCCGCTGCGCTGGCGGTCCCGGGCCCGGTTCGCGGTCGACCGCACCGGCTCGCCCGGGTTGCGCCGGCACCGCTCGCACGACGTCGTCCCGCTCGACGACTGCCCGATCACCGCCGAGCCCGCCGCCCAGGCGGTGCTGGCCCGGCGCTGGCTGGACGCCGGTGCCGTGGACGTCGCCCTCGACTCGGCCGGTGTGGTGACGACGACGACGCTGGACCGCCGCGGCCGGCCGCTGGAGACCCAGGTGCTGCGGCCCGGCGCAGAGGTGCCCGAGGAGCCGGCCGGGCGGGCGCAGCGGACCGCCGGTGGCCGGGACTGGGAGGTCGAGGGCACCGGCTTCTGGCAGGTGCACCCGGCCGCCGCCGATGCGCTGGTGGGCGCCGTCCTCGGCTTCGCCGCGGTGCAGCCGGGGGAGACGGTGCTGGACCTCTACGCCGGTGCCGGCCTGTTCGGTGGGGCACTGGCGCCCGGGGTGGGCGCCGGGGGCCGGGTGGTCTGCGTGGAGTCCGACGCCGCGGCCTGCGCGGCTGCCGACGCGAACCTCGCCGACCTGCCGCAGGCCGAGGTCTGGCAGGGCGACGTGGACGCTCCCGGGCTCACCGAGCTGCTCGGCGACCTCGGCCGCCCCGACGTCGTCGTGCTGGACCCGCCGCGGGCCGGGGCCGGCAAGGACGTCAGCCGGGTGCTCGCCGGTGCCGGTGCCCGCGCCGTGGTCTACGTGGCCTGCGACCCCGCGTCCCTGGCCCGCGACGTCGCCGCGTTCGCCGAGGCGGGCTACCGGCTGGCGGAGCTGCGGGCGTTCGACTGCTTCCCGATGACCGCCCACGTGGAGTGCGTCGCCCTGCTGGTCCCGGCCTGAGCCGGGACCAGCAGGTCAGAGGCTGCGCACCAGGCCGCCGTCGCAGCGCAGCGCCGTGCCGGTGACGTAGCTCGCGGCGTCGCTGCACAGGAACGCCGCGACCGCGCCGAACTCGGCGGGTCGGCCGTACCGCCCCGCCGGGATCGTGCCCCGCGACGCGGCCCGCACCTCCTCCAGCGACTGCCCGGTGCGGCCGGCCGCTGCCTGGTCCAGCTCGGCCACCCGGTCGGTGGCGATCCGCCCGGGCAGCAGCAGGTTCACCGTCACCCCCTCGGCGGCGACCTCGGCGGCCAGTGTCTTGAGCCAGGCGGCGAGCGCCGCCCGGCCGAGGTTGGACGCCGCCAGGTTGGGCAGCGGCGCGGCGACCCCACTGGAGCCGACGGCCAGCACCCGGCCCCAGCCGCGTTCCCGCATGCCGGGCAGCACCGCGGCGACCAGCCGGCGGTGCGGGGCCACCAGTGCGTCGACCGCCGCCGTGACGTCGTCGTCGGTGAGGTCGGCCGCCCGACCGGGCCGGGGGCCGGGCCCGTTGAGCACCGCGACGTCCACCGGCCCGAAGGCCGACTCGGCGGCGGCCACCAGCCGGGCCGGCCCGTCGGCGGTGGTCAGGTCCACCTCGACGCCGACGGCGCGCGGGAGCTCGGCGGCGATCTGCTGCGCCCGGTCCCCGCGCCGGCCGGCGACCGCGACCTGCGCGCCCTCCGCCGCCAGTGCCCGGGCCACCGCCTCGCCCAGCCCGCCGGTCGAGGCCGCCACCACCGCGGTGCGCCCGTCCAGTCCGAGGTCCATCAGCGCACCCCGGCCGGGACGGCGAGCGCGTCCACCTGGCGCACCAGCTGGTCGCGCAGCGCCGCGGGCATCGGTGGCGACGGTGGCCGCACCGCCGCCTCGGCGACCAGCCCACGACGCCGCAGGCACTCCTTGCGGATGGCCAGTCCGATGCCCGGCTGCTGCTCGAAGGCGATCAGCGGCAGGTGGGGCAGGAAGGCCTCGCGGGCGGCGGCGAACCCGTCGGTGGCGAACGCTCGGGTGCAGGCCACCAGGCCCTCCGGGAAGGAGAACCCGGTCATCGCCCCGGCCGCACCGACGGCGAGCTCGTCGAGCAGCCCGAGCCCGCCCAGGCCGCCGAACACCGGGACGTCCAGCCGCGCGGTGAGGCCGGCGACGGCGGCCGCGGTGGGCGGGGACTCCGCCTTGACCGCGGCGACGAACGACAGGCCGGTGAGCGCCCGCACCAGGTCGTCCCCGCCGATCCGCACGCCGCTGGCCACCGGGTAGTCCTGCACCACCACGGCCGCCCCGGTCGCGTCGTGCACCGCCTGCAGGTGCGCCCGCAGCACGTCGGCGCTGGGGGAGTGCACCTGCACCATGACCGCCGCCAGCCGGTCGCCGGCGACCTCCTGGGCCATCCGGACCTCGTCCAGCAGCGGTGCGGTGGCCAGCGACGTCGCACCGACCACGAGCGGCAGCGAGACGGCGTCGACCACCGCGCCGAGCACCGCCCGACGCTCGGCCACCGACAGCCGGGCCGCCTCCCCGAACACCCCCAGCACGGTCAGCCCGGTGGCGCCGGCGCTCTCCAGGTGCCCGGCGAGCCGGGTCAGGCTGTCCCGGTCGACCTCCAGGGCCGGCCCGTGGAACGGGGTGGCCAGCACCCCCCACACGCCCGGTGCCAGTGCGACGTCGCCCACGCCTCAGCCCTGCTCGTCGAAGTAGGCCTCGGCGCCCGGGTGCAGCGGCACGTCGCCGGTGTCGGTGGCGGTCTCCGCGGAGATGTTCTCCGCCTCCGGGTGCACCGCGGCCAGGTCGTCGAGGTTCTCGAAGATCGCCCGGGTCACGTCCTGGGCGACGTCCTCCGGCATGGCGTCGCTGACCACCAGCAGGTTCGGGACGGCGATCGTGGCGACGTCCTCGGGCAGGCCGTAGGTGTCGGCCGGGATGCTGCCCTCGGTGTAGGCCTCGCCGTAGGCCTCCTGCATCTTGGGCAGCTCCTCGTCCAGCGGGAGCGCCACCACGTCCTCGCCCATCGAGGTGACCAGGTCGGTGATGCCGCCGGTGGGCAGGCCGCCGGACCAGACGAGCGCGTCGATCGAGCCGTCCTTCATGCCCTGCACGCTCTCCGGCAGGCCCAGCCGCTGCTGGTCGACGTCGCCGGTGCCCAGGTCGTTGACCTCCAGCAGCCGGGTGGCGATCACCTCGGTGCCGGAGTTCGGGGACCCGGTGGAGACCGTCTTGCCGGCCATGTCCGCGATGGACTCGATGCCGGCGTCGGCGCGGACGAAGACCTGGGTGTAGTTGCTGTAGATCCGGGCCAGCGCCTGCACCGACTGCGGCTCGCCGGCGAACCCGGCCTCGCCGTTGACCGCGTCGGCGGCGGTGTCGGCCAGCGAGAAGCCGATGTCACTGTCACCGGCGCAGACCAGCCGGATGTTCTCCGCCGAGGCGTTGGTGGCCTCCGCCGTCGCCTCGGTGCCCTCGACCTGGTCGGTGAGCACCGCGGCGATGCCGCCGCCGAGGATGTAGTAGACGCCGGTGGTGTTGCCGGTGGCGATGGAGAGCCGGCCACCGCCGGCCGGCTCGGCGCAGCCGGCGCTCTCGCCCTCGGCGGAGCTGCCACCGCCACCACCGGCCTCGCCGCAGCCGGCGAGGGCGAGTGCGGTGGCTGATGCGACGGCGAGCAGGACGGGGGTGCGGGGCCTTCTCACGAGGTGACCTCCTGGGTCGGGATGGGCGGTGCGTTCCGGGTGGCGGACGGCGGGGCCGTCTCCGGCCCGTCGTCGGGGGGCGGCTGGGGGGTCGGGGGAGCGGGGTGCCTGCGGAGGCCGACGAGATGCACCACCACGGCGAGCACGAGCGCGGCCAGGCCGATCAGCACCGTGGTCGTCTCCAGGTACAGCAGCAGGAGCGCGGCGGCGAGGGCGAGCACCCGCTCCGGCGCCCGGGCCGGGCCGATCAGCCACTTGCCGGTGACGACGGCGAGGGCGGCGACGGCGAGTGCGGACACGGCGGTCGCGAACACCACGGTGCCCAGCCCGCCCTCGCCGACCAGGCCCTGGCCGTTGCTGGTCAGCACGAAGGCCAGCGGCACGAGGAAGGCGGGCAGCGTGTACTTGCCCGTCATGATCATCGTCTTGTAGGCGTTGCCGCCGGTGATCGCGGCGGCGGCGACGGCGGCCAGCGCCGTCGGCGGGCTCACCTCGGAGAGCACCGCGTAGTAGAAGATGAACATGTAGGCCTCGGGGGTGGCCACGCCCAGCGAGGTCAGCGCCGGGGCGATGACCACGGCGGCGATGATGAACGAGGCCGTCACCGGCACCGCCAGCCCGAGCACGAGCACCGCGAGAGCGGCCAGCACGCAGGTGACCATGAGCTGGGCGGTCGCGTTGCTGGAGACCAGCCCGGCCAGGTCGACGATGATCGAGGACAGGTCGAGGCCGAGCCCGGTGAGCGTCAGCACCGCCACGATCAGCCCCGCGGCAGCTGTGGTGGCCGCGACCGGCAGGACGCCGGCGGCCCCCTTGGCCAGCGCGTCGAACACCCGGGGCGGGGTCATCCGCCGGCTGCGGTCCAGGAACGACAGCAGGAACGCCAGCGCCGTGGCGTAGACGACGGCCTTGAACGCGGACTGGTCCAGCGCCAGCAGCAGCACGATCACGAACAGCGAGCTGAAGTGGTAGCCGAACCGGCCGAGCAGCCGCCAGAAGCTCTGCCGCTGCAGCGGCACCTCGCGGACGCCGAACCGGCGGGCGTCGAACTCCACCGCAAGGAAGATGCCGAGGTAGTACAGCAGCGTCGGGATCAGCGCGTAGCCGAGCACCTGCAGGTAGGAGACCCGGAGCAGCTCGGCGATGATGAAGGCGGCCGCGCCCAGGGTCGGCGGGGAGAGGATCGCCCCGATCCCGGCGGCGGCCAGCACACCACCGGCGGACTCGCGCGGGTAGCCGGCCTTCTTGAGGATGGGCCAGGCGACGCTGCCCAGGCTGACCGCGGTCGCGGTCCCGGACCCCGAGACGGTGCCCAGCAGGAAGCCGGCCAGGGTGACCGTGCGGCCCGGCGCCGACCGCGACCGGCGGAAGGCCGCGAAGCTGATGTCGATGAAGAACTGGCCGGCGCCGGAGAACTCCAGCACCGCCCCGTAGATCGTGAACAGGATGATGTAGGTGGCCGCGACGTCCAGCGGCACGCCGTACAGGCCCTCGGTGCCCATCACGAACTGCGAGGTCAGCCGGGGGTAGTCGTAGCCGCGGTGGCCGATCAGCCAGCCGTTGGGGATCAGGTCGCCGAGGTAGGCGTAGCCGATGAACAGCAGGCAGATCACCGGCAGCACCGGGCCGACGGTCCGCCAGGTCGCCACCAGCACCAGCGCGCACAGCGCCAGTCCGCAGACCACGTCGATGACCAGCGGCCGGAAGCCGCGGGAGATGTAGGCGTCGAAGCCGGCCAGCAGCGGCCAGATCGCCACGAACAGCGACGCAGCCGCCAGGCCCCAGTCCAGCACGCTGGGCCGGTCGGGGCCCTCGCTCCTCCCGCGCAGCACCCGGACGGCGGGGCGGTAGAGCAGGAAGGTCAGCGGCAGGACGACGGCGAGGAAGATGATCCGGTACTGAAGTGCGGGCACCGGGAAGAAGACGTTCCACAGCGCGTAGACCGAGAGCAGCGCCGCCACCACGCTCACGGCGAGCCGGAGCGGCCCGGTGAGCACCCGGGCCGGCTTCTCCGCATCGGCCTCGGCGGGCACGTCGCCCAGCGCGCCGGGTCGCGCCGGCTCCTCCGTGGGCTCGCTGCCCGGGCGCGATGGTGTCGTCCCCGGCGATGGCGTGGCCACGGGCGATGGCGTGGCCGGAGGCGCCGGCGTCGAGCCGACGGCTCGTTCGCCGGGGCTCCCGGCGTCGGTTCCCTGCACGGACACGGTGTGGCCTCCCTCACGTTTGTTGGAGGGACCGTGACAGCATTCGACGTCGGAGCCCAGCGTCGGGCGAGGACTTGACGTCCTCCTGACGTCGCCGGGCCCCCGGGAGCGCGGAGGAGGGGATGTGCGGGTCCTGCTGGTCGAGGACGACGACCGCGTGGCGGCGGCGCTGGGCGACGTGCTGCGCCGGCACGGGGTGCTGGTGCAGCGGGTGTCCTCCGGGCAGGAGGCGCTGGTGCCGCGCGCGGTCGACCTCGTGCTGCTGGACCTGGGGTTGCCCGACATGGACGGGCTGGCGGTCTGCCGGGCGCTGCGCCGGGTCGTCGACGTGCCGATCATCGCGGTCACGGCGCGGGCAGAGGAGCGGGAGCGGATCGCCGGGCTGCGGGCCGGGGCCGACGACTACGTCGTCAAGCCCTACAGCAGTGCCGAGCTGCTGGCGCGGATGGAGGCCGTGCTGCGCCGCAGTCACCGCGCGGCCCCGTCCCCGCCGGTCGCGCTCGCCGAGCCGCCGGCGGCGCCGGTGCTGCGTCACGGTGCGCTCGAGGTCGACCCGGGCGCCCGGCGGGTCACCCTGGCCGGGGGCGAGCTGAAGCTGTCCCGCAAGGAGTTCGACCTGCTCGTCGTGCTGGCCGGCGCCCAGGGCACCGTCTGCTCCCGCGAGACGCTGCTGGACCGGGTCTGGGGCGCGACGCTGTTCGGCTCGACCCGCACCCTCGACGTGCACGTGGCGACGCTGCGCGCCAAGCTCGGCGACCCGGAGCTGATCGAGACCGTCCGCGGCGTCGGCTACCGGATGCGCGCCGCCGTCCCGCTGCCGTGAGCCGGGAGGTGGCCCGGTGCGGCGCCGGCTGATCGCGCTCTTCCTCGGCCTGGTCGCCGTGCTGCTGCTGGCCGTGGAGGTGCCGCTGGCCGCCAGTTACGCGCAGGCCCGCACCCAGGAGCTGCTCATCGACCGCACCGGCGACACCTCCCGGCTGGCCCGCCTCGCCGCCCCGGCGCTGGCCCGGGACGCGGTGCGGACCCTGCAGCCGGAGCTGCGGGCGTACGGCGAGCTCTACGGCGTCCTGGTGCAGGTGCACGGCCCGGACGGGGAACTGCTGCTCAGCTCGGCGCCGGACGCACCCGAGGCCGCCGCGGCGGACAGCATGGGGCAGGCGCTGGCCGGCCGCCGGTCCAGCCCGCCGCCCACCGTCCTGCCGTGGCGGACGGCCCCGGTCGCCGTCGCCGAGCCGGTGCTGCGCGGCAGCGAGGTGGCCGGCGCCGTGGTCACCGTGTCGCCGACCGGTCGGGTGGTGCAGCAGGTGGTGGTCCACTGGGCGCTGCTGGCCGCCGCGGGGCTGTTCGCGCTGGCGCTGGTGGCGCTGGCGACCGCACCGCTGTCCCGGTGGATCCTGCGCCCGGTGCACCGGCTGGACGACGCCGTGCACACCCTCACCACCGGCGACCTCGACGCCCGCGCGAAGGTCGGCCCCGGGCCCCCGGAGCTGCGTCGGCTGATCGCCGACTTCAACCGGATGGCCGAGGCGATCCGCACCTCCAGCGCACAGCAGCGGGCCCTGGTCGCCGACGTCTCGCACCGGCTGCGCAACCCGCTCACCGCGCTGCAGCTGCGGGTCGACGCACTGGAGGCCGGGCTGGTGCCCGGCGCGCGGGCGGACCACCGCCTGGCGATGGCGGAGATCGAGCGGCTCACCCAGGTGCTCGACGACACCCTCGCCATGGCCCGGGCCGAGGACGACGCCAGCCCGCTGGTGGCGGTGGACGTGCGCGAGTGCGTCCGGGACCGGCTGCGGATGTGGAGCGACGCCGCTGCCGCCGGGAACACCGAGGTGCTGCTGACCGGCGCCGGCACCTGCTGGGTGCTGGCCCCGCGAGGTGCGCTGGACCAGGTGCTCGACGCCGTGCTGTCCAACGCGCTGCGCTTCACCCGCGGCGGCACCGTCGACGTCCAGGTCGAGCTGACCGGGGACGCCGAGGTCGAGGTCCGGGTGGTCGACGACGGGCCGGGGCTCACCCCGGAGGAGTGCGCCGTGGCGACCCGCCGCTTCTGGCGCGCGCCCGACCAGCAGAACGTCCCCGGCTCCGGGCTCGGGCTGGCGATCGCGACGGCGCTGACCGAACGCTGCGGTGGCCGGCTCGCCGTCTCCCCGGCCCGGCCGCACGGGTTGTGCGTCGCCGTCCGGCTGCCCCGGCTGGACGCGGCACCGTCACCCGTCCGGCCGGCTCCGGCGGCTCAGCCGCCACTGACGCCGGGCTTGGCGGCCCGGTAGTAGGCGGCCGCCCCCGGGTGCAGCGGCACCGGGGCGGTGGTGATGGCGCTGCGCTGGTCCAGGTGCCGCGCCGCCGGGTGGGCGCCGACCAGGTCCGGCCGGGCGGCGAACAGCGCGGCGGTGAGCGTCTCGGCGAGGTCGTCGGGCATGTCCGCCCGCACCAGCAGCAGGTTGGGGACGCCGATGCCCGGCACGTCGGCGGGCAGGCCGTACACGCTGGCCCGGATCGTCTGCTCGACGACGTACTCACCGTGGTCGGCGCGCATGCCGACCAGCAGGTCGTCGGTGGGCAGCAGCCGCACCGGGGTGCTGTCGACCAGGTCCTGGACTCCGTCGGTGGGCAGACCGCCGGACCAGAAGAAGGCGTCCAGCCGGCCCGCCGCCAGCTCGCCGGCCGACTCCTGCACGCCCAGCCGCTGGGTGCGGACGGCGCGGTCACCGGACACCCCGGCGACCGCCAGCAGCCGCAGCGCCGTCACCTCGGTGCCCGAACCGGGGGCGCCCACCGACACCCGCTGGCCGGCGAGGTCGGACACCCGCTGGGCGGGGGACCCGGCCGCGACGACGACGTGCACCGCGTTGGTGTAGAGCCGGGCGATGGCCCGGAGGGGGACCGGTGCGTCGAAGGGGCCGGTGCCGGCGGCGGCCTCGGCGGCGGTGTCGGCCAGCGCGAAGGCGACCGCCGCGTCGCCGGTGGCCAGCCGCTCGATGTTGTCCACCGACCCGCTGGTGACCGCCGCGGTGACGGCCGTGTCCGGGAGCTCGGCACCGAAGGCGTCGGCGAGACCCAGCCCGTAGCGGTAGTACACCCCGGAGGACTCGCCCGCGGCGACGACCAGCTCGGCGGGTGGGTCGGCGACGTCCGGGTCCGTCGCGCAGCCGGTGAGCACGGTCCCGGTGAGCACGGCCACCGCGGCGGCCGCTCCGGCCAGCCGGCCGCGGGATCGGCCGCTGGTCACCACATGCCACTCCTCCTGCCGCGCGGTCGGCGCCCGTGCCGGCCGGCGCCGACCCTAGCCGCGCGGCTCCCCGGCCGGTGAGCGTGCGGCTGTGGGAGGGTCAGAGAGGGCTGCGGCTGGTGTCCTCGCGCGGCAGGACCCACCGGTCATCGGCCTTGCGGATGAGGAAGTCGGCGAGCAGGAACGCCTCGTGGACGGCCTCGGTGAGCAGGTCACGGACGTTGCGGTAGGTGGTCACGTCAGAACCTCCAGTGCTGCCGAGTGCGTGCGGGCCAGGCGGTCCCCAGGCCGGCCCGTCGGTCGATCCGTGTGTCCTGGGTCACGACTGGTATCGGCGGTCGGGAGCGTCTCCCGTACCGCGATCCGGTCGGCTCTCACTCTGGCGTGGTGGGTGGTCCGGGCCGGTCCGTCGGCCTGTGCCGGCGCGTCCCACCAGTCGTGGGAGAGGGCCAGTCCGGCTCGCTCTGCCCAGGCTGGTGCGGTGGCTGATCCGACGGGTGGCGAGCGGTCGGCCGGCTGGGCGCGTTCGGCGTACGCCTGGCTGCTGGTGCGCCCGGTGAGTCGCGGGTTCTGGGCCGCGGCGCTGGTGTTCCTCGTCCTGGTCACCGTCAGCAACGCGGTCGACGGCGACTGGCTGTCGGTGGCTCTGGGGAGCCTGCTCGCCGCGGTGGTCGGCCTCCGGCTGTGGGACCTGCGCGGCGCCTCCGGGGACCTGCCCGCGTCGGGTCAGGACCGCACGGCCAGCAGGTAGGCCTGCCGGGTCCTCTCGTGCGGTGGCTCGGGTTCGCGCAGCACCTGGGTCCGCACGGGGAGCCCGGCGGCGGCGAGCCGGTCGGCGACCCGGGCAGGGTCCAGCCGCCAGCCGTGCAGCGAGATCGGGTGGCCGTAGCCCTGCCGGTGGTGGACCGGCTCGTCCGCACCCGCCTGGAACGCGATCACCAGCGGCGCACCTGGTCGCAGCACCCGGGCCAGCTCGGCGAACACTGCGGGCTGTCGCGCCGGCGACGTGTGGATGACCGAGTACCAGGCGAGCGCCCCGGCGAGGTCGCCGTCCGGCAGGTCGAGGGCGGTCAGCGACCCCACGTCGAAGCGCAGCTCCGGGTGCGTGCGCCGGGCGACGGTGACCATGCCGGGGGAGAGGTCGACGCCGAAGGCGTCCAGCCCGAGGTCGGCCAGGTGGGCGGTGACCCGTCCCGGGCCGCAGCCGAGGTCACCGACCGGACCACCGCCGCCGGCGTGCACGAGCTCGGCGAAGAGGCCGAGCACCGCCCGGTCCACCGGACTGCCGGCGAGGTCGTCGCGGAGCAGCGCCGCGTAGTCGACGGCGACGGTGTCGTAGGCCGCTCGGGTCTCCGCCAGCTCACCAGGGGGCTCGGTCACGCCGCGGACGGTACGACGCGACACCGACAGGTCACGCTTCGAACACGTGTGCGATCCGCGGTCGAGGCGGACGGAGCCTCGGCGCACACTGACCGGGTGGACGTCGCACTGCCCCCGGGCTGGCCGGACGAGGTCCGGCCGCCCGGCGCCCCGGACTGGGAGCGGACCGCGGTCAGCTGGCTGTTCGACCTGGTGCCACCGGACTACCGGTCCCACGAGGTGCTGCGCCGCTACCCGGTGCTGCTGGCCCGGTTCGCCGGTGACCACGTCGCCGCGGGGCTGGAAGCGGCGCGGGCCGGCTGGCGCACCGTCCGGGTGGAGCTCGCCGACCAGCTCCCGCCGGAGGCGATGGAGGCCGCGATCAGCGCCTACGAGCGGGAGGGTGCCCGGCTCACCCGGGCCGCGCGCGGGGTCGAGGTGGTCGCCGGGGCGTTGCGCGGCGAACGCTGGGTGCCCCGGCTCTAGGTCCGTCTCCCGCCGGGCACGTCGCCGGTTCGCCGTTACAGTGGACTTTCACCGGTTGCGCCCCACCGGACGCGCCGACGTCGAGAGGACCCTGCCCCGTCGTGTCGTTGCTCAGCTCGTTGACCGGGCCCGCTGACCTCCGGGCACTGCGCCCCGACCAGCTGCCGGTGCTGGCCGGCGAGATCCGTGACGCTCTGGTGGCCGCGGTCGCCAAGACCGGTGGGCACCTGGGCCCGAACCTCGGCGCGGTCGAGCTGACCATCGCCGTCCACCGGGTCTTCGAGTCCCCGCGCGAGCCGATCGTCTTCGACACCGGGCACCAGGCCTACGTGCACAAGCTGCTCACCGGCCGGCTCGACGGCTTCGCCCAGCTCCGCCAGCGCGACGGGCTGTCCGGCTACCCCAGCCGGGCCGAGAGCGAGCACGACTGGGTGGAGAACAGCCACGCCTCGACGTCGCTGTCCTACGCCGACGGGCTGGCCAAGGCCTTCGCCGTCCGCGGTGACGTCCGGCCCGTGGTCGCGGTGATCGGCGACGGCGCGCTCACCGGCGGCATGGCCTGGGAGGCGCTGAACAACATCGCCGCCGCGCAGGACCGCCCCGTCGTCATCGTGGTCAACGACAACGGCCGCTCCTACTCCCCGACGATCGGTGGGGTGGCCGACGCACTCGCCACGCTGCGGCTGCGCCCCGGGTACGAGGAGGCGCTGGCCGCCGTCCGGCAGGCCCTGCACCGCGCACCCGTCGTCGGTACGAAGCTCTACGACGCCCTGCACGCGATCAAGAAGGGGCTCAAGGACGTCCTGGCCCCGCAGGGCATGTTCGAGGACCTCGGCATGAAGTACGTCGGCCCGGTCGACGGCCACGACGTGGAGATGATGGAGTCGGCGCTGCGCCGGGCCCGCTCCTTCGGCGGGCCGGTCATCGTGCACGCCGTCACCACCAAGGGCTTCGGCTACCCGCCGGCGGAGACCGACACCATCGACGCCTGGCACTCCACCGGCGTCTTCGAGCCCGACAGCGGGCTCTCCTCGGCCGCCAAGGGCCCGGAGTGGACCGACGTCTTCGCCGACGAGCTGGTGCGGATCGGCACCGAGCGCTCCGACGTCGTGGCGATCACCGCGGCGATGCTGCACCCGACCGGTCTCGCCCCGTTCGCCGAGCGGTTCCCGGAGCGCACCTACGACGTGGGCATCGCCGAGCAGCACGCACTGACCTCGGCCGCCGGGCTCGCGATGGGTGGCCTGCACCCCGTCGTCGCCATCTACTCGACGTTCCTGAACCGCGCCTTCGACCAGCTGCTGATGGACGTCGCGCTGCACGGCCAGCCGGTCACCCTCGTGCTCGACCGGGCCGGCGTGACCGGCTCCGACGGCGCCTCGCACAACGGCATGTGGGACATGTCGATCTGCTCGATCGTCCCCGGGCTGCAGCTGGCGGCGCCGCGGGACGAGGCGACGATGCGCGAGGCGCTCCGCGAGTCGGTGCAGGTCTCCGACGGGCCCACCGTCATCCGGTTCCCGAAGGGCGCGCTGCCGCCGGAGGTACCGGCGATCGAGCGGCGCGGCCGGGTCGACGTGCTGCGTCGCGGCACGACCCCCGAGGTGCTGCTGGTCGCCGTCGGCTCCCTGGTGCCGATGTGCCTCGCGGTCGCCGAGCGCGCCGCCGACCACGGCATCGAGGTCACCGTCGTCGACCCGCGCTGGGTGATGCCGGTCGCCGACGAGCTGGTCGCGCTGGCCGGCGAGCACCGGCTGGTGGTCACCGTCGAGGACGGCGGCCGGGCCGGCGGTGTGGGCACGCTGCTCTCCCAGGCGCTGCAGGACGCCGACTGCGACGTGCCGGTGCGCACGCTCGGCCTGCCGCAGCAGTTCTTCGAGCACGGCAGCCGCGGTCAGGTGCTGGCCGACGTCGGGCTCACCGAGCAGGACGTCGCCCGCCGGATCGTGGAGTGGGCCGCCCGCGTCGCCGACCGCGCCGCGGCGTCGACCGTGCCGCAGCCCGAGGGCGCCGAGGGCCAGCAGTGAGCGGCACCGTGATCGCCGAGATCCAGGTCGCGCCGTCGCCGCCCGGCACCCCGGACGACCCGCACGCCTTCGTCGAGGCCGCGATCCGGGTGATCCAGGCCTCCGGGCTGCGGTCGGAGGTCGGGGCGCTGGGCACCACGCTGGAGGGCGACGCCGACACGGTGTGGGCGACCCTGCGGGCCGCGCACGAGGCGATGGTCGCCGCGGGCGCGAAGGGTGGCATCTCGCACGTGAAGATCGCCTCGGTGGACCGCACGATGGACAGCCTCACCCACAAGTTCCGCTGAGCCCTGCCCGTCCGGCTCGCACGCCCGTGGCGGGACCGCCGCGGGCAGGCCGGCTCAGTCGGTGCGCAGCGCTCGGAGCATGGCCTGCAGCGGCAACCATGCGTCGCTGGTCGCCGCGGTGGGGTCGGGGCTGGCGGCGATCCACAGTGCCGCCTCGTTCATGGCCCCGGACAGCAGCGCCGCCGTCGCGGCGACCGGGTGTGCACCGATGGCGCCGGCGGCGGCCAGTTCGGTGAGGGCGTCCTCGAGCAGTCGGCCGGAGTGCACCGCATCCATGGCGCGCCACTCGGCCCACCCCAGCACCGCCGGTGCGTCGACGAGCAGGATGCGCCGCGTGGCCGGGCCCGAGCTCGCCGTCAGGAACTCGCGGCAACCGGCTTCCAGGCCACTCCACGGGTCGTCCGCCGCCTCGGCGGCGCGGGCGACCGCCTCGGCGACGCCTTCCTGCAGGCGGCTGAGCACCGCGCGGAACAGCGCCGACTTGCCCGCGTAGTGGTGGTAGACCGCGCCACGGGTGACGCCGGCCTCGGTCGCGACGAGTTCGAGGCCGACATGGGCGTAACCATCCCGGGCGAACAGCTGGGCGGCGACCTCGAGCACGCGCGCTGCAGTGGCGTCGCTCTCGGCGCGGGAACGGCGCGGCACGGCTCCTCCTTGTGACGTACACGCTGTACGTATAGGGTCGCTGCCCTTACAGACACAGTGTACGTAAAGGAGCCGAGATGGCACTGACCAGCGTGTACCCCGTCTTGATGAGCGCTGACCTCGACAGGTCGGCGCGCTTCTTCCGCGAGCACCTGGCGTTCGGGCCGACCTTCGAGTCGGACTGGTACGTCAGCCTCCGGCGCGATCAGTGGGAGCTCGCCGTGCTGGCCGCGGACCACCCGACCGTGCCGGCGACGCACCGGGGCCGCCCCGCCGCCGGGGTGCTGTTGAACGTGGAGGTGGACGACGTGGACGCCGAGCACCAGCGGATGGTCGTCGAGGGTGGGCTGACCGCCGTCCTACCGCTGCGCTCCGAGCCGTTCGGCCAGCGCCACTTCATCGTGGCCGGTCCGGACGGCGTGCTGGTGGACGTCATCACGCCCATCCCGCCGGAGGGCGAGTTCGTCGAGCAGTTCCGCTGACGCAGGACCTCCCCGGGGTGGCCCGTGATCGCCGTCCTCGCGCCCCGGGTGCCGACCTCACGCTGCGACGTGAGGTCGGCACCTGGGAGGTGGGGCCGGCGACCACCGACTACGCGGGGAGCGAGGCCACGCCCCTCGGGAGGAACCGCTGACCGGTGACGGCCTCCGACACCCCGGCGCGGTCGAGGTACGCGCTGATCCCGCCCAGCCAGAACGGCCAGCCGGCGCCGAGCAGCATCGCCAGGTCGATGTCCTGCACGGCCTGGACGACGCCCTCGTCGAGCATCAGCCCGATCTCCTCGGCCAGCGCCCGCTCGGCCCGAGAGCGCAGCTCGTCGGCGGTCAGCGGCGAGTCACCCGCGTCGATGCCGGCCAGCTCCGGGTCGATGACGCCGGGCTCGAAGAAGACCGAGGTCTTGCCCATCTCGACCATCCGACGCAGCCCCGCGCCGACGCCGAAGCGGTCGGGGAACGCCTCGTGCATCCGCTCCGCCACGTGCAGCGCGACCGGCGGACCGACCAGCGTCAGCAGCTCGAACGGCGTCATCGGCAGGCCCAGCGGCTCCAGCGCCGTCTCCGCGACCGCCACCGGCGTGCCGGCGTCCACGGCCGCGGTGACCTCGCCGAGGAACCGGGTGAGCAGCCGGTTGACCACGAACGCCGGGGCATCGGCGACCAGCACGCAGGACTTCCCCAGCGCCTTGCCGACGGCGAAGGCGGTGGCCAGCGTGGCGTCGTCGGTGCGCTCGGCGCGCACCACCTCCAGCAGCGGCAGGACGGCGACCGGGTTGAAGAAGTGCAGGCCGACGACCCGCTCGGGGTGCTGCAGCCGCGCGGCCATCTCGGTCACCGACAGCGCCGAGGTGTTGGTCGCCAGCACGCACTCGGCAGAGACCACCGCCTCCACCTCGGCGAACACCTGCTGCTTGACCGACAGCTCCTCGAACACCGCCTCGATCACCAGGTCGGCGTCGGCGAAGGCGCCCTTGTCCAGCGAGCCGGTGACCAGGCCCTTCAGCCGGTTGAGGGCGTCGGGGGAGAGCCGCCCGCGGCCGGCCAGCTTCTCCAGCTCGCCGTGCACGTAGCCGACGCCCTTGTCGACGCGGGCCTGGTCGACGTCGGTGAGCACCACGGGCACCTCGAGCCGGCGCACGAACAGCAGCGCCAGCTGGGAGGCCATCAGCCCGGCACCGACGACGCCGACCTTCGTCACCTTCCGGGCCAGTTTGCGGTCCGGCGCACCCGCGGGGCGCTTGGCCCGCTTGTTGACCAGGTCGAAGGCGTACAGGCCGGCCCGCAGCTCCTCGCTCATCAGCAGGTCGGTGAGCGCGTCGTCCTCGGCCGCCGTCCCGGTGGTGAAGCCGGCGTCGCCGGCCCGGGCCAGGTCGAGCAGCTCCACCGCACGCAGCGCCCCGGGGGACGCATTGCGGGTGCGGGCAGCGACGAGCTGCCGGGCGCGGGAGATCGCGTCGTCCCAGGCCGTCCGGTCGACCTCGGGACGGCGGACGGCGACGTCCCCGGTGAGCACCCCGGCCGCCCACGCCAGCGAACGCTCCAGGAAGTCGGCCGGCTCGAACACCGCGTCGGCCATGCCCAGCCTCGCGGCCTTCGGCGCCGGGGTCACCTTGTTCTGCGCCAGCGCGTTCTCCACGATCACGGTGACCGCCGCGTCGATCCCGATCAGCTCCGGGAGCAGCTGGGTGCCGCCCCAGCCGGGCACCAGGCCGAGGAAGACCTCGGGGAAGGCCACGACGGCGGTGCTGGCGATCGTCCGGTGGTGGCAGTGCAGCGCCAGCTCCAGGCCGCCGCCGAGCGCCGCGCCGTTGACGAACGCGAACGTCGGGATCGTCGACTCCTTGAGCCGGCGGAACACCCGGTGCCCGGTCTCGGCGATCTCCCGGGCGTCGGCGGCCGAGGTGATCGACGGGACGCCGGAGAGGTCGGCGCCGACGGCGAAGATGAACGGCTTCCCGGTGACGGCGATGGCAGCCGGGGCGGGGGAGTGGGCGGCGATCTCGTCCAGGGCGGCGTCCAGCGAGGCCAGCCCGCCGGGCCCGAACGTGGAGGGCCGGGTGTGGTCGTGCCCGTTGTCCAGGGTGATCAGCGCGAGCTCCCCGGCCAGCCCAGGCACCCGCAGGTACCGGACCAGCGCACGGGTGACGACCTCGTCGGCGAAGACGGCGCTCATGCCGCAGCCCCTTCCCAGTTCGGGTTCTCCCAGATCACGGTGCCGCCCATGCCGATGCCGATGCACATGGCGGTCAGGCCGTAGCGGACGTCGGGTCGCTGGGCGAACTGCCGGGACAGCTGCGTCATCAGCCGCACGCCCGAGGAGGCCAGGGGGTGACCCACGGCGATCGCGCCGCCCCACGGGTTGACCCGCGCGTCGTCGTCGGCGATGCCGAAGTGGTCCAGGAACGCGAGCACCTGGACGGCGAAGGCCTCGTTCAGCTCGAACAGGCCGATGTCGGTGATCGACAGCCCGGTGCGGGCCAGCGCCTTCTCCGTCGACGGGATCGGCCCGACGCCCATCACCTCGGGCTCGACCCCGGCGAAGCCGAAGCCGACCAGCCGCATGCCGACGTCGAGCCCCAGCTCCTCGGCGACCTCCTCGGCGGCGAGCAGGCACCCGGTCGCGCCGTCGTTCAGCCCGGCGGCGTTGCCGGCGGTGACGTGACCGTGTGGGCGGAACGGCGTCTTCAGCGTCGACAGGCCCTCGAGCGTGGTTTTCGGCCGTGGCGGCTCGTCGACCGTGGCCAGGCCCCAGCCGGCGTCGGCCGAGCGGGTCGCCACCGGCACCAGCTCCGGGCCGATCTGGCCCGCGGCCACCGCCGCGGCGTACTTCTGCTGGCTGGCCAGCGCGAAGGCGTCGGCCCGCTCCTTGGTCAGGTGCGGGAACCGGTCGTGCAGGTTCTCCGCGGTCGAGCCCATCACCAGCGCGGAGCCGTCGACGATCTTCTCGCTGACGAACCGCGGGTTCGGGTCGACGCCCTCGCCCATCGGGTGGTGCCCCATGTGCTCGACGCCGCCGGCGATCGCGACGTCGTAGGCGCCGAAGGCGATGCCGCTGGCCGTCGTCGTCACCGCGGTCATCGCCCCGGCGCACATCCGGTCGATGGCGTAGCCGGGCACGCTCTTCGGCAGCCCGGCCAGCAGTGCAGCGGTGCGGCCGATGGTCAGGCCCTGGTCGCCGATCTGGGTGGTGGCGGCGATGGCGACCTCGTCGACCCGCTCGGCCGGCAGCGACGGGTTCCGGCGCAGCAGCTCGCGGATGCAGCGCACGACGAGGTCGTCGGCGCGGGTCTCGGCGTAGATGCCCGCCGGACCCGCCTTGCCGAACGGGGTGCGCACGCCGTCGACGAAGACGACCTCACGCAGTTGGCGTGGCAACCGCTCTCCAGATGACACAGGACCTCCGCGATGAGCTCGGTGCCGCCCCGGACAGGGCGGCACCGCGAAGTTACCCGCTGGTAACCGCAGGCTCCAGACCCTCCGGGGTGACCGGCCGGTTCTAGATCACGGTCCGGCAACAGTGCCGCCATGTGCTTGCGGTCACACCCGAGGCAGTAAACGATCACTTCCGGAAATCTCCCGGATCCAACGAAGGAACGGCAGGTCGAACATGGCGCGACAGCGCACCCTGATGACTGCTCTCGCAGCCTCACTCGTCTTCTCGATGGCCGCCTGCGGCAGTGACGACGACGGCGGCGGCGGCGGTGGCGGTGGCGGCGGCGAGGCCGCCGGCAAGGTCGGGGTGATCCTCCCCGACACCGCGTCCTCGGCGCGCTGGGCGAGCGCGGACGCCCCGCTGCTGGAGGCCGCGTTCGAGGAGGCCGGCGTCGAGGCCGACATCCAGAACGCGCAGGGCGATGCCCAGCGGATGGCGACGATCGCCGAGCAGATGATCACCGGTGGGGTCACCGTCCTGGCGATCGTCAACCTGGACTCCGCCTCCGGCGCCGCCATCCAGCGGCAGGCCGAGCAGCAGGGCGTCCAGACGATCGACTACGACCGGCTCACCCTCGGTGGGGAGTCCGACTACTACGTCTCCTTCGACAACACCGAGGTCGGCCGCCTGCAGGGCGAGGGCCTGGCCCAGTGCCTCGGCGACGAGCCGGCGAACATCGCGTTCCTGAACGGGTCGCCGGACGACAACAACGCCACGCTGTTCTCCGAGGGCGCGCACGAGGTCCTCGACCCGATGACCCAGTACACGGTTGCAGCCGAGCAGGCCGTGCCCGAGTGGGACAACCAGCAGGCCGCGACGATCTTCGAGCAGATGTACACCCAAGCCGGCGGTGACATCCAGGGCGTGCTGGCCGCCAACGACGGCCTCGCCAACGCGGTCATCTCCATCCTGGGCCGCAACAACGTCGCCGGCACCGTGCCGGTGACCGGGCAGGACGCCACCACCGAGGGCCTGCAGAACATCCTGGCCGGCAACCAGTGCATGACCGTCTACAAGCCGATCGAGGCGGAGGCCACCGCGCTGGCCGAGCTCGCGGTGGCCCTGGTCAACGGTGAGACCCCGGAGGTCGACGGCGAGGTGGAGGACGTCGAGGGCGACCGCACCGTCCCGGCCGTGCTGCTGGACCCGGTCTCAGTCTTCCGGGACAACGTCAAGGAGGTCGTCGACGACGGCTACGTCGACGCCGCCGACCTGTGCACCGGTGAGTACGCCGCCGCCTGCACCGAGCTCGGCATCCAGTAGTCCACCTGCCAGCAGGGGCGCCCTCTCCGGGGGGCGCCCCTGTCGGCCTGTCCAGCCGAGAAGGGACTCACGTGTCCGCTCCAGAGCGCGATCACGGCACCACGGCCGTCGGCCGGCCCACCCTCGAACTGCGGGGGGTGGACAAGAGCTTCGGCGCCGTCCAGGTGCTGCACGACGTCCACCTCACCGTCTACCCCGGGAAGGTCACCGCACTGGTC
Organism: Modestobacter sp. VKM Ac-2979; assembly: GCF_026967995.1. NCBI lineage: Bacteria > Bacillati > Actinomycetota > Actinomycetes > Geodermatophilales > Geodermatophilaceae > Modestobacter > Modestobacter sp. VKM Ac-2979. Next base: position 141,583 of record NZ_JAPVBO010000009.1, read on the forward strand.
GGTGACAACGGAGCGGGCAAGAGCACGCTGATCAAGGGCATCGCGGGCATCCACCCGTTCGACTCGGGCGAGGTGGAGTTCGAGGGCGAGCGAGTCACGCTGCACAGCCCCCGGGACGCCGCCAAGCTCGGGATCGAGGTGGTCTACCAGGACCTCGCGCTGGCCGACAACCTCGACGTCGTCCAGAACATGTTCCTGGGGCGGGAGCGCAAGCGCGGCGTTCTGCTCGATGAGCAGTCGATGGAGGTGGCGGCCCGGGAGACGCTGGCCAAGCTGTCGGTCCGCACCCTGAAGTCCGTCCGGCAGCTGGTGTCCAGCCTCTCCGGCGGACAGCGGCAGACCGTGGCCATCGCCAAGGCCGTGTTGTGGGAGTCCAAGCTCGTCATCCTCGACGAGCCGACCGCGGCACTGGGCGTGGCGCAGACCCGGCAGGTGCTCGACCTGGTCCGCCGGCTGGCCGACGCCGGCCACGCCGTCGTCTTCATCACGCACAACATGGTCGACGTGTTCGAGGTCGCCGACCGGGTGGCCGCGCTCTACCTGGGGCGAGTAGCCGCCGACGTCCCGATCGACCAGGTCGACCGCACCCAGGTCATCGAGCTCATCACCTCCGGCCGATCCGGTGACCTGGGCCTCTCGGCCGAAGACCTCGAGGACTGAGAGGACGTCATGTCGAGCAACACACTGACCGCCGCCGAGGCGAGCGGTCCGCAGAAGCCCGCCGCGGGCTTCGAGGGCGACCGGCAGGACAACACGCTCGGCGGCGCCGTCCGGGGCTACCTGGACAAGCTCCGCGGCGGTGACCTGGGGGCGCTTCCGGCCGTCCTGGGCATCATCACCCTCGGCATCCTGTTCACGGTGCTGCGGCCGGGCACCTTCCTGACCCCGCTGAACCTGGCCAACCTCGCCGTGCAGGCCACCCCGATCATCGTGCTCGCGATGGGCCTGGTCTTCGTCCTGCTCCTGGGCGAGATCGACCTGTCGGCCGGCGTGGTCAGCGGGGTCTGCTCGGCGGTCCTGGCCCAGGTGCTGGTGCAGAGCGGGTTCGGCTGGCCGGTCGCCGTCCTCGCCGCGATCGCCACGGGTGCGGTGATCGGGGTGTTCACCGGCAGCCTGGTCGGCATGGTCGGCATCCCGTCGTTCGTGGTGACCCTGGCGCTGTTCCTGGGCTGGCAGGGCGTGACCCTGCGGCTGATCGGCCAGGGCGGCACGGTGCCGGTGCGGGAACCGGTGATCCGGGCACTGGCCAACGAGAACCTGCCGCTGGCGGTCGGCTGGGCGCTGGCCGTGCTGGTGGCGGTCGGCTACGCCGCGATCGAGCTCTGGCGCTGGCGGGCCAAGCGTGCCCGCGACCTGGCCCACCAGCCGCTGGTGCTGGTCGTCCTCCGGGTGGTGCTGATGGCCGTGGTGGTGATCGGCGTGACCGCGATCCTCAGCCAGGACCGGGCGCTGTCGGCGGCGGTCGACCTGGCCGGCATCCCGTACGCCATCCCGCTGGTCATCCTGCTGCTGCTGGTGGTCACGTTCGTGCTGTCCCGCACCAGCTTCGGCCGGCACATGTACGCGGTCGGCGGCAACGCCGAGGCAGCCCGCCGGGCTGGCATCAACGTGACCCGGATCCGGGTGCTGGCCTTCGTGATCTCCTCCAGCCTGGCGGCGATCAGCGGCATCCTCGCCACCTCGCGGCTGAGCTCGGTGACGCCGGACGCCGGCGCGGGCAACACGCTGCTGTACGCGGTCGGTGCCGCGGTCATCGGTGGCACCAGCCTCTTCGGCGGTCGGGGGCGGGCCCGCGACGCGCTGCTCGGTGGCCTGGTCATCGCGATCATCGCCAACGGGCTGGGGCTGCTCGGGGTGGCGGCGTACCTGAACTTCGTCATCACCGGCGGGGTGCTGCTGCTGGCCGCATCGGTGGACGCGCTGGCCCGCCGCCGGGCGGCCACGGCACGCTGATGCCGTGACGACGGGCCGGCCACGGGCACGGCGTGCAGTGGCGCGCGCCGTGCCCGTGGTGCACGAGCTGACAGTGCGGCGGAGCCCGACGGCATGAACAGGTACGTGCTGCTGCTGCGGGGGATCAACCTCGGCCGCACCCACCGGGTCGGGATGGCGGACCTGCGGGAGCTGCTCGTCGCCGCGGGGCACCGGGAGGTGCGCACGCTGCTGCAGAGCGGGAACGTCGTGCTCGAGGCGTCCGCGCCGGCCGAGGAGCTGGGCCGGTCGGTGGAGCAGGCGCTGGAACACCGGTTCGGCTTCTCGGTCCCGGTCGTCGTCCGCACCGCCGAGGAGTTCCTCGACGTCGTCACCCGTGACCCCCTCGGCGCCGTGGTGACCGACCCCACCCGCTACGTCGTCGCCTTCGCCGCCGCCGAGCTGCCGGTCGAACTGGGGGAGTGGTTGCGCACGGTCGACGCGGGGGACGACGCCTTCGCGGTGCAGGGCCGTGAGCTGTTCCTGTGGTGCCCGCACGGCCAGCTGGCCAGCCCGCTCGCCGGAGCCCTGGCCCGTCGGGGCGGCGGGCCGGTGAGCACGACCCGCAACTGGCGGACCGTGCTCAGGCTGGCCGACCTGCTCCGGGGCTGACCGTCAGCCGGCGGCGATCGCCTCGGTGAGCAGGCTGCCGGTGAGCTCGACCTGCCACTCCCGCGCACCGCCGGCGCGCAGCACCTCGGCCACGGCCGCCGCGTCGGCCGGCCTGGGCGGCGCCCACATCAGCCGACGCACCAGGTCGGGGGAGAGCAGGTTCTCCACCGGTACCGACCACTGCTCCGACACCTGGGCCAGCGCGGCCCGGGCGGCCTTGAGCCGGGCGGCGGCGGCGGGGTCGCGGTCGCCCCAGCGGTTCACCGGCGGCGGCCCGTCACCGGGGCGGCTGTGCGGCGGCAGCTGGTCCTCCGGCAGCTCGCGGCCTCGGTTCAGCGCGCCGAACCAGGTGTTCACCAGCTTCCGGTTCGCCCGACCCCGGAACACCGGGAGCTCCAGCAGCGCGCCCTCGGTCTTCGGGTCGGCCTGCACCGCGGAGACGATGGCGGCGTCGGGCAGCACCCGGCCGGGGGCGATGTCGCGCCGCCGGGCGAGGTCGTCCCGGGCCTGCCACAGCGCCCGCAGCATGCCCAGCTGGCGGCGGTTGCGCAGGCCGTGCATCCCGGAGGTCTTCCGCCACGGGTCGACCTTGGGTGCCGGGGGACCGGCGGCCAGGATCGCGGCGAACTCCTGCCGGGCCCACTCGGTCTTGCCCTGCTCCGCCAGGATCTCCGCCAGGGCGTCCCGGAGCTCCACCAGCACCTCGACGTCCAGCGCGGCGTAGACCAGCCAGTCCTCGGGCAGCGGGCGGGTGCTCCAGTCGGCCGCCGAGTGCCCCTTCTGCAGCGAGAGGCCCAGCAGCGACTCGACGACGGCGCCCAGCCCCACCCGGGGCAGCCCGGCCAGCCGGGCGGCGAGCTCGGTGTCGAACAGCCGGGTGGGCACCAGACCGAGCTCGGCCAGGCAGGGCAGGTCCTGGTTGGCCGCGTGCAGCACCCACTCGGCGTCGCCGATCGCGGTCTGCACGGCCGTCAGGTCCGGCAGCGGCACCGGGTCGATCAGGCCGGTGCCGGCGCCGGCGCGGCGGATCTGCACCAGGTAGGCGCTCTGGCCGTAGCGGTAGCCGGAGGCGCGTTCGGCGTCCACGGCGACCGGGCCGCTGCCGGCGGCCAGTGCGTCGGCGTAGGCGACCAGTGCGGTCGAGGTCTCGACGACCGGGGGCAGCCCGTCGCGCGGGGCGAGCAGCGGCGTCGCCGGCGGGCCCTCGTCGAGGGCGGGCTCCACCCCGGGGTCGGTGGGCACCTCGGTGCCCGGGTCGGTGGTCACTCGATGACCCCCGAGCGCAGGCCCAGCGCCACCATGTGCGCCCGGTCGCCGGTGCCCAGCTTGCGCGCGATGCGCGCCAGGTGGCTCTTCACGGTCAGTGCGGACAGGTCCACCTTCTCGCCGATCTCCTTGTTCGTGTGCCCGTCGGCGACGAGCCGCAGGATGTCCCGTTCCCGGGCGGACAACTCCCCGACAGCTTCCTCCACCCCGCTCCGGGTGAGCCCCCGGGCCAGGCTGGTGGCGATCCCGGGGTCGGCGAAGACCTCCCCGGACAGCGACGCCCGCAGCCCTCCGGTCACCGTGGCCAGCGGGCTGGTCTTGAGCAGGTAGCCCTGCACCCCGGCCAGGAAGGCCGCGCGGACGACGGCCGGGTCGGTGACCGAGGTCAGCACGACGGTCACCGGCCAGCCCTCGGTGCGCAGGGTCGGGAGCAGTTCCAGCCCGCGCCCGTGGTCCCCGCCGCGGCCGGCGGCCTCCGGCTCGACCTCGGGCAGGTCGACCTCCAGCACGCACAGTGCCCGCGGGCCGGAGACGTGCGCGCGGACCCGAGCCTCCTCCAGGGAGGCGGCCTCCTCGACGTCCCGGGCGCCCAGCGTGCGCAGCCGGCCGGCCAGGGCCTCCCGGACGAGCGGGAACGGGTCGACGACCAGGGCGCTGGCGTGCGGACCGAAGAGGACGCCGTCGGACCACGGCTGGCCCTGGGGCATCGACCCTCCCGTCGTCGGACCGGGTCGACGACCAGGTGATCAACGGGTGATCACCCGGCGAACGGCCCGGCGTGTCCGCGCACTCGGCCGACGTCCGATTACGCCGAGTGGAGTACGGACGCCGAGTCTAGGCGTCGTCGGGGCCGGTCTGCTCGGTAGCGGCGAGCAGCCGGATCCCCGGTGGGGGCAGGCCGGCGGCCGTGCCGAGCACCTCGAGGAAGGCGGTGAGGTGCCGGTCGAGGTCGGTGCCCTCCGCCGTCCAGGAGGCGCGGATCTCGACGTCGACCGAGTGCTCCGGGGCGGCGATCGAACCGAAGCGGGTGGAGGCGGTGCGGGTGACCGTGCCGCCGACGGAGTGGTGGGCGGCCCCGGACTCGGCCAGCGCGTCGGTCAGCCAGCTCCAGGCGACCTCGGAGAACATGCTGTCGTCGACCATGTCGGAGTCGGTGCTGGCCGAGACGTAGCCGACGCAGCGGGTGGTGCCCTGCCAGGCGTCGTGCCCCTCCGGGTCGTACAGCAGGATGAACCGGCCGCTGGCCAGCTCCTCCTCCTCGTCCTCGGGGTGGGCGACCCGCACGCCGATCGCGGAGGACCACGGGGCGAGTCGTTGCGGCGCCGGGATCTGCTCGACGACGACCTCCGGCCGGGGGCGCACCGTGGCCAGTGCTTCCAGGGCGGCCTGGAACGCGACCGGCCGCTCCGGCGGCGGGGTGCCGTCGTCGAGGCGTTTGCGCTGCTGGGCCACCTGCGCAGGGTAGGTCGCCCACGACCGGAGTGCCCGCCCCGACGCGCCGCCCCGCCCAGCCGACGCACAGCCGTGACCTCCGCTGCGCCCGGCCCGCTGGAGGGATCCGGTGGAGGGGCGGAGCCGCCCACGGTGACGTCTGGGAGGATCGGCGTCCGTGGGAACAGCTGCAGGACCGGCCGCCGACTCCGATCTCGTCCGAGCGACGCGTGGCCTGCCGGTCTCGCGCACGCCGGTCTGGTTCATGCGCCAGGCCGGCCGCTCGCTGCCGGAGTACCGCGCGCTGCGTGAGGGCACCGCGATGCTCCAGGCCTGCCAGGACCCCGACCTGGTCACCGAGATCACGATGCAGCCGGTCCGCCGGCACGGCGTCGACGCGGCCATCCTCTTCTCCGACATCGTGCTGCCCCTGGTGGTGGCCGGGGTCGACATCGAGATCAAGCCGGGCGTCGGGCCGGTGATCGCCTCGCCGTTGCGCACCGTCGCCGACGTCGACGCGCTCCCCGCCCTGGAGCCCGACCGGCTGGAGTTCCTGGCCACCGCCGTCCAGCGGCTGGTCGCCGAGCTCGGTGCCACGCCGCTGATCGGCTTCGCCGGGGCGCCGTTCACCCTCGCGACCTACCTGATCGAGGGCGGCCCCTCCAAGGAGCACGCCCGCACCAAGGCGTTCATGTACGCCGAGCCCGCGGCCTGGCAGCGGCTGCTGGAACGGCTCGCGGTCAGCGCCGCCACGTTCCTGCGCGTGCAGGTCGACGCCGGCGCCAGCGCGGTGCAGCTCTTCGACTCCTGGGCGGGGGTCCTGTCCGCGGCCGACTACGCCGGGCGCGTGCTGCCGCACTCGCGTGCCGTCTTCGACGGGCTGGCCCGCCCGGAGGTGCCCAAGGTGCACTTCGGCGTGGGCACGGGGGAGCTGCTGCCGCTGATCGGCGACGCCGGTGCCGACGTCGTCGGCGTCGACTGGCGCGTGCCGCTGGACGAGGCCGCCCGCCGCGTCGGCCCCGGGTACTCACTGCAGGGCAACCTCGACCCCGCCGTCCTGCTGGCCGACCGGGAGACCGTCGACCGCGAGGTGCGCCGCATCGTCGAGCAGGGCCGGGCCGCCCGTGGGCACGTGTTCAACCTCGGCCACGGCGTGCTGCCCGACACCGACCCGGGCGTGCTCACCCACGTCGTGGAGCTGGTGCACGAGCTGACCGCGAGATGAGCCCCCGCCGGCTGGTCGTCGTCGGTGCCGGGATCACCGGGCTCACCGCAGCGTTCGAGTGGCGCCGCGCGCACCCCGACGGCGAGGTCGTCGTCCTGGAGGCCGGTGACCGCATCGGCGGGAAGCTGGACCGGGTCGACCTCGCCGGTCGCTGGTACGACACCGGCCCCGAGGCGGTGCTCGCCCGCGTGCCCGAGGCCGTCGAGCTCATCGAGCAGCTCGGCCTGGCCGACCAGCTGGTGCCCGCGCAGACCACCCAGGCCGCCATCGTGCTGCCCGAGGGCCGCTTCCCGCTGCCGGCCGGCACGCTCCAGGGCGTGCCGACCACCGCCGACGGCCTGGACGGTGTGCTCACCCCCGCCGGGGTCGCCCGGGTGCGGGCCGAGGCAGAGCTGCCCCCGCTGCAGCTGGACGGCGACGTCTCCGTCGGCGGCCTGCTGCGGGAGCGGCTCGGCGACGAGGTCGTCGACCGGCTCGTCGAGCCGCTGCTCGGCGGCGTCTACGCCGGCCGCCCCGACGACCTCTCCCTCGCCGCCACCATGCCCGCGCTCGCCGCCGAGCTGCCGGCTGCCACCTCCCTGCTGGGGGCCGCCGTCGCCGCCCGGGACGCCGGAGCCCGCAGCCGCGGCGACGTCGACGGCCCGGTGTTCGTCACGGTCCGCGAGGGCATCGGTTCGCTGCCCGACGCCCTGGTGCGTGCCTCGGGCGCCGAGGTGCGGCTGCGGACCCGGGTCACGGCGCTGCGCCGCACCCCCGCCGGCTTCGAGCTGGACGTCGACGGCGGCGGGACGCTGACCGCCGACGCCGTCGTGCTCGCCACCCCGGCCGGCCCGGCCGCCCGGCTGCTCGCCGACGTCGCCCCCGATGTCGTACAGCCGCTGCAGGGCATCCCGTACGCGTCGATGGCCGTGGTCGCCATGGCCTTCCCCGACCAGCCGGTCGCGGCCGGCTCGGGGCTGCTCGTGCCGCCGGTGACCGGCCGGCTGGTCAAGGGCGTCACCGTCTCCTCGTCGAAGTGGCCGCACCTGTCCGGCCCCGAGGGTGCACCGGTGCTCCGGGTCCGGTCGTCGGTGGGCCGCTTCGGCGACGACGCCGCCCTGCAGTGGGACGACGCCGAGCTCACCGCCGCCGTGGTCGCCGACGTCGCCGAGCTGCTCGACCTCGAGCGGCCCGAGCCGGTGCAGACCGAGCTGGTGCGCTGGGTCGACGGGCTGCCGCAGTACCTGGTCGGGCACCCGCGGCGGGTCGCTGCGATCCGCTCGGCGGTCGACGCCGTCCCCGGGCTCGCGGTGGCCGGGGCCGCCTACGGCGGCGTCGGGGTGCCGGCCTGCGTCCGCGACGCCCGCCGGGCGGTCCACGCCCTGCTGTGAGTGCACCGGCCCGCGTCCGGAGCGCGGCGATCGCCGTCGCCCCCGTCGTCTTCGTGCTGCTCTGGAGCACCGGGTTCGTCGGCGCCAAGTACGGGCTGCCCTACGCCGAGCCGTTCACCTTCCTCGCGCTGCGGCTGGCGCTGGCGGGGGTCTTGCTGGCGGCGCTCGCCGTCGCGTTGCGGGCGGCGTGGCCGGCCGGCCGGACGTCGGCCGGTCGGGCCGGGGTCGCGGGGCTGCTGCTACACGCCGGATACCTCGGTGGGGTCTTCTTCGCCATCGACTCGGGCCTGCCCGCCAGCGTCGCCGCGGTCACGGTGAGCCTCCAGCCGGTGCTGACGGCGGCGCTGGCCGCCCGGCTGCTCGGCGAGCGGCTGTGGGCCGTGCAGTGGCTGGGGTTGGTCCTCGGCGTCGGTGGCGTGGCGCTGGTCCTCGCCCCGGGGCTCGCCGGGGCGGCGGGGGAGCAGGGCACGGTCCCGCCGGTCGGCGTCGTCTCGTGCCTGGTCGCGCTGCTGTGCGGGACGGCGGGCACGCTGTGGCAGAAGAAGCACGGCGACCACATCCCGCTGCTGTCGGGCACCGCCGTGCAGTACGCCGCCGCCGCCCTCGCGCTGGTCGCCGTCGCCGGCCTCACCGAGAGCATGGCCATCCAGTGGACGGCCGACTTCGTCCTCGCCCTCGTCTGGCTGGTGCTGCCGCTGTCCCTGGGGGCGGTCCTGTTGCTGCTCCTCCTGCTACGGCGCGGCAGCGCCTCCGGGGTCTCCAGCCTCCTGTACCTGGTCCCGCCGGCGACCGCGGTGGAGGCCTACCTGCTGTTCGGCGAGGAGCTGCTGCCGCTGTCGCTGTTCGGGGTGGTGGTCACGACCGTCGGCGTCGCGCTGGTGCTGCGCCCGCCAGGACGCCGGACGGCCGTCGGCTGACCGGATCCCGACGACGCGGTCCCCGCCGGGCGCGCGACAATGAGGACATGAGCGAGCAGACCGAAGAGCGCAGCATCGGCAAGCGGGCGAACGAGCTGAACGCCCTCATCCGCTACACGATGTGGTCGGTGTTCAAGCTGGCCCGCCCCCTCGACGACGACCAGCGCAGCGTCGCCGCCGACGAGGTCACCGCGCTGTTCGAGGAGCTGGCCGGCAAGGACGTCGTCGTCCGCGGCGTCTACGACGTTGCCGGTCTGCGCGCCGACGCCGACCTGATGATCTGGTGGCACGCCGAGACCCCGGAGGCGCTGCAGGAGGCCTACGGCCGGTTCCGCCGCACCGCCCTGGGCCGCCGCCTCGAGCCGGTCTGGTCGCAGATGGCGCTGCACCGCCCCGCCGAGTTCAACCGGAGCCACGTGCCGGCGTTCCTCGCCGACGAGGAGCCGCGCCGCTTCGTCTGCGTCTACCCGTTCGTGCGCTCCTACGAGTGGTACCTGCTCCCCGAGGAGGAGCGGCGGGACATGCTCAAGGAGCACGGCATGCAGGCCCGGCCCTATCCCGACGTGCGGGCCAACACCGTCTCCTCGTTCGGGCTCGGCGACTACGAGTGGATGCTCGCCTTCGAGGCCGACGAACTGCACCGCATCGTCGACCTGATGCGCGACCTGCGCGCCAGCCGGGCCCGCCGGCACGTGCGCGAGGAGGTGCCGTTCTACACCGGCACCCGCAAGCAGGTCGCGGAGCTGATCGCGGACCTGCCGTGATGGTGCACATGGTCATCGCTCCGCGATGACACCGCGGCCAGGAGTCGTGCCCGGCTGGCGTTGAGCCGTTCCCGGCGGTCCTGCCGGGGACCCTCCGGGCCCCGCGTCAGGATCGCCGAGCCGCTGGCCGCCGTCCCCGGCGGGACCCTCCGGGCCCGCGCCGGGTCCCGCGGGGTCGCTGGCGCGACAGAGCGGCGGGTACGTACTCGTTCCCCCGAACTCGTACTCCCATGCTCGTTGCCCGGTCGTGCAGAGAGGCCCGTACCCCGACTGGGGTACGGGCCTCTCTGTCGTGCTGGGTGTCAGCTCTTGCTGGGGTCCAGCTTGATGCTGACGGAGTTGATGCAGTAGCGGTCGCCGGTGGGGGTCTGGGGGGCGTCGGCGAAGACGTGGCCGAGGTGGCTGTGGCAGCTGCCGCAGAGGACCTCGGTGCGTCGCATCCCGAGCGCGGTGTCGTCGCGGAGGACGACGTTGTCCTGCTCGGAGGGCTCGTAGAACGACGGCCAGCCGCAGTGCGAGTCGAACTTCGTCTCGGAGCGGAAGAGCTCGGCGCCGCAGGCCCGGCAGGAGTAGGTGCCGACCGCCTTGGTGTCGACGTACTCGCCGGTCCACGGCCGCTCGGTACCCGCCTGGCGGAGCACGGCGTACTCCTCCGGCGACAGCTGGGCGCGCCACTCCTCGTCGCTCTTGACGACCTGGGGCTGGTGGGCGGAAGTGGTCATGACCCCACGGTACGGCGGCTCCGCCACCCGTGCCGGAGCCCCTGCCGCCCTGGTCAGCGGCGTTGCGGTCAGGCGCCGGAGGCTGCGGTCAGCCGCGCGGCCACCAGCGGGCGAGCCGGGTGAGCTGGTCCTCGACCACCGGACGGAGCTGGATGCTCGTGCTCGCCGTGGCACCCGAGGTGCCACGCAGCAGGACCTCGTGCGCGCCGGCCTGCAGCGCCGTCGGCGCCCGCACGGGGATGGCGACGGTGCCGTCCGGGCCGGCGACCGCAGTGCCGAGCTGGCCTCGGAGGCGTGCGGGCAGCTCGGCGGTGACCTTCTCCTCCGGCGAGAACCCCGTCCCGAGAACGGTCACCTCCTCCTCCCGCAGTGGCCACGGGTCGCTGACCGTCGCGGCGGGTCCGGCGTCGGCGGCGACCGTCGAGCCCGGGTCAGCGGCCGTGGCGAGCGGGTCGGCCACGAGGTCGCCGGGACCGTCCAGCCCGTCGACCGCCGTCGAGGGGACGACCACGGGCACCGGGTCGGCGCCGGAGGCAGCGCCGGCCGGCCCGACGGTGGACGCCACGAGGGTCAGACCGAGGAGGGAGCCGAGGACCGGGCCGAGGACGACGGCGCGGGGCGTGCTGCGTCGGGACACGGGTCTCCTCGAGCGGGCGGCGCGAGCTCGCGTGCGGGGCGGTGGACACCCCGATCCTGTCATTGCCCAGCGCAAGGGTCGATCAACATCCGGTAACGAAGTTCGCCCCGCTAAGCAGCGGCCGGGTGACTGGCGATGTGCGGCTGCGCTGCCCTGGTCCGGTGCTCGTACCGTGGGCGCGGCGCCGCGTCCGGTGGCGCCGCCGTCCGCCGAGAGGACCCATGAGCACCCCGCAGCCCCTGGCCGATACCTGGTTCACCCGCGATCTCCCCGTGCTGCGGGCGATCGTCCGGCTGATCGACGAACCGCCGCACGGCAGCGCCCCCTACCTCGGCGCGGTCGTGCCGGCCAGCGGCCTGCCCAAGCCGCAGGTCGTCTCGGCGGCCAACGCGCTGGTCACCGCCGGCTACGCCGAGGCGCTCACCAACCACGCCGGCGAGATCGTCCGGTTCACCGCCGTCTCGGGGGAGGCTCGCCGGCTCACCGGTCTCTGGCCGACACCGCAGAGCGAGTGGGACCGTCTGCTGGAGCAGGCCGGCGCCCGGGCTGCCAGCGCGATGACCGACGTGGAGCGGGAGCGCTGGCGGGCCTTCGCCGACGCCGCGGCTGCGATCGGGCCCGACGACGGAGCGTTGCTGATGTCCGCCCTGATCGGCGGGTACGTGCCCCGGGCGCGCTGACCACCGGGGCCGGACACGACAGTGCCCCCGTCCGGTTTCCCGGGCGGGGGCACTGTCGGTGGTTCGAGAGGGCTGCGTTCAGCTCCTCGGTCTGGAGATCAGACCGGGTTGACGTTCGCCGCCTGCGGGCCCTTCTGGCCCTGCTCGATGTCGAACGAGATGCGCTGGCCCTCATCGAGCGAGCGGTACCCGCTGGTCTGGATGGCCGAGTAGTGGACGAAGACGTCCGGGCCGCCGCCGTCCGGGGTGGCGAAGCCAAACCCCTTCTCTGCGTTGAACCACTTCACTGTTCCTTCGGGCATTGCTCGCTCCTAGCTGAGGTCGTGCGTCGGGGTCCTGCCAATGCGCAGGGCCTTCCCGACGAGTACGACCCTAGCGGGTTCTGTCGATCTGTGGGAGGTCAGGGGCAAGAAGATCCCCGGCGAGCCGATCCGGGCCGTGGCGGGGAGGGTCAGAGCAGGCGTCCGGAGGCGTCCCGGGAGGCGTCCTCCGACCAGGCCTGGCGGGCGTAGGCGTTCGGTGCGTAGGCGTCGGGCGCGCGGCCCTCCTGCGCCGGGCCGGTCCTGGTCCGCCTCCTCCCGGTCGGACGGGGAGCCGCGGCGGCGGGCAGCGCCAGGGGCCCCGGCCGCCAGGCCTGCACGGTGAGCGGCTCGGGGGCCGCCCACTCCTCGAGTGCCAGCCGGGCCCGCTCTTGCGCGACCGTCCGCAGGTGGCGGCGCCAGCGGTGTCCGGCGAGGTCGATCCCCACCAGCACGGCGACGAGCACGGCGACGGTCAGGAAGGCGTTGGTCAGCGCGGTGGCGACGTCCAGGGGCGTGAGCTCGGGCCAGCTGACCTGCTCCAGCTGGTACCCGACGACCTCGATGACGACGTACAGCACGCCGTACACCAAGAGCGCGACCCGCATGACCCTGCTCCTCCGCCTGTCTGACCGTGGGACCGAACGGTTCCTCAACGACAGGAGTTGCCCGGGACGCGAGCCCGGCGGTCGTCCGGGAGTGGCCGCGTCACCCGTTCGAGGCAGGGTGGCTGGTCAGGGGCCGCTGCGGCGCTCTGCCTCGGCCAGCCAGTCGGTGAGCGTCGTGCGCGCCCGCCGGTAGGCATCGGTGAACGTGCTCCGGTTGAAGACCTCGAGGTCGATGAACTCGCCTAGGCGCGGCAGGTCGGTCTTCATGAAGGCGGCGGGAGGCCGGAGCTGGTCGGCGCGCCCGGCGACCACCGCCTCCCGATGGCGCTGCTCGCGGAGCGACTCGAGGTCCAGGTCTGCGTAGTGGGCGCCGATCTCATCACGCAGCGTCCGGAGGTAGTCGAGCATCACCTGCACCTCACCGGCCACCTCGGTGCCCCGGACGTGCCGTTCGCGCTCCACCTCCTGGAGGTGGCTCCGGGCCGTGGAAAGGCCGGCGACCTGGGCCTTGGCATTGGTGGCCGACCGGTCGGCTGCCAACAGGGAGCGGGTCAGGTGTACGCGCTCCACTCCGGCCTTGAGCTCCTGCAGCGCGCCGGAGAGGACCCGGGTCCTCTCGTCGAAGTGGGCACGGCGGGCACTGTGCCAGCTCAGCGCGACGGAGAGCACGCCGGTGACGAGGACGGCCGTGATGAGGGTGAGCACGGCCTTCGCGAGTTCCACACGCGCGTCGATGCGATCGCCGGCCCAGCTGAATAGGACGACGGCCACCGTGACGAGCACCAGAAGCGTGATGACAACCCACGGCAACAGCGCCTTCCGCATCGGTCGAGCATGGCACCGGACCCGCCTCCCGAGAACCTGGCGCGCACTTAGCTTCGCCGGTAGAGCTCGGTGAGCAGGGCGACGGCGGCCGGTGACGCCGGGTGCGGGTCGTCCCGCCACCAGGCCAGCCGGACGGCGACCGGCTCGGCGTCCCGGATCGGCCGGTAGGTGACCCCGGGGCGCTGGTACTGGGCGGCGGTCGCCTCCGCGGTGACCCCGACGCAGCGGCCGGTGGCGATCACGGTGAGCCAGTCGTCGACGTCCTGGGTGTGCGAGATCGCCGGGCGTGCCCCCTCGGGCCACAGCTCCGGCGTCGTCGTGCCGGTCCGGCGGTCGACCAGCAGGGTCCGTTCGGCGATCTCGGCCATCCGCAGCGACCGGCGGCGGGCCCAGGGGTCGTCGGTGGCGACCGCGCACACCCGCCGCTCCACCCCGACCAGCGCGCTGTCGAAGCGCTGCGGGTCCGGCGTGACCCGGAGGACGGCGACGTCGCAGGCCCCGTCGGCCAGGCCGGCGGTGGGGGAGTTGGTGCGCACCAGGCGCAGTTCGGTGCCCGACTGTTGGACCGCCCAGCGACGCTGGAAGTCCAGGGTGTGCCGGCCCATCGCCGACCAGGCGTGCCCGATCCGCAGCCGGGTCGCGGTACCGCCGGCCTCCTCGACCAGCTGACCGACCTCGGCGAGGACCCGCCGGGCCCGGTCGAGCACCCGCTGTCCCGCCGTGGTGAGGGTGACCTCGCGTGCGGAGCGCCGCAGCAGCCGGGTGCCGAGCTCGCCCTCGAGGGCGGCGAGGCCGCGGGACACGGCGGCCTGGGAGACGCCGAGCTCGATGGCGGCGTCGGTGAAGGTGCCGGTCTCCACGATCGCGACCAGGCACCGCAGGTGCCGCAGCTCCACGGTCATGCGTGCAGCGTATGCATCCCGCGGTGATTGCATTTTGCGCATGCACCCGTCGGGGTCAGGGTCGACCGGTGAGCAGCGCCCAGCAGATCGACCAGGCCGCAGCCGACCAGCGGGCAGGAGGTCTGCCCGGCCTCCCCTCAGGGGCGGGCGTCGGTGTGGCGCTGATGCTGAGCAGCGCGCTGGCGAACCAGGTCGGCGCGGCGGTCGGGGCGCTGGCGTTCCCGGTGATCGGTGCGGTCGGCGTCGTCGCTGTGCGGCAGTGGGTGGCCGGGATCGTGCTGGTGGGCGTCGTCCGGCCGCGGCCGTGGCGGCTCACCGCGGCCCAGTGGCGGCCGGTCCTGCTGCTGGCCGTGGTGTTCGCGACGATGAACCTGTCGCTGTACGCGGCGATCGAGCGGATCGGCCTGGGCCTGGCGGTGACGCTGGAGTTCCTGGGTCCGCTCGGCGTGGCGCTGGCCGCCTCCCGGCGGCGGCGCGACCTGGTCTGCGCGCTGGTGGCCCTCGCGGGCGTGGTCGCGCTCAGCCGGCCGCAGCCGACGACCGACCACACCGGGATCGCCCTGGGGCTGCTGGCCGCCGCCTGCTGGGCCGGCTACATCCTGGTCAACCGGCAGCTCGGTGCCCGGGTGCCCGGCGGCACCGGTCCGGCCACCGCGGCGGGGCTGTCGGCGCTGCTGTTCCTCCCCGTGGGGATCGTCGTGCTGGTCGCGCACCCGCCGTCGCTGGTGGTCGCGGGGTACGCCGTCACCGCGGGCGTGCTGGCCTCCGCCGTCCCGCTGTTCGTCGACCTGCTGGCGCTGCGCCGGGTGCCCGCCGGCGCCTACGGGGTCTTCATGAGCATCCACCCGGTGATCGCCACCGTGGTCGGCCTGGTCGTGCTGGGGCAGGGGCAGCCCTGGGACGCCTGGCTGGCCATCGCCGCGATCGTCGGCGCCAACGTCGCCGGTCAGCTGCCCGCCCGTCGCCCGGCCGGCTGAGCGCCACCGGCGTCTGCGGCGGCCCGTCAGGGGGACGGCGGCCGGTCGTCGTCCTCGCGGCTCGCCTCGTGACCGGCCTCGCGGCCGGCCTCGCGGCCGGCCTCGTGACCGGCCTCGGACTGCTGCTCCGCCCGGCGCTGCGCCCGCAGGGCGTCCTGCTCGCGCCGGCGGCGGATCTCCCGACGGGCCAGGTAGGCGGCCAGCAGGACGGGCCAGACGAACTGGGCCTTGTCGGCGATCCACCGCACCCAGGCCGGGGCCTGCCAGTCCGGCAGGTCCACGTCGGGCAGGTCCACGTCGGGCCAGGGGATCGACGGCAGGTCCCAGTCGGGCCACGGGATCGACGGCAGGTCCCAGTCGGGCCAGGGGAGTGCGACGGTCAGCCGGACGGCGAGCAGCCCGAGCAGCAGCGGGAGGACCACCTTCGCCACGCCGCCGGCGACGGCGAGCACGGCGTACCGGCGGGGGTGCTGACGGATCCGCTCCTCCCGGAGCGCGGCCGGGGACCCCGTCTCCGGTTCCAGGTCGATCCCGCCGGTGCCGAGCGCCGCGCGCACGGCGGCGCCGTCTGCGGGCGGGTACCAGGTGGCCCGCTTCGGCTTCCCGAGGCCGGTGTACTGCACCGTGACCGAGCCGACGTCCTGCTCCACGTCGGCCGGCTGGTCGTCCGGGCTGACGTCGTCCTCGCTGACGTCGTCCTCGCCCTTGAGCCGGTCACCCGGCTTGAGCCGCACGGTGTCCTCGCTGGACTTCTTGGCGGCCACCACCTGCCCGTCGACGCGCCACCGCACCGTCCGCGAGACGGAACCGGTCGTCTCCACCCGGTGCCGGCGCCCCTCCGCCACCAGGTCCCAGGCCTGCGTCGGGTGATCGGCCACGGTGCGACGCTAGCGCGGCGAGCCCTCGGCTCAGTCCTCCGCGGCGGGGACCTTCTTCGCGCGGCTGGGCTGCACCCGCATCGGCTCGCCGGGCATCTTGGGGTAGTCCGGCGGATAGGGCATCTCACCCAGCCCGTGGTCGCGCTCCTGCTGGTCGGCCAGCTCGACCAGCGGCGTGATGTCGAAGGCGTGGTCGGCGAGGCCGGCGTGCTTGTCACCGACGGCGGCGAACCGGGCCGGCATGGTGAGCACGTCGAAGTCGAAGGGCGAGACGTCGGGCAGCTCGTCCCAGTCGACCGGGGCGCTCACCGGCGCGTGCGCCTTGGCCCGGATCGAGTAGGCGCTGGCGATCGTGCGGTCCCGGGCCATCTGGTTGTAGTCGATGAAGATCTTCTCGCCGCGCTCCTCCTTCCACCAGTTCATCGTGACCCGGTCGGGGATGCGTCGTTCCAGCTCGCGGCCGAAGGCGATCACCGCCCGGCGCACCTCGGGGAAGGTCCAGCGCGGCTGGATCGGCACGTAGACGTGCACGCCCCGGCCGCCGGACGTCTTCGGCCACCCCTCCATGCCGAACTCGTGCAGCAGCTCGCGCACGTGCGGGGCGACCCAGACGGCGTCGGAGAAGTCGGTGCCCGGCTGCGGGTCGAGGTCGATCCGGATCTGGTCGGGGGACTCGACGTCGCCCTTGGACACCGGCCACGGGTGGAACGTCAGCGTCCCGAGGTTGGCGCACCACGCGACGACGGCGACCGAGTCCGGGGCGATCTCGTCCGCCGTCCGCCCGCTGGGGAAGGTGATGTGCGCCGTCGGCACCCACTCGGGGGCGTTCTTCGGCACCCGCTTCTGGTAGAACGCGTCGCC
This sequence comes from Modestobacter sp. VKM Ac-2979, assembly GCF_026967995.1. Lineage (NCBI taxonomy): Bacteria > Bacillati > Actinomycetota > Actinomycetes > Geodermatophilales > Geodermatophilaceae > Modestobacter > Modestobacter sp. VKM Ac-2979. Next base: position 158,528 of record NZ_JAPVBO010000009.1, read on the forward strand.
GGTGTTGTCGACCCGGGTGGAGAGCCGGGCGCCCTCGAACACCCCGCCCGGCCAGCGCTCCAACGTCGTCGGCCGGTCGCGCAGCGCGAAGAGGATGCCCTCGCCGACGGCGACGAAGTACTCGACGACGTCGATCTTGCGGATGCCCTTGTCCCCGAAGTACGGCTTCTCCGGGTTGCTCACCCGCACCTCGTGGCCGTCGAGCTCCAGGACGACGGCGTCCTTGCTGCTGGCCATGGGGCTCCGTTCGGGTCAGGCAGGACCGGGTGGGAGGCCGATCCTGCCGGAGCCGGTCACGCGGGGCAGGTCAGCCCGTCCTGCGGGACGGCGAGATCGATCAGGTAGGCGTTCACGGCCGCCGTCACGCAGTCGGTCTTCGGGTAGGCAGTGTGCCCGTTGCCCTGCCAGGTGAGCAGCACCCCGTTCTCCAGGTCCTCCGCCAGGTCGACGGCGCCGGCCACCGGGGTGACCGGGTCGCCCTGCGTGCCGATGACCAGGATGGGCGGGCTGCCCGCGGCGTCCCGCTCCGGCAGGGGCGTGCGCGGGGCCTCCCAGGCCGAGCAGGTGTAGAGCCCCAGGGCGGCGTCGGCGCCGAAGAGCGGGTACCGGGCGTTCCAGTCCGCCACCAGGGCCTGGACGTCGGTGGCCGCGTACTCCTCGTCGGTGTCGGCGCAGTTCACCGCCAGGTTCGCGTCGACCACGTTGCTGTAGGTGCCGTCGTCGTTGCGGCCGGTGTAGGTGTCGGCCAGGGTCAGGATGCCGGCGGCGTCACCGTCGCGGGCGGCGGCCAGCGACTGGGTCAGCTGCGGCCAGGCCGAGGGCTGGTAGAGCGCCGAGCGGACGCCACCCAGGATCAGGCCGGGCGTCGCCTGCCGGGTCTCACCCTCCCGGCTGCTCGGGATGGGGGCCGCCGCGGCCTGGGCGAGCAGGTCGTTGAGGAAGGCGCGCGGGTCGGGGCCGAGCGGGCAGCCGCTGATCAGCGACAGGCAGTTGGCGGCGAAGGCGTCGTACGCGGCCTCGAAGCCCTGAGCCCGCGCCTCGGCCGCCTCCTGCGCGGTGGCGTCGGGGTCGACCGCGCCGTCGAGCACCATGGCGCGCACCTGCTCGGGGAACAGTTCGGCGTAGGTGGAGCCCAGCGTGGTGCCGTACGAGTAGCCCAGGTAGTTGAGCTGGTCGTCACCGAGGGACTGCCGGACCAGGTCCATGTCGCGGGCCGCGTCGACCGTGGTGAAGGCGCCCAGCGCCTCCTGGTACTCCTCGGCGCAGCCGGCGGCGACCTCCTCGACCTGGCTGAACAGGGCGTCCTGGGAGGCGGCGTCGGTGGCCCGCGGGTCGGCTGCGAACAGCTCGTCCTTCTGTTCGTCGGAGATGCACTCGACGGGGGTGGACAGCCCCGTCCCGCGTGGGTCGAGGCCGACGATGTCGAACTGGTTGACGACCGCCTCGGGGAGGGTCAGCGCAGCCTGGATGGCCGCATCGGCCGCGGACTGTCCGGGGCCACCGGGGTTCACCATCAGCGAGCCGATCGGGTAGGTCTGCCCGGCGAGGCTGGCCCGCACCAGGAACAGCTGCAGGGTGCCGCGTTCGGGGTCGTCGTAGCTGACCGGCACCGTCGTCGTCCCGCAGGAGAAGAGGAGGTCGCGCTCCGAACCGGGCCGCCCGGCGATGATCGGGTCGATCTGGCTGTCGCAGTCGGTCCAGTCGATCAGCTGCGGCTCCGGCTCTGCCGGCGCCTCCGGAGCGGCGCTGGTCGCGGCCGTCTCGCCCTCGTCGGAGGAGGTGCACCCGGCGAGGGTCAGGGCGAGGGCGAGGAACGCTCCTCCGGTGGTGGCCAGGCGGCGGTGCGCGGTCATGATCGGCAAGGGTAGGAGGCGAACCTGGGAGTGGCAGCCAGGTACGGCGTGGGAACCGCTCAGCGCGCCGCGAACCCAGCCGCCCGCTGCTCACCCCGCCCCGCTGCTCACCCCGCCCCGCTGCCCACCCACCCGGTGCTCAGCCGCCCAGGACCTCGGCGAGGTCGTAACGGACCGGGACCTCCAGCTGCTCGTAGGTGCACGACCGGGCGTCCCGGTCGGTCCGCCAGCGCAGGAAGTGGCCGGTGTGCCGCAGCCGGCTGCCCTCCAGCTGGTCGTACTTGATCTCCACCACCAGCTCCGGCCGCAGCGGCACCCAGGAGAGGTCCTTGCCGGCGTTCCAGCGGCTGGTCGCCCCCGGCATCCGGTGCTCGCCGTCCTCACCCGTCTGGGCGTTGGCCCAGTCCTGCCACGGATGTCCGTCCAGCGCCTCGGCCCGGTAGGGGGCGAGCTCGTCGACGAGCTCGGCCCGGCGCTTCATGGTGAACGACGCCGCGACGCCGATGTGCTGCAGCGTGCCGGCGTCGTCGTAGAGGCCCAGCAGCAGCGAGCCGACCACCGGCCCGCTCTTGTGCCAGCGGAACCCGGCCACGACGCAGTCCGCCGCCCGGACGTGCTTGACCTTGGTCATCACCCGCTGGTCGGGGGAGTAGGGCTGGTCGCCCCGCTTGGCGATGACGCCGTCCAGGCCCGCGCCCTCGAACTCGGCGAACCAGCGCTGCCCCACCTCCGCGTCGGAGGTCACCGTGCTGACGTACACCGGCGCCTGCGCGCCGGCCAGCGCCTCGCGCAGCCGGGCCTGCCGGTCGGCGTACGGGGAGTCCATGAGCGAGTCGTCCCCCAGGGCGAGCAGGTCGAAGGCGACGAAGGACGCCGGGGTCTCCTCGGCCAGCCGGGTCACCCGCGAGGCGGCCGGGTGGATCCGCTGCAGCAGCGACTCGAAGTCCAGCCGGTCCCCGCGCGGGACGACGATCTCCCCGTCGACCACGCAGCGCTCGGGCAGCTGAGCCTTCACCGCCTCGACGACGTCGGGGAAGTAGCGGGTCAGCGGGCGCTCGTTGCGGCTGCCCAGCTCGACCTCGTCGCCGTCCCGGAAGACGATGCACCGGAACCCGTCCCACTTCGGCTCGTAGAACCAGCCGTCGCCGGTGGGCAGCGTGGCCACCGGCTTGGCGAGCATCGGCTTGACCGGGGGGTTCACGGGCAGGTCCATGCCGGCCAGTCAAGCAGTCGGGACGACGCCGAGGCAGCCGGTCCGAGCCGCAACAAGCGGGCGGCAGGCATCGACGGCATGACCGGGCCGCGCAAGTCGGCTGCGCGGCCTGGCCTCGTCCACTGATCAGAAGGGCGGTGGGTCGTCGACCGGTGGTGGTGCTTCCGGTGGTGGTCCGGACTCTCGGGTCGGGGTCTCCGGTGGTCGGGAGTCGGGTGGGCGCTGGCCGGGTGGTCGGGTGATGCGGGTGACGCCGGAGGGGGTGGTGACGTGCAGGGTGCCGTTGCTGTCGAGGCGGTACTGCCAGCCGGGGGCGAAGGTCTTGAGCCGGTGGTGGGAGCGGCACAGGCAGCAGAGGTTGGTGCAGTCGGTGGGGCCGCCGCAGGCGTGGGCGGTGACGTGGTCCAGGTCGGTCCAGCCGACGCGTTGGCCGCAGTTGGGGAACCGGCAGCGCCGGTCGCGGGTGGTCACGAACGACCGCTGGCGGGCGGTGGGGGTGTAGGCGGTGGTGGCCGGTGGCGGGCCGAGCACCGGGCAGCCGCACGGCTGGCTGCCGCTGCCGCTGCCGCTGCCGCTGCCGCTGCCGCTGCCGCTGCCGCTGCCGCTGCCACTGCCGCTGGCGTCGCGGTCGCTGCCACGGTCGGGGTGGTGCGGGCAGCCGCGGCGGGACAGGCGGGCCAGTTCGGCCGGGGTGATCGTGGCCAGCAGTTCCCCGTCGGGCCCGGTGAGGGCGAAGGTGAGGCTGCCGCCCTCGGGGGGGCTCAGGCCGAGGGCGCCGACCCGGGCGAGCAGTTCACGCAGGTGGGCGGCGGTGATCGGCAGCCCGTTCACCTCACCCGGGGCACTGTTCACCCCGGCCAGGGCGTGCAGGTCAGCGGTGACCGTCACGTTCGCGGCCACGTGCGGGAGGCCGGAATCGGCGGGACGGCGGATCAACGTGGACAGCACGTGCGCCCGCAGGGCGCCGATCGGGCGGTCGTCGCCGTCGGCCTTGAGCATCCGGGCGAGCTGGTCGACCAGGTCGTGGCACTCCACGGCCTCGTCGGTGGGCAGGTCCGCGGACAGTGTCGACCGGCCGTCGGTGGGGGAGGGGTACACCCGCACGTCGGCGTTCTTCGCGGCGGCTTCCCGGCGCTCGTCGGCTGCGGCGGCGTCGAGGCGGAGCAGTTCCTCGGTGGCCCGCTTCTCCAGCCGGGCCACCGACAGCTCGGTCGCCTCACCCAGCAGTGCGCCCTCGACCTGCCCGGCGATCACGGCCGGAGTGTGTTCCAGGACGTCGGCGAGCACCTGGGCCCGCCGCTCGTCCAGCTGTCCGGCGGCCAGGGCGGCGAAGGTGGCGGGCAGCTTCTCCGACCAGGTCAACGCCCGCCGCAACCGCACCGCCGCCGTCCCACGGCCCAGGTTGAGGACGGTGGACAGCTCGGCGAGGAAGAACTCGCTGATCTCCGCGCCACCGGTCTCACTGGCCCAGCCCGGCCGGCGGGCACCGGGACCGTCCGGGTCCAGCGCCGCGGGCCGCCGACCGGCCAGGGCCAGGATCAGCTCGGCCTCCTCCGCGGCGTCCATCGCCCGCTGGCGCTGCACCGACCGCAACCGGGCCGCCAGCCGCTCATCGGGCGACACCACCCCCTGGTCGCGGTGCCACTCTCCGGTGAAGCAGACGTCGACCGCCACACCCCAGAACCCTGGTGGCATCGCCGTCGTCGTCATGCACTCGAACATACGTACGGGGTCTGACAGTTCCGGGCGCCGGTCGACATGGCGATCGGCCGCCGGCGGCGGGCATCCGCAGGGCTCTCAAGGTCGGCGGAGCGCGGCGTCCAGCTCGCGGAGCAGTTCCCCGACGCGGCCTCCACCAGGAGGGGCCGCGGGGTAGCGGCTGAGCACGTCCACGATGACGGGCGTCGCGCGGTGGCTCGCTCGCTCGAGCTGGTGGGCACCCACCGCGCGGTCGTCGCCGGCCATGAGCTCGGCCACCCTCGCCGCGTGTGCCGCGGCCCCGAGGACGTGCTTGACCTGGTGGGCGTCGGCCAGTGGGTGCAGGTACGCGGCTGACGCTGCGTGCATCGCTGCCCGTGCCGCGTCGACGGCGGCTCCTCTACCGGCGTCGCGGGCAGCTCTGTGGGCGGCCCAGCCGGTGTCCCGCAGGCGCTTTCCGCGCTCGCCGCCATGGGCGAACGTCCAGGCGGCGTCGATGGCTTCGCGCGGCCTGAGATCTGCCGGTCGAGCGCGCTCGAAGACCTCGAGCACCTCCTGTGCGCTCTCCGCGGCGTACCTGGTCACCGCACGGAGTTCCTGCATGCTGAGCGCCGTCCCGGTCTCCGCCACGGCGTCATCCTGGCCCACTCACCGACCGGGACCACCCGGCCTCCGGAGGCCGGTGTCTCAGCGCAGGGAGTAGCGGGTGAAGAGGACGTCGTCCTCGGTGAGCGCCTGCACGAGCTCGGCCCGGGGCGGCGCCGGGAGAGCCGACGGCAACAGGCCGGGACCGCCGCCGACCAGCAGCGGGGCGATCGACAGGTCCAGCTCGTCGACCACTCCCGCGCCCAGGGCGGCGGCGAACAGCGCCGGACCGCCCTCGCACAGCACCTGTTCCAGGCCCCGTCCGGCCAGGGCGTCCACCGCGGTCGGCAGGTCCACGGCGTCGTCGCCGCAGACCAGCACCTCGACGCCGGCCGACGCGAGTGCCACCCGCCGGTCGGCATCGGCCGCGGCGCAGGTGACCAGGAGGGTCGGCGCCACCGCGTCGGTGACCAGTTGGTCGTCGGGGGCCAGCGAGGCCCGCCGGGACACGATCACGACCGGAGCCACCGACGGGCGGCCGAGCTGGGCGCGCAGCCGGCCGACGGGGGAGTCGGGGAGCACCGGCCGGTAGCCCTCGGCCGCCGCCGTCCCGGCGCCCACCAGCACCGCGTCGGAGAGCGCGCGCAGCGTGCGGAACACCCGCCGGTCGCCGTCCGAGCCCAGCCCGCCGCTGCGGCCGTCGACGCTGATGGCGCCGTCCAGCGAGGCGACGAAGTTGACCCGCAGGTGCCGACCGGCCGGCACCCGGTAGGCGTCGGCCAGCTCGGCTGGGTCCCGGGGGAGCCGGTCCACGCTCAGTGGGTGGCGAGGACGACGGCGCTCTCCGCCGGCACCGTCACCTGCGCCCCGTCCAACTCGGGCAGCTCCCCGCTGGCGAACAGCACCTGGGTGGCCGGGGTGTCCAGGTCGATCTCCCGCCGCTGGTCGGACAGGTTGGCGACCACCCGCAGGGAGCCGCGGTGCACGACCAGCCACCGGTCGGCGTCGTCCCAGTGCGCCTGCACCGCGGACAGGTCGGGGTCGACGAGCTCCGGGTGCCGGCGGCGCAGCGCGAGCAGCGCCTTGTGCACTGCGAGCACGTGCGTGTGCGGCTCCTGGGCCAGCTCCGACCAGTCCAGCTTCGAGCGGGTGAAGGTCTCCGGGTCCTGCGGGTCGGGCACCACGGCGGCGTCCCAGCCGTGCTCGGCGAACTCGCCGATCCGGCCCTCGGCCGTGGCCCGCCCCAGCTCGGGCTCCGGGTGGCTGGTGAAGAACTGCCACGGGGTGGAGGCGCCCCACTCCTCGCCCATGAAGAGCATCGGGGTGAACGGGCTGGTCAGCACCAAGGTGGCGCCGACGCCGAGCAGGCTGGGGGAGAGCGAGGCGGAGATCCGGTCACCGACCGCCCGGTTGCCGATCTGGTCGTGGTCCTGCAGGTAGGCGAGGAACTTCCAGCCCGGGAGGGCCGCGGTGTCGACGGGCCGGCCGTGGTGCCGCCTGCGGAAGCTGGACCAGTCGCCGGCGTGGAAGAAGGCGCCGGTGAGCACCTTCGCCAGCCCGCCGAGCCCGGCCGCCTCGAAGTCGGCGTAGTAGCCCTGCCCCTCGCCGGTCAGCTGGGTGTGCAGCGAGTGGTGGAAGTCGTCGCTCCACTGCGCGTCCAGGCCGGTGCCGCCGGCCACCCGGGGCGTGACCATCCGCGGGTCGTTGAGGTCGCTCTCCGCGATCAGCGTGAGCGGGCGGCCCTCGGCGACCGAGAGCTTTGCGACCTCGCCGGCCATCTCCTCGAGCACGTGCGTGGCCCGCTCGTCGACCAGCGCGTGCACCGCGTCCAGCCGCAGTCCGTCGGCGTGCATGTCGCGCAGCCACATCAGGGCGTTGTCCAGGATGTAGCGCCGCACCTCGTCCGAGTCGGGGCCGGAGAGGTTGATCGAGTTGCCCCAGGTGTTCGCACCCTCGGCGAAGACCGGGAAGAACTCCGGGAGGTAGTTGCCCGACGGGCCGAGGTGGTTGTAGACGACGTCCTGGATGACGCCCAGCCCTCGCTGGTGGCAGGCGTCGACGAAGCGCTGGTAGCCCGCGGGGCCGCCGTAGGTCTCCTGCACCGCGTACCAGGCGACGCCGTCGTAGCCCCAGTTGTGCGTGCCGTTGAAGCCGTTCACCGGCAGCAGCTCGACGAAGTCGATGCCCAGGTCGACCAGGTGGTCCAGGTTCCGAGCCGCCGCGTCGAAGGTGCCCTCGCGGGTGAAGGTGCCGATGTGCAGCTCGTAGACCACCCCGCCGGCGAGCGGGCGCCCGGTCCACGCAGTGTCACCCCAGCGGTACGCGGACGGGTCGTAGCGGCGGGAGAGCCCGTGCACGCCGTCGGGCTGACGCCGGGAGCGCGGGTCGGGTCGGGGCGTCGGGTTGTCGTCGAGCAGGTACCCGTAGTCGGCCTCGGGGGAGGCTGCGACCGTGGCGCGCCACCAGCCGGCGTCGTCCCGCTGCATGTCGTGCACCTCGCCGTCGACCTGCAGGCGGACCCGCTCGGGCAGCGGCGCCCAGACGGCGAAGTCGACGGGCTCGGACATGCGGGGGCCTCCAGGGCGGTGCGGGGGACGGGCAGGTCGATCATGCCCGGGCGCCCGGCGGTCAACCGTCGCCGGCGCCCACGTCTCGCGCCGGACGTCGTCCACCTGCAGGACGACCTGGTCAGCGCGGCGTTTCCGTCGCCGGGATGACCACAGCGGGGTCGCTGCACCGCTACGTTCGGCGACGCTTCCGTTCCGCGCGACGAAGAGAGCCGACATGACGGTGGTCCGGACCTGGGTCCTGCCCGTGCTGAGAATCCTGATCTGGGCGGTGATCGCGGTGGCCCTGGTCGTCCTCGCCTTCCGCGGCAGCGGCGACACCGGGCCCGCCGGCGCCACCAGCGCCCCCGGCGTGGACCTGGGGTCACCGTCGATCCCCGTCGCCCGCGGCACGGTGACCAACACCGTCTCCGTGCAGGGCGCCATCGCCGCCGACCCCGCCGTGCCGGTCAAGGCCACCAGCGCCGGGACGGTGAGCCGGCTGCACGTCAGCGCCGGGGCGACGGTGGCGGCCGGCGACAAGCTGCTCGACGTCCGGTACGAGGAGGAGCGCGACCCGGTCGTCGGGACGGACGCCGAGGGCAACCCGACCTCGACGCCGCGGGACCCCCTGGTCAAGGTGGTGACCGTCACCGCCCCGGCGGCCGGCCGGCTGGCCACCCTCGACGTCCTCAAGGACCAGGTCGTCGCCGTCGGGGACGCCGTCGGCACCATCTCCCCGGGCACCCTCTCGGTGACCGCGTCGCTCTCCCAGGCCGACCAGTTCCGCCTGCTGAGCCCGCCGAGCACGGCCGAGGTCACCGTCACCGGCGGTCCGGCGCCGTTCACCTGCACCGGGCTCACCCTCGGTGCCCCGCCGGGAGAGGGCGACCAGGCCGACGCCGGCGTGGACCCGATGACCGGCATGCCGATCGCCGCGACCACGACCGCCCGGTGCGCCGTCCCGGCCGGGGTGACCGTCTTCGCCGGGATGGCGGCGACCGTCGCCATCCAGGCCGGTGAGGTCGCCGACGCGCTGGTGGTGCCGGTGACCGCGGTGCAGGGCTCCGTGCAGAACGGCATGGTGTGGGTGCCCGGTGCCGACGGCGCCCCCGAGGAGCGGCCGGTCACCCTGGGGCTCACCGACGGTCAGCAGGTGGAGGTCACCGGCGGCCTGACCGAGGGCGAGTCGGTGCTGGAGTTCGTGCCGGTGCCCGACGACGCGGCCGCCGACCCCTACGGCATGGGCGGGCCGTACGGGTGAGCCTGCTGGAGCTCTCCGGGATCGGCCGGGACGTGCGGCTCCCCGACGGGAGCCTGCTGCCGGTGCTGGCCGGCGTCGACCTGAGCGTCGCGGCCGGCGAGCACGTGTCGATCGTGGGCCGGTCCGGCTCGGGGAAGTCGACCCTGCTCAACGTGCTGGGGCTGCTGGACAGCCCGACCGCCGGCAGCTACCTGCTCGACGGGCAGCCGACCGACTCCCTCGGCGGACGGCGGCGGTCCCGGCTGCGGGGGGAGACCTTCGGCTTCGTCTTCCAGCAGTTCAATCTCCTGCCGCGGCGCACCGCGGAGGAGAACGTCGCCGCCCCGCTGCTCTACGCCCGCGGCCGGGACTTCCTCACCCGCAACCGGGCGGCCCGGGCCATGCTCGACCGGGTGGGGCTGAGCGCCCGCGCGCTCTCGGTGCCGGAGAAGCTCTCCGGCGGTGAGCAGCAGCGGGTGGCGATCGCCCGGGCACTGGTCCGTGGGCCGCGGGTGGTGCTCGCCGACGAGCCGACCGGCGCGCTGGACGTCGAGACCGGTGCCGCCGTGATGGCGCTGCTGGCCGAGGTGACCGCCGAGAACGGCGCCGCCCTGGTGACGATCACCCACGACCTCTCGGTGGCCGCGCTGGCCGGGCGCCGCTTCCGGCTGGACGCCGGCCGGCTCACCCCGGTGGCGACCGGGAACGCCCTCGCCGCCGCGACGAGCGACCGGACCGACGCATGACCGGGCTGCTCGGCACCTTCAGCGAGGCGTGGGGAGAGGTCCGGGTGCACAAGGCCCGGGTCCTGCTGTCCCTGGTCGGGGTCTTCCTGGCCGTGCTGGCGATGACCACGGTGACCGCGCTGGGCCAGATCGCCGCCCAGGTACAGCAGGAGCAGGCCGAGGCCAGCGGCGGCCGGACGGCGACCATCGGGGTCTCGGCGTACGACCCGATGACCGGGAACGTGCCCCAGCAGGAGTGGGACGCCGGGGTCGAGGCGCTGGTCGCCCGGTACGGACTCCCCGAGCAGGCGATCGCCACCCTCGCCCAGGAGAGTGGGCTGTACCGGTTCCCCGGGGGCACCCAGTCCGTGGAGACCCGGCGCGTCTCGCCGTCCTACGGGCCGCTGCACCGCATCCAGCCGGTCGAGGGCCGCTGGTTCCGCGCCGGTGACCGGCAGAGCATGTCGCCCGCGCTGGTCGTCAACCAGGACTTCCTGACGCTGCTCGGCGTGACCGACCTCAGCACCCGCCCGACCGTGGTCATCGGCGGCTCCCAGCCGGTGCTGGCCACGATCGTCGGGGTGGTCGCCTGGAACGAGGGCTGGCCGAGCACCTACCGGATCGACTCCTCGGCCGGCGACGCCGCGACCGCGGCCGGCGGCCCGGGGTTCGGGTCCCCGCCCACGTTGGAGCTCTGGGTGCCCTCCGAACAGGCCGACGCGGTGGTGGCGGCGGTGCAGACCGACCTGGCGCGACTGCTGCCCGGGGCGGAGGTGCAGGCCTACCGGCAGGACCCGGAGAACCTGGAGGACACCATCGCCAAGCTCCGGCTCGCGGTGCGTGCCGCCGGGCTGGTGGTGCTGGCCCTCGGCGGGCTCGGCGTGCTGAACATCGGGTTGGTCACCGTGCGCCAGCGGATCCGGGAGATCGGCGTCCGGCGCAGCTTCGGGGCGACCTCGGCGCGGGTCTTCTCCGCAGTCGTGCTGGAGAGCGTCGTGGCCACCGCGCTGGCGGGGCTGGCTGCCGTCGCCCTGTCGGTGGCGATCGTCCGGAACCTGCCGCTGGAGCGGTGGCTGGCCGGCGGCGTCCCCCTGGTCGACGCGCCCGGGTTCCCGGTCTCGGCGGCGGTCGAGGGGCTGGTCGCGGCGACGGCGGTCGGCGCGCTGGCCGGTCTGGTGCCCGCGCTGATCGCGGTCCGGGTGAAGGTGATCGACGCGATCCGGTTCTGACGGTCCGGTCCCCGCCACCAGGCTCTGGTGGCGGGGACCGGATCGGCTCAGTCGCGGACGAGCAGGGCGACCGGCAGCTGCGCGCACATCTCGCTCAGCCGGATGCCGCCCGAGTCGGAGACCAGTCGGTTGCCGGTGAGCAGGTCCCGCCACGCCCCGGTCCGTGAGCCGACCGCGGTGTCGCCCCACCCGGTCTCGGCCAGGTGGACCGGCCGCCGGGTCGCCACGGTGACGACGCCGCCGCGGTCGAACGCGACGACGGAGTCGGCCGCCGGACCGCGGGCCGTCACCGGGGTGTACCCCGACCACGCCTCCGGGGCGTCGCGCCGGTGCCGCAGCGTGCGGGAGACCACCAGCAGCTTGGCCGCACCGGTCTCGTCGACCGGCGGCACCCAGCCACCGTCCAGCCGGGCCAGCAGCTCCCGGCGCAGCTCGTAGTCGACCGGACGCCGGTTGTCCGGGTCGACCAGCGAGAAGTCCCACAGCTCGGTGCCCTGGTACACGTCCGGGACACCGGGGACGGTCAGCTGCAGCAGCTTCTGCGACAGCGAGTTCGACCAGCCGAAGGGCGCGATCCGCTGCACGAACCGCTCGATCTCCGCGTGCGTGGTGGCGTCGTCGAACGCCGCGTCCACCAGGGCGTGCAACTGGCTCTCGAACTCCTGCACCGGGTTGGTCCAGGTGGTCGAGGTGCCCGCCTCCCGGGCCGCCTTCTCCACGTAGGCGTGCGCCCGCTCCCGGGACAGCGGCCACGCGCCGACGAGGTTCTGCCACACCAGGTGGGCCAGCGGGCGGTCGGCCAGCGGGTGCCGGTCCAGCCAGCCGCGGACCAGGGCGGCCCACTCGGACGGGACCTCGGCCAGCACGGCCAGCCGGGCCCGGACGTCCTCGCTGCGCTTGGTGTCGTGCGTGGACAGCGTCGTCATCGAGGCCGGCTTGACCTCCTGGCGGTGCTGCTGCGCCGCGTGGAACTGCTCGACCGTCGTCCCGAACCGGGCCGGGTCGCCGCCCACCTCGTTGAGCGCGACGAAGCGCGACCACCGGTAGTAGGCGCTGTCCTCCACGCCCTTGGCCATCACCGGACCCGAGGTCTGCTCGAACCGGGTGGCCAGCTCGGTGCCGGCCGAGCCCAGCAGCGGGTGCAGCGCGTCGACGGCGGCGGTGAGGTCGGGACGGCGGAGCTTCACCGCGGCCACCGTGGCGTCCAGGTGCTCGCGGCCGTCGGGCAGGTAGCTGCGGTAGACCGGGAAGCCGGCCAGCAGCTCGGCCAGCCCCTCGGTCACCTGCTCGGCGGGCACACCGGGCAGCTCACCGACGATCCGGTGCAGGCGGGCCACCTCCGACCCGAGCATGCCGTCGGTGACCTCGCGCTTGCAGTCGTGCACGAGCTGGGCGTAGTCGACCCGGCCGCCGGCCAGCTCGGTGTCCAGTGCGGTGATCGCGGCCTCGCCGGCCGGGTCGATCAGCACGTCATCGACCTCGGCGAGCGCGTCGTACCCCGTCGTCCCGGCCGTCTTCCAGCTCTCGGGGAGCTCCTCGCCGGGCTCGAGGATCTTCTCCACCACGGTCCACCGGTCACCGGTCGCCTCGGCGAGCAGGTCCAGGTAGCCCTTCGGGTCGGCGAGCCCGTCGGGGTGGTCGATCCGGAGCGCGTCGACCGAGCCGTTCTCCACCAGCTGGACGACGAGTGCGTGCGTGGCCCGGAAGACGTCCCGGTCCTCGACCCGCAGCCCGGCGAGGGTGTTGATCGCGAAGAACCGACGGTAGTTCAGCTGGTCGTCCGCGCGCCGCCAGTCGACCAGCTCGTAGTGCTGCCGGTCGTGCACCTCCTGCGGCGTGCCCGCCTCGGTGCCGGGGGCGATGGGGAAGCGGTTGTCGTAGTAGCGCAGCTCGGGACCGTCGTCGGTCTCCACGACCTCCAGCTGGGAGACGTCGTCCGCGCTGCCCAGCACCGGGATCCGGATCCTGCCCCCGCCGAAGTCCCAGTCGACGTCGAAGGCGTCGGCGTGGGCCGACTCCCGCCCGTGCTGGAGCAGGTCCCACCACCAGCGGGACTCGGCCGGGTCGCTGACGCCCATGTGGTTGGGCACCAGGTCCAGCACCAGGCCGAGCCCGTGCTCGTGCAACGCGGTCACGAACCGGTCGAGCCCGGCCCGCCCGCCGCGCGGCTCGTCGATGTGCGCGTGGTCGACCGTGTCGTACCCGTGCGTGCTCCCCGCCGCCGAGCGCAGCAGCGGGGAGGAGTACGCGTGGGTCACGCCGAGGTCGGCCAGGTAGCCGGCCACGGTCGCTGCGTCGTCGAGGGTGAAGTCGGCGGTCACCTGGAGCCGGTAGGTGCCCGCGGGCACCTCCCGGCGACGGCTCTCGGACGGCTGGCCCCCGGCCGGCTGGCTCACGAGGCGGACTGTAGGACGACGGTGGCGCGGGCGGCGACGGTCAACGTGTCCCCGGCCTTCACCACGACCGGTTCGACCTCGCTCATCTCCGCGGTGTCCACCACCACGGTCCAGCCCTCGGCGTACTCGCTGCTGGGCAGGGTGAACTCGATGTCCTCGTGCCAGGCGTTGAACACCAGGTAGAAGCAGTCGTCGACGACCGGCTCGCCCCGCTCGTCGGTGGAGCGGATCCCGTGGCCGTTGAGGTAGACGCCGATCGACTTGGCGTAGTGGGCGTCCCAGTCCTCTTCGCTCATCAGCTCACCGGCGTGGGTGAACCAGGCGACGTCCTGGACCGGGTCGCCCTCGGCGCGGCGCACCGGGCGGCCGTGGAAGAACCGCCGACGACGGAACGTCGGGTGGTCGGTGCGCAGCTTGGTGACCAGCTTGGTGAACTCCAGCAGGCCCTCGTCGATGTTCTCCCAGTCGATCCAGGTGATCGGGGAGTCCTGGCAGTAGCCGTTGTTGTTGCCGCCCTGGGTGCGGCCGAGCTCGTCGCCGTGCAGCAGCATCGGCACGCCCTGGGAGAGCATCAGCGTGGTGATGAAGTTGCGCCGCTGCTGGGCTCGCAACGCCAGGATCTCGGGGTCGTCGGTCTTGCCCTCGACGCCGAAGTTCCAGCTGCGGTTGTGGCTCTCGCCGTCGTTGTTGTCCTCGCCGTTGGCCTCGTTGTGCTTCTCGTTGTACGAGACCAGGTCGTTGATGGTGAACCCGTCGTGCGCGGTGACGAAGTTGATGCTGGCCACCGGACGCCGGCCGGAGTGCTGGTAGAGGTCGGCGGAGCCGGTGATCCGGCTGGCGAACTCGCCGATCGTGGCGTTCTCGCCCCGCCAGAAGTCGCGGACGGTGTCGCGGTACTTGCCGTTCCACTCCGTCCACAGCGCCGGGAAGTTGCCGACCTGGTAACCGCCGTCGCCGATGTCCCAGGGCTCGGCGATCAGCTTCACCTGGCTGACGATCGGGTCCTGGTGGACGAGGTCGAAGAAGGCCGACAGCCGGTCGACCTCGTGGAACTGGCGGGCCAGGGTGGAGGCCAGGTCGAAGCGGAAGCCGTCGACGTGCATCTCGGTCACCCAGTACCGCAGCGAGTCCATGATGAGCTGGAGCGACTGCGGGGTGCGGACGTTGAGCGAGTTCCCGGTGCCCGTGGTGTCCATGTAGTACTGCTTGTCGTCCTCGACCAGGCGGTAGTACGCCGAGTTGTCGATGCCCTTGAACGACAGCGTCGGGCCCATGTGGTTGCCCTCGGCGGTGTGGTTGTAGACGACGTCGAGGATGACCTCGATGCCCGCCTCGTGCATGGCCCGGACCATGCCCTTGAACTCCTGCACCTGCTGGCCGTCGGTGTACTGGGCGTACTCGTTGTGCGGGGCGAAGAAGCCGATCGTGTTGTAGCCCCAGTAGTTGCGCAGGCCCTTCTGCTGCAGCGTGTCGTCCTGCACGAACTGGTGCACCGGCATCAGTTCGATCGCGGTGATCCCGAGCTCCAGCAGGTGCTCGATGATCGCCGGGTGGGCGACGCCGGCGTAGGTGCCGCGCAGGTCCTCGGGGATGCGCGGGTGGGTCATCGTCAGGCCCTTGACGTGCGCCTCGTAGATGACCGTCTTGTTGTAGGGGGTCCGCGGCGGGCGGTCCATGCCCCAGTCGAAGAACGGGCTCACCACGACGGACTTGGGCATGTGCGCCGCCGAGTCGTCGTCGTTCTTCTCACCGGTGGCGAAGTGGTAGCCGAACACCGACTCGTCCCAGTCGACCTGGCCGTCGATCGCCTTGGCGTAGGGGTCGAGCAGCAGCTTGTGGGGGTTGCAGCGGTGGCCCTGGGCGGGGTCGTGCGGGCCGTAGACGCGGTAGCCGTACCGCTGTCCGGCCTGGATGCCGGGGAGGAAGGCGTGCCAGACGTAGGCGTCCATCTCGGGGAGGCGGATGCGCTCCTCGTTGCCCGCCTCGTCGAACAGGCACAGCTCGATCTTCTCGGCCACCTCGCTGTAGATCGCGAAGTTGGTGCCGGTGCCGTCATAGGTCGCCCCGAGGGGATACGCGGAACCGGGCCACACCTGGGTGGTCATGAAAGGTCGTCCTCCTGAGCTGATCGCCCCTGGGCTCGGGGCAGGGGCGCGGGTCGTCACGGCTGAACCGAGGGGTTCGTCGTCGGATGCCCGCTGAGCGGCCTCCGCACACCTGTGGCGATGAGACACGGGCGACGTCCGGAGGACGAGCGCGGGCGGTCGTCGGAGGGAGTCTGCCAAGCCCGGTCCGCTCGCCCGCGCAGTGCCGACCCGCCGGCGGCACGGCTCCGCCGCGCGGACGACGACGCCGGCCGTGTCGCGGGGACGGCGACGCCCTCCGCGGCGGACCGGGGAGGGCGTCGGCACCCGGCTGCGGCAGTGCCTGCACCGGGCCGGGCCGGGAGCGGCAGCCCGGGCACCGCCGACCTCGCCCGGTGACCCGGGTGGCACTGGCGGCGACCGGTGCTGCTCGCTCCTGCGGGCGCTGACGGTAGGGGTCCGCGGGCGTGTCGACAACTCCCCACGGCGACGGCCGGTCGATCTCCCGTCCCACGTGTCCCGTGCGGCCCATCCGGACGGGGTCACCGGCCCGGGGGACGCTCCGGCCACTTCTGTCACAGGCCCGTCGTACCGTCGTCGGCGTGCGCGCATCCACCGACATCCGGCCCACCCAGGGGCGGTTCCGTGTCGTCAGCGAGTTCGAGCCCTCCGGCGACCAGCCCACGGCGATCAAGGCCCTCGCGGAGCGGGTCAATGCCGGTGACCAGGACACCGTCCTGCTCGGCGCCACCGGCACCGGGAAGTCGGCCACCACAGCCTGGTTGATCGAGCAGGTGCAGCGCCCCACCCTGGTGATGGCCCCGAACAAGACGCTGGCCGCGCAGTTGGCCAACGAGTTCAAGGAGTTGATGCCCGACGCCGCGGTCGAGTACTTCGTCTCCTACTACGACTACTACCAGCCCGAGGCCTACGTCCCGCAGACCGACACCTACATCGAGAAGGACTCCTCGGTCAACGAGGAGGTCGAGCGGCTGCGGCACTCGGCGACCAACAGCCTGCTCACCCGGCGCGACGTCATCGTCGTCTCGACCGTCTCCTGCATCTACGGCCTGGGCACGCCGCAGGAGTACGTGGAGCGCGCACTCAAGGTGAAGGTGGGGGAGCAGCGCTCCCAGGAGGAGCTGCTGCGCACCCTGGTCACCGAGCAGTACACCCGCAACGACCTGGCCTTCACCCGGGGCACGTTCCGGGTCCGCGGCGACACGATCGAGATCTTCCCGGTCTACGAGGAGCTCGCCTGCCGGATCGAGATGTTCGGCGACGAGATCGAGCGGCTGTACTACCTGCACCCGCTCACCGGCGAGGTCATCCGCGAGGTCGACGAGCTCTTCGTCTTCCCCGCCACCCACTACGTCGCCGGGCCCGAGCGCATGGAACGGGCGATCGGTGGCATCGAGGCGGAGTTGGAGCAGCGGCTCGCCGAGCTGGACAAGCAGGGCAAGTTGCTGGAGGCGCAGCGGTTGCGCATGCGCACCACCTACGACATCGAGATGATGCGCCAGGTCGGGTTCTGCTCGGGCATCGAGAACTACTCCCGGCACATCGACGGCCGGTCACCCGGCAGCGCCGGCGCCTGCCTGATCGACTACTTCCCCGACGACTTCCTGCTCGTCATCGACGAGTCGCACGTCACGGTGCCGCAGATCGGCGGCATGTACGAGGGCGACATGAGCCGCAAGCGCACGCTGGTCGAGCACGGCTTCCGGTTGCCCTCGGCGATGGACAACCGCCCGCTGCGCTGGGAGGAGTTCACCGACCGCATCCACCAGACCGTCTACCTGTCGGCGACCCCGGGTCACTACGAACTCGGCCGGGTCCAGGGTGACGTCGTGGAGCAGGTGATCCGCCCGACCGGGCTGATCGACCCGGAGGTCGTGGTCAAGCCGACCAAGGGCCAGATCGACGACCTGGTCCACGAGATCCGGCTGCGCACGGAGAAGGACGAGCGGGTCCTGGTCACCACGCTGACCAAGAAGATGTCCGAGGACCTCACCGACTACCTGCTCGAGCTCGGCATCAAGGTGCGCTACCTGCACTCGGAGGTCGACACCCTGCGTCGCGTCGAGCTGTTGCGGGAGCTGCGCCAGGGTGAGTACGACGTGCTGGTCGGCATCAACCTGCTGCGCGAGGGGCTCGACCTGCCCGAGGTGTCGCTGGTGGCGATCCTCGACGCGGACAAGGAGGGCTTCCTCCGCTCGGGCACCTCGCTGATCCAGACCATCGGCCGGGCGGCGCGCAACGTCTCCGGCCAGGTGCACATGTACGCCGACAAGATCACCCCGTCGATGGCCCAGGCGATCGATGAGACCAACCGGCGGCGGGAGAAGCAGATCGCCTACAACACCGAGCACGGTGTCGACCCGCAACCGCTGCGCAAGAAGATCGTCGACATCCTCGACGGCATCTACAAGGCCGCCGAGGACACCGAGGAGGTCACCGGCGGGGCCACGACCGAGCTGCTGGGCGGCTCGGGACGTCAGCAGTCGCGCGGCAAGTCGCCGGTGCCCGGGCTGTCGTCGAAGAGCCGGGCGAAGGCCGGGTCGATCGACGTCCAGGGTCTGCCGCGCAACGAGCTCGCCGACATGATCACCTCGATGAACGAGCAGATGCTGGCGGCGGCCCGCGAGCTGCAGTTCGAGGTGGCGGCCCGGCTGCGCGACGAGCTGACCGAGCTGAAGAAGGAACTGCGGCAGTTCGACGCCGCGCACGCCTGAGCCGGTTCGCAGGTCCTCGCCGTCCGCGGGCACAGGTCCTCGCCGTCCGCGGGCACAGGTCCTCGCCGTCCGCGGGCACAGGTCCTCGCCGTCCGCGGGAACTCTGCGGGGCGGTCGTTCGTAGGGGACCCTGGGACCTGGACCGCCGGGGTCGGTGCGTTGCCGCGCCGGACCGGGCAGGCCCCACGTGGAGGGGAGTATCCCGCCCGCGGCAGTGTCGTCAACACGGGATCCCACGGTCCCCGGCGCTGCCGGCCGACCTGCCTGGCGGGTCGGTGGGAGAGACCTCCGGTGCTGACATGAGCCAGACGACCGGAGGAAGTGCATGGACGTCCCCCTGTGGGTGTGGGGCATCACGGTGGCTGCGATCATCGGGATGCTCGTCTTCGACTTCTACGGCCACGTGCGGACACCGCACGCGCCGACCCTGAAGGAATCAGGCAAGTGGTCGGCGATCTACGTCGCCATCGCCGTGCTGTTCGGCCTGGTGGTGCTGGTGTTCTGGGGCGGTACCTACGCCGGTGAGTACTTCGCCGGGTGGGTGACCGAGAAGAGCCTCTCGGTCGACAACCTGTTCGTCTTCGTGCTGATCATGGCCAGCTTCGCCGTGCCTCGGGAGCTGCAGCAGAAGGTCCTGCTGTTCGGGATCGCCTTCGCGCTCGTGCTGCGGACGATCTTCATCTTCCTCGGGGCCGCGGCGATCGAGAACTTCAGCTGGGTCTTCTACATCTTCGGCGGCTTCCTGATCTGGACCGCGATCGCCCAGGCCCGCAGTGGCGGCCACGACGACGACGAGGAGTTCAAGGAGAACTCGGTCCTGCGGCTGACCCGCAAGGTGCTCCCGACGACCGAGGAGTACCACTCCGACCGCCTGACCACGAAGATCAACGGCAAGCGGTTCATCACCCCCCTGATGATCGCGCTGATCGCCATCGGCAGCGCCGACATCCTCTTCGCCGTCGACTCCATCCCGGCGATCTTCGGTCTCACCCAGGAGACCTACCTGGTCTTCAGCGCGAACGCGTTCGCGCTGCTCGGGCTCCGCCAGCTGTTCTTCCTCATCGACGGCCTGCTCGACCGGCTGGTGTACCTCGCCTACGGCCTGGCGATCATCCTCGGGTTCATCGGCATCAAGCTGCTGATCCACGCACTGCACGAGAACACGCTGCCGTTCATCAACGGCGGCGAGCACGTCACCCTGGTGCCGGAGATCCCGACCTGGCTGTCGCTGCTGGTCATCCTGGTGACCCTGCTGGTGACCACCTGGGCGAGCCTGCGGAAGAACAAGAAGGACGCCCAGCGGCGCGAGCAGCGTGGCGCCGGGGACCCGGCGGCCGACAGCACCGGGCGGCACATCGACGCACCGGGCGACCCGGACGCCGACACGGCCGAGGCGCCGGCCGACCCGCGCGAGGTGCCGGTGAGCCGGCCGGAGTCGCGCACCGACTGAGCGTCGCGGGGTCAGGGGTGACGAACGTCGCTCCTGGCCCCGCGCCACAGCGGTCGGGGACACGGGTCGTCAACCGATGCACGGGGCAACGAACCCGTAGAGTGCCGGAACGTGGAGCTCCCCGTCTGGTTCGAGATCTCGACGTTCGTGGGGCTCACCGTCCTGCTGCTCGCCGACCTCGCCCTCGTCGTCCGTCGTCCGCACGAGCCCTCCGTCAAGGAGGCGACGGCGTGGGTCGTCTTCTACGTGGCCCTGGCGCTGGCCTTCGGCGGGATCGTCCTGGCGGTGACCAACGGGCAGTTCGCCACCGAGTTCTACGCCGGCTGGTTGACCGAGTACTCGCTGTCGGTCGACAACCTGTTCGTCTTCGTGATCATCATGGCCCGCTTCCGGGTGCCCCGGAAGCTCCAGCAAGAGGTCCTGATGGTCGGGATCATCATCGCGCTGGTGCTGCGCGGCCTCTTCATCCTCGCCGGCGCCGCCGTCATCGAGCGGTTCATCTGGGTCTTCTTCCTCTTCGGTGCGTTCCTCGTCTACACCGCGATCAACCTGGTCCGGCACCGCGAGGAGGACGAGGACTACGAGGAGAACGGCCTCATCCGGCGGATGCGCAAGATCCTGCCGATGACCCAGGACTTCCACGAGAGCAAGATCCGCGTCGTCCAGGACGGCAAGAAGCTGTGGACGCCGATGATCGTGGTGTTCCTGGCACTGGGCACGACCGACCTGCTGTTCGCGCTGGACAGCATCCCGGCGATCTTCGGGCTGACCCGCGAGCCGTTCATCGTCTTCACCGCGAACATCTTCGCGCTGATGGGCCTGCGCCAGCTGTACTTCCTGCTCGGCGGCCTGCTCAAGCGCCTGGTCTACCTGTCCCTGGGGCTGGCCGTCATCCTGGCCTTCATCGGCGTCAAGCTGATCCTCGAGGCGCTGCACGAGAACCAGTACCCCTTCGCCGGCGAGCGTGAGCCGCTGGAGAGCATCCCGGCGATCCCGACCTGGCTGTCCCTGACGGTCATCCTGGTGGTCCTGCTGGTCGCCACCGTGGCCAGCCTGGTCAAGACCCGCGGCGAGGTGCCGGACACCGAGGGTGCCGCGATCGACCCGGCCGGCACCGACACCGGTGAGCCCGGCCGCCCCGCCGCGCTGACCGAGGACGAGCAGCGCGCCCGCGCCGCCACCGGCGAGGACCCGCACCGCACCAGCTGAGCGCGGCGGCGGCCCGTCTCTCGGGCCGCCGCCGTGGAGTCAGCGGGGCGGGATCGTCCCCGGCTCGACGGTCGAGCCGCCGGCGGCGACCAGGACGCCGTCCCGCCACACCTCGCGCACCCGCCCGGCCAGGCCGGTGAGGTCGCCCGCGTCGCCGTCCAGGACCACCAGGTCGGCCCGCTTGCCGGGCTGCAGGCTGCCCAGCTCGCCGTCGACGCCCAGCAGCTCGGCGGCCGAGAGCGTCGCGGCGTGCCAGGCCTGGTCGGCGGTCATCCCGCAGCCGGCCATCAGGCCGAGCTCGGAGAGGTTGTCGCCGTGCGGGCCCACCCCGCTGTCGGTGCCCATCGCGACCTTCACCCCGGCCTCGACCGCCCGGCGGACGGACTCGTCGTGCACTGACTGCACCGCGCGGGCCTTCTCGATCACGGCCTCGGGCAGCGACGCTCCCGCGGCGACCGAGGCGAGCACCGCCCGGGGGGCGGCGAGCGTGGGCACCAGCCAGGTCCCGTGCGCCAGCATCAGGTCGATGGCCTCGTCATCGAGGTAGATGCCGTGCTCGATCGAGCGGATCCCGGCCCGGACGGCGGCCTTGATCCCCTCCGCGCCCTGCGCGTGGGCCATCACGTGCACCCGGGCCGCCGTCGCCTCCTCGACGAGCACGTCGAGCTCGGCCGGCCGGAAGTGCGGGTGCCGCGGGTCGTCCCGAGCGGAGAGGACTCCGCCACTGGTGGCCACCTTGAGCACGTCGGCGCCGGCGCGCAGCAGCTCCCGCACGGTGCGGCGCATCTCGTCGGCGCCGTCCACGACCGTTCCCGGCCGACCGGGGTGCGGCCCCATCAGCGGCAGCTCGGCGCCGCAGACGTGCCAGCCGTCGCCGTGCCCGCCGGTCTGGGACAGCATGCTGATCGCGATCTGCATCCGCGGCCCGGCGATCAGCCCGTCGCGCACGGCCTGGGCCACCCCCAGGTCGGCGCCGCCGGCGTCCCGCACCGAGGTGATGCCCACGGCCAGGGTGCGGCGGAGGTTGAGCACCGCCTCGTAGAAGCCGTAGCTGAACGGCGTCTGGAGCAGCCGCAGCATGTCCACGCCGCTGAGCATCACGTGCACGTGGCAGTCGAAGAGGCCCGGCAGCACGGTCGCGCCGGCGCAGTCGACGACCTCGTCGCCCTCCAGCCCCGTGCCGACGTCCAGGACGCGGCCGTCCTCCACGAGGACGTCGGCGCGGGCAGCGGGCCCGCCCGTGCCGTCGAACACCTGGCCACCGGCGAACACCCGTCGTGTCATCCGGGTCACACTAGCGATCCGTCAGTGGGCCGCAGGACCGTGCGGCCGGGGGAGGTCGGCCGGCGCGTGGTTGGCTCCCGGGCATGAGCCCCCCGACCGACGTCGGCCGCGTCGCCGGCCTGGTCGGGATCCTCTTCGGACTCGCCGGCATGGGCAGTGCTGCGGTCGCGGTCACGCTGCCGGCCATCGCCGCCGACCTCGACCTGACGACCGGTGGCGTCTCCTGGGTGATCAGCCTCTACGCGCTGATGCTGGCCGTGGCGACCGCCGTGTACGGCCGGATCGCCGACCTGGCCGGCATCCGGCTGCCGCTGGTCGTCGGCGTGGCCCTGATGACCGCCGGGGCGGTGCTCGGCGGTCTGGCCCCCAGCTACCCGGTGCTGCTGGGTGCCCGCATCCTCCAGGGCCTGGGTGCGGCTGCGGTCCCGGTGCTCGGCATGGCGATCGTCAGCGCGCGGTACGAGGGAGCGGTGCGCACCGCCGCGCTGGGCAAGGTCGCCGGTACCGCGGCGGCGGTCAGCGCGCTGGGGCCGTTGGTCGGTGGGCTGGTGGCCGACGTCGCCAGCTGGCGGGCGGTCGTGGTGCTGCCGGCGCTCGGGTTGCTGCTGGTGCCGGTGCTGTGGCGGTCGGTCCCCGCCGTGGGCACCGGTGCCCGGCTGGACGTGCTGGGCGCGGTCCTGGTCGCCGGCACCGCCGCCGGGCTGGTGCTGCTCGTGCAGTCCCCGGCCTCCGGGGTGGTGATCGCCGCCGTCGGTGCTGCGCTGCTGGGGCTGGGCGTCCCGGCGGTCGCCGCGCAGGTGCGCCGCCGGCCGGAGGGCTTCCTGCCCAGGGCCGTCGTCCGGGAGCCGGTGGTGGTCCGCAGCGCGCTGGCCGCCTCCGCCGTCCCGGCTGCCTGGTTCGCGCTGCTGATCGCCGTCCCCGCCGTGCTCGCGGGCGAGGGGTGGACGCCGCTGCACATCGGCCTGGCGCTGGTGCCCAGCGCGGTCACCGGCTTCCTCGCCCCGCGGCTGGCCGGCCCACTGCTGGCCCGGCTCGGCCCCGCCCGGTCGCTGGCCATCTCCGGGATCATCGCGACCGTCGCGCTGCTGGTCGCTGCTCTGGGCGCCACCGCTGGTTCCGCCCCCGGCCTGGTGACGGCCGTCGTCCTGGTGACGGTCGCCTTCGGGCTGGGCCAGCCGGCACTGATGGCCGCGGTGGGTGGCGCCGTTCCCGACGAGGTGCGCGGCGTCGCGCTGGGCATCGCCACGCTGGTCTTCCTGGTCGGCGGCGGGGTGGGGTCGGCGGTGGTCGGCGGTGCGGGCGAGGTGCTCGGGCTGGACCGCAGTCTGCTGCTGCTCGCCGTGCTGCCGCTGATCGGTGCGCTGGGCCTGGTCGGCAGCATCCGGGCGGAACGGCGCGACCCGGGAGCACTCACCCCTTAGCAGGGCTCATCTTCGCGCCGCCGTGCGCTGGGCTAGCGTGCCCCGCATGCGGCCGACCGACCTCTCCCTGCTGCGCGTGCCCGGTGTGCCGACGGTGTCCCCGGACGGGGCGACCGCCGTCGTCGCCGTCAGCCGGCTGGACCTGGACGCCGACGAGTACCGCGGCCAGCTGTGGACCGTCCCGACCGACGGCTCCGCGCCGGCCCGACCGCTGACCCACGGCCACCACGACTCGGCACCCGTGTTCTCCCCGGACGGCCACTGGCTGGCCTACCTGTCGGCCGAGCCGAAGGGGCGGCCGCAGCTGCACGTGCTGCCCGCCGGCGGTGGCACGGCCCGGCGGCTGACCGACCACCACCTGGGCGCCGGCACCCCGGTGTGGTCGCCGGACTCCCGCCGGCTGGCCTACACCGCACGGGTGCCCGAGCAGGGGCGGTACGGCACCGACGAGGACGTGTCGCCGGGTGCGGAGCCTCCCCGGCTGATCACCACCCTGAAGTACCGGGCCGACGACATCGGTTTCACCAACGACCGCCGCAGTCACGTCTTCGTCGTCGACCTGCCCGCGGACACCGACGACGACGCCGTCGAGGAGCCCACGCCGTTCCAGGTCACCGGCGGCGACGTCGACGACACCGACGTGGCCTGGCGTCCGGACGGCGCCGAGCTCGCCTTCGTCTCCGCGCGGCACGAGGGCGCCGACCTCGACCTGGTCTCCGACGTGTACGTCGTCCGGCCCGACGGCAGCGGGCTGCGCCGGGTCACCGACTCCCGGTCCACGTGCAGCCACCCGGCCTACGACCCGGACGATCCCACCGGCCGCACCATCTACCTCACGGCGATCCCCGACCTGGGCCCGGTCGGCCGGGACTTCGTCGGCCGGAACAGCACCCTGGCGCAGGTCAGCGCCGCGGGTGGCCCGGTGGTGCCGCTGCTCGACCCGGAGGAGCACGACCGCGGCGACGAGACCCCGGCGACCGTCGTGGCCGGTGGCGCCGCCCTCATCGGTGTCCAGCGCCGCGGCGCCGTCGAGCTGCTGCGGGTCCCGCTCGGCGGAGGCGAACCCGAGGTGCTGGTCGAGGGGCAGTACACGGTGCGGGGGATGGCCGTCGGGGGCGGCGTCGTCGTCGCCACCGTCGCGCACGACCGCTCGGCGGGCGAGCTCATCGCGGTCACGCCGGGACGGCGCCGGCTGATCACCGGCTTCGGTGCGCCGCTGCAGGCCACCGGCCGGCTGCACCGGATGCGGGAGACGACGGCGACCGCGCCGGACGGCTACCCGGTGCACGGCTGGGTGACCACGCCGCCCGGGCCGGGGCCGCACCCGGTGCTGCTGACCGTGCACGGCGGGCCGTTCAGCCAGTACGGCTGGACGCTGTTCGACGAGACCCAGGCCTACGTCGAGGCCGGCTACGCCGTGCTGATGTGCAACCCCCGCGGGTCGTCGGGCTACGGCCAGGCGCACGGCCGGGTGGTCAAGGAGCACATGGGCGAGCTGGACGCCGACGACGTGCTGGCCTTCCTCGACGAGGCGCTGACCGACCCAGGGCTGGACTCCTCCCGCGTCGGGCTGATGGGCGGCTCGTACGGCGGGTTCATGACCACGCTGCTGCTCGGCCGCACCGACCGGTTCGTCGCCGGCATCAGCGAGCGGGGCTTCAACGACCCGGTGAGCTTCGTCGGCTCCTCCGACATCGGGTTCTTCTTCCCCGACGAGTACGTGGGCACCGACCCCGAGCGCGTCGCCGCGCAGTCGCCGATGGCCTCGGCGCACCGGATCACCACGCCGACGATGGTCATCCACTCGGAGGAGGACTGGCGCTGCCCGCTGGAGCAGGGGACCCGGCTCTACGTGGAGCTCAAGCGCCGCGGCATCCCCACCGAGCTGCTGCTCTTCCCGGGGGAGGGGCACGAGCTGTCCCGGTCCGGCCGGCCCAAGCACCGCCGGGCGCGGCTCGAGCACGTGCTGCGCTGGTGGAGCCGCTGGCTGCCGACCCCGCAGAACAGCCCGGTGATGGGCGCGCTGCCGGCCGGGTCCGGCCCGGGCGGGCCGGACCCGGCCGAGCCGCTGACCGTGCAGGCGACCCGGGTCGACTGAGGAGCGCGCTGGGCCACGCCCCCGCTCACCTGCGGCGGCGGACCACCGCGTAGCCGAGGGCGAGCAGCGTCGCGCCCAGTGCGGTCTCGACAGCCCGGGCCCGGACGCTGGCGCGGACGATGCCGACGGCGTCCGGGCGCGCCTGCCGGGTGCCCAGCAGCGCTCGACCGAGCGACGAGTCGACGCCGGCGCCGACGGTCACGATGCGCTGCGACGGTGAGTCGAGCCGGGCGGTGAGCCCGGCATCGGCCAGCGCGCCGGCCAGCTCGGCGAGATCGGCGCGGCCGGGCCGGGTCCCGGTGCGGGCGGTGGCCGCCGCCGAGCGCAGGCCCAGCACGAACCCGCGGACGTCGTCGGCGACCACGTGGACGTCACCGCCGGCGGCGGTGACCCGCACGGGCGCACCGTCGACCCCGATGGACAGGTCGCCCGTCACGTCGAGGCGGGCCACCTCCGGGTTCATCCCTTGCTGGCGTTCTCGGCGGTGGTGATGCGCAGCGTCCCGTTCAGCCGCCAGGTGGCGCGGGGGGCGTCGGGACCGGTCTCCCGCGGCACTTCGACGGTCATGTCCACGAACTCGTAGTTGATCGCCGCGCCCTTGCCCGTCAGGTAGGCCCACATCTCCTTGCCCAGGTCGGCGAAGCTGGTCGTCTCGTGGGACTTGATGTCGCGCTTGCCGGTCGCAGTGTCGCTGTTCGACATGGTCATGGAGCTCTCCTCGCTCGGGCGGTGGCCGCGCGGACGCGGCGCTGCCGGACCTGCCGCGGGCGCGCTCGTCCACGGCTCCGGTTGTGCACTACCCGGTATGGCGTCGACGAACCGGCGTCCGGAGCAGGCGGCGGCGGAGGGCGGTGCGGGCCGCGGGCCGGTCTAGCGTGTCCGCATGGCGCTCATCTACCCCGTCCAGGCCGACCTCCCGGAGCCCGACGAGGACAGCGAGGCCGACTTCGCCGAGCTCGCGGCCGATCTCTCCGACAACTGGCTGGTCGAGATCGCGGTGGGGGAGGACGGGGACGACGCGTGCTTCGGCCCGCTCACCGCGAGGGCGGCCTGGGACCTCGCGGTCGACCTCGACGAGCGCCGCCCCGACTGGTCGATCTCGGTGGTGCCGCTGCACGTGGCCGGGACGGCGGAGGAGCTCGTGGATCTCTTCGAGGACTAGAGCCCTCGAGGACCGGCCCCGGCGCCGCGCCGGTCACCAGCCGCGGGCGCGCCACTCCGGCAGGTTCGGGCGCTCGGCGCCGATCGTCGTGTCCGCGCCGTGGCCCGGGTAGACCCAGGTGTCGTCGGGCAGCTCGCCGAACAACCGGCTCTCCACGTCGTCGACCAGGCTGGTGAACCGGGCGGCGTCGGACTGGGTGTTGCCGACGCCGCCCGGGAACAGGCTGTCGCCGGTGAAGACGTGCGTGCCGGCGCCCTCGGGGCCGCGCCAGACCAGCGCGATGCTGCCCGGCGTGTGCCCGCGCAGGTGCACCACTGCGAGGGTCTGGTCGCCCACGGGGACGGTGTCGCCGTGGGAGACCGGGCGGGTGACCGGCACCGGCAGGTCGGCTGCGTCGGCCGGGTGCGCGACGGTCTCCGCGCCGGTCGCCTGCACCACCTCCGGGAGTGCGCGGTGGTGGTCCCAGTGGCCGTGCGTGGTCACCACCGTGCGGACGTCGGCGTCGCCGATCAGCTCCCGCAGCGCCGCCGGCTCGGCCGCCGCGTCGACCAGCAGCGACTCCCCGGTGGCCGTGCTGGTGAGCAGGTAGACGTTGTTCGCCATCTCGCTGACGGCCAGCTTCCGGATGGTCAGCCCCGGGAGCTCGCGGACGTCGGCGGGGCCACCGACCTGCACGTCACCGGTGTACGTCTGCCCGCTCATCCCGCTCCCGTCTGAGACTGTCGGTGCCGCCGTCTAGGTTCGTCGGCATGGACGCTAGTGCAGGTTCCAGGCCCTCCGGCGCGCCGGCCGCGGCGGGGTCCGGCGAGCCGACGCTCGACGGGGTGGTCGGGCTGCCGGCGACCGAGCTGGCCGCCAGGGTCCGCGCCGGTGAGCTCTCCGCGGTCGACGTCGTCCGTGCCCATCTGCGGCACCTGGCCGCCGTGGAGGCGCGGATCGGGGCGTTCCGGGTCGTCCGCACCGAAGCCGCCCTGGCCGAGGCCGCCGCGGTCGACGCCCGCCCCGACCGGGCCCGGCTGCCGCTGGCCGGTGTCCCGATCGCGGTCAAGGACAACGTCGCGGTGGCCGGCGAGGTGGCCACCGACGGGTCGTCGGCCCACCTGCCGGCGCCGGCGAGCGCCGACCACCCGGTGGTGGCCCGGCTGCGGGCCGCGGGGGCGGTCGTCGTCGGCATCACCCGGGTGCCCGAGCTCTGTCTCTACTGCGCCACCGACGGTCCGGGCACGGTCACCCGCAACCCGTGGGACACCGCACGGTCGGCCGCCGGCTCCTCCGGGGGCAGCGCCGCCGCGGTGTCCGCCGGTGTCGTCCCGCTGGCCCAGGGGAACGACGGCATGGGCTCCCTCCGGCTGCCCGCTGCCGCCTGCGGGCTGGTCACGCTCAAGCCCGGCTCCGGAGTGGTCCCGGCCCTGATCGGTGCCGACAGCTGGTCCGGCATGGCGGAGAACGGTGTGCTGGCCACCACCGTCGCCGACCTGGCCGTCGGCTTCGCCGTGCTGGCCGGCACCGAGCCGGCCCCGCCGGCGGCTCCGGTCGGCCCGCTGCGGATCGCGGTGTCGACCCGGTCGCCCGTGCCCGGCGTCCGGCTGGACGCCGCCGCCCGCGCTGCGCTGGACGCCGTGGTGGCCGAACTGCGGACCGCCGGGCACGTCGTGGTCGAGAAGGAGCCGCTGATCACCCCGGCTGCGGCGCTGGGCACCATCACCCGGTGGCTGGCCGGCGCCGACTCCGACGCCGAGGCCCTCGGGCTCGACCGCCAGGCCCTGGAGCCGCGTAGCCGCACCCACGCCCGGCTGGGCCGCTGGGTGCGCCGGGCCGGCCTGGTCCGGCCGCAGACGGCGGCGGCGTTCCGGGCCCGGATGGCGAACTTCTTCTCCGACGTCGACGTCCTGCTCAGCCCGGTCGTCTCCGGTCCGCCGCTGGCTGCGCGGCCGTGGCACGAGCGGGGCTTCCTGGCCAACATCACGGCCAACGCCCGCTGGGCGCCGTGGACGTCGGCCTGGAACGTGGCCGGCCTGCCGGCGCTCGTCCTGCCCGCCGGCCCGGGCCGGGAGGGGCTCCCCAGCTCCGTCCAGTTCGTCGGCCCGGCCGGTGCCGAGACGCGGCTACTCTGGCTGGCCGGGGAGCTCGAGGGCCGGCTGCCCTGGCGCCGGCACGCGCCGGTCTTCGACCCGGCCGGACCGGTCGGCGGCCCCGCCGGCTGACCGGGCAGCGTCGCCTCGGCCCGCGGTGGGGGAGACCCAGCCGACACCCGGGCCGGGAAGCGCACCGTCCGGGCCACCGTTCCACGGTCCGATGCACCGCACCGGCCTCAGCACCGCACCACTGGTCCCCGCCGCCCCGCGACCGGACCAGCACCGAACCACTGCGACCGACAGGGATCACATGGACCGGCTCGTCGTCCGCGGCGCCCGAGAGCACAACCTCAAGGACGTCCACCTCGACCTGCCCCGCGACGCGATGATCGTGTTCACGGGGCTCTCCGGCTCGGGCAAGTCCAGCCTGGCCTTCGACACGATCTTCGCCGAGGGCCAGCGCCGCTACGTCGAGTCGCTGTCGGCCTACGCCCGCCAGTTCCTCGGCCAGATGGACAAGCCGGACGTCGACTTCATCGAGGGCCTGTCCCCGGCGGTGTCGATCGACCAGAAGTCGACCAACCGCAACCCGCGGTCGACGGTCGGCACGATCACCGAGGTCTACGACTACCTGCGGCTGCTGTACGCCCGGGCCGGTCAGCCGCACTGCCCCAACTGCGGGAAGCCGATCTCGCGGCAGACCCCGCAGCAGATCGTCGACCAGGTGCTGGCCATGGAGGAGGGCACCCGGTTCCAGGTGCTGGCGCCGGTCGTCCGGGCGCGCAAGGGCGAGTACGTCGACCTGTTCAGCTCGCTGCAGACCCAGGGCTTCTCCCGGGTGCGGGTCGACGGCACCATCCACCCGCTGACGGAGCCGCCGACGCTCAAGAAGCAGGAGAAGCACACGATCGAGGTGATCGTCGACCGGCTGACGGTCAAGGAGAACGCCAAGCGGCGGCTGACCGACTCGGTCGAGACCGCGCTCGGGCTCGCCGGTGGCCTGGTGGTGCTCGACTTCGTCGACCTCCCCGAGGGCGACGCACACCGGGAGCGCACCTTCTCCGAGCACCTGGCCTGCATCGACGACGGGCTGTCCTTCGAGGCGCTCGAGCCGCGGTCGTTCTCGTTCAACTCGCCGTTCGGCGCCTGTCCCGAGTGCACCGGCATCGGCACCCGCAAGGAGGTCGACCCCGACCTCGTGGTCCCCGACCCCGGCAAGAGCCTCGGTGAGGGCGCCATCGCCCCGTGGGCCGGTTCGATGAGCAACGAGTACTTCCAGCGGTTGCTCGGCGGGCTCGCCGACATGATCGGCTTCTCCATGAACACGCCCTGGGAGGAGCTGCCGGCGAAGGTGCAGAAGGCGGTGCTGCACGGCTCCCCGGACCAGGTGCACGTCCGCTACAAGAACCGCTACGGCCGCGAGCGCAGCTACTACGCCGCCTTCGAGGGCGTGCTGCCCTTCCTCGAGCGCCGACACGAGGACACCGACAGCGAGTTCATGAAGGACAAGTACGAGGGCTACATGCGCGACGTGCCGTGCCCCGTCTGTCACGGCACCCGGCTCAAGCCGGAGATCCTCGCCGTCAAGTTGATGGGCCGCTCGATCGCCGAGGTCACCGGGCTGTCGATCGGCGAGGCCTCCGAGTGGCTCAACGCCCTGGAGCTCGGCGAGCGCGAGCGGGCGATCGCCGTCCAGGTGCTCCGGGAGATCCAGGCCCGGCTCTCCTTCCTCGTCTCCGTCGGGCTGGACTACCTGTCCCTGGACCGGCCGGCCGCCACGCTGGCCGGTGGGGAGGCGCAGCGCATCCGGCTGGCCACCCAGATCGGCTCCGGGCTGGTCGGCGTCCTCTACGTGCTCGACGAGCCCTCGATCGGCCTGCACCAGCGCGACAACGTCCGGCTGATCGAGACCCTCGTGCGGCTGCGGGACATGGGCAACACGCTGATCGTCGTCGAGCACGACGAGGACACCATCAAGCAGGCCGACTGGATCGTCGACATCGGTCCCGGCGCCGGCGAGCACGGTGGCGAGGTCGTGGTCAGCGGCACCTACGAGGACCTGCTGGCCAGCGAGCGGTCGATCACCGGCCAGTACCTGTCCGGCCGCCGGGAGATCACCATCCCGAAGATCCGTCGCGAGCGGACGCCGGGCCGGGAGCTGGTCGTCAAGGGCGCCCGGGAGAACACCCTGCGCGGCATCGACGTGGCGTTCCCGCTGGGCGTGCTGGTCGCCGTCACCGGCGTCTCCGGCTCGGGCAAGTCCAGCCTGGTCAACGACATCCTCTACACGACCCTGGCCAACGAGCTCAACCGCGCCCGGATGGTGCCCGGCCGGCACCGCACCATCACCGGCCTGGACCAGCTGGACAAGGTCGTCGGCGTCGACCAGTCGCCGATCGGCCGCACCCCGCGGTCCAACCCGGCCACCTACACGGGGGTCTGGGACCACGTCCGCAAGCTGTTCGCCAGCACGTCGGAGGCGAAGGTCCGCGGCTACCAGCCCGGCCGGTTCTCCTTCAACGTCAAGGGCGGCCGGTGCGAGGCGTGCTCCGGCGACGGGACGCTGAAGATCGAGATGAACTTCCTCCCGGACGTCTACGTGCCCTGCGAGGTCTGCAAGGGGGCCCGGTTCAACCGGGAGACCCTCGAGGTGCACTACAAGGGCAAGACCGTGGCCGAGGTGCTCAACATGCCGATCGAGGAAGCCGCCGAGTTCTTCGCGGCCATCCCGGCGATCGCCCGCTACATGCGCACCCTCACCGACGTCGGTCTCGGCTACGTCCGGCTCGGCCAGCCGGCGACGACGCTGTCCGGTGGCGAGGCGCAGCGGGTCAAGCTCGCCAGCGAGCTGCAGAAGCGCTCCAACGGCCGCACCATCTACGTCCTCGACGAGCCCACGACCGGGCTGCACTTCGAGGACATCAACAAGCTGCTGCAGGTCATCCAGGGGCTGGTCGACAAGGGCAACTCGGTCATCGTCATCGAGCACAACCTCGACGTGATCAAGAGCGCCGACTGGTTGATCGACATGGGCCCGGAAGGTGGCTTCCGCGGCGGCATGGTCGTGGCCGAGGGGCCGCCGGAGCTCGTGGCCTCGGTCCCGGAGAGCCACACCGGCAGGTTCCTCGCCAACATCCTCGACCCGGAGGCCGTCGCCGCGGCGGCCGCCGGCCCGAAGAAGAAGGCCCGCAAGAAGGCCAGCTGACCGGTGCGCGGGGCGGTTGCGGCCGCCTCGTGCGCCCCGGACGAGAGGACCCACCGTGACGACGACGTCCGGCGACCTGCCCGTGCTACCGCGCCCCGATGGGGTGGACGTCCGCTACCGACGCTGGCTGCCCGCCGGCGAGATCCGGGGCACCCTGCAGCTGGTCCACGGCGCCTCCGAGCACTCCGGCCGCTACGAGCGCCTGGCCGGTGCGCTCACCGGGCGGGGCCTGGCCGTCTACGCGATGGACCTGCGCGGGCACGGTCGCACCGCCGAGGTCACCGGCCCCGGTCGGTTCGGGGCGCCCGGCGCCGACGGCGTCCTCGACGACGTGGAGGCCCTGCACCGGCTCGCCGCCGAGGAGCACCCGGGCCTGCCACGGGTGCTCCTGGGCCACTCGATGGGCTCGATCATCGCGCTGGCCAGCGCCGAGCGGGACGGCGCCGGGCTGAGCGGGCTGGTGCTGTCCGGACCGATCGGGGTGTCGCCGGAGCTGGCCGAGACGGTGTCCGCCCTGGACGGTGCCGTGGCCGCTGGGCTGGGAGACCAGCCGCTGGACGCCCTCGGCGCCTTCAACGAGCCGTTCGAGCCGGCCCGCACCCCCTACGACTGGCTGTCGCGTGACCCGGCCGAGGTCGACGCCTACCTGGCCGACCCGCTCGCCGGCGACCAGGTGCCGCTGACCCACGGGTACGCGGCCGGGGTCTTCGGCATGTCGGTCCGTGCGGCCAGCCCGCAGGGCGTCGCCGCACTGCCCGGAGGTCTGCCGGTGCTGCTGCTGTCCGGGCAGCACGACCCGGTCGGCGGCCGGGACGCCGAGCAGGTCACCGCGCTGGCCGGGCTGCTCCGGGAACGCGGCCTGCCGGTCGACCAGCGGGTCTACCCCGAGGCGCGGCACGAGGTCTTCAACGAGACCAACCGCGACGAGGTCGTCGCCGACCTGCTCGGCTGGCTCGAGGCTCGCCTCGGCGGTTGACCGGGAGGCTCGCCTCGACGAACGACGCGGAGGCTCGGCGGCCGCCCCGGAGCGGCTGCTGCGCCGGTCGGCCTCCAGGGCGCCCCGCGGGGCACGGGTCAGCTACGACGGTCCTGCACGTCCAGGAGTCGACCGCCGGTCGGCGCGGGTGGCCGTCCGGCCTGCACCGCGCCGGTCACCTCGCCCACGGCCGCCTGCGCCGCATCGGGCCCCTCGACCAGCCAGACCGCCGACCGCGCGGGCCCGGCGCAGGCCGTGAGCTCCACCAGCCACGGGTGCGTCCGTTCCGCCGCCGCCAGCTGCCTGATCCGGCGACCGCGCAGCAGCAGGACGAAGGCGGCGACCGACCCGAGCCCGGCCGTCAACGCGATCGGGCGGAGGGCGGAGACCTCCTCTCGCCACGGGTCCGCCCCGGCCCCGGGAGCGGCCCAGCCCTGCCAGCGGGTCGACCTCCCCAGCACCCAGCTGGCCCGGGGTGGAGGTGGGGGTGAGCCCGTGGGCGTGCCCCAGGGCAGCAGCAGCCGCCCGACCGCCGCGGCGTCCGGCCGGGCCACGGGGGCCGGCAACACCCCAGCGCGGAAGCAGCTGACCCGCCAGTTCCCGCCCCAACGGTCGGTGACCACCACGCCGCCCCGTTCGCTGCTCGCCGTCCCGCGCATGCCCGTCCCGTCCTCCGCCCGTCGCTGAGAGGGCCACCCTGGCAGCCGCGGCCGGTGTGGTGCCGGCGTCGTCCACAGGCCGATCGCCGTGCACGACGAACCCGCTCCGCGGCACCCCGGTCCACCACCGGGACGTGTGGCCTCTCCCCGGCAGGACCGGGTACCTGCTGCTCAGGCGGCCGCCATCCGTCCGGTTGCCGCGCGCGTCGGCGGGGCTGCCAGGAGCGGGCGACGGAGTGTCGGTGGGCAGACCTAACCTGGGGGCATGCCCGACCCGTCCACGTACCGCCCAGCGGTCGGCAGCATCCCGGAGAGCCCCGGGGTCTACAAGTTCCGCGACCCGGCCGGCCGGGTCGTCTACGTCGGCAAGGCCAAGAGCCTCCGGCAGCGGCTGAACAGCTACTTCGCCGACGTCTGGGGCCTGCACCCGCGCACCCGGCAGATGGTCACCACCGCGGCGAGCGTCGAGTGGACCGTCGTCGGCACCGAGGTCGAGGCCCTCCAGCTCGAGTACAACTGGATCAAGGAGTTCGACCCCCGGTTCAACGTCCGGTACCGGGACGACAAGAGCTACCCCAGCCTCGCCGTGACGCTCAACGAGGAGTTCCCGCGGCTGCAGGTCATGCGCGGCCCCAAGCGCAAGGGCGTGCGGTACTTCGGCCCCTACGCACACGCCTGGGCGATCCGCGAGACGGTCGACACGCTCACCCGGGTCTTCCCGGCCCGCACCTGCTCCAACGGCGTCTTCAAGCGGGCCGCCCAGATCGGCCGGCCCTGTCTGCTCGGCTACATCGGCAAGTGCGCAGCGCCCTGCGTCGGCCGGGTCAGCGCCGAGGAGCACCGCGAGATCGTCGACGACTTCTGCGACTTCATGGGCGGCCGCACCGAGCAGATGATCCGCCGGCTCGAGCGGCAGATGACCGAGGCCGCCGAGGAGATGAACTACGAGCGGGCCGCCCGGCTGCGCGACGACCTCGGCGCGCTGCGCCGGGCCCTGGAGAAGCAGGCCGTCGTCCTCGGCGACGGCACGGACGCCGACGTCGTCGCCTTCGCGCAGGACGAGCTGGAGGCCGCCGTCCAGGTGTTCCACGTCCGCGGTGGCCGGGTGCGCGGGCAGCGCGGCTGGATCATCGACAAGGTCGAGGACGTCACCACCGGCCAGCTGGTCGAGCAGTTCCTGCTGCAGGTCTACGGCGGGGTGGACGAGGAGACCGGCACCGGCGACGTGGGGGAGTCCGTGCCCCGCGAGGTGCTCGTGCCCGAGCTGCCCGACGACGCGGAGGTCTACGCCGAGCTGCTCAGCGAGCTGCGCGGTTCCCGGGTGTCCCTGCGCGTCCCGCAGCGGGGGGACAAGCGCAGCCTGATGGAGACCGTCGAGCGCAACGCCAAGGAGTCCTTCGCCCGGCACCGGGTGAAGCGGGCCAGCGACCTGACCGCCCGGTCGCTGGCGCTGTCGGAGATCCAGGAGGCCCTGGACCTGCCCGCGGCGCCGCTGCGGATCGAGTGCATCGACATCTCGCACGTGCAGGGCACCAACGTCGTGGCCAGCATGGTGGTCTTCGAGGACGGCATGGCCAAGAAGTCCGACTACCGGCGCTTCTCCGTGGCCCAGGGCACCGACGACACCGCGGCGATGGCCGAGGTCGTGCGGCGCCGGTTCGCCCGGCACCTCAAGGAGGAGCAGGACCGCCGGGACGAGCAGGGCGTCGCCGCGGAGGAGGGCCGGCCGCGCCGGTTCGCCTACCCGCCCAACCTGCTGGTGGTCGACGGCGGCGCCCCGCAGGTGGCCGCGGCCAGCCGTTCGCTCGCCGAGCTGGGCATCGTCGACGTCGCCGTCTGCGGCCTGGCCAAGCGGATGGAGGAGGTCTGGCTGCCCGACGACCCCGACCCGGTCATCCTGCCGCGCACCTCCGAGGCCCTCTACCTGCTGCAGCGGGTGCGCGACGAGGCACACCGGTTCGCGATCACCTACCACCGGCAGAAGCGATCCAGCACCATGTTGGTCTCCCTCCTGGACGACGTCCCGGGGCTCGGCGACACCCGGCGGAAGGCACTGATGAAGCAGTTCGGATCCCTCAAGCGGCTGCGTGCGGCCTCGGTGGAGGAGCTCACGGCGGTGCCCGGCATCGGCCGGCGCACGGCCGAGGCGGTGCTCGCCGCGGTCGCCGAGCCGGTGGCCGCGGGCGCCTCGCCCGACGTGGTCGCCGAGGACGCGGTCGAGCTGGAGCCGCCGGTGGACACCGGGGCGCCGGCCCAGGGGCCGGACGCCGACCAGACCGCCGACACCGGCCGGGTCCACCCCGCCGCCGGGCAGCCGGCATGACCGCCGGTCGCGCAACGCCGGCCGGGCCGCAGAGCGACGTCCCGCCGGCGGACGACGGGTCGAGCACCGAGCTCGCCCCGCTCGACGTCGTGGTCGTCACGGGTCTGTCCGGAGCGGGCAAGAACAGCGCCGGCCGGGTGCTGGAGGACCTCGGCTTCTTCGTGGTCGACAACCTGCCGCCGGCCCTGCTCCAGCCGATGGTCGAGCTGGGCGCCCGCGGCGACCTGCGCCGGTTCGCCGCCGTCGTCGACGTGCGCAGCCGGGCCTTCTCCAGCGACCTGCAGGAGTCCATCCGGCAGCTCGCCGAGGCCGGGCACCGCCCGCGCGTCGTCTACGTGCACGCCCGCAACGAGGTGCTGATCCGGCGCTACGAGTCGGTCCGGCGCGAGCACCCGCTGCAGGGCAACGGCCGGTTGATCGACGGCATCGACACCGAGCGGGAGCTGCTCACCGGCATCGCCGGCGACGCCGACCTGTGGATCGACACCAGCGACCTCAACGTGCACCAGCTGCGCGCCACCCTGGAGGCGTCGTTCGTGCCGGACGGCGAGCTGCCGGAGGTGGTGGCGACCGTGCTCAGCTTCGGCTTCAAGTACGGCCTGCCGCTGGACGCCGACCTCGTCGTCGACGCCCGGTTCCTGCCCAACCCGCACTGGGTCCCCGAGCTGCGCCCGATGACCGGCCGGGACGCCGAGGTGCGCGACTACGTGCTCGCCCAGGACGACGCCGGAGCGTTCCTGGACCGCTACGGCGAGGTGCTGCGGCTGCTGCTGCCCGGTTACCGGCGCGAGGGCAAGCGGTACCTGACCCTGGCGGTGGGGTGCACCGGCGGCAAGCACCGCAGCGTCGCCATCGCCGAGGAGTTCGCCCGTCGGCTCAACGCCGAGGGCGTCCCGGCGACCGCCCGCCACCGTGACCTGGGGCGCGAGTAGTGGAGACCCCCGGCCTGCGGGTCGTCGCCCTCGGCGGCGGGCACGGGCTGGCCGCTGCCCTGGCTGCCTGGCGACGGCTCACCGCGGAGCTCACCGCAGTGGTCACCGTCGCCGACGACGGCGGTTCCTCGGGGCGGATCCGGCGCGAGATGCCGGTGCTGCCACCCGGTGACCTGCGGATGGCGCTGGTCGCACTGGCCGGCGAGTCCCCGCGCACCCAGCAGATGGCCGACCTGCTCCAGCACCGCTTCGGTGGCACCGGGGTGCTCGCCGGGCACCCCGTCGGCAACCTGATGCTGACCGGCCTGACCGAGATGCACGGCGGCGACACGGTCCGGGCCCTCGGCGTGCTGGAGGAGCTGCTCGGGACGCGCGGCCGGGTGCTCCCGATGGCCGACGTCCCGCTGGACCTGGTGGCCACGGTGGCCAGCGTCGACCCCGACGACCCGCAGGAGACCCGCCGGATCCGGGGCCAGGTTGCGATCGCCTCCACCCCCGGGCACGTCGAGGACATCCGGGTCTCCCCGGCCGACCCCCCGGTGCCACCGGAGGTGCTGGCGGCGATCGCGGCGGCCGACGTGGTCAGCCTCGGGCCGGGCTCCTGGTACACCTCCGTGCTGCCCCACCTCCTGGTCCCGCGGCTGCGGACGGCGCTGGCGGAGACCGCGGCACGGGTGGTCGTGGTGCTGAACCTCGAGCCCCAGGCGGGGGAGACCGACGGCTTCTCGCCGGAGGAGCACCTGCGCGTCCTGCTGGCCCATCTGGGGGGCGTGTCGCTGCACACGGTGATCGCGGACACCGCTGCGGTTGTTGACCGGCGTGGTCTGCTGTCTGCTGTGCATGCATGTGGTGCAGAACTGGTGCTGGCACCGGTGGCTGCACCCGACGGGACACCACAGCACGATCCCTCCCGGCTCGCTGCCGCACTGGCCTCCGTGGTCGGTG
Organism: Modestobacter sp. VKM Ac-2979; assembly: GCF_026967995.1. Lineage (NCBI taxonomy): Bacteria > Bacillati > Actinomycetota > Actinomycetes > Geodermatophilales > Geodermatophilaceae > Modestobacter > Modestobacter sp. VKM Ac-2979. The sequence continues at coordinate 196,574 of NZ_JAPVBO010000009.1, forward strand.
CGCGGTGACCGGCAGGGCAGTGGCCGGACACGGGGACGACCGTGACACCGGCCGGCACACAGGGGGAAGGGAACACCGCTGATGGCGATGACGGCGATGGTGAAGGACGAGCTCTCCCGCGTGGAGTGCACGAAGACCTCGGAGCGCAAGGCCGAGGTGACCGCGCTGCTGCGCTTCTCCGGTGGCCTGCACATCGTGGGCGGCCGGGTGGTCATCGAGGCCGAGCTGGACACCGGTTCCGTGGCCCGGCGACTGCGCCGGGACATCAGCGAGGTGTACGGCTACACCAGTGGCGTGAGCGTGCTGGCCGGCGGCAACATCCGCCGGGGCGTGCGCTACCTGGTCCGGATCGCCAAGCACGGTGAGGGCCTGGCCCGGCAGACCGGGCTGGTCGACCAGCGGGGCCGGCCGGTGCGGGGCCTGCCGCCGTCGGTCGTCTCCGGCGGGATCGGCGACGCCGAGGCAGCCTGGCGGGGCGCCTTCCTGGCGCACGGGTCGCTGACCGAGCCGGGGCGTTCGTCGTCCCTGGAGGTCACCTGTCCCGGCCCCGAGGCGGCCATGGCGCTGGTCGGTGCGGCCCGTCGGCTGGGCATCGCGGCCAAGGCCCGTGAGGTGCGCGGCACCGACCGGGTGGTCGTGCGGGACGGCGACGCGATCGGCGCGCTGCTGACCCGGATGGGCGCCCACGACGCCGTCCTGGCCTGGGAGGAGCGGCGGATGCGCCGCGAGGTCCGGGCCACGGCCAACCGGCTGGCCAACTTCGACGACGCCAACCTGCGCCGTTCGGCGCGGGCCGCGGTCGCGGCGAGTGCCCGGGTCGAGCGGGCCCTGGAGATCCTGGCCGACGAGGCCCCCGAGCACCTGCTGGTCGCCGGGCGGCTGCGGCTGGAGTTCGGTCAGGCGTCGCTGGAGGAGCTCGGCCAGCGCGCCGACCCGCCGATGACCAAGGACGCTGTTGCCGGGCGCATACGGCGTCTGCTGGCGATGGCGGACAAGCGGGCCAAGGACCTCGGCATCCCGGACACCGAGTCCGTGGTGACCGACGACATGCTGGCCCAGTAGCCGGAGGACCACCCCGCTGAGTGGCGCGGCAGCACCGCGCCAGACGTCCGCGACGTCTCTCCCGGCCACCGGGGGAGACGTCGCGGACGTCTGTGCACGCCCCGTCCGGCGGGGCGGGTGCGCGGTCGGAGGCTGCTCGGCGGGCCGATAGGCTGTCGCCGGAATGTGGTCGTGCGCACGCACGGCCCACGGGCGCCGCTGGGCCGACCGGTCCGGCTGGGCAACACGGTCTGGGAGGTCCTCAGTGACGGTACGGGTCGGCATCAACGGGTTCGGTCGGATCGGCCGCAACTTCTATCGGGCGGTCGCCGCCAGCGGGGCCGACGTCGAGGTCGTGGCGGTCAACGACCTGACCACGCCCGAGACGCTCGCGCACCTGCTCAAGTACGACAGCATCCTGGGCAAGCTGGCCGAGGACGTCTCGGTCGTCGGTGACGGCATCAAGGTCGGCGGCGCCACCATCAAGGTGCTGGCCGAGCGCGACCCGGCCAACCTGCCCTGGGGCGAGCTGGGCGTCGACGTCGTCGTCGAGTCCACCGGTTTCTTCACCAAGGCCGACGACGCGCGCAAGCACGTCGACGCCGGTGGGGCCAAGAAGGTCATCATCTCGGCGCCGGCCACCGGCGACGACCTGACGATCGTCATGGGCGTCAACCACGAGCAGTACGACGGCTCGCAGACGATCATCAGCAACGCGTCCTGCACCACCAACTGCCTGGCCCCGCTGGCCAAGGTGCTCAACGACGCCTTCGGCATCGAGCGTGGCCTGATGACCACGATCCACGCCTACACCGCCGACCAGAACCTGCAGGACGGCCCGCACAAGGACATGCGCCGCGCCCGCGCCGCCGCGCTGAACATCGTCCCCACCTCCACCGGTGCGGCCAAGGCGATCGGCCTGGTGCTGCCGGAGCTGAAGGGCAAGCTCGACGGCTACGCGCTCCGCGTCCCGGTGCCGACCGGCTCGGCGACCGACCTGACCGTCACGCTGTCCCGCGAGGTCACCGTCGAGGAGGTCGACGAGGCCTACAAGGCGGCCGCCGCCGGCCCGCTGGCACCGTACCTGGTCTACACCGACGCGCCGATCGTCTCCTCCGACATCGTCACCGACCCGGCCTCGTGCATCTACGACTCCGGTCTGACCAAGGTGTTCGGCAACCAGGTCAAGGTCGTCGGCTGGTACGACAACGAGTGGGGCTACTCCAACCGCCTCGTCGACTCCGTCGTGCTGGTGGGCAGCAAGCTCTGATGCGGTCCGTCGACGAGCTCATCGCCGACGGGGTGTCGGGTCGGCGCGTGCTGCTGCGCGCCGACCTGAACGTCCCGTTGGACTCTGACAGCGGCGCGATCACCGACGACGGCCGGATCCGGGCCAGCCTGCCCACGATCTCGGCGCTCCGCGAGGCCGGCGCCCGGGTCGTCGTCGCCGCGCACCTGGGCCGGCCCAAGGGCGAGCCCGACCCGCGGTACTCCCTGGCGCCGGTCGCCGCACGGCTCGGTGAGCTGCTCGGCACCGAGGTGCCGCTGGCCGCCGACGTCGCCGGCCCCGACGCCACGGCGAAGGTCGCGGCGCTCGCCGACGGCCAGGTGCTCATGCTGGAGAACGTCCGCTTCGAGGCCGCCGAGACCAGCAAGGACGACGCCGCTCGCGGCGAGCTGGCCGACCGGCTGGCCGGGCTGGCCGACCTCTACGTCGACGACGCGTTCGGTGCCGTGCACCGCAAGCACGCCTCGGTCTACGACGTGGCCGAGCGCCTCCCGCACGCGGCCGGCCGGCTGGTCGCCCGCGAGCTGGAGGTGCTCACCCGGCTCACCGAGAGCCCGGAGCGGCCCTACGTCGTCGTGCTCGGCGGCTCTAAGGTCAGCGACAAGCTCGGCGTGATCGAGGCGCTGCTGCCCAAGGTCGACCGGCTGCTGGTCGGCGGGGGGATGACCTACACCTTCCTGGCCGCCCAGGGCCACGAGGTCGGGACGTCGCTGCTGGAGGCCGACCAGGTCGACAGCTGCCGGCGGCTGCTGGCCGAGGCCGGCGACCGGATCGTGCTGCCGGTCGACGTGGTCTGCACCCCGGAGTTCAGCGCCGATGCGCCGACCACCGTGCTGCCGGCCACCGAGATCCCGGCCGACCAGATGAGCCTGGACATCGGGCCGAAGAGCGTCGAGCTCTTCGCCGAGGCGCTGGCCGGCGCACGCACCGTGTTCTGGAACGGGCCGATGGGCGTGTTCGAGCTGGCTCCCTTCCAGGGCGGCACCCGGGGCGTGGCGCAGGCCGTCGGCGCGATCGACGGGCTCTCCGTCGTCGGTGGCGGCGACTCCGCGGCCTCCGTGCGCCAGCTCGGGCTGGACGAGGCGGCCTACGGTCACATCAGCACCGGCGGCGGCGCGTCGCTGGAGTACCTCGAGGGCCGGGAGCTCCCCGGGCTCGCGGTGCTCGCGGACTGAGGGGCGACGATGGCACGCACGAAGCCCAGGCCGCCCCGGGAGGGCCGGCGTCCGCTCATCGCGGGCAACTGGAAGATGCACCTGACCCACCTCGAGGCGATCGGGCTGGTGCAGAAGCTGGCCTTCTCGCTGACCGAGCCGCAGCTGGAGGACGCCGAGGTCGTCGTCGTCCCGCCGTTCACCGCGCTGCGCAGCGTGCAGACGCTGGTGGCCGGCGACAAGCTGGAGATCGGGTACGGCGCGCAGGACGTCTCGGCGGAGGACTCCGGTGCCTACACCGGGGAGGTCAGCGGGGCGATGCTCGCCGCACTGGCCTGCCGCTACGTGCTGGTCGGCCACTCCGAGCGGCGCACGCTGCACGGTGAGGACGACGCGGTCATCGCGGCCAAGGTCCAGGCGGCGCTGCGGCACGGCCTGGTCCCGCTGCTGTGCGTGGGGGAGGGGCTCGACGTCCGCCGGGCGGGCACCCACGTCGCGCACTGCACCGACCAGCTGGACCGGGCACTGGACGGCGTCCCCACCGAGCAGCTCCAGGAGCTGGTGGTCGCCTACGAACCGGTGTGGGCGATCGGCACCGGCGAGGTGGCCACGCCGGATGATGCGCAAGAGGTCTGTGCGGCGCTGCGGGCGCGGCTCGCCGAGCGTCACGGCGCGGACACGGCCGCTGCGGTCCGTATCGTCTACGGCGGATCGGTCAAGGCCGCCAACACCGCCGGTATCCTCGCCGGGCCGGACGTCGACGGTGCACTCGTCGGTGGGGCCAGCCTGGACGCCGACGAGTTCGCACAGATCTGTCGTACCGCTGCCGGTGGGAGCTGACCGCCGCCGGCACTGACCGGGCGGAGCAGCACCCACGTTGACGCACAGCACCGAACGGCGACCGGCCGCCCAGCGCACCCCTCGGGGAGCAGGGCGGTCGGTCGTCGTCGTGGCCCTGGCCGCCGCCCTGGCCGTGCTGACCGGCTGCGGCAGCGAGAACAGCGGGCTGGCCGGGGTGCCGACCGTGGCGGCGGAGCCCGGCAGCGGGGTCGAGGGCGTGCGCGCACCCTCCGAGGAGCCCGGCGGGACGTTGCGGCTGGTCACCGGCGAGATCGACAGCCTGGACCCACAGCGCTCCTACATGCCGTCGGTGTGGAACCTGATGCGGCTGTACACCCGCACCCTGGTCACCTACTCCGCCGAGCCGGGCAGCACCGACGAGCTGGTCCCCGACCTCGCCACCGACCTCGGTACAGGCACCGACGGCGGCCGCACCTGGACGTTCACCCTGCGGGAGGGCGTGCGGTTCGAGAACGGCCGGCCGATCACCTCGCGTGACGTGAAGTACGGGATCCAGCGCTCCTTCGCCTCCGACGTGGTCGTCGGCGGCCCCACCTACGTCGTCGACCTGCTCGACGACGCGGCGGACCCCTACGCCGGGCCCTACCAGGACGAGACCGCCGACCGGCTCGGGCTGGCCTCGATCGAGACCCCCGACGACCGGACGATCGTCTTCCGGCTCACCAGCCCGGCCCCGGACTTCCCCTTCGTCATGGCCCTGCCCTCGAGCAGCCCGGTGCCGGTGGAGAGCGACACCGGCGGCGACTACGGGGCCCGTCCGGTCAGCTCCGGCCCCTACCTGATCACCTCCGTGGACCCCGTGGCCGGGATCGTGCTGTCCCGCAACCCGGAGTGGGACCCGGCCACCGACGACGTCCGCACGGCCCTGCCGGACGAGGTGGTGGTGCGCACCGGGCTCTCCGGCGTGGCCCGCGACCAAGCCCTGCTGGCCGGGTCGGCCGACGCGGACCTCTCCGGGACAGGTGTGCAGCAGGCCACCACCAGCCGGCTGGACGACGAGGACCTGGCCGCGCGGATCGACGACGTCACCACCGGCACGGTCCGGCTGCTGGCCCTGCCCACGACGGTGGCCCCGATGGACGACCCGTCCTGCCGGGCTGCCGTGGCTGCCGCCGTCGACCGGTCGGCCGTGCAGCAGGCCCTGCTGGGGGCCGGCAACGCCGTGCGGACGTCGGTGCTCTGGCCGCGCGCGGTCGCCGGCGCCCCCGAGGAGTCCGACCCCCAACCGGATCTCGCCGCTGCCCGGGCAGCGTTGGCCGCCTGTGGTCAGCCCGACGGCTTCAGCACGGTGCTGGCCGTCCCGGACGTGCCGTCCAGCGTCGAGGTGGCCGAGGCCATCGCAGCAGACCTCGCGGAGGTGCAGATCGTCGTCGAGGTGCGCCCGCTGGACCCGGCCACCTACTACGCCACCGACGTCGGCAACCCCGATGCCGTGACCGCGGCGGGGTACGGGATGGTTCTCGCCACCTGGACCGCGGACTTCCCGACCTCGGCGTCCTTCCTGCTCCCACTGGTCGACGGGCGCTCGATCCGCAAGGTCGGCAACACCAACTACGCGTACCTGAACGACCCGACCGTCAACGGGCTGGTGGACGCCGCCCGGGCGGCGACCGAGCCGGCTGCGGCCGCCGACGCCTGGCGCCAGGTCGGGTACGCGGTGCAGGAGACGTCGGCCTATGTCCCGCTGGTGGAGAACCGGGTGCAGTTGCTGGCCGGCCAGCGGCTGCGCAACGGCGTGGTCATGCAGCCCTACGGGGGCTATGACGTCGCGACGGCCGGAGTCCGCTGACCGGCCCAGGCTGAACCGGCGCCCCGGCCCCGTCGGTTAGGCTGGACCGTCGAGAGCCCCCGACCCGACGGGTGCGAGCCCACCCACCCCGTTGTGTACGGGACAGGAGACCAAGAACGATGGAGTTGTTCCTCAACGTCCTGCTGGTCCTCACCAGCCTGCTGTTGATCGTGCTCATCCTGCTGCACCGCGGCAAGGGCGGCGGTCTGTCCTCGATGTTCGGTGGTGCGGTGTCCTCGCAGCTGTCCGGCAGCTCGGTGGTGGAGAAGAACCTCAACCGGCTGACCGTCTTCGCCGGGGTGCTGTGGGCCGTCTGCATCGTGGCGCTCGGGCTCCTGCTCAAGGTCTGAAGAAGGACCCTCTCTCCCCCCACGCCTCGCGAGCTCGCCGCGGGCCCCTGAGAGAGGGCCGGTGCGTGCGATCGTTCCCATCGGTGCGAGGGCGCGTGGCGGCACACAGGGTGTTCACATCGTGACCCTGGACCGGCTGGTCAGGCCCTAGACTGCCTCCGCGGTGATCAACTCAGTCACCGCGACGTGGCAGCGATCAGGGGGGCCGCTCGTGGCTGGTGGGAACGCGATCCGGGGGAGCCGGGTCGGTGCGGGACCGATGGGTGAGGCCGAACGGGGCGAGGCAGCGCCTCGGAACCGGATCGGCTTCTGGTGCGCGAACAACCACGAGTCGCGGGTCGCCTTCGCGACGGACGCCGACGTCCCGGAGACCTGGGACTGCCCGCGGTGCGGGCTCCCGGCCGGGACCGACCAGCAGAACCCGCCGCCGGCGCCGCGGACGGAGCCGTACAAGACGCACCTCGCCTACGTCCGGGAGCGCCGATCGGACGCGGACGGTGACGCCCTCCTGGAAGAGGCCCTGAGCCGGCTGCGCGCCCGCCGCGGCGCCTGAAGTACCCCGCGCTGCCCCCGCCACTCGCGAGCTCGCGACGGGGCCCTGCAGCGGGGCTGTTGCAGCACGTCACCGGCCCGGTCACCCCATGAGCAGCTGGGGTGACCGGGCCGTCGGCTGTCCTGGGCTCAGGCGCGGGGGAGCTGGCTGGCCGCTGCGGTGTCCAGCAGCCAGCGGGTGGCCTGCTTGCCCCGCGCCCCGGCCGCCGGGAGCTGGACCGGGTCGGCGCCGGACAGTGCCCGGGCGACGGCCTCGGCCTTGCCCTCGCCGCTGACCAGCAGCCACACCTCCTCCGCCGCGGTGATCGCCGCGAACCCGAGGCTCACCCGGGTCGGCGGCGGCTTCGGGCAGTCGCGGACCGCGACCACCGCACGGTCGTCGGTGGCCGCCGGGGACTCCGGGAAGATCGAGGCGACGTGGCCCTCCGGCCCCATGCCCAGCAGCAGCACGTCGATCCGGGGCATCGTGCCGCCGTCACCTGCGGCTGCGGAGAGCTGCTCGGCGTACCAGGCCGCTGCCTGCTCCGGCTCGTCGAAGCCCGCGTCGGAGGAGGGGATCGGGTGCACCCGCTCCGGGTCCAGCGCCACCGTGGTCAGCAGCGACTCGCGGGCGCCGAGCTCGTTGCGGTCCGGGTGGTCGACCGGCACGAAGCGCTCGTCACCCCACCACACGTCCACCAGGCCCCAGTCGACGACGGCGTGCTCGGGCTCGGCGGCCAGTGCGGCGACCCGTTCGAGCACCGCCGTCCCGATGCCCCCGCCGGTGAGCACCACCGACGCCGTCCCGTGCACCGCCTGGGCGGCGGCCAGCCGGGCGACCAGCGCGGAGGCCACGGAGCGGGCCAGCTGGTCGGCGTCGGGCCGCACGACCACGTCGGGCGTCTGACTCTCCTGCTGGCTCATCGTGCGCGCGCCTTCCTGGTCGGTGCCTTGCCGCCTGCCGCCGACGGTGCATCGGGGGCCTGGACGGCCCGCTGCTCGGCGGTGTCGTCGGCGGGGGAGTCGTGCTCGCCGGCCTCGGCCACCTCGTCGGCGTCAGCCGAGTCGGCGGGCACCGTGGGGGCCGGTGTCGCAGCCGATGCCCCGTTGCCGTTGCCGTTGCCGTTGACCGGCTCGGAGGTCTGCTGCGGCCGCATCGGGTCGTACCAGACGTGGTCACGGCAGGCCGGCCGGTCGGAGAGACCAACCGCCCCGGTCACCGCCTCCAGGGCCTCGCTGTAGGGCTCGTCGGAGTCCAGCCGGCGGAGCTCCTCACCGATCAGCTCACCGAGACTGCGGTCGGGCAGCGCGACGATCGCCTCCGGGCGGAACGGCTGGTTGATGACCGCGCCGCCCTTGCGGTCGTCCTGCACCCGGACCACCTCGTCCTGGTCCAGTCGCAGCTCGACGCTGTCGATACCGGCGGACCCGGGGACCCGTGCGGTGGGGACCACCGGGATGTCGCAGCCGCACCGGGCAGACAGCCAGCCGGCGACCAGTTGGGCGGTCGCGCTCTCCGGGTCTCCCTCGACCTGCCCACCCCGGACGCGCACCGAGTCGCCACGGCGACCGGAGACCGAGTCCAGGGTCGAGGCCAGGGTCGCCCGCCACGGGGTGCTGCGGGTCCACGCCAGGTCGGTGTCACCGGGCGCGTAGTCGTGCGCCCGGGCCCGCAGCGCGGCCACCGGGTCGGCGGCCATGGCGGAGTCGGTGATCCGGCGGTCGGCGATCACGCCGAGCGCGTCCCGGGCGATCTGCTCCGGCGGCGCCTCGTGCCACCAGGTGACGACGGGGGCGTCGGCGGCCAGCAGCGGCAGCACCACGGACTCCGCGTGCAGACCCAGCCGGCCGTACATCCGCATGACGACGGCCTCGCCCGGGCCCAGCCGGCCACCGATGAGCACCTCGGCGTCCAGCCGCGGCACCGGCGCCTCGACCTGACGGCGGACCACGACCAGCAGCCGGCAGGGGTGCACCTCGGCTGCGGCGGACGCGGCCTGCTCGGCCTCCGCGACCCGGCCCTCGTCGGCGACGACCACCAGGGTGAGTGCCACCCCGCTCATCACGGCGCCGCCGGTGCGGCGCTGGGCGGCCAGTTCCTTGACCACCGCGGATCCGGTGGTGTCCCACAGCGTGGTCATGAGATCCCCTCCTGGGGAGTCGCGCGGGCGGTGGATGGGCGGCCGCTCACGGTCGGCGCCACTGGCGGCCGTCGGCCTCGAGCATGGCGTCGGCGGCCCGCGGACCCCACTCGCCTGCCCGGTACGGGTGCGGCTCGGTGGAGGCCCAGTACGCCTCGAGCGGGTCGATGACCGCCCAGGAGGCCTCCACCTCGGCGTTCCGTGGGAACAGCGTGGCGTCGCCGAGCAGCACGTCGAGCAGCAGGCGCTCGTAGGCCTCGGGGCTCGCCTCGGTGAACTGCTCGCCGTAGAGGAAGTCCATCGCGACGTCGCGGACCTCCATCACGCTGCCCGGCACCTTCGAGCCGAACTTCAGCGTCATGCCCTCGTCGGGCTGGACCCGGATGACGAGCTGGTTGTGGCCGAGCTCCTCGGTGTCGGTGGGCGCGAAGGGCAGGTGCGGCGCCCGCTTGAACACCAGGGCGATCTCGGTGACCCGGCGGGGCAGCCGCTTGCCGGTGCGCAGGTAGAACGGGACGCCGGCCCAGCGCCGGGTCTCCACGCCGAGCCGGACAGCGGCGTAGGTCTCGGTGGTGGAGTCGGTCGCCACGCCCTCTTCCTGGCGGTAGCCGTTCGCACGCTGGCCGGCCAGCCAGCCCTGCTCGTACTGGCCGCGGATGGCGAACTGGACCATGTCGTCGCCCGCCGGGACGGAGACCGCCCGGAGCACCTTCAGCTTCTCGGTGCGGATCTCCTCCGCGGAGAACTCCACCGGCTCCTCCATGGCGGTCAGCGCCAAGAGCTGGAGCAGGTGGTTCTGCAGGACGTCGCGGGCCGCACCGGTCTTCTCGTAGAACCCGGCCCGCCCGCCGATGCCGACGTCCTCGGCCATGGTGATCTGCACCGAGTCGACGTGGTGGCCGTTCCAGATCGGTTCGAACATCGAGTTGGCGAAGCGCAGGGCCAGGAGGTTCTGGACCGTCTCCTTGCCCAGGTAGTGGTCGATCCGGAAGACGTCGTCGGCGGTGAACACCGAGTCGACCAGCTCGTTCAGCTCGCGGCTGGAGGCCAGGTCGGTGCCGAAGGGCTTCTCCACCACGACGCGCCGCCAGCGGTCCATGCTGCTCTCGGCCATCCCGGTGCGCTGCATCTGCTTCAGCACGGTGGGGAACATCGCCGGCGGGATGGACAGGTAGAACGCGGCGTTGCCGCCGATGCCGTGGCTGCCCTCCAGCTCGGCCAGGTTGCTGGCCAGCTCGTCGAAGGCGTCGTCGTCGTCGAAGGAGCCCTGGACGAACCGGACGCTGTTCGCCAGCCGCTCCCACACCTCCTCGCGCCACGGGGTGCGGGCGTGCTCACGCGCGGCCGAACGCGCCAGCTCGGAGAACTCCACGTCGCCCCAGTCGCGGCGGGCGAAGCCCAGCAGCGCGAAGTTGGTGGGCAGCAGGCCCCGGTTCGCGAGGTCGTAGACGGCGGGGAGGAGCTTCTTGCGCGAGAGGTCCCCGGTGATCCCGAAGACGACCAGGGCGCAGGGCTCGGGGACCCGGGGCAGCCGCCGGTCCCGTGGGTCGCGCAACGGGTTGGTGGGCATCGTGTCCGTCCTCGATCAGCTCGCAGGGTGCCCGTCGTCCGGTGCGGCGCCGGAACGGACGACGGACGGTGTCCAGAGGGTGGTGCGCAGTCGGGACAGCGCGGGGCCCGGGGGCGGCAGGTGCACCGCCGCCCGGGCCCCGGCGGTCACGCCTTGTCCTGCAGCTGCTCCTGCACCGAGCCGGTCAGCTCGTCCCAGGAGTCGACGAACTTCTGCACGGCCTCGTCCTCGAGGACGCGGAACACGTCGTCGAGGTCGACGCCGGCGTCGGCCACCGCCTGCATGACCTTCTCGGCGTCCGCGTAGGCCGACTGCACCGGGGTGCCGGCCTGACCGTGGTCGGCGTAGGCCTGCATCGTCTTCTCCGGCATGGTGTTCACCGTGTCCGGGGCGATGAGCTCGGACAGGTACAGGGTGTCGGAGTAGTCGGGGTTCTTGACCCCGGTGGAGGCCCACAGCGGCCGCTGCTTGCTCGCACCCTTGGCCTCCAGCGCCTTCCAGCGGTCGGAGGAGAAGACCTCCTCGTAGGCCTGGTAGGCCAGCTGGGCGTTGGCGACGCCGGCCTTGCCCTTGAGCGAGGCGTCCGCGCCGCTGTCGTCCAGGCGCTTGTCGATCTCGGTGTCCACCCGGGACACGAAGAAGGACGCCACCGACTCGATGCCCTCGAAGGAAGCGTCCGGGTCCTCGGCCAGTCGCTGCTCGAGGCCGGCCAGGTAGGCGTCCATCACGGCGCGGTAGCGCTCGAGGCTGAAGATCAGCGTCACGTTCACGCTGATCCCGGCCGCGATCGTGCTGGTGATCGCGGGCAGGCCCTCGACCGTCGCCGGGATCTTGATGAACAGGTTGGGCCGGTCGACGAGCCACCACAGGTGGGCGGCCTCGGCGGCGGTCGCGTCGGTGTCCCGAGCCAGCCCGGGGGCCACCTCGAGCGACACCCGGCCGTCGCGGCCGGTGCGGGCGGCGACCGGCGCGAGCAGGTCGCAGGCGTCCCGGACGTCGGCGGCGGTGATGGTGCGCAGCGCCTCCTCGACGCTCACCTTCCGGACGGCCATGGCGTGCAGCTGGTCGTCGTAGGAGTCCGAGCCGCTGATCGCCGCGGCGAAGATGCTCGGGTTGGTGGTGACGCCGACGACGCTCTGCTCGTCGACCAGCGACTGCAGGTTGCCGCTGCGGATGCGGTCCCGGGAGAGGTCGTCGAGCCAGACGGCGACCCCCGCCTTCGACAGCTGTGCCAGGTTCTCGTTCTGGGCCATCTCATGCCCTCCTGTCGGTGTGGTCAGCCCCGCTGTGGGGGGCCGCTACGAGTTCTCGAGTGTTCTCTGTGGCCCCGCTGCAGGGCCCCGCCGCGTGCGCGCGAGTGGTGGGGGGCAGCGGGGTCCTCCATCAGTGGTCGCCGGTGGCGTCGGAGCTGAAGACCCCGCCGCGGGAGACGCCGGCACCGCTCGGCGGGTTGGCGCCGGAGGCAGCGGCCTGGATGCTCTCCCGTGCAGCCGCGACGACGGCGTCCTCGGTCAGCCCGAACTCCTCGTACAGCTTGGAGTAGGACGCGCTGGCGCCGTAGTGGTTGAGCCCGACGATCCGCCCGGCGTCGCCGACGAACTCCCGCCAGCCCATCGGCACCCCGGCCTCGACGCTGACCCGCGCCTTGACCGACGGGGGCAGCACCTGCTCGCGGTAGGCCTGGTCCTGCTCGGCGAACCACTCCCAGCAGGGCAGGGAGACGACCCGGGTGGGCACGCCCTGGGCCTCGAGCTGCTCCCGGGCGGCCACCGCGATCTGCACCTCGGAGCCGGTGCCCATGAGCACCACCTCGGGCTGGCCGTTGGACGCCTCGGCCAGCACGTAGCCGCCCTTGGCGGTGCCCTCCGCCGAGGCGAACTGGGTGCGGTCGAACACCGGCAGGTTCTGCCGGGACAGCGCCAGACCGGCGGGCCGGTCGTTGTGCTCGAGGATCGTGCGCCAGGCCACTGCGGTCTCGTTGGCGTCGGCCGGGCGGACGAAGTCCAGCCCCGGGATGGCGCGCAGCGCGGCGTAGTGCTCGATCGGCTGGTGGGTCGGGCCGTCCTCGCCCAGGCCGATCGAGTCGTGGGTCCACACGTAGGTGACCGGCAGCTGCATGAGAGCGGCGAGCCGCACCGCGCCACGCATGTAGTCGGAGAACGTGAGGAAGGTGCCGCCGTAGACGCGGGTGCCGCCGTGCAGCGCGATGCCGTTCATGACCGCGCCCATGGCGTGCTCACGGACACCGAAGTGCAGCGTGCGGCCGTAGGGGCCACCGGACCACATCTTGGTCTGGCGGCTGGCCGGCAGGAACGAGGGCTCGCCCTTGACCGCGGTGTTGTTGCTCTCGGCGAGGTCGGCCGACCCGCCCCACAGCTCGGGGAGCTCGGGGTAGAGGGCGGCGAGGACCTCACCGGAGGCCTTGCGGGTGGCGACGCCCTTGGGGTCGGCGTCCCAGGACGGGAGCTCCTCCGCCCAGCCCTCGGGGAGCGTGCGGCTGCTCATCCGCTCCATCAGGGCGGCGCCCTCGGGGTTGGCGGCGGTCCAGGCGTCGAACCGGTGCTGCCACTCGGCGTGCGCCTGCTGGCCGCGGGTGACGGCCTTGCGGGTGTGCTCGATGACCTCGGGGGCGACCTCGAAGGTCTTCTCCGGGTCGAACCCGAGGATCTCCTTGGTCGCCTTGACCTCGTCGTCGCCGAGCGCCGAGCCGTGCACGGCGCCGGTGTTCTGCTTGTTCGGCGACGGCCAGCCGATGACCGTGCGCAGCACGATGATCGACGGGCGGGTGGTCTCGGCCTTGGCGGCGGCAAAGGCAGCGTCCACGGCGGCCAGGTCCTCGCCGTCGTCGACGTGCTGGACGTGCCAGCCGTAGGCGGCGTAGCGGGCGCCGACGTCCTCGGTGAAGGCGACGGTGGTGTCGTCCTCGATCGAGATCTTGTTGTCGTCGTAGACCAGGACGAGGTTGCCGAGCTCCTGGGTGCCGGCCAGCGAGGACGCCTCGCCGCTGACGCCTTCCTCCATGTCACCGTCGGAGGCGAAGGCCCAGATGGTGTGGTCGAACAGGCTCTCGCCCTCGGGGGCGTCGGGGTCCAGCATGCCGCGCTCGCGGCGGGCGGCCATGGCCATGCCGACCGCGTTGCCGACGCCCTGGCCCAGCGGGCCGGTGGTGGTCTCCACGCCGGCGGTGTGCCCGACCTCGGGGTGGCCCGGGGTCTTGGAGCCCCAGGTGCGCAGCGCCTGCAGGTCCTCCAGCTCCAGGCCGTAACCGGCGAGGTAGAGCTGGACGTACAGGGTCAGGCTGGAGTGGCCCATGGAGAGCACGAAGCGGTCGCGGGCGGCCCAGTTCGGGTCGCTGGGGTCGTGCTTGAGCCACTTCTGGAACAGCAGGTAGGCGACCGGGGCCATGCTCATCGCGGTGCCGGGGTGGCCGTTGCCGACCTTCTGCACCGCGTCCATGGCCAGGACGCGCGCGGTGTCGATGGCCGCGCGGTCCAGGTCGCCGAGGCCCTCGGGGAGGGTCGGGCTGGGCTGGCGGGGCGAGCCGGTCGAGGAGTCGGTGGCGGCCTCGGCGGGGGCCTCGGCTGCGGTGCTCTTGGTTCCGTTGTCGCTGGTCATGTGGCGCTCGGAGCTCCCTCGGGGATCGGTCGGTGTCGGACCCGCCCGGGGGCGCGGGGGCAGTTCACCCCGGGCGGACGACGATGCGCACCACGGCCGCCCCGGTCGGCGCGGTCGGAGGTCGTGAGCGTGGGCGCGCCGTCGTCCTCGACGTCCGCCCTACCCGCATCACGCGCAGAGTCAACGTGATCAAACCCTAGTGGTGTCCGGCCATTCCCCGTAGGTGGGCCGGGCTACAGTGGGCGGGCTACCCCATCCCCGGCGGAGAAGGACCTCGTGGTGCCCTGCTGCCCGCGCGACGCTGCGCTCCTGGGCCCCCGGTGACGGCGATCGCCGACCGTTCCGTCGGTCGGGCCCGGCCGGTGCGTTCCGCCCGCGCGACGGTGGCCGCCTACGTGTCGCTGACCAAGCCGAAGCTGGTCGAGCTGCTGCTGGTCACCACGCTGCCGGCGATGATGCTCGCGGCCGGCGGCTGGCCGGGCACCGGCCTGGTCGTGGCCACCCTGGTCGGCGGCATGCTCGCCGCCGGGGCCGCCAACACGATCAACTGCTGGTACGACCGGGACATCGACCGGCTGATGTCGCGCACCCGCGACCGGCCGATCCCCAGCGGGGTGATCGCGCCCCGCAACGCGCTGGTCTTCGGTGTGCTGCTGGCGTGGGTCTCGCTGGTCCTGCTCGGCCTGTTCACCACGCCGCTGGCCACGGCTCTCGCGGCCGCCGCGGTGCTGGCCTACTCGGTGCTCTACACGATGGTGCTGAAGCGTCGGACCAGGCACAACACCGTGTTCGGTGGTTTGCCGGGTGCCGCGCCGGTGCTGATCGGTTGGGCCGCGGTCACGGGTTCGCTGGACTGGCCCGCCTTCGTCTTCTTCGGCATCGTCTTCTGCTGGCAGATGCCGCACTTCTGGGCGCTGGCCAGCCGGTTCCGCTTCGACTACTTCCGGGCCGGGGTGCCGATGCTCTCGGTGGTCGCCGGGCCGGTCACCGTCGGGCGCCAGTCCGTCGCCTGGGCCTGGGGCACGCTGGGCACCTCGCTGCTCATGGTGCCGGCGACGCCGCAGCTGGGCTGGGTCACCGGGATCGCCACCCTGGGCCTGGGCGCCTGGTACGTCGCGGAGTCGCACGCCTGGCTGCGGCGGATCAAGGCGGGTGTCCCGGACCGTCCGATGCGGCTGTTCTCGGTGTCGATCACCTACATGACGCTGCTGTCGATCGCCCTGGTGGCCGACGTCCTCGTCTGACGGGGGACGCACTCACCCACCGCGCGGCGGTGAGCGGGTGAGGTGATGTGCACCCGCGGCCGGTCTTGACCTCTGGACCAGCCGCAGCTGCACATCACCGGAGCCGGGGGCCGAGCCACGCACGGGGTGCGGCCGCTCTCCATCGAGCGGGCTCGTCGCCTGGCCGGCGCCGAGCGGCCCCGTCAGTGGGTGGCGGCGGCGCGCTCCGGTGAGGTCTCGACCGGCAGCTCGGTGGCCGGACCACGCACCGACCACACCAGCCGGGCGGCGTAGGCGGTGGTCAGCACCGCGCCGGCCATGTGCAGCAGCACCAGCAGGATGGGCAACCCGGTGAAGTACTGCACGTAGCCGACCACGCCCTGGGCCAGCAGGACGACCAGCAGGTCGCGGGCGGCCCGGCGGACCCGGCCGGGGGAGTCGGTGGCGTACAGCGCCACCAGCAGCGCGATCGTCAGTCCGAGCAGCAGGAAGACGGCGTCGGCGTGCAGCTGGCTCATCAGCGCCGGGTCGAAGCCGGTGCGGCCGGCCTCGGGGTCGCCGCTGTGCGGGCCGCTGCCGGTGACCACGGTGCCGAGCACCAGGACCACCGCGGTGGTGGCCGCGATGCCGTACACCAGCAGGGCGAAGGGGCGGCGCACGACCAGCTGGCCCACCCCCGGCTCCCGGGACCGCAGCCACATGACGGTCGTCAGGGCCACGAGGGCGGTGGAGACCAGGAAGTGCGCGGCGACCGTGTACGGGTTGAGGCCGGTGAGCACGGTGATCCCGCCCACCACGCCCTGTGCGGGGATGCCCAGGAACGCCAGTACGGCCAGCCGGCGGAGGTCGCGGCGGGCGGACCGGAGGACCGCGATCAGCGTGGCCGCGGCGATGGCCACCAGGGCGAAGGTCAGCAGTCGGTTGCCGAACTCGATGACGCCGTGGGCGGCGAGCTCCGGCGTCGTGGTGAAGCTGTCCTCGGTGCACCGGGGCCAGGTCGGGCAGCCCAGCCCTGAGTCGGTGAGCCGGACGAACCCGCCGGTGAGGACGATCAGGCCGTTGGCGACGACGCTGGCCAGCGCCAGCCGGGAGACCGTCGAGTTGCGCACCCGCGAGGGAAGGACCGACACGGCACCGATGCTACTGACCGCGGGGCTCCCCGCCGCCTGTCCGACCGATCCGGCAGCGGCCCACCTGGGCGGTTCCGCTCGCCGTGTGACGCGCCTCTCCGGGAGCCCGCAGGTAAGGCCGACCTTCCTTGCAAGCTCGCCGATTAAGCACACAATCGTGTTGTGGAATCCGCTGCGGCCCGAGCCGCCGTCCCCTCCGCCGGTGCGCCGGCCGAGGACGGGCGCACCCGTGACCGGGTGAGCAGCCTCCTCCTCGAGCACGGCCCGCAGACGGCCGCAGAGCTCGCCGGTCGGCTGGGCATCTCCCCGGCCGCGGTGCGCCGGCACCTCGACGGCCTGGTCGCCGCGGGCCGGGTCACCGAGCGCGAGGCACCCGGCGGTCAGCGGGGGAGGGGTCGGCCTGCCCGCCGGTTCGCCCTCACCGACGCCGGCCGGGAGTCCTTCCCGCACGCCTACGACGACCTGGCGCTCACGGCCCTGCGGTTCGTCGCCGAGCACGGTGGGCCGGACGCCGTCCGCGCCGTCGCCGAGCAGCAGCTCTCCGGGCTGGCACAGCGATGCTCCACCGCCGTCGAGTCCGCGCTGGAAGAGGCTGAACCGGGCGCCGGTGAGGTCGACCGGGCGCAGGTGCTCGCCGTCGCGCTGACCGCCGAGGGCTACGCCGCGACCGCCTCGGCGATCTCCAGCGGCGGGCAGCTGTGCCAGCACCACTGCCCGGTCGCCCACGTCGCAGCCGAGTTCCCGCAGCTGTGCGAGGCTGAGACGGCGGTGATCAGCCGGCTGGTCGGCACGCACGTCCAGCGGCTGGCCACGATCGCCCACGGCGACGGGATCTGCACCACCCACATCCCCGCGCAGCTCGCCCTCCGGGCCGGACTCCGCGTCGGGAACAAAGCCACCCCTGCACGCCCTGTACCTGCTGGTCGCGCTGCGCCCTCCGGCGCCGGCGCCAGCACTCGCACCACCCCCTCGATCGACCGGGAGAGGACCCCCGCATGACCACCACGCAGCCGGTGCCCAGCGCGCCGATGACGCAGGACGAGACGATCGACGCGCTCGGCCGCTACAAGTACGGCTGGTCGGACACCGACGCCGCCGGCGCCTCGGCCACCCGCGGCATCAACGAGGACGTCGTCCGCGACATCTCGCGCCGCAAGAACGAGCCCGAGTGGATGCTCGAGCGGCGGCTGAAGGCGCTGAAGATCTTCGGGAAGAAGCCCATGCCCGACTGGGGGTCCGACCTCTCCGGCATCGACTTCCAGAACATCAAGTACTTCGTGCGGTCGACCGAGGCGCAGGCCACCTCGTGGGAGGACCTGCCCGACGACATCAAGAACACCTACGACAAGCTGGGCATCCCGGAGGCGGAGAAGCAGCGGCTGGTCTCCGGTGTGGCGGCCCAGTACGAGTCCGAGGTCGTCTACCACAAGATCCGTGAGGACCTGGAGGAGCAGGGCGTCCTGTTCCTGGACACCGACACCGCGCTGCGCGAGCAGCCCGAGCTGTTCCGCGAGTACTTCGGCTCGGTCATCCCGGCCGGGGACAACAAGTTCTCCGCGCTGAACACCGCGGTGTGGTCCGGTGGCTCGTTCATCTACGTGCCCAAGGGCGTCCACGTGGAGATCCCGCTGCAGGCCTACTTCCGGATCAACACCGAGAACATGGGCCAGTTCGAGCGCACCCTGATGATCATCGACGAGGGCGCCTACGTGCACTACGTCGAGGGCTGCACCGCGCCGATCTACAAGACCGACTCGCTGCACTCCGCGGTCGTCGAGATCATCGTCAAGAAGAACGCGCGCTGCCGGTACACGACCATCCAGAACTGGTCGAACAACGTCTACAACCTGGTCACCAAGCGGGCCGTGGCCCACGAGGGCGCGACCATGGAGTGGGTCGACGGCAACATCGGCTCCAAGGTGACGATGAAGTACCCGGCCGTGTGGATGACCGGTGAGCACGCCAAGGGCGAGGTCATGTCCATCGCCTTCGCCGGTGAGGGTCAGCACCAGGACGCCGGCGCCAAGATGGTGCACGCCGCCCCGCACACCTCCTCGACGATCGTGTCGAAGTCGGTGGCGCGCGGTGGTGGCCGTACCTCCTACCGCGGGCTGGTCCAGGTCGACGAGGGCGCCTACGGCTCGAAGTCGACGGTGAAGTGCGACGCACTGCTGGTCGACACCATCAGCCGCTCGGACACCTACCCCTACGTCGACGTCCGCGAGGACGACGTGTCGATGGGCCACGAGGCGACCGTCTCCCGGGTCAGCGACGACCAGCTGTTCTACCTGATGAGCCGAGGGCTCTCCGAGGACGAGGCGATGGCGATGGTCGTCCGCGGCTTCGTCGAGCCCATCGCCCGCGAGCTGCCGATGGAGTACGCGCTCGAGCTCAACCGCCTGATCGAGCTCCAGATGGAAGGTGCCGTCGGCTGATGTCGGCAACTGACGACCAGACCACCCTGACCACCGACTCGGCCACCCTCGCCGGGGAGCTCTTCGCTCCCGGCGTGGGTGCCCAGGCCGGCCCCCCGACCACCCCGGCGGCCGGCACCGGCACCGCCGGCGACACGCCCCCCGGGTCGCACTCGCACGGCGGGCCGGCGCCCACCGGCTCGCCGGCCGAGCGGTTCACCTCCACCGACCCGGAGGCGTTCGGCGCCCCGACCGGTCGCGAGGAGGAGTGGCGCTTCACCCCGATGCGCCGCGTCCGCGCACTGCTGGACGGCGCACCGTCGGACGCCCACCTGACGTGGGAGTCCGACCTGCCCGAGGGGGCGGAGCTGACCTCGGTCGAGGCCGGCGACCCGCTGCTCAAGGGCCTGCCCGAGCCGGTCGACCGGCTGGCCGCGCTGACCCGTCAGCGCAGCGGCGGCGCAGCCGTGCTCCGGATCGCCAAGGAGGCCGTGCTCGACCGCCCGGCGACCCTGGGCCTCGCCGGCACCGGCAGTGACGACGTCGTCTGGGGCCAGCTGGTCGTCGAGGTCGGGGCGTTCGCGCAGGCGACCGTCGTCCTCGACCACTCGGGGCTGGCCCGCTACTCCGGCGGGGTCGCCTTCCTGCTCGGCGACGGTGCGCAGCTGACCGTCGTCTCGGTGCAGGACTGGGCGCCGGGCACGGTGCACGGCGGGCAGTTCGACGCCGTCGTCGGCCGGGACGCCTCGTTCAAGCAGGTCGTGGTCACCCTCGGCGGCGACCTGGTTCGGCTGGTCAGCAACGTGCAGTACGCCGGTCCCGGCGGCTCCGCGGACCTCTACGGCGTGTACTTCGCCGACGAGACCCAGCACCAGGAGCACCGGCTCTGGGTCGACCACGGCACGCCGAACTGCCGCAGCAACGTCGTCTACAAGGGCGCGCTGCAGGGGGAGAAGGCGCACACCGTCTGGGTCGGCGACGTGCGGATCCGCCCGGCGGCGACCGGCACGGACACCTACGAGCTGAACCGCAACCTGGTGCTCACCGACGGCGCCCGCGCCGACTCGGTGCCGAACCTGGAGATCGAGACCGGCGAGATCGTCGGCGCCGGTCACGCCAGCGCCACCGGCCGGTTCGACGACGAGCAGCTGTTCTACCTCTGCTCTCGTGGGATCGACGCCGAGACGGCCCGCCGCCTCGTGGTGCGCGGCTTCTTCGCCGACGTCGTGCAGCACATCGGCGTCCCCGCCCTGCAGGACCGGCTGATGGGCACCATCGAGGCCCGCCTCGGTGCCCTTCCGGACCTCGAGGAGCAGCCGGTCGAGGTCGGCGCGTGACGTACGAGCGGGTCTGCGCGCTGTCCGAGGTGCCCGAGGAGGGCTCCCTGCGGATCGAGCTCGCCGACATCGACGTCGCCGTCGTCCAGCTCGACGGTGAGGTCTACGCGATCCAGGACGTCTGCTCGCACGCCGACGTCCCGCTGACCGACGGCGACGTCGACGACGTCGATGGGGCGCCCACCATCGAGTGCGCCCTGCACGGCTCGTGCTTCGACCTGCGCACCGGCCAGCCCACGAACCTCCCGGCCACCGAGCCGGTCCCCGTCTACCCGGTCCGGGTGGAGGGTGACGACGTCCTGGTGGACGTCGACGCCCCCCTCGCCGCGGCCAGCCACTGAGGAGCGAGAACCCCGTGACCAGCCCCACCGCCACTCCCACCGCCACCGGCCTCTCGGCCGGGAGCGTGCTGGAGATCCGCAACCTGCACGTCACCGTCGGTGACGGGGACGAGACCAAGGAGATCCTCCGCGGCGTCGACCTGACCGTCCGCGCAGGCGAGACCCACGCGATCATGGGCCCCAACGGGTCCGGCAAGTCGACCCTGGCCTACTCGATCGCCGGGCACCCCAAGTACACGATCACCGGTGGCACCGTGACCCTCGACGGCGAGGACGTCCTCGCGATGACCGTCGACGAGCGCGCCCGGGCCGGCCTGTTCCTGGCCATGCAGTACCCGGTCGAGGTCCCCGGCGTCTCGGTGTCGAACTTCCTGCGCACCGCGGCCACCGCGATCACCGGCGAGGCGCCGAAGCTGCGCACCTGGGTCAAGGACGTGCGCACCGAGATGACCGCGCTCGAGATGGACAGCGCGTTCGCCGAGCGCAACGTCAACGAGGGCTTCTCCGGTGGTGAGAAGAAGCGCCACGAGATCCTGCAGATGCGCCTCCTCAAGCCGAAGATGGCGATCCTCGACGAGACCGACTCCGGCCTGGACGTCGACGCGCTCCGCGTCGTCTCCGAGGGCGTAAACCGGGCCAAGGCCGACAGCCCGGTCGGCGTCCTGCTGATCACGCACTACACGCGGATCCTCAAGTACATCAAGCCCGACTTCGTGCACGTCTTCGTCGCCGGCCGGGTCGTCGACGAGGGTGGCCCGGAGCTCGCGCAGAAGCTCGAGGACGACGGCTACGCCGCCTACGTCAAGGACTCCAACGAGCAGGCTGCCAGCGAGGCTGCATCCGCATGACCGAGACCGTCTCGCGTCCCGTGGGGGCGCGCCAGGTGCCGCTCCCGCTGGACGTCGAGGCGATCCGGGCGGACTTCCCGATCCTGTCCCGCACCGTCCGGGACGGGAAGCGGCTGGTCTACCTCGACTCGGGCGCGACCTCGCAGAAGCCGACCAGCGTCCTGGACGCCGAGCGGTGGTTCTACGAGAACGTCAACGCCGCTCCGCACCGGGGTGCGCACCAGCTCGCCGAGGAGGCCACCGCGGCCTACGAGGCGGCGCGCACCACCATCGGGGCGTTCATCGGGGCGCCGGAGAACGAGGTCGTCTTCACCCGGAACAGCACCGAGGCGATCAACCTGGTCGCCTACGCGCTGTCCAACGCAGCGACCGCCAAGGAGCCGGAGTTCCGCCGGTACGCCGTCGGTCAGGGCGACGAGATCGTCGTGACCGAGATGGAGCACCACGCGAACCTGCTGCCCTGGCAGCAGCTGTGCGAGCGGACGGGGGCGACCCTGCGCTGGCTCGGGCTCACCGACGACGGCCGGCTCGACCTGTCGGACCTGGCCACCGTGGTGAACGAGCGCACCAAGCTCGTCGCGGTGACCCAGCAGTCGAACATCCTGGGCACGATCAACCCGCTGGGCGACATCGTCGCCCGGGCCCGGGAGGTCGGCGCCCTGGTGCTGGTGGACGGCGCCCAGTCGGTGCCGCACCAGCGGGTCGACGTCACCGAGCTCGGTGCGGACTTCCTGGTGTTCTCCGGGCACAAGATGCTCGGCCCGACCGGGGTCGGCGTGCTGTGGGGCCGCTACGACGTGCTCGACGCGCTGCCGCCCTTCCTCACCGGCGGCTCGATGATCGAGGTCGTCCGGATGGAGGGCAGCACGTTCATGCCCCCGCCGCAGCGCTTCGAGGCCGGCGTGCCGATGACCGCGCAGGTCATCGGGCTCGCCGCCGCCGTGGAGTACCTGCAGCGACTCGGCATGGACGCGGTGCAGGCCCATGAGGAGGCCCTCACCGAGTACGCGCTGGCCCAGCTGCAGGCCATCCCCGGCGTCACCGTGATCGGCCCGCCGGACACCGTGGCCCGCGGGGGAGCGATCAGCTTCACCGTCGAGGGCGTCCACCCGCACGACGTCGGCCAGGTCCTCGACGACCTCGGCATCGCCGTCCGGGTCGGGCACCACTGCGCCTGGCCGGTCGTGCGCCGGTACGGCGTCCCGGCCACCACCCGGGCGACGTTCTACGTGCACACCGGGTACGACGACGTCGACGCACTCGTCGAGGGCGTGCGGGAAGCCCAGCGCTTCTTCGGTGTTGCACCCAGCGAGGTGAAGTGATGCAGCTGCAGTCGATGTACCAGGACATCATCCTGGACCACTACCGGAACCCCCACGGGCGCGGACTCCGCGACCCGTTCGAGGCCGAGGTGCACCACGTCAACCCGACGTGTGGTGACGAGGTCACCCTGCGGGTGCACCTGGAGGGCGAGACCATCGCCGACGTCTCCTACGAGGGCATGGGCTGCTCGATCAGCCAGGCCTCGGTCTCGGCGATGTACGACCTGGTGATCGGCAAGAGCGTGACCGAGGCGATGCACACCGGCGAGCAGTTCATGACGCTGATGCAGAGCAAGGGCAACGCGACCGTGGCCGAGGAGCTCGAGGACGACCTGGAGGACGCCGTGGCGTTCGCCGGCGTCTCGAAGTACCCGGCGCGGGTCAAGTGCGCACTGATGAGCTGGATGGCGCTGAAGGACGCGAGCGCCCGCGCCCTCTCCACGACGAATGAGGCGAACTGAGATGACCGAGCCCACCACCCCCGACGCCGGCCTGTACGGCGGCAAGTCCGCCCTGATCGAGGACCTCGAGGAGGCCATGCGCGACGTCGTCGACCCCGAGCTGGGCGTCAACGTCGTCGACCTCGGTCTCGTCTACGGGCTGGACGTCGACACCGACGCCAACGTGGCGATCATCGACATGACGCTGACGTCGGCGGCCTGCCCGCTGACCGACGTGATCGAGGACCAGGCCCGCCAGGCCCTCACCGGCGGCCCCGGCCCCGGCCTGGTCGGCGACATCCGGATCAACTGGGTCTGGATGCCGCCGTGGGGCCCGGACAAGATCACCGACGACGGCCGCGAGCAGCTGCGGGCCCTCGGCTTCCGGGTCTAGTCCTGCAGTTGCGCACGTTGCTCGACCAGCTGGCCGTGGGGGAGACCCCGCCGGCTGCTGCGAGTGTCACGACCGTGCCGGCGCCTGCCCTCCTCGACGGACGGCGGGCGCCGGCACTCGTCGTCGGAGGGACCGGCTGGCACGTCGTGGCGGCCGATGTCGACCCGGGCTGGGTGGCCGCGCAGGTCGCACGCGAGCCGATCGAAGCGCCGCTGGGGGCCCGCTTCCTGTCGGCGCTGGCCGACCGGGTGGGCGCGGAGCCCGGGGTGCTGGACGCGCTGCTGATCGCCCCGCCGGCCCCGGTGCGCCCGGGCCTGGAGCTCGGGGAGGTCGCCCCCGGCGAGCACCCGAGGGTGCGGCGGGCGCTGCGGCACCGCTCCGGCGTGCGGGTGTGGACGACGCCGGACAGCGCCGCCCTGCTGGTCCTGGGCCGTGGTGTCGCCGGCCGGTGGGAGGCCAGTGTGGAGGTGCACCCGTCGGCCCAGGGCCGTGGTCTGGGCACCGCGCTGGCTGCTGCGGCCCCGGCGCTGGTGCCCGGCGGTGAGCCGCTGTGGGCGCAGGTCGCCCCGGCCAACACCGCCTCGCTGCGGTCGTTCCTGGCGGCGGACTGGCGCCCGGTCGGCGCCGAGGTCCTCTTCGGCTCCTGACCCGAGGCCTCATCGGGCTCAGGTCCGCATCTCTGCCGCGTCCAGGCCTGATGTCACTGATTACAGCTGCTGTAACGACAGCGTCAGCGCAGGTCAGTGACGCGGGCGAGGGCTGCGCGGGCGCGTGTCCGGCGCTGCTCGTAGACCGCGCCCGCGGCGAGCAGGACAGCGCCGGCCGCCCCGACGGCGAGCAGGCCGGTCAGGGGCAGGTGGACGACCAGCCGCCCGAGGGCCACCGCGGTCAACGACGCGGCACCGACCACCAGCGGGGCCTGCACCTGCCAGCGGCTGCCCGCGGTCGCGGAGAGCGTGGCGGCGAGGACGACCAGCACCAGCCGCAGCAGGTCCGGCTCGGTGGCCGCCAGCCAGACCGACGGGACGAAGGCGACCACCAGTCCCGGGCCCCAGGCCGGCCAGGACGCGCCGCGGGCCAGCCGTCGTCCTGAGTACAGCCACAGCACCATGGCGGCCGGGAGCGTGTAGGCCTCCGGCACGCCGATCCCGGCGCTGCCGGCGGCCAGCCAGGCGGCCAGGACCAGCGCGGTGCACCCACCGGCCCGGACGGGTGTCCGGTCGGTGACCGTGCCGGAGGCGATGAAGCCCACGCCGACGACGGCCAGGGCGAGGGCCAGGCCGGGCAGGTGCCCGGTGCCGGCCAGGTGCGCCAGCCCGGCAGCGGCGACCGCCGCGGCCGTCCAGGTCAACGGCAGCTCCGCGGGCTGCCCGCGCAGGGCGGTCGCGGCGCCGAGGGCCAGCAGGCACCACAGCACCAGCAGCTGACCGGCCGGCGCCGACCCGAGACTGCCGTCGGCCTCGGCCAGCAGCACGGCGGCGGCCAGGCAGCCCACCACGACCGGCAGCGCCCACCGGCGGTCGCTGGGCCGCCGGGCGGCGACCACCAGCGCGGGGACGGCGGCGACCGCGACCAGGGCAGCCAGCGCCGTCCAGCGTCCCGACCCGAGCAGCTGCACGACGGCCAGCCCGGTGAGCACCGCGGCGGCGGCGAGACCCGACGGGCGGAGCAGGCGGGACGGTCCCGGGGAGGCCACCGCACCGACCACCGTCGCGAGCGCCAGGCCGAGGTAGCCGCTGGTCATCACCCCGACCGGCCCCGCAGCCTGCAGCAGGCCGGCGACGGCGGCCCCGGTCACCAGCCCGGCCGACACCGGGACGGCGGCCGGGGGACCCAGCACGGGCCGCAGGTCCGCTCGTCGGGGCAGCGCGAGCAGCGCACCGGCCGCCAGCAGCATCAGCGCGGAGGGCACCAGCGCGGCGGCGACCGACTCCGTCGTCCACACGTGGGCGGTGGCCTCCACGACCCCCGTCACCCACCAGGCGGCCGCGGTGACCAGGGTGACCACCGCGACGGCCCGGCGGACGGCCAGCGTGATCACCAGCCCGGCGACGGCGGTGGCCAGCACGGCGGAGGCGTGCGGGGCCAGCGACAGCCCGGAGCCGGTCAGCGCGCTCAGCACCGCCCCCTGCCCGGCTCCCCAGGCGGCGATCGGCCAGGTGAGCGTCGTCCGCGGGATCAGGCCGAGGACGACGAAGACCGCGGCGAGCAGGGACAGCAGCACCGCGCTCGGGCCGCCGGGGCCGTCCCCGGCCGACCACGCGGCCACCGCGGCGAGCACCACGGCGGCGGAGGCGAGCGCCTCCTCGCTGCTGCGGAGGCCCCGGCGCCCCGCGCGCAGCGACCCCAGGGTCGCGGCGACGGTGAGCAGGGCGACCACGAGGAGGCCCGGGACGGAACCGGCGTCGGTGAGCGTGGCCGCGCCGGCGGCGACCACGGCGACCGCGCCGGCGCCGAGGAGCACCTGCTGGGGTGCGACGTCGCCGGTGCCGGTGCCGGTGTCGGTCGGCGCCGCGTCCGTCGGCGCCGTGGTCGGCGGGGGACGGCCCAGTGGCGGTGGGTAGACCACCTCAGGGCTGCCGGGCACCGCTCACCTCCGCTGTCTGGACCGTCGCGTGCGACCACGGCTGGTGCCCTGCGTACCCCAGGTGACGTGGAGGTCACCTGGCAATCCGGTCGGCCGATGGCGGTCGAGCGCCTATCATGGGGTCAGTGATCACGACGACCGGCCTCGAGCTGCGTGCCGGCTCCCGGATCCTCATCAGCGAAGCCGATCTGCGGGTCCAGCCCGGTGACCGCATCGGGCTGGTCGGGCGCAACGGTGCTGGCAAGACGACGACCCTGACCACCCTCGCCGGGGAGCGCGTGCCGCACGCCGGCAAGGTCGACGTGACCGGTGAGCTCGGCTACCTCCCGCAGGACCCGCGCAGCGGCGACCTCGACATCACCGCCAGCGACCGGGTGCTGTCCGGCCGCGGCCTGGACGTGCTGAAGGCGCAGCTGACCAAGGCGCAGGTGGCGATGGCCGAGCCCGCCGACGACGCCGAGATGGACCGCGCCGTCCGGCAGTACGGGCGGCTGGAGGACCAGTTCGCCGCACTCGGCGGGTACGCCGCGGAGAGCGACGCCGCCCGGATCTGCACCAACCTCGGCCTGCCCGACCGGGTGCTCCAGCAGCCGCTGCGCACCCTCTCCGGCGGCCAGCGCCGCCGCGTCGAGCTGGCCCGGATCCTCTTCTCCGACGCCGACACGCTGCTGCTCGACGAGCCCACCAACCACCTGGACGCCGACTCCATCGTCTGGCTCAAGGGCTACCTGGCCAGCCACCGCGCCGGGCTCATCGTCATCAGCCACGACGTCGAGCTGCTGGCCGCCGTCGTCAACAAGGTGTGGCACCTGGACGCCAACCGCGCCACGGTCGACGTCTACAACCTCGGCTGGAAGCGGTACCTGGACGCCCGGGAGACCGACGAGCGACGCCGCCGGTCCGAGCGCGCCAACGCCGAGAAGAAGATCGACGCACTCTCCGCCCAGGCGGACAAGATGCGGGCCAAGGCCACCAAGTCCAAGGCCGCGCAGAGCATGGACAAGCGCGCCCAGCGACTGGCCGCGGGCCTGGAGCAGGTGCGGGTGCAGGACAAGGTCGCGAAGCTGCGCTTCCCGACGCCGGCCCCGTGCGGCAGGACGCCGCTCACCGCCGAGCACCTCAGCAAGAGCTACGGCTCGCTGGAGATCTTCACCGGCGTCGACCTGGCCATCGACAAGGGCACCCGGGTCGTCGTCCTCGGCTTCAACGGCGCGGGCAAGACCACCCTGCTGCGCATGCTGGCCGGCACCGAGCAGCCGGACACCGGCGAGGTCAAGGCCGGGCACGGGCTGCGGGTCGGGTACTACGCGCAGGAGCACGAGACGATCGACATGGACCGCACGCTGCTGGAGAACATGCGGTCCTCGGCTCCGGGGAGCACCGACACCGAGCTGCGGAAGATCCTCGGCGCCTTCCTCTTCTCCGGCGACGCCGTCGACCAGCGGACCGGCACGCTGTCCGGTGGTGAGCGCACCCGGCTGGCGATGGCCACGCTGGTGGTCTCCGGCGCCAACGTGCTGCTGCTGGACGAGCCGACCAACAACCTGGACCCGGCCAGCCGCGAGCAGGTGCTCGAGGCGCTGCGCACCTACCAGGGCGCGATCGTGCTGGTGACCCACGACGAGGGCGCGGTGCACGCACTGAACCCCGACAAGGTGATCATCCTGCCCGACGGCACCGAGGACACCTGGAGCGCCGACTTCGCCGATCTGGTCTCGCTCGCGTAACGACGGGATCCGGTCGCCCCGCGGTGACCTGCTGATTCGGCGGTGCGCGTTCTTGTTGCGGTGGCCGACCCTCCCGGCCTGGGTGATCATGGCCAGTGGGACGCCGAGGTCACCGGGACATCGGCGCCGGGGGATCAGCGGGATGTCGTCGGCAGGAGTCGGCAGCACCCCTGACACGGAGGGGAGTCATGGCCGACTCGAGCACTGCGGACCTGAGCAAGGGCAAGAGGATCACCGGGGACGACCGCACGTCGCTGGCCGGCGAGCTCCGGGAGCGTTACGACGGCGGGGAGAGCATCCGCTCGCTGGCCACCTCGACCAACCGCTCCTACGGTTTCGTGCACCGTCTGCTGTCGGAGTCGGGCGCCACCCTCCGCGGTCGGGGTGGGGCGAACCGGAACGCCAAGAAGTCTGCGTGAGTGAGCAGCCCGACGGCTGGGTGAGGACGGCGCGCGAGGGCGCCGTCCTCACCGTGACCCTCGATCGGGCCGACCAGCTCAACGCGCAGACCCCGGCCACCTGGGCGGCGCTGCGCGCGGTCGGGGAGTCACTGGACGACGGCGTGCGCGTGGTCGTCGTCCGCGGCGCGGGCCGGGCGTTCTCCGCCGGCCTGGACCGCACGCTCTTCAGCGCCGACCCCGGGGTGCCCGGCGGGCTGGCCGAGCTGGGCTCGCTGCCCACCGAGGCGGCCCAGGAGCGCATCCGGGGCTACCAGGCGGCGTTCCGCTGGCTGCGCTCGCCCGGCGTCGTCTCGGTGGCGGCGGTGCAGGGGCACGCCATCGGCGCGGGCGCCCAGCTGGCGCTCGCCTGCGACCTCCGGGTGTTCACTGAGGACGCCCAGCTGCGGCTGCCCGAGGCCGGCCTCGGGCTGGTCCCCGACCTCACCGGTACCAGCACGCTGGTCGAGCTGGTCGGCTACAGCCGCGCCGTGGAGATCTGCCTGACCGGTCGGGCGGTGGGCGCGGCCGAGGCCGTGACCACCGGGCTGGCGAACCTCGCCGTCCCGACCGCCGAGCTCGACGGGGCGGTGGCCGACCTGGTCGCCGCGCTGCTGGGGCCGGACGCCGACGCCGCCCGGGAGACGCTGGCGCTGGTGCGCTCGGCCGTCCGCAACGGGCCCGACGAGCAGGACGCCGCCGAGCGGGCGGCCCAGGTGCGCCGGCTGCGGACACTGGCCGGGCGGGACTGACCGGACGGAACACGACGGCCGCCCCGGCTGTTCGGCTCGGTGATCAACCGGATCCAGCAACAGGGGGCGTGTCGTGGACTCACCGATGACGTCCATGGCGGCGATGCGGTCGTTCAGCACCGACCGCTCGGTCACGTCCCACGGCGTCCCCAAGGGGACGGTGCGCCGGATCCTGGGCATCGCCGGTCCCTACCGGCGCGAGCTCATCGGCTTCCTGGCGCTGGTCGTCTTCTCTGCGGTGATCGGGGTCGTGACCCCGCTGCTGGCCGGCGACATCGTCAACCGGATCGCCAACCTGACCGGCACGGCCGGCGACATCGTCCGGATCGCGCTGTTCATCGCCGGGCTGGCCGTGCTCGACGCCGCCAGCTCGCTCGTGCAGCGCTGGTACTCCGCCCGGATCGGCGAGGGCGTCATCTACGACCTGCGCACCCGGGTCTTCGAGCACGTGCAGCGGATGCCGGTCGCCTTCTTCACCCGGACCCAGACCGGTGCGCTGGTCAGCCGGCTGAACAACGACGTCATCGGCGCCCAGCGGGCCTTCACCTCCACGCTGTCCGGGGTCGTCTCCAACGTGATCGCCCTGGTGCTGACCGCCGGGGTCATGTTGAGCCTCTCCTGGCGGATCACCCTGCTGTCGATCGTGATGGTGCCGCTGTTCGTGGTGCCGGCCCAGCGGATCGGCAAGAAGCTGCAGACGATCACCCGGGAGTCCTACGGGCTCAACGCCTCGATGAACGCGACGATGACCGAGCGGTTCAACGTCGCCGGGGCGCTGCTGGTCAAGCTGTTCGGCCGGCCCGAGGTCGAGGCGGACTCCTTCCGCGGCCGGGCGTCCCGGGTGCGCGACATCGGCGTGCTCTCGGCGATGTACGGCCGCACCTTCTTCACCGCCCTCACCCTGGTCGCCGCGCTGGCCACCGCGCTGGTCTACGGGCTGGGGGGCTGGCTGGCGTTCACCGGGCAGCTGTCCGCCGGTGACGTCGTCGCCCTGGCGCTGCTGCTGGCGCGGCTCTACGGCCCGCTGACCGCGCTGGCCAACGTGCGGGTCGACGTGATGAGCGCGCTGGTCAGCTTCGACCGGGTGTTCGAGGTGCTCGACCTGGCGCCGATGATCGCCGAGGCCCCCGACGCGGTGCCGGTCCCGGTCGAGGACCGGTCCCTGGAGTTCGAGTCGGTCTCCTTCCGCTACCCGTCGGGGGCAGAGGTGTCGCTGGCGTCGCTGGAGGACGTCGCCGTCCCCGAGCACGGGCAGCCGGCCGAGGTGCTGCACGACGTCTCCTTCCGGGCCGAACCGGGCCAGCTGGTCGCCCTGGTCGGCACCTCGGGCGCCGGGAAGTCGACGATGGCCGCGCTGGTGTCCCGGCTCTACGACGTCACCGAGGGCACGGTGCGCGTCGGCGGGGTCGACGTCCGGCAGGCCACCACCGCCTCGCTGCGCGACGCGATCGGCGTGGTCAGCCAGGACGCCCACCTGTTCCACGACACGATCCGGGCCAACCTCCGCTACGCCAAGCCCGAGGCCACCGAGGACGAGCTGTGGTCGGCGCTCACCGGGGCCCGGATCGCCGCGCTGGTGCACTCACTGCCCGACGGGCTGGACACCGTGGTCGGCGACCGCGGGCACCGGATGTCCGGCGGGGAGAAGCAGCGGCTGGCGATCGCCCGGGTGCTGCTGAAGGCACCGGGCATCGTGATCCTGGACGAGGCGACCGCCCACCTGGACAGCGAGTCCGAGGTGGCGGTGCAGCACGCGCTGGACGCGGCGCTGGCCGGACGGACCTCGCTGGTGATCGCACACCGGCTGTCCACCATCCGCGGCGCCCATCAGATCCTGGTGGTCGACGCCGGCCGGATCGTCGAGCGCGGCACCCACGACGAGCTGCTCGCCGCCGGCGGCCACTACGCGGACCTCTACCGGACCCAGTTCGCCCCGGCCGGAGAGGACCAGGCCGTCCAGGTCGGATGAGCGGAGCGTCCGGAGCGGTATACCCACCGTGGTGGCCGTGCCGGAGGGCAGTGGTGAGCACTGCGCACCGGCCGCGCCCGTGGCACGTTCCCCCCGACGGCGCCCGTCACCCGAGCCGTGGGAGGCACACCTTGACCATCCAGCCGCCGCCATCCGTCGCCTCCGGCCGGCCGTGCCCGGTGACCGTGCCGCCGGCCGGCGACGTCCCGTCCCTGGAGCTGTTCGTCGGGGACGCCGAGTTCACCGTCGACAGCGGCGGGCCGCTGCTGGTCCGCGGCCACGGCGTGCCGCTCGACGAGCGGGTCCGCTTCCACGAGAAGGACGAGATCGGCGGCAAGGACGTCCGCGTCTGGCACGTGTCACAGCGGGACGGTGGGTTCGTCGCCGAACCCCTCGCCGCCTTCTGAGCAGCACCTCCGGACCCAGGTCGGACCACGGCTCGAGGGCACGGGGTCGGGCCCGGCGGGGCGGGCACACTACGGTCACTCCTGACCCACTCGTACCACCCGCAGGAGCACTCCCTTGAGCGCAGGTCATCCGCAGGACACCCAGATCCGGGCGCTGTACGCGCGGTACCTGGCGGGATGGAACCAGCGCAGCGGCGTGACGGTGTCCTCGGTCTTCGCTGACGACGGCGAGCTCATCGACCTCGACGGCACCCTGCGCAGCGGCCGGCTCAGCATCGCCGCCGACATGCGCCGGATGTTCACCGAGCACGCCACACCCACCTTCGTCGGCGTCGTGCGCTCGGTGCGCAGGCTGACCGACGGCGTGGTCGTGCTGCACGCGGTGGCCGGGATGGTGCCGCCCGGGGGCGACGCCGTCGACCCGTCCCGGCACACCGTCCACGCGCTCACCGCCGTCGAGGACGGGGGGCGCTGGAAGGTCGCCCTGCTGCAGAGCACCCCGGCCCGCTACGGCGGCCGGGCCGGCGCCCTCAACGCGCTGACCGAGGAACTGGAGGCAGCGCGGCACGAGGCAGCACGGTGACCGTGCTGATCGCGGCCGAGGAGCTCCTCGGCCGCACCGGCGACGTCGTCCTGCTCGACGTCCGCTGGGCGCTCGGGAGGTCGGACGGCCGGGAGCAGTACCGGGCCGGTCACCTGCCGGGCGCCGTCTACGTCGACCTGCCCACCGAGCTCGCCGCCGACGCGTCACCGGAGGCGGGGCGGCACCCGCTGCCCTCGGTACAGGCACTGCAAGCAGCGGCCCGGCGGTGGGGGATCTCCACCGGCTCGCGGGTCGTCGTCCACGACGCGACGGGCGGCCTGGCGGCGGCCCGGGCCTGGTGGCTGCTCCGCTGGGGCGGCCACACCGACGTCTCGATCCTCGACGGCGGGCTGGCGGCCTGGACCGCGGCCGGTGGCGAGCTGGAGGCCGGCGACGTCGTCCCCGAGCCCGGCGACGTGGTGCTGACCGGCGGGGGGATGCCGGTGCTCACCGCGGACGAGGCGGCTGCGCTGCCCGCGACGGGCGGGGTGCTGCTGGACGCCCGGGCCGGTGAGCGCTATCGCGGCGAGGTCGAACCGGTCGACCCGCGGGCCGGCCACGTGCCCGGTGCGGTCAGCGCCCCGACCACGGAGAACCTGGCCACCGACGGTCGTTTCGCTACAGCGGCTGTACTGACCGAGCGGTTCGCCGCGCTGGGCGTCCGGCCGGGGACGACGGTGGGCGTCTACTGCGGCTCCGGCGTCACCGCCGCACACGAGGTGGCGGCGCTCGCCGACGCCGGCATCGAGGCGGCCCTGTGGCCCGGTTCGTGGTCACAGTGGTCCGCCGACCGCGACCGCCCGGTCGCCACCGGCCCCTGAGGGGCCGAAGTCGCGATCTTGGCCCTGCGGGGGCGAACAGGACCGCGGGAGATCATCCCGGGTCGGTAGCCTGCGCCGCGTGATCATGATCGTCGCGGTCGTGGGTGTCGTGGTGCTGGGCTGCCTGGCCGCCTTCCAGGTGTCGCTGATCGCCGGTGCGCCGCTGGGCCGGTTCGCGTGGGGCGGGCAGCACGTCGTCCTGCCGGCGGCGCTGCGGATCGGCAGCGCGGTGTCCCTCGTGCTCTACGCACTGTTCGCCGCGCTCATCCTGCAGGTGGCAGGTGCGCTGGACGTCCTCCCGCGCGGTGTGGCCGACGTGGCCATCTGGGTGCTCACGGCGTACTTCGCGGTCGGGGTGTTGATGAACGCCGCCTCACGCAGCCGTCGCGAGCGCCTGGTGATGACGCCGGTCGCGTTGGTGCTGGCCGTCGTCTGCCTGGTGCTGGCGCTGCAGTGAGCGGGATCAGGCCGGGGTGAGGGCTGCGTCGTAGCGGTCGAGCAGGACGGCGGCGATCCGCTCGTCGGGCAGCAATGGCGCCGTGACGCAATCCGCGCCGGCGCCCTGGAGCTTGTCGTGGAAGTGTCCGGGCGCGAGCAGGTAGGCGGCGACGACGACCCGCTGGGCGCCGGCCGCGCGCGCGGCAGCGACCGCCTCGGGCACGGGGGGCTGGGCGGCCGAGCCGTAGCCGGTGGTGACCGGGCCGGCCCAGTCGCGCTGGAGCAGCGCCGCAGTGTCCTCGACGTCCTGCACCGAGCGCTTGTCGCTGGAGCCGGCGGCGGCGAGCACGATCGCGGTGGCCGGGTCGGCGCGGTCGGCGCCGGCCGCGACCAGCCGGTCGGTGAGCACGCCCACCAGCCGGGCGTCGGGTCCCAGCGGCCGGGCGGCCACCGCCGACGGGTGGTCGGCGACGGCACCGGCGATGTCGACGTGCACGTGGTACCCGCCGGACAACAGCAGCGGGACGACGACGGCCGGGGTCGCCGACTCGCCCAGCCCGCGGACGACGTCGACGACCGTCGGCGGCTGCACGTCGACGAAGGCCGCGGTGGTGGTGAGCCCCGGCCGCAGGGCGCGGGCGGCGAGCGCCAGCTGACCGATCAGCCGCCGGCCGGTGGGGTTGCGGGTGCCGTGCGCGCAAGCGACCAGCACGGGCTGGCCCCCTCGTAGGGGCCCGCCGCGAGCTTGCGAGTGGTGGGGGATGAGGGGGTCCTTTCTCACAGTGCGCGGGTGACGCCGCCGTCGACGGCGAGCATGGTGCCCGTGACGTAGGAGGCGGCGGGGGAGAGGGCGAAGGCGGCGACCGCGCCGAACTCCTCCGGGCGGCCGACCCGGCGGAGCGGGATGGACGCCTCGGTGCGCGTGCGGGCGGCAGCCGGGTCGCCGGAGGCCGCCTCGATCTCGGTGACCCGGTCGGTGGCGATCGTGCCGGGCAGCAGCCCGAAGACCCGGATGCCGCGGGGCCCGAGCTCGTCGGCGAGCGCCTTGGTGGTCATCGCCAGCCCGGGCCGCAGGCCGTTGGAGATGGCCAGGTGCCCGATCGGCTGGCGCACCGAGGTGGAGAGCACCAGCCCGATCGCGGCGTCGGGGGACAGGTGCGGCACGAGCGCCCGGATCAGCCGGAGCGGCCCGAGTAGCACGCTCTCGACCCCGGCCCGCCAGGCGTCCTCCGGGACATCGAGCACGCTGCCCGGTGCCGGCCCGCCGACGGAGATCAGCGCGCCGTCGATCCGGCCCAGCCGGTCGACCGCCGCGCCGACCAGGTCCTCGGCGGCCGCGGGGTCGGCCAGGTCGGCGGCCAGCCCGGACGCCGCCGGTGCCCCGCCGAGCGAGGCGACGGCGGCGTCGACCGACTCGGGGGACCGGGAGCTGATCAGCACCCGGGCCCCGTCGTCGACGAGGGCCCGGGCGGTCGCGAACCCCAGCCCCCGGCTGGCGCC